>NZ_QURL01000004.1 GCF_003403015.1 Fulvimarina endophytica
CAAAACATCTCCCCGGTCATCAGTCCAGCCAAAGGTAGCCAGACCAAAGCCGGGAGCCGCATAAACGCCGCCCACGTCTCTCTTTCTTCTCAAAATCTCATAACCAACTTGTCAAAGATCACGCAGAGGTCGAAACTCCTGCGCCGGATATCAGATCAGGACCGAAGCCCCTCACCCATCCGATGGAAAAACCGTCCGGCCCAACCCGGCGTGAACCGGACTGGCGAACAGCTTCGCCTATGTAGATAAACGTCACAAGAGCTTCAAGACCCGTCCGCTCGAAATCATCCGAACCACCCGTCCAGACCCCCAAGGAACCCGGACGCCCCGGAACCCCGGGGGAGCCTCGAAGCCGGCACCAGAGCGAGTTGAAGAACTCGCCGGCGGCGCCTGCTCCGTCGATGAGCGGCTTATAGGCGGAGCCAACCAAAGCCGTCAACCGGAAAAAACAAGAAAAAACACATAGCCCAAAATTACCGCAAACCAAGGCAAGTGGTTGAAAAACAATCAAGTGTAACGACACGCGGATGACATGCGGTTGAAACACGGCCGTCACATCCCTCCAGCCCCCTCCCCTCCGCTTCTCTCCCCTCTCCCCTCTCCCCTCTCCCCTCCCATAATCTCCTCTCCTCCCGCGAGGTCGGTCCCCGATCCGTACGCTCGCGCGGATATGATCGGTGGCAATGGTCATCGAGGGCCCGGTCGGATAACGGAATGGGCGGACGATCAGACCTGACCGCCGCCTCGGCGGTAAGACCCCGTACGTGACGGATATGCCGATGCCCCCTGCCCTGCCGAGTTCCCAATCCTTCTGGCCGAAGAGCCGTTTCGCCGTCAGTCTCGCCTTCTTCGTGAACGGCTTCGCCCTCGGCAGCTGGACACCGGAGGTGCCGATCATCGGCGCGTCCCTCGGGCTCTCGCCTGCGACCTACGGGTTCATGATCCTGGTCTTCGGCCTCGGCGCGGTCGCGGCGATGCCGATCATCGGCACGATGATCGCGCGTCTCGGCTCGCGCCCGGCCCTGATCCTCACCCAGCTTCTCCTCGCAGCGTCCCTCCTCGCTCTGGCGCTCTCCCCTCTTCCCGCGCTCTCGGTCGCCGCGATCTTCTTCTTCGGCATGGGGCTCGGGGGAATGGATGTGGCGATCAATGCCAGCGCGGTCTCCGTCGAGCGCGCGCTCGACCGTGCGATCATGTCCTCCTGTCACGGCTTCTGGTCGCTCGGCGCCCTTGCCGGTGCGGGCGCCGGCGGCCTCTTGATCGACGCGGTCGGCTCGCTCGGCCATCTGGCGATCGTCGCGGTCCTCGTGCTTCTGGGTCTCGCTTTGCTCGCGCCTCGCCTCATCGACGACCGTCCGGCGTTCCGGCCGAAGACGGACGCGGCCCGTCCGCCTCTCGCGAGCCTCCTGCGCGAGCATCGGACGCCGCTTCTCCTCAGCGTGGCGATCGGGGTGATCGCGCTCGCCGGCTTCGTTCAGGAAGGCGTCGTCATCGACTGGAGCGCCGTGTTCCTGCGCGACGAGCTCGCGGTCTCGGTCGCGGCCTCCGGCTTCGGCTTCGCCGCCTTCTCGTTCACCATGGCCTTCTTCCGCTTCTTCGGAGACGGCATTCGCGAGCGCTTCGGCGCGGTGCGCACGGTCCGGCTTTCCCTCGGCTTCGCGCTCGCGGGGCTCCTCGTCCTGGCGCTGGCGCAAGGGCTCGGAACGGCGCTTTTCGGCTTCTTCCTGCTCGGGATCGGGCTTTCGAACGTGGTGCCGATCGCCTTCTCGGCCGCCGGAAACGTCAGGGGCCTTGCCGACGGGACGAGCATCTCCATCGCCTCGGCCATCGCCTATTCCGGCGGCCTCGTCGCGCCGGCGGCCGTCGGCCTCGTCGCGGCAGCCTACGGATTTGCGACGGTGTTCATGGCTCTCGCGGTCATCTGCACCGCGATCGCGATCTGCGCCAATCTCCTGAAGGGGGCGGACCGGGACGGCACGGGCGTCGATGCGGCCACCGCCAACGGGATGGGTGCGGCATCGGGCGAGAGAAAGACGGGCTGAAACGCAAAAACGCCGATCGCGGGTACCAACCGCGATCGGCGTCGAACACTCTTCGTCTCAAGGCCCTGCTCGCAAGCCGGCCTCGTATCGCAACGGCCTCGGGGCTGGGCGTTACCCTTGGCTGGCGCCGTCGCGGCTCTCCTCGCCCTCCGGCTGCGTGGCGGCATCGGGCCTCGGCGCGGACTGCTTGGGCCCGCCCTTCGACACGCCCACCATGGCCGGACGCAGCACGCGCTCGCCGATCGCGTAGCCCGCCTGCACCACCTGAACGACCGTATTGTTCGGCACGTCCGGATTGGGCACCTCGAACATGGCCTGGTGGAAGTTCGGATCGAAGCGCTGGCCTTCCGGATCGAGCTTCCTCACGCCGTGCTTCTCCAGCGAGGCCTGAAGACCGCGCTCGGTCATCTCGACGCCCTCGATCAGCGAGGCGACCGTCTTGTCGCCGCCCGAGCGGGCCTCGTCGGGAACGGCATCCACGGCACGGCGCAGATTGTCGGCGACCGACAGGATCTCGCGGGCAAAGTTCGTCACCGCATAGCTGCGGGCATCCTTCACCTCGCGCTCGGTGCGGCGGCGAAGATTCTCCATGTCGGCGGCGAGCCGAAGGAGGCGATCCTTGACGTCGCTGTTCTCGGTCTCGAGTTCGACGATCCGCGCCTCGAGGGCCTCGGCCCGCTCGTCTCCCGCCTCGCTCTCGGCCGCGTCCTCGAAAGCCATCCGCTCGTCGTCCTCGCCATCGAGGTTCGCGAATTCGCTTCTTCCGGTTTCGCTCATCATGCGGGACTCACCTTCTCTCACGGGTCTGGCGACGCGACGTCCGCTTCCGCGATCGACCCTTGTTCGGGCGTTCGCGACCGGCCGTCACTCGCGTCTGTCGGTTCTGTCCGCGCATATCGAAGCCGTGGGCGGGAAAATCAAGCCTCGATTGCGGCCGTGCCCGAGTTCGAAGTTCAGCTGCGCGACAGAAGCCGGGAGACGAGGCGGGCCGTATAGTCGACCATGGGCACGATGCGCCGGTAGTTGAGGCGCGTCGGACCGATGACGCCGACTGCCCCGATGATCTGTTCCGGCCCGCCGCCGACCGAAGCGCGTTCATACGGTGCGACCACCAGCGAGGAGCCGGAGAGCGAGAACAGGTTGTTCTCCTTGCCGATGAAGATGCGGACGCCGTCGCCCTTTTCGGCAAGGCCCAGGAGTTCGATCATGCCGCTCTTCGTCTCCAGATCGTCGAAGAGCATGCGCAGGCGCTCGATATCCTCCGCCGCCGTGACGTTTTCGAGAAGGTTGGCGCGGCCGCGCACGATGAGGCGCGCCGGCTGCCCGCCTTCGGCCCCGGACCAGACCGCGAGCCCCTGTTCGACGAGCTGGCGCGACAGAACGTCGAGCGCCGCATTGGTCTCGCTCTTCAAGGCGTCGAGGCGCGCGCGCGCCTCGCGCAGCGTTCGCCCCGCCACATGGGCGTTGAGGAAATTGCCGGCCTCGGTCAGCTGGGAGTGCGTCACCCCCGCCGGAAGGTCGAAGAGCCGGTTCTCGACCTCGCCATCCGTGCCGACGAGAACCGCGAGCGCCCGCGTCGGCTCGAGGCGAATGAACTCGATATGCTTGAGGCGCAGATTGGAGGTCGCGGCCAGGACGATGCCGGCGCCTCGCGACAGGCCGGACAGAAGCTGGCTCGCCTCCGTCAGAAGCGCATCGACCGGGCGCCCGTCGCCGGCCATGCGCACCTTTTCCTCGATCTCCTCGCGCTCGGACGATCCGAGATCGCCGACTTCGAGAAAGGCATCGACGAAGAAGCGAAGGCCGAGTTCGGTCGGCATGCGCCCGGCGCTGACATGGGGCGAGTAGATGAGGCCGAGGGATTCCAGATCGCTCATCACGTTGCGGACGGAAGCCGGCGAGAGCGAGGTCGTCAGAAGCTTGGACAGCATGCGCGAGCCCACGGGCTCGCCCTGGTCGAGATAGCTCTCGACGATCAGCCTGAAGATCTCCCGCGAGCGGGCGTCGAGCGGCTGCGGCCTGTCGCCGAACAGGGGCATCGGGTCTGTCATGGGCTCCGTCGTGATAAGTCGGGAGCCATAATCATAGGCAGGTGCATGGCGTCCCGAAAGGCGGTCGGCGCGATTTTCCGGTCCCGGTTGTCCCGTGGAGCCGGCGCTCAGGTGCTGCGTAGAATCCCGGGCCGCTCGAGGATCGCCGGATCGCCGACCGCGATGAAGAAGCCGTTGGCGTAGATGTCCTCCAGCCGCTGGCGGGTGCGGCCGTAGACGAAGGTCTCGCCGGAGGGGGTAACCGTCAGCCCACCGGCGGCGCGCAGGATCGCGTCGCCCGCCGCCGTATCCCACTGCATGGTGCGGCTGAAACGCGGATAGAGGTCGCCCCGGCCCTCGGCGATCAGGCAGAACTTGAGCGAGGACCCGATCGCGATCGTCCCTGAGATATCGAGCGCGTCGAGATAGTCCTTGGTCGTGCTGCTCAGATGATTGCGGCTCACCAGCGCACGCATCGGCCCGGGCGCGGGGCTCGCGGCGAGCGCGATCGTCTCGTCGCCGCGCTCGAGAGTGGGCGCGAGACCCAGCCCGCCGTAATAGACCTCGCCGGTTTCCGGCACGCCGACGCAGCCGAAGATGGGAAAGCCGCGCTCGATCACGGCGATGTTCACCGTATAGTCCGGCTTTCCGGCGATGTAGCTCTTCGTTCCGTCGAGAGGGTCGACGAGGAAGAAGACATCGCCCACCTCGGGAACGCGCCCGTCGGAAAACCGCTCCTCGGCGATGATCGGCAGCGTGTAGCGGGCTTCGAGAATCGCGGTGATCGCCTGCTCGGCGGCCCGGTCGGCGCGGGTGACGGGGGACTCGTCGTCCTTGAACTCCACCTCGCCGCTCGCACCGAGCTCGACGATGGCCTCCATGCCGGCGCGGACCGCCTCGATGATCGGCCGCGGGTCGATCTCGACCCCGGGCTGGATGGTCACGGCTCGTCTCCCGTCCCGGATCGCTTGCCGCCCCCTCTCCCGACGGTTCAGCCGGGAAGCGGGCGACGGTGCGTTCCGTCATGATGCCTATTCGGCGGCCTCGCGTGCCTCGCCCGCCGCGTCCTCGGCGCTGTTGCTCGGCACGTAGTTCAGAACCGGACCGAGCCACCGCTCCACCGCTTCCACCGGCATGCCCTTGCGCTGGGCGTAATCGGCGACCTGATCGCGTTCCACCTTGGCGACACCGAAATAGTGCGCTTCCGGATGGCCGATATAAAGGCCGGACACCGAGGAACTCGGCCACATCGCGAAGCTCTCGGTGAGCTTGACGCCGATTTCGGCCTCGGCATCCAGAAGCTCGAACAGCGTTTCCTTCTCGGTATGGTCGGGCTGGGCCGGATAGCCCGGCGCCGGCCGGATGCCGTCATAGGCTTCCGAGATCATCTCCTCGTTGGAGAAGGCCTCGTCCGGCGCATAGCCCCAGAAGGTGCGGCGCACTTCCGCATGCATGCGTTCGGCGAAGGCTTCGGCGAACCGGTCGGCGAGCGCCTTGACGAGGATCGCGTTGTAGTCGTCGTTCCCCGCCTCGTAGCGCCTGGCGATCTCGGCCTCTTCGAGGCCGGCGGTCACGCAGAAGCCGCCCACATAGTCCGCGACGCCGCTGTCCCTCGGCGCGACGAAATCGGCCAGCGCGAGGTTCGGACGATCGCCGCGCCGGGCGAGCTGCTGGCGCAGGGTGTAGAAGGTGGAGAGCTCCTCGCCGCGCGTCTCGTCCTTGTAAAGGCGGATATCGTCGCCAACCGCGTTGGCCGGCCAGAAGCCGATGACGGCCTTCGGCGTGAACCACTTCTCGTCGATGATCCGCTTCAGCATCACCTGCGCGTCCGAGTGCAGCGCGCGGGCGGTCTCGCCCTGCGCCTCGTCGTCGAGAATGGCCGGATAGCGCCCCTTCAGCTCCCAGGACTGGAAGAACGGCGTCCAGTCGAAGCTCTTTGCGAGATCGGCGAGATCCCAGTCCTGGAACACCTTCGTGCCGATGAAGCTCGGCTTGACCGGCTCGTAGCCGCTCCAGTCGATCTTCATGGCATTGGCGCGCGCATCGCTGAGCGCCAGACGCTTCTTGTCGCGCTCGGAGCGCATATGCTTCTCGGCGACCTCGGCATATTCCGAACGCACCTTGGCGATCGCGCTCTCGCGCGTCTCGTCGGACAGAAGCCCCGAGACGACGCCGACCGCGCGCGAGGCGTCGTTGACGTGGATCGCCTGGCCGCGCGAATAGGCCGGGTGGATCTTCACCGCCGTATGGACGCGGCTCGTCGTCGCCCCGCCGATGAGGAGCGGGATGTCGAAGCCCTGCTTCTCCATCTCGGCCGCCACGTTCACCATCTCGTCGAGCGATGGCGTGATGAGGCCGGACAGGCCGATGATGTCGACCTTCTCGGCCCGCGCGGTCTCGAGGATCTTGGCCGCCGGGACCATCACGCCGATATCGACCACGTCGTAATTGTTGCAGGCGAGGACGACGCCGACGATGTTCTTGCCGATGTCGTGGACATCGCCCTTCACCGTCGCCATCAGGATCTTGCCCTTGGCCTTGCGCTGTCCGCCTTCCCGGTCCTTTTCCGCCTCCATGTAGGGCAGGAGATAGGCGACGGCCTGCTTCATCACGCGGGCCGACTTCACCACCTGGGGCAGGAACATCTTGCCGGCGCCGAAGAGGTCGCCGACGATGTTCATCCCGTCCATCAGCGGGCCTTCGATGACGTGCAGCGGCCGGTCCGCCTCCTGGCGGGCGAGCTCGGTGTCCTCCTCGATGAATTCCGTGATGCCGTTGACGAGGGCGTGGGACAGGCGCTCCTTCACCGGCTTCTCGCGCCAGGACATGTCCTTCTCGCGCCCCTTCGAGCCGCCCTGGCCCTTGTAGCGCTCGGCGATCTCGAGAAGGTTTTCCGTGGCGCTCTCGCCGCTCTTCGGCTTGCGGTTGAGGACGACGTCCTCGCAGGCCTCGCGAAGCTCCGGATCGATCGCGTCGTAGACGATCAGCTGGCCGGCATTGACGATGCCCATGTCCATGCCCGCCTGGATGGCGTGGTAGAGGAACACGGCGTGCATCGCCTCGCGCACCGGCTCGTTGCCGCGGAACGAGAAGGAAAGGTTGGAGACGCCGCCGGAAATGTGCACATGGGGCAGCGTCGCGGTGATCTCCCGGGTCGCCTCGATGAAGTCGACGCCGTAATTGTCATGCTCCTCGATGCCCGTCGCGACCGCGAAGACGTTCGGGTCGAAGATGATGTCCTCGGGCGGAAAGCCGACCTCGTCGACGAGGATGCGATAGGCCCGCGTGCAGATCTCGACCTTGCGCTCCTTGGTGTCGGCCTGTCCCTTCTCGTCGAAGGCCATGACGACGACGGCCGCGCCGTAATCGCGCACGAGACGGGCCTGCCTGCGGAAGAGATCCTCGCCTTCCTTCATGGAAATCGAGTTCACGATCGCCTTGCCCTGCACGCATTTCAGGCCGGCCTCGATCACCTCGAACTTGGAGGAATCGATCATCACCGGCACCTTGGCGATGTCGGGCTCGGAGGCGACGAGGTTCAGGTAGTCGACCATCACCTGCTGGGAATCGATCAGGCCCTCGTCCATGTTCACGTCGATGACCTGCGCGCCGTTCTCCACCTGGCTGCGCGCGACGTCGAGGGCGGCGGTGTAGTCGCCGTCCTTGATCAGCTTGCGGAAGCGGGCCGAGCCGGTGACGTTGGTGCGCTCGCCGACATTGACGAAGGGGATCTCGGCGGTGAGCGTGAAGGGTTCGAGGCCCGACAGCCGCATCAGCGGCTCTTTCTGCGGCAGCTTGCGCGGGGCGTAGTTCGCCACGGCCCTTGCGACGGCCGCGATATGGTCCGGGGTCGAGCCGCAGCAGCCGCCGACGATGTTGACGAGGCCTTCCCTGGCGAACTTCTCGACCTCCGCGCCCATGGCCTCGGGGCTCTGGTCGTATTCGCCGAACTCGTTCGGAAGACCGGCATTGGGATAGGCGCACACGAAGGTGTCGGCGACGCCCGCGATCTCGGCGAGATGGTCGTGCATCGCCTCGGCGCCGAGCGCGCAGTTGAGGCCGATGGTCAGCGGCTTGGCATGGCGCACCGAATACCAGAAGGCCGTCGGCGTCTGGCCGGAAAGGGTGCGGCCCGAAAGATCGGTGATGGTGCCCGAGATCATGATGGGCAGACGGACGCCGCGTTCCGCGAAGATCTCCTCGCAGGCGAAGATCGCCGCCTTGGCGTTCAGCGTATCGAAGATCGTCTCGATGAGAACGAGGTCGATGCCGCCGTCCATCAGGCCGCGCAGCTGCTCGCCATAGGCGATGCGCAATTCGTCGAAGCTCGTCGCGCGAAAGCCCGGATTGTTGACGTCCGGCGAGATCGAGGCGGTGCGGTTCGTCGGCCCGAGAGCGCCGGCGACGAACCGGCGCTTGCCGTCCTTGTCCTCGGCGCGCAGGCAGGCCCGGCGGGCGAGGCGCGCGCCGTCCCGGTTCAACTCATAGACCTCGCTCTCCATGCCGTAATCGGCCTGGGCGATCGAGGTGGAGGAAAAGGTGTTGGTCTCGAGGATATCGGCGCCGGCAATGGCGTAATTGTAGTGGATATCCTCGATCTGCTTGGGCTGCGTGAGGTTCAGGAGATCGTTATTGCCCTGTAGGTGGCATTCGCACTGGCCGAAGCGATGGCCCCGGAAGTCGTCCTCGCTGAGACCCAGAAGCTGGATCTCCGTGCCCATCGCTCCGTCGAGAACGAGAATGCGGTCCTGCATGGCCGCGCGCAGGGCTGCCTCGGCTTCGGCCGGATTGCGCCCTTCGGTCATCGGCCCGAACAGGGCGTCGGTCGTCTCGGACATGGATCGATCCTTTTCGTCAGCAGAAGACGAAATCACATAAAGATATGTTTATGTCAACAAATGACAGCGCCCGGCGCGATGGCCGGCCGCTCCACTCTCATAGCACAAGGGCAGCACCGATCGATCGTTCCGAAAGAAAGCCGGCCGCCCCGCCGCGCCTTGCGGCACGGGTCAGCCCGCGAGCCGCGCGCCGCCCGCCTCGGTCTTCAGGAAAGCCTCGCCGCACTGGCGCGCCAGATTGCGCACCCGAAGGATGTAGCTCTGGCGCTCGGTGACCGAGATCACACCGCGCGCATCCAGAAGATTGAAGGCGTGGGACGCCTTGATGCACTGGTCGTAGGCGGGCAGGACGCAGCGATGCAGCATGGAGGCCGCCTGCGCGCCGCCATTGTCGTTGCCGGCGACCGAAGGCGCGCCGGCCGCGAGGATCGCGGCGCACTGGCGCTCGGCCTCGTCGAAATGCCGGTGCAGGATCTCCGTATCGGCCATCTCGAAATTGTAGCGCGAATATTCCTGTTCGGCCTGTAGGAAGACGTCGCCATAGGTCACCTTCTCCTCGCCCTCGCGGCCGTTGAAGTTCAGGTCGTAGACGTTGTCGACGTTCTGGACATACATCGCGAGGCGTTCGAGACCGTAGGTGAGCTCGCCGGCGACCGGCGCGCATTCGATGCCGCAGACCTGCTGGAAATAGGTGAACTGGGAGACCTCCATTCCGTCGCACCAGCATTCCCATCCGAGCCCCCAGGCGCCGAGCGTCGGGCTCTCCCAGTCGTCCTCGACGAAGCGGATGTCGTGGAGAAGCGGATCGACGCCGATCGCCTTCAGCGAGCCGAGGTAGAGTTCCTGCAGATTGGAGGGATTGGGCTTCAGGATCACCTGATACTGATAATAGTGCTGGAGCCGGTTGGGGTTCTCGCCGTAGCGTCCGTCCTTGGGCCGGCGCGAGGGCTGCACATAAGCGGCGTTCCAGGGTTTCGGCCCGAGCGCGCGCAGCGTCGTCGCCGGATGGAAGGTGCCGGCGCCGACCTCCATGTCGTAGGGCTGAAGCACGACGCAGCCGTAATCGGCCCAGTAGCGATGCAGGGTCAGGATCAGGGCCTGAAACGACCGGCGCGGGTCCATGTGAGGGGGCGTGTCATGCATGGGATCGGGCTTTCGTCGGCGATGGGCGGCATCTCGCGATGCGCCGGGATCGCGGACGAGTTGCCACGGAGGCGCGCGCATGGTCAAGCGCGGCGCCCTCTGTCCATGGAGGCGATGCACGACAGGCCTTCACGATCCGTCTTCGCGGAACGCCGATGGCTGGCCCGGCCGCATCGGCGCGCAAGCCCGCATCGGAGAGGGGAAACGGAGGCTGCCCGGCAAAATCGGGAGCCGACGCTCCGGCACCCGTCCCGGATCAGTCCTTCTTGACCCGATAGATGCCGTCGGACCCGCGAACCAGCGTTCCCTGCGCGCCCGTGCGCACCTCCGCTTCGGCGCGCCGGTTGCGTTCGGACACGCGCTCGGCGTCACGCTTCATCTGCTTGTAGCCGTAGAGCGCGGCGGCCCCGACAAGGCCGAGGAGGAGAAACTGCGGCATGAATTCGAACACGTCACTGGTTCCGATGGGAAGGAGAGTATGCGCCCGGCGCGCGGGTCCGGCAAGCTGGTCGCGCGGATTATGACGGAAGTTTCACCTCTCCCGCCGCCGCCTCGCCCGCCAGCCCGTTCTCGAAGGGCCGGCCGAGGATCGAGCACCCCGCTTCAAAGACCGTAGCGCGCGAAAAGCGCCCGTTCCTCGAGGATCGAGCCCGCCTGCGACACCGCGCCGGCCCCGATGCTCGTGCCGAGATCTGCACCTTCACCCGCAAGTCCGATACCGGGCCTGACGCGGCCGAGCAGCCCGGTCTTGGCGGCGACGAGCTTCGTGCGGACCTTGTCGCCATAGAGTTCGCGAAGAGTGCCGTGAAGATCGCCGATCCGATCCACGAGGCCGAGTTCGACCCCCTGCCGGCCGGACCAGAACAGGCCCGTGAAGAGATCGTCGTTCTCGGCGAGCTTGCCGCCGCGCCGTTCGCACACGAGGTCGATGAAGGTCTGGTGCACGTCGAGTTGCAGGGCTTTCAGCCGCTCCACATCCTCCGGCTTTTCCGGCTGGAACGGATCGAGGGTCACCTTGTTCTTGCCGGCCGTGTGCACCCGGCGCTCGATGCCGAGCTTGCCGATCGCCTCGACGAAACCGAACGAGCCCGAGACGACGCCGATGGAGCCGACGATCGAGGAGGGATCGACCATGATCTCGTCGCCCGCACAGGCGATCATGTAGCCGCCGGACGCCGCCACGTCCTCGACGAAGACGAGGACGCGCTTCTTCTTCTGGTGGGCGAGATCGCGGATCCTCTTGTGGATGAGCCGCGACTGGACCGGCGATCCACCGGGCGAATTGACGACGATCGCGACGGCGGGTGCGCTCTTGTGCGCAAACGCCCGTTCGAGAAGCGGTGCGACGCTCGCGACCGACAGGGTCTGGCGGCCGATCCCGCCCGAGGCCATGATCGCACCGGACAATCGGACCACGGGAATTTCCACGCCTTCCTTGCGGAAGCGCTTGGGTACGAACGTCTTCAAGAAATTGGCCACGCGCACAGTCACCTTCATGCGGATATCATCGTCGCCCGGCATGTATGGTCGCCGCACGGCTTCGCAAAGATCGCGGCAGTCCCGGGAACGCGGGAAGCGGTCGCAATCGTGTGACCCGTGGGATCCGGTCCGGCGACCGGCCCCTCGCCGTCGACCGCATCGGACCGAAACGTGGCCCCGGTTTCCGGGCCATCCGATGCGTCTGCACGAAACCGGAACCTCGGACCCGATTCTCAAATCGGGTCCGAGGCTCTAGTGCGTCCGCCCCTTCCTGTCCGGCCATCCGAAGAATGCCTCGCCCTCCGACACCGCGCGCGAGAAATCGCTCGCCGTCATGTCCCTGTCGAAGAGATGACGCGGCGGAAGAAAGACCAGGGGCTCCCGGGATCCCTTGCGCCCGGTCGCAACGAGCCGCATCGCCGGCTCGCCCTCTCCGGCATGGATCGCCGTCAGGGCCGGTCCACCGATGCGGCCGGACAGAACCTCAAGGCAGATCGGCAGGACGGCCGGGGGCAGGATCGCCGCGAAGCGCCCGCCATCCCTCAGGAGCGAGAGGCAGGCCCGGAACCAGCCCGCGAGAAAGTCAGGGCTCGGCGCATTGAGGGCGGCGGCGCGCAACGGGTCGGGCGAAACGCGGTCGCTCGGCAGACGGAAAGGCGGATTGGTGAGCAGGTGATCGTACGAGCCGATGGCGTCCTCGCCCGGCGCTTGCGCCGCGCTCTTTTCGAGAAGATCGCGCTCGACGACGCGGACCCGCCCCCTGAGCCCGGAATTGGCGGCAAGCTGCAGGCCTTGGCGGGCACAGCCGGCCATCACCGGCTCGCGTTCGAGAAGCGTCGCGGTCAGACCCGGTGCGCGGACACTTGCGGCAAATCCCACGGCCCCGGCGCCGGCACCCGCATCGAGAAGACGCCCCCGGGCGTCCGGAGAAACGGTCGCGGCCAGAAGCAAGGCGTCGAGGCCGGACCGGTATCCGATCCTTGCCGGCTGTACGAGCTGGAACCGGCCGCCGTAGAATCCGTCGATCCGCGTTTCCACCGCGGCCACATCGGTAAGGGCCGCAGCCCCCGCGTCATCGCCCATCTGGGAGCCGCCCGGCGGACCGGGACAAGCCGTCCGCCCTCGGGAGCGCGATCATCGCGATTCGGTGGTCAGTTCGTGCCCGAGGGCCGACTCGCGCATCAGCCGGCGCGCCTTCTCGATCTCGTCGGGATCGACCATGATCCGGCGCGGCAGGACACCAATCGATCCGTCGAGAATGCTCATATGCTGATCGGCGATGAAATGGGCGATGTCGGCATCGTTGAGAAGCGCGCCCACAAAGGATATGAGAACCGCGTCATTGGAGCGCATCAGTTCCTTCATGGAGCGTGTTCCGGTTCTTCGTGGCTCGAGTTCCTGGTTAGTTAGCTTGACGGACGGGGCCCGCGCAATGCAAGCCCGCACGAGGCGGGCACGCACTGGCGAGAGCCCGCCCGCGCTCTAGGATCAGGGCTTGGGTTCCAAGCTTCGGCGCCGAACCCGAGCGCCGGGGTCCTCAAAACCGATTGGAGTACAATGGTGGTTGCTGCGAACCGCGTCGAGCGCACGGAAGCCCGGGGGACGATCGACACGATCCTGGCGGTCACAGAGCGCGACATGGCGCGGGTCAACGAGTTGATCCTGTCCATGGCCGGCTCGCGGGTCGAACTCATCCCCGAGATCGCCAACCATCTCATATCCTCGGGCGGCAAGCGGCTGCGCCCCATGCTCACCATCGCCTCGGCGCTGGCCCACGGCTATGGCGAGGGCGACGCCCAGGTGAAGCTCGCCGCCAGCGTCGAATTCATGCACACCGCGACGCTTCTCCACGACGACGTGGTGGACGAGAGCGACCTGCGGCGCGGCAAGAGCACCGCGCGCACCATCTGGGGCAATCAGGCGAGCGTCCTCGTCGGCGACTACCTTCTCGGCCAGGCCTTCAAGATGATGGTCGATGTCGGCTCCCTGACGGCCCTGTCCATCCTGTCCGACGCCTCGGCCATCATCGCCGAGGGCGAGGTCTGGCAGCTTGCGGCCGCCAAGCGGATGACGACGAGCGAGGCGGACTATCTGGCCGTCGTCGACGCCAAGACGGCCGCGCTCTTCGCCGCGGCCGCCGAAGTCGGCCCGGTCATCGCCGGCAAGGGCGAGGCGGAGCGCGCGGCCATGCGCAGCTATGGTCGCAGCCTCGGCATCTCCTTCCAGCTCATCGACGACGTTCTCGACTATGGCGGGATCGCCGCCGATCTCGGCAAGAACACCGGCGACGACTTCCGCGAGGGCAAGATCACGCTTCCGGTGATTCTCGCCTATCAGGCCGGCGACGAGGAGGAGAAGGCCTTCTGGCGCGCGGCTATGGAAGAGGGCGAGAACGGCGACGAGGCCCTCGCCAGGGCCCGCAGCCTCATCGAGCGGCACGCCACCCTCGAAGCGACCATCGAGCGCGCCCGCGACTACGGCGCCCAGGCCTTCGAGGCCGCATCGAGCCTTCCCGCCTCGCCGGCCCGCGACGCGCTTCTCGACGTCGTCGAGTTCTGCATCTCGCGCATCCGCTGACCGGCCGAAGGGCGGCGGACACGCCCGAACGCCCAAGCCTATGGTTCGGGAACGCCGGGCGCGGCCCGAAACCGCCCGGCCCGCCCATTCGCCCGCACGCTCCCATGACTGCCGCGACAGGTTCACGGCGCCACGGGCCCGGTCCCATTCCGGTCACAAGGCCCGTGCAAGACACCACACAGATCGATGAACTTGCATTTTCATCCCGCTTGTCGTCCAGTCCCGGCGCAACACGGCCGACCCCTCGGCCGGGTTTCGGGCTCCGATCCAAGACGGGTCGATGGAGAAGGGACGCACCCGTGTTCTTGAAACGGCTTTCGTACATGTCCGCCACGCTCGCGCTCTGCGCGGCCCTCGCTCCGGTCTCCGCCGGGGCGGTGGAGACGGCGAACGGCACCGAGGCGCCCGATCTGCCCTTCGAGGCCCAGTCCCTGCCCGGCGCCTATCTGGCCGCCAAGCAGGCCCAGCAGACCGGCGCGCTCGACGATGCGACCGTCTATTTCGATCAGGCGCTGAAGCTCGATCCGGATTCGGAAATCCTGCGGCAGGACGCGATGCTCGCCTTCTTGGCCGGCGGACGCTTCGCCGAGGCGATCGATCTTGCGAACGAATTGCGCGACAGCCCGACCAGCGGCAAGATCGCCCGCATCGCCCTCGGCATCGACGGGCTGAAGAAGGGCCAGTACGACAAGGCCATCGGCGAGTTCGACATCGTCGACCCGTCCGATCTCGACATCCTGCTCCTCGGCCAGCTGATGGCCTGGTCCAATCTCGGGGCCGGACGCGTCGACGAGGCCCTTCTCGGCATCGACGATCTCGACCAGGCGCCCTGGTTCCAGGCCTTCAACCTCTACCAGAAGGGCCTGATCGCCGATGTCGCGGGCCGGACCGAGGTTGCCCGCGCGGCTTATTCCAGCCTCGTCGACCAGCCGATCCTCGCCCAATCCTCGCCCGACGCCTTTCTCTCGGCCGCCGAAAGCCTCGGCCGGCTGGAGGCGCGCGCCGGCAATCGCGATGCGGCTGTCGCGGCGATCGACAAGGGGCTGGATCTTGCGCCGAGCTACGATCCCCTGCGCATCCTGAAACAGCGCATCGAGCGGCAGGAGACCATCGACCCTGCGATCGCCAATGTGCAGGAAGGCGGCGCCGAAGTGCTGCGGATCCTTGGCCAGACCATCAATCGGGGAGACGGCCAGGATGTCGCCCTCCTCTACTTCCAGCTCGCCAAGGCCCTCGCGCCGCGCAATCCGGGCATCCTGACCGCCCTTGCGGGCATCGCCGAGCGAACCGAACAGTTCGACCGTGCGATCGCCTACTACCAGTCCATTCCCGAGAACTCCGCCTATCGCCGGACCGCCGACCTCCAGATCGGCCTCGACTACTGGTATGCCGATCGCAAGGAGGAGGCCAAGGACCATCTGCGCCGTGCGACCGAGACCTATCCCGACGACATCCAGGCCTATACCGCGCTCGCCGACGTTCTCGCCGCCGACAAGGACTATGCGGAGGTCACCAAGGCCCTCGACAAGGCGATCGAACTTGCCGCGCCGATCACCGACGACAACTGGAACCTCTTCTACCAGCGCGGCATCTCCTACGAGCGGCGCGACATGTGGGACAAGGCGGAGGCCGACTTCAAGCGCGCGCTGGAGCTTTCGCCCGACCAGCCGCAGGTGCTGAACTATCTCGGCTATTCCTGGGTCGACCAGAACGTCAATCTGGACGAGGGCCTCGACATGATCCGCACGGCGGTCGAGCTGCGCCCGAACGACGGCTACATCATCGATTCCCTCGGCTGGGCCTATTACCGGCTCGGACGTTACGACGAGGCCGTGGACGAGCTCGAACGCGCGATCCTGCTCTCGCCCACCGATCCGACGATCAACGACCATCTCGGTGATGCCTACTGGCATGTAGGCCGCGAGCGCGAGGCGCGGTTCCAGTGGGAACGGGCCCTCAGCGGCGATCCGAAGCCGGAACCCGATCAGATCGAACGCATCCGCGCCAAGCTCGAAGGCGGCCTTGAAGCCGTCGCCGACGAAGGCGGCTCGGCCGGCTCCGACAAGCCGCGCGCCGATGCCAAGGACGACGCCTCGTCCGAGGGCTCGGCCGCCGCGCCCTCGCCGCTCCCTGCTGCAACCTCGGCATCCGGCGCGTCCGATGCTCCGGCAGAAGCCGGAACCGGCGAGAGCGGCCAGGCCAACTGAGCCGTCGGAGAGCCGACATGCAGGACGACGAACTGGCCGGCACGCTGCTTGCGCCGGCCAAGGTCAATCTGGCGCTCCACGTCACGGGACGGCGCGCCGACGGCTACCATCTCCTCGAAACCCTCGTCGTCTTCCCGCGAGCGATCGCCGACCGCATCGAGATCGAGCCTGCGGACCGGGACCTTCTCACGGTGACAGGCGAATTCCGCGAGGGCGTGCCCACCGATCGCGGCAATATCGTCCTGAAGGCGCTCGACCTTTGCCGCGCGCAGGCGGGCGAACTCGGCATCGGTGTTCCGCCTCTCTCCATCACCCTCGAAAAGAACCTGCCGCATGGCGCCGGCATCGGCGGCGGATCGGCGGATGCGGCAGCGCTCCTCTCCCACCTCGCGCGCCTCGATCCCGCCCTCGGCGAGCGTCTCGCCTCGCTCTCTGCCGGGCTCGGCGCCGATGTTCCGATGTGCATGGCCGGCAGTCCGCAGGTCGCGCGCGGGATCGGCGACGAGCTGGAACCCGTCGCCCTGTCGGCCGGGTTCGGCATCCTCCTCGTCAATCCGCGCCGCCCGGTCCCGACGCCGGCGGTCTTCAAGGCCCTCGTGAACCGCTCCAACACCCCCCTGCCCGCGATGCCGCCCAAGGGTTTCGGGACGACCGAGGCTCTTCTCAACTGGCTGAAGGCAACGCGCAACGACCTGCAGGAGACGGCGGTCTCGATCGAGGGCGCCATCGCGGAAGCCATCGGGGCGATCGAGCGCGAAGACGCGCTTCTCGCCCGCATGTCGGGTTCGGGCGCTACGGTGTTCGGGCTCTTCGAGACCCCTGAAATCGCCCGGGACCGCGCCGAACGGCTTCGCGCATCGCGGCCGGACTGGTGGATCCGGGCCGCCTGAACGGCGTGGGTCCGCAAGACGGGCTCCGCCATTATCGGTTCCCGGCTCCAGCCTCGCATCGCGATGTCACGGCGCGAGGCGCGAGCACGCGTTTCTCGCTTCCCTGTTTAGCCGGCCTATAAATCGGCGGGAACGGACAGATCCTGTCCTCGGTTTGGAAAGAGGCACGAAATGGACAGCGAAGACGACAAGGAGCGCAGGGTGACCCTTATCGAACGCAGCGACAAGGAACGGTCCTTCATCGCCCTCTCGATCGCCGTCATCACCGTATCGGACACCCGGCACGAGGCGGACGATCGGTCCGGAGACACGCTTGCCAAGCGCATCGAAAAGGCCGGCCATAAGGTCGCGGCGCGCCGCCTGGTCCGGGACGAGCGCGGCGAGATCACAGGCGCGGTCGAGGGCTTCGTCAGGGACGAGGCTGTCGATGTGGTGATCACCACCGGCGGAACGGGCTTTACCGGGCGCGACGTCACGCCCGACGCATTGGAGCCGCTGTTCGACAAGCGCATGGACGGCTTCTCCGCCGTCTTCCATCGCATTTCCTTCGACAAGATCGGCGTCTCCACCATCCAGTCGCGCGCGACGGCCGGCCTCATCGGCACGACCTTCGTCTTCGTCCTGCCCGGATCGCCCGGCGCCTGCGCCGATGCCTGGGACCACATCCTCGAACGCCAGCTCGACTACCGGCACAAGCCCTGCAATTTCGTCGAGATCATGCCGCGTCTGGACGAACACCTGCGCAGGGGCGGCCGTTCGGTTTGAAAACGAGCAGCAGCAGGCTCCGGACTGGGGTCGCTTCGAGCTTCGGCGAACCGCATGAAAACCGGACGCAGTCGTCCGGCATCACTCGGCCGCGCGCCTCGGCCTGATCTCCGCATTGAGCGGGCGGGATGCGAGGCCCGAGGCGAGCTGCGCCAGCGGCTCTCCCCCCAATTGCTTCACCCGTCCGAGCGCCTGCGGCTTCTTCAGCAACAGACCGGTCTCGAGTGCCGAGGGCCGCGAGGTCAGGCGCGAGAGAAAGCCCATCCTGTCGCGCGCGGCAGGCCGGAACCGGGCGGGCCCGGTCCCCTTTCGTCCTGAGGCACCCTGAAGATGCTCGAGCACTTCGGACGTCCAGCCCTGCAGGGGCCGGCTGCCGATTTCGAGCCAGAGGAGCCAGTCCGAACGATCCCGGCCGATCGCCGTTTCCAGGGCGGAGGGCTGAATGACGACGCATCCGCTGTGTTCGGCGATGCGGTGCGCCCCCTCGCTCATTCCCCGGTCGATCAGGACGACGGTTCGAACGATCCCCTCCACCGCCCCGGAGACGAGTTCGGCGAGCGTCAGGGCAAGCAGCCGCTCTTCGGCTCCGCAATCCATGTAGACGGTCAACATGCCGCACGGTGTAGCGTTTCGTGCCGGAGAACGCCACTCGCTCGGAATGTTCTTGTCTTGTTCTCATTCATCGATTAAATATGGGGATAACGAGTTCACGAAATGTTCGAGGTTTTCAGATGCTGGATATCGCTCATGCCGATCGTGCCGCCTTCGATCCCGCGCTCGGAACCGACTATGCCAACCGTATCATCGCGGAGGGCGGCGCCCGCATCGGGCCGGATCGCCGGCGAGGCCGCGGCGCAGGCATCAATCCCGCAGGTCGCTTCGAGCCCTTCGCTCGCAGGGATATCGATGACGGCTGGGACAGCCTCGAAAACCTTCCTGCCTTCAGGACCGAAGTTCAGGTCGAGAAGCCGCGCACCATCATCACCCGCAACACCTCGCCGGACATCTCCTTCGATCGTTCGGTGAACCCCTATCGGGGATGCGAGCATGGATGCGTCTACTGCTTCGCGCGGCCGAGCCACTCCTATATAGGCCTTTCGGCCGGACTGGACTTCGAGACCAAGCTGTTCGCCAAGCCGAATGCGGCCCAGCTTCTGGAGCGAGAACTGTCGCGGCCCGGCTATGCGGTGCGCTCCATCGCCATCGGCACCAATACCGACCCCTATCAGCCGATCGAGAAGCAGCACCGCATCATGCGCGAGATTCTCGAAGTCCTGGAGGCGGCCAATCATCCGGTCGGCATCGTGACGAAGTCCGCTCTCGTCCTGCGCGACATCGACATCCTCTCGCGCATGGCGGACAAGGGCCTTGCGCGCGTAGCGCTCTCCCTCACCACCATGGACCGCAAGCTCGCCCGCACCATGGAGCCCCGCGCCGCGACCCCGCAGAAGCGCATCGATGCGATCCGGGAACTCAGCCAAGCCGGCATTCCGACCATGGTGATGACCGCACCGGTCATTCCGGGTCTCACCGATTCGGAAATCGAACGGCTGCTGGAAGCGGCGGCGACCGCCGGCGCGAAGGAGGCCGGTTACGTGCTGCTGCGCCTTCCTCTCGAAGTCTCGCAGATCTTCAAGGACTGGCTCCTGCGTCATTATCCGGACCGCTATCGCCACGTCCTCTCCCTTCTGCGCTCCATGCGC
Source organism: Fulvimarina endophytica (assembly GCF_003403015.1). Classification (GTDB taxonomy): domain Bacteria; phylum Pseudomonadota; class Alphaproteobacteria; order Rhizobiales; family Rhizobiaceae; genus Fulvimarina; species Fulvimarina endophytica. The sequence goes on from NZ_QURL01000004.1 coordinate 19,675, forward strand.
GACGGCAAGGACTACGACGCCGAATGGACCAAGCGCATGCGGGGCACGGGGCCCTATGCCCATCAGATCAAGCGCCGCTTCGATCTGGCGACCAAACGGCTCGGTCTCAATCAGGAGCGCAAACCCCTTCGGACCGATCTCTTCGTGCCGCCGCGGGGCGCCGGCGTCCAGCTGTCGCTGATCTGATCGGAGGCGGACCCCATGATCCGGGCGGTGGAAGTTTAAAAAAACCGTAGCCGGAACAAATCATGGTCAAATTGTCCGCCTACCGCGAAATAAGGCCACGCATCGCCACATCATCAAATGCGCGGCCTTGTGGAGAATCGGTGACTGGGCGAGGCTGGCCGCACCATGGCTTGCTCTTCATCCGATTCTCCAATTCCCTTACCCGGTTCAGCCGATCCGGCCGCGCCGAATGGCGGGGACGAGATGCCTGCGGCAGGCCGCAAGGCAAAATCGCGCGCCCGCCCCCTCCCCGATTTCACGCTCGAGGCGCAGCTCCTGACATCCGGGGAGCGTCTCGTTGCCGGCATCGACGAAGTGGGCCGCGGCCCCCTTGCCGGACCGGTCGTTTGCGCCGCCGTGATCTTCGAGGCCGAAGCCGATCTGCCGGACGGGCTCGACGATTCCAAACGGCTGACGGCCGCAAGACGAGACCGGCTCCACGAGGAGATCCTGCGGCGCGCTCATGTGGCCATCGCCGCCGTTCCGGCCGCGATCATCGATCGGATCAACATCCGCCAGGCGACGCTTCTCGCCATGACGCAGGCAGTGGAGCGTCTGCCGGTTCGGCCCTCCCACTGCCTCTTCGATGGCCGGGAAGTACCCGAACCCTTTCGCGACATCGGAACCGCGATCGTCGGCGGCGATCGTCTCAGCGCCTCCATCGCCGCCGCCTCCATCGTCGCGAAGGTCAGCCGAGACCGCATGATGCTGCGCGCCGATCGTCTGTTTCCGGGCTACGGCTTTGCGACCAATATGGGATATGGCGCACCCATCCATCTCGCGACGATCGCCGAACAGGGCCCGACGCCGATCCACCGCATGAGCTTCAGGCCGCTCTCAGCCCTTTAAGCCGAGAGCCTTCCCGCCCGAAGCCCGAAGCCCAACTTCGCACCAGCTGCTCACCGGACAGGCCGTCACGCGGGAGAAGGGACCGGCCCCGGAATATCGACGGGATCGACGGCCATTGGCGTGCCCACGAAAAAGGCGGCCGACGCTCACGCGCGGGCCGCCTCTCCAATCTCTCTTCTGGTCGATCCGCCAGGACCGGCCGCGATCGGGCTTCCCTTTGGAAGCGCTGTCAGTTCAGGCGCTGGCGAACCGAAGCGATCGAGTCCGAAACCGACTGGCCTGCGCCATCCCGGCTCGCGATCACCTTGGAAGCGGCCTCGATCGCGACGTCCACGGCGGTCGCGCGGACCTCCTTGCGGGCATCGGCCTCGGCCTGCGCGATCTGGTTCTCGGCCATCGCGGTGCGACGCTCGACGAACTCCCTGTTCTTGGCCGCGGCATCGCTCAGCATGTTCTGGGCCTCGCGCTTGGCCGAGTCCAGAATGTCCTGCGCTTCCTGTTCGGCCTCGCGGCGCCGGCGCTGATATTCGGCCAGCTGCTGCTTGGCCTCTTCCTTCAGCTCACGGGCTTCCTCGAGTTCTTCCTGAATGCGCTTCGAGCGGGCGTCGAGCGCGCTGTTGATGCGCCGGAAGCCCTTGAAATAGACCACGACCGCGAAGAACAGGATGAGGGCGATCAATGCCCAGAATGAATTATCCATTCCGTCCGCCTCCTAGCGTCTCGTCTCGGCGACCGCAGAGGCCACCTCGTCGCGGGACACGTCGATCTTGACCACGTCGCGAAGGATCGTCTCGGCGACGTCGGTCGCAAGACCGTCCATCTCGTTCATCGCATTGGACTTTGCGAGTGCGATGCGCTCGCGCGCCTCGTCGAGCCGTCCATCGAGTTCGGCTTCGAGCTTGGAGCGCTGCGCGTCACCCTCGCGGCGCGCTTCGTTGCGCGCGTCCTGGGCGATGGCATGCGCGCGGTCGCGCGCTTCGGTGAGTTCCTGCTGATAGGCGGCTTCGGCCTCGTCGGCCTCCTGCTTCGCCCGCTCGGCAGCTTCCAGATCGATGGCGATCCGGTCGCGGCGGTTTTCGAGGATACCCCCGACCCGCGGCACCAATACGTTCTTAAGGACCCAGTAGAAGACGCCGAACGTCACCGCCAGCCACAGAAGCTGGGACGGGAAGTATGTGGGGTCCATCGGCGGGAAGGCGTTATGCCCGCCCTCGGCGTGGGCACCGACCTCGCTCTGCGTCTGCGGCCCCTCTTCCGGGAACAGCGAAGGGTCGGTCCCAGTCGATGCGCCGTGCTCCTGGGCGTGAGCGGCCATGTCGAACAGCAAGTCTATGCCTCCATCTCATCCGGATCGGCCGGCCGCATTGCGACCGGCCAGAACCGACGATCCATATCGTTCAGTTTCGAAGGACCGCTTAGACGAAGAGAAGAAGCAGCGCGATCAGCAGCGAGAAGATGCCCAGCGCTTCCGTCACGGCGAAGCCGAAGATCAGGCGGCCGAACTGGCCGTCGGCGGCCGACGGGTTGCGAAGAGCGCCCGCAAGGTACTGGGCGAACATGTTTCCGAGACCGAGGGCGGTCATGCCCATGCCGAAACAGGCCAGACCGGCTCCGACGTAACGTGCAGCTTCAGCTTCCATGGAATTCTCCTTTGTATGGATCGTGTATCAGGCAGCACCCGTTCGCCGGCGCTGCGACAGGGTCAGTGATGGGGATGAACCGCATCGTTGAGGTACATGCAGGTCAGGACTGCGAACACATAGGCCTGCAGGAACGCGACGAGGAATTCCAGGGCGGTGATCGCGACCGCCATCAGAAGCGGCAGGATCGATCCGATGACGCCAACGGCGCCCAGGGAAGACAGCGTCACGACGAAACCAGCGAACACCTTCAGGGTAATGTGTCCGGCCAGCATGTTGGCGAAGAGACGAACCGAGAGCGAGACCGGCCGCGACAGGAACGAGATGATCTCGATCAGCACCACGAAGGGCAGGATGGCCGCCGGCACCCCGGACGGGATGAACACCTTGAACCACGACCCGCCATGCTTGGCGATGCCGTATCCCACCACCACCGACATCACCACCATCGCCAGCGCGAAGGTGACGATGATGTGGCTCGTCACGGTGAAGAAATAGGGGAACATACCGATCAGGTTCGCGACGAGCACGAAGGTGAAGATCGAGAACACGAAGGGGAAGAACCGCATGCCGGCAGTTCCGGCCGCTTCGCGCAGCATGTTCGCGGTGAACTCGTAAGTGAGCTCGGTCATCGACTGCAGGCGGCCGGGAACAAGTCCGCGCCCACGGGTCGAATAATAGATGAAACCGGCGCTCAGGCCGGCGGTCGCCAGCATAAAGAGCGAAGAATTCGTGAACGAGAAGTCCAGCCCGCCGATCTGAATGGGCACGAGCGGAAAAACATCGAACTGATGAATCGGATCGGTCGGATTCGTCGCCAAACTCTGAAGTCCTTGTCGAAACGTCTTGAGCGTCCTTGAGCCGGCCATGGCAATAGCCGCTGACGCTCGCCTTCGCAACACCCCTTCTTGGACGAATGGGCGCGTTTCCTACGAATTGCGCGGCTTTTCCGCCCGCTCCGCGTCCGCGGTCGCCTGCGGGGCGGCTGTGGGGGGCTTCGGAGACACATGCCGCAGCACGTTTCGAATGCCCGCGGCAAATCCGAACATCAGGAACACGATGAGGCCGAAGGGGGCGATGCCGGCGGTCCGGTCGATGAGAAAACCGATTCCCCCGCCCACGATGATTCCCGCCGCGAACTCGCTGGCAAGCTTCAGCCCCTCGGCCATGCCGCGCATGCTGGAGCCCGAGCCCGACTGGCGCTCGGTTTCCTGCGCCCGCGCCACCGAGCGCTCCGCCAGCTTTTCGCCGAGGGCTGCGCGCCGCGCGGCCCATTCGTCGGCCGCGACCGTCGCGGGCGACGTGCCCGGCGAAGCGGGGGGCAGAGCCCCCTCGCCGGGCTCGTCCCGGTCCGTTCTACCCGCCATGTCGCGTCTCCTTCGTTGCGGCGGTCTGCGCCGATCGAAGGCGGAAGCCGCGCCGAGGATCATCCGGCACGGCCCCGCTCATCACAATTGGGTCAGTGCGCCTTTCCGCCGCCGGTGGAGCCCGACGACCATCCGGTCTTCATCAGGCTCGCGACGGTCGTCACGACGAGGACGCCGATGATGACCGCGAGCGAGAAGCCGGTGGTGATGTGCGGCACCCAGGTGATCGGCTCGCCGCCGTTGATGAAGGACAACTCGTTCGCCTCCATCGCGTGGAAGATCAGCTTGACGCCGATGAAGCCGAGAATCACCGAGAGGCCGATGCCGAGATAGACCAGCCTGTCGAGCAGGCCGCCGATCAGGAAGTAGAGCTGCAGAAGGCCAAGCAGTGCGAAGGCGTTCGTCGTGAACACGATATAGGGCGCGTTGGTCAGGCCGTAGATCGCGGGAATCGAATCGAGCGCGAAGAGAAGGTCGGTCATGCCGAGGGCGAAGATGACGACCATCATGGGCGTCATCAGCCGTCTGCCGTTCTCCTTCACGAACAGCGCATTGCCGTGGAACTCCGGCGTCGAGGGGAAGGTGCGGGCGAACCACTTCACCAAGCCGTTCGGCTCGTACTTCTCGTCCGTCGTCTTCTGGTGACCGAAGCTCTCGCTCGCCAGCTTGACCGCCGTGCCGATCAGGAACAGGCCGAAGATGTAGAAGATCCAGGAGAACTGCTCGATTGCCGCCGCACCGACGGCAATGAAGATGCCGCGCATGATCAGCGCCAGCACGATGCCGATGAGCAGCGCCTTCTGCTGGTCCTCGCGCGGAACCTGGAAACTCTTCATGATGATGACGAAGACGAAGAGATTGTCGATCGACAGGCTCTTCTCGGTCACGAAGCCGGCGAAATATTCGAGCCCGTGCTTGTGGTCCCAGAAATACCAGAGCGCGCCGCCGAAGACGATGGCGAGTCCCACATAGACCGCCGACCAGGTGGCCGCTTCGCGGAAGGTCGGCTCGTGCGCCTTGCGCACGTGAACCAGGAAGTCGAACAGGAAAAGCCCGGCGATGCCGGCGATCGTCGCCAGCCAGATCCAGGTCGCGACCGGATCGCCAAGTCCCTGGCCTACAGCAGTGCTTTCCACTCGTCCCACTCCCTCGCTTGAAACCGCGGCCGATCTCGCATCCGCCGCGCGCCAAGGGTCAGGCTGCAGAACCGGCGGTGATCGGGCAGGCCCTACTTAGTGAGGAACGCTTCCGGCACAATGGACGGATGCGACATCGCCCCGTCGCATCCGCTGTCGCATGTCCGATGAGACGGAAAAGACACGGGGGCGAACCGGGAAGAGCGGGCCTCGCGGGCCCGTTCAGGCCCGCCGAGGTCCGCTATCCGGCGAGGGTTCAAGGCGCCGCGCGAGGGCGCGGTGCCGATCCCCGCCTCACACATGCCCCGCAGGCTGGCCGCAACGTGCCGCGCCCTGCCCGCTACGAGATTTGTCTCGCTCCCGTCAGCTCTTCACGCCTTCCACATACCAGTCCATCTTGAGCAGGTCCTCGTCCGGGATCTCCTCGCCCTCCGGAATACGGACCTCACCCGCCTGATCGGTGATCGGGCCGGTGAAGATGTCGTAGTTTCCGGCCTTGGTGTCGTCGTAGACCTTCTGGGCGGCCGCCTTCACGTCCTCCGGCATCGCCTCGTTGAAGGGCGACATCACCACTTCGCCGTCCTCCATGCCGAGCCAGACGTTCTGCGGCTCCCAGCTGCCGTCGAGCACGGCCTCGACGCGCTTCACGTAATAGGGGCACCATTCGTCGATGATCGCGGTCATGTGCGCCTCAGGTGCGAAGCTCGTCATGTCCGAGGCCTGGCCGAAGGCGATCGCGCCGGCCTTCTGCGCGGCCTGGATGGGGGCCGGCGAATCGGTGTGCTGGGTGATCACGTCCGCCCCCTGCGACAGAAGCGCATTGGCCGCGTCCGCCTCCTTGGCCGGATCGTACCAGGAGTTCACCCAGACGACCTGGGTCTCGAAGTCCGGATTGACCTTGCGCGCCGCCAGCGTGAAGGCGTTGATGCCCATCACCACCTCGGGGATCGGGAAGGAGGCGATATAGCCCGCCTTGCCGCTTTCGCTCATCATGCCGGCGATCGTGCCCAGCACCGCCCGGCCCTGGTAGAAGCGGGCATTGTAGAGGCTCATATTGCCGGGAGCCGCCTGATAGCCGGTGGCATGCTCGAACTTCACGTCGGGAAACTGCCGCGCGACCTTGATCGTCGGGTTCATGAAGCCGAAGGAGGTGGCGAAGACGATGTCCGCGCCGTCCTGGGCGAGCTGGCGGATCACGCGTTCGGCGTCGGGGCCTTCGGGAACGCTTTCCACGAAGGTGGTCTCCACCCTGTCGCCGAGCTTTTCGGCCATGCACTGGCGGGCCTGGTCATGGGCATAGGTCCAGCCGAAATCGCCGACGGGTCCCACATAGACGAAGGCCGCCTTGACCTTGTCCTTGCCGCCGGAGGCCGCGCCGTCCTGGGCAAGGGCGATCGGCGAGGACAGGGCGGCCGCCGTGAACGCGGCGGCGGCCAGAAGACGGCTTCTCTTGAGATCGAACATGAAGGCTCCTGTGAACGAGGGGAGGATCAGACCGCCGGCCTGAACGGCTTGCCGAGGCAGGCGGGCGCATGGGTCGCGTTCCGGCGGCCGAGCGAGATGACCGCGAGGACGACGATGGTCGCGAGATAGGGAAGCGCCGAGAGGAATTCGGGCGCGAACAAGGCGAAGCCGGCAGCTTTCGCCTGGAGCTCCATGGTGATGACGAAGCCGAAGAGATAGGCCCCGAGAAGCAGGCGGCCGGGCTTCCATGAGGCGAAGACCACGAGGGCGATGGCGATCCAGCCGCGCCCGGCGGTCAGGCGCTCGGCCCACATCGGCGTGAGAACCAGCGAATAGTAGGAGCCCGCGAGCCCCGCCATCGCACCGCCGAACAGGACGGCGAGATAGCGGATCTTCAGCACCGGATAGCCGATCGCATGAGCCGCATCGCTGCTCTCGCCGACGGCGCGCAGGATCAGACCCTGACGCGAATGCTTGAGGAACCACCAGACCGCGAGTGTCAGGAGAAGCGCCAGATAGACGAGCGGCGACTGGCCGAAGAGGAGGCGCAGGATCGGATCGTCGAAGGCGACGAGCGGCCCGAGCGTCGTCGTCGTGATGCCCACGAAGGGCGCGCCGGCCAGTGCCGAGACGCCGGTTCCGAAGATCGCGAGCGCAAGACCCGTCGCCACCTGATTGGCCATCAGGGAAAGGGTGAGCAACGCGAAGACGAGGGAGACGAGAGCGCCGGCGAGAAGCGCTGCGACCGCGCCCAGCGCGGGCACGCCCGTCGTATAGGAGACCGCGAAGCCCGCGACCGCGCCGATCAGCATCATGCCCTCGACGCCGAGATTGAGGACGCCGGACTTCTCGACGACGAGTTCGCCGAGGGCGGCGATCAGCAGAGGCGTCGCAGCACCGGCTGCGGCCATGAGAATGGCGACGACGAGATCGAGGCTCATGCGCGCTGGGTTCCGGTCGTGGAGGGAGTGGGGATGGCGCTTCCGGGCGTCGGCGATATTGCGGCGGCCCCGCCCGATGCGTCCTGCGCACGGCGCGCCCTCCCCCGCTTCACGCGGTAGCCGGCGAGGATGTCGAAGCCGAGAAGGAAGAAGAGGATCAGCGCCTGGAAGGCGCCGGCCGCAGCACTCGGCAGACCGATCGCGGTCTGTGCGTTCTCGCCGCCCACATAGGTCAGCGCCAGAACGAGGCTCGCGATCAGGATGCCGAGCGGATTGAGCCGGCCGAGAAAGGCGACGATGATGGCGCTGTAGCCGTAGCCGGTGGGAAAGGACGGCACCATCTGGCCGAAGGGTCCGGAGGCTTCGAGGATTCCCGCGAGCCCTGCGAGCCCTCCGCCGAGAAGAAGCGCGAACCAGACCGTCGCATTCACCGAGAAGCCCGCGAACCGCGCGGCCTTCGGGCTCGCGCCGACGCTTCGCACCTGGAACCCGACGATGGTCCGGGTCATCAGCCCAAAGGCCGTCAACGCCACCGCGGCGGCGATGGGCACGCCGAGATGGATGAGCGTTCCGGGAAACGCCATCGGCAGGGTCTGGTCGAAGCTGAACATCGCGGTCTGGGGGAAGTTGAACCCCATCGGGTCCTTCCAGGGCCCGCGCATCAGGTAATAGAGAAGCTGGATCGCCACATAGTTGAGCATCAGCGAGGACAGGATCTCGTTGACGCCGAGTTTCGTGCGCAGCAGCGCCGGCACCGCCGCATAGGCCATGCCGCCGAGGATGCCTGCGAGGATCATCGCCGGAAGGATCCAGCCGCCCTGGAGGTCGAGGGTCTGCAGGGCGACGAAGGTGCCGCCGAGCCCGCCGAGAATGTACTGCCCCTCGGCGCCGATATTCCAGACATTGGCCCGAAAGCCGATCGCAAGCCCGGTGGCGATGATCGCGAGCGGCGCGGCCTTCACCAGAAGGTCCTGCCACCGATAGGGATTGAGGAGCGGGGCGACGAAGATCTCGTAGACCGCCGAAAGCCCGTCATGGCCGAGCAGCGTGAAGAGGATCGCGCCGGCAACGAGCGCGCAGAACACCGCGACCACGGGGGCTGCAAGGCTTGCGGCGCGGCTCGCCTCGCGGCGCGGTTCGAGGGCAAAAAGGCTCATGCCGCCCTCCCGGCACCGAGCATCGCCTCGCTTTCGGGATCGTCCTCGCCGTGGACGCCGCCCATCAAAAGGCCGATGCGCTCGATGGAGACGCCCGCGACCTCCATGGCCTCCGACAGACGCCCGCCGTTCATCACCGCGATCCGGTCCGAGAGTTCGAGGAGTTCGTCGAGATCCTGGCTGAGGCACAGGATCGCCGCGCCCCGCGAGGCGAGATCGATCATCGCCTGCCGGATGAAGGCCGCAGCCCCGGCGTCGACACCCCAGGTCGGCTGGGAGACGATGAAGACCTTCGGCTCACCGAGAATCTCGCGTCCGACGAGGAATTTCTGGAGATTGCCGCCCGAAAGGCTCGCCGCCGCCGCCTCCGGACCGTTCGCGCGCACCGAGAAGGCGTCGATGACGGTCTTGGCATAGATGCGCGCGCGCCCGAGGCGAAGCAGTCCGCCGGCAGCCGTCAGGCCGGCCGGTCCGCGGGCCGAAAGGACCGCATTCTCGGCCAGCGTCATCGCACCGATCGCCGAATGGCCGTTGCGCTCCTCCGGCAGGGCGGAGAGGCCCCGCTTGCGCCGTGCACCGACACCGAGGCGCGAGATCTCCGCACCATCGAGATGGATCGATCCCGAAACCCCAGTGAGGCGTTCGCCGGACAAGACCGAGACGAGTTCGTTCTGTCCGTTCCCCGCCACACCGGCGATTCCGAGGATCTCTCCGGCGCGAACCGAAAGGGAGACGGATTTGAGGCTCGTGCCGAAGGGCGGCTCGCCGGGCGCGTCGAGGCCGTCGACGGCGAGGCGCGGCTTTCCGATCAGCCCCTTGGCCTTGGTCGAGATGTCCTTGAGCGAGCCGCCGATCATCATCTCGGCCATGGAACGGGCCGATTCGCGGGCCGGATCGCAGGTCCCGACCACCTTGCCGCCGCGCAGGATCGTCGCCGTGTCGCACAGCGCCTTGATCTCGGCGAGCTTGTGGGAAATGTAGAGGATCGAGCAGCCCTCGTCGCGCAGCTGGCGCAGCACCTTGAACAGGCGCTCCACTTCCTGCGGCGTCAGGACCGAGGTCGGCTCGTCCATGATGAGGAGTTTCGGCTTCTGGATCAGGGCGCGCACGATCTCGATGCGCTGGCGCTCGCCCACCGACAGCGTATGAACCTCCCGCTGCGGATCGAGCGAGAGGTCGTATTCGGTCAGAACCTCCCTGATCCGCGCATCGAGCGTCCGGCCCGAGGGCGGATTGTCCATGCCGAGGGCGATATTCTCCAGAACCGTCATCGCCTCGAACAGGGAGAAGTGCTGGAACACCATTCCGATGCCGAGCCGGCGTGCCTCGTTCGGCGATCCGATCGAGACGGTCCGGCCGTCGATCGCGATCGAGCCCTCGTCGGCCCGCTGGACGCCGTAGATGATCTTGACGAGCGTCGACTTGCCCGCGCCGTTCTCCCCGAGAAGGGCGTGGATCTCGCCGGGCGCCACCGCGAAGGACACGTCCTCGTTGGCCGTCACGCCCGGAAAACGCTTGGTGATCCCGGAGAGTTCGAGGCGCGGCGTCATGGGTGGCGGTTCGGGTCCGTTGATGGCGTCTGCCTCACTATGGCATCCGCCGAGGAGATCTGCCAAGCGAACGGGCAGGTTTTTCCCATGATAAGAAACGAGGCATGACGAGCGCCGCTTCCGCCCCGCTCAATCGTCTTCGGCGATGCGGCGCAGCTTGATCGCCTTCACGATATCCGAGAGGGACTTGCGGTCCGATTTGCGCCCGCCCGCGACGATCGTCTCGTAGTAATCGCGCTTGGCCCGGTACATTCCCTCGTCGGCCCGGTTCACCACCTCCTCCAGCCGCTCGCCCGCAAGCCCCGTCGCAAGGCCGATGGAGAAGGACAGTTCCGCCCCCGGATAGAAGCGGTTGTTGATCGCGGTGAGCTTGCCGATCTCATCCATCAAGGCCTGCCCGTCCTCCTCGCCGCTTCCCGGCATCAGGACCACGAACTCGTCGCCGCCGATGCGCGCGGCCCGCATGGGGTCGCTGACGGCCTCGCGCAGCACCTCGCCCGCCCGCCGCAGGACCCCATCGCCGGCGGCATGGCCGAGCGTGTCGTTGACGTGTTTCAGACCGTTGAGATCGGCCGCGAGCACCGTCACCGGATAGGCCCCGCACCGCTCCAGCCGCTTCAGTTCGTCGTCGAAGAACGAGCGGTTGTTCAGCTTCGTGAGGACGTCGTGCTTGCCGAGATATTCGAGATAGGCTTCCGCCTTCTTGCGCGCGGTGATGTCGGTCAGCGCGATCTGCGCGAGCGACCAGTCGTGCTCGTGGCCGGGGAAGATCGAAAGCTGCATGTGCAGATGGATCACCTGCCCGTCGAGCCCGTAATTGACCACTTCGCGCACGTGGAAGCTCTGCCCGTCCCACAGCTTGATGATCATTTCCTTGAAATAGGGCGCGGTTTCGGGGCGGAAGACCTCTCCGAGCCGCGAGAACAGCTCCGCCTTCGTTTGTGCCCCGTAGAGGGTCAGCGTGTGCTGGTTGACGTCGACGACGCGGATCTCGCGCATGCAGCGCTCGACGAATTCGGGATGGACGTCGACGAAGGTGCGGAAATCGCTCACCCCCATCGCCCTCACCTCGGCGAGCATATCCTTGATCTTGCTGAGATCCTCGACCCAGAGCGAGATCGGGGAGTGCTCGAACAGGGCCCGCGAGAAGGTTTCGCTCGCAGCCAGGCGCCGCATGCTTTCCTCGCGCGCCGAGACGTCCTCGGTGGAGACGAGGACGCAGCTCCAGTCGTCCTCGTAGCCGGGCATGATCCGGCCCTTGACCTGCATGTGCAGGGGCTCGCCCTTCAGCGTGTAGTTGACGGCAAGGCTCGTGAACCCGCTGCCCCGCTCGTAGAGCTGGCAGAGTTCGAGGCGGTGGTTCTCGTACATGTCGCCGGAGAAGACGGTGCCGAGATTGTCCCGCAGCTCCTCCACCGACCGCGCCTTCAGAAGCGCGAGCGTCCGCTCGTTGACCGCGAGGATGCGGATGGCGGCCGCCGAGCGGCGCACCGTGTCGCGGTCGTTCGCAAGATGGGCGGCGAGGCCCGTGACCCCTTGGGCCCGCAGATCGTCGAGAAGTCGCTTGACCCCGCTCCAGTCCTCGATCCAGAGCGGAACGGGTGCGTTGACGAAGACCTCGTCATCGGCAAAGGGCGGATGGCCCTGGGGGATATCGTCTTCGGGTCGGTTCCACATCGTCCGGTTTCGTTCCAGATCCTTCGTCAGCGCAGTGCCGCGTGATGAAGCGCTAAACCGGTTTATCCGGCAATCCGACAAGTGAGAAGCCAGGCTGAGGGTTTTTCGCACCGCACACTGTGTTTCCACACGTGTATCGGGCGGGCCGGCACCCTCTAACCCCTTCACACGAAAAGGGCGGCCCTCGAGCCGCCCTTCATCAACAAAGTTTGTTGAACCGGCCGATCAGGCCGCTTTCTTGATCTTCGCGTCGACGGGCAGTTCGATATCCACCTCGAGGGTCGAGAACTTGTCGCCCTTGTCCATCTTGACGGCGACCTTCTCGCCATCGACGCAGATATGCTTGGCGATGACCTGGATGATCTCCTCGCGCAGGAGGTTGACGAGATCGGAATGCTCGCCGTTCGTGCGCTCGTGGGCCAGCAGGATCTGCAGCCTTTCGCGCGCGGCCGGCGCGGTCGTGCGTTTCTGGAAGAAGTTGAACAGGCTCATGCAGCCCTCCGGCCGAAGAACTTGCCGAGAAGGCCGCGCTTCTCGCCGGGGATCGACATCGGGACATCCTCGCCGGCGAGCCGGCGGGCGGCGTTCGTGTAGGCGAGCGCCGGGGCGCTGTTGTTGTCCGACATCGTCACCGGCGTGCCCAGATTGGAGGCGCGCAGGACGTCGAGGCTTTCGGGGATGATGCCGAGCAGCGGGATCGAGAGGATCTCCAGGACGTCGTCCACCTTCAGCATGTCGCCGCGATCGGCGCGGCTCGCATCGTAGCGGGTGAGGAGGAGATGCTTCTCGATGCGCTCGCCGTTCTCGGCCTTGGCGGTCTTGGAATCCAGCAGGCCGATGATGCGGTCGGAATCGCGCACCGAGGAAACTTCCGGATTGGTCACCACCACGGCGATGTCGGCATGGCGCATCGCGAGGGTCGCGCCGCGCTCGATGCCGGCCGGCGAATCGCAGACGATCCAGTCGAAGTCCTTGCGCAGCTCTTCCATGACCTTCTCCACGCCCTCGGCGGTGAGATTGTCCTTGTCGCGGGTCTGGGAGGCCGGCAGCAGAAACAGGGTCTCGCACCGCTTGTCGCGGATCAGCGCCTGGCTCAGCTTGGCATCGCCCTGAACCACGTTGATCAGATCGTAGACGACCCGGCGCTCGGCGCCCATCACGAGATCGAGATTGCGAAGTCCGACGTCGAAGTCGACGACGGCGACTTTCTCGCCGCGCTGGGCAAGGGCTGCGCCGAGCGCTGCCGTCGAGGTGGTCTTCCCGACGCCTCCCTTGCCCGATGTCACAACGATTGTCTTTGCCATGGTCATTTTCTCCTGGTTCCCAGCATCATGCCGGGATGGTCGGTTGGGTCTAGAGTCGGTCGGCGCGAATGGTTTCGCCATCGAGCCAGATGGTGACGGCCTGGCCTACGAGTTGCCGGTCGAGGTCGTCGGGCATCTTGTAGAGGCCGTCGATCGCGACGAGTTCGGCTTCGAGCTTGGAGCAGAAGATGCGGGCGTTCGAATTGCCGACGGAGCCCGCCAGTGCCCGGCCGCGCAGGGCGCCGTAGACATGGATGGAGCCGCCGGCGACGATCTCGGCGCCCGAGGAGACCGAGCCGACGACGGTCACGTCGCCCTCGGGAAAGATGATCGACTGGCCGGATCGCACCGGGCGGTCGACGACGAGGGAGGGAAGCTGGCCGGTCTCGGCGAGATGGACCGGCTGGGCCTCAGGCCGCGATTTCTCGGCGACGGCGGCAGCGGCCGCGGCACCGCTTTCGGCTGAACTTCCCGCCTGCGCGGCGGCCGGCTTCGGCGCCTCGGCGTCCGGATCGATGTCGGCGGCCGGGCGGCCGCCCTTCATGGCGGGCGGCATGCCGAGCCCGAGGATCGAAGGCCTCGCGCCTTCGATGCCCATGATGCGGACAGAGCGTTCGCCCAGTTCGCCGATGAGATCCTTCAGTTCCTCCTGGGTGATGTCGAGGCCCTCGACATCGAGGACGATGGGCCGGCCGAGGAAGAAGCCGGTGGAGCGGCGCGCCAGATCATCCAGACGCGCAAGCCAGTTGTCGAAGGGCAGTTCGGGCGAAAGCTGGATCGCCAGGAAGGATCGGCCCTTCAGTCGGATCGGACGCTTGTCGGTGGAATTCTCGGACATTCGCTCGTCTGGTTCCGTCAGGTTCGTGACCGGGACCGTCATGGTCGCGGTGGGGTGGCACCGTCGCCGCGCGTCTCCAACGCACAACATGGTTTATCGAAGGTTACTGGCCGAGCCCTGCGCAAAACTGACGTTTTCCGAGGCTTCCCCCGGCCTGCCAGCTTACCGCAAATTTAGGCGGAACGGCGGAACGCCAGTGCGCTCGCATGTGTTTGCAAGGCGGACGAACAAATATCGGAGTGTTCAGATGCGTATCGCCAAAACCACCGCCGCCTTCGCCGCCACCACGCTCCTCGCCCTCGGCGCCCTCTCCGCCGCGACCCCCGCTTCGGCGGCCGCCCTCAAGGTCGGAACGCTCGGCTGCCACAGCGATGGCTCGATCGGCTATGTCGTCGGCTCGCAGGACAAGCTGGTCTGCGAGTTCACGCCCATCGGCAGCGGCGACACCGCCCTTTATGCCGGCACGCTCGACACGACCGGCCTTTCGGTCGGTGCCACCGGTCGCACCGTGATGACCTGGGCGGTCGTCTCGCTCGATGGGTCTGCGGCCCAGCCGGGCAGTCTCGCCGGCACCTATGTGGGCGCCTCGGCCAATGCCTCGGCCTTTGTCGGCGGCGGCGTCAACGCGCTCGTCGGCGGCTCCAACGACAGCCTCTCGCTTCAGCCGTTGAGCCTCACCGGCCAGGAGGGCATCAACGCCACGCTCGGCGTCGCCAAGCTCCAGCTGCTTCCGGCAGCACCCGTTCTTGCGGGCGAGCCCGTGGTTCCGATCGCCGTCGCCCCCGCCGGCGGTAACGCCGTCGTCCCCCGCTGATCGCCCCGCTCTGATCACTGAGGCATCGGACCGAAGAGTGGGCAAGGGTTTCGGACCATCCGATGCGTCGGGAAACAGCCGGCGCCCCGGACCCGGTCCTTGAGACGGGCCCGGGTCTCTCGCGCGGCACCGCCTTTCAGCCTCTCGACATCCAAGGCCCGCCGGCTCGCCCCCGGCGGGCCTCGTCGTATCCGGCCGCAGGCGACGATCGAAACACCGGCGCGCGAACACCCGGTGATTTGACACCGGTGCGAGCCTCGTGGGACGGATGTGGCGCAAAGCGACAGGGGCATCCGGCAGAGACCGGGTTGAGAAGCACCCTTTGAACCTGAACCGGATCATACCGGCGGAGGAAGTTGCGACGGCCTGCTTTCATCGCTCAGGTCCTGGCGCGTCTTCGGCTCCATCGGCGAATCCCATGCGGCGAGGCGGACGATGGTCCCGAACATTCTTTCGATCGCCGGCTCCGATCCTTCGGGCGGAGCCGGCATCCAGGCCGATATCAAGGCGATCAGCGCGAATGGCGGCTATGCCATGGCCGCGATCACGGCGCTCACCGCCCAGAACACCCGGGGCGTTCGCAGCTTCGTCCTCGCAGGCCCCGACATGGTTCGCGCGCAGATCGAGGCGATCGTCGAGGACATCCGCATCGATGCGATCAAGATCGGCATGCTCGGCGATGTCGAGACCACCCTCCTCGTCGCCGAACTCCTCGCGCAAATCGATGCGCCGGTGGTCGTCGATCCGGTGATGATCGCCAAGGGCGGCGACCGGCTCCTGTCCGAAGACGCCGTGGCCGCGCTGCGCGACCACCTTCTCCCGCGCGCAAGCCTCCTCACCCCCAATCTGCCGGAGGCCGCAGCGCTTCTCGGCGAGACGGGGGCAAAGACGCCCGAGGAGATGCGCGATCAGGGGCGCCGGCTTCTCGAACTCGGCTGCGGGGCGGTCCTCGTGAAGGGCGGCCATCTTCCCGGAGAGGAGGCGATCGACGTTCTCGTCACGCGGGAGGAGGAGATCTGGCTCGAGGCGAGGCGCTTCGACACCCGCAACACCCACGGCACCGGCTGCACCCTGTCATCCGCGCTCGCGACCGAACTCGGGCACGGCCGCAATCTCAAAGAGGCCGCATACCGGGCCAAAGCCTATATCGGCGGGGCCATCGCGGGGGCGGACCGCCTCGATGTCGGCCGGGGCCAGGGCCCGACCCACCACTTCCACGCATTCGCGGACGGTGACTGACGGGCACCGGCCGAAAGGCGTCACGCCGCGGGGTCAGCCCGCGGCAGCTTCCCTTGCCCGCGGACGCGGCGCCGCCTTGCCGGCGAGAAACTGCTCGTCCAGCGCATAGCCCGCCCCGCGAACGGTCCTGATCGGATCGCGGTCTCGCGTTCGGTTGATCGCCTTGCGCAGCCGGCCCACATGCACGTCCACCGTGCGCTCGTCCACGTAGATGTCGCGACCCCAGACCCCGTCGAGAAGCTGTTCGCGCGTGAACACCCGGCCGGGCGACTGCATGAAGAATTCGAGAAGCTTGTATTCGGTCGGTCCGAGCTTCAGCTCGCGGCCCGATCGGCGGACGCGGTGGGCCGAACGGTCGATCTCGAGATCGCCGGCCGTCAGGACGCTGGCGACCTTTTCGGGATTCGCCCTGCGCAGCATGCCTTTGACGCGTGCCGTGAGCTCGCGCATGGAGAAGGGCTTGACCACGTAATCGTCGGCCCCGACCGAAAGGCCCTGGACGCGCTCGCTCTCCTCGCCCCGTGCCGTCAGCATGATCACGGGAAGCTGCGCGGTCTCCGGCCGCTGGCGCAGGCGCCGGCAGATCTCGACCCCGGACAGCCCCGGCAGCATCCAGTCGAGGACGAGAAGATCGGGCACGTCCTCCTTCAGGCGAAGATCGGCCTCGTCGCCCCGGGCGATGACCTCGACCTCGTAGCCTTCCGCTTCCAGGTTGTAGCGCAGGAGAACGCCCAGCGCCTCCTCGTCCTCGACGACGGTGACCCGGAGGCTCATTCGCTCGCGGCCTCCACGGCCTGCTCGACGCTTTTCTGGGTGACGGAGGCGGACCGGTCGCCCTTCGAGCGTTCGGTCACCATTTCCTGCCCGGTGCGGATGTAGAAGACCGTCTCGGCGATATTGGTCGCGTGGTCGCCGATCCGCTCGATGTTCTTGGCGCTGAACAGGAGATGGGTGCAGGAGGTGATGTTGCGCGGATCCTCCATCATGTAGGTCAGGAGTTCGCGGAAGATCGAGGTATAGACGGCGTCGATCTGCTCGTCGCTCTCGCGGATCGCGGCCGCGCGCTCGTGGTCGCGCGTCGCATAGGCGTCGAGAACGTCCTTCAGCTGGTCGATCGCCAGTTCCGACAGGTGCTCGATGCCGCGTACGAGCTGTCCCGGCTGGGGATGTCGGTGCACCGCCAGAACCCGCTTGGAGATGTTCTTGGCGAGATCCCCGATCCGCTCCAGATCGTTCGAGATGCGGATCGCGCCCACGATCTCGCGCAGGTCGAGGGCGATCGGCTGGCGCTTGCCGATGGTCATGATCGCCTTCTCGTCGACCTCGCGCTGGGAGGCGTCGAGAATCACGTCGTCGGCGATCACCGACTGGGCGATGCTCGCATCGCCCTTGACCAGCGCCGTCACCGACTGCTGCAGCATGCGCTCGGCCTGCCCGCCCATCTCCGAGATCCGGCGGACGATGTATTTCAGCTCGTCCTCGTAGGAGGAAACGATATGCGAAGCCATGGGGGCCTCCCTGGAAATGAGTGCTCGTGCGGCCGGTCCGGCCGATCGCGCCGAACCCTGTCATGGCGGGACGGCGCCCCTCGAAGCGCCCTCCCCTCGTATCGGATCAGCCGAAGCGGCCCATGATGTAGTCCTGGGTCCGCTTGTCGCTGGGATTGGAGAACATCATCTCGGTATCCCCGACTTCGGCGAGATCGCCGAGATGGAACATCGCGGTCTGCTGGCTGACGCGCGCCGCCTGCTGCATCGAATGGGTGACGATGACGATCGTGTAGTTCTGCTTGAGCTCGTCGATCAGTTCCTCGACGGTGGCCGTCGCGATCGGATCGAGGGCCGAGCAGGGCTCGTCCATCAGGATGACCTCGGGCGAGACCGCGATCGCGCGGGCGATGCACAGCCGCTGCTGCTGGCCGCCCGAAAGCCCGGTGCCGGGCTCGTCCAGCCGGTCCTTCACCTCGTTGTAGAGGCCCGCCTTCTTCAGCGAGGTGTGGACGATCTCCTCCAGTTCGTCCTTGGTCTTGGCAAGGCCGTGGATCTTGGGGCCGTAGGCGACGTTCTCCCAGATCGACTTGGGGAACGGGTTGGGCTTCTGGAACACCATGCCCACCCGCGCGCGCAGTTCCACCACGTCGAGGTCGGGATCGTAGATGTTCTCGCCGTCGAGAAGGATCGTGCCGGCGACCTTGGCCGCGTCGATCGTGTCGTTCATCCGGTTGAGGCAGCGCAGATAGGTCGACTTCCCGCAGCCCGACGGACCGATCAGCGCCGTCACCTGGCGTTCGTAGACCTCGAGGTCGATCCCGTTCAGGGCCTGCTTCTGGCCGTAATGGACGGTGACCTTCTCGGTCTTCATCTTGATCGTGCGGTTGGGGGTCACGGAGGCTCTTTCGTTCAGCGTCGCTTGGATGTTTTCCATCATATCAGTCTACCACCGTCGTTCGAAGCGGCGACGCAGGAAGATCGCCGTGAGGTTCATGAGCGCAAGGAAGCCGAGAAGGATCATGATGGCGCCGGAGGTGCGTTCCTGGAAGGCGCGCTCGGCCTCGTTGGCCCACATGTAGATCTGCACCGGCAGGGCCGTCGCCGGATCGAGCGGCGTGTCGGGATAGTCGGCGACGAAGGCGACCATGCCGATGAGAAGCAGCGGCGCCGTCTCGCCGAGCGCCTGGGCAAGGCCGATGATGGTGCCGGTGAGAATGCCGGGCGCGGCGAGCGGCAGCACGTGCTGGAACACGGTCTGGGTGCGCGAGGCTCCGAGGCCGAGGGCCGCCCAGCGGATCGAAGGCGGAACGGCCCGAAGCGCCGCGCGCGTCGCGATGATGATCGTCGGAAGCGTCATCAGGGTGAGCACCAGTCCGCCGACGAGGGCGGCCGAGCGCGGCAGCCCGAACCAGTTGATGAAGACCGCGAGCCCGAGGATACCGAAGACGATCGAGGGCACCGCCGCCAGATTGTTGATGTTCACCTCGATGAGATCGGTGAAGCGGTTCTTCGGCGCGAACTCCTCCAGATAGATCGAGGCCGCGACGCCGATCGGCAGCGCGAGCGCCAGAACGATCAGCATCATATAGGCCGAGCCGATGATCGCGACCCCAACGCCGGCGGTCTCGGCCCGCGAGGAGGCGCCGGAGGTGAACAGGCCCCAGTTGAAGTTCTGCGCGATCGCGCCCTTGGCCTCCAGCTCCTCGATATAGCGCAGCTGCAGATCGCTGATCGGGCGGCGGTTTTCGGGCACGTTGAGGTCGTATTGGCCCTTCAGCGCGCTGTCGAGCTGGGAGCTCGCATAGAGCCAGACCTCCTGCGTCGTGCCGATCGCCGACAGGTCGCTCATCACGATGTCGCGCAGCTCGGTTCGCACGCCCTGGGAGATCAGCCCGTTGGCGGCGGTCACCGCCTGCCTGTCCTCGGGGTCGATGCCGAGAAGCCGGATCAGGCCGTCGCGGGCGAGCTGGGGATAGTTCGCCATCAAGAGCTTGGTCTCGTTCTCCGCAGCGTCCTGCGGCGTGCCGAGAATCTCCTCGGAGAACGTGATCGGAACCTGGATCTCGGTCTGGAAGAAGGCCGTATAGCCCTTCGAGACGACGCTCCAGAGGAGGATGCACAGGAAGGTCACGCCGAGGACGATCGCGAAGATGCCATAGGCCTTGAACCGGCGCTCGGCGGCGTAGCGCTTCTTGATCCCGATATCGCGGCGATTGGTGGACGAATGCGTCCGCCCCTCGGCGCCCGTTGCGGTCGTATCGGTCATTCGTACTGTTCCTTGTACTTCCGCACGATGTAGAGCGCGTAGACATTGAGGCAGAGCGTGATCACGAAGAGCGTGATGCCGAGCGCGAAGGCGACGAGCGTCTGGGGCGAGGTGAATTCCAGGTCACCCGTCAGCTGCTGCACGATCTTCACGGTGATCGTCGTCATCGCCTCGAAGGGATTGATCGTGAGGTTCGCCGCGACACCCGCCGCCAGCACCACGATCATCGTCTCGCCGATGGCGCGCGAGGCCGTGAGCAGGAGCGCCGAGACGATGCCCGGGAGCGCTGCCGGCAGCACCACCTTCTTGATCGTCTCCGACCGGGTCGCCCCGAGCCCGAGCGAGCCGTCGCGCAGCGAACCGGGCACTGAGGTGATGATGTCGTCGGAGAGCGAGGAGACGAAGGGGATCAGCATGATGCCCATGACGAAACCCGCCGTCAGCACGCTCTGGGCCTGGATGAAGGCGGAGTAGTCGCCGGTCAGGAGCCCGGAGATCTGGGCCGAGAGATCGCGGAAGAACGGACCCACCGTGACGAGGGCGAAGAAGCCGTAGACGATGGTCGGGATGCCGGCGAGCACTTCGAGGAGGGGCTTTGCGACCGATCGCACCCGGTTGCTCGCATATTCGGCCATGTAGATCGCGGCGAAGAGGCCGATCGGCACGGCGACCAGCATGGCGACGAAGCCGATATAGAGCGTGCCGGCGAGAAGCGGGATCAGCCCGAACTGCCCTTCGGCCCCGCCCGAGCCCGCCGCCGCGAAGCGCGGCTCCCAGACCGTGCCGAAGAAGAACGTCCAGGGATCGACGCGGGCGAAGAAGTCGGCGCTCTCCGAAACGAGAGAAATGACGATGCCGACCGTCGTCAGGATCGCGATCGAGGAGGCGATCACGAGCATCGAGTTGACGACCGATTCCACCTTGTTGCGCGCGCGCAGGCGGGTGCGGATCCCCCGATAGCCGTGGAAGGTCCCGATCGCGGCAAGGGCGATCACGACGAGGGTCATCGCCCAGCGGCTGATGTCCTGAAAGGCGTTCCGCTCGATGGCGAGCGGGATCATCCAGTCGGCGCTCGCCGAGGCGACGGGCACGCCATACTGGCGAAACAGCGGCACGGCCTCTGCGATCGGGGTCTCGGCCGTCACGGTCTCACGCTCGCTTTCGGGTAGCGCGCGAAGGCCCGAGCCGATCGATTCGACGATGCCGTAGGCGAGATCGTCCGTCAGGTTCGCCTCGGCGACCGCCCCTTCGGGAAAATCGCCGCGCACGTTCAGCTCGTTGAGGATCGGCGAGGCGATCAGCCAGACCGACAGCACCAGAAGCGCCGGGATCACGCCCCAGGTGAACACGTAGCTCGCATGGTAGACCGGGCGCGAATGCGGCTTGCGCCCGCCCTCGGCACGAAGCGCGGAGCCCCGGCGAAAGCCCAGGGTCGCACCGATCGCGCCGATCAGGAGGACGATGGCGATAATCGTGAAGGTCGACACGGAATGCGCCTTTCAGGAAGTTGGACCTGCCGCAGGGGCGCAAGGTCCGGGCCGATGGCCGGCAATGACACGCTGCGGCGGAGGCTTCGCCTCGGCGATGATCGCCGAAGGGACGGCCAACGGGACCCGAACGATCGGGCCGTTGGCCGTCCGCTCGGCGCCCCCCCGAGCCCCGCTTCAGATGGCGACGGGCTCGAGGGCGGTTCGCGGCGCGAGGCGGGCGGGCGGACCGACATCCGCACCGCCCGCCTCGCGGATCATTTCGAGGCTTAGCCGGAGACCGAGACCGAGTCGCCGTTCTCGAACTGCTCGATCTGCTGTGCGCGCTCGTCCTGCGGCAGCGGAACGAGGCCGTATTCGACCGTCGGCGAGCCGTCGCCCGTCATCTGCTCCGACAGGAAGAACTGCACGTATTCCTGAAGGCCCGGAACGACGCCGAGATGGGCGCGCTTGACGTAGAAGTAGAGCGGACGCGACACCGGATACTCGCCCGAAGCGATCGTCTCGGCCGAAGGCGTCACGTCGTCGATCGTGGCGACCTGGAGGCGGTCCTGGTTCTGCTCGAAGAAGGCGAGACCGAACACGCCCACCGCCTGCGGATTGGCTTCGATGCGGGCCAGCGTCTCGGTGTAGTCACCCGAGATCTCACCGATGGTGTTGTCGTTGCGGACCTGCATGCAGGCGTCTTCCGCCGCATCCTCGTCCATTCCGCCGTCCATCATCATCTTCATGGCGCCGGAGTCTTCACAGCCCTGAAGCAGGAGCTTCTCCTCGAAGACTTCGCGCGTGCCGTGGTTGGAGGCCGGGATATAGGCCGAGATCTGCTGATCGGGGAGCGAGGCGTCCACGTCCGACCACTTGGCGTAGGCGTTCGGGCCCATCTGGCCGTCCTGCGGAACCTGCGCGGCCATCGCCTTGTAGACCATCTCGGGGGTCAGGGCGAACGAGGGGCCCGAGGCTGCGGATGCGAAGACGATGCCGTCATAGCCGAACTTGATCTCGGAGATCTCGTTGACGCCGGCATCGTTGCAGGCCTGGATCTCCGAGTCGCGGATCGGGCGCGAGGAGTTGGCGACGTCGATCGTGTCAGGGCCGACGCCCTGGCAGAACTGCTTCAGACCGGCGGACGAGCCACCCGATTCGACCACCGGGGTCGGATAGTCGGGGAAGGTCTCGCCGAAGTTCTCGGCCACGATCTGCGCATAGGGCAGAACGGTCGAGGAACCGGCGACCTGGATCGGCTCGCCGGACTGGGCGAAGGCCGGGGCGGACAGGCCGAGGGCGGAGCCCACGAGAAGGCTGGCGAGGAGCTTGTTGTGCAAGGGATGTCTCCGGTTACGGTTCGAATGGACGCCTGTTGAAAGTTACGCCGGTCGGCCGGCGCAGAACTCTTGCGTTCGACGGGTTCCTAACGCCCTTCCACGAACCATATATGACAGCCGGAGCACAGTTTTATGACAGGTTAAACACTTGATTTTTCAGGTTTTATTTGCGCTTCACCCGCATTCCCGGAAAGCCTCGCGAACCGCGTCGTGAAGATCGTGCCGCGACCGGGCTCGGAATCGATGAGAAGACGGGCCTTGTGGCGCTGGAGAATGTTGCGGACGATGGCGAGCCCGAGGCCCGTTCCCTGCATGGCCCGCGAGGAGCCGACATCGACGCGGTAGAACCGCTCCGTCAGGCGCGGCACGTGCTCGGCAGCGATCCCCTCGCCGAAATCCTCCACCGAGGCGTCGACGACCGGATGGCCGCGTTCGGCACCGGTGCGCAGGCGCAGGACGACGCGCCCGCCCGACCGGCCGTATTTGCAGGCGTTCTCCACGAGGTTCGAGAAGACCTGCATCAGCTCGTCGCTCGCGCCGGCGACTTCGAGGCCCGACGGTCCGAGATCGGTCTCGATCGCAACGCCCATATCGCTCGCGAGCGGGGCCATCTGATCGGCCACCTTCGTCAGAATCGCGCGCAGGTCCACCGCCTCGCTCACCGGCAGGTGCCGCTTCATCTCGATTCGCGAGAGCGAGAGAAGATCGTCGATCAGCCGCGACATGCGCGCGGCCTGGTCCCGCATGATGGCGAGGAAACGGTCACGCGCGAGCGCATCGTCCCGGGCCGGCCCCTGGAGCGTCTCGATGAAGCCCGTCAGCGAGGCGAGCGGCGTTCGCAGTTCGTGGCTGGCATTGGCGACGAAATCGGTGCGGATGCGATCGGTCTGGCGCACGGCGGTCCGGTCGGAGAAGACGAGAAGAAAGATCCGGGGCCGGCCGCCGTCCCGGTCGCGAACCGGCAGGATCTCGATCTCGAAGCTTCGATCGGCCCCGCGCCGCTCGTCGAGAAAGGCCGTGCGGCGCTCGTCCATCCGCATGGCGTCGTCGATGGCGGACAGGACGTGGGGCGCACGAAAGCGCAGCGCGACGGCCTCTCCGATGGCGAGCCGCCCGAGCGGTTCGATCGAGGCCGGGTTCTGATAGGTGAGGGTCGTCTCGCGATCGAGCACGAGCACCGGCTCGGCCAGCGCCTCGACGATCGCCCGGCTGCCGGCACCGAACGCCTCGCGCTCGACCGGCGCCTCGGCGCCGACGGGTCTCGGCTCGGACCGGCCGACCGGCCAGAAGAGAATGGCGATAAGGAAGACGCAGAACAGCGCGAGTTCGATGGCGATGCCCGGATCGAAGACGCTGGCAAGTCCCGTCGCTACGACCGCGAAGAGCGCCAGCGATTTCAGCCGTCGCACCGCGCGCCTCGGATCCCGGTCGGCCGGCACCGGCGTCACGACGCGCCACCCACCACGCTGCGGCCGCAGCGGCCCTGCCCGTCGCGCGTCCTCACAACCATGATCCTATCGGGATGGGAAGAAATGGTACGGTTGGGTGGTCTCGAACCACCGACCTCCGGAGCCACAATCCGACGCTCTAACCAACTGAGCTACAACCGCACGCTCGCCGTCTCCGAAAGGGAGTGGCGACGATGCGGCCCGAGATAGAGCGTTTTTTCGCGCCGTGCAAGGGCTTCCTTTCATGGGGAGGCGGCGAAATCCTCATCGTCCCTGGGCGACGAGAATTCGGATGGCGAAGGCCGAAAAGACGCCGGCGAACAGCCAGTCGATGGCGCGCGTCACCTTCGGCCGGCGCATCAGCACGCCGGAGAGCGTGTCGGCGGCGAGAATCATCGGCACGCTCACGGGAATGGCCACCGCGATGAAGAGAAGGCCGAGAAAGACGAGCTTACCGGCCGCGTGCGGATCGGAAGCGGAGACGAATTGCGGCAGGAAGGTCACGAAGAAGAGGATGATCTTCGGGTTGAGGAGATTGATCCCGAGACCGGTCAGCCAGTGCCCGAACGTGCTGCGCCGGCGCGCGGGCCGGCCGGGCTTCACGCTGAGGGCGGAGCCCGAGACCACGGCCTGGACCGCAAGGAAGATCAGATAGGCGGCGCCCGCGAACTTCAGGACGAGGAAGGCCTCGGGCGAGGCCGCGATCAGGGCCGAGATGCCGAAGGCGGCAAGGCTCGTATGGACCAGAATGCCGCTCGATGCCCCGAGCATCGCCGCAAAGCCCGCCTTGCGCCCCGAAGAGAGCGTGCGCCCCAGGAACAGGGTCATGTCCGGCCCCGGCGTGATGGTCAGCACCACGGCGGCGAGAAGGAAGGCGGCAAGGGTCGCGGGGTCTGGAACGAAGGTCATCCTGCATCCTGTCAAATCGGACCGGACGAGGGGATCTTCGCCTTCGTGAGAGGCTCGATCGGAGGGTCCCGGAAACCGGCGCACCCGCTGAAGCCCGCGCCGCCCGCAATCTAGCACCGGCGAGGATAGCCGTCAGCCCGTCCACACCCCTCCCCCCGCAGATATCGCCCTGCGCCCCGTTTCCTCGCCCGCGAAGCTTGCTATACAGCGCGCGAACCTTCGAACTCTGCATCAGAAAGCGAACCCATGGCCCTTCCCCGCGACGTCAAGAAGGTCGTCCTCGCCTATTCCGGCGGGCTCGACACCTCGATCATCCTCAAATGGCTGCAGACCGAACTCGGCGCCGAAGTGGTGACCTTCACCGCCGATCTCGGCCAGGGCGAGGAACTCGGCCCTGCCCGCGAAAAGGCCGAGCGCGCCGGCGTCAAGGACATCTATATCGAGGACGTGCGCGAGGAGTTCTGCCGCGACTTCGTCTTCCCGATGTTCCGGGCCAACGCCGTCTACGAGGGCACCTATCTCCTCGGCACCTCGATCGCCCGCCCGCTGATCTCCAAGCGCCTCGTCGAGATCGCGGCCGAGACAGGCGCCGACGCCATCGCGCACGGTGCGACCGGCAAGGGCAACGATCAGGTGCGCTTCGAGCTCTCGGCCTATGCGCTGAACCCCGACATCAAGGTCATCGCCCCCTGGCGCGACTGGTCGTTCAAGTCGCGCACCGACCTTCTCGATTTCGCCGAGAAGAACCAGATCACGGTGACCAAGGACAAGCGCGGCGAGGCCCCGTTCTCGGTCGATGCCAACCTTCTCCACTCCTCCTCCGAGGGCAAGGTGCTGGAGGACCCGAACGAGGCGCCGCCGCCCTACGTCTTCATGCGCTCCGTCAGCCCCGAAGAGGCCCCGGATACGCCGACGACGATCACCATCGGCTTCGAAAAGGGCGATCCGGTCTCGATCGACGGCAAGACCATGAAGCCGCACGAGCTCCTCGCAGCGCTCAACGATCTCGGCCGCGACAACGGCATCGGCCGTCTGGATCTCGTGGAGAACCGCTTCGTCGGCATGAAGTCGCGCGGCATCTACGAAACGCCGGGCGGCACGATCCTGCTCGCCGCGCACCGGGCGATCGAGTCGATCACGCTCGATCGCGGTGCCATGCACCTCAAGGACCAGCTGATGCCGCAATATGCCGAGCTGATCTATAACGGCTTCTGGTTCTCGCCCGAGCGCGAGATGCTGCAGGCCGCCATCGATCATTCCCAGAAGCACGTGGAAGGCACGGTGCGCCTCAAGCTCTACAAGGGCAATGTCATCGTGGAAGGCCGCGAGAGCGCGAAGTCGCTCTATAACGACGCCCTCGTCACCTTCGAGGACGATCACGGCGCCTACGACCAGAAGGATGCGGCCGGCTTCATCAAGCTCAACGCCCTGCGCCTTCGCACCCTCGCCAAGCGCGGCGCCTGAGCCGGGTCGAGCCAACCACACAGGTCGAGCCGCCGGGGAGAACCTCCGGCGGCTTTTTTGTTAGTGTCAGGAAGCATAGGCCCGGCGGATGATCCGCGCCGCCGGCTCAGGCCCCGGCGAGGCCTTCCGCGATCGCGGCAAGCCGCTCCGCCTCGCCGCGCAGATGCACGGTCTTCGAGCGCGAAGTCACGCCCGCGACGACCGCCACATCCGATTTCGCGCATCCGAAGGCGCGGGCGAGGAGCGCGGCGAGCGCTGCGTTGGCGCGCCCGTCCTCGGGCAGCGCACGCACCCTCGCCTTCAGGCGCAGCCGTCCCGCGCCGTCCTCGGCCACCGCATCCAGCCTGTCGGCGGAACTCTTCGGCGTCAGCCGCACGAAGAGCCGGATGCCGTCGCGGGCGGTCTCGAAGAACGGATCGGCCAAGGCCGGTCAGCCCGGTCCTTCAGGTCAGATGCCGGCCTGCGCCACCGCCGGATAGAGATAGATGATGATGACCTGCTGCAGGAAGAAGATGCCCAGCAGGGCGACGAGCGGCGACAGATCGAGCCCGCCGAGATCCGGCAGGAAGCGGCGGATGCGGCGATAGAGCGGCTCGGTCATCCGGTAGAGGAACTGCGCGATCGAATCGACGAACCCGTTGCCGGAATTGACGATGTTGAAGGCGTAAAGCCACGACAGGATCGCCGAGGCGATGATGATCCACCAGTAGATGTTGAGGGCGAGCATCACGACACTGAGAACGGCGAGCATGGCGGGAATGGTGTCCTTCGGGTTGAGGCTCCTTCGGGCGCAAATGCGTCCTTCGGAGCGCGAACGGATGGGGCGGCATGCCGGCCTCAGGACCGGGACCGTTCCCCTCATAGGCCGACATCGTGAGGAAAAGCATAAGACGGCGGCCGAACAGGGCATCTGGACCCGCCGCCCGAGGACGGGCGCGCGGGGCCCCATGCCATGTAAAGATCGGTGCCTGTCGCCGCAAGGAAGGGCCAGGAGACAAGGCCGCGGCGCCCGTCGCGCGCCGGCGGGTCCCCGGTCAGGCAATCGCCGGATCGCCCGTCCTGAAGGGGCAGGTCCCGCAGAAGGAGCGGGCCGCTGACGAATATTTGAGGCAGCAGGCCCGTCTCGTGATCGCCGCACCGCCGCCTCCCGCCTCGAAACCGGCTCGATCGGCCTCCCAGTCGATCGCATCCACGCAATCGGGCGCGAATGCTGCGAGATAGGTCCGCATGGCCGAACGCGCGGCCGGTCGCGGGGCGCCTGCCCGGCAGAGGGCAAGCCAGGGCGAAAGGAGGCCGATCGCGTGATTGCTGGCAAGGATCGGGCCGCCCTTGCGCGGCTGCGTCCGGTCGATCGCGCCGAGAAGCGCGAGAAGATCGGCGCTCGCGGCCCGCACCTCGTCCGGCGCGGCCGCGCGCCAGTCGGGCGTGACGGCCCGCGGGCGAAGGCCGATCGCCCGTTCCTCGATCAGGAACCGCGCTTCGCCCGGCCCGGCGGTCGCGATCGATCCCTCCAGAAGCCAGAGGGCCGAAAGCGCGCCGAGACTTGCGCGGGCGAGATGGCGGTGCACCTGGCAGACCGCGACCGATCGGGAGGGCGCGCCCCGCCTCCGCTCGTCGAGAACCGCCCGCGAGACGGCGGACGGGCGCAACAGATCGGCAAGCCGCAGATCGTCCGGGCCCCGAGCGGTCTCGCCGATCATCGCGCAGATCCGCGTCAGCGCACGGCGGCGCGGCTCGGCGGCAAGCGTCTGCAGAAGGTCGAGAAACGCCGCGCGGGAGGGATCGGCAACCCCTCCCCCGAGGCGCCTGCCGGCCTCGAACATCTCTCGGGACGGCTCCATGCTCATCTCAGCTGGAAGCGGATCGGCACCGTGAAGCTCATGCTTTGGCGTCCCGCCACGGCCGGAATCGGCGGGAAGGGAGCGGCGCGGCGAACCGTATCGACCGCGGCCTGGTCGAGGAGCCCGTTGCCGGAGGAGCGCACGAGCCGGATACCGCTCACCCCGCCCCGCGCGGTCACGGTGAAGGCGACGCTCGCGACCCCCTGGGCCTGGCTGCGCCGGGCGGCCGATGGATAGCGCTGGGCCCTGCGGATGCGCGAGAGCACCTGCCCGGAATAGTTCGACGTCGCCTGGGCGGCACTCACGCCCGAGCCGCGACTGCCGGATCGTGCGGATCGCCCGGCCTCCTGCGAGCCGCGCCGCGCATCCGCCTGGCTGGCTCCGCGATTGCCGCTGCGCTGCTCGGCGCGCTGCGGCGTCCGCCGCTCGGTCCGGGCCGGCTTCGGGTCCGGCTCGGACTGGGCGACCTGCGGTCTCGGCGCGGGCGGCGGCGGGCGCTTGGTCGGCGCGGGAACGTTCTCGGGCTGCGGGTCCATCGCCTCCACCGTTTCCGTCACGGATGCGGTCTCGATGGTGTCGGGCTCGACGGCCGCGACCTCGGCCGGCTCGCTCACGGCCTCCGTCGCCTCGGAGGATTCGGTCACGAGTTCGCTGTCGACCGGCTCGGCCGTCTCCGGCGTCTCGGCCGGCTCGGCGGTGTCGACGGTTTCGGCGGGCTCCGCGCTCGCCATCTCGTTCACCGGCTCGGCCTCGACCGGCTGCACCGCTTCCGGCTCGACCGTCTCGCTCGTATCGTTCGCGCTCTGGTCGCCGGCCGAGACCGCGTCGAAGGGATCGCCCACCATCGCGAGCTCGATCCCCGGCCCGCCTTCGAGCATGGCCGTCTCCTCGCGATCCGCATCGCTCAGCAGCCAGAGCGCCAGCGCTCCGTGGATCGTAAGGGAGAGGATGACGGCGCAGGCGATCGCCGTGCGGGACAGTCCGCCCATCACTGCGGCCCTCCCGCGCGGGTCACGATATGGGCCGCATAGCCCGCCTCGCGCAGCTGGCGCAGGATCGCGATGAGATCGCGCGCCGGCAGGTCGCGATCGGCGGTGACCGAAAGGGGGGCTCCCGTCGCCGCCTCGCCTTCGGTCTCGCCGGTCTCGCGAGCCTCGCCCGCGGGCGGGACCTGCGCCTCGGGGGCCGAGCGGGTGGTCGAGAGTTCGGCGATCAGCGCATCCATCTCGATCGCCGCGCCGCCATAGCGCAGCTCGCCCTCGGCGGTGATGCCCACCGGCTCGGCCGGCGGCGGCGCGCCCTCCGCGTCGCGCGTGGAGATCAGCCGGATCTCGGGATCGGCGCCCGGCGCGATCGTTCCGGCGAGCAGGAAGAAGATCAGCATCAGGAAGACGACGTTGATGAGCGCGATCGTCGGATCCTGTGCCTTGCGCTTTTCGGCTTGTTTCAGTCGCATGATCGGCCTTCGGGATCGTCATCAGGGTGGGCGTCGTCAGAGTGGGCGTCGTCTGGCGTGGGGGCCGGCAGGCCAGAGGGTTCAGTCGGCGACGGAGATCTTCGTGAAGCCCGAGCGCTGCGCGGCCTCCACCGCGTTCACCAGCGTCTGGCTCACGGCGTCCTCGGTGGCGGTCACGAGAAGCGTCTCGCCGCCGGCCTGCCGAAGCGCCGCGAGCCGGTCCGCGATGTCGGCAAGCCCCACGGTCTCCCCGTTGATCGTCACTTGATCGTCGGCACCCGCCCGCAGGAGAACGTCCGGCGAGGAGCCGCCGCTCGCCCCTTCGGCATTGGGGGCGGCGATGTCCACCTGCTGGTGGCGAACGAAGGTGGAGGTCAGCATGAAGAAGAGGAGCAGCAGAAAGATCACGTCGATGAGCGAGGTCACCGACAGGGCCGCACGCTTCTTCGGATTGCGCGAGATCCGCACCCTTATTCCCCCGGAACGAGGCTCGGCTCAGCCTTGCGGACCGACGGGCCCTTCGCCCGGGCCGCAGCCTCCGGCGCACGGTCGGTGATCCGCCTCGTGAAGATCGCCGCGAGCGCGGTCTCCATGCCCACCCGCTCGTTCTCGATGCGGCTGTCGAGCCAGGTGACGGCGAGCTGCGTCGGCATCGCCACGGCAAGGCCCACGGCCGTCGTCAGGAGCGCCACCCAGATGCCGCCGGCAAGCTGCGACGGATCGATGTTCGAGCCCGCACCCTGCATGGCCTGGAAGGCCTCGATCATGCCGAGCACGGTGCCGAAGAGGCCGAGCAGCGGCGCGATCTGGGCGATCGCCTCGAGAAGGCGCAGCCCGGCCGTCAGCCGGTGCAGCCGCTCCTGGGCGATCCGCTGCACGTCCTCTTCCACATCGGCGCGGGCGTCAGGCCTGAAGAGAATTCCCCTGATGGCGGCGGCGACGACCACGGCCACCGGACTGCACCCCCCTTGTGCGATCGTCAGCGCATCGCGCTCCTGTCCGTCCACGAAGCGGTCGACGGCCTTCTTCGACGTGCCGCGCCGGCCGACCCCAGCGGCCGCGAACTGCCAGATCTTCAGAAGGAAGGTCGCCAGCGAGATCACCGAGAGAAAGAGCAGGATCAGGGTCACGGCGCCGCCGAGCTCGTAGAGGTCGTAGAGCGGTGACAGGAGGGTTTCGAACATGGCTCAACCTTCACCCGAAGCGGACGGAAAAGGCCCGGCGGGTTTTTTTAAACGAGAAAAACGGCGCCCGGCCCGTCAGAGACCGAACGCGATATCGGCCTTCGAGGACGCGGCGAGCGCGGACATGCACCGGTTCTTGTCGACGGCCTCGCCGCCATCGGCGCCCTCGCAGGCGGCGACGTCGTTGACGAGGACGCGGTCGATCGCCTTGCAGTCCGCCCCCGAAAGATTGAACTCCCGCACCTTCGTGCGGCCCTCGTCCATGGCGCCGAAGTCGAGAACGAGGAGCCGGTCGATCAGCCCGCCCGGCTTGAACAGCACCACCTCGAACGCGGCCTTGGCGAGATCGACGCCCGTCTTGTTCGTCGTCACGAAGCCGAGGCGGCATCCCTGGTCCGTGTCCACGGCCCGGTTGAGCTCGAGGCTGAGGCTGCCTGCATCCTTCGCGCCTTGCGCCGTCTCGCTTCCTTGCGCGAATGCGGCGGCCGGGACGGCGAGGATGGCGGCAGATGCCAGAGCGGCGATCGATCGGCGGGCGAACCGGGCGAGCATGGGCGGATCCTGGATTGTTTGGCATGGGGCCCGGAGGGGCGTCACGGCGACCTATCGAAAGTCGAGTATAGGAGTCAAGTAATGACAGGCAAGTTGTTCTGCCCAAAAGCCTCTTTCTCGTCACTCTGCCGCAAGCAACTTAGAGACGTTCCAATTCGTTGTTTGGACAGATTCCAGACTGGCCGCCCGCCGGCGTGGAACTACGCACACGCCCAGGCGGCATTCCATCCGTTCCGGGCACGATGACCGGCTATGTTGACGGCGTTCGTCGACTTAATGCGGGGCGAGAAAAACCGGCCTCCGGTTTTCCGTTCGCACCCTGTGCAACAGGGGTCCTGACGCGCGGCGTTCGATGAGATCGAAGACCGCGCTTCAGGTGAATCGGGACCCGGGCGAAGCGGGACCGGACGAACCGATGCCTTGCGACGATATCTGTGGAATCGGAAACCGAAGCCTCCGGCGCTTTCGCCTCAGGGGCGACGCGCGGCGAGGTGCGCGAGGCTGTTGCGAATCTCCGTCATCCGGCGCGCGGGCTCGAACACGTCCGCATCGAGCCCCAGCCGCCAGGCGATGTCGTGGCGCTGCGGATCATCGGCGAGATCCGTAAGCATCGCCGCATAGGCGCGGATGTCGTCCTCGCCCCGGGCGAGCCCCTCCTCCACGAGGCTCGTGGACTGGCGAAGGATCGCCGCCGCGATCTCGTCGATGGCGATCTCGGGATGGTACTGGACGCCGTGGAAGACCCCCGCCCCGTGCCGGATTTCGGCAGCTTCCACCGGCGTGTGCTTGGAGCGGGCAAGCACGGTCCCGCCCGGCGGCATCTGCGCGATCACGTCGGCATGCATGGCCGGCGCATCCCAGACGAGAGGCCGTCCCGCCAGCAGGAAATGGTCGCGGCCCTCGGTCGTCGCGACGATACCGCGCGTGAACCCGGCCTTCATGGAGGGCGAGCGCGTCTCGACCCGTCCCCCGGCCGCAACGGCGGCGATCTGCAGGCCGGCGCAGGAGCCGAAGGCGGAGAGGCCGACTGAGAACACCCGCGTCATGAAGTCGGCGGCCGCGCGCGTTGCGGCATTGTCCTGATGCATCGCGATGGGCGAACCCGCGAAGAACGCGCCGTCGAAGGCCGCAAGGTCGAGACCGTCGGCCGCCGCCCCGCCGCCGAGGCAGGAAACGGTCTCGATCGCCGCGTCCGGCGCGAGCGCCGAGACGGTCTGCCGGTAGGTCTCGTCCGAGGATGCGCCCGCCGTGCGGCGGCGTTCGTCGGCTTCGTCCGGGGTTTCGCTGGCGACGACGAGGAGTTTGAGGGGCAAGACGATCCGTTGTGTTGGAGGGTCGGCTGCTTGGAACGACAAGCGACGGGTCCGGGTCGGCAGTTCGCTCCGAACCTTCGTTTCAGGGCGCGATGTCGTCCGAAAAGTCGTCCGACCGTCCGGCATCACACCCGGCATGTGTTCGCGAGGCGAAGATTCCGGCGCGGTTTCTGGAGCTCTGACTATAGGAACCCATGCGCCGAAGGCGCCCTCCATGCGGCAATTTCCCACAGCCAAATCATGGCGGGCGCGACGGAGGCGTCAGGCGTTTCCCGTCGCGCTCCGGCCCCCTGCCGAGCGAAGGCGGCTGCCGAACGCAAAAGGAGCGCGCCCGGCCTGCCGGGCACGCTCCCTGTTCATTCCTGATCGTAAAACGTCAGGACGACGCGATCTTGCCGCCGCCGCGCTTGGTGATCGCGACCACCGAGGGACGCGTCGGCATCGCATCGTCGAAATCCGGCCAGCGGGTCGACAGGTCCTCGTAATAGGAGAGCCTGCCGAACTCCTCCCAGTCCTCGCCGCCATCTGCCGGATGCTGCACGGCGACGAAGAAGGTCGAGAGGTCGGGCGTCGGACGGGGCCCGCACATCTCGGCGCCCACCGGCACCCGGTAGAAGAGCTTGGAGGTGCCGCGAGCGCTGCCCTCGGTGTCCATGGCCCACAGCCCGTCGGTGCGGCCCGTCGCCTTCGGCGAATTGCCGTCGGTCGAGACCCAGAGGCGGCCGTCGGAATCCACGGCGCAGTTGTCGGGCATGCCGAACCAGCCATTTTCCGTGGTCTCAGTCGAGAAGGTCGCGCCCACATCGGCGATCGAGGGATCGCCGCACTTCACGAGAATTTCCCACCGGCCCTTGGTCGCGGCGAAGTCCCCGTTCTCCTCGGCGATCTCGACGATATGGCCGAAGGCGTTCTCGAGGCGCGGATTGGCGGCGTTCGCCTCCTTGCGCTTGGTATTGTTGGTCAGCATCACGTAGACGCGGCCGTTCGAGCCGTTGGGCTCGATATCCTCGGGCCGGTCCATCGGCGTCGCCTCGAGGAGATCGGCCGCACGGCGCGTCTCGATCAGGACATCGGCCTGGCTCTCGAACCCGTTCTCGGCCGTCAGCGGACCCTCGCCATGGGTGAGCGGCATCCATTCGACGGAGCCGTCCTCGTCGAAGCGCGCCACATAGAGCGTGCCGTCGTCGAGAAGGTCCATGTTCGCGGCCCGGTCGTCCGGGTTGAACTTGCCGGCGGTGACGAACTTGTAGACGTAGTCGAAGCGCTCGTCGTCGCCGAGATAGAAGACGACCCGGCCATCGGGTGCGACGATGCTCTCGGCGCCTTCGTGCTTGAAGCGGCCGAGCGCGGTGCGCTTCTTCGGCGTGGAGTTCGGATCCTCCACATCCACCTCGACCACCCAGCCGAAGCGGTTCGGCTCGTTCGGCTCCTTGGAGAGGTCGAACCGGTCGTGGAACCTGCCCCATTCATAGGAGGCGTCCGGCACGCCGTAGCGCTCGTAATTCTCCGCCTCGCGATGCCCTTCCGGCAGTTCGCCGATGAAGTAGCCGTGGAAGTTCTCCTCGGCCATGATGTAGGTGTTCCAAGGCGTGACGCCGCCGGCGCAGTTGTTGAGCGTGCCGAACACCTTCCGGCCGGTCGCGTCGGCATTGGTCTTCAAACGGTCGCTGCCGGCCGCCGGACCCGAAACTTCCATCTCGGTGGTCGAGGTGATGCGCCGGTTTTTGCCGCCGTCCAGCACCGGCTGCCACTTGCCGTTCTCCTTGCGGATCTCGATGATCGTGCCGCCATGGGCCGCCATCTCGATATCGACGCGCTTCTGGTCGGCTGGCGCGATCACGAGTTCGAACGGCTCGGTCGGCGTCAGGGCGGCTTCGGTCGAGGTCGGCTGGCTGCCTTCGGCCGTCTCGTCGTCCGTCGCGACACCCTCGGAGGCGATCGGATTGCCGCCCTTCACCGTCACGATGCCCGGGAACATCAGGTGCTCGTTGGTGTATTCGTGATTGACCACCAGATAGCCGTGCTCGGACGAGCCGTCGATCGGGATATAGCCGACGAAGTCGTTGTTGTAGCCGAACTGGCGGGCCTGGGCTTCCGGCGTCTGGTTCGCCGGATCGAAGTCCGGCGAGTCGGCGAACACCTTGTCGCCCCAGCGCAGGAGCACGTCCGCGTCGTAGCCCTCGGCCACGTGATGATCCCGGTCGATGCCGGCGGTCACTTCCTTGAAGTCGAAGACCGTGCCGGCATCCTGCGCATGGGTCTCGTCGGCGGCCATCAGCGCCATCGGCGAGACCGTCGCGGCGATCGCGGTCGCGGCGAGCGAACCCTGCAGGAAGCTGCGGCGCGAGAACCGGCGGGCGATGATCTCGCCCATGGTCGGCGTCTGGGTCGGGTTGAGGCCCGGCCCGTCGGCCTCTTCGAGCTGGCTCGTCCGGAAGACGGCTTTCGGCTTGACGTGTTCGTTCATGGGGGGTCGCTCCGTCGAATGATCGATCGATAGGGTCGTATCTCGTGGAAGGTCCGAGCCGGGCTCGCCGCGCCGGGAAAGGGCGCCGTCTTCACAACGGCGCGGGATCACCGGCTGCGAACACCCCGCACCGCTCACAGAGGCGAACGGGGGGTTCGGATCTTTCGGCCCGTCGATACCGAGGCGCCATGACAGGTGCGTGACAGTCTGGAACCATTCCGAAGAATGGCACACGCCCCCCAAAGCGCGGACGGCTCGCCGCGATAACGCACTGCTCGCGGGAGTGGTTGTTTACACAAATTTTCTCACCTTACGGCATAAGTGGAGCGGAAATTCGAGGATCCCGTATGCTCCCAGTCCCTCTCCTCCTTCCGGCCTGCACCGCCGGCGCCGCCATCCTCCTCGTCGCGGGATCATCGGCCAGCCTCGCCGGCTCGCCCGTCGGGGCGCTGGACGTCGAGGCGCGCGTCCTCGACCTTGCCACCTCCATCGACCGGGCCTGGGTCCTCTTTGCCGCAGCGCTCGTCCTGTTCATGCAGGTCGGCTTCCTGATGGTCGAGGCGGGCGCCGTGCGCACCAAGAACGCGGTCAGCGTCGCCCTCAAGAACCTCCTCGACTTCGCCTTCGCCATCCTCGCCTTCATCACGATCGGCTTTTCCCTGGCCTTCGGATCTGAGACGGTCCTCGGCCTTTTCGCCTGGGGCACCCCTCCCTTGTCCATGGAGGCGGCGGGAGAGCTCGACCTCTCCTTCTTCCTGTTCCAGGCGATGTTCTGCGGCACCGCCGCGACCATCGTCTCGGGAGCCGTCGCCGAGCGCATGCGCCTGCGCGCCTATGTCTGCGTCAGCTTCGTCCTTGCCGCCTTCCTCTATCCGGTCTTTGCCCACTGGGCCTGGGGCTCGGCCCTCGCGCATTCGCCGAGCGCCGTTCTCGGCAATGCCCACTTCGTCGACTTCGCGGGCTCGACCGTCGTCCACTCCACCGGCGCCTGGGTCGCGCTTGCCGCCGTCCTCGTCATCGGCTCGCGCAAGGGACGCTTCGACGAGCGGCGCACCGTGCGCTTCGGCGGGCACAGCTCCGTCCTTTCGGCCACCGGCGCGCTGATCCTCCTCGTCGGCTGGATCGGCTTCAACGGCGGCTCCACGCTCGCGCTCACCTCGGCGGTTCCGGCGATCATCCTCAACACCGTCGCGGCGGGCGCGGCCGGGGCGGCCGCCGGCTTCGGCCTTGCCTGGAGGAAAGGGCCGCTCGCCCCCGAGCGGGCGATCAACGGCATGATCGGCGGCCTCGTCGCCGTCACCGCCGGCTGCCATCTCGTCTCGCCCCTCGGCGCCATCCTTCTCGGCGTTCTCGGCTCCCTCGCGGCCAACCGCGCCAATCTCTTCATCGCCCAGCGCCTGCGTCTCGACGATGCGGTCGGCGCCATCGGCACCCACGGCGTCGCCGGCGCGGTCGGCACCATCGGCCTCGCCTTCGTCGCGCCCGCAGCCTCCCTGCCGGCCGGCTCGCGTCTCGATCAGGCGCTCGTCCAGGCGGCAGGCGTCGGCCTCGGCTTCCTCTGGGCCTTCTTCGGCGGCCTCCTCATCCTCCACGTCCTGAAGACGGTCGTCCGCCTCAGGACGACACCCGAGGAGGAAGCGCGCGGCCTCAATATCTGCGAGCACGGCGTGCATCTGGGAACCGGCGAGCTCGAAAGCGCCATCACCACCCTCGTCAGCTCCCCCGTCACGCCGGATCTGCGCCTTCCCGTCGAAGAGGGCGACGACAGCCAGGATCTGGCGAACTGCCTCAACGGGCTGATGGACCGGCTCCATGCGCGCGAAGCCGAACGCCGCATCGCGAGCGCATCCGAAGGCCAAGGCGGTGAGATCGCGCGGTTCGAAGCCCTCGGCACCATCACCGCGGACGCCATCCTCCTCATCCACGACGACATCGTGCGCACCGCCAACGGCGCCGCCGAGGCGCTGTTCGAGGCGCCGGCCGATTTCCTCCTCGGTCGCTCGGTCTCGATCCTGTCGGACATGAACGGCCTGCCGAACCTGTCCACCGGCTTTGCGGATGTGGAGGAGACGACGCGCGAGATCGACATCATGTCCGATCTCGGCCGCGAAGTGCCGGTCGAGATCACCGTGCGCTCGACGAGCCTCCAGGACGAGACCGTGCTCATCGTTCGCCTCACGGACATCTCGGAGAAGCGTGCCGCGCGGGACCGGATCTTTCACCTCGCAATGCACGATCCCCTCACCGATCTGCCGAACCGGGAACTCTTCCGCCGCCGGCTCGACGACGTTCTCGCAACCGATATCGGCAGGCCTTCGGTCGCCCTGCTTCTCGTCGACATGGACCGGTTCAAGGACGTGAACGACATCCACGGCCATCCGAGCGGCGATACCCTGCTCATGGCGGTGGCCGAGAGATTGCGCGCCCAGGTGCGCCAGAACGATACCGTGGCGAGGCTGGGCGGCGACGAGTTCGCCGTCATCCAGACCGAAGTCGCCTTCGCGAACCAGGCGGCGGACCTTGCCCATCGCCTCTTGAAGGCGCTCGCCGAGCCGCTTCTCCTGCCTTCGGGCGCCACCATCCATCCGCGCGCGAGCATCGGCATCGCCTTGGCTCCGCGCGACGGAGACGACTTCGCCTCCCTCATGCAGCATGCCGACCTCGCGCTCTATTCGGCCAAGCAGAACGGTCGCAACGGTTATCAGGCCTTCGAACCCGGCATGGGCCGGGCGCTGCGCCTGCGCCAGGAGCTGGAAAGCGATCTCGGCCTTGCGATCGAGCGCGGCGAGTTCGAGCTCTTCCTCCAGCCGCGCGTCGACCTGACCGATGCGAGAATCTCCTCCTACGAGGCGCTGATCCGCTGGCGCCGTGGCGACATCTACGTCTCGCCGGCCGATTTCATTCCCGTCGCCGAGGCATCGGGTCTCGTGGTTCCGATCGGCGAATGGGTCATCCGCGAGGCGTGCCGCATCGCCGCGAGCCAATTCGAGGAGACGGCGATCAGCGTCAATGTCAGTCCGCGCCAGTTCCTCGATCCGGGCTTTCTGTCGGTGATCCGCCAGGCTCTCGCCGAGACGGGCCTTCGCCCGGAGCGTCTGGAGCTCGAGATCACCGAAGGCGTGCTGATCGACGACGATTCCCGCGCGATCCACATCCTCGGCGAGATCAAGGCGCTCGGCGCTCTCGTCTCCCTCGACGATTTCGGAACGGGCTATTCGTCCCTCAGCTATCTCACCCGGTTCAGGTTCGACACGATCAAGCTCGATCGCAGCTTCGTCCAGGCGACGGACGAGACCGCCTGGCACGTCATCCGCTCGGTGCTCGGCATCGCCGGGGGGCTCAGGGCCCGCGTCGTCGCCGAGGGCGTGGAGACGACGCAGCAGCTCGAACGGCTGATGGTCGTGGGCTGCACCGAGATCCAGGGCTTCCTCGTGGCCGAGCCCCGCCCCGTCCGCGATGTGCCCCGGAAGCTCGATCATCGAACCCGGGCGATGATCCTCGACCGGCGCCCATCCCGCGAGCCGGTCCTCGGCGAAGCCATCATCTGACCCTGCGGCCGGGTCGTGGCGCCCGGCTCGTCGCGCGCAGCGCTTCGCGCGCGAGCTTCGCTTCCGCCCTTGGGTGCCACCCCCGAGTGCGGCATCGGATCGTCCGAAGATGCGGACGAGGGTCGCAGGTCCGATGCCTGCGAGCGCCGCCCGGCGGTCCGTGCGGGCAAGCGGCGCCGGCCCGGCGCTTCACTTGACCAGCCTGACACCTTTGATCTCGCCTGCGATCCGGGCGAAGACGCTTCGCAGTTCACCCGCGGAGGCGATGGCGTAATACTGTTCCGGCCGGGATGCACATCCCCTCAGGACCGCAGGATCGCCGTCGATGAGATTGACCGCATAGACGTTGATCGGCTCGGCGCGCGTCTTGGCGTGCTGGCAGGCGGCCCGTGTGCGATCGTCGATGGGAGTCGTATCGCCGGTGAGGAAGTGCCAGCGGTTCTTCTGGTTCTTGCCGTCCGACAGGATCACCATCACCGGCTCGGCACCGGAGCGCCGCCCGGTCAGCGGCGAGGTGGGCGACAGGGCCTCCATTCCCCACTGAATTCCGATCGTCAGGTTCGTGCTGCCCTCGGCGGTCAGGGCGTCGACGCGGGACGCCACCAGATCCAGATTGCCGTCGAGCGGGCGAACCTCGCCGATCTCCTGCGTGTCGCATTGCGATGTGGGATATTTCCGGCCCGCCCGATCGGGCGCGTCGCTCGTCACGTCGAAGTTCTGGTTGCGATCGATGACACAGCTCTGCTTGCTGGGCTGGTCGTAGACGACGAAATTGCTGACCTGGCTCACCTTGTAATTCATGCACTGGTCGCCCCGGCGCCTGTAGACGCTGTCGATGCAGGTGGCACGGTCGGCACGGATCGCGTTGCGGCCGCTCGCCGTCACGGCCTTGTAGAGGAACGCGTCTTTCGACCCGTCGGCCGTGACATAGGCACCCGTGGAGCCGATGACGAAGCCCGGTCTGCCGCTGGAGCACAGGGGGCCGTAGAAGCTGTCCCAGCCCGTGCCGCTCTCGAGGAGGCGGCAATCGATGAACTCCAGATCGGTTTCCGATCTTGCGAGATTGGCGTCCGAGAGGCGAACCCCGCTGTGGAACGGCACGAGCGCGACCCGGATCCGGTCCCTCTGATCCTTGAACTCGTCCAGGAACAGCCGCACCGCCCCCTTCAGTTCGCGGATTCGCTCGCCCTTCATCGATCCCGAATTGTCGAGAACGAAGGCGATGTCGATGTCCGGCCCCTGTGTTGCCGCCTGGGCGACGACGTTCAGCTTGGCCTTGTCCAGCCCGACGATCTTCATGAAGCGATACGGGACCTCGTCCGCCACGGTATAGGTGAAGACGCCGTTCTCAGCGCTCAACCGGCCGGTGAGTTCGTCATCCGTCCCCGACATGTTCTGATGGAAGAGCTGGTGGGCTCTCGTCTCCCGGTCGCCGAAGGTCGCATCGGCCATGGATGCGGCACCGAGCGCGGCGATATCGGCTGCGCTCTGGATCGCGCTTCGCTTGTGGCTCGCATCCGCCAGATCGACGGCACCTCCGGCGAAAAGGACGAGGGGCACCAGGATCAGCGCCGCGAGCAGCATGAAATTGCCCCCGCGATCGCCGGCGAACGATCGCGCCTCCTTCGCCATGAACCGCACCATGGAGGCAAGGCGTAAGGCAGGAGACGTTTTCATCGACATGTCCATATGTTTCAGAGAAAGTCAGCGGACCTTGGCGATTGGTCATTGAAGATTACTGAAGGATTCACGCAGAACTTGCGCGATCCACACGCCTTTCGGGCACTTCGCATCCGTGC
Source organism: Fulvimarina endophytica (assembly GCF_003403015.1). Lineage (GTDB taxonomy): Bacteria > Pseudomonadota > Alphaproteobacteria > Rhizobiales > Rhizobiaceae > Fulvimarina > Fulvimarina endophytica. The sequence continues at coordinate 60,422 of NZ_QURL01000004.1, forward strand.
ATTCGAATGACACGCGAACGTGAAGGCGTGGGGTGCGATGGAATGCGGACGGGTCGGCGGCGACGGGGTGGCGGCGACGACAGCATCGGACCGAAACGTGGAACCTGTTTTCGCGCCATCCGATGCGTCAGCAGGAAACAGGAGCCTCGGACGCGATTCTCAAATCGGGTCCGAGGCCTGAAGCCAAGCCTTCTGTTCGGCCACGTTCCCATGAGCTGCGAGTTCCGCCGTTCGCCCATCCCCCTGTCCACCATTTCCGGCCTGAGACTATGGACGGGGGCAAACCGGTGAGTTAGCTACCCAGAATGGACGTTCCGTCGTCTCGTGGGGCAAGTACGGAGACGGCGGATCGCTTTCGAATCAGACCTGCGTGATCCGATCTTCTGGCGGGGGGCCGACGATGAAGAACCATATCATGGCACTGGCTTGTGCCGTCTGTCTTGCGACCGGCAGCGTCCTTGCCGAGGAAAACCCGCCGCAGCGCAGCGATCTTGCAGCGCTTCTCGGCGAGCCTGTGCTGCGCGCGGGCGACGAGAGCGGAGCGGACCGTCTGCGATCCTCGCTCGAACTCTATCTGACGGCCGCTGCCTTCGAGAACGGCATCGTCTCGATCGAGCCGGTCGACGAAGGCTACCGGATCACGGCCCGTCTGTCGGAACTCGGCGAGGAGATCGCAGGTCTCGAAGACATCTCTTTGAGAATGGACGATTACGCGATTCTCGTCAGTGAGCAGCCTGACGGGCGGTGGTTCGTCGCCTCGAGCGGGCCTTTCGCCATGAGCCTCTCGTTCCGGTCCCCTTCGGGCGAACCAGGCGGGGCGCAGATCGTCCAGAGGCTCGATTACGAGGTCGGGTCCCATGAATGGGCGGGCTATTGGGACCCCGAAGTCCAGAGTTTCACGCGCGCGGAGGGCTATCTCGGCACGGTGCGTCAGGTCGAGACCAATCCGGCCGGAACGACGACGACGACGAGCGAGCCGATCCGCACGCGGTTCACCGGAGAGGTCGGCGAGGACGGCGGACTGAATATGGAGGCGGTCCAGTCGGGAGGAGCCTTCCGGCAGGAAGGAACGGTGTCGCTCGATCCGAGAGATCCGGAAAGCGCCATTTCGTTCGTCGTGCAAAGCGGCGATCTGGAAACCGTCGTGAACGGCGAGGGAATGAGGACCGCCGAGGTAATGCGCCTCTACGGCGTCGGGATCGAACTTCTGACCCGTCCCGAGCCAGGCGATTTGCTCGAGGAGCTCAAGGATGCGCTCCGAGCCGCTCTCCCCGTCTGGACCCGTTTTGCCAGCGATATGAAGATCGGCGGCATCACCGTCGATGTCGGTCCCTTCGGGTCCGGTCGCATCGGCTCCGCCGACGTCGACATGGCCCTCGACGGGATCAGCACCACCGGGACCTACAGCATCCGGTACGGCCTGACGGATATCGCCATCACCTCGCCCTTCGTGCCGGAATGGGCGAGCGCCCTGATCCCGGACCGGGTCGTGTTCGAAGCCGAAGCGACGGATGTCGATCTCCTCGAACCGGCCACCCTCCTGATCTCCGATCTTCGGCTGAACGCCGAGGCGCCGGTCTCCAGGCAAACCCTGACGAAGGTCGACGACCTCTTCCAGGCCTCGGGGGCCAGCTTCGGCATCGTGGACTCGTCGATTGCGGGCCGTGGCTACCGGATCGATTATTCCGCCGACTTCGCCGATGGCGATGTCTCCGTCGATGTCAGGGCCGAGGGGATCGATACGCTCATCGCCGGCCTTCAGGAGGCCGGCCGGGACTATCCGCAGGCCCTTCAGGGCGTCAGCGTCCTGCAGATGGCGAAAGGCTTCGGCAGACCCGTGGGTGACGGCGCCCTGGAATGGGCCGCCACCTTCGGCCGCGACCAGTCCATCACCGTCAATGGAGCGATGCTGCGCGCACCCGAATCCCCCCAACCCCCAAGCCTCGATCCCGGCGCCGGACAGTTCGAACCCGGTGCCCCATCGGAAGCGGACGGCCCGACCGATCCGCTCTGATCCGGGCGCCGTTCGGCCGAAACGGCACGCGGTTTGCGGCATCGGTCGCGCCGGCAGCGACACTATGGCACGCTTATCAAAAGCCCCGTCGCACGGAACGACACCCTGCCTTTCCCTTTAACCTCGGCGGCCGGATCGGAATCATCCTGACAATCCCGCCGCAGAGCACAGGGAAAGGGACAGTCATGACATTCCGCCACCTCGGTCACCTTCGCTACGCCGCTCCCATCGCGGCGGCGCTGCTGGCGGGTCCTGCATTCGCGCAGAGCACCGACACGAACACGAACCCGGCGACATCGAGCTCGGGGACCGAGACATCGACGCAGAACAGTGTCTCCCTGCCGCTTTCGCAGGATGTCCGCCGGACCTCCACCGAAGCCTTGCAGCAGGTCACCTATGATCTCATCGCGCTTCAGCACAATGTCCATCAGGCGCACTGGAACGTGCAGGGCATCGAGTTCTACCAGCTGCACGAGTTCTACGGCGAACTCTATTCGGCGCTTCTCCCGTTCATCGATCAGGCCGCCGAACGCAAGCTGGCTCTCGGCGAGGCGGCTGACGGCCGTCTGGTCCCGACCGCCGAAAACACGACGATCCAGCCCATCGATGAAGGCTATCTGAACGATCGCCAGACCCTCGAGCTCCTCGAAGCCAATTACGCGACGATGTCCTCGGACCTCTACTCCGCGATCGATGCGACCGAGGACGATCTCGTCACCCAGGACCTTCTGATCGGCTTCTCCCACGTGATCGACAAGCATTTCTGGCAGCTCCGCGCCCATCTCGAACGCGGTCGCTGATTGCGTCTCGTTCTGCCCCAAACGCAAAAGCGCGCCGGGATCGCTCCCGGCGCGCTTCGATTGTAAGCGGATGCGTGACCACAGCATCGGACCGAAAAGTGATCCCGGTTTTCGGATCATCCGATGCGTCAGCAAAAATCAGAAGACAGGGACCCGATTCTGACATCGGGTCCGAGTCCCTCGGATCAGGCCGCGTCTTCGCCAGCGGCCTTCTTGATCTCTTCGCCCGTCGCCTGGTCGACGACCTTCATCGAGAGACGGACCTTGCCGCGCTCGTCGAAGCCCATCAGCTTGACCCAGACCTTGTCGCCTTCCTTGACGACGTCGGTCGTCTTGGCGACGCGGCCCTCGCCGAGCTGGGAGATGTGGACGAGGCCGTCGCGCGAGCCGAAGAAGTTGACGAAGGCGCCGAACTCCACCGTCTTCACCACCGTGCCCTCGTAGACCTCGCCGACTTCCGGCTCGGCCACGATCGAGTGGATCCACTTGCGGGCCGCCTCGATCTCCTTGCCCGAGGAGGACGCGATCTTGATCGTGCCCTCGTCGTCGATGTTGATCTTGGCGCCGGTCTTTTCCACGATCTCGCGGATCACCTTGCCGCCCGAGCCGATCACGTCGCGGATCTTGTCGGTCGGGATCTGCATCACCTCGATGCGCGGGGCGAACTCGCCGAGCTCGGAGCGGGCCTCGCCCAGCGCCTTGTTCATCTCGCCGAGGATGTGGACACGGCCGCCCTTGGCCTGGTCGAGGGCGATCTTCATGATCTCCTCGGTGATGCCCTGGATCTTGATGTCCATCTGGAGCGAGGTGATGCCCGCTTCCGTTCCGGCCACCTTGAAGTCCATGTCGCCGAGATGATCCTCGTCGCCGAGAATGTCGGACAGCACCGCGAAGCGCTCGTCCTCCTTGATGAGGCCCATGGCGATGCCCGCCACCGGACGCTTCAGGGGAACGCCCGCATCCATGAAGGCGAGCGAGGTGCCGCAGACCGTCGCCATCGAGGACGAGCCGTTCGACTCGGTGATCTCGGAGACCGCGCGCAGCGTGTAGGGGAACTGCTCGGCCGCCGGCAGAACCGGACGGATCGCGCGCCAGGCGAGCTTGCCGTGGCCGATCTCGCGGCGTCCGGGCGAACCCATGCGGCCCGTCTCACCCACCGAATAGGGCGGGAAGTTGTAGTGCAGCAGGAAGCGTTCCTTGTAGGTGCCGGTCAGGGCATCCACGAACTGCTCGTCCTCGCCGGTGCCGAGCGTCGCCACCACCAGCGCCTGGGTCTCGCCGCGCGTGAACAGCGCCGAGCCGTGGGTGCGCGGCAGGATGCCGACTTCCGAGACGATCGAGCGGACCGTGTCCAGCGAACGCCCGTCGATGCGGCTCTTGGTGTCGAGGATGTTCCAGCGCACGATCTTGGCCTGGAGGCTCTTGAACACCGTGCCGACGTCCTGCTTGGAGAACTTCGTCTCCTCGGCGTCCTCGGGCAGGAAGTGCGCGGTCACCTTGGCCTTGGCCGCATCGACCGCCGCATAGCGCTGCTGCTTGTCGGTGATCTTGTAGGCCTCGCGCAGGTCGTTCTCGACGAGCTGCAGCATCTCGCCTTCCAGCACCGAATGGTCGGGGGCGGAATGCTCGCGCGGCTCCTTGGCGGCGACCTCGGCGAGCTTGATGATCGCGTCGATCACCGGCTGGAACGAGCGATGGCCTTCCATCACCGCGCCCAGCATCACCTCTTCGGTCAGCTCGTGGGCTTCCGATTCCACCATCAGAACGGCGTCGCGGGTGCCGGCCACCACGAGGTCGAGCGCCGATTCCGGCATCTCGTCCACATTCGGGTTCACCTTGTATTCGCCGTTGATATAGCCGACGCGCGCGCCGCCGATCGGGCCCATGAAGGGCACGCCGGAAAGCGTCAGCGCGGCCGACGCCGCGACCATCGCCACCACGTCCGGATCGTTTTCCAGGTCATGCTGCAGAACCGTCAGCACCACCTGCGTGTCGTTCTTGTAGCCTTCGGCGAAGAGCGGGCGGATCGGGCGGTCGATGAGACGCGAGGTCAGCGTCTCCTTCTCGCTCGGCCGGCCCTCGCGCTTGAAGAAGCCGCCGGGGATCTTGCCGGCCGCGAAGGTCTTTTCCTGGTAGTTCACGGTCAGCGGGAAGAAGTCGAAGCCGGCCTTGGGCTGCTTCTCGGAGACGACCGTCGCCATCACCACGGTCTCGCCATAGGTGGCGAGCACGGCGCCATCGGCCTGGCGGGCGATCTTGCCCGTCTCCAGCGTCAGCCGGCGGCCGGCCCAGTCGATCTCGACCTTGTGATTATCGAACATGTATATCTTGCCTTTTCGTCGTTCAGGCGATCCATCGGGAAACGGAGAACCGTTCCCTCACCTGGCGGCTGCGCCCGGCCTTCCCTCGATGGGAAAGCCGCTCGGCGCGTCCTGATCGGTCGGATCGCACATCGGGTGCGAACCTTGATCCACGGGCAAGACGATGAAAGGCTCTCGAAGTCCCTGGCCGAGGCCGTAGCCTCGAACCGGACGAGACCGGCGGGTTGGCACTTTCGCGAAAGCGAAGCGCCTGTGTCCCATGCCGGCGGGGAGCCTTTGATGATCCTGCCCCATGACATCAAAATTCAGCGGATGAACCGCCGCCCGTCACCATACAGCATCGGGCGGCGAAAGTGAAACCGGCGGGCAAAGCGCCCCGCGACGGATCGCGAAAGCCGGAACCCGGCCCCCAGCGATCCCTCGCGAAATCAGCGCGTTAAGCCCTGAAAGCCGGTTCGGTCGGTGTCAGCGGCGCAGGCCCAGGCGCTCGATCAGCGACTGGTAGCGCGCTTCGTCGGTCTTCTTGGTGTAGTCCAGAAGGCGGCGGCGCTGGGAGACCATCTTCAGAAGGCCACGACGGGAGTGGTTGTCCTTCTTGTGGTCCTTGAAGTGCTCGGTGAGATTGGTGATCCGCTCGGTCAGAAGCGCGACCTGCACTTCCGGCGAACCGGTATCGCCTTCCTTGGTCGCGTATTCCTTGAGGATCTCGGCCTTGCGTTCGGCGGTCATCGACATCGGATAAGCCTTTCTATGCTGAAGACCCCCATCCGCACCCGCCTTGAAACGAGGCGGCCCGATGAAGGCCCGAACTGTGACGTCTCATGAAATTCGGAGACAGGACGCCGATCGCCGGGATGTCGTCCAGCGACGGCCATGATCATGCGAGCCGGCAAAAGCCGATCTCGTACGCGCCGGGAGATATGGGATTTCGCGGCGGAATGATAGGGGGACTCCATATATTAGCTCGCGCTAAGTCGCGAGATCGAAGAAATTCTCTACGTCTGCGAGCCATCCATCAATGAGACGGACGCCTGTCCCTGGGCGACCGATTACCAGCAGCCTTTCCGGGTCGATATTACCTGCAAAACCATTATTGCGGGCAAATCGATTGACAGCATCACAGGTATTCTCTGCTCTATGAGCGAAAAAATGTCTAAACACCTTAACCTCCGAAAATACCTGAGCATTTAGGGATAAACCCAGTCTCAGCCCAGCGATATTAGAGGTTGCGTAAGAGATGAAGACTTTTTCAACCTCCTTCGGATCTCTAAAGGCTTGCTCATCCTTTTCTCGTATTGCGATTGGAGATGATTTTTTCGCAAAGCCGCTCGGATTTATAACTCGATATACTAAGGCAGCGGCTTCTTCCGTACTTCTTGGCGAAACGTTGCAAGATATATAACTACCATCAGCGGAACGACTTCGGAGAAGAGAGCTCTTTGTGTACTGACGAAGCCCGAGGACGACCAAATTGTCCAATTCTATTACAGCGAAAGCCAGAGTTCGCCTTGTCGCTTTGTCTGACGATGTTGAAGCAGGAATGACGAGAGACTGTAAGTACCGTTTACGATGAATGACGGCGTCCCGCAATTTCCTTAAGTCCGATACGCATCTCATTGCAACGCAGCATTTAGATAGAGGAACCTCACTGCTTTTGCTCGTCCAACGTTAGTCCCCTTAGTGGAGGCGACGAATTCAGAGAGAGCCGGGTGATTATCAGGATCACGCAAGCTTTCGCTGAGAATAGCAAGATCGACGGGATAAGCTTGGAGGGCGTCCGCGATCTCTGGCACCAGAATCGAAGCTTGCTCGTAAAGACTCAAATTAAAATGTCGATCCAGAAACACTAAAACAAGCGTCTGAAACATATAGCTCCGTTGAAATTCGCGCTCACTTTGGGCGACTAAGTCGGCAGCTTGGCCTATCCCAACTTCCATATACTCATAAAACAAGTCTTCTTCGTTGAAAACGGTATTGAAACGACGGTATAGACCATCAATCTGCGAAGATTTCGTCGTAACGAATCCATTCAAAGCCGTATGCAAAATTTCCGCATACATTCTGGTATCCGACATTCTAATAATATCGCGGCGCGATAGAATACCGATAGCTCGCAACTGCTCGGAGAAATGGAGGGCAACGCGCTGGATGAACCACTTAAAAGGCCCCTGAAATTTCGCGTTACGTTGCTCTTCATCGTTCAGTGGAACGTTGCTTGCGTTCATACGGCGAAATGAATCTTGGATTTCGGAGGGTTGAACACCTCTAAATTCATCAATTGGAAGGCTATAAGATATAAAGCTTGATTGATACTCCTCCGGAAGCTGATTGTAATTCTTTCCCCGGAGTTCACTAGTTTCGATCTTATTAGACAGTTTAAATTTTTTGTTGTAAAAGCTCTGTAGAGTATGACTTCTTTGCTGACCATCGACAATATCTTTGATCGTACTCCGCGTTCTAAGGTCGACTTTCGAATAAAGAAATATCTTAGGTATAGGATACTCTAGTAGAATAGATTCTATAAAAAACGATTTCGCGTAAGACGCCCAGATACCCGCGTTTCGCTGATAGTCGTCATTCACTGTGATCAACCCATCATTCAACGCTTTACAGTAGTCACCAACAGACATCGGCGAATATACAGCTCGCATCTTATTCTTTCCTAAAAAACACGGCGCTTTCTGCTTTCGGCAGCCGAGCGTTCGCATGAGCTCGTGTGTTAACCAGCGACATCGAACGACGACTATCGAACGTGTATCGCGAATATTCGAAAAGACCGAACTGATTCGCCAAGCTAGCGATCAAATCGGGCAAGTCAATCGTTATGTCTTTGTAGCTAGTAGGCTGCGCAACAATGCAACCGCTTCCTCCAGATTTTAGGGCATTTCCGATATTACGAATGGAAGCTTGGAGATCAACAAAGTAAGTTGCAAAAAAGCGCAGATAGTAAGTCGATGACGCTTTAGAAGCATGCCGCTTTATGCGCTCCAAAACGCCTCTTACGTCGTCAGGGAGGCGCTCGATACTCTGTGCAGGGCGCTCGCTAGTCAGCGGCGAACCCAGCATCGAGCGACGAAGACGTTGAATATCCGGGGCGAGATCGAAATCCCTGAGTAGCAAAAACTCGGGCAAGGTCGCATGTACGTAATCTAAACGTGTAAGATACGGCGGAGATGTCAATACCCCGTCGAAAGTATTGAAACGTCCGATCGCTTTCCTTGAATCGCCACGCTCAATGACGATGGCACACCCGGGAGATTTTTCGGAAACACTTCGCCATTGCTTTAGCGTCTTGAGCAACTTTATCCAATTATCGCAAACTGCTCCTGCCTCTACTTGCAACCCTTCGAAAGTTGAATGACGACTGTACCAAGATGGATTCCGCGACCGCCACTGCTCCAGCTGCGACCGTGCGAATGGAAATAAGGCAGCAATAGCTACGCTGTGAGCCGTTTCATTCGTCACAGGGATCTCACGAAACGCGTGACCAATCTCCCTGAACTCAGTGACGCCCCTACAACGCAACAGATCCTTAGTATTGGAAATAATTTCTGCTGCTTCTTCAAAATCGGTGTCTAGAGCGACCCTAGCCCTACCAAGATGCACCATAACGGGATTAATGTCATATCCATAGCAGGAGGTGCCCGCGTGCGCACATGCGGCGGCTGTGGTCCCAGATCCACTCCACGGATCCACGATCACCGCGCTGCTCGGCAAGCCAAGCTCAGACAGCGCCCAAGTGGCGAAATCTAATGGGTATCCAGCATAATAACGATAGAACTCATTATCCGATCTTCTAATAGGGTTTTTCGTTGAAACCCCCGCAGATGGCAACAACGCCTGGTTGAACAAATCTCGCAAATGCTATGCAGTCCTGCTAATTTTCGCACATCGTTGATCAATGTACGATCCACGTCTCATCTCTAAGCGTCGGTTAATATGCGTGAATGATGCCCGGACACCGCTCTCCGCCGTTGACTCGACAGGTATTTGAGATCTTTGATTGCGAAGATCGGGCCTGGTTGTTTGCCGAAGACATTCCTTTTTCCATTTTTCTTTCTACACGCAAAACTACTACGTTTCCAGTGATTGCGCGCTTGAAATTTTTGGCCTTATAGAATTTTCGGCAATTCAAACTGGGCAGACACGGCTCATTCCAAACAAACTGAAGCGATCAAATAAGGGTTGACGTCGACTGATGCTCGCCTCTCGTTACAAGGGACACCGTTAGATTCCAGCTTGCTTCAAAATCTTATCCCCACCCCCACCGCCCTCCCCCATCATCCCCTCACCGCGCCACCGAATGGCAAGGACGATCGCCGGGATCGTTCGGGGGTGCGGGCGGTGTCTGCGGCGTGGGGGCTTGTCCGGAAGCTCCCTCATCCCGGACGCCTCGCGGCTCCGCCGACCCCTCGCGTACTACGGCGCGGGTGCGGATCGGTCCGCTTGAACGGCCGGGCCCTCGAAAGCCCGCCGTGAAGCGTCGGCAGCCGTCCGACAGTCTGGGCGTTCCGCGCCCGGGCCGCTTCGGGTCCCTTCACGCCCGCCATCCGGCGAGTGCAACAAGGGCCCGGCGGTTCGTAGCGGAAAGCCGGGCCGAGGGCGAAGCGAGGCGACAAATCCCGTGCGGTGCGCCGGAGGCGAACCGGACTTGACTACACATCGGAGGGTTTGCCTCCGGCGCTCCGCTGCCGCCTCTTTGGGATGCGGCCGTGGCAAGGCCCCGCTTCTTCGAAGCGCCGGACGAACCGGCCCTTCGAACAAGCGGGCGATACGGGACCGACCCCTCCCCCGACATGAAAGGCCGGGACGGGCGAGCGGGCCCGGCGAGGTTCAAACCCCGGCTCGCAGACACGAGCGCGGGAACGCCGATCCGTGCCCCCCGCTCAGCCCATGATCCACGCGCCCTTCGCGGTCCGGCCGAAAAGGGTGCCCGGCGGAAGGAGAGGCCGGGCGGGTTCGTTTTTCGAGGGAGGCACAGATCATGGCGAAGCGGAGAGGACCGAAAGCGGCGGGCTCTGAAGCGGCACTGGCGAAACCTTCGAACGGAACGCCGGGACGGGCGAAGCCTGCGGCACGGCACCCGGCCGGCGGCAAGGCGAAGGCCGGCGGCGGGGGACGGGGCGATGCGGCGGGCGCGCCGCCCGTCAGCCGCGAGGAGATCGCCGAGTCGCAGGCGATCGCCCGCCGGCATTACCAGCGCTTCGTCACCGCCATGCGGCTCGCCGGCCTGCCCGTGCGCCCCGAGGTCCGCGCGCGGCTCGAAGGTAAGCGCCATCGCCCCGTCCCGACGCATGCGATCGGCGACGAGCACGTCATCGCCGATCGCATCCAGCGGCTGTCCCATCATTGCCGGCGCGGCGATTGCCGCCGCTTCTTCCAATGCCGCCACGGTGAGCGTGCGGGCGAGGACAGGGAGGCGCTCCTGCGCGGCAGTCCGCCGCCCTGTCTGTCGCGCATTCCGCGCGCCGCCAATCTCGCAATGCGCTTCCTGATCGCGCGATCGAGCAGCCCCCGCCTCTTCCGCGAGCCGGACATGGTGAAGCGGGAGGTTCAGGCCGTCGCCATCATGGAGGCGGAGATCGCGGCGGCCCCCATGGGCAGCGGGCCTTCGGGGGAAAGCGCGGGAATGACGGCGGTGGCGTATGAAACGCAAAATTGAGATCGGTAAAGCCCGGCTGCGCGCATTTTCTTGCCTCCGCGTAAAGGCCGGAAGGAGGATAGATTCGGCGCCGTCTCAACTTCGGAGCCGGCCATGTCCGACTTTCTTCTCTTCCTTCTCGTGGGCGGTCTCGCCCAGCTCGTCGACGGCGCCCTCGGCATGGCCTATGGCGTCGTCTCCTCCACCGTCCTCATCTCCTTCGGCGTCACCCCGGCCACGGCCTCGGCCTCGGTCCACACGGCGGAGCTCTTCACGACGGCGGCCTCCGGCACCGCCCACGCGATCCACCGCAATATCGACTGGAAGCTGTTCTGGCGCCTCGTGCCCTTCGGCGTCCTCGGCGGGGTGGTCGGCGCCTATCTCCTCACCAGCTTTCCCGGCGCGGTGATGAAGCCCTATGTCGCGGCCTATCTCACCCTCATCGGCGTCTATCTGTTCTCCCGCTCCTTCCGCAAGATCCCGAGCCGCCCGGTTCCCGGCAGCGTCGTCCCTCCCCTCGGTCTCGCCGGCGGCTTCCTCGACGCCGTCGGCGGCGGCGGCTGGGGGCCGATCGTGACGACCGGGCTGCTGGGTGCCGGCGGCCAGCCGCGCTACGTCATCGGCACGGTCAACACGGCCGAGTTCCTGATCACCGTCGCGGTCTCCATGAGCTTCCTCTTCGCCCTCCTCACCGGCCACTGGCAGGAGAGCGATTTCGCCTCCCACGGCTTCGCCGTCCTCGGCCTCATCGTCGGCGGCGTCATCGCCGCGCCGTTTGCGGGCTACATCGTCAAGCGTCTGGAGGAGAAGGTGCTCCTGCGCCTCGTCGGCGGCCTCATCACCAGTCTCGGCCTCGTCCAGGTCGCCCAGCTCCTCGGCTGAAATCGTCAGGCATACCGGAAGGGTCAGGGAACGGGGAAAGGCCGGCCGCGTTTAGAATGCGAAACTTTTGTTCGTGAAACGAAGGGAACAGGACAATGACCAACAAGGACGAAGTCAAGGGCGCAGCCAAGGAAGTCGGCGGCAAGATCAAGGAAGCCGTCGGCAGCGCGCTCGGCAACGAGAAGATGGAAGCCGAAGGCAAGGTCGACCAGACCGAGGGCAAGACCCAGAAGAACTACGGCAAGGTCAAGGACGCGGCGACGGACCAGACCGGCCACTGATCTTCAGGCGGGCGCCGTCTGGCGCTCCTCTCCTTACGCAAAGCCGTCCCATCGGGGGCGGCTTTGTCGCATCCGGGGGTTGAACGCGCCTTCCCTCCCGCCGGTCACCACGCCGCCGCGTTTCGTCTGCCGCACTTGCGAAACGCTCTAAAAAGCGTAGTCTTTTCCCGACAGCCGAACGCCCCTCTCGCTCGTGCCTCTCTCCGTTGCCGCGGAGCGACGCGCGAGCCGAACGCGTTCGGCACGAGGACGATGGGGCCGACGGCTCCGAAGGTCCGTCTACCAGACGACAAGGAACGCGCGATGGTCTCTTTCACCCTCAACGGCGAGGACCGCCAGTTCGACGGCGACCCCGAAACCCCGCTTCTCTGGGTCCTGCGCGACGCGGAACGGCTCACCGGCACGAAGTATGGCTGCGGCATCGCCCAGTGCGGCGCCTGCACCGTTCATGTGGACGGCATGACGCGGCGCTCCTGCATCACGCCGATCTCGACCCTCGAAGGCTCCACGGTCACCACGATCGAAGGTGTCGAGGGCCCCGAAGCCGAAGCGGTCCAGGCCGCATGGACGGCCATCGACGTTCCGCAGTGCGGCTACTGCCAGTCCGGACAGATCATGTCCGCCGTCTCGCTCCTCCAGATGAACCCGAAGCCCAGCGACGAGGATATCGACGGCGCCATGGCCGGGAACATCTGCCGGTGCGCGACCTATCAGAGAATTCGTCAGGCGATCCACGATGCCGCCGACAAGATGGAGGCGTAAGACCATGGGTTATCACGACGGACATTCGGCAGGTGGTCCGCGCCCCAGCCGGCGCGCCTTCCTGACCGGCGCAGGCCTCGTCATCGGCATGACCCTCGTTCCGAAGGGTTTCGCGAAGACCCAGGACCCCTCGGTCATCCAGGCCGACGTCCAGACCGACGGCGCGCGGCCCTTCAATGCCTTCGTGCGGATCGCGCCCGACTCCTCGGTGACGGTTCTCTCCAAGCATATCGAGTTCGGCCAGGGACCCTATACGGGCCTCACGACGCTCGTCGCCGAAGAGCTCGATGCCGACTGGAGCCAGATGCGCGTCGAGGCCGCGCCGGCCGATGACGAGATCTACAAGAACCTCGCCTTCGGCCTTCAGGGAACCGGCGGATCCACCGCGATCGCCAATTCCTACGAGCAGATGCGTCAGGCCGGCGCCACGGCCCGCGCCATGCTCGTCGCGGCGGCCGCCGAGGAATGGGGCGTGCCAGCCGGCGAGATCACGGTTGCGCGCGGCACGATCAGCCACAAGGCCTCCGGTCGAAGCTCCGATTTCGGAGCGCTGGTCGAGAAGGCCGCCGGGCAGGACGCGCCGTCCGAGGTGACGCTCAAGGACCCGAAGGATTTCGTCCTCATCGGCACCGACCGGCCGCGTCTCGACACGCCCTCCAAAGTGGACGGCAGCGCGATCTTCACGCTCGACATCGGCTTCGACGACATGCTGATCGCGGTCGTCGCCCATCCCGATCACTTCGGCGCGACCGTCAAGAGCTTCGACGACACGGCGGCCCGCGCGGTACCGGGCGTCGTCGACGTCAAGGAGATCCCCCAGGGGGTCGCCGTCTATGCCGACAACACCTTCGCGGCCCTCAAGGGCAGGTCCGCCCTCAAGGTGGAATGGGATCTGTCCAAGGCCGAGACGCGCTCCAGCGACGAGATCTTCGAGGCCTATTCCAAGATCGCCGATGGCGAGGGCCTGCTCGAAGCCGCCAATCACGGCGATATCGAAGCCGTTCTGAACAAGGACGGGACGCGATCGGTCGAGGCGCTGATGCGCTTCCCGTTCCTCGCTCATGCCCCGATGGAGCCGCTCGATGCGGTTCTCGTCAAACGCGAGGACGGGTCGATCGACTGCTATAACGGCGCCCAGTTCCCGGGTCAGGACAAGGCGGCGATCGCCGATGTCTGCGGCATCGACCCGGCGAACATCCGCGTCAACACGCAACTCGCCGGCGGCTCGTTCGGCCGTCGTGCCCAGTTCGGCTCGCCCTACATGCGAGAGGCCGCCGAGGTCTTCAAGGCTTCGGGAATGTCGCGTCCGGTCAAGCATATGTGGACGCGCGAGGACGACATCCGCGGCGGCTTCTATCGGCCGATCTATCTGCACAAGCTGTCCGGCGCCGTCGACGGCGACGGGACCATCGTCGCGTGGAACCAGACGATCGTCGGCCAGTCGATCATGAACAAGGACGAGCTCGACGAGACGAGCGTCGAGGGCGCGTCCGACATGCCCTACCGGATCGAGAACCGCCGGGTCATGTCCGCCAACACCGCCCTGCCGGTGCCGGCCCTCTGGTGGCGCTCCGTCGGCCACACGCACACGGCGTTCGCCGTGGAGAGTTTCCTCGACCAGCTTCTGGAACTGGGCGGTAAGGACCCCGTCGAGGGCCGCCTCGCGCTGCTTCCCGAAGGATCGCGTGAACGCGGGGTTCTGCAGAAGGTCGCGGACATGGCCGGCTGGAAGTCGGGTTCGGCGCCCGAGGGACGCGCCTGGGGTGTCGCTGTGCACAAGAGCTTCTCCACCTACGTCGCCGAGATCGTCGAGGTCTCGATTGCCGAGGACGGGGGCCCGAAGGTGCACAAGGTGTGGTGCGCGGTCGATTGCGGTGTCGTCGTCAATCCGAACATCGTCAAGGCCCAGATGGAAGGCGGCATCGGCTACGGGCTTGGGGCGATCCTCTACGACGAGGTCACGCTCGGCGAAGGCGGAGCCGTTCTCCAGTCGAACTTCCACGACTACCGGTCCCTGCGCATCTTGGAGATGCCCGCAGTCGAGGTGGCGATCCTGCCATCGAGCGAAGCCCCGACGGGCGTCGGCGAGCCGGGCGTCCCGCCGATCGGACCGGCCGTCGCCAATGCCTGGCGCCGCCTGACCGGGCAGGCCGTCGAAACCCTGCCGATCAAGTCGTCCCTCGGCGCCGGCGCCTGAGCGTTCGGGCCACCGCGAGGACGGGCGCCTTCGCGCCCGTCGCGCATATCCCGAATACAGACGGCGAGCGGCGGTCCCGAAACCGCCCTTCGCACCATCTTCTTCGATCCGCCGGGGCGTTTCACACACCCCCGGACCTGCCTCAGGCCCAGCCGTTCCCGACGCCGAGCCGACCGTTCTTCCGACAGCATAAAGAGAGTTCAGACGTGAAACGCGCCCTTCGATCCGGTTCCGCGAGCCTCGCTCTCGCCCTGACCCTGACACTTCTGGCGAACCCGATCGCGAGCTTCGCGCAGGATCGCAACCCGGCGACCGGAGAAGCCTCGCAGCCGATCGCACCGCCGGACGAGCCCTCCGGCCTCAGACCGGTCTCCGATTTCGATCAGATCGCTGACGAGACCGAGCGTTCGATCGCGATCTTCCAGGAAACCGGCAAGGTGCTCCAGCATCCGCGCTGCGTGAACTGCCATCCGGCCGGCAACAGCCCGCTGCAGAACATGGGGATGAACCCGCATCAGCCTCCGGTTCAGCGTGGGGAGGCAAATTTCGGCGTTCCCGGCATGATGTGCAACACCTGCCACGGGCCAGAGAATGTGAAGGTCGTCGGTCAGAGCGCGGACATCAAGTCGATCCCCGGCAATCCGAACTGGCATCTGGCGCCGATCGAGATGGCGTGGGAGGGCAAGTCGCTCGCCGAGATCTGCACGCAGATCAAGGACGAGAACCGCAATGGCGGCCTCGACCTTGCGGCTCTCGTGGACCACATGGCGCATGACGATCTGGTCGGCTGGGGCTGGAACCCGGGAGAAGGACGAGAGCCGGTTCCGGGCACGCAGGAACGGTTCGGCGAACTCTACGCCGCGTGGGCTGCGACCGGCGCGCACTGCCCGGCCGAGTGAGGGCGCGCCGGGCCGGAGGCGCAGGCCCGTCGGCTTGACGCCTCGCGCGCGACGTCGGAGACTGGCCGTCCGGTTTCGCCGGGCGGCACTGTCGCCCTCGTCCGGGTGATCCGATATCCGGACCGGAAACGGCAGAAGGCAGCTCTTCTCGACAAGGGACCGGACGGAACGCAGGTCCAAGCCACTGATCGGAGGCGCGCCGTGTCCCATGAGCCGCAAGCTTCGAACGCAGCCGGCCTTTTCGACGAGAACGGGGTCGCCGTGGGTCTGCCGCAGCGGGCCCGCTATGCGCCCACCTCGCGGGTCTTCCATTGGATCGTCGCGGCTCTGGTTCTCGTCGTCTGGCCCATGGGAATGGTCATCGCCTTCGTCGCCGACGAACACAAGACCGCGTTCTACCTCCTGCACGAGTCCTTCGGCTTCCTCGTCCTCTGGCTCATGCTGGCGCGCCTTGCCGTCCGGCTGATCCGAGGAGCCCCGTCCCCGCAACCGATGCCCTCATGGCAGAAGCGCATGGCTGGCGTCGTGCACATCGCGCTCTATGCAGCGCTGATCGCCATGCCGATCTTCGGCTTCCTCGCCACGAACGCCTTCGGTTTCCCCCTGAGCCTGTTCGGTATCCTTCCGATCCCGAGCCCGGTGGGAAAGAACGACGATCTCGCCAAAATCTTCATGACGGTTCACGTCACGCTCGGCTGGACGATCCTCGTCCTCTTCGTGCTGCATCTCGGCGGCGTGCTCCACCACCACCTGATCCGTCGTGACGCGGTGCTCTACCGGATGACCTGAGAGGGCCACCCTGCGAAGGCCCTCACGGCAGCGCGAGAAGGTCGCGATGGCCGACGAGGAGGCGTGCCCCCTGCCGCGCGGCATTTTTGCGAAACTGTAGCCATTGGCCGGCGCGTTCGTCGCCGAGCTCGGCGCGCGCGGGTTCAGCAAAGCCGGCATGAAAGGCGTCCTGCAAAGCGAGGTCGTCGATCCCGAGATGCCAGTCGGCCTCGCGCGACCGGATTTCGAACCCCTCGCGAGCCAGCGCTTCTTCGAGAGCCTCGGCGGCCCGGCCCCCGAGACCCGGACCGAATCCTTTGTCTCGGCCCTGATCGGCCGAGAAGGCGGCGGCGACCGCCGCGTCGTCTTCGTGGGGTCGGCCCCATTCGATACGGCCGTCGACCGTCAGTGCCGAGTAGAGGCCCGTCCGGGCCTCGCGCAGCATTCTCGCGAAATTCGAAACGAAGCGTTCCGAGACGAGATCGAAGAGGGCCGAGGCGGTGACGAGCCTTGCCCCCGCCAGGATATCGACCGTCAGGCCGGACAGATCGATCGAGCGAAAGACGACCCGTCCGCGGTCGCGCTCTTCCAGCGCGTCAGCCGCGCGGTCCAGAAGCGCCGCATCGTCGTCGACGAACACCCAGCGCGTACCCCTGCGAAGATGCGGATCGAGGGCTCGGAAGGTCGAGCCGGTTCCGCAGCCGAGATCGATCACCGGCCCTTCGTCCGATGCGACATGATCGGCGGCCGCATGAAGAAGGTCGTCCGCCCTCGCCTTGCGATCGGCCGGTTCGCGAAGGGTGAGCCAGTCGGCTTCGAACCCGCTCATGCGGCGATCTCCTTCAGCGCCTGGCTGATCGCGCGCGCCGATTGCGCCCAGGTCGGAAGCCGTGAGCCGGCGGCGTAGGCACCATCTGCGAACCGGCGGCGCCGGTCCTTGTCGTCAATCATGCGTTCGAGCCCCCCTGCGAGTGCCGGGATGTCGCCTGGCTCGACGAGGATGCCCGCCTCGGGTGGCACCACGTCCGGCACCGCGCCGGCCCGGGTCCCGACGATCGGCAAGCCATGGGACATCGCCTCGGCAAAGACCATTCCATAACCTTCGTGCCGGGTCGCGAGTGCGAAGATGTCCGCCGACCCGTAGGCCTCTTCGAGATCGGGAAGCGCGCCGGCGATTTCGATCCGGTCCGCCAGATCGCGATCCGCGATCAGGCTCTCGAGCTTTCGGGCGTGGCCGGGGTCGCGGGTGGCATCGCCAACGATGCGGCATCGCCAGTCCCGATCGCGCAAGGTTGCGAGCGCCGAGACGAGATCGGCGTGGCCCTTGCGCTCGACGAGGCTCCCGATGGAGAGGATGACCGGCGCGCCTGCCGAGCCGCTCGAACGCTCGGACTTCTGCGTTCCGGGAGGCGCGACCGTGATCCGGTCGCCCTCGATCCCGAAGCCGCGCTGGAGATCGCGGCCCGTCGCCGCGCTCGTGACCACGATCGCATGGGCGGCGGCCAGTGCCCGACCCTCGCTCGCCCGAAGCTCCGCCGCGCGCCCGGCCGCGATGCCGGTCTCCAGATGGAGCGGGTGATGCACGAGGGCTGCGAGCCGGAGGCGGCTGGCCTCGCGCTCGGCAAGTTCAGGCAGAACGCCGTATGCGAGCCCGTCGACGAAGACGGTGGTTCCATCGGGGAGCGCTGCGAAGAGGTCGCCTGCCCTGCGGAGATCCTCGGGCGCCGGGTCGGGAAAGCTTGCCGGCAGTTGCAGATGCGTGACCGACCAGCCGAGCCCTTCGAGCTCGGCGATCATCCGTCGGTCATAGGCGTAGCCGCCGGTCTTGGTTTCGAGATCGCCGGGGATGGCGAAGACGAAACTCGCTGTCAAAGCGATGCCTCGTACCAGGCGCGGGCGACCTGGGACTCATGGAGGCGCACCCGGAGCTTGGCGACCCGGCCGCCAGCCTCGCCCATGCGCCCCCCGGCGATTGCTTCGGCGATCTTTCGATGGATATGCCGGGCGAGGAACTCGGTCGTCGTCACCTTGCCCGAGAACTCTGAGATCTCGTCGAGATTCTGGTAGTTCAGCGGCCGAAGAACTTCTTTCAGGATGTCCGTTGCCGCGCCGATATCGACGGCGAGGCCGTCCTCGTCGAGATCCTCGGTGAAGAAGGCCGCATCCACGGTTAAGGTCGCGCCGTGCATGCCCTGGGCGGGCCCGAAGACCGGACGCGGCAGGGAATGGGCGATCATGATGTGGTCGGTCACTTCGACTGCGAACATGTGGGGTCAGGCCTTTTCGTATCGGATGCGGTGGCAGAGCGTTGCGGGGTCGTCGAGAATGCCGAGATAGGCCCCGGGAAGCTCGGCGAAGGGGGTCTCGCCGGAGATGAGGACGTCGAGACGCTCGTCGGCAAGGAGCGACAGCGCGAGGTCGAGGCGGCGCGCATGGGTCCAGCGGGCCCGGCGGGCAGACGGAAGGTGGCCGACCTGGCTGCCGATGAGGGACAGGCGGCGGGAATGGAAGGCGCCGCCGAGGGGAACCTCGATCGCGCGCTCGCCATACCAGCTCGCCTCGACGATCCGCGCCTCGAAACCGGCACAGGCGATGGCTGTCGAAAGACCGCTCGCGGACGCACTGGCATGGATCACGATGTCGCAGTCGGACGGCGCCGAATCCGGCCCCACGAAGGAAAGACCGAGCGCACGCGCGGGGCCGGCTTTCGCGTCGTCGATATCGACGAGAGTGACGGACGTGCCGGGGATCGCCGCCGCAAAATAGGCCGTGAGAAGGCCGACCGTTCCGGCTCCCACGACGGCAACCGTATCGCCGGGCTGGACCGATGCGTCCCAGACGATGTTGAGCGCCGTCTCCATGTTGGCGGCAAGAACGGCGCGGGAGAGCGGCACGTCTTCAGGCACCGGGCGGAGCGCCTCGACGGGCAGGACCGCATGGCTCTGATGGGGGCAGAGGCAGAAGACGGACCGGCCGAGCCAGCCGGGCGGTCCGTCCTCGACGAGGCCTGCCAGGCAATAGCCGTAGCTGACGGGAAACGGGAACTCGCCGGACTGGAACGGCGCGCGCATGCGCTCGTATTCGGATGGTGGAACCTGTCCCGCGCTGACGAGACGCTCGGTACCGCGACTGATCGCGCTGAAGCGGGCGGCGACGAGCGCTTCGCTCGGACCTGGAGCCGGCAGCGACAGGGGGCGCAAGGCCGGGTGGTTCGGAGCCTCCAGCCAGAGCGCATGGGCATCGATCGCCGCCCGGCGGGCACCGTCGCTCACGCGCCGAACCTTCGCCGGACGACGAGAGGCGGGCACTGCCGGTCATTCTCACGCAATTGTTGGGCCGAGACGGTCATGACGCCGAAAATGTCCCACCCGGGGCATTTGTCAAAGGTGCAGGGCAAGCCTACGTCTTCCATACTATGACAGTTTCACGAACCCCGGACGCACCGTCGATGTCGAACAAGGCCGAAAATCGCAACGGCGAACCGATGACCATGCTCGACCCTTGCGATGTGGCGCGCCGGGCCTGCGAGATCGCCGGGGCCGAACTGCGTTTCGGGCGTCCAGTGGTGCTCGTGGGCGAGCAAAACTACGCGGCGCTCGCGCTCGATACGGCGACTTCGGGGGATTTCGACCGGTTCGCGCAGGTGACGGGCGGCAAACATATGCTGTTTCTGACGGCCGAGCGCAGCCACGCGCTGGGTCTTGCCAGGCCGAAGGGCGTGCTCGTTCCACTGGCGGGCGTCTCGCATGCGGCGGCCTGCGAACTCGGCTACCGGATGAAGAGCCCGGTGCCGACGAATTTCGAGGACGCACCGGAGGAACTCGCGGCGCTCACCGCGCTGTCCTCAATCGCCCTGCTCCTGCCCGCTCTCGTGGTCGCCCGGATCGAACCGGACGAACCGGCTTTCGCGGGCGTGACGCGGATCACGGCGAGGGAGATCGCGGTCTCCGGCGAGGCGGAGAGCCGCTACGAGATGATGGCCCGCACCGAAGTCCCCCTCCGGGATGTCGACAAGGCGGAGTTCGTCGTCTTCCGCGGCGGTCTGTCGCAGCGCGATCAGGTGGCCATCGTGGTCGGCGATCCCGATGTCGAACGCTCGGTCCCGATCCGCATCCATTCGTCCTGCATCACGGGCGATCTGTTCGGCTCGCTGAAATGCGATTGCGGCGACCAGTTGCGCGAGGGCCTGCGGCTGATCCAGGCGCGGGGCGGCGGCGTTCTCATCTATCTCGATCAGGAAGGACGCGGCACGGGTATCGGCGCGAAGATGATGGCTTACGGCTATCAGGCGCACGGCCTCGACACGATCGATGCGGACGAGACGCTCGGTTTCGGTCCCGATCTGAGGCGCTACGGCGCCGCCGTCGCAATGCTGAAGGCACTCGGCATCGCCAAGGTCGAGCTTCTGACGAACAACCCGACCAAGGCCGCATTTCTGGAAAATGCCGGGATTTCCGTGACCCGGCGCACTTCGGTTCTCGGAGAGGTGACGAACGAGAACCAGGCCTATCTGACGACCAAGGCCATGCGGGCCGGGCACCAGCTGGATGTGAGGGCCATCGCCCAGGCACTCGTCGCCAAATGAGCGAAAGCAGCGAAGGCGGCAGGCCTCTCATCCGCACCGTCGTCGATGGTCGCCTGCGTTTCGACGTGCGCCCGGTGCTTCTGGAAGCGCTCGCGATCCTCTCGCTGATCGGGCTGGCGCTCGCGGCGATCTCACCGTTTCTGGCGAAGATCGCAGGGTCCGACTGGCGGTTCGTCGCAACCTCTCTCGCGGTCTATCTGGCGATCGCCGGGACCGCTGCGGCCGGTCTCGGCGCTCATCCTCATTCGCGCTTCGGCCCGGCCAACATCATCACCAGCGTCAGGGCCGCGTTGACGGCGCTCGTCGCCGCGTCCCTGATCCATATCGGTCACGTGGAAAGCAAGGGGGGAGCCGACCTCGCCTGGGGTCTTGCGGCCCTCGTCGCCTGCGCGCTCCTCCTCGACGGCGTCGACGGCTACGCCGCACGGCGTACGCGTCTCCAGTCCCGCTTCGGAGCCCGCTTCGACATGGAGGTGGATGCGCTGATGATCTTCCTCCTCTCCCTCGTCGCCTTCGCCTCCGGCAAGGCGGGGGCTTTCGTCCTCGCCCTCGGGGGGATGCGATACGCATATCTCGCTCTGCATGCGCTGGTGCCGCGCCTGCCCTCGACCCTTGCGCCGAGCCTTCTCAGAAAGGTCGTCTGCGTCATCCAGGTCGCGGCCCTCTGCGCCATCGTCACTCCGGTCGTCGCCCCGCCCCTCTCCGATGCGATCGCGCTCGGCGCGCTGCTTCTCCTCTCGGTGTCCTTCGCCCGCGATCTCTTCGCGCAGGTCATGATGCTCGTGCATGGTGACGGTGCGGAGCGGGAAGCGCAGTCGCGATGATCGGGCGCCTTCGCCCATGGCTCGGCCTGGCACGCTCGCTGTTCGTCTATCACGGCCAGCCCTGGCGGGTGATCGGCCTGCGCCGGTTCATGCGCGAACTCGTTGCGCCGGGCGCCCTCGCCTTCGATATCGGCGCCCATGCCGGCAACCGCACGCTCGCCCTTTCGAAGGCGGGCGCACGGGTCATCGCGCTCGAACCCCAGCCGCGCTTCGTCAGCCTCCTGCGCCATCTGGCGAAGGGTCGTGACATCACCGTTCGGGCGGAGGCCGTGGGCCGGACATCCGGCTCGGTGGACCTGCAGATCTCCCACGCCAATCCGACCCTTTCGAGCACGGCCGCCGGCTGGAGCGAACGGATCGGTAGTGCCGCGGGTTTCGAGACCGTCCGCTGGGATGCGAGCATTCGCGTGCCGATGGTGACGCTGGACCGGCTCGTTGCGGAATACGGACGGCCCGATTTCGTGAAGATCGACGTGGAGGGCAGCGAAGCGGACATTCTGGAGGGTCTCTCGGCGCCGCTGCCGCTGATCTCCTTCGAATATCTGCCGGCTGCCATGGATATCGCGGAGCGTTGCCTACTCCGCCTCACCGAACTCGGCTCCTACGAATTCAATCTCGTCGTCGGCGAGACCCAGACGTTCCGTTCAGGCGAATGGGAGCCCGCGGATCGCTTCCGCGAGACGCTTCGGCGCGAGAGCCAGTCGGGTGCCTCGGGCGATGTTTACGCACGGCTCTCCTCGCCGAACGAAAGCACAGGCTGATCTTAGATATCGCGGCGGAGGATCCGTCTGCGAAACCAGGTGCCGGGCGAGGGAAAATCGAAGGCGAACACGCCGGGCAGCGCCCCGATCGTCGAGACGAGCCCGTAGAGCACGCTCGCCGCGACCCCTGCATTTGGCTCGTATCCGGCAAGCGGCCAGAGCGCGGCGGCAGCCGCTTCCCTCACGCCCCAGCCTCCGATCGAGATCGGCAGAACCATGGTGAGAAGAACGGGCGGCACCAGTAGCAGGGTCTGTACCATGTCGAGGGGCGCGCCGATGGCGCGGCTCGCCAGCGAGAAGACGGCGAGATAGGCGGCCACCACGACGAGCGAGAGGACGAACTGGATGGCGGCCTGACGCGGCGTCAGCAAGGCCCGGCGCGTCGCTTGCCAGAGACGGCCGATCGCAGCCCGCAGACGCCCGCGCGCGAAGACGGCGAGCAACGCGACGATCAGGGCGAGCGCGCTCGCAAGGAGCACGGTACTGACGATACCTTCGAATGCGATGCGGGGCGTATCGCGGCCGTGATCGAACATCCAGAGAACGAGACCGACGCCCGCCATGAAGGCGAAGGCCACCTGTCCCGATGCCCGCTCCAGGAAGACCGCATGGGCGGAGCGCTCCCAATCGGTGCGCTCGGCTTCCACGGTGCGGTTTCTCGCAACGCGCAGGATGTCTCCCGAAACGCCTCCAGGCAGGATCATGTTCAGGAGCGAAGCCCCGTAATATTCGGTCACGGCCCTTGGGACCGGCAGGATCATCCCCAGACTCAAGGCCGTGACGCGCCACCGGATGGCGGCGACGACGATATGCGCCTGGACGAGAAGCAGCGCCGCGATAACGAGAGCCGGATCGGCCGAGAGAAGCGAATGGAACGTCGCGCCGATATCCGTCAGCCCGATCAGGGCCGCGACGAGCAGAAAGGGAAGAACGATCCGGCCGACGAGAAGCAGGCGATGGGGCAATTGCGTCGGTCTTTCCGCCGGCTTCGAGATATGGAGACCGGAGGGCTCGCGGCTCCCGGTCCGCCGACAGATCGCCACGAATGCACCATATGGCAAGCCCCGGACGAGACGAACCGGAAGGATGGGCGGGAAGAATGACGAGGCAGGCGCGGCCATTCGGCGCGATTACGAAACCCGGACGTGCCCGGTTGGCGGCGCTGCGCCCCATGGTCTCCTTCACGCTCGGCTGCGCGCTCCTCGCCCTCCTTCTCTTCCTGCCGGCCACCCCGGGCGACTTCCCCTTCGGCTGGGTCGACGGGATTCCGGTCGAACTTCTCGCCGCCGCGGGTCTTCTCCTTCTCGCGCAAGGCCTCGTCTTCAGACTGCTTCTCGCCGTGATCGGTCTTGCCGCCGCAGTGATTCTCTTCCTGAAACTTGCCGATCTCGGCACCTATTCGGCCTTCGGACGACCGTTCAATCCGCTGCTCGATGTCGTCATTCTGACCGATGGCTGGAACCTCCTCACAGGCACGGTCGGGTTGGCCGAGGCCTTCGCGATCATCGCCGCAGCCATCGCCGTCTGGGCCCTGGCGATCGCGATCCTCGTCTATGCGCTAGCCCAGGGGCGCAAGCTCAGAGGGCCTCGCGCCCACCGGATCGGGGCGGTGGCCTGCATTCTCGCCCTCCTGGGTGGCGTCGCCGACTATGCGGACCGACCAAACCCCGAGGGCATCCCTCTTCTTTCCGCCGAAAACTCGGCCTTCGCCACGGGCCGCATCGACCTGATACGGCAATCCTCGCTTGATCTCATCGCCTTCGAGAGCGATCTTGCGGCCGATCCACTGGCCGATCTCGCGGGCCAGCCGATCCTTCAGGCGCTCGGGGGCCGCGACGTCTACATCCTGTTCGTCGAGTCCTACGGCCGGACCGTTCTGTCCGACCCCGCCTACCGGGCCCTGATCGAGCCGCGCCTCAAGGCCGTCGAGAAGCAACTGTCGGAAGCCGGTTACGGTGCCCGGTCTGGCTGGCTGGCATCGCCGACGGTGGGCGGGCAGAGCTGGCTTGCCCATGGCGCACTTCTATCGGGCCTGCCCACCACCGATCAGCACCGCTACGACCGAATGATCGCCAGCGAGCGCCAGACGCTGAACGCCCTCTTCAGGCGATCCGGCTGGCGGACGGTCGCCGTGATGCCGGCAATCACCATGGACTGGCCCGAAGGCGGCTATTACGGCTACGACGAAATCTTTGCGGCGGCCGATCTCGGCTATCGAGGCCTGCCGTTCAACTGGGTGACGATGCCGGATCAATACACGTTGTCGGCAGCAAGGCGCATCGTGGAGTCGGCGGACCGGCCCGTGATGGTCGAAGCAGCGCTTATTTCAAGCCATGCCCCGTGGACGCCGATCCCCCGTCTCGTTCCCTGGGATGCCGTCGGCGACGGCACCGTCTTCGATGCGCAGGCGAGCGTCGGACCGACGCCGAAGGAGGTCTGGGCCGAACCCGCCCGTGTTCGCGATCATTTCGTGCGCTCGATCGACTACGCCCTCCAGACGATCGGCGACTTCATCGCGCGCTTCGGCGACGACGCCGTCTTCATCGTGCTCGGCGATCACCAGCCGGCGCGGCTCCTGACAGGAGACGGTGCGGGCCGCGACGTGCCCTTTCACATTCTGGCGAACGATCCGGCCGTTCTCGAGCGCCTCGGCCCGCTCGGGCTCGACAACGGCTTGATTCCGGCCGAAGATCAGGCTTCGCGGACGATGTGGTCGGTTCGCGAGAGCCTTGTTCGCACGCTGACGAATGCGGGGAGGAGCGAAGATGGCACCGAGCGAACGGCGGGCTCGTCCACAGCCCGTTCCGAATTGATAGATAAGGGATATTGACCAACCAAGGAAATTGGTAAAAGTCGGCGGACGCACCGTCCGCCGGAGGAGAGACGAAGCGAGATCGCCGGGGAGGCCCATTCCGCTTGAGCTTTGGAAATCCTCATTCTCCACTGGACCGCGCCGATCAGAAGCGTAACTTAAGATCGAAGGTCAGCCGATGCGTCATTCGTCCATAGACCGACTGGGAGGAACCATGTCCATTCATTCGCTACTGAAGACCAGCGCCGCGCTGGGCGCCCTCGTCGCCCTCACGGCCTCCGCGACCGCCCAGGAGACGACGACGATCACCGTCGGAACCGTCAACAACTCCGACATGATTCGGATGCAGGGCCTCACGAGCGTCTTCGAGGAGCAGCATCCGAACATCAAGGTGAACTGGGTGACCCTGGAGGAGAACATTCTCCGCCAGCGCGTGACCACGGACATCGCCACCAAGGGCGGTCAGTTCGACGTGATGACCATCGGCACCTACGAAGTGCCGATCTGGGCCAAGCAGGAATGGCTGCAGCCCCTCGACAACCTGCCCGAGACCTACAACACCGACGACCTGATTCCGGCCATCCGCAACGCGCTTTCGGTCGACGACAAGCTCTACGCCCTGCCGTTCTACGCCGAGAGCGTTCTGACCCTCTACCGCAAGGACCTGTTCGAGAAGGCCGGGCTCGAAATGCCCGAGCAGCCGACCTGGGACTTCATCGCGGAAGCCGCCGAGAAGACGGCGGACAAGGAGAACGGCGTCTACGGAATCTGTCTGCGCGGCAAGCCGGGCTGGGGCGAGAACATGGCCTTCCTCGGCAATATGGCCCGGGAATTCGGCGCGAACTATTTCGACGCCAGCTGGCAGCCCCAGTTCGAGAGCGAGGGCTGGAAGAAGGCCGTCAATCTCTATGTCGAGCTGATGACGAAATACGGCCCTCCGGGTGCCGCCTCCAACGGCTTCAACGAGAACCTCTCGCTGTTCGGCCAGGGCAAGTGCGCGATGTGGATCGACGCCTCGGTCGCCGCCTCCTTCGTGACCAATCCCGAGCAGAGCCAGGTGGCCGATCAGGTCGGGTTCGGCGGCGCGCCCTGCGGCACCGAGGACTGCCCGAACGACGGCTACAACTGGCAGTGGGCCTGGTCGCTGGGCCTGCCGGCGGGTTCCCAAAAGGCGGAAGCCGCTCAGGAATTCGTCGCCTGGGCGACATCGCAGGACTACATCAACCTCGTCGCCGAGCGTGAGGGCTGGGCGAGCGTGCCCCCGGGTACCCGCACCTCGCTCTACGAGAACAAGGAATACACGGACGCCGCTCCCTTCGCCGCAGCCACGCTGAACGCGATCCAGAACGCCAAGGCGGAGCCGACGGACGACAAGCCCTATTTCGGGCTACAGTTCGCGGCGATCCCGGAGTTCCAGGGCATCGGCACGGCCGTCGGCCAGCAGATGGCGGCGGCGCTCTCGGGTTCGGTCACCGCCGACCAGGCGCTGAGCCAGGCCCAGGCGATCGCGACCCGCGAAATGACCCGCGGCGGCTACCTCAAGTAAGACCGCAGCGCTGAAACTGTCCGGGCGGGGACGACCCGCCCGGATGTCCGGCCATTGGGAGGCAAGCGCCGGACCGATATCCGCAACGCAAACCAACCGTTCTTCCATCCGACCACGCCGTTCCATGCGAACGGATAAGGGACATAGGGAGGATGGAGGCGCGCCGTTCGGTCCTGTCGTCCTCTCCCGCTTCCCGTCAGGTGCGAATTTTCGCGATGGTTCGATCGCGGCCAGGAGATTTCGATGGCAACGCAGCACTCCCAGAAACTCGCCCGTTCGATGATGGCGCCCTCGGTCATCGCACTGCTGATCTGGATGGCCGTGCCGCTGGCCATGACGCTGTATTATTCGACCCTCGGATACAGCCTCTACAATCCCATCTCGACACCATTCGTCGGCATCGAGAACTACACCTACTTCCTCACCGACCCAACCTTCATCGCCGCCCTGACCAATACGATGGTCCTCGTCGTCGGCGTCCTCGTCATCACGATCGGCGGGGGCATTCTCCTCGCGCTGCTGCTCGATCAGGACAT
Source organism: Fulvimarina endophytica (assembly GCF_003403015.1). Lineage (GTDB taxonomy): Bacteria > Pseudomonadota > Alphaproteobacteria > Rhizobiales > Rhizobiaceae > Fulvimarina > Fulvimarina endophytica. The sequence continues at coordinate 88,051 of NZ_QURL01000004.1, forward strand.
CTATGGCGTCAACATCGTGCGCCTCCTCGTCATCGCCCCCTTCTTCGTCATGCCGACGGTCGCAGCCCTCGTCTGGAAGAACATGATGATGAACCCGGTCTACGGCGTCATCGGCCAGTCCATGTCGGCGATCGGCCTCGCCCCGATCGACTGGATGACGGATGTCCCGCTCCTGTCGATCATCCTCATCGTCGCCTGGCAGTGGCTACCGTTTGCGACGCTCATCCTGCTCACCTCGCTCCAGTCCCTCTCCTCCGACCAGAAGGAGGCGGCCGAGATGGACGGCGCCGGCGCGCTGTCGATCTTCTGGTACATCACGCTGCCCCATATGAGCCGGGCGATCACGGTCGTCATCCTGATCCAGACGATCTTCCTCCTGTCGATCTTCGCGGAAATTCTCGTGACGACGAATGGCGGGCCGGGCGCGCAGTCCACCAACATCACCTATCTCGTCTACCAGCAGGCGATCTCATTCGGTGATATCGGCGCAGCCTCCGCCGGCGGCATCGTCGCCGTCATCCTCGCCAACATCGTTGCGATCTTCCTGATCAAGGCGATCGGCAAGAACCTCGACGCCTAAGGAGGACGCCCGTGGCCCGCCAAGTTTCCAGACAGCGCAAGATCGGCATGACGATCCTTGCCTGGTTCGTCGGCTTCCTGATCTTCTTCCCGATCCTCTGGACGTTCCTGACTTCGTTCAAGACGGAACTGACGGCGATCTCCATCCCGCCGCAATTCCTGTTCTTCGACTGGACGACGGAGAACTACGTCAACATCCAGGCGCAGGCGAACTACTTCCACTTCATGATGAATTCGATCTACCTGGCGCTCGGCTCCACGGTGCTCGGCCTCATCTTCGCGATCCCCGCCGCCTGGGCGATGGCATTCTCGCCAACCAAGCGCACCAAGGACGTGCTGCTGTGGATGCTCTCCACCAAGATGCTCCCGGCGGTCGGCGTCTACATCCCGATCTATCTGCTCTTCATCAATCTCGGGCTCCTGGATTCCCGGCTCGGGCTGATCATCGTCCTCTTCCTGATCAACCTGCCGATCATGGTGTGGATGCTCTACACCTACTTCAAGGAAATTCCGGTCGACATCCTGGAAGCCGCGCGCATGGACGGGGCGACCCTGCGCCAGGAGATCACGCAGATCCTCGCTCCGATGGCGGTGCCGGGCATCGCCTCCACGGTGCTTCTCAACGTCATCCTCGCCTGGAACGAGGCGTTCTGGACCCTGAACCTCACGACGTCCAACGCCGCTCCCCTCACCGCCTTCATCGCCTCGTTCTCGAGCCCGCAGGGCAATTTCTACGCCACGTTGTCGGCCGCTTCCATGCTCGCCATCGCCCCCATCCTCATCGTCGGATGGTTCTCGCAGAAGCAGCTCGTGCGCGGCCTCACCTTCGGCGCCGTCAAGTAAAGGATCGCAAGCCATGGGCAAAATCCAACTGAAGAGCGTCACCAAGGCCTTCGGCGGCGTCAAGGTCATCCCCAATCTGGACCTCGATATCGAGGACGGCGAGTTCGTCGTCTTCGTCGGCCCCTCGGGGTGCGGCAAGTCCACGCTCCTGCGGCTCATCGCCGGGCTCGAGGACATGACCTCCGGCACGATCCTGATCGACGGCAAGGACGCCACGAACCTGCCGCCGGCCCAGAGACGGCTCGCAATGGTGTTCCAGTCCTATGCGCTCTACCCGCATATGAGCGTGCGCAAGAACATCGCCTTCCCGCTGATGATGGCGAAGATGGACAAGGCGGAGATGAACCGGCGCGTCGAGAACGCCGCGAAGATCCTCAATCTCGCCGATTACATCGACCGCCGTCCCGGCCAGCTTTCGGGCGGCCAGCGCCAGCGCGTGGCCATCGGCCGGGCGATCGTTCGCGAGCCCGCGGCCTTCCTCTTCGACGAGCCCCTGTCGAACCTCGATGCGGCCCTGCGCGTCGGCATGCGGCTCGAGATCTCCGAACTGCACCAGCGTCTCAAGACGACGATGATCTACGTCACGCATGATCAGGTCGAGGCGATGACCATGGCCGACAAGATCGTGGTGCTGCGGGCCGGAAACATCGAACAGGTGGGTTCGCCCCTCGAACTCTATTCGCGCCCGCGCAACACCTTCGTCGCCGGCTTCATCGGCTCGCCGAAGATGAACCTCATGTCGGGCGCCCATGCGCGGCAGCACGATGCGGCCACCGTCGGCGTCCGCCCCGAGCATATGGATCTCTCGACCTCCGACGGCCTCTGGCGCGGCGAGGTGAAGGTGGCCGAGCATCTGGGCTCCGACACCTTCCTCCACGTGGACAGCAAGGATCACGAGGAGCCCCTCACCGTTCGCGCCAATGGCGAGTTTCAGGTGAAGGCCGGCGACGTGGTCTACATGACGCCGCAGGCCGACAAGATGCATCGCTTCGACGACAAGGGACTGGCGATCGGCTGAACCACCGGGCGCTGTACCAAGGACATTTCGAACCGGAGGCAGGTTCGCGGATGCGACGGGGCGCAGGCTCGAAATCGGGAGCGCCGTGATCGGATCCGGATCCGGATCCGGCCTGCTCGGCGGAACGGCCCGGCACCAAAGGCCTATTGTCCGGGCGCCGCGAAGCTTCCTATGCTGGGCAGTGTGGGGGACCATCGCCTCGCCGGTTCGGCGAGACCGGAGCCGGCCTTTCGTCAGGCGACGGGCAGACCGGCGATGCGTTCAGGAGGATCGACCATGACGACGTTTCTTCTCATCGACGATCATCCGCTGTTCCGCGACGCCTTGCGCGCCGCGATCGAGGCGGCCGTTCCGAATTCGCGGACCATCGAGACGGATGCGATCGAGGCAGCCATCGACGTTCTCGAGGACAAGGCCGCGTCGGTCGATCTCGCCCTTCTCGACCTGACCATGCCGGGCGTGACGGGTTTCGAAGGCCTTCTGGAGTTGCGCGCGCGTTTTCCCAAACTGCCGATCCTCGTCGTCTCGGCGCTGGACGATCCGAAGATCGTGCGGCGTGTCCTGTCCTACGGGGTCGCTGGCTTCGTCTCGAAATCGGCCAAGAAGCTCGACCTGTCGACCGCGATCACCGAGGTCCTGTCGGGGTCGGTCTACGTGCAGGACGGCCTCATCGCCAATGGTCCAGAAGACCATCCCGACATGGATTCCCTCGCCTCGCGGGTCGCAAGTCTCACCCCGCAGCAGCTTCGCGTCCTCTCGATGATCCGCCAGGGGCTTCTCAACAAGCAGATCGCCTTCGAGCTCTCGGTGGGCGAGACGACGGTGAAGGCGCATGTCTCCGAAATCCTGCGCAAGCTGAACGTCTTCAGCCGCACGCAGGCGGTGATCGAGATCGCCAAGCTCGACTTCGACCATATCGCCGGGGCGGGCCCGGAGGCCAAACGCACCGAGCGCGCGAGCGTCTGAGACCCATCGCAGCCGGGCGTCAGCCCGTCATATGGGCAAGGAGCGCGCGCAGCTCCGCAGGGCGAACCGGCTTGCGGACGATCTCGCAGCCCTCGCGCTCGATCTGCGCTTCCGTCTCGGGCGCGTAATCCGCCGTGAGCACGCAGGCCGGCACGTTGCGGCCGAGCGAGGAGCGAACCGCGCCCACGACATCGGTACCCGTCTGCCCCTTGTCGAGCCAGTAATCGGCGATGACGACATCCGGATAGAACGTCTCCTGCGCAAGGATCGCCTGGGCCTCGCCGATGCCGCTCGCGGTGCGCACCGTACAGGACCAACGCTCCAGGAGCGCGACGGTCGCCTCGGTGGCCGTCTCGGGATTTTCCACGAGAAGGATCTTGGAGAAGGCGAGCCCGATGCCGGACGCGCTCGCGCGCGGGAACACCGGGCGGTGGGCGCCGGTCTGGACCGGCGCCAGCGGGACCGTCACCGAGAACACCGTGCCGCGCCCCGGACGCGAGCGAAAGGTGAGGCTGTGGCCGAGCGCGGCCGCGGTGCGCTTGACGATGGAGAGACCGAGCCCGAGACCGGGCCTCGCATTCGAGCTCTGCTGGGAGAGCCGCCCGCGATGGAACTCCTCGAAGATCTTCTCGAACTGATCGGCCTCGATACCCTGCCCCGTATCGCAGACATCGATCCTTGCCATATCGCCCCGACGGCGAACGCCGACGAGAACGCCTCCGCGCTCGCTGTAGCGAATGGCGTTGGACAAAAGGTTTGCGAGAAGCCGTCGCAGGAGGCCCGCATCCGAGAGGCCGACGAGATCGCTCGCGGCGACCTTCAGCCTGAGGCCCTTCTCGCTCGCCAGCGGCTGAAACTCGGAGACGAGCCCCGCGCACAGATCGCCGAGCTGGATCTCCCCGATATCGGGTTCGAGGACACCGGCATCGAGGCGCGCGATCTCGAGCACGCTGTTGATGAGGTCTTCCATCGTATCGAGAGCGCGGTCGACGGCACTCGCAAAGCGCGCGCCCTCGGCATTGAGGCCGGAGCCCTGAACCGCGAACAGCGAAAGGCGCGCAGCGTTCAGCGGCTGAAGGATATCGTGGCTGGCGGCGGCGAGGAATTTCGACTTGGAACGATTGGCGTTGTCGGCGGCTTCGCGAGCCGCCAGATTGCGCCGATTGGTGTCCTCGAGGGTCTTCAGGGCGTCGGACAGTTCGGTCGTCCTGCGGCGGACCTGGGTCTCGCGCTGGATCGCGGTCTCGAACAGGCTGTAAGCGTTGGCCTGGCTGTCCGTGACCTGCTCGATCCGGCGCATCAGGGCGAGGTTGACGCGCTTCAGGCGGCGGATCTCCTCCTTCGCGGGATCGGCCTCGGGCACCGTATCCATATCGGAGATCGCCCCGAGGGTCCCGAGGATTACGTCGCTCATGCGGTTTCTCCGACGCGCTCCCTGGCGAGTGCCGAGCCGCCGGACATCCGGGGAATGCAGGTGCCGGTTCGGCCGGCGCCGGGCCCGAAGGCGATCCCCGTCATGGTCTGGTTCAGGTGCATCGAGGAGAACTGTTCGCCATAGGTCGTGAAGCCGAAGACGTTGTGTTGCCGGAAGACGTCCGCGACCCGGCGCGACAATTGGCGCTCCTCGGCCTCGATCCGGCGCAGGATGCAATCGAAACCGAGAGCGAGGTCGATCCCTCCCACCTCGTCGGAAACCCGGGACAACTCGCCGCACAAGGATCCGACCATGTCCCCCACCTCGGCGATCGTCAGGACGACGCCCTCCTCCATGGCGCAGAAGAAGGACAGCCCATCGGGCTCCACCCGGCGGATCGATCGGCAGTAATGCTCCCCGCCCACCCGCACCGCCAGCGGATAGGCCGCGAAGGAAAAGGGGGTAAGATTGCGGGCGTCGAGACCGAGAAGGCTCGCATATTCCGTCGCGGCGTCCACTCCGTTGAGTTCGGTGACGAGCCTTCGCTCCGGATCGCATCCGGTGACCACGAACCGGGTCTCCGTCGGCCGGTAGTGATCGGATTTGAACACGGCGAAGGGCACGGTCGTCCAGACGAGGCAGACGATCGCGGCATCCTCGTGGGCGCGGCCGTCGAGGCAGACCCGTGTCCGCTCGAAGGCGAGGCCGTCACCGGCCGATCCGCCGACGAGGGGCAGGTTCGGAAGCCCGCGCTGGATCGCAGCGACCACCACCTCCTCGTGATTGGACAAGCCGTCGATGAAGGTCAGCGCGAAGACCGAGCCCTCTTCGCCACCATGGGGGTGACGGTGCCGGACATGGCGCTCGAAGCGTTCGTAGAGTTCGCCGGCGACAGTGGTGCCGTGCTCGAGGCCGGAGGAGGAAATGGCGGGCACGACGGCGGCGAGCGCCTCGAAGCTTTCGGCCGGGAAGAAGACGAAGACGACGCAGCCGTCGAGATAGCCGAAGGGACCGATGCCGCCGGCGGTCGTCGAGCAGACCTGCGTCGGAACCTCCACATCGCGCTTCAGAAGCCGCGCCATCTCCGCGGACGGCAGGGATCGATCCGCGAAAGCGATCATCATCGTGAAATCGCGCCCCGAAGCGGCCTCGCGCGCGAAGGCGCAGGCACCCGCCGGATCGCAGCCGCGATAGACGGCCGTCTCGATACCGCTCCTCAGGCGTTCGCCCGCGGGCAAATCACGGACCTGCATCCCGTCCTCCCAATGCCGGTCGCAAGCTGGAGGACCCGGGCATCTCACCTCCCGGACACGTCGGATCCTGTAGTTTAGACCTATTCCATTCAGAACCGTGCGGCAAGCGGCGCACTCGGCCACGCGATCTGCGGGCAGACGGCGCGGGCTTGCCCGGCGCACGGGATTGACAGGCCGCGCCGTCCCGCATCCACTGTCATCCGGTCTTCACAGAGCGGACCCGCGACGTTTCGGTGGACTTTTCGGCACGGGCCTTGCCTTGGAAGACCTGCTATGGAATGCATCAGATAAGTAATCTGCCTTGATGTTCTCCAGGCGGGATCACGGCGGGTGTCGCGCTCCTGACAACGATAACCAAGCGACACCCGACAACGAGAAGCTTGCTTCAAAAGACGGGCGCCTATGGAATATTTTCTGCAACAGCTGATCAACGGCATCACGCTCGGATCGATCTATGGTCTGATCGCCATCGGCTATACGATGGTCTACGGCATCATCGGCATGATCAACTTCGCCCATGGCGAAGTCTTCATGATCGGCGCGTTCATCGCGCTGACCGCGTTTCTCGCTCTCGCGGCGCTCGGAGTGACCTTCCTGCCGCTGGTGCTCCTGATCATTCTCGCGGTCGCGATGCTGTTCACCGCCGTCTGGGGATGGACGATCGAGCGCGTCGCCTACCGCCCGCTTCGCGGCTCGTTCCGCCTCGCTCCGCTGATCACGGCGATCGGCATGTCGATCTTCCTGCAGAACTTCGTCCAGGTCACCCAGGGCGCGCGCGTCAAGCCGCTGCCGCCCCAGATCCAGGGCGGCATCACGCTGATGGACGGGCCCGGCGGGATCGTCGTCCAGCTCTCCTACATGCAGCTCATCATCATCGCCCTGACGATCGCGCTGATGATCGGTTTCTCGCTGATCATCTCCAAGACCTCGCTCGGCCGCCAGCAGCGCGCCTGCGAGCAGGACCGCAAGATGGCCTCGCTCCTCGGCGTCAACGTGGATCGCACCATTTCGCTGACCTTCGTCATGGGTGCGGGCCTCGCGGCCGTCGCGGGCACGATGTACCTCCTCTATTACGGCGTGATCGACTTCTACATCGGCTTCATCGCCGGCGTGAAAGCCTTCACCGCCGCCGTGCTCGGAGGCATCGGATCGCTTCCCGGCGCGATGCTCGGCGGGCTCGCCATCGGCCTCATCGAGACTTTCTGGTCGGGTTACTTCTCGGTCGAATACAAGGACGTCGCAGCGTTCTCGATCCTCGCGATCGTCCTCATCTTCATGCCCTCCGGCCTCCTCGGCCGCCCGGAAGTCGAGAAGGTCTGAGGCGACATGGCGACCACCAACCAACCGACGAGTTCGAACCGCCCCGAGGGCGCCGAGCTCGAGAGCGAAGCGCGCCGCGCGGCCATGCAGGGCGTTCCGCCGTTCAACGCGGAACCGGCGAAACGCTCGCGTCTCGCACAGTCCTTCCGCGAGGCCGCGATCACGGCCGCGATCGTCGCGGGACTGACGCTCTTCTTCTTCGCCTTCAGGACCAATATCGCGACTGGCGGCCTCGATCTCGCCTTCCGGCCGGACCTGTGGCTGATCTGGATCGCGATCGCCTTCGTCGCGCGGTTCCTCCTGTCCTATTTCGTCTTCGCGACGGAGAGCCCGATCACCGGCTTCTTCAAGCGCACGAAATCCGAGCGGTCCTCGCTGCCGATCGGCAAGATCCTCGGCATCGTCCTTCTGCTCGTCGCCCTGACGCTGCCCTTCCTCCTCGACGTCTTCCTGCCGAGGCAGAACCGGTATCTTCTGGATCTGGCGATCCTGATCCTGACCTATGTGATGCTCGGCTGGGGCCTCAACATCGTCGTCGGCCTCGCCGGTCTTCTCGATCTCGGCTATGTCGCCTTCTATGCGGTCGGCGCCTATTCCTTCGCGCTCCTGTCCATCAATTTCGACCTCGGCTTCTGGGTCTGCCTGCCGATGGCCGGCCTGTTCGCCGCGCTCTGGGGCATCATGCTCGGCTTCCCGGTGCTGCGGCTTCGCGGCGACTATCTCGCGATCGTCACGCTCGCCTTCGGTGAGATCATCCGTGTCGTGCTGCTCAACTGGTACGACTTCACCGGCGGCCCCAACGGCCTGCTCGGCATTCCGAAGCCGACCCTGTTCGGCCTGGAATTCAGCCGGGGCGAGAACGGGTTCGCGGAGTATTTCGGCCTGGAATACAACCCGATCCAGCGCTTCATCTTCCTCTACTACATCATCCTCGCGCTGGCGCTACTGACCAATTTCGTGACCATGCGCATGCGCAAGCTCCCGGTCGGCCGGGCCTGGGAAGCCCTTCGGGAAGACGAGATCGCCTGCCGGGCGCTCGGCATCAACACCGTCAACGTCAAGCTGACGGCTTTTGCGACGGGCGCGATGTTCGGCGGGTTCGCCGGCTCCTTCTTCGCCACGCGACAGGGCTTCATCTCGCCGGAAAGCTTCACCTTCATCGAGTCGGCGATCATCCTCGCCATCGTGGTGCTCGGCGGCCTCGGCTCCCAGCTCGGCGTCGTGATCGCTTCCGTGGTGATGATCGGCGGCATCGAACTCCTGCGCAACCTGACGGTGCTCGACGCCGTCTTCGGCGCCGGCTTCGATCCGACCCAGTACCGCATGCTGATCTTCGGTCTCGCAATGGTCGCGATTATGGTCTGGAAACCGCGCGGTTTGATCTCCACCCGGGTTCCCTCGGTCTACTACAAGAAGAAGAAGGCGATCGGCGCCGATCTCGTCAGCCAGGGCGAGGGTCACTGATCATGTCAGACACAATGAACCCGACACACGCCCCCGCAAGCCATGCCCGCTGGACGGAGGATCCCGTCCTCACCGTCGAGCATCTCACCATGCGCTTCGGCGGCCTCACCGCCATCGACGACCTCTCCTTCAGCGTCGGGCGCGGCGACATCACCGCCCTGATCGGGCCGAACGGAGCGGGCAAGACGACGGTCTTCAACTGCGTCACCGGCTTCTACAAGCCCACCGAGGGGCGGATCCTCCTGCGCCGTGGGGCAAAGCCCAGCGATGCAGCGATCGCCGAGCTCACCCGGTCCGGCCGGCAATACGACCGGGACGGGGAGAACGGTATCTATCTCCTCGAGCGGATGAACGATTTCCGCATCACCGCCATCGCGGGCGTCGCGCGCACCTTCCAGAACATCCGCCTGTTCGGCGGCATGACGGTCTTGGAGAACCTGCTCGTCGCCCAGCACAACCATCTGATGCGGGCCTCCGGCTACACGATCGGCGGCCTCATCGGCCTGCCCGGATGGCGGCGCGAGGCGGAACGGGCCAAGGACAAGGCGATCGCCTGGCTCGAGCGCATCGATCTCATCGACCGGGCCGACGATCCGGCCGCCGATCTCGCCTATGGCGACCAGCGGCGCCTCGAGATCGCGCGCGCCATGTGCACCGATCCGCGCCTCCTGTGCCTCGACGAGCCGGCGGCGGGCCTCAATCCGCGCGAGTCGTCCGAACTCAACGACCTGTTGCGCTCGATCCGCGACCGGGACGGCGTCTCGGTTCTCCTCATCGAGCACGATATGGGCGTCGTCATGCAGATCTCCGACCACATCGTGGTTCTCGACTACGGCAAGAAGATCGCCGACGGCGCCGCTGCCGCCGTCAGGGACGACCCGAAGGTGATCGCCGCCTATCTCGGCGTCGACGACGAGGAGGTGGACGAGGTGGAGGAAGCCCTGCACCAGAACGATCCGCAGGGCTCGGCCAATGCGCAGCTTGGCGAGGGAGACCGGGCATGAGCGCCGCCAGCCAGGAACTGATGCTCTCCATCCGGGGGGTCGAGACCTTCTACGGCAAGATCCAGGCCCTGCGCGGGGTCGATGTCGACGTCCATGCCGGCGAGATCGTGACGCTGATCGGGGCGAACGGTGCCGGCAAGTCCACCCTGATGATGACGATCTGCGGCTCGCCCCAGGCGCGCAGCGGAAAGATTCTCTATCGCGGCGACGACATCACCCATCTGCCGACCCACGACATCATGTCCCGTTCGATCGCCCAGTCCCCCGAGGGCCGGCGCATCTTCTCGCGGATGACCGTGATGGAAAACCTGCAGATGGGCGCGATTCTCGAAGATCCGTCGACGTTCAATGCGGATCTCGAAAAGGTCTTCCACCTCTTCCCGCGCCTCAAGGAGAGGCGCAGCCAGCGCGGCGGAACGCTTTCGGGCGGCGAGCAGCAGATGCTCGCGATCGGGCGCGCGCTGATGAGCCGCCCCAAGCTCCTGCTTCTCGACGAACCCTCGCTGGGCCTTGCCCCGTTGATCGTCAAGCAGATCTTCTCCGCCATCGGCGAACTCAATCGCACCGAGGGCCTCACCGTGTTCCTCGTGGAACAGAACGCCTTCCACGCCCTGCGCCTCGCCCATCGCGGCTATGTCATGGTCAACGGCTCGATCACCATGTCGGGCACCGGCATGGAGCTTCTTTCGCGCGAGGAAGTCCGCAGCGCCTATCTCGAGGGGGGAGCCCACTGATGCAACCGGAAATGGCTCTCCTCTGGGAGGTTTCGGTCTGGGAATTCATCGTGGTCACGGTCGTTCTCGGCGGCGGCGGCGCCTATGCGATCGGGCGGTCCACGGCCCTGTCCTGGAACGGCTGGGGGCTGATGGCCTTCTATGTCTTCCTCCTGACCATCGCCGTCCGCTTCATCCACTTCAGCCTGTTCGACGGCACGTTCTTCCTGCCGCTCGAGGAGTTCGGGACCGCGTTCTATTACGCGTTCATCGACTATGTCGTCCTCTTCGCGATCGCCGCGATCGGACGCAGTTTCGTGCGCAATCGACAGATGGCACGACAATACGGCTTTCTCGGAACCCGCTGAAAGCCGATGCGACGTGCGCTCCGCCTCTTTATTCATCAAAGTAGAAAAAAGCGGCGGAACGACTAGCAAATACAGACGCCTCGGTTTTTAATCGGCGAAGGCATGGAGACCCATTCCTGACCCAACCCGGATCCATCCGGGCCAACGAGACAAACAGGGAGCATTCATGAACAAGGTACTTCTCGCCAGCGCGGCCCTCGGACTGGTCTTCACCGGAGCGGCCAAGGCCGACATCACGATCGGCGTCGCCGGTCCGATGACCGGCCAGTATGCGAGCTTCGGCCAGCAGCTGCGCGTCGGCGCCGAGCAGGCCGTGGCCGACATCAACGAAGCCGGCGGCATCAACGGCGAAATGCTGAAGCTCTCCATCGGCGACGATGCCTGCGATCCGAAGCAGGCCGTGGCCGTGGCCAACAACTTCGCCTCCGAAGGCGTTCCCTTCGTCGCGGGTCACTTCTGCTCGGGCTCATCGATCCCCGCCAGCCAGGTCTATGCGGACGAGCAGATCATCGAGATCTCCCCGGCTTCGACCAATCCGGACTATACCGACCAGCGCCCCGGCGACGGCATCTACCGTGTCTGCGGTCGCGACGACCAGCAGGGCGAGGTCGCCGGCAAGTACATCCACGACAACTTCGCGGACGCCAAGGTCGCGATCCTCAACGACAAGACCGCCTACGGCAAGGGTCTCGCCGACCAGACCGAGAAGTTCTACAAGGAAGCCGGCGGTGAGCCCGTGCTCGTCGAGGCCTATACCGCCGGCGAAAAGGACTACACCTCGCTCGTCACCAAGATGAAGCAGGCCGGTGTCGATCTCGTCTATATCGGCGGCTACCACACCGAAGCCGGCCTGATGGCGCGCCAGATGCGCGAACAGGGCATGGATACGATCATCATGTCGGGCGACGCGCTCGTCACCGACGAGTACTGGGCGATCACCGGCGATGCCGGCCAGGGCACCCTGATGACCTTCTCGCCGGACCCGCGCAACAACGAGCAGGCCAAGCCGATCGTCGAGAAGCTGGAAGCCGAAGGCAAGACGACCGAAGGCTACGTCCTCTACACCTATGCGGCGATCCAGGCCTGGGCAGATGCCGTCAAGCAGGCCGGCTCCACCGATTACGACGCGGTCGTCGGCGCTCTGAACGAGGGCAGCTTCAGCACGGTCATCGGCGACCTGTCCTTCGACGACAAGGGCGACGTGACCCTGCCGGGCTACGTCATGTACGAGTGGGACAACGGCAAGTATGCCGAGCTCCAGGGCGCACCGACGGCCGATCAGGCGGCAGTCGATGGCGGCTCCGCCTCGGGAACCACCGAGACGGTACCGACGTCCACGGACGATGCGGGCGCCAATGGCGATGCGGCCGCCGAGGAGACCGGCTCTTCGAGCAGCACGGCGCCGACCGACGGTTCCTCGAACTGATCCACGGCCGTATTCCCCTGCCGCCGGTCCCGGCGGCGGGTGGCTTTCGACCAAGTGCTTCGAAGGCCCCGGCGATTGACGCCGGGGCCTTTCTTCGTTCCGACATCGTCCGCGATATTCACCCGATCGGCGTTCTGCGCCGCGCCTTCGATTGCCACGCCTTCGGTCCAGATCCGCGTCTGGATTGAGGTCGCACGCCACATCTCCCGCATCGGACCGAATGGTGGCTGCGCGAAGGACGGGGCACATGCCGAGACGCGTGGCATCGCCGCCCCTCTGGGCAATCGGACCTTCGAAACCCGATCCTCCGGCCTCGTCCCGTCGGATCTACCGGCCTTCGCTGAGAAACCCGTCGACGATCCTCTTCAGAACGCCGACGATCAGGCGCGGTTCGTCCCGGTTCGTCAGGTTCGCATCCTCCGCCATCGCGGGCAGCTCGACGCCCTTGTCGAAATAGCCAGATCGCTGGCCGAGCCGCTCCAGCTTTTCGGCGAGACTCTCGACGTCGCCGGCCAGCGCCTCGCGATCGGCGCCGGCGAGACCGTCTTGCGTGACATGGCCGCCGAGAACGTGGACATAATGGGCGAGCGCGCGCATGCGGAACAGCGTGCGGCGGACCGGGCCGGGCCTGCGCTGCATCTGCCAGGGACTGCCGATCCCCCGCGCCGCCATCACCACGCCGTCGTAGGAGCGGTCGAGCGCCCGCTCCAGTGCGAGCTTGTCTGCGCTATGCTCGCCGCGCAGCGCAGCCGCGATCGCATCGAGAGACACCCGCGCCGTCCTGAAATAGTCCCGGGCGGCATCGTCCGCCGCGCCGCGCGCCGAACGCGGGAAGACCACGAAGCTGACGAAGATGCCGGCGATCGCGCCGATGACGGTTTCCTCCAGACGAAGAATGAGGAGATCGGGCGTGAAGACGCCGATGAGCCCGTAGATCAAGGAGATCGCGACGGTGACGAAGAAGGTCATCACCGCATAGGAGACCATGAGGAAATAGAAGGCGACGAAGATCGAGACGATCGCGAGCGCTGAGGAGAGCACGACGTCGCCGGCAAGAAGCGTCGCAAGCGCGATGCCGAAGACGATGCCCACCAGCGTTCCGAGCGCACGCGAGAGACCGCGGAACAGGGTGTCGCCGCGCGACTGGACGTTCGTGAAGACGAGGAATGCGGTCAGGATCGCCCAGAACCAGCGGGTCGGCGACAACAGGAGACCACCCACCATCGCGATCGCCGTGGCGAGCGTGACCTGCATCGCCGAACGCAGAGCCGGATCCGAGACGAGGCCGGTGAACTGGGGAACGGCCGGGCGCTGGAGCGGCACCGCCTCCCCGTCGAAGGCTTCTTTCGGCATCTCCCGCGCCATGCGGTGCATGCGGCCGAGCGTCTCGTGAAAGCGCGCGTCGACCCTCGCCTCGAATGCCGGATCGCGCGGCACGGCGAACGCCGCCGCGGTCCGGATCTCGGCGACCACCTGGACGTCCATCAGGCATTCGGCCATCGCGCGGCGCGCGGGCTCGGCCGCCGGGCTTGCGGCCCGCACCGGCAGATCGCCATCGGCAACGAGAATTGCGTCGCGCAAATCGTTCTCAGCGGCGATCAACGGCTCGCGCGAGGTGTTGGGGCCTGCCCCGGCCGCCTGGGCCAGAACACGCGAGAGCGCCCTTGCCCGCGATCCGACCGCGATGATCGCGATCTCGAAATCCTTCGAGCGCCGTTCCGGGAGGATGGTGTTGCGCAGGAAATGGGCGACGACGCCCGATATCACGATGGCGACCGCGATCCCCCCGAGATCGGCGACCTCGGGCTTCAGATAGCCGGCGATGAAGGAGCACATGAAGGCATACATGCCGACGGCATTCCAGCGCACGCCGAACCGGCGGATGAACACCGCAGCGAAGATCACCACGAGAAACCAGATCTCGACCGCTGCCAGGAACGGCACGAGAAGCGTGACGATGAGGATCGCCGCAAAGCCCGCGAGGCCGCACCAGAAGCGCGTGACCGCGCGCTGGCGCGTGCCGATGTCCCGCACGGCGAGCGCGCCCTGGAGTGAGGTGACGATGCCGACGCCATAGGCCGTGAAGGGAAGCGGATGAACGAGATGGGCGAGCGCGAGAGCGAGGCCGACGCCGATGACGGTCAACGTCGTGCGCAGCGCCATCCGCAGCCTTGCGAGACTGGGATCCTTCGCTGCGATCATCGCGCCGAGACCGCCAAACCCGCGCCTCAGACCCTTCACCATGCACCGGCTCCGTCTCTTCCCGCCCGGCGGCCTTCGAGACCCCCGAACCCATTCCTGGCAGGCGCTCAGGCAGACGAATCACCCACACATGCGACCCGCGCGGCCTGCCCGCTCTCCGGCCTTCCCATAGCGCGATGATGGGGATACATCGACCTTCCGTCCCACGATCCCGCCGAAAAGGAGCACGCATGTCCCGCATCGTCTACGTCAACGGCTCCTATGTCCCCGAAGCCGATGCCAAGATCTCGGTGTTCGATCGCGGCTTCCTCTTTGCGGACGGTGTCTACGAGGTCACCGCCGTACTCTCGGGCAAGCTCGTCGATTTCGGCGGCCATATGAAGCGGCTGCGACGTTCGCTGGACGAACTTGCCCTATCCTCCCCAGCCGACGACGAGGCCCTGCTTGCGATCCACCGCGAACTGGTCTCGCGCAACGGCATCGAGGAAGGGCTCGTCTACATGCAGATCACGCGCGGCGCCGCCGAACGGGACTTCGCCTATCCGTCCGGGCCCGTGCCCGCGAGCCTCGTTCTCTTCACCCAGGCAAAGCCGTTGCGCGACACCTCCGCCGCCCGGACCGGCATCGCGGTCGCAACCGTTCCCGATCTTCGCTGGAAGCGCCGCGACATCAAGACCGTCCAGCTTCTCTACCCCTCCATGGCCAAGATGGAGGCCAAGGCGAAAGGCGCAGGCGATGCCTGGATGGTGGATGAAGAGGGCTTCGTGACGGAAGGGACCTCGAACAACGCCTATATCGTCACTGCCGAAGGCGTTGTGGTGACGCGGCATCTGTCGAACGACATCCTGCACGGCATCACGCGGGCGGCCGTGGTCCGCATCGCCGAGGAGACGGGGATGCGGATCGAGATCCGCCCCTTCTCGGTGGAGGAAGCCTTGCGGGCACGCGAGGCCTTCGTCACATCCGCTTCGGCTTTCGTCATGCCGGTGATCTCGATCGACGGAACCGCGATCGGCGAGGCGAAGCCCGGCGAGTTCACCCTTCGCCTGCGTGAGGCCTATATCGCCGAAGCCGACGCGAACGCGATCTGACGAAGACCTGCGCATTGCGGAGCCGTAATGCATCCGCTACCAGACTGCGCGTCGATCGCCGGTGTCTCGCCCCTGCAGGCGGTCCGGAATCACCAGCGCCCTTGAGGGCGAGAGAACGAGGATGGCTGCCGGTTGCCCGAAGGGGCGACAGGGCAATGAGAATGCGGACCAACGGGATCTGGCGCACAGCCGGTTTCGAGAGTCCGGCGGATCTCAGTTATGATGAGGAAGGTCTTCGATCCCATGACCACGCGCGATATCGTCCTGATCGCCCTGTTTGCCGCTCTCATGGCGGTTCTCGGCATCTTCCCGCCGCTCACCGTGCCGCTGATCGCGGTTCCGATCACCGCCCAGTCGCTGGGCCCGATGCTGGCGGGCGGCATCCTCGGCGCCAAACGAGGCGCCCTGTCCATGGCGCTCTTCCTCGTCCTCGTCGCCGTCGGCCTGCCGCTTCTTTCGGGCGGGCGCGGCGGGCTCGGCGTCTTTGCCGGCCCCACCGCAGGCTTCCTCTTCGGCTGGATCGTCGCCGCCGCCGTCATCGGCTGGCTCACGGAACGCTCCTGGCGCAGCCTCGGCCCTGTCACGGCATTTCTGAACTGCGTGATCGGGGGCATCGTCGTGCTCTATGCGATCGGCATTCCGGCGCTTGCCTTCATCGCGGGGATTCCGCTCTGGACGGCGCTTTCCGGCTCGGCCCCCTTCCTGCCGGGCGACTTCGTGAAGGCCGCCGTCGCCGCGCTCGTCATCGTCGCCCTGAAGCGCTCCTATCCGCTCGTCGAAGCGCGCGGATAGAAACAGGGTTTTCGCGGAACACCTCGGATGATCGAAGCGGGGCGGAGCTGAGGTGAACGCCCCGGTCCATCCCTTCGAGCCATGGATTCGACGATGATCTCACTCGACGAGGTATCGGTCAGGCGCGGCGGCACGCTCGTCCTCGACGGCATCCATGGCGAACTGACGGAACGCCGGATCGGGATCGTGGGTGCGAACGGCTCGGGCAAAAGCACCTTCGCACGGCTTCTGAACGGCCTCATTCTTCCGACCAGCGGCAGCGTTCGCATCGATGGTCTCGATACGAAGACGGCGACGAAGGACGTGCGGCGCCGTGTCGGCTTCCTGTTCCAGAATCCCGACAACCAGATCGTCTATCCAACCGTGGGCGAGGATGTCGGTTTCGGTCTAAAGGCGCGCAAGGCGACGGGCGAGGCCGCATCGGCGCGAGTCGCGGCCGCGCTCGAACGGTTCGGCCTTACCGGTTTCGAAGACCGGCTGGTCCACGAATTATCCGGCGGCGAGCGCCAGATGGTCGCCTTTGCCGGTGTCATGGTGCTGGAGCCGCGCCTTCTCGTGCTGGACGAGCCGACGACGCTTCTCGATCTGCGCAATACGCGCCGGGTCATGGAGACACTCGCCGCGATCGATCAGAGCGTCATTCTCGTCACCCACGATCTCGACTGCCTTGCCGGGTTCGACCGCGTGCTGGTTTTCAGCGAGGGACGGATCGCCCATGACGGCCCGCCCGCCGAGGCGATCGCCGCCTATCGGGCGCTCGCCTCGTGATCGTCGGGCTCTACCGGGCGGGCAACAGCGTGCTGCACCGGATGCGGGCGGGCGTGAAGCTTGTCGCACTCGCCCTGTTCGGCACGCTTCTCCTCTCGCTGCCCTCGCTCTGGCTGGCCGCCTCTGCCCTCTTTCTCGTCTGCCTCGCCTATGCCGTCGCCGGCTTCGGCCTGCATACGCTCCTCGCGCAGATCCGGCCGCTTCTGATCGTTCTCGCGATCCTCTTCGCCGCGCAGATCTGGCTCGCCGATCTCACTGCCGCTGGCCTCTCCGTCGCAAGGCTCGCCGCGCTCGTCCTCGCAGCAGGGCTGGTCACCCTGACGACGCGCACCGAGGATCTCGTCGGGGCGATCCATGCCACGCTCTCTCCGCTCGAGCGCTTCGGCGTTGATGCCGGCAAGGTGAGCCTCGCGATTTCGCTGACCCTGCGCTTCATTCCTCTCGTCTCGCAGGTCGTTGACGAGGTGAAGGAGGCGCAGGCCGCGCGCGGAAGCCGCAAACCGGTCGTCACGCTCATCGTGCCGGTGATCATAAGGCTCCTGAAGAGCGCCGATGCGATCGCGGAAGCCATCGACGCCCGCAGCTGACCGGCAGTTCTCCCTCACTCGTGCGGGAAAATGTCCTGTTGGCCAAAAGATTAGTTCCCGGTCCTGACGCCAGGGCGTCCTTTCCTGTAGAACCGTTCGCAAGCATGCTTCGACGGTTTCGGGAGGATCGGCGATATGAAGACCCTGATGAGAATCGCGGCACTCGCGGCCGGTCTCCTGTCGTGCTTCGGCGCGCTGGCTCAGGAGACCCCGTCCCGGGTGGAGCCGATCAGGGTCGGCGTCCTGCAATACGGCACGGTCAACTGGGAACTCGACGCGATGACCCGCGAGGGCCTCGACACGGCGAACGGCGTCGATGTGGAAATCGTGCCCTTTGCCGGGGAAGCTGCGTCCAGCGTCGCGCTCCAGGCCGGCGATGTGGACATGATCGTGGCCGACTGGCTGTGGGTCTCGCGGCAACGGGCGACCGGCGCGGATTTCACCTTCGCTCCCTATTCCACCTCGGTCGGCTCGCTGATGGTGCCGCAGAACAGCCCGGCCGCCGATCTCGGCGATCTGACCGGCAAGACGATCGGCGTGGCGGGTGGTCCGCTCGACAAGAACTGGCTTCTGATCCAGGCGCTGGCGAAACGCGAATACGGTGTCGATCTTTCGAGCGCAAACGAGATTGTCTATGGCGCGCCGCCGCTACTCACGGAAAAGGCGCGGACCGGCGAACTCGATGCCGTCCTCAACTTCTGGCACTATGCCGCGCGCCTCGAGGCATCGGGGTTCCGCACGCTGATCTCCGGCACCGAGGCTGCCCGCGAGATGGGCACGGAGGGACCCGTCGCCTCGATCGGCTGGGTGTTCCGCGACAGCTTCGCCGAGGAGCATCCCGAGGCGATCGACGGGTTCCTCGCCGCCGATCTTGCGACGAAGGACCTTCTGACCTCGTCCGACGCGGCCTGGGAGCCGTTGCGCACGATGATGAAGGCCGAGGACGACGCCGCCTATCGGATCCTCATCCAACGCTATCGCGACGGCATTCCGGCGCGCAGTCCCGGAGACGAGGTGAAGGACACCGAGGCTCTCTACGCCCTTCTCTACGAGATTGGGGGCGAGCGCCTCGTCGGCCCAAGCGAGACTCTCGTGGAGGGAACCTATTATTCCGGCCTCGGCAATGGCCCTTGACGGGATGGCGAGTGTGCGCGGAGAGCGCCTGCGCCGCCTCGCACACGACCGGCTGACGCCCGGCACGCTCACGACGATCTCGCTTCTCGGGCTTCTCGCCATCTGGTGGATCGCGGCAGCGGTCGCGGATTCGCGGGTCCTGCCGACCCCGCCTCAGGTGTTCGAGGTGTTCTGGCGTGACGCGGTCTCGGGGGAACTCTGGTTCCATCTCGCCATGACCCTGATGCGGGTCGCCTTCGCCTTCGTCGCGGCGATGGCCATCGGCTCGGTAATCGGGATCGGCATGGGCATCAGCCGGCAGGCGAACCGGTTCTTCGATCCCTGGCTGATCCTCTTCCTCAACATCCCGGCCCTCGTCGTCATCGTCCTCGCCTATATCTGGTTCGGCCTCAACGAGGTGGCGGCGATCGGCGCGATCGCGGTGAACAAGATCCCGAACGTCGTCGTGACCATGCGTGAGGGCGCCAAGGCGCTGGACCCGCAATTGAGCGAGATGGCGCGCATCTATCGCTTCGGTGCCGCAAAGCGGATCCGCCACGTGGTTCTGCCCCAGCTCCAGCCCTACTTCTCCGCCGCCTCGCGATCGGGCCTCGCATTGATCTGGAAGATCGCGCTCGTGGTCGAACTTCTGGGACGCTCGGATGGCGTAGGCTTCCAGATCAATCTCTACTTCCAGCTTTTCGACGTCGCGGGGATTCTCGCCTACACCCTCGCCTTCGTCGCGGTGATGCTCGCCATCGAACTCATGCTTGTCCAACCCTTCGAGGCGCGCGCGACGCGCTGGCGCAGACCACGATGAGAAGACGGGGAATGCAAAGTCCGGCTCCTCGCAGTCCCAGGGTCGGCGGCTCATGACCGGCGGCCTGTCGAATGCCGCTCCCGGTGCGCCGCTTCGGGTCTCCATCACCCGCAAGGCCTTTCGCGGCGCCGATGGCAAGCTCGTGGAGGCGATCGCCCATGTCGCCTTCGAGGTGCCGGGCGGCAGCTTCGTCACGCTCATCGGCCCGTCCGGCTGCGGCAAGACCACCACCCTTCGCATCGTCCTCGGGCTGGAGACGGAGTTCGAGGGCTCGGTCGTTCGGCCCGATCCGGACGGACGGATCGCGGTCGTCTTTCAGGAGCCACGGCTTCTTCCCTGGCGCACGGTCGAGGAGAATGTCCGCCTCGCGCTGCCCGAAGGCATCGGAACGGAAGATCTCGACGAACTCTTCGACGTTCTCGGGCTCTCGGAAATGCGTTCGCGCTTTCCCACCGAATTGTCCCTCGGACTGGCCCGCCGGGCAGCCCTTGCCAGAGCCTTCGCGATCCGCCCCTCTCTCCTGCTCCTCGACGAGCCCTTCGTCTCGCTCGACGAGATGACCGCGGCCCGGCTTCGCCGCCTGCTGACCACCGTCTGGTCGGCACGGCGAACCACCGCCTTGATGGTGACGCATAATCTGCGCGAGGCCGTTCAGCTTTCGGACCGGATCGTTTTCCTGACGGAACGGCCGGCCAAGATCCGGGGCATTCACGAGATCAAGGTCGCCCGCGAGGCGCGCGACGCCGAATGGCGCGAGACCGAACTCCGGCGTCTCGACAGGGAGTTTCCCGGCGTTCTGTGAACGCGGAGGAAAAGCCCCTCGCCGATCGAGGCATGACTCGCAATCTTAAGGTTTTTGCCATTCACTCGTCCTGCGGCATGCCGCAGCCTCCGATCGGCAGGTTTCGAACGGTCCGCGAACACGGGCGGGGCATGCGAAACGGAGTGAGCCGTCGGCGGAAACCCTGTTCGAGTTGGTGGAAAAGCGCATGCGTTACGATGCGACCTCACACACGCAAGGCTCCGACGCGAGCGCCATGACGCGCTCCGCGCTTGCCCGTGCGATCGAAATCGCGAGCCGCGAGCGCGCCCATTACCATGCGGGGAAAGCGGCCGCACGCATGAAGCAGAGCGAAGCCAGCTGCCCGCATCCGGGCTCGTCCCAGGAAGCCCGCCTCTGGGTTCAGGGCTTCACGGATCTCCAGGATGCCGAGCGGGCCAAGCGCAGGAGCATCCGCTTCTAGAGCGTCGGATCGTCCGACGCGTCACCGAGGCTTCGAGCTCCCCTCCCCGCCGGCGCATCGAAGCTGCGTCAGAGATCGAAACGCACGGTGATCGGCACGTGATCGGAGGGGCGGTCCCAGCCACGCGCATCGCTTCGAATCGCGACGCCCGTCGACGCCTCGGCGATATCGGGCGACGCCCAGACATGGTCGAGCCGCCGGCCACGATTGGAAGCGGCCCAATCCTTGGCGCGGTAGCTCCACCAAGTGAAGACCTTCTCCTCCATCGGGATGTGCCGGCGAACGAGATCCCGCCAGCCTCCCTCGTCCATCGCGGCGAGAAGACCCTCTGTCTCGACGGGCGTATGGGAGACGATCTTCAGCATCTGCTTGTGCGACCAGACATCGGTCTCGTAGGGCGCGATGTTGAGATCCCCGCACAGAAGCGCCGACACGCCGGGCTCCGCCTCGGCCCTCATTGCCCTGAGCTCCTCCACGAATCGCAGCTTGTGAGCGAATTTCGGATTGGTATCCGGGTTCGGCTCGTCGCCGCCTGCAGGAACGTAGAGATTGTGGATACGGACCTGCCGCCCGGATACTTCGATCCGCGCAGAGAGATGGCGCGCATCGCCGACCTCGCAGAAGTCCTGGCGGACGATGTCGGTGAAGGGTCGCTTCGAAAGAATGGCGACCCCGTGATAGCCCTTCTGGCCGTGGATTGCCACGTGGTCATAGCCGAGCCCCTCGAAGGCCTCGTGCGGAAACTGATCCTCGGTGCACTTGATCTCCTGGAGACACAGGACGTCGGGCTGCTCCTCGGTGAGGACCCGGACCACGAGATCGGCCCGAAGCCGAACCGAGTTGATGTTCCAGGTCGTCATCGAGAAGGTCATCGTCGGGCTCTTCCATGGGCGGTTGAATCGGCGCGGCCGCAGCGCGTGACCGGCTTATCAGGCTCCATCATTGTGGCAAGCCGTCAGGTTCGGTCTGGATGGTGTCGGGAAGCGATCTCACCCCTCGAGCACCCCCTCGCCGTTCGTCGCCGTCATCGGGCTCAAGGCTCGGGTCATGACAACTTCGCAAAGACGTGAGTGCGCCGCAGGTTGCAATCGGCAGCGCTTTCGACGACGCGGGAGGCGAGACGAATTTTCGAGAAGGCGCGGGTCGCCAGGGGCTTCAGGCAAGACCCGATCCGCAAATGCCCTACTCTCCGCCCATTCGGACGGGCGAGACGAAACGCGATTACACCTTGAAATGTAGAAAGATATCATTTCAAGTAATAGATGGACCTCGCGGCCGCCCAGGCCACGTGTACCCCCCGAATGAGGGGGTCGATCTGGGGGACTGACGTTGCGATCCGGCGCCATGGCATCCTCGGCTTCAACACGGAAGCGAGGTCGCCATGTCATTCCTGCTTGTCCAAGCCGATAGTTTCGAACGCCATAGCGGACTTCTCGACGAGATGTTCCGGCTGAGGGCTCGCGTGTTCCACGAGCAACTCCAGTGGGACGTGACGGTCGAGGACATGAAGGAAATCGACCGGTACGACCGGATGAATCCGGCCTACCTCCTCTGGACGAACGAAGACCGAAGCGTTCTCTACGGCAGCGCGCGGCTGATGCCGACGACCGGACCGACGCTGCTCTACGACGTCTTCGCGGAAACCTTCCCCGATGGAGCGACCCTTTCGGCACCGGGCATCTGGGAGGCGACCCGCCTGTGCATCGACGAGGCGAGGATCGCCGAGGACCATCCCGATCTCGCGCCGAACAAGGCCCTTTGCCGCATGTTCCTGGCCTCCTGCGAGGTCGCGCTCGCCCACGGGATCGACACCATCGTCGGCAATCTCGATCCGCTCGTCCTGCGCATCTACCGTCAGCACGGCGCGGCCATCGACGAGGTGGGCCGATCCGACGCCTTCGGGCGGCGCCCGGTCTGCTGCGGCGTCTTCGCCGTCACGGAGACGGTCTGCGGCACGATGCGCGACAGGCTCCGCCTCGATGCACCGCTCTATCGCGGAACCGAACCCGGCCGAGCGCGGCAGAGACCCCGTCTCGTCGCCGGCACCAACTGGCGGGTGAAAGCCCTGCGGGGAAAAGCCGCTTCCTGACCGGGGCGGACCGGAATTTTCAATACGAGATTGGCAAAAAGGACTGAAACCGAATGAATTTGCAGCAAGATGTCGAGACCATCCAGGACGTCGACATGCGGCGTCAGCGTATCGAGATGGAGATCGAACGACTGATCCGCGATTGCGAAGCGACACGGATGGGATATTGCGCCCATCTCCTCGAAATGGCGCGCCTCGCCGCCCAGATCGCGCCCGTCGGCTCCAACCGTCCACGACCCAAGCTGAACAGCTGAGCGCGCCGAAACCGGCAATCCGTCGTCCTAGATCAGGGCTTGAGGCCGGCAGACGGGGCTTCGGACGGACGGCCCGATCCGTCGACACTTAATCGACGTGGCGCCATGTGACCGGCCTCGGGGCCGTGCTCATGGTGCCGCAGCGTCCAGGATGACTCGCGCCATACCGCCGGTCTGGTGGTCAGATCAGGCGCCGCTTGAGTGCGATCGAAACCGCCTGAGCGATCGAAACGCCGTTCAGCTTGTGACGCGCGGACTTCTGGTAGCCGCGCACGGTGTGTTCCGAGACGCCCAGTTCGAGGGCGATCGCCTTGGAACTCCGCCCCTTGGCCGCGAGCGCCAGCACGTCGCGCTCACGCGGCGACAGGGAGACCTCCAACATGGGTCCGAAGGCCTCGGCGACGGCCTTGGCGTGCAGGGCATGGGCGACCTTGGGCAGAACGACGGTTGCGTTGTCGAACGCGTCGGGCCAGTCGCACTGTTCGGAGTCCCCCACCGAGACGAGCCCGCGACGACCGGTTCGATCGACGATCGGCACGGAATATCCGTCGGGACCGACGCCGTGGATCCGCGCATCCTCGAAGAAGGCCATCGCCTCGCCGACGACTTCCAACTCCGACCATTCGAAGGGAAATGTCCGGGTGAAGCCTGCGGCGACCACGGGATCGACCCGCGCATAGCCATTGAGGAGGTAGTGGGAGATCCAGTTCTGCGGGTAGGTCGTTCGCAAATAGGGCCAATCGATCGTGTCAACCGCCGACTGGGCGAGATGGCAGGTGACATGAAGACCGTTCAGAAGCATCGACAGCTGCCGGATCGCCGATTCGACGGACTGGGCCGACTGCACGGCCGACAACAGGGTTTCGCAATTCAGGCTACGCGGCATCGCCGTTCCATGGTCTGGCCAAGCGCCGGACGGCGGCGCTGCGTGGTGGCAGATCGTGTCCCAGCTTTTCTCTCTCCTTGAAACGCCGCAGCAAATTGAAGACCGGGCTTGCGATGAACGGATGCACGGTTAAGATCCTGCATCATGCCATAAGCGGCGATGATCCTGTAGACTGTTCGTATGACGTTCGGGAAAGGTTTCGGTTCGCCCGCACGGCGATCGTTCGCCAGCGACGCATACGCGTCTGCGATTAGGAACTGATCCATCGGATTGGATCCCGTATCCACATACATCAAAGCCCGCTTGCGGCGGGCTCAGGACGATTGGCGATTTGGAATATTGGTTGCGGGGAGAGGATTTGAACCTCTGACCTTCAGGTTATGAGCCTGACGAGCTACCGGACTGCTCCACCCCGCGCCAACTCCGATGAGGCTTTCGTTCGCCCCGTTCGGTGAGCCCTATCTATTCGAGACCGATCCGAATGTGAAGCCCCGATGACAGGAAATTTCGAGCCTTCGCAAAGAAAAAGTCGAAGGCTCGAAAACGAGCGGTTCAGGCGGGTACTTCGCCGCGATAACCGGTGAAACGGCTCTCGTACATGACGGCCGCCGCAAGCGCGGATGCGCGCGCCACGCTGAGGGCCGGCTCCGTCGCGGAGTCGCCCTGCAGGGCATGACCGAGCCTGATCATGGTGCGCGTCTTCCTCGAAGCCGCACCCGCCTTCTTGGACGACGCCTTCAGGCCGCCGAAAATAACCGTTTTATGATTGAACCACATCGCTGAACTCCTGACTGCGCATGCTCATTTCGCCGCCCCTGTGTCACACGTCGATCCGCGGCGCCAGAGGCTGGGAAACACAAAGCCGCGATTTCCTGCATCCCTTATGTCGCAATGGTTTCGCGAAGATGACGATCGCTGCCCGACCCCCTGGATTTCGGGGGTCGTCGACGGTTTTTCAAGCGGTTCGGGGTGGGTTCCGGCTGGGGCTGAATGGGGTGCCGGACTGTCTTCGAAACGCATGCGAATGGGGTGGCCTGCCTTCAGCTTTTCCACCGGTCCGAAGACAGGCGAAACGGCCTTCGTACTCGCCGGGTCGGCGCGACCGGCGGTCACTTGCAGTAGGGGTTTTTCCGGGCCGCGAGATCGAAGTGGAAGTGATGGGCGTGATCGGCATCGGTCCCGGGTCCGAGGACGGTCGTGAAGGGACCGCAGGCACCCTTGCGAAGGACATCGAGAAAGCGCCGTTCGGTGGACCCCTCCTTGGCCGGCGCGACAGCGACCTCGCCGTCGCTGAAGACGAACGCGCCGATATCGACCGCCGATCCCCGCGCATGTTCCGAGATCTTCGCATTGGAGTTCCGGTTACGGCAGACATAGGTGGAGACTTGGGCAATGCCGGTGAGCTCGCGATCGGGATAGATCGCCTTGGCGGCCGGCACGACGGTCTCGATCATCCAGGCGTCGAGTGCATCGGCGGTGGGGCACCACATCTGCGTGCGCGTCTCCAAGGCGAGACCGTTGGAGAATCGATCGAGCGACACAGGCCTCAGGACGCCGCAGCGGCCTTCGCTGACGGAGGGTGATGTCTCGAAGCGCACGCCCTTCGCCTCGAGTGCCGCTTCGCAGGACAGCGAGGCGGCAATGGCCGAGGCAGCCCGCGCGGCATCGGCCGAGGAGACCGGCGGCCGGGCCCGCTCGGCAGGAGCAGCAAGAGCCGGGACCACCGCCGGTGATTCCGTCTCCGGTGGCGGCCCATCACTCTCGACGGTCGTTCTGGAGGTCTGCGGGTTTACCTGAGGCACATCCGCCGGGTCACGCGGCTGCGGGATCGGGGGATCGATGGAGGCATCGGCAGCTTCTGTGCCGGGTGCCTCGGGGCCCCCGGCGCGGCTGGTTTGCGCCGCCTGCCCCGTGCCGGGCGCGCCGGATGCCTCGTCGGGCCGGGCATCGGGCAGAGGAATATCGCCGGACGCTTCCTGCGCGATCGCACCGAGCGACCAGAGGACCATTCCCGCAAGAACATACGATCCAAGCACTTTTCCCATGGCGGCTTCCTCCTCACCGGTCAGTCCTCGAACCTCCGCCCGACCCGTGGCCGTATTGCGACCGGATCCGACGACGCCGATCAGCGGAGTGTGGCGCGGGCCCGGATCAGGCGGGCCGTCGTCGTGAC
This sequence comes from Fulvimarina endophytica, assembly GCF_003403015.1. Lineage (GTDB taxonomy): Bacteria > Pseudomonadota > Alphaproteobacteria > Rhizobiales > Rhizobiaceae > Fulvimarina > Fulvimarina endophytica. Next base: position 114,438 of record NZ_QURL01000004.1, read on the forward strand.
GGCGGTCAGAAGCGCGAAGATGACGGCGAGAAAAGGAAACCAGGTGGGGAACAGACAGAAGAGCGCGAAGAAGACGAAGGTCTCCGTTCCCTCCATCAGGCCTTGCGTGAAGGCGAGCGCCTTGCCGCCGCGAAGGTCTTCCGCCCGCCCCTGCTTCTCCAGCATGAGAGCGAAGGCGAGCACGCTGCCGCCATTGACGTAGAAGGCGAGAAGGAGAATGGCGCCCGCTAGCCCGTTCGCTTGCGGATCCGCGAGAACGAAGGCGAGTGGGATCGCCCCGTAGAAGCCGAAATCGAGGACGATATCGAGAAGGCCACCGAAGTCCGTGGGCCCGGAGCGCCGCGCCACGGCGCCGTCCAGCGCGTCGCAGAGGCGCGACAGGATGCCGAGGAGAAGACCTGCGATGAATGCCCCTTCGGCGATCTGCCATGCAGCAAGGAGCCCGATCGCGAAGCCAGCGAGACTGACCCCGTTTGCCGTCACGCCCATCGCTGCGAGCCCGCCCGCGATGAGATTGACGAGGGGATCGATCCTGGGTCTGAGCCGTGCATCGAGCATTTGAAGCGGAGCGTTCCTGAAAGACACGGCGAAGAGGGGCCGAGTATAGGACCGGCGCTGAGCCCGCGTCACGCCCCCGAGCCTGTCCGGCACGATTATCATGCGGGGATGAACATGAACGGTTGGGCAGGCACCGGCTTCGCGCCTCGCCATGGGATGTGGCGAGCCTATGTTCCCGGCACGAGAGACAATCGCCAAACCTGCCCGAGGAGGGTCGCGTGTATCAGTTGAAGACCCAGGATATCCTCGTATCGGTGACGCCGGTCTATCTCGAGGAACAGTCCGAACCGAGCGAAGGCCGCTATATCTGGGCCTATACGATCTCGATCGAGAATCTGGGCGAGGAGACGGTTCAGCTTGTGGACCGCTACTGGCATATCACCGATGCTAAGGGGAACGTGCAGGAGGTCTCCGGTCCCGGTGTCGTCGGCGACCAGCCGGTGATCGCGCCCGGCGACAGCTACACCTACACCTCCGGATGCCCCCTACCGACGCCCTCGGGCATCATGCAGGGCCATTACGGCATGCGCGACGACAAGGGCGCCCGCTTCAAGGTCGCGGTGCCGCCCTTCTCCCTCGACATGCCGCAGACGGGACGCCGCACGCTGAACTGAGCGGACGCGTCGAAGCTGCGGCCGCCGATCCCGCTCGAGCACCGGCGACCGTCACTCTCCCAAGCGCTCAGGCGTGAGAGCCGCCCTGCCCGGTCTCGTCGGTGTCCGCAGCCGCACTCGGCTCGAACTCGTCCGGCGAGAAGACGTATTCGGTCGAGCAGAATTCGCACGTCACCTCGACCTTGCCGTCCTCGATGCTCTCGGCGAACTCTTCCCTTGAGAAGCTCTCGAGCACCGAGCGGATGCGTTCGCGCGAACAGGAACAGTCGTCGGCAACGGGATTGGACGGGAAGACGCTGACCCCGCGTTCGTGGAAGAGGCGGTAGAGCAGCCTTTCGACGCCGACCTTCGGATCCGTGAGCTCCGAGGCGTCGACCGTATCGACGAGGGCGCGGGTCTCCAGCCAGGTGTCGTCGAATTCGACCGTATCCTCGACATCCGCATCCTCCGGCCCGTCCCCGCCCGGCAGGTCCGGCATGCGCATGCGGTCGGGTGAATCAGGAAGGAACTGAACCACCATCCCGCCGGCGCGCCAGCTCTCCTTGAACCCGTCCTCGCCACGCTGGGCGATCCGCGCCACCGCGAGCTTCACGGTCGTCGGAATCTGCTCGGACTGGCGGAAATAGGATTCGGCCACCTCCTCCATGGAGGAGCCATTGAGTTCGACGATGCCCTGATAGCGCTGGGTGTACTCGCCCTGATCCACCGTGAGGGCGAGAATGCCGGCGCCCAGTAGCGCTTCGGGCGTCGTGGCGTTCGCCTCGATCGCCCTGGCGAGCTTCTCCTCGTCGAAGCGGGCATAGGCCCGCACGGAGGACGGCGTCGTGAAGTCCACGACGAGAAGGTCCACCGCGCCATCGGTCTGGGTCTGGGAGATGAACTTGCCGTCGAACTTGAGGGACGTGCCCAGGAGAACCGTCAGCACGATCATTTCCGCGAGGAGGCGCGCGACGGGTTCGGGATAGTCGTGTCGATCCAGAATGGAGTCGAGCATCGGTCCGAGCTGGACCGCACGCCCGCGCGCATCGAGCGGTTCCACGTGAAACGGCACGACCGCGTCGTCGCCCGCCAGCGTCATCTCGGCGAGCGTAGTCTCTTCCTGCGCCATGAAGTCAGGTCTCCTGTGCGAGCCCCATTCCATCGCCGCCGACCGCACCGAACACCCAGGCCATGATGGACTTCTGGGCGTGGAGCCGATTTTCGGCTTCGTCGAAGACCACCGATTGCGGGCCGTCCATGACCGCGTCGGTGACCTCCTCGCCCCGGTGCGCCGGAAGGCAATGCATGAAGAGGGCTTCGGATTTGGCATGCGCCATCAGGCTCTCGTTCACCTGATAGGGCATGAAGATCGTATGGCCGCGTGCTTCGGCCTCGCGGCCCATGGATACCCAGGTATCGGTGATGACGCAGTCCGCGCCGCTCACCGCCTCGACCGGGTCATTGGTAGTTAGGATCTCCGCGCCCTCGTTGCGAGCCCAGTCGACATAGCGGGGATCGGCCTCCGAGCCTTCGGGCGTCGCGATGGTCATCTTGAACCCGAACCGGGCCGCAGCCTCGATCCAGGACGCCGTGACATTGTTGCCGTCGCCGACCCAGGCGAAAGTCTTGCCCTTCACCGAGCCGCGCTTCTCCTCGAAGGTGAGGATGTCGGCCATGATCTGGCAGGGATGGGTATCGTCCGTCAGACCGTTGATGACCGGGACGGTCGCGTTCTCCGCGAGCTCCAGAAGGCGCGCATGTTCGGTGGTGCGGATCATGATCGCATCCACGTAGCGCGACATCACCCGTGCGGTATCGGCGATCGTCTCGGAGCGGCCGAGCTGCATTTCGGTGCCGGACAGGAACAGCGTCTCGCCGCCGAGCTGGCGCATGCCCACGTCGAAGGAGACGCGCGTACGGGTGGAAGGCTTGTCGAAGATCATCGCCAGCATCTTGCCGGCGAGCGGCTTGGGCTCCCGGCCCTTCAGCGTCTTGCGATGGGCGGCGTCCGCGATCATCGCCTTGAGGTCGGCAGCGGGAACGGCCGCGATATCGAGAAAGTGCTTCGGATGGGTCATCTATCGGTCGATCGGTTCGGGGACGAACGCCTCAGGCGTTCCTGTCTTGGCGCGAAAGCGTCGCCGCGCCGGCTTCGAGACGCTGGACGGCCTCACGGATCTCTTCGGCGGTGATCGTCAGCGGCGGCAGGAGGCGGACCACATTGTCGCCCGCCGGAACCGAGAGCAGGCCATGCTCCCGCAGCGCGGCGACGAGTTCGGTATTGGCGCCGACGGCCTTCAAGCCGATGAGGAGACCGGACCCGCGGATATCGGCGATGACGTCGGGGAAGCGATCCTTCACCGACTCGAGAGCCTGCTTGAAGAGGATCGCCTTGTCGCGGACGGCGACGAGGAAATCCTCCTCGAGGACCACGTCGAGAACGGCATTGCCGACCGCCATCGCAAGCGGGTTTCCGCCATAGGTCGAGCCATGGGTGCCGGCGACCATCGCGCTCGCGACCGCCTCGGTGGCAAGGCAGGCGCCCAGTGGAAAGCCGCCGCCGATGCCCTTGGCGGAGGCGAGGATATCCGGCTCGGCGCCGCCCGCGTTCTGATGGGCGAAGAAACGGCCGGTGCGGCCGATCCCCGTCTGGACCTCGTCATAGATGAGGAGAATGCCGAGCTCGTCGCACAATTCGCGAAGACCGGTGAGGCAGGGCAGCGGCACCGGGCGCACGCCGCCCTCGCCTTGAACCGGCTCGATCAGGATCGCAGCGACGGTCGGCCCGCCCGCCGCCTCGCGCAGGGCATCGTGATCGCCGAAGGGCAGCTGGACGAAGCCGGGCGCCTTCGGGCCGAAGCCCTCCATGTACTTCGCCTGCCCCCCGGCCGCGATCGTGCCGAGGGTCCGCCCGTGGAAGGCGCCTTCGAAGGTGAGAATGTCGATGCGCTCGGGCGCGCCGTTCGCATAGTGATAGCGGCGAGCCGACTTGATCGCGCATTCCAGCGCCTCGGCACCGGAATTGGTGAAGAAGACACGATCCGCGAAGCTGGCCTCGCACAGGCGCGCGGCGAGGCGCTTCTGGCCCGGGATCTCGAAGAGGTTCGAGACATGCCAGAGCTTCTCGGCCTGCGCCTTCAGCGCCTCCACCAGATGCGGATGGGCATGGCCGAGGGAATTGACCGCGACGCCGCCCGCGCAGTCGAGATATCGCTTGCCGTCCGACCCGGTCAGCCACACGCCCTCGCCTTTGTCGAAGGAGAGCGGGGCGCGATTATAGGTGGGGTAGATCGGCGAGGCGGACTCGGCAGTTGCGGCAGGCATGATCGTCACGGGGTCCCAGAGGAAGAACGGTCGGCGACGTGATCCCTCAAAATACATTGAGCCTGCCGCATGGGCAGGCTCCTCATCGAGAGGGGATCGCGACCTCTCGGCATGATCTATACCATCAAGACCACCGATTATGTCAACGAAACCGCAGGAAACGGGCGATCCGGGCGGCGCATCGGCGCGGAACCCGCGAAGTGACGGGCGTTTGGCGGCAAAGGTTGGGGAAAAGAAGGCGCCAGGCGGGCCGCCTGCGCCTCAAGTCTTGTAACGCAGTTGCAGCGCATTATAGATTGGACGGAACGACACGATATTTCGTAGTCAAGCTCGGCCATCACTCAACATGCTGTGGGTTGGAGCGCTCCGATAGCGCCTCTTCTCCAGACGTCCGGCCGAAAGCGGCGAAAGGATAGATCGATGAGTTGGACCGACGAACGCGTCAGCACTCTGAGGCAGCTCTGGACCGAGGGCCATAGCGCCAGTCAGATCGCGGATCGACTGGGCGGCGTCACGCGCAATGCGGTGATCGGCAAGGCGCATCGGCTGAAGCTCGAATCGCGCGGAAAGACCGCGAATGGCGGAGCCGAGGCTGGCGTCGAGGACGAGACCGTGACCGCGAGAGCGGTCGAGGTGGAAGTCGAGGAGGTTCGCCTCGCACCCCGCGTGGAGATCGTCGAGGAGACGGTCGTCGCGGGTCGCTTCGCGGCAGCGAGCGCCGCATCCGCACCGCGTCCTCAGTCCTTCGGGGCGACGGCGCTGAAGATGGAACCCGAAGAGTCCTTCGATCCCCAGCCGGAGATCGAGGAAAGCGCCGAGAGCGAAACCGGGGAGGTTCTGCCGATCGCGCGCAAGCTGACCCTCGTCCAGCTGACGGAGCGCACCTGCAAATGGCCGGTCGGCGATCCCATGCAGGACGATTTCCACTTCTGCGGAAACCCCTCGCGCGACAGCTCCCCCTATTGCGAGTTCCATGCCAAGCTCGCTTTCCAAGCGGTCGATCGCCGGCGGATTCGCTGAGGCTGGCGATCTTCCAGGACGGAATTTCAGAAAGGGCGGATGCGGGCGACGCGTCCGCCCTTTCTGCATGTTTGAGGAGAGCTACCCAGTCGTGGGCCTGTCCCGGCGCGCGATCGTTTGGGAAGACGGGTTCGATGGCTCGCCCCGTGGTGCGGTCCGGGAAATGTCAGGACCTGTTTCGCATGGCGGTCGACGAGATCGCCTTGCGGGCCCCGTGCAGGAAGACCCAGGCGGGTGCGGACCGGCCGGGAAGGTCGCCCGCCTCGTTCTCGGGCAGGCGGAAGCGGCGATAGCGCAGCGCGAATTTCGAGGAGAGGGTCGCGAGCGTGTCGCCCGGTCGATCGACGATCGCGATCGGTACGGTCTCCGCGATCGTCTGCCAGTCCTGCCAGCGATGAAAGCTGGCGAGCCCGTCGGCGCCCATCACCCAGACGAAGCGTAGATGCGGGGCGCGTTCGCGCAGGATGCGGATGGTATCGGCGGTGTAGCGCACGTCGAACGCCGCCTCGAGACCTGTAGCGCGGTGTCTCGGGCCTCTCGCGAGCCCGCGGACGGCATCGATCCTCTCCCCGAGAGGTTTGAGTTCGCCGTGATCCTTCAGCGGATTTCCGGGCGTGACCAGCCACCAGACCGCGTCGAGCCCCAGCCGCTTGATCGCCCGCTCCGCGACGAGCAAATGTCCCTCATGGGGCGGATTGAACGAGCCGCCGTAAAGGCCGATCGCCTGACCGCGCCCGGCAGCCGGCAGGCGCAGGTCGCGGCAGGACGGATCTTCGGACAGACCGGCCATGCCGGCAGGCGCAAGCGCGGGGACGGTCAGGGACGCGTCTGCCCGCTGCCGCGCACCCGGTAGTTGAAGCTCGTCAGCTGTTCGAGGCCGACGGGCCCGCGCGCATGCATCTTGCCGGTGGCGATCCCGATCTCGGCGCCCATGCCGAATTCGCCGCCATCGGCGAACTGGGTCGAGGCGTTGTGGAGAAGGATGGCGGAATCGATGCCGGTCATGAAGCGCTCCACGGCGGCCGGATCCTCCGCGACGATCGCCTCGGTGTGGTGGGACGAATGGGCCTCGATGAAGTCGACGGCATCCCCGACCCCGTCGACGAGCGCGACGGACAGGATCGCGTCGAGATATTCGGTGGCGAAGTCCTGATCCGATGCAGGGACGGCCCCGGCGAAGAGCTCGCACACCTCCGTCGTTCCCCGGATCTCGCAGCCTTTCTCCGAGAGCGCACTGAGGATCGGGACGAGATGGGTGTCCTTCACGGCGCGATCGACGAGGAGGGTTTCGGCCGCGCCGCAGACGCCGGTCCGGCGCATCTTGGCGTTGACGGCGATCGACACCGCCATTTCGAGATCCGCCGAACGGTCCACATAGAGGTGACAGAGGCCTTCGAGATGGGCGAAGACCGGGACGCGCGCCTCGGACTGGACGCGTGCGACGAGGCTCTTGCCGCCTCGCGGCACGATGACGTCGACATTGCCGCCGAGACCCTTCAGCATCTCGCCGACGGCCGCCCGATCGGTCGAGGGAACGATCTGGATCGCATCCTCGGGCAGGCCCGCCTGCACGAGCCCCGCGCGCAGAGCCGCATGGATCGCCGCCGACGAGCGAGTAGAGTCCGATCCGCCGCGCAGAATGACGGCATTGCCGGATTTCAGGCATAGCGCGCCGGCATCGGCGGTGACATTGGGGCGGCTCTCATAGATGACCCCGATGACGCCGAGCGGCGTTCGCACACGGCTGATCTGAAGGCCGTTCGGCCTCGTCCAGGACGCGATTTCGGCGCCGACCGGATCGGGAAGGTCGGCGATGGTGCGCAGGCCCTCGGACATCGCGACGATCCGCGCGGCGTTGAGCGTGAGACGATCGATCGAAGATGCCGGATAGCCCTTCTCCTGGGCCGTTGCGACGTCGATCTCGTTCTCTGCGAGGATCGATCCCATGGAGGCGACGAGCGCATCGGCCATTCCATGCAGCGCGCGGTTCTTCGTCTCGGTCGGGGCGGTCGACAGATGGCGCGCGGCCGCGCGTGCGCGCTTGCCGATTTCCTCCATCAGAGCCGGGATCGAAGCAGGCGATGCGTCGGAATTCTGCGCTTCGGTGTCCGGGCTGTAGACCGTATCCATGATGGGCGTCCTTGCTTTGTCCTGCGCCGGAAGGCCGGCGGACCCGAGGTTTAAAGCCGCGGGCCCTTCGCATCAAGCAGCGCGAGCAAAGATCGCTCTCATGCGCTCCGGCGGCTCGACAGGCTCTGGGCGATGGAGGCCGCGCCCGACAGGACGAGTTCCACCGCAAGGAACAGCCCCAGGAGCCCGACATCGCCGGCGGCCGCAAAGAGCATCGCTCCCACTCCGAGGATGATCGAGATCGTGCCGGCAGCCGCCAGCCAGCCCCATCCCCGGCGATCGCGCATCTTCAGCGCGATCCAGAGACGGGCGCTGCCGAAGGTGACGAAGAAGAAGCCGATAAGAAGCGTCAGCGAGACGATGCCACCGAGCGGATCGAAGGCGAGGAGGATGCCGAACAGGCAGAGCGCGAGACCGAAGAGTCCGGTCACGCTCCGGCTGGCCGTCCCGTGCAGGTCGCGCACGGCGAGGAAGATCTGCAGGAGACCGACCATGAAGAAGACGAAGGAGGCGACGAGGGTGGCAGCGACCGAGGCCGCGAACGGATTCAGGAGCGCGAGAAGGCCGCCGACGAGCATGACGATGCCGTAGGCGAGCTGCCAGCCCCAGCCGAGGTTTCGGACCGGCATGCCTCCGGAGAATGGCGCATTCGCGAGCGGTCGATCGGCGGACATGGCATACCCCTTTCCCTGCTTCGTTCTCTTTCGGGGGGAAGCGTCATGAGGAGGGGGCGGTTCCGGGCTCCGACGGCCCGGCCGTGTTAAATTCCATTCACGTCGACGGAAGAGTTCAGGTGACCACCATGTCGTCCCTGTGGATGACGGCGCTTCGGCCTTCATAGCCGAGGGCCGCCTCGATCTCGTCGGAATGGAGACCGGCGATCCTAGCGGCTTCCTCGAAGTCGTAGGCGATCAGGCCGCAGGCGACGTCCCGTCCCGCCTCGTCGACGACGGAGACGGCATCGCCGCGCCGAAATGCGCCGCCGACCTTGACGATCCCCTTCGGCAGAAGGCTCTTTCCGGCGCGCAGGGCCTTGGCCGCGCCCGCATCGACGGTCAGCGACCCGCTGGTCGACAGGTGCCCCGAGATCCAGCGCTTGCGCGCGGTGGTCGGCGTTCCCCTCGGCAGGAACCGGGTGAGCCGCTCCCCCTGTTCGATCGCATGGAGGGGCCAGAGCCGGTTTCCGAGGGTGATGATCATCTCGGTTCCCGCATCGGTCGCGATGCGGGCGGCGTCGACTTTGGTCTTCATGCCACCGCGCGACAGTTCGGATCCAGCCGCCCCCGCCATGGCCTCGATTTCCGGCGTCACCCGTTCCACCAGCGGAACATGCGAGGCGTCGGGGTCGAGGGCGGGCGGGGCCGTATAGAGCCCGTCGACATCCGAGAGGAGGATCAGGAGATCGGCCTCGACCATCGTCGCGACGCGGGCTGCGAGGCGATCATTGTCGCCATAGCGGATTTCCGTGGTCGCCACGGTGTCGTTCTCGTTGATGACCGGGATCGCGCGCATGGCGAGAAGCGTGCCGACGGTGGCGCGCGCGTTGAGGTAGGAGCGCCGGCTCTCCGTGTCGTTGAGCGTGAGAAGCACCTGCCCGGCCTCGAAGCCGTGGCGGGCCAGCATCTCCGAATAGGTCCGCGACAGGGCGATCTGACCAACCGCCGCTGCGGCTTGGCTCTCCTCGAGCTTCAGGGGCCCCGGCCCAAGCTTCAGGAGCGTGCGCCCCATGGCGATCGCCCCCGAGGAGACAATGAGGATCTCGTGGCCGGCCTCGGCGAGGCGCGCGACGTCCTGGCAGAAGGATTCTAGCCAGACCCTTCGCAGCCCCTTGCCGCGTTCCACGAGCAGCGCCGAGCCGATCTTGATCGTAATGCGCTTGTAGGAGGATAGCGTGAAGCCCATCGACCTCTCCTCAGTGCGAAGCCTCGGGACGCCATTCACCGTCGTCTGCGGGTGCCGGGTCCTTGTCCGCCGCGATCGCCTTTGCGAGACCGCGCAGGGTTTCGATCAAGCCTTCGCGGCTGACGGCGGACAGTTCGATGACTGTCTTGCAGGAAGCCTCCCGAAGCGCCGCGAGTTTCTCGGCTCGGGTCTCCTCGTCGAGGCTGTCGACCTGGCTGAGGCAGAGCAGTTCCGCCTTTTCGGCAAGGCCGTTGCCATAAGCTTCGAGTTCGCCGCGAACGGTGCGATAGGCCTGCGCCACATCCTCCTCGTTGCCGGAAACGAGATGGAGGAGGATGCTCGTGCGCTCCACATGCCCGAGGAAGCGGTCGCCGATACCGACGCCGCGATGGGCGCCCTCGATGAGGCCCGGAATGTCGGCGATGACGAATTCGGTCGCATCGATCTTGGCGACGCCGAGACCGGGATGAAGCGTCGTGAACGGGTAGTCGGCGATCTTCGGGCGCGCCCGGGTCACCGTCGACAGGAAGGTGGACTTGCCGGCATTCGGAAGGCCGACGAGGCCGGCATCGGCGATCAGCTTGAGACGCAGCCAGATGGTCAGTTCCTGGCCCGGCTGGCCGGGATTGGCATGGCGCGGCGCCTGGTTGGTCGAAGACTTGAACCGATCGTTGCCGAAGCCGCCATTGCCGCCGGACGCGATCTTACGCCGGTCGCCGACCGTATCGAGGTCGCAGATCAGCGTTTCGTTGTCCTCGGCGAAGACCTGCGTGCCCGCCGGCACCTTCAGCACGATATCGGACCCGTTAGCCCCGTGCCGGTTGCGCCCCATGCCGTGAATGCCGGTCTCGGCCTTGAAGTGCTGCTGGTAGCGATAGTCGATGAGCGTGTTGAGGCCCGAAACGGCCTCGATCCAGACATCGCCGCCGCGCCCGCCATCGCCGCCGTCGGGCCCGCCGAACTCCACATGGGCCTCGCGGCGGAAGGACACGGACCCCGCCCCGCCATCGCCGGAGCGGACATAGACCTTGGCTTGGTCGAGAAATTTCATGACGATGACTGCGTCCCTAGCGGAAGTCTGGTTGGGCCTCTTCTCAGCGACCCGGCTTATAGAACGTGACGCTGGAGGTGGCGAGCGGGAGATAGAATTTCGAGACGGTGACCCTGTTCGTCACCGTGCCATCGTTCTGGCTTCGCATCACGTGATGGAAATGGAGCACCATGTCCGATCCGTTCGGTGCATAGCCGTCATAGGACAGGACGAGACGGTCCGGCGCGTATTCTCCGACCACGCGAACCGGCGGCATCAAGGTGCCGTCCGCGATCTCGGTTTGGACCGTTCCCGAAACCGAACCGTCGCGATGGGCGAACAGCGCCCAGCGTTGCAGAGCCTTCCCGTCGGCGAAGGTGAACTCTTCGTCGAGCGTCAGTTCGCGCTTCGCAAGATCGCCCTCGAACCGCGCGGTGAACGCCTCGGTCGACACGAAAAGCGTGGTGATCGTGCCGGTCGAGCGCGCCCGCCCATCGAAGAAGGCGATGGGCGTTCCCGCAAGATCGTCCGGGACCGCGCGCACCGTTTCGGCGCCCACGGATCCGGCGGCGAGAAGCCAAGCGGCAAAGCCGAGGCCGATGCTTCGTTGACCGATCATGATGTCATCGTCCCCACATCCTGATCGAGCGCCAGGAGCATTCGTCGAGCATGTAATGCTCGCTGGCCACGCGACCGGCCGCGACGGTGTTCGTCATGCCGGGTCCGACGAAGAAGAAACCGCATTTGCGGATGATGTGCCGCGAGGCGTCGTTGACCACCCGGCAGGAGACGTCGATGCGCGACAACTCCATGGGCCCGAATCCGAAATCGATCATCCGCTGCACGGCTTCGGTCCCGTAGCCCAAGCCCCAGAACTTGCGCGCGAGCCAGTAACCGAGCTCGGCCCGGCCCTCGCTGATGCCATGGAGCCCCACGACGCCGATGAGTTCGCCGGTGTCGCGCAGGGTCACCGCGAAGATGCGGTTATCGCTGCGGGCGGCCAGATCACGGACGAAATCTTCGGCATCCTCGGCATCGTAGGGCCAGGGCACCCGCGAGAGCATGGAGACCACCGCATAGTCCGAGAGGTGGCTCGTGATCGCCGGAACATCGGCCATGACGGGCTGCCGCAGGACGAGTCGTCTCGTTGCCGGACACTCGCCGTCTTCGCATTCACAGATCACTTCGCCGCTCATAGGAGCCTCCAGCATAGACGAAACAAGGGGAGATGGCGGCCCATCTCCCCTTTTCGTTTCGCACCGGAGCCCGTCTATCGCGGGTTCTTTCCTGTGCGCCGGGTCGATGGGACACCGGCGTTCAGGAAGACACCGGTCATTCGGCGGCAGCGGCCGCCGGGATAACGGAAATGAACGTGCGTTTATTGGCTTTCTTCTGGAACACCACCGTGCCTTCGGCGGTAGCGAAGAGGGTATGGTCGCGACCGATTCCCACATTGGCGCCCGGATGCCAGCGCGTGCCGCGCTGACGCACGAGGATATTGCCCGCAAGAACGTGCTCGTTGCCGAACTTCTTCACGCCGAGACGCTTGGATTCCGAATCGCGACCGTTGCGCGACGAACCGCCAGCTTTCTTATGTGCCATCTTGAACTCTCCTTACCCCGTCTGTCGGGGCCAAAGGGCGTTTCCGACGCCCAAACTATCGAACTTCCACGAAGGCGCGACCCGTTTTCCGGCGCGCGCTCCGTTCGGCGAACCCTTACGCTCCGGCGATATCGGCGACGCGAACCTTGGTGAGGTCCTGGCGATGACCGCGGGTGCGCTTGGAATTCTGGCGACGACGCTTCTTGAAGGAGATGACCTTCTTGCCGCGCGTGTGCTCGACGATCTCCAGCGTGACCTTGGCGCCGTCCACGAACGGCGTTCCGATCTTGGAGCCGACCATGAGGACTTCGGCCAGTTCCACCTTGTCGCCGGCTTCGCCGGGGATGCGCTCGATCACGAACTGATCGTCGGCGGTGACGCGGTACTGCTTGCCGCCGGTTTTGATGACTGCGAACATTTTATCTCCGTTCGTCTGATCGGCTCTTTCGACGCATCCCACCGGGACCGTCTCGGGCCGTCTTCTTGTTCAGTCGGGTTTCGTTTAAGACACTGAAAGGCTGGAAGGCGCATGTCGCCCCAGCCTTTCGATCAGGTTTCCTATAGGCAGCACGCGCCCTCGCGTCAAGTCGCGAACGGGCAGAACGCATGGGCTTCAAGCCCCTTCGGGCCGGTGGACGATACGAATTTCGCATGGCGAACCCACCGCCGCGACAGCGAGGGCGACAGGGCCGCTGAATCGCTGGCTTCGAAGGCGGATGACAGCTGCCCGCCTCGGGCGATTTCAGACCCTGTTAATCATCCCGAGCGATCCGATCGCTCCTCCCCGTCCGATTCACCGCTTCTTGATGCGTTGGCGCCATTTCTCGGATCGTGGAATGGAGTGAGAAGCAATGTCGCAGACCAAGGAGACTGTCCCGACCCGGACCTGGGCGCGCGGGCCGCTGAAGCGCCTTCGCGACGACCGCAGGGGCGTGGTCGCCGTCGAGAACGCCTTTCTCCTGCTCCCCTTCCTCGTTTTGCTCTTCGCCATCCTCGAAACCGGAATCACGCTCGCGGCGAGCGTCGTCCTGGAAAACGGCGTTCACCGGGTCGGCCGCAAGATCCTCACGGGCGAGTTCGCCGGACCCGGCGGGCAGCCCTCGCGAGAACAGTTCCAGCAGCTCGTCTGCGACGAGATCCCGGTTCTTCTCAAATGCGAGAACCTCAAGATCGATCTGCGCACCTTCTCGACCTACGATCAGATCGCGCTCAACTACGATCCCAAGGATCTGAGATACGAGATGGGGTCGGGTGACGAGATCACCGTGCTGCGCGTATTCTACGAGTGGGAATGGATCGTCTCGCTGCTGCATTCGATCCCGGAGGACGGCGAGCAGGCCAACATTCTCTCGGCCGTGGCCGCGTTCCGCAACGAGCCCTTCTGACGATGAGGTCCAACCCCATGCCCGATCTCGCAAGCTTGCGCCGCAAGATCGCCGCCTTCGCGAACGCCCGCGACGGTGTCGCGATCGTTGAATTCGCACTGATCGCTCCGGTCCTCATCCTGCTTTACGTGGGATCGTTCGAGGCGAGCCGGTTCTACGAGGTTTCGCGCAAGACGAACTCGACATCGGAGACGATCGGCGATCTCGTCGGACGCACGAAGACGGTCAACGTCGCCGAGCTGGACAACATCTTCAACATCGCGAAGGCGATCATGGTGCCCTTCGAGGAGAAGCCGCTCGCGATGGAGATCACGGCCGTCAATGTCGACAGTAACGGCACCGCAACGGTGGCCTGGTCCCGCAAGAAGGGCGCACCGGGCGGCAAGAGCCTTTCCGGGCGTCCGCGCGGTGTCGCCTATGCCCTGCCGAACGACCTCAAGGACAGTCGAAACGCGTTCTTCATCATGGTCGACACGACCTACAAGTACGAGTCGACGCTCAGCCAGACACTGGCCCCGTCCAGCCTGCAGCTCAAAAAGCAGTACGCGATCCTCCCGCGCCTCTCCGCGACGATCCCCTGCACCGACTGCAACTAGGCACGAGCCCCGGCATGCGAGGCCGGGTCTATCCTTCGCTGCCGGCATCGCCGCCCGCTCGGGCGTCCAGAGTGGCACGGGCCGCGGGAATGATCTCCTGCGATACGAGGGCGTGGAGATCCTCCCGGTAGCCGGTGCGTCCGGACGGCACGGTTTCGTCGGAGGTGATGGCCACCGTAAGTTCGAGCGACGGAACGACATAGATCATCTGGCCGCCATAGCCCCATCCGTAATAGGCGTCCTCGCCTGCGAATCTCTCGATGAACCAACCATAGCCGTAGCGACCAGCATGGAAGCGCGACCGCGTGCGCGGTGTCCAGCTCGCCTCGATCCAGTCTTGCGACACAATGCGCGTCCCGTCGGCAACGACCCCTCCGCGCCGGTAGAGCTCTCCCAGATTGAGCAGGGAGCGCGGCGTCATCGCGGTCTGGTTGCCCCCAAGATCGATGCCTTGCGGGTCGCGTTCGAAGTCGATCGGCCCGATCCCGGAGCCCGCCAGCCAGTCTCGGGCGATCTCGCGTGTGGGGCGCCCGCTCGCCCTTGTCAGGACCGCCGAAAGAAGATGCGTCGAGCCGGTGGAGTAGAGCATCGAGCCGCCCGGCTCGTCCACGAAGGGCCGCGAAAGCGCATCGGCGACCCAGTCCCGGCTGGCGATCCAGGCACCGTAATTGGCACCCGAGGTGCGTTCGAGCCCTGCCTGCATGGAGAGAAGATTGCCGATCGTGATCTCTTCGAGGCGCGGATCGGGATCAGGGGGAAACTTCGCCTCGAGGAAATCGGCGATGGGCTGGTCCGCATTCTCGATCAGGCCTTTGTCGATGGCGATGCCGACGAGAAGCGAGATCAGCGATTTCGACGCGGACTTGATGTTGGCGGGCCGGTTCGTCGCATAGCCGCCGAAGCCTTCGTCGACGAGGGTCTCGCCGTTCACGGCGACGAGCATGGTGCGCAGGTTCGCAAACGATCCGGCCCGGGCGATGGCATCGGCGAATGGCCCGGATGCCCGATCCTGAGCAAAGGCCGGAAGGCAGAGGCCGGCAGCCGAGGCGGCCGCCATCTGAAGGAGATGTCGTCTGTTCATCGCCCTGATCTAGGAACGAAACGGACGGATCGTTATACCCGAGGGAGTGCGACAAATCCCGCCGGCCCGATCCAGGCCGCCAGCTTCATGCCGCCTGCTTCAAAATCGTCCGCGTCAGGGCGATAACCGGCAGGATGCCGATGAGGACGATCAGCAGCGCGGCGACCGCGCCATCGTCGAAGGCGGAGCGCGAGGCGCTGGTATAGACGAAGGTCGCGAGCGTCTCGAAGTCGAACGGGCGCAGGAGGATCGTCGCCGACAACTCCTTCACCGAATCCACGAAGACCAGCATGAAGCCGGTGAGAATCGCGGGCCTCATCAAAGGCAGGAGAACGGATCCGAGGATCCGGCCCGGGCCGTGGCCGAGCGTTCTCGCCGCGTGGTCGAGATTGGGAGAGAGCTTGGAGAAGCCCGACTCCATCGCCCCGTATCCCATGGCCATGAACCGCACGCAGCAGGCATAGACGATCGCAGCGCCGGAACCGGAAAGAAGAAGCCCGGTTGAAACGCCGAAATGGGCGCGCAGAAACGCATCGAGAGCATTGTCGAAGGCTGCCAGCGGAATGAGCACGCCGATCGCCAGCACCGTTCCTGGGACGGCATAGCCGAGAGCGCCGAGGCGGACGAGAGCGGTCAACCTGCCCGATCGCGTGAGGCGGACGCCGTAGCTCATCAGAAAGGCGGCGGCGACCGTCACGAGACCTGCAGCAGAGGCGACGAGTGCGGTGTTACCGACCGCATCCCAGAGCGCCGGGTTCTGGAACTGGGAGAGCCTGCGCGAGGCGTAGTCGCCGAGGATGTAGGCCGGAATTCCGAAGCCGAAAGCGACCGGGAGGAAGCAGGCGAGACTGGCGAGCCCGGCCTGTGCGGGTCGCAGCGGCAGGCGGCTCGCCTCTGCCTTGTCGCCGCGCGAGAGCGTGTAGCGCTGCTCGCGCCGCGCCATCCTCTCCAAAAGGACGAGACCGACGATGACGACGAGCATCGCAAGCGCGAGTTGCGTCGCCCCGGCGAGATCGCCGCGATTGAGCCAGGTGGAATAGACCGAGAAGGTGAGCGTGCGCACGCCCAGAAACTCGACCGCACCGATGTCGTTGACCGTCTCCATCAGCGCGAGCGCGACCCCCACCGCGATCGCCGGTCGCGCCATGGGAAGCAGAACCTTGAGGAACGCGCCGAGGGGCCCTGCCCCGAGCGTGCGCGCGACATCCGCCGCCCGGCGGCCCTGCATCAGAAAGACCATGCGGACCGTGAGGAAGACGTAAGGGTAGAGGACCGAGGAGAGGATGAGCACCGCGCCGGGCAAGGAGCGGATTTCGGGGAACCAGTAGTCGCGCCGGGAGGTGAAGCCGAAGACGTCGCGGATCGCCGTCTGGACCGGCCCCGTGAAGTGCAGGAACTCGGTGACGCAATAGGCTGCGATATAGGTCGGCACCGCGAGCGGCAGGACGAGAGCCCAGGAGAAGAAGCGGCGCCCCGGAAATTCGAAGCTCGCGGTGAGCCACGCCGTGACGACGCCGACGATGCCGGTGGTGATCGCGACGCCGATCATCAGGAGGATCGTCACCCGCGTCGCATCGGGCAAGACGGTCGATAGAAGATGGGACCAGCTCTCGCTCGGCCCCGAGGAGACCGCGATGACCACGAGGGAGAGGATGGGCATGACGGTCAGAAGCGCGACGAGGCCTGCAACGAGAAGCCAGCGCAGATCGACGCCGCGACGCAACCGGCGCCGGGGCTTCAGATCGGGCTTCAGGAAGGAGGCTGTCGCGGACATTCGTATGGAGAAACTCTCATGCCGGCAGGATCTGCACCGGCTCGCTCATCGGGCTCGATCGATCCGGCGACCGGGTGCAGGATGATCGCGGGCCGATCTTCGAAGCCAGCGGGACCGGATTGCCCGCACCGGCAGGGAGTGCGCAGGCGGGAAACGATCGTCAAGGCGTCAAAGGCTGCCTTCTGCAGCAAGTGACCGGCCGTCCACCGAAGAGGACGGCCGGTCTCGAAGGATCAGCTCTGCGGGCCGCCGTCGTAGGACACCTCGTCGACGATGCGCGAGGCCTCGCCGCGATGGCTCGCGACGTCGGACAGGGAGATGTCGTCCATCTGGAAGTCGCCGAAGCTCTTCACGAGATCCGAAGTCGGGATGCCCTGCTCGAGCGGATACTCGAAGTTGATTTCCGCATAGATGCGCTGGGCCTCGTCGGATGCGAGGAAGTTCATCAGCTTGACGGCATTCTCCCGATTAGGCGCGTTCTTGGCGAGAGCGACGCCGGAGATGTTCGCATGGGTCTTGCCGTTGTCGAAGGTCGGCATGATCACCTTGATGGCGTTCGCCCACTCCTTCTGCTCGGGCTCTTCCTCATTGGTCGCCATCTTGCCGACGTAATAGGTGTTGCCGAGAGCGATATCGCATTCACCGGCGAAGATCGCCTTGGCCTGGTCGCGGTCGCCGCCTTCGGGACGCCGTGCCAGATTGTCCCGAAGTCCCGTGACCCATTCGCGCGCGGCATCCTCGCCGTAATGCTCGATATAGGCCGCGATCAGCGCGACATTGTACTGATGCTGGCCCGAGCGGGTGCAAAGGCGCCCCTTCCACTCGTCCGATGCGAGATCCTTGTAGCTAATCTGGTCGGTGTCCACGCGATCCTTCGAGGCATAGACGACGCGGCCGCGGGCCGTCAGGCCGAACCACTGGTGGTCGGCATCCTGAAACTCGGCCGGAATGAGCTCGTTGATCTCCTCGCCGGTCACGGCCTGCGTCACGCCCGCCTGCTTGGCGGCGTCGAGAGCGCCGACATCGACGGTCATGATGACGTCGGCGGGAGAATTCGCACCCTCGGCGGAAATGCGCTGCTCCAGGCCCTTGTCGATGAAGATCGTCGCCGTGGAAAGACCCGTCTCCTCGGTGAAGGCATCGAGCACCGGCTGGATCAGCTCGGGCTGACGCGAGGTGTAGATATTGACATCGGCAGCGGAGGCGATTGCCGGGCTGAAAGCGGCAAGCCCGCCGGCTGCCAGGATTGTGGCGGCTGAAATCGTCGTTCGGGTCATCGGGTGTTTTCGGACTCCATGAAGGGCGAAAGCCGGTCGATCGGCGTGGATGGGGCGGATGGTGGCCGGAAGGCTCACCGGCGCCGTGCCTGGTCCATGTGCCCGAGGATTTTCACACGCACAAGCCGGATTTCGAAAAAGCTCAGCAAAAACAAGTATTTAGAATAATTCTAAAGTCGGAATTCCTCGCTCACGCGAAAAATTCCGAAGTCGTTTGAAGGGCCTAGCCCGGTGGGCCCCTAACAAAATCGGACGAACACATTCATGTTATCGGCAGCCCGATTTCAGCCGCCCCATGTCTCAGTCGCGCGTCTGCGCGCCTACCACCCGGTCCGGGCCGAAGCGCAGTTCGACCAGGGTGCCGCCATGCGGACCCGTATCGAAGGCGAGTTCGGCGCCGTTCGCGTCCGCCATGGCAAGCGCGAGCGGCAGGCCGAGACCGGTTCCCGAGGACCCCGTACGCCCGCCGCTGCGCCGGATCCGGCCATCAGGCCGTCGGGCGATCTCGAGTTCGGCCTCGCTCATGCCGACACCCGTATCGCGGCATTTGAGCGTCACGCCCCCATCCTCGCGATACTGGCTCGACAGGATCACCTGACCGCCAGGCGGCGTCGAGGCGATGGCATTCTGGACGAGGTTGGTCACGATCTGCCGGATGGACCGCTCGTCGCCCAGAACCGGGGGGACGGAAGGCGGGAGATTGGAGCGCAGGACGACGCGCGCCGCGCCCGCGACCGGCTGCATCATGGAGACGACCTCGCCCACCGACAGGTTGAGCGGGACCGGCGAGGAAGCGAGGTTCAGCATGCCCGCTTCCGCCTTGGAGAGATCGAGAAGGTCGCCCACGAGGTCCAGCACGTGGCGGGCCGAGCGTTTGATATCCCGGATGTAATCGAGATAGCGGCCATTCCCGATCGGCCCGAAGGCTTCACCCTCGATCGCGTCGGAAAAGCCGAGGATCGCGGTCATCGGCGTGCGGATCTCGTGGGCGACGGAGGCAAGGAACTGGGTTTTGCGCAAGGATTCCTCCTCCGCCTGCAGCCGCGCCCTGTCGATGGCCTCGCTCGCCTCTTCGCCATGGGCGCGAAACGGGGGCTCGCCCTCAACACCGCCCGCATCGCCTTCTCGCAGAACCACGCACCAGCCGCCCGTCTCCAAGGGCTGGCTGATGGCGGTCACCGGCTTGTCAGATCGGCCGGGGGAACGGATCGAGAGATCCGCCTCGCCGGGCTCTTCGGGCGCTGCCGGCCCTTGGGCCGCACGAAGGAGTTCACGGGCGCTGCCTGTGTCCTCCGGCGCGAAAAGATCGATGAACGACGCGCCGACGGGACCTGCCCCGTCCGGTGACGCCGTACCCTCCGCACGCTCGCCGGCGAAGAGCCGGCGCGCGCGCCTGTTGGCGGCCTCGACCACGCCGGTGCCGTCGAGGACCAGCACGGCTTCGCCCGCACCGTCCATTTCCGCCATGAGGTCGCGAAGGCGATTGTCCATCGTGTCCGCGGCGGCGGAGGCCGCGGCCTCCGAACCGTCGCCCGCAGGACCCGACACGATCCCCGAGAGATCGCCAACGGTCAGGCGCGGCGAGGCGAAGAAGGAGATGACGAGGAAGGAGCGGCCGGCAACGGCGATCCGCTGCATCCGCGCTCGCACATCGATGGTGCCGCCGTTGACGCGGCGAAGGCGCACGCTCTCGCCGGGAGAGCGCTCGACGAAGAGATGATCGATGCCCCCGGCCGCGGCGAGTTCGCTCGCATCACGGTAACCGGTGAGGTCGGAAAACTCCTCGTTGACGAAGACCGTCTTGTCGCCGCTCTGGACGAGGATCGGAACCGGAAGACGCCCGTAATAGCCGGCGAGATCGGCAAAGACCGAGGCATCCTTGCGATAGGACCGGCGCGCCGGTTCGGGAGCGCCGCCCATGTCGATGTCGCTCGGGGTCTGCGACCTTTCGCGATCCTCCTGCGACTTGCGAGCCTCCTGGCCTGCGAATTCGGCGATCCTCTCCTTGGCCGAACGAATGGCGCTTTCGAAATTCTGCTGGTCGTCGGCTCTCGAAAGGGCGGCGCCGATGGACCGGAAGGCGGCCGCCTCCTCGTCGCTGAGGGGCGTTTCACGGCGCTGACGGCGCTCGGAGAGGTGAACGACCCTGTCGCCGGGCGTGACGATGTCCGATCCGGACGCATTCTCGTCAAGCGCTTCGGGGGACTTCTCCTCGCCGGTATCTGCGCCGACAAGAACCGGCGACGGGTCCTCTTCGGCCTCGATCCCGATCTCGTCCGCGTCCGCGACATCGTCCTCGATCGTACCCATTTCGCTCGCACGCTTTTCTTCGAGAGCCGCTTCGACGACGGCCTTCATCGTGGCGCCGTCGGCGAGAACCAGGCCGGTGCAATGGGGATCGTATTCCGCATCCGCCGGACGCAGGACGCCGAAGCCGCGAAAACCGTCGAAGACGCGTTCACGTGAATAGACGGGCAGAGCCGCCAGATCGACGGGGATCCGCTTCGCGGTTCCCTGCACCGGCCAGAGCACCATACGGTCCGACCAGGTGTCGCGTCGCTCGATGAGCGAGGCGATCGCACCCGAGGGATCGAGATCCAGCGCTTCGGCGAGATCGGCAAAGGACAGGTCGAGCACGTCGGCTGCCCGAGGCCCGACGGCACGGGCGAACTCGGACGACAGCGTGCGGAAGCGCCCGTTCTGATCGAGACGCCAGACGAAGCGGATGGGCTGACCCGCTAGACTGGCGACGAAGGGCGGATGCTCCTTCGCTTCGCCGGAACCCGGCAGAGCGAGATCCTGCGCATCATCGGCCTCGTGCTCTTCATCGCCTCGCTTCAGCGCGAACGCCTCACTCGCGGCGGCGCCGAAGCCCGCGCCCATGACTTCGAGAGCCCGGGGCATCTGGCTCGCGGCAGAAGGCGGATTCTCGTCCGGCGATGCTCCTTCGGGATCGTCGCGCAACCCCTCGCCCGCGTGGCCCGTGTCGGCGACGGTCCGGTCGGCCGGATGGGTTTCGCCATCTTCGTAATGGTCGCGCTCATCCAGCTCCTTCCCGTCGTCCGGGCCGGCCTGCGAGGCGCGCTCGTCCAGAGGCGGTTTAACCTCTTCGTTCGGCAGGGCTTCGTCTTCGCGGGCCTCCGCACGATCCGTCACCGCCTCCGTCCTGCCCGCGAGACGCCCGAGAAGACCGGCGCCGAGCGCCGCGCCCGCCGCGGAGAGAAGCGACCCGCCGACCGTCTTCAGATCCCGGATCTCGCGTTCGAAGGAGTGGGCATCCTCTGGCGACCCGACGGGCTCTTCATTTCGATCCGCGCGTTCCGGGTGGACTGCCGCGGCTCGTTGCGGTTCGAGATCGAAGCGCAGGAACCCCTCGTCGCCGAGATGCCAGACCGCGATCGTCCCGCGCGACAGTTTCAAAAGTCCGATCGACCGGCCGCCAGGCAGGAAGCTACGATCGAGGATCGCATCGCTATCCCTCAGATCGTAGAGATCCTCGAGGTGGACATCGGTCATGGCGCCGAAACCGGCATCGGCCCAGGAGCGGTCTGGCGACCAGATGGCGACGGGCTGCGCCCCGATCTCCGCAAGGGTCGCCAGAGCCTCCCGTTCGAAACGGGGATCCCTGCCGGTCGCGACCCGCACCACCAAGCATTCGCGACCGGGCGTGCCGAGGACGAGCCTGCGCCACGACACCGGCTCACCCGATGCCAGCGCGCCCCGCCCGTCGGTGACGGCCTCGCCGGCTTCCCCGGTGCGGCCGGCCTCGCCGACAACGTCCCGAAGTCGCTTCGCCAGATCGCCGTCGGCCTCGGCCTGCGGTCCGGGCGCGATGGAGAAGAGAGCGGAAGCCGCGCCATTGGCCCAGACGACCCTGCCGAGATCGGCGCTGGCCGCAAGGACTGCGTCACCGCTCCTGCGTCCCTCCCTCACCCACCGGTCGGCGAGAAGGGCGAGGATGTCGGGCAAGGTCTCGATGGTCGGATCTCCAACGGTCACGGCAGTTTCGCCCCTGCTAGTCATGTCGTCCGACTTCGATCGGCGCAGTCGTTTAAGACTTCATTCATAATGTCCGAACGCGCGGAAGGCCACGCGTGGCGTCGCGACAGCGCATCATTCTCCCCGTAGACTTAATGGCCGGCATTTTACGGAAATCGCGATCCATGTTGCACTGCACAAAATTTTCTGCTACATAATTGGGCAGAAAGTTGGAGGAACGGAATGTCCGACCTACAACAAGACGATACAACGCTTCGCAAGCACAGGAGAAAATCATGGCAGACACGAAGAAGAACGACCCGTTCGGCCTCGGTGACGCACAGGCAATGATGGGCATGGACCCCTCCAAGATGACCGAGACGTTCCGGGCAATGACCGAGAAGTCCATGGAGCAGTCCAAGGAGGCCTATGGCCGCATGCGCACGGCTGCCGACGAGGCGACCCGCGCCCTGGAATCGACCATGGAAAACGCCCATCAGGGATCGCTCCAGATCTCGAAGAAGGCACTCGAGGCGATGCGCGCCAATGCCGATCTCGGCTTCAAGCACCTCGACGCCATGATGGGCGCGAAGTCCTTCTCCGAGGTGATCGAGCTGCAGACCGGCTTCCTGCGCCAGCAGGCCGAGCTGAACACGACCCATGCCAAGGAGCTTCAGAGCCTGTCGCAGAACGTCGCGCAGGAAATGATGAAGCCGGGCAAGGACGCCATGGAAAAGGCGACCAAGCAGGCCGGCAAGTAATCAGACTGCACGGGACGGCAAGCGGGAGAAGCGCGGCAGACGCGCACTCCCGCGCCCACCCGTTATCGATCCCGGCTTGCAAGCCGGGATTTTTTTATGGACGAAGACGTCGCGCCTCCGGCGGTCTCGCCTTGCCGAACCGCGGCGATTTACAAAGGCCCCATGGCCTGTCTATAGAAAGCCCTTCCGGGCGTCGCGATGCCCGGACAGTTCAGTTGGGGCGTCGCCAAGTGGTAAGGCAGCGGCTTTTGGTGCCGCCATCCGCAGGTTCGAATCCTGCCGCCCCAGCCAGTTCTCCCGTTTTTCGATAACGCTGCCGACCACGTCTTTGCGCAGCGGCTCTGCGTCGAGCGAGATACAGGCTTGCGACATGCTGCGAAGACACGGCGCGTCGGAGATGGACGCCTGATCAGGTCTCCGTTGTCGCGGTGCCGTCTTTTGCCGGGAAAACGGCTTCCAGAGTTTCTCACACGGGAAATGCGCATGAGCGATCCCCGCTTCAGCCTGCGGATGAAGCCCCCCCCCAGCCACACCGCATACATCGTCTGCCTGGCCCGCTGCCTTGAATGATGCCTACCATTTCTAGGGGAAGGTAGCCTGTGAGGCGTGCCCACCACAAGGAGTGTGTAGGGATACAGGTTTAAGGATTTGATATTCGTCCCGTCAGCTATTTCGCCGAGGCGGCGAATTGCTTAAACACCCGGCGGTAGGGGTGGTCTGGCCTCTTTGTCGTCAGTCGTCTTCACCATGCTCTCTCCTATCGTCACATCGCTCAGCATCATCACCGTCAGCCTGATGTTCGGCGCGGCTCTGCTGGTTGCCTGGCGGCAGTTCGGATTGAGGGCTCATGCCCCGCTCTGGGCGCTGTCGTTCATGTTTTCGGCAGTCGGCCACGGCGTTCGGATCATCGGCGTGATGGCGCCGGAGTACCAGAGCGTCAACGCGATGCTGGCCTGTCACGCGTCCATCGGGAGTTTCGCCCTCCTGGCGATGGGCTTTCGCGCCCGTGCCGGCATGGACAATCGCCTGACCGCATTCTTGTGGATCCTGACTTCGGCTGCGGTGCTCGCCTTGTGGATCTTGCAGCCCGTCGAATGGCGATATGGGTCCCGTTTCGTGACGGGCGCGGCCGACGCCGCCCTCGTCTCCCTCATCGTGCTGATGCCACGAGGCGGACGCCTGTCGCCTTCGATACGGGCCGCGCTGTCGCTCTATGGGCTCTACGTCCTCAGCGTCGGCGTCGCGGGCTGGCTCGCGCGACCGGGCGGGACGATATCCGAAGACGCGTTCGTGATCCTTCTTTCACTCGGAACGCCCACCGGGATGATCGCGACAGGCGTTCTGACGCTGTTCATCCTCGCGGCCGATCTCGCGGGTGACCTGCGGAAACAGGCGCAATACGACTATCTGACCGGACTTCTGAACCGGCGTGGCTTCGAGGAGGAACTTGCCGTCAAATACGCGGCGACGAACAAAGCCGGCTTCATCGTCGCCACGGATCTCGACCGCTTCAAATCGGTCAACGATCGATTCGGCCATGCCACGGGTGACGAGGTGATCCGCCGCTTCGCCGAACACATCAGATCCTACCTCGGGCCGGACGATCTCGCAGGCCGTATGGGCGGCGAAGAATTCGCGATCTTCCTCGCTTCACGCGATGGCCGGGAGACATTGAGCCGCATCGAAACCCTGCGCAACGAAGTGCCGGGCCGTTTTACGGACATCGACATGCCGGACCCGATAACGGCGAGCTTCGGCATCGTTCGGCTCAAGCCGGAGGAGACGTTCCAGCAAGCTTATGCGCGCGCCGACGAGTCTCTGTACCGGTCGAAGCGTGCAGGCAGGAACAGAACCTTCGCCGATATGGGCGAAGCAGCCTGAGGATTCGGACGATCTATTCCGTGGACGCTCTGAAGCGAGTTGCGAAGGAATGGGCGTCGAGCCTCCCGCTTCCAGCAAGAGGCTCGACCATCCGCCGGGGGTGATCCGCCGCCCTCAGTGGCCGCCGTCCGATGCCATTGCGGTGGTGCGCGCCTCGGCCATCGCGTCCCGCGTCGATCCGTTGAAAATCGCGTTGAGGGCGACGGCCGAGACCGATGCGAGAAGGATGCCCGAATCGATCAAGGGCTGGAGTTCGTGGGGAACCCAAACCTTGAAGTCCGGCGCGACCAGCGGGATCATTCCCATGCCGAGCGAGATCGCGACGATGAAGCCGTTGTAGCGATTGGTCTTGAAGTCGACATTGCCGAGGATGCGCACGCCCGTTGCCGCGACCATGCCGAACATGACGAGCCCGGCGCCGCCGAGGACCGCGACGGGAAGCGCCTCGACGAGCGCGCCCATCTTCGGGATCAGCCCGAGGACGATCATGATCGCCCCACCCGCGACGCACACATATCGCGAGCGGATGCCGGTGACCCCGACGAGCCCGACATTCTGGCTGAACGAGGTGTAGGGAAAGGTGTTGAACAGCCCGCCGATGAGGGTGCCGAGGCCGTCGGTGCGAAGGCCGGCGCAGAGGGCCGTGCGCTCGATCGTCTTGCCGCAAATCTCGCCGAGCGCCAGGAACATGCCGGTCGACTCGATCATCACGACGACCATGACGAGTGCCATCGTCAGGATCATGATGGGATCGAAGATCGGCAGGCCGAAATGGAAGGGCGTGATCAGCGAGAACCAGTCGGCATTGCCGATGCTTTCGAAATGCATCATGCCGAGGCTCGCGGCGAAGACGGCGCCGACGACGATGCCGACGAGGACCGCGATATTCGACCAGAAGCCCTTCGCGAATTTCATGACGAGGATGATGGCGACGAGGACCACGGCCGAGACGAGAATGTTCTGCGGCGCGGCATAGAGCGGATTGTCGAGCGTCGGGGCGATCGTCAGCCCTGCGGGAACTTCGGGGACACCGGCTGCCGCGTTGAGCTGGCGCATCTGATCCAGCCAGGCGGCATAGGCGGGATCGACGACCTTGGGCGCGGTCGGCCCGACGGGCTGGCCGAAGATCCAGTTGATGCCGATCCGCATGAGGGTGACGCCGATGACGAGGATGATCGTTCCCGTGACAATCGGCGGAAAGAAGCGCAGGAGCCGGCTCACCAGCGGGGCGATCAGCATCGCGATGATCCCCGCCCCGATGATAGCGCCGAAGATCATGCGCGCGCCGTCGGGACCAGGATTGGCGAGCGCGATGGACACCATCGGTCCGACGGATGCGAAGGTCACGCCCATCATCACCGGCAGCTTGACCCCGAACCAGGGCGTCGCGCCGAGCGACTGGATGATCGAGACGACGCCGCAGACGAAGAGGTCGGCCGAGATGAGGAAGGCGACATCCTCGGGCGAAAGGTTCAGCACACGCCCGACGATGAGCGGAACGGCGATCGCCCCGGCATACATGACGAGCACGTGCTGGAGCCCCAGCACGAACAGCTTTGCGTGGGGCAGACGCTCGTCGACGGGATGCGCCGCGGCCTCGCTCCTCTTGCCTGCAAACATGATAGGCCTCCTCCCTGAGGGTTCATGATCGATCTGTGGAGCGGGCCCGGCGTCAGCCCGGGCTCGGCACCGGTAAAGCGGCGCGCGAAGCAATGTGGGGACGCGCGCTGAAGGGTGCGGAGCGCGCCGTGATGCGCGCACGGCGACTGCCTCGGTCGGTCTGCGAAAGCGTTTCGGGGATCGCGGTTTCCGAGACGCAAGATTTGGGCGGACGGCAAGATGCCGAGACAGACCCTCCGCGATCTCGATCTTCCGCGCACGCCGTCGAAGCCGGGAGCGATGATCCTGGGGAAGAGGTTTCGCCGGTCGTCGATGGCTGGCATCTCGTAGGTCTTGCACGAGACCCGCGACATCCTGGTCGGACAGGGCACCCAAACCGGGTTCGCAGAGCTCATGGCGTCCCTCGCGGCTGAATTCGACGCCATGCTATGGTCAGGGACCTATGCTTGACCAGCGGCAGGCAGAACGCCCCCTCCGACGCGAGATCGGCAAACATAGAGCAAAAACAGGACGATATACTGTTCTTGCCGGAGATCTGTCGTTGGCAGCGAAGCAGCTTATGAAATTTCCGAAGAATGGAGCTTGCCGCCGTTGGGGCATCCAAAGGCCCATGGTCCAGTGCAGCCGATTATGATGACCGCAAGAGCCCAAGGCAGGCAGATTTTCACTGTGCCGGTGAGACGGCCCCGTCTCCAATCACACGCCGATCCCGCAGCACCTTCAAGCACTTGCGAACGCTCCAGCCTTCGAAACGCCGACCAACCTCGCTCCCGGCCGGGTCGAAGAATATGTGAAGCTTATCTTCCACCGAACGCGTATCTCGCCCCGAGAGTCCACGTAGAGGGTTTCGGTTCGCATGCCTCCAGTCGTCACGATGCAACCAACGATGTTCGATAACGGTTCGCAGCGCCTCGAAAGCCGTCTCGTTTTCCTCGACGACGTATTCGTGGCCGTGCTCACGCATATCGGCGCGGAACACTCCGGTGCCCGCTCTGGCAAGTGGCTCCTCAAGGTGGGATGCGGTCCATGCGAGACGGCCGCGAAGGAACCACCGAGTTTCCAGGATCCGCAAGAGGCCAGCGAATGGTTTGCGGCGATCGCAGCTCGAACCGGTCGCTTCACCGACCCGGCGGAGAGCGGCTCCTTCGTATCCCGGGGATGAGTGACCGATGATCTGGGGCTTCGACGAGCGGTTCATTCGTTGAGAACCAGCCTGCCGGCGGCGGCGGGCTGATCGGTTTGGAGATGCCGGGCAGCGCTTGGGCGAATGCCGCCTGTTATACCGCGTTGCGGCTCCCGCTCACGCCTGCCTCGATAACTCGGCCGGTGTAGCCCCTCGGATTTCACGAGGCCGCGCGGATCATCTCGGCGGCTTTTTCCGCGATCATGACGGCGGGGGCGTGGGTGTTGCCGGAGACGATGGTCGGCATGATCGAGCAGTCCGCGATGCGAAGACCCTCGATGCCGCGCAGGCGCAGCTGCGGATCGACGACCGCCCCGGCGTCGGTTCCCATGCGGGCGGTGCCGACGGGATGGAAGATCGTCGTGGCGATGTCGCCTGCGGCCTCGGCCAGCTCCGCATCGCTTTGCAGATGGGCGCCGGGCTTGACCTCTTGCGGCCGGTGGCGCGCGAGGCGCTTCGTGGCCATCAGGCGGCGGGCGGCGCGGATCGAGGCGGCGGCGACCTCGCGGTCTCCCTCGGTCGACAGGTAATTCGGCGCGATCGCGGGATGGGCGAGCGGATCGGCGCTGGTGATGTGGACGCTTCCGCGCGATTCAGGCCGCAGATTGCAGACCGAGACCGTGATCGCCGGATAGGGATGCAGAGGCTCGCCGAAGCGGTCGAGCGACAGGGGCTGAACGTGGAATTCGATATTGGCGGTTTCGAAGCGCGGATCGGATTTCATGAAGATGCCGAGCTGGCTCGGCGCCATCGCCATTGGCCCTGAGCGCTTCAGGAGATATTGCAGGCCGATCTGGGCCTTGCCGAGGAGCGTCGACTGCCATTCGTTCAAGGTGCGTGCGCCCTCGATGCGGAAGGCGGTGCGGATCTGGAGATGGTCCTGCAGGTTCTCGCCGACGCCCGGGGCGTCGAGCACGACATCGATGCCGTGGCGCTTGAGAAGCGCGCCGGGGCCGATGCCCGAAAGCTGCAGAAGCTGGGGCGTGCCGATCGCGCCCGCCGACAGGATCACGGGCCCGTCGGCCCGGGCCGGGCGACCGTCGAGGCGCAGCTCGATCCCCGTCGCCCGTCCGGCCTCAATGCGGATGCGCTCGGCCTGTGCGCCGGTGAGGATGCGCAGGTTCTTGCGATGCCTGGCCGGCCCGATGAAGGCGCGCACGGCGTTGAAGCGGAAGCCGGATTTCTGGGTCACCTCGAAATAGGAGGAGCCGAAATTGTCGCCGTCGTTGAAATCCTCGATCTGCGGCACGCCGAGTTCCTCGGCCGCCTCGCGGATGGCGTCGAGGATCGGCCAGGACAGGCGCTGCTGCTCGACGCGCAATTCGCCGTCCTGGCCGTGAAACGGCCACCCCAGCCCGTGATGGTTTTCCGATCGGCGGAACAGGGGCAGGACGTCGTCCCAGCCCCAGCCCACATTGCCGAGCTGGCGCCAGCCGTCATAGTCGGCGGCCTGACCGCGCATGTAGATCATGCCGTTGATGGAGGAGCAGCCCCCCATTACCCGGCCTCGCGGATAGGCGAGCTTGCGTCCGTTGAGGCCGGTTTCCGCCTCGGTGGAATAGCCCCAATCCGTGCGCGGATTGCCCATGCAGTAGAGATAGCCGACCGGGATGTGGATCCAGTGATAGCGGTCGGAGCCGCCGGCTTCGAGAAGCAGGACGGAATTCCTCGGATCGGCGCTCAGGCGATTGGCGAGGACGCAGCCCGCCGAACCGGCGCCGACGACGATGTGGCTGTATCGGCCGAGATGCCGGCGTTCGTCGGCGGATGCAGTTTTCATGCTCGTCCATTCCGGCGCGGGGCGCCCTTTCTAATCGGCGGCGGGGGGGCTGCCTCAGGCAGACTTATCGTTTGAGCCCTGTTCGGACCAGAAGAACCCGAGCGCATCGCGGATGGCAAGATAGACCCGGTAGCGCCGATCGTAGTGTTGCGTCATGGCCGGATCGGGCTCGCAGGAGGCCTTCGCACGCGTCATCGCATCGATGCCCTGATGGATCATCGCCATCAGCGCCGTGACGGCGACATTAGTGTTCTCGTGATTATAGATGCTGCGGCCATAGACGAGACCCTTGGCGCCCTGGCGCAGGAGGGTGACGATCTTCTCGGCATCGCCATCCACCTGATAGCCACCGCGCACATCGTTGGGCAGCATCACCAGGGGCTCGATCATCAGCGGCATGCCGTATTTGTGGCAGGCGGCGCGCACGCGGCTGATGTTCTCGACGCATTGGCGGAAGAGTTCCGGCTCGTCCGGCAGCATGAAGAGGCTCACGACCACGCAGGCCGCGTCCATCTCCAGAGCAACGATGATCGGCTCCTCATGGTTCTGCAGCATCGACCACATGATGCGGTGGCGCTCGGCATTGCAGGGATTGCCCATGTCGATGCGCATGACCCGCGCCGGCTTGTCCTTCGCGAGGCGCGACTGAAGGATGTCCGCCTCGCCCTGCCGGCAGAGCTTCGAGCCCTGGACCCGATTCCGGGGCTCGTATGTCCCGGTCGCGCATCGAATGTCTCGCCGACCGGGTTCGCTTTCAGCTCGAGGTTCGGGCCTCTCAGGCGCGCGCCTCGACGACCGTCTGCCGCTGCTCTCCCAGCCCGTCGATCCCGAGCGTCATGACGTCGCCGACATTCAGATACCGGGGCGGCTTCATGCCCATGCCGACACCGGGAGGTGTGCCCGTCGAGATCACGTCGCCGGGCATCAGCGTCATGAACTGCGACAGGTAGGAGACGACATGGGGCACGTCGAAGATGAGCGTCGAAGTATTGCCGGTCTGCCGGCGCTCGCCATTGACGTCGAGCCACATGCCGAGCGCGTGCGGATCTGCGACCTCGTCCTTCGTGACGAGCCATGGACCGAGCGGCCCGAACGTGTCGTGGCTCTTGCCCTTCGTCCACTGGCCCTGGCGCTGGGTCTGGAAGTCGCGCTCGGAGACGTCGTTCATCACCGCAAAGCCCGCCACGTGATCCATGGCGTCCGCCTCGG
This sequence comes from Fulvimarina endophytica, assembly GCF_003403015.1. Classification (GTDB taxonomy): domain Bacteria; phylum Pseudomonadota; class Alphaproteobacteria; order Rhizobiales; family Rhizobiaceae; genus Fulvimarina; species Fulvimarina endophytica. The sequence goes on from NZ_QURL01000004.1 coordinate 145,122, forward strand.
ACACATATTTCGCGCGGCTGCCGATGATCACGGCAAGCTCCACCTCCCAGTCGAGCGCCTGGGAACCGCGCGGCTTCTCGACATCGTCGTTCGGCCCGCAAAGCGCGTTCAGCTGCTTGGTGAAGACGATCGGCTCCGTCGGCGGCGTGGCGCCCGTTTCGGCGGCGTGGTCGGAATAGTTGAGGCCGATGCAGAGGATCTTCTGCATGGCACCGACGCAGGGGCCGAGGCGCGGCTTGCCGTCGACGACCGGCAGGCTCTCGGGATCCGTCCCGGCGATGCGTTCGAGACCTGCCGGTGACAGAACGTCGCCGGAAATGTCCGCGACCACGCCGGAAAGATCACGGATCTGTCCGTTCGCGTCCATAATGCCGGGCTTTTCCCGACCTGCCGGTCCGTAACGAAGAAGTTTCAATGTTCAGGTCCTTTCGAGCTTGCGTGAATTGATGGGACGGCACGTCCGCCGCAGATGCCGGGATCGGGTCGCCGCCGAGGCCTCGGGGAGCGACGCTCGCGCCGCGATCCCGAAGCCCATGCGGTTCGCTCCCGTTGCGGCAGAAGCCGGTCGTTCCTGCGGATCGATCCCGTCCACCGATGGTCGGCCCCGTCCCGAGCCTCGGGATCGCTGCGACGAATGCGCGAGCTCCGCCCCGCCTTCCGGACGCTCATGACAGAACGGCTGCTTCGGCACAACGTATACGTCAGCGAAAACGACGGGTTCGGCTCCGGTCGTCAAGGGCGTCCCGGCATCCGCCCGGCCGCCCCTTCCAGCAATGCCAGGAGCTGACGGTCGGTCCGGTCGCGATGTTCCTGGTGAAGCCGCAGGGCCTCCGCCTCGTTTCGCGCGAGGATCGCTTCGACGATCCGGCGATGCTCGATATCGGACTGTGTCGGCTTCGGCCTGAGGCCGGTGATCGACATGCGCGCCCGGTACTGCTGATCCCAATACTGGCGCAGCGTCGCCTGCAGCCGCGCATTGCCGCACAAGGCGACGATCTCGGAATGGAACTGGTCGTCGAGATGCGACCAGTGGTCAATGTCGTCGCGGCCGGTCGCAAGTTCCATCCGGGTCATCAGCTGATCGAGCCGGGCTGCGTCCTCGGCCGTCAGGCCACGGCGGGCCGCAAGCTGGGCCGCCTTGACCTCAAGCGTCGAGAACACTTCGTAGATTTCGGCGATCTCCTCGATCGTCTGGGCACGCACCGTGATGCCGTGGCGCGGCCGGACCTCGACCAGACCTTCCTCCTCGAGCTTGATCAGGGCTTCGCGCACGGGCGTCCGGCTCATGGACAGGAGACTGGCAACCTCCGCTTCGAGAAGCGAGGTTCCCGGGGGAAGCCGCCCCTCGAGAATCCTGAACTTCAGTTCGTGATAGGCTCTCTCGCGCGCCGGCATCGCATCGACACCGCGAAGGCTCGGGCGCGGACGCGAGCCCTGTTCACCCTTTTGCGGCGGGCGCTCTCGGGTCCCAGCCGATACCGCGCCGGGCTTCCCGGCCTCGGGCCGGCGCCCCGACTTCTCCCCGTCAGAACTCCCGGTGCGTGTCGCCATCACCTGCGGCAACCCTTCCGCGTCAGAGCGACCAGCCGCCGTCGATCAGCTGCGTCGTCCCGGTCGTGAACGCGCTTTCGTCCGAGGCGAGATAGAGAGCGAGGCTCGCGATCTCGTCGGGCGTGCCGAGGCGCCCCATGGGCTGGCGCTCGACGAACATCGTCTTGGCCTTGTCGGTCCCGCCGACGGACTTGCCGAGATCGGCGATCCGGCCCTCGAGGGACGGCGATTCGATGGTGCCCGGACAGATCGCGTTGCAGCGAATGCCATGCTTGATGAAATCGATGGCGACTGAGCGGGTGAGCCCGATCACCGCGGCCTTGGTCGCCATATAGACATAGCGGTTCGGTGCGGCTTTCAGGGAACTCGCAGCCGAGGACATGTTGATGATCGAGCCGCCGCCCTTCTCCAGCATTCGCGGAAGGAGACCGGAGATCGTGCGGTGCATCGCCTTGACGTTGAGATCGAAGGAGAAGTCCCAGGCCGCCTCGTCGCAGTCGAGAACGGTTCCGTGGTGCACGTAGCCGGCGCAGTTGAAGAGGATGTCGGGGGCCGGAAGCGAGGCGAGATAGGCCGAGACCGCCTTGCTGTCGGTGACGTCGAGCCCGGAGGTTTCGACGGTTCCGAACCTGTCGAGACCCTCGAGCTTGCCGGCGTCGAGATCGCTCGCGAAAACTTTCGCTCCCTCGGACAGGAACGCTTCCGCGACCCTGCGGCCGATTCCCTGTCCGGCAGCCGTACACACCGCGACCTTGCCGTCCAAACGTCCTGCCATCTCGTATCTTTCCTTACCTGTTTCAGGCGCTCGCAAGGGTCGCTTCGGCGGAACCGCAGAGACGGGACCGGATGCTGGAGCGCGTTTTCGGCAACGTATACATAGAAGTCGTCCGGCGTCAAAATCGGGCGATGTCCCGCTCAGACGACCGGCAGTCCTTCCGCGTTCACGTAGATTGCGTAGATCGATCGGGTCGCCGCGATGAAGAGCCGATTGCGCCTGATGCCGCCGAAGCAGAGATTGGCGACGACCTCCGGCACGAGGATCTTGCCGATCAACGTTCCGTCGGGCGCGAAGCAATGGACGCCGTCCGCCGCGCTGGACCAGACGCGGCCTTGCGTGTCCACACGAATTCCGTCGGGAAGGCCGCAGTCCACGGCCGCGAAGCTTCGCCCTGCAGAGAGGCTGCCGTCTTCGCGCACGTCGAAGGCGCGGATGATCCGAGGGATATCCGGGTCGTGGGAGGCGCCCGATTCGGCGACGTAGAGAACGGTTTCGTCGGGCGAGAAGGCAAGGCCGTTCGGCTGGGCGAAATCCGATGCGACGCGGGTGAGCGAGCCAGATGCGGGATCGAGCCGGTAGACGGCCCGCGCGTCCTGTTCGGGCTCGGCCCGGTCGCCCTCGTAATCGGTCAGGATTCCGTAGGTCGGATCGGTGAACCAGACGGTGCCGTCGCGTTTGACCACCACATCGTTGGGCGAATTCAGCCGCCGCCCCTCGAAGGCGTCGGCCAGCACCGTGATGCGGCCGTCCCGCTCGGTGCGGGTGACGCGCCGCGTCAGGTGTTCGCAGGAGACGAGGTGCCCGTCCCGGTCGCGGGTGTGACCGTTCGCGAAGTTCGACGCCGTGCGATAGACCGAGACCCCGCCGCTCGGCGTCCAGCGCATGATCCGGTTTTGCGGGATGTCGCTCCAGAGCAGGCAATCGGCATCGCCGAACCAGACCGGCCCCTCCGCCCAGTGGCTCGTATCGTCGAGCCGGTGAAGATCGACATTGGCAAGGCAGATCGAGCGGAACCGCTCGTCGCGGATCTCGTAGGGTTCGCGGATTCGCATGATGTTCGACATGGCCTAATGACGGGTCTCGAGGCGGCTGCCCACCGGGATGATGACGGCGAGCGAGGGGGGATGGATCGTCCTCGCCCGGATCGGGTGACGCGCCGCCGCTACATGACGGCGCCGATCTGCCAGGGCACGAATTCGACCGTGCCGAAGCCCTGGGCCTCGCTCTTGCTCTTCTCGCCGGAGGCGACCCGAAGGAGAAGGCGGAAGATCTCCTCGCCCTTCTCGGCAAGGCTCGAACCGGTCAGGATCGCGCCGCAGTTGACGTCCATGTCCGGCTCCATCCGCTTCCAGAGATCGGGATTGGAGGCGATCTTGATGCCCGGCACCGGCTGGTAGCCCGACACGCTGCCGCGGCCCGTGGTGAAGGCGATGAGATTGGCGCCGGAGGCCACCTGCCCCGTGACCGAGCAGGGATCGTAACCGGGGCTGTCCATGTAGACGAAGCCCCGCCGGTCGATCGGCTCGGCATATTTGTAGACGCCGGCAAGCGGTGCGGTGCCGCCCTTGGCGACCGCGCCGAGGCTCTTTTCGAGAATCGTCGTCAGTCCGCCGCGCTTGTTGCCGGGGGACGGGTTGTTGTCCATCTCGCCGAAATTGCGCGCCGTATAATCCTCCCACCATTCGATGAGATCGACGATCCGTCGGCCGGTCGCCTCGTCCGCCGCACGGCGGGTGAGGAGATGTTCGGCGCCGTAGATCTCGGGGGTCTCCGACAGGATCGAGGTGCCGCCATGGCGCACGAGAAGATCGGACGCATAGCCGAGAGCCGGGTTCGCGGTGATCCCGGAATAGCCGTCCGAGCCGCCGCACTGCATGCCGAGGACGAGGTGGGAAGCCGAGGCCTCCTCGCGCACCGCCTTGTCAGCCTCGGCGGCAAGCTCGCGGATCGCGGCGATCGCCCGCTCGATCGTCGCCTTCGTCCCTCCGCTCTCCTGGATCGTCATGTAGCGGAAGCGGGCCTTGTCGTTCAGCACCTTCCGGTCGACGAGGTCGCCGATCTGCATGACCTCGCAGCCGAGCCCGAGCATCAGGATGCCGCCGAAATTGGCGTTGTGGCCGTAGCCCGCGAGCGTGCGAAAGAGCGTTTCGTATCCCTCGCCCTCGCCCGACATACCGCAACCCGTTCCGTGGACGATCGGCACGATCCCGTCGACATTCGGAAATTCGTCGAGAAGGCACCGGCGCGCGACCTCGTGGGCGACGAAGCGGGCGACAGAGCCCGAACAGTTCACCGAGGTGAGGATGCCCAGATAGTTGCGCGTGCCGACCCGGCCGGACGGGCGATGGAAGCCCCTGAACGTCGCTGGCACGGTAACGGGATCGAGGCGTGTCGCGGCGCTCGCGAAGGCATAGTCCTGGCGGTGCTCGCCCATTCCGAGATTGTGCACGTGAACATGGTCTCCCGGCGCGATCGCGAGGCTCGCGGCGCCGATGACCTGGCCGTATTTGATCACCGGCGCCCCCGAAGCGATCGGCATGATCGCGACCTTGTGCCCCGAGGGTATCCGCACGCTCGCCGAGATCCCGTCCATGATCGCAGCACCGGCAGGGATCTCCCTCAGCGCGACGACGACATTGTCGGCATCGTGCAATCTCAGGGCGAGCGGAGGGCGAGTTTCGGTCATGGGGTCACCAGCACTTTGACGATATGCTCCCGGTTCTGGGCGAGCTTCGGGAAGCGGTCGGGCATCTCGGCGAGCGGCAGCACTTCGGAGGCGATCGCGTCCGTCGGAACGTGACCGTCTCTGATGGCCTGCATCACGCGCTCGAAATCCGAGGCGAGCGCATTGCGCGAACCGATAATGCACGATTCCCGCTTGTGAAACTCCGAATCCTTGAAGGTGATGTCGTCCTTGACGACACTGACGAGGATCGTACTGCCGCCATGGGCGACGAGCGGAAAGCCGGCCTCGATGGCCGCGGCGTTTCCGGTCGCGTCGAAGACCGCGTCGAACCCCTCCGCCGCAGGCCCATGCAGGGGGTTCTCGCCGACGAGATGGCTCTCGGTGAAACCGAAGCGGTCGGCCATCAGCTTCAACCGCGCCGCACTGCGGTCGAGGAGGTGCACCTTCGCGCCGGCGAGCCGTGCGAAGATCGCCGTGCCGAGCCCGATCGGCCCCGCCCCCGCGACGAGAACGAGATCGCCGCTTCCAACCCGCGAGCGCGCCACCGCATGGGCGCCGATGGCGAGAAACTCGACCATCGCGGCCTGGATCGGATCAAGCCCGTCCGCCGGGTAGAGATTGTCCCGGGGCACCGCGATCCGCCGGCACATGCCGCCATCGCGGTGGACCCCGAGAACCTCGATCGCCGCACAACAATTCGGCTTGCCGCGCCGGCACGCGCGGCAGGTTCCACAGGACAGATAGGGATTGATCGTGACGAGCCGTCCGGCGTCCGGCCCCTCGGCCACATGACCCGACAGTTCGTGGCCGATCACGCGTGGATAGGCGAGGAACGGGTGCTTGCCCTCGAAGATGTGGTAGTCGGTGCCGCAGATGCCGATCGCGGCGATATCGACGAGAACCCAGCCCTCCGGCGCTATTCCCGGCACCGGGCGGCTCTCCAGCTCGAACCGGCCGGGCTCGACGCAGACCCCGCAGTCCATCCTCTCCGCATCGCGATCGATCATGCCGGCACAGTCTCCAGATTGCGGGCGGACCAGTCCGCGGGAAGGTCGCCCTTGACGATGAGGCTCAGGACATCGTCCTTCGTCACCTCGTCGATCGCATGGGAGCCGACGAGGCGGCCCTTGTTCATCACGACGACCCTGTCGCAGAGTTCGAAGACGTCGTGCATGTCGTGGCTGACGAGGAAGATGCCGATCCCCTCGGCCCTCAACTCCTTGATCAGACCGGCGACCATCGCGGTTTCGGAGGGACCCAGCGCCGCGGTCGGCTCGTCCATGATGAGCACCTTGGTGTCGAAATAGATTGCCCGTGCGATCGCGATGACCTGCCTTTGTCCGCCCGAAAGGCTGGAGACCGGATCGCCGAGATTCTTGAAGTTCGGATTGAGCCGCGCCAGGACTTCGCGCGCGGCCTTCAGCATGGCACGGTCGTCGAGATTGCCGAACCGGGTCTTCAGTTCGCGGCCGAGAAACAGGTTGGCGGGCGCATCGAGATGGTCGGCGAGCGCGAGCGTCTGATAGATCGTCTCGATGCCGGCCTTACGCGCATCGTTCGGATCGCTGAACGCGACCGTCTCGCCATTGATGCGGATCTCGCCGCCGCTCGGAACCATGGCGCCGGACAGGATACGCATCAGGCAGGATTTGCCCGCGCCGTTGTGTCCGAGGAGGCCGACGACCTCGCCCGCCCGAAGATCGATCGAGACGTCCTCGACGGCGCGGATGCCGCCGAAATGTTTCTGGATGCCGATCAGTTCGACCAGCGGCGCCTTGCCCATATCCATCGCCTTCCGACAAGTCTTCGTCACGGACCGGCTGCCGGAAAAGATCCGGCGACCGGCGTGGGCAGCACGATCACCGCAGCGATCATGCTGCCCGATCGGGTCAGTAGAGAACGTTCTGAGCGTCCGGGCTGTCGATATTGTCCTTATCGACCATCACGACGCCCGTATTGATGAACTCGCCCACCTCTTCCCCGTCGATCACCTTGATCACGGTCTCGACGCCCTTCTCGCCCATCGCGAAGGACCCCTGGACGGCGATGGCATCGAGGACGCCGTCGCGAACGAATTGCTGAAGGTCCTCGTTGCCGTCGAAGCCGAGGGCGACGAGCTGTCCGGCCTTGCCCGCCTGGACGATCGCGCGCCCCATGCCGACGGCGGTCGGCTCGTTGGCCCCGAAGATTCCGACGAGATCGGGGTTGGCCGAGAGCACGTCGGTCGTCTGGTTGAGTGCCGTCGCCATCTGGCTCTGGGAATAATAGGGACCGACGATCTCGAGCTTGGAATTCTTCTTCAGATAATCGCTGAAGCAGCCCACGCGGCCGATCTCGGATCCGACACCCGCGACATAGGACATCACGGCGACCTTGCCGCTGTCGCCGGCCTTCTCGATCATCCGCTTGGCGACCTCCTCGCCGGCGGCGCAGTTGTCGGTCGACAGAAACGCCTGGTAGCTCCCCTTGGCGCCGTCGGCGAGCGCACTGTCGACGATCACGACGGGAATGCCGCTCTCGAAGGCGCGCTTCACCGTCGGGGCCAGCGCCTCGGGATCGGAGGGAGCGAGAACGATGCCCGAAACGCCGCGATTGATCGCGTTCTCGACGAGGTTGACCTCATCGGCGATGGCGCTTTCGGAGGCGGGCCCGTCGAAGCTCATCGTGTGCTCGGACTGACCGTCGATCGCGGCCTGCGCACCCTTGTTCACGTTCTGCCAGAAGTTCGAATTCGTGGTCTTGACGATGACCGCGATCTCCCCGGCCTCGGCGGCGCCCATGCTCGCAAGCGCGATGAGCGAGGTTGCGAGTGTCTGCCTCACGATGTTCATGCCATTTCCTCCCATGTTGACAAGCTGGTTTCGGACTGCCCGCTCCTCACGGGCGATTGCGGATCTGATCGATCCAGACGGCGCCGATGACGACGAAGCCGATGACGATCTGCTGGATGAAGGCTGAGACGCCCGCCATGTTCAGGCCGTTGCGCAGGATGCCGATGATGAAGGCGCCGATCATCGTGCCCGAGATCGTTCCGACGCCGCCGGAGAGCGAGGCACCGCCGATCACGGCGGCCGCGATGGCGTCGAGTTCGTACATCACGCCCTCGCTCGGCTGGGCGGTGACGAGGCGGGACATCAGCACATTGCCCGCAAGACCGGCCAGCGCTCCGGACATGACATAGGCATAGAGCTTGGTGCGATCGACGCGCACGCCCGACAGGCGTGCGGCTTCCTCGTTCGAGCCCGTCGCGAAGATATGGCGGCCGATCTGCCGCTTCTTCAGGAGGTAGGCGGCGGCCAGCGCGACGACGAGAAGCAGGATCGCCGGATAGGGCACGCCGGGGAAGACCACGTTCGGAAAGCCGTTGGGCCGCAATTCGACCATTCGAAAGAGTGCGCCGTTGCCGAGAGCGCCGAAGGCGTCGCCGAGCCCCGAGATCGGGATTGCCCCCGTCAGCTGAAGGGCGATGCCCCGGGCGATCAGCATCATGCCGAGGGTCGCGACGAAGGGCGGAATGCGCAGCTTCGTGATGACCAGGCCGTTGAAGGCCCCGCATATCGCGCCTGCCAGGATCCCCATGCTCATCGCGGGAAGGACAGGAAGACCCGCCTTGACCGCCATGGCGGAGACGACGCCCGAAAGCGCGAGCACCGAGCCGACCGACAGGTCGATCCCGCCGGTCACGATGACCATGGTCATGCCGATGCCGAGCAGTCCGACGACCGAGGTCTGGAGCAGGATCGTCAGGCCGTTATTGACCGTGAAGAAGGCCGGGCTCGTCGCGGCAAAGCCGAGGACCAGGAGAAAGAGCGTCAGCAGAGCGGACAGCCGGTGCAGCGAAGCATTCGCCGGCGCGATGGCGGACAGGGCGAACCCTCCACCCGTTTTGGTCGCGTTCGACATGTGCCTCCCTCATGTCCCGCATTTAATTATTAAAGACCGTCTCACCCGGTCGCGCCGCTTGTCAACGGTTTTTAATTATTCTAGACAAAATACAGTTTCGCCCGAACGGGCATTGGACGTGCGGGGAGACGTGCGATGGCGAGAACCGACATGCGGTATCGGGACGCCTATAACGTGCTTCTCGACTTCTGCGCGGAACTCGAGCCCGAAGCGAGGCTTCCGGCCGAGAGCAGGCTCTGCGAGATCGCGGGCGTGAGCCGGACCGTCGTGCGCCGCTGCCTCGGGCGGCTCAAGGAGCGCGGCATCATCGCATGGGAAGGCCGCGACAAGCGACTGCTGCGCCGACCGGCAGAGGCCGACCGCATCGCCCGCCCCGATGGCCTGCAGGGCTCGGCCGATCTGGAGCAGCGCTTCCTCGAATGGATCCTCAAATTCGACGTTCCCGCCAACACGCCGCTTTCGGTCGCCGAACTCGCCCGTTCGTTCGAGGTGCCCCAGCACGAACTCAAGGAATTTCTGGCCGGCCTCAGCCGGTTCGGCCTCGTCGCGCGGCGTCGCCAGGGTGGCTGGATGCTTCTGGGCTTCACGCGTGGCTTCGCGGTCGAACTGTCCGACTTCCGGGCCGTGCTCGAACTCGATGCCGTGCGTCATCTCGTCGAGGCGCCGGTCGACCACCCGATCTGGGCACGCCTCGAGGCGCTGCGAGCCGAGCACCTGACGCTGAAGGCTCGGATCGAGACCGATTTCCACGCCTTTTCCAAGCTCGACGAAGCCTTTCACGCGGCCCTCAATTCGGTCGTCAAGAACCGCTTCGTCGCCGAGTTCCAGAAGGTCGTCTCGCTGATCTTTCACTACCACTATCTGTGGGACAAGACCCATGAAAAGGATCGCAACGAAGCTGCGATCGGCGAGCATCTGGCGATCATCGACGCGCTCGAAGCGCGCGACGAGGAGGCCGCCGTCGCGGCCGCGCGGCGCCATCTGAAAACGTCGAAGACGACGCTTCTGTCCTCGCTGCGCTACCACGATCTTGCCTGAAGGCTTTGTCCCGCGTCGCCATTCAGGCGTCGGGCGACCGGTCCAGAAAGGCTTTCGCGGCCTGCGACGGCTCCTCGGCGAGCATCTCCAGATTGCGCTTCAGCATGAGCGGGTTTGCCGTACCGAGGAGGACCGAGGCGGCGGCGGGATGACGGTGCGCAAAATGCAGGGCGGCCGCTGCGAGCCCGATGCCGTGGGCCTCGGCCTGGCGTTCGAGGTTCGCGGCGCGTTCGCGCACCTCGATCGAGGCGGGACGGTAGTCGTAGGTCGCCCCCTCCACCGGCCCGGTCGCGAGAATCCCGGAGTTGAAGATGCCGCCGAGAACGAGGCTCGTGCCGCGCTCCCGGCAGAGCGGCACCAGACCCGCTTCCGCGGACCGATCGAGTAGCGTGAGGCGGCCGGCGATGAGGATCACGTCCAGTGGACCATGCCCCAGGACGTCGAGGCAGACCTCGCACTCGTTGACGCCGAGACCGAAGGCGCGGATGCGGCCGCGCTCCTTCAGCCTCGCCAGCCGCTCGTAGCCCGAGCCGAGAAAGGCCTCCATATGCCTGTCGGCTGCGGCCCCGTGGGTGCAGCGGCCAAGGTCGTGGACATAGAGGATATCGATGCTGGAGCGGCCCAGCAGTTCGAGGCTCTGCTCGAAACTCTCCTCGATGCCATCGCCGGAATAATCGTAGCGGGCATCGTTCTGCGCCGGCTGCACATAGCCGTCCACCGCCTCGATGGGGTGCCTGGCCGGCGACAGAACCCGGCCCACCTTGGTCGAGAGGATGACGTCGTCATGGCCCGCGAGGAAGCGCTTCAGACGCATTTCGGACAGGCCGCGACCGTAATGGGGTGCGGTATCGAAATAGCGGATGCCGGCTGCGTAAGCGGCCGAAAGCACGGCCTCGGCCGCCTCGTCCGTCACGGCGGCATAGAGATTGCCGATGCTCGCGCATCCGAAGGCGACCTCCGTCACCTTAAGCCCGGTCTGCCCGATCGGTCTCGTCTTCATGACGAACGCTCCTTCATCGCCGCTTCGAGGCGCGGCTTCGCCGAGCCATCGCCGTTTGTCCGTGCCCAGTCGAGAAAGGCGCCGATCCGCCGATCCAGTTTTTCGGCGTGGTTCTGGGCGATATCGGCGAGGCGGTGGTCCAGATAGGGGTTCGCGAACCGTTCGAGCGTGATGGCGACATAGGCCTCGGCTCCCTCTCCCTCCCCGCCGGCGGCAAAGCCGGGCAGGACCTCTTCGGCATAGAGCGCGGCGAGCTCGCGCGACATCGCCGCCTCCGCCATCACCTCGCGGACGAGTTGAGGCCCTTGCCGGCGGCGTTTCAGCCACTGGGAGACCATGACGGTGTGACCGAGATTGAGGATGAAGAGCTTGCGCCGCTCGATCGGCCCGAGATCGGCGACGACGTCGATCGCGGCGTGACGACAGGGCAGGACGAGATCCGGCCGGTCCTCGATCGCCCAGAGCGCGTAGGGCTCGGCGACCGCACCGGCCGGCTCGATCGGCTCGGACACGATCCGGTCGACCAGGGAATTGACCCAGACGACCTCCTCGCCGAGCCATCGACGATAGTCCGCCTCCATCCCGCCCGCAGCTTCCAGAACCAGATCCCTCAGAACCCGCCCGTTGTCGCGGACGAGTTCCGTCGGCATCATCTGGAGAGGCCCCATGCCGGCCTCGTATCGCGCGCGAAGGAGATGAGCGAGCTTTGCGGGATAGGACATCGCCGCATCGTAGCCCGGGGAGCGATCGGCCGGACGGCGCATCAGCCCGGCTTCCGAGACGTTCGAGATCACGATAAGCGCCTCTTCAGTGAGGATGCGCGTCACCTCGGCCTGGTCGCCGGCGAGCGAAAGGCCCCGGGCGATGCTCGATACGCGCGCGACCCGATCCACGGCCTCACCGTCCTCGAGGCCCCGAATGCGGACATCGTAGCCCTTCGCGAGTGCCGAAACGCGCCCTGCCCTTGCGGGATCGCCGCTCGACTGCACGACAGTGACCGGCCCGAGACCCTCCCCGGCTTGAAGAGCCTGCGAAATGAAGAGGGCGGCATGGGCCTGCAGGAACCGGCTGGTCCCGAACTGCACGATCGGCGTCGTTGACAAGATTTTCCCTCCGCGCTTATGGTCCATAATTATAAAAAACAAAACACGGACACAAGCGCGGAATGGCAACCGACGCCAACCAGCAATCTCGGCGGAACGATCGCGGCGACTGCGACTGGATGAGCGGTGATGTGGCCGAGCGGGAGAAGCGAACCTTGGGGACATGCGGGCCATGACACGAATGGCGTTCGTCATCGGCGTGGATCCGGAACGGATCGACGCGTACAAGAGGCTCCATGCCGATGTATGGCCGGATGTTCTCGATCGGTTGAGACGCTCGAACATCACGAACTACTCGATCTTCCTGCGCGAGCCCGAGAACCTCATGTTCGGCTATTGGGAATATACGGGCACCGATTTTGCCGCGGACGACGCCGCCATCGCGGACGACCCGGTCACGAAGGACTGGTGGAAGCTCTGCGGCCCGATGCAGCGCCCGCTCGAGACCCGATCGGACGGCGAGTGGTGGGCGCCGATGACGGAAGTCTTCCACCTCGACTGATCGCCGACGGCCGAACGGGCTGCGTCCCGGCCGATGGTCGAGTCACAGCCAAGAGCTGCGGCTCGCCTCTCTCGCGCGATAAGCAGGAGTGGAAAGTGTCGGGACCCGGACGAGACCGTCCGGCAGGGTCGCACGATCTTCGATCTCGCCGCCTAGTGTTATGTCGAGAAAATCCGGCTCGGCCCCCTCGCCTTCCCGTCAGAACGCGACATCCGTCCAAAGGCCGCGCACGGATTCTTCCGGATCATTGACGGTCTTCGACACCGTGTCGAAGCGCATCGTCTTCCGCGTGGCGAGATCATAGGTGGGCCAACCGGGATCGCCGGTTTTCGCGAAGGCGACCCAGGCCCCGTGCATGGCTTCGGCCAGCGAGTGAGGCGGATTTTCGCCGACGAAGGTTTTTGCCTGATCGGACGACAAGTTGTCGAAGCTGAACGGCACATCGACGAAGTGAGCCGCGCCGAGCCGGCCTCCATAGGCGGGCGAGCGCCAGGAAAAATTGTAATGCCAGGTCTGCCGGTTACCGCTTCGCAATTCCGCGATCCTGAGTGCCGGCATGCGGAACGTATAGTCGGACTGGAGCGCCGTGAGGAGATCGCCGGTGGTCGCATCGGGCATTCGGGCCCGGTAGATGTCGAGCGTCTCGGCGGAGAGGTTCAACTCGTCGACGAAGGCGTCGATGTCCTCCGGCGAGACGCGATCGATGGCGCCCCCGGGCACCATGTAGATCCGGGCTTCCTCATCCGTGCTGCCGACGATCACCGGAACGCCGGCCTCTTGCGCTCGCGACAGCATGTCGATCGGCGAGGCATCGACGACATCCCCGTCGATCACCGGCAGGAAGGCGGTCCCGCCAAGCGACAGCTTGCCCCATTCGGCGCGATCCTTCAGTTCCGCCGAAAGGTCCGGAATGGCGGCGATGAGATTTTCGAAGGCGACACCGCCGAGCCCGGCGACCGTCGGCTCGGCACCCAGCCCTCTGGCGAAGATGTCCGCGAGGCGCGTGGCGTCGTCGGCGGTCATCGCCTGCATGGGTGGGCTTTGAAGGATCGCGCGCTTGAACAGCCCCTCGGCTTTCGGGGAGGCGAGAAGCACGGCGATGCTCTCCGCTCCGGCCGACTGGCCGAAGAGAGTGACATTGGTGGCGTCACCGCCGAAGGCCGCGATGTTGTCGCGCACCCATTCCAGCGCGGCGATCTGGTCGAGAAGGCCGCGATTGGCAGGCGCGCCCTCGATCGCCATGAAGCCGTCGACACCGACGCGGTAATTGACCGTCACGACCACGATGCCGTCGGCAGCGAACCGCGTACCGTCATAGGCCGCCTCGCCCGCATCGACGCGCACGAAGGCGCCGCCGGGGATCCACACCATGACGGGCAGCCCCTCTGCCCCGGGATCGGGCGTCCAGACATTCAGCGTCAGGTCGTCGGCACCGCCGAACAAGGCCGATTGCGGATTACGGCTCGGCTGGGGCGGCGGCGGGCCGAAGGCGGTGGCATCGCGCAGGCCCGTCCAGGGCGCGACCGGCTGGGGCGCCTGAAAGCGCGTTTCAGCCATGAACGGATCGGCGGCATAGGGAATGCGCTTGAAGGATGCGACACCGCCCCTTCGCGCGCCCCGCACATCGCCGGAGCGCAGGGACACGACGGGTTCCCCGGCGGCGATGGATGGCGTCGAGCGAAGGGTCATGGCAAGAACCGAAGCCAGTCCCGCGCCGAGCACGGCGCGGCGGGTTAAGGGATATGACATATCGAGCTCATGAATTGTGTCGAGCGAAACTCTCGAACATGGGACCGGATCAGTTCCGCCGCGCGGCGTAACCCTCCGGCAGGTCCGAAGGCGCGCAGCAGATCACGGTCTCGTCGTCGGCACCGCAGGTTTCGCTGAACGTGATCTTCGCAAATTCGTCGACCACCAGCGGGGGATAGGTCGGGCCGGCATCGCGAAGGGAGCGCATCTCGTCGAGATGGTCGTTCTGGAAGCACACGGTCTTCTTCGGATCCCGGGCCACCCATTGCGGAAAGAAGATCACGCCATGGATGATCCTCGTCGCCAGATTCACGGCCACGCTGACATTCGTGCCGGTCGGCTCGTTCCACGAAATCTTGAAGACGTCGTCGGACAGGCGGACGATGTGCGCCTCCTGGTCGCGGACCCAGCGCCCGCCGACCATTCCGCTATGGATGCGGTAGTCGATCGTCCGCGGGTTCTTGACGTACATCTCGTACTGCCAGCCATTGTCGTAGGTATAGATGAAGTGCTTGCCGACGACGCTCGTCAGCTCTTCCGGACGGGTGGATTCGAAGGGATCGGACATGGGGAAACTCCTTTGCTGACTCCGATCTAGGCACATTTGTATCGGATTTCCCGTCGTGATATTCGGGGGATATGATCGAAAAATCCGATTGGTCCGTGCCGCGTTCGACCCTCGAGCAATGGATCGTCCTGCGGATGGTCGTCGATACCGGGAGCTTTTCGGCAGCGGCAGCCGCGCTGAACCGGAGCCAGTCGACGATCAGCTATGCCCTTGCGAGATTGCGGGACGCCATCGGCGTCGATCTCCTCCGCCTCGACGGACGACGCGCCGTCCTGACCCCCGAAGGCGCGACCCTTCTTGCCGACGTCACGCCGCTGATCGAGGACTTTCGCCGGATCGAGCGCCGGGGCGCGGCGGCCCTTCGAGGGGAACGACTTCAAATCAGGCTGCTCTTCGACACGCTCTTTCCGAGGGACCGGTTGCTGGGCGCCATCGAAACCTTCGCTGACGATTGGCCTCATATCTCGATCGATCTGCACGAGACCGTCCGCCAGCCGGTCGAAACCGTTGCCTGGGCGAATTATGATCTCGCCATTCTCGTCGCAGCACCGGGCGCCGCTTCGGCGCAGATCGTCGCGCAGGTCGATCTCGTCGCGGTCGCCCATCCGCATCATCCGCTGGCCAAAGCCGGTCGCCCCCTCACGGCGGCGATGCTCGCCCGCCACCACCGGTTCGAGATCTCCTCCTTCGACAGGGCGAGCGAGGTTCGCCGGGGCCGGGCGAGGATCTGGCGGATGAACACCGTCGAGGCCGCGCTCGATGCGGTGCGCCGGGGTCACTGCTTCGGCTGGCTGCCTCTGCATCTCGTCGAAGCGGATCTGGCGGAGGGTCGGCTCGTCCGGCTCGTGCTGGAGAAACCGGATATCCGAACCTATCGTCTGGCTCTCAGCGCGCCTGATCCCGGCCTCGGGCAGGATCGGGCGCTCGCCCGTTTCGCCGAACTGCTGAGAACCGGGTGACCGGCCTTCTCGGCTGGATATTCGAAGAGGGACAAGCCACCCTGCCGGCTGAGGCGACGATCCCCTCACGGGCGCCCCCTCGCAAAGGCCTCGCGATCCCGGCACCCGAAGTGACGATCCGGCCGGTCTCGGCCCTCAGGTCTAACTGTCAGCCAGAGCGGAGCGCATCTTCGCGAGCATTGCGCTAAGGGTGTCCCGCTCATCGGACCGGAGCGGGCCGAGCATCGCCGCAGCAAGGCTCCGGCGCTTTTCCAGAACCTCTCGGAACACGGCTTCCCCGCTTTCGGACAGTCTCACCCTCGTCGCGCGACGGTCGCTGGCGGACCGCTCGCGGATGACGAGTTCGAGGTCTTCGAGCTCGGAGATGGTGCGTGTCACCTGCGCCTTGTCCCGGCGCGCCAATTCGGCAAGGCCCATGATGCCGGTTCCCGGATGGCGGCCGACATAAGCGAGCATTTCGTGCTGCACCGGCGTGGCCGGCCCGCCGACGCTCGCGGAGGCCTGCCGCAACTCGCTGCGGAACTGGCGGGAGATCGAACTCATGAGTTCGACGATGACGTCGTCGGTCGTACCACTGCCTGACATTTTAGTTGACGAAGTCCCCCATCCCGAATTAGTTGACTTTATCATCTATTTGTCGGTCTGTCAGCAGGAAGGCGCTCCGATGGCTCACACCTACCGCTTGTCTCTCACCCATTTGTCCGATCAGCGGGACAGGCCTGTCGGGGCTGAAATCTGCGACATCGAAGTCCGGAACCACGACGATCTGGCGGCGATCATCGAGCGTGCGCGCTCGAACGGGATCGTTCCGGAGGACGAGGTCGCCGAGTTCTGCGTCGGCCTCAAGCTGCTCACCGAAATCGCCATGAGGCACCGCAGCGAGCCCGCCTTCGCGTCCTTCTTTCCCCATCTCGGAGCCTTCATCCGCAGCATCAAGGCGCCGCGCTCCGAGGAGGCCGCCTGAGATGTCGCAGGTGACCCGGATCGTTCATCGCCGTGCCAATTCCGGCTTCGAGAAGGAGTATGAGGCTCTGGCGCGCGGGATGCTGGAAGCCTCGTCGAAGGCCAGGGGTTCTCTCTTCTCCACCCTCATTCCTCCGCGGGTCGACGGGGAGGAGTTTCACGTCGTGCAATGCTTTGCGACGCAGGACGATCTCGATGCCTGGCGACATTCCCCGGTGGCGGATGAGTGGCATGCGCGCATCGCGCAGGTCTCCGATCACCGACCGCAATACAGAACCTACAACACGTCGGATCTCTGGTTTTCCGCAGCGGGCCTCGTTCCCCGCCAGCCGGCGCGCTGGCGTATGGCTTTCGTCGTCTGGATGGGCATCTTTCCGATCGCCTCGGCCTATATCTGGTTCCTCTCCCCCTATCTGATGGATCTTCCGTTCCTGCCGCGCATGGTCGTCCTCACGGCCCTGATCGTCGCGACGATGTTCTATTTCGTCTTGCCGGTTCTTCTGCGCCGGATGGCACGCTTCCTCGCGCGATAACCATCCGTCCGCCTTTACGCGCCCATCATTCCCGCCTTTTCGAGCGTCTGCCTTCGGGTGCTCCCGAGCGCATCCCGGACGCCTACACTGGATCGGACCCTGCCTCCATGCGCCGACGCCAACGCGCCCCTCGTCCCGCTGAACGCCATGACGCGTCCTTCGTCCGCGCTCCGCGATTCAAGCCCCGCATCCTCATCACGAGTCTTGTCTTCATGGGGATCTACCTCGCGATCGGCGCGCGGCTCGTCGTCTTCGCGCGCGCGCCCGTGGCTGAGGCCGAAGCGAGCGCAGGGCGGGCCACGACGTCACGGCCCGACATCGTCGACCGCAATGGCAGCGTGCTTGCCACGGACCTTCAGACCTTCTCGCTCTTTGCCGAACCGCGCAAGATCGTCGATGTGGACGAGGCCGTGGAGAGGCTCACGGCGATCATGCCGGACCTCGACGCGGCCGAGCTCTTCCGCTCGCTGTCCTCCAAGGCCGGCTTCGTCTGGATCAAGCGCAAGCTGACGCCCCGCCAAAGGCAGGTCGTCGCCGATGCCGGTATTCCGGCCCTCGGGTTCCGGCCCGAGATCAACCGCTTCTATCCGGGCGGCCGGACGGCGGCCCACATTCTGGGCTTCACCGATATCGACAACAAGGGATTGTCGGGGATCGAACGCTGGATCGATCAGGAGGGGCTTCTGGATCTGCGCAATGCCGGTCTTGCAGAGGCGGACGCGCTGGCGCCGGTCCGACTGTCCCTCGATCTGCGCGTTCAGCACGCGCTGCGCGACGAACTCGCCAATGCACGCGAGACGTTCGCGGCAACGGCGACGGAGGGCCTGATCCTCGATATCAAGACCGGTGAGATCATGGCGCTCGCATCGCTTCCGGACTTCGATCCGAACGATCCCGTCGAGGCGGGACGACCGGACCGATTGAACCGGATCAGCGGCGGCACTTCCGAAATGGGCTCGACCATCAAGGTTTTCACCACCGCGATGGCGCTGGAGATGAAGGGCGCCAATCTTCAGACCGAGTTCGACACGACCGAAGCGGTGATGGTGGGTAACCGGCGGATCCGCGACGAAGGGCATCTGCAGGACCGGCCGATGACGGTTCAGGAGATCTTCGTGCGCTCGTCGAATATCGGATCCGCCCGCGAGGCGCTCGATGTCGGTGTCGAGAAGCACGAGAGCTTCCTGCGCCGGATGGGGCTTCTGTCGAAGCTTCAGGTCGAGCTTCCGGAGGTTGCGAGCCCGCAGGTTCCATCCCGCTGGAGCCGCGCGACGACGGTCACCGCCGCCTTCGGCCACGGCTTCGCCACGACGCCGCTCCAGACCGCGGTCGGCATCGGCGGCATCCTGAACGGTGGCAAGCTCGTCGAGCCGACCTTTCTGAAGCGCGAGGGTTCCGTGGACGCGCTGCCGAGCCGGGAGCTCGTATCGCCGGCCACCAGCCGATCCATGCGCCGCCTCTACCGGCTCAACGTGATGTCCGGCACCGGGAAGAAGGCCGATATCGAAGGATACCGGGTCGGCGGAAAGACCGGGACGGCGGAGAAGGTGATCGATGGACGCTATGCCCGGCACCACAACTTCAACGTCTTTTCCGCGGCCTTTCCCATGGACGATCCGCGCTATCTCGTGATGACGATCATCGACGATCCGCAGGGCGGCGTTCCCACCTATCTGCGGACGGCATCCTATACCGCGGCGCCGGTCGCCGCGAAGGTGATCACGCGTGTCGCGGCGATGCTCGGCGTGGCTCCGGAATTCGAGCCCATCCAGATCTCGCAATAGGCGGGAATGACACATTCGTGTCGTTCCTATGCGGGATCTCCGGCGGTAAAGTCGCTCAAGACGCGATGACGCTACGGCGCTTCGAAGGCATTTCCAATCGATCGGCCCGCCGCACGCCGATCCTCGATATTTTCAATCAAGTCCTCAAATCAGAGACCGGCAGAACGATCCCATGACAACCTACAAAGACACGCCCGAGCGCTACGGGCCGATCACGCGCTTCCTTCACTGGGGTATGGCGGTTCTCTTCGCGGCGCAGTTCGCCTCGGCGGCCGCTCATTGGGCGCTGCCGCGCGAAAATGCCCTGCGCGAGACGCTCTGGAGCTATCACGTGACCCTCGGGGTGACGCTCTTCATTCTGGTTTTCCTGCGGGGGATCTGGGGCCTTCTGAACATTCCGTCCCGTCCGCCCCATTCCGGGGCGATGGGTCAGGCGGCGGTCGCAGGCCATGTCGCCCTCTATGCCCTGATGATCCTCGTTCCCTCGGTCAGGCTCCTCGCCGCCGCCGGCGGCGAGCGCGGTCTCACCTATCTGGGGCTCACGATTTTTCCGCCGCGCGAGACCGAAATCGCCTGGACGCAGGTTCCCGCCGAGTGGCATGGCGAGATGGGCTGGATCCTGGCGCTTCTGATCCTCGGCCATATCGCCATGGCGACGATCTGGCATCATCTCATCAACCGGGACGGTGTCCTGAAGCGCATGGCGGGGTAAGCCCCGGCAGGGTCGGGATGCTCGGCGTTCAGCGGCTGTCGATCGCCCTGTCCCGGCGAAATCAACCAAAGCAAGCCGGCCGCGATCTCTCGGCCGGCGATGCCGGTTCGACGATCCGCGCAGACAAACGGACGCAGACCCTATGATGTGCCCAGATGACCGAGACGCCGCGCCGGAACCTGGCTCCGGGGCCGATGCCGTACCGGAGAACCCGGCCAACGGGCCGAGTTCCCGCTTCTTCGCGGCGGTGGGCATCGTCCCCGGCATGCGCGTCCTCGACATCGGCTGCGGGAACGGCGATCTCAGCCGGTTCGTCGCAGGCCTTGCGGGACCTGGCGGCGAGGTCGTCGCGCTGGACCGCAGCGACGACGTGCTGGCCTCGGCCCGTGCGGCGAAGGCCGACCCTCGGGCCGCACCTATCCGCTATCGCACAGCTGACCTTGCGGGCGTGCTGCCCGATCTCGGACGGTTCGATGCGATCGTCGGGCGCCGCGTGCTCATGTATCTGCCCGATGCGGCGGCCACGATCGCCCGTCTCTCGGATCTCGCAAGGCCCGGATCGATCATGGCGTTCCAGGAGCATGGACGGGCCGGACTCCCTGCGGGACTGGGCGACTTGCCCCTGCATGGCCGGCTCTACGACTGGATGTGGACGACGGTCGCGGCGGAAGGCGGCGATACGGGGCTCGCGCTGCGGCTTGCGAGCCTGATGCGGGCGGCGGGGCACCGGGTCGAGACGGCGCGCAGCGAGGGCATCCTGCTCGAGGCCGGCGAGCCCTCGTTTCTGCCGACGCTGGCTCGCGTCATGCTGCCCCGCATGCAGGCACACGGCGTGGCGACGGCCGAGGACATGGACCCCGACACGCTGGCGCAGAGGCTCGAAGCCGAGCATCTCGCGGCGGGAGGGACCATCGTCTGGGATCTGGCATTCCTCGTATCGGCGAGGATCGGCGCCGGGCGGTAGACGCGCGTATACGGTCGAGGAGACGGGTCGACCGGTTCGACGGGCCACCCATTGCTCAGAAGAGGAACGACGGCGGCCTTCGGCGGTCCGGGTCTTCTGAGGTTTCCCACATGCCTCTACCTGCGAGAGATTGCAGTTCGTCAGGAACACGGAGTAACCTTGCCTTACCGACCGGGAGGGCGCGACACGCCACTGTCACGGACCGGTGCTAACGGCCGGCACCGCCGCACCCGTTCGCTGGCGTTCCCATGAAAAACGGCCGTGCGCCTTGCCGCGGCTCTGGAGGGCTTTTTCCATGACATCATCCCGCCCGGTCGCAGGTCTTCTCGCCGCGACCCTCTCGCTCTCGACGAGCATGGCCTTCGCGCAGGACAGCGGGTCGTCCCAGTCGATGGACGAACTCGTCGCCGCCGCCAAGAAGGAAGGCCAGCTGACGACGATCGCGCTGCCGCACGACTGGTGCAATTACGGCGAGATGATCGAAGGCTTCAAGAAGAAGTACGGCATTGCCGTCAACGAGCTGAACCCCAATGCCGGCTCCGGCGACGAAATCCAGGCGATCAAGGCCAATCAGGGCAATACCGGTCCGCAGGCGCCCGACGTGATCGATGTCGGCCTCTCCTTCGGCCCCTCCGCCAAGGCCGAGAACCTGATCGCCCCCTACAAGGTCGCGACCTGGGACGAGATCCCGGACGACGCCAAGGACCCCGAGGGCTACTGGTACGGCGACTATTACGGCGTCCTCGCCTTCCAGGTGAACACCGATATCATCGACACCGTCCCGCAGGACTGGCCGGATCTGATGAACTCCGAATATGCCAATGCGGTCTCTCTCGCCGGCGACCCGCGCTCCTCGGCGCAGGCGATCCAGTCGGTCTACGCCGCCGGACTGTCCGCAAAGCCGGACGGCGATGCCAAGGCGATCGGCGAGGCCGGCCTCGACTTCTTCAAGAAGCTCAACGAAGCGGGCAATTTCGTGCCGGTCGTCGGGCTCACCGCGACGCTCGCACAGGGCACGACGCCGATCCTCATCCACTGGGACTATAACGCGCTCGCCTCGCGCGACACCCTGGCAGGCAATCCGGCGACAGAGGTCGTGATCCCCAAATCGGGTGTCGTCGCGGGCGTCTACGTCCAGGCGATCTCGGCCTATGCACCGCATCCGAACGCCGCCAAGCTGTGGATGGAGTATCTTTATTCCGACGAAGGCCAGCTCACCTATCTGAAGGGCTACTGCCACCCGATCCGCTTCAACGCCATGTCGAAGGCCGGCAAGATCCCGCAGGATCTTCTCGACAAGCTGCCGCCGGCCGAGGCCTACGAGACGGCGAAATTCCCGAGCCTTCAGGATCAGGATGCAGCCAAGGCGGTGATCACCGAACAGTGGGACAGCGTGGTCGGCGCGACCGTCCAGTAGCATTCGCCCCCTCCCGGGCCGGCCGTGAGCGGCTTGCCCGGGCTCCTCGGCGGGTTTTGAAACCTCACCCGGACAAGCAGAAAACAGGAAGCGGCGATGGCGGCGGCGCATGAGGCGGACTTGGCGACGGACGGGGCACGGACAGGCCCCGTGCGCGGCCGTGCGCCACGGTCCTTCGCCTGGCTCGGCACCGCCCCCTTCTTTCTCTTCGCGGCCCTCTTTCTCATCCTTCCGACCCTGACGCTGATCGCCGGCGCGTTCCAGACACCCGCCGGCGACTTCACCTTCCAGAACATCATCGGCCTCTTCACGCCGCAGATCATCGCGGCCTATCGCATATCGATCGAAGTGAGCCTCGCCTCGGCCGGGCTTGGCGCCTTTCTGGGCTTCTTCATCGCCTATGCCATCGTCCATGGCGGATTGCCGGGCTCGCTGAGACCCTTGATCGTCACCTTCTCGGGCGTCGCCTCGAACTTCGCCGGCATTCCCCTCGCCTTCGCCTTCATCGCGACGCTCGGCCGGATCGGGCTCGTCACCCTGTTCCTGAAGGACACGTTCGACGTCAACATCTACCGCTACGGCTTCAACCTCCTGTCCTTCTGGGGGCTGACCATCACCTATCTCTACTTCCAGATCCCGTTGATGATCCTCATTATCACGCCGGCCCTCGACGGGCTGAAGAAGGAATGGCGGGAAGCGGCCTCGATCCTCGGTGCCTCGACCTGGCAGTACTGGCGCCATGTGGGCATCCCCGTCCTCGCGCCCTCGATCCTCGGCTGCTTCCTTCTCCTCTTCGCCAATTCCTTCGGTGCCATCGCCACCGCCTACGCCCTCACCGGCTCGTCCCTCAACATCGTGCCGATCCTTCTCTACGCGCAGATCCGCGGCGACGTGCTTTACAATCCCAATCTCGGCTACGCCCTCGCCTTCGGCATGATCGCCATCACCGGCTGCTCCAACATCCTCTATCTCTGGCTGCGGGCGCGCGCCGAACGGTGGCAGCGATGAGCGCGCCCGCGACCACCCCCGGCGGGCGGCGGGCTTCCAGGGCGGGACCGTGGATCGTCGTCGTCCTCGCCATCCTCTATTTCCTCTTGCCGCTCGTCGCGACCTTCGAGTTCTCCCTGTCGATGCTGCGCGGGGTCTGGAGCTTCGAGGCCTACAAGTCGGTGTTCTCCGATACGCGCTTCCGCGAGACCTTCACCTTCTCGGTGATCGCCGCGCTGGTGACCATCATCGTCGGCTCGCTGCTCATCGTCCCGACGGCCTATTGGGTGCGCCTCAAATTCCCGAAACTGCGCCCGCTCGTCGAGTTCATCACGCTGCTGCCGCTGGTCATTCCGCCGATCGTCCTCGTCTTCGGCTATCTGCGGCTCTACAACTCCTCCTCCTTCCTGCCCTTCACCGGATCGGCGAACGGCACCTATGTCCTCCTCATCTTCGGCTATGTGGTCCTGTCGATGCCCTACATGTACCGGGCGGTCGACACCGGCATGGCGGCGATCGATATCCGCACGCTGACGGAAGCGGGCGAAAGTCTCGGCGCGAACCGCATCACGGTGCTCTTCAAGGTGATCCTGCCGAATGTCAGGGCTGCGGTCCTTTCCGGCGCGTTCCTGTCCTTTGCCATCGTCATCGGCGAATTCGTGCTGGCGAGCCTCCTCAACCAGCCGGCCTTCGGCCCCTATCTGGCGCTCGTCGGCACCCACAAGGCCTATGAGCCCTCGGCGCTGGCGATGATCGCGTTCGCGGTCACCTGGGCCTGCATGGGCCTCTTACAGCTCGCCGGCCGTAAGCGGACCGCGAGGCGGGTCGCAGCGCCCCTCGCCGTCAAACCCAATCAAGGATCGCAAGCATGAGCTTCCTGTCGATCGACGGCGTCGTCAAAAGCTTCGGGCCGACCACCGTCGTCAAGGATTTCGATCTTCGGGTGGAACGTGGCGAGTTCGTCTCCTTTCTCGGGCCGTCCGGCTGCGGCAAGACGACGATGCTGCGCATGATCGCGGGCTTCGAGCGGCCGAGCGCCGGGCGCATCGTCATCGACGGCGAGGACGTGACGGATCTGGCCGCGAGCCGGCGCCGTATCGGCATGGTGTTCCAGGCCTATGCCCTCTTCCCCAATCTTTCGGTCCACGACAACGTCGCCTTCGGGCTGAAGGTCGCGGGGCGGCCCAAGCGCGAGATCGGGCCGCGCGTCGAGGAGATGCTGACCCTCGTCGGCCTGCCGCATCTTTCGAACCGATACCCCTACCAGCTGTCGGGCGGCCAGCAGCAACGCGTCGCCCTAGCCCGGGCGCTGGCGCCGAGCCCCCGCGTTCTCCTTCTCGACGAGCCGCTTTCGGCCCTCGACGCCAAGATCCGCGTCTCGCTGCGCGAACAGATCCGCGCCCTTCAGCGCGAGCTCGGCATCACGACGATCTTCGTGACGCACGACCAGGAGGAAGCCCTGTCGATGTCTGACCGGATCGCGGTGATGAGCGAGGGCCGGATCCAGCAATGCGCGACGCCGTTCGAGATCTACAACCGACCCTCGACCCGCTTCGTCGCCGGGTTCGTCGGGACGCTGAGCCTCATCGACGGCGTGCGCGCGGAGGGGGCCGGCGCGATCGTCGACGGAACGCGGATCGAATTGTCCGAAACGCCGCCCGTCGCGGAAGGCGCGCCGCTCACGCTCACCCTGCGTCCCGAAGCGGTCAAGCTCGAGCCCTCCTCCGATCGGCCCAATCGCCTGACGGGTGAGGTGCGCGACGCCCATTTCATGGGATCGGTCGTCCGGCTCGACGTCCACGTCGCCGGATCGAGCGTCCTCGTCGATACCTTCAACCGGTCGGCCGTGCCGCCACCGGCCCGGGGCGAACGCATCGATCTCTATTTCGCGCCCGCCGATGTGGGCCTTCTCGCGGACCGGCCGCAGACTTGACGGACGGCCATCCGGCGGCCCTAAGCCTCCAACTCGTCTCGAAAATCCGCTTCGTGCTCCGGTTTCCCGCCGACAGGTGGGATGGCCGGAACAACCAAGGTCCGCTTTTCGGTCCAATACCCTATCCGGCCCGGCTGGCGAGATCGGCGCGCGCCCTTGCGAGCGAGGCGGCCTGCGCCTCGGCATAAAGCGCATGAAAATCTGCGACCGGAGCGCCGAGATCGGCCTCGAAGCGGGCCTGGCTGGGATTGGCCTCAAAGGAGCGCGCGGCGTCGTCGCCGAGATTGGACTGGAAGATCCCCGCGGCCGAAACCGGCAGGAAATCCTCGTAGGTGATCGGATCGGCGCGCAGCATGCCGGCGGCAACGAGTTCGTCGGCGCTGAGACCGGCGTCGATCCCGCCAGGCGTTCCGGTCGCGGCATAGCGGAAATAGCCGAGGCCTTCGGTCCTCAGCCGGTCGAGATCGTCGGGAAAGACGGAGAAGACATCGCAGAGCGCCGCCATATAGGCATCGGCATTGGAGCCGTCGGCGGCGGGCGTCACCCTGGCGCGCGCTTCGGCGAGAAGCCGGTCGTAGAGCGCCTGCCCCTTCGGCGTCAGCGCCAGCCCGCGCTGTTCGATCTCGCCGAACCGCGCCGTGTGGCGCCCTTCCCTCTCTTCGTCGCCGAGGAAGGCGACCGGCTCCTCCAGCGCCTTGAACGAGGTCTGGCGCAACAGGATGGGCACGCGGCGCGAGGGCGGCCCTTCGATCACGGCCTTGGGTGCGATGCCGTCCTGCGGCATGCGCGCCTGCACCGTGTCGATATCCAGCGTGCGCGGCGTCAGATGGTTGATATGCGGCCCCTTGAACGCGACGACGTCGGCGAGAAGCCGGTGGGCATGGTCGAGCCGGCGATATAGCGCGCCGTCGACATTGGCGGTGTCATGCCAGCGGAACGTCTCGAGCGCTTCCTCGACGAAGGCATCCGCCTCCGCTTCGCCGAGCCCGCCCTCCGTCTCGGCCCTCGCGATGAGATCGCGGCAGGCCGGGGTGAAGATCTCGCGTGTCTCCAGAACGGCGGATGCCTCGGCTCTGAGGGCTTCGTCCTCGATGAGGTCCAGCCGCAGGAGCGAGGTGAAGACCCGGAACGGATTGGCCGAGAGCGCGGCCGGATCGACCGGACGGAAGGCCGTGGAATGAACCGGCACGCCCGCGACGGAGAGATCGTAATAGCCCACCGGCACCATGCCCATCACGGCGAAGAGCCGGCGTATGGTGGAGAGCTCGGCCGCGGTTCCGAGCCGGATCGCGCCATGACGCTCCTCGTTGATGCGGTCGAGTTCGTTCGTGCGCGACAGGCGCGACGCTTCGGCCTCGTCGGCGGCGAGCACCTCGCCGTTCACCCGTTCCACCAGGGAGACGAGCGTTCCGTAGGCGGGGACCTCGGCACGGTACATCGCCGACATGGCGCGGGCGAAGCGGGCGCGGATCTCGTCGGAGGAGATATGGGAATGCGACATGGGGCAGGACCGATCGGCTGTTCAGCGTCTACAGTCATTTAACCGCCGCCGGGCCGCCCTTGCCAGCGAGTTCTGCCATTGTCCTCGTTCACGAACCGGACGATGAGCAGACGAGCCGGGCCGATCTGCGGCGGCAGGTGACAAGGATCGGCGTTTCTGGCATCGTCGCTCCTCGTGGACAAGATGCGCCTCCTTCTCGGCGATGCCTGGTCGGGCGGCCTTCTGGCCGTCGTCACGGCTGCGTGCGTCTTCTTCCATATGGCGGCCTCATCCTATGCCTGCTCGGTATCGCTGTCGGCGCCTCACACCGTATCCGTCGTGATCTGTCACGGTTCAGGCTTCGAAAACGTCGAAGTCCCCGCTCCCGGACCTGAAAAGCCGCAATCGGCCCACGGATGCCCCTGCGGCGCCCTTTGCGCCATGGGCGGCGGCTCGGCGCTTCCCGTCGCCGAGATCGATCTCGGCGCGGCCTACAGCCTGGCCGGCGCCATCGATCTCGATTTTTCGTCCGGTGACGATTCCTGCCGCGATGCCTGCGCGAACGAAGCGCCCCCGTTCCCCAC
The DNA here is from genome assembly GCF_003403015.1 of Fulvimarina endophytica. GTDB lineage: Bacteria > Pseudomonadota > Alphaproteobacteria > Rhizobiales > Rhizobiaceae > Fulvimarina > Fulvimarina endophytica. The sequence goes on from NZ_QURL01000004.1 coordinate 172,316, forward strand.
CGGCCCTCCTGCCCTCTCCGTCTGACGCTCGAAACCAAGACCGTTTTCCGGAGACATTCATCATGCCCATTTCATCCGCCGGGCGGATGCGCGACGCTTGGCGTCCGCGCTCCGTCCCTGTCCGCCCCTCCTCGCCCTGCCTCTTGACACCGGGGTGCCCGCGATGAGCAAGGCCCTTTCCGCTTCCGCGCGCGAGCCTTCGCGCAAGGCCGCCGCGTCCGTTTCGACGACTGGCCTCATGGGCTTCGTCGCCCGGCTGCACTTCTATATCGGCCTCTTCGTCGGGCCGTTCCTGTTCGTGGCCGCGTTGACGGGCACGCTCTACGCCCTCACGCCCCAGATCGAGAGATTGATCTACAGCGACCAGTTGACGACGCCCTCGACGGGCACCGCCCAGCCCCTCAGTGCCCAGGCCGAGGCCGCGCGCCGCGTGGTGGGCGAGGACCTGCGCCTCTTCGCCGTGCGCCCGGCCCCCGAGCCCGGTACGACGACGCGGGTGATGTTCGCCGATCCGGCGCTCGGGCCATCGGAGACCCGGGCGATCTTCGTCGATCCGGTGACGCTGGACGTGCGCGGCGATCTCACCGCCTACGGAACGAGCGGCATCCTGCCTTTCCGCATCACCCTCGACTATCTCCACCGCAGTCTCATGCTCGGTGACTGGGGCCGCGCCTATAGCGAACTCGCCGCCTCCTGGCTGTGGCTCCTCGCGCTCGGCGGCATCGTCCTGTGGGCCCGGCGTCGCACCGGACGGGCCGCGCACGCGAACCCGGCCAACACGAGCCTTCGCGTGCGCCGCCTGCACGGGATCACGGGGGTCGTCCTGTCCGTCGGCCTCCTCTTCCTCTCGGCGACGGGTCTCACCTGGTCGCAATGGGCCGGAGACCGGATCGGCGAATTGCGCGGGGCTCTCGGCTGGACGACGCCGAGCGTGACGCTCGCCCTCGAAGGATCGCAGGGTCGCGGAATGGTCGGGGATCACGCCCATCACGGCGCGATGGGCATGACGATGCCGGCAGGCGCTTCCGAACCTGCGGTCGATCCGGCCGGGCGGCTCGACGGCGTGCTGTCGGCCGCACAGGCCGGGGGCATCGATGCTTCGCTCGTCGAGATCCGTCCCTCCGATCCGGGGGAGGCCTATGTGGTGCGCGAGATCGATCGGTCCTGGCCCTCCCAGGTCGACACGGTCGCGGTCGATCCTGCCACGATGGCGATCACCAGCCGGGCGGACTTCGCCGATTTCGGCCTCGTCGCCAAGCTCGTGCAATGGGGAGTGGCCGCGCATATGGGCATTCTCTTCGGGCTCGCGAACCAGATCGCGGTGGTCGCCCTCGGCATCGGCACGATGGCGCTCACCGTCTACGGCTACCGGATCTGGTGGCGGCAGCGTCCGGCTCCGGGCAATGCGTCGAGGACGCTGACGGATGCCTGGATGCGGATGAGGCCTGCCACGAGGATTGCGGTCCTCGCCGTCGCGGCAGCGCTCGGATGGGCCTTGCCGGTTCTCGGCGCGAGCCTCCTCGCCTTCCTCGCCATCGACCTCCTGCGCTGGGGTCTTGCCCGGCGCGGCCTCGGCAGGCCGCAATCGGCCGCGGGCTGAACACGAACGAAGCGGGGGCGGCCGAAGAGGATCGCCCCTGCCTCAGCCGGCCGGGGGTTCGATCTCGACGATCGGCCCGCCGGCGGCCTCGGCATCCTCCCGGTCGTGGGTGACGAGAAGCGCGGGAATCGCGCGCTCGCGCACCAGCGAGAAGACGAGGTCGCGCATGGACCGGCGAAGCGGGGCATCGAGGCGGGAGAACGGCTCGTCGAGGAGAAGCGCACGCGGCCGCGCGAGAAGCGTGCGGGCGAGCGCGACCCGGGCGGCCTGACCGCCGGACAGCGTCGCCGGATCGCGATCGAACATATCCGGAAGGCCGACCCGTTCCAGCATCGCGGCCGCGGCCGCCCGGCGCTCGCGCGCCCCTCGCAAGGCGAAGGTAAGCGCGAAGAGAAGGTTGGCACCCACCGACATGTGCGGATAGAGCAGCGCATCCTGAAAGAGGAGGCCGACGGCCCGCTTTTCGGGGCGGGTGCGGTCGATGCGCGCGCCGTCGAGGAGAACCTCGCCCTCCGCCGTGAAGGCGGAATCTAGAAAGCCCGCGATCAGCGCGAAGAGGGTCGACTTGCCGGAGCCGGACGGCCCCATCACCGTCAGCACGTGTCCCGGCGGAATATGCCGGTCGATCGCGAGCAATGTCCGGCCGTCGAGGCCGATCGCGACATTCTTCAGGCGAAGGCCCGGCTCGTGCGGTCGCGGATGGTTCATGCGCCCTCCATGCCGCGCCTGCGGCGATAGACGAGGACCGGAACGAGGCTTGCCGCAAGGAAGACGAGTGCGGGGACGATCGTCTGCAGCAGCGCATAGACGCCGACGATGCGCCGATTGCCGCCCGAGGCGAGGGCCACGGCTTCGGTCGTGATGGTGGTGAGGCGTCCCGCCCCGATTAGGACCGTCGGCAGATACTGGCCGACGGAGACCGCGAAGCCGATGGCGAACGCGGTGAGGATGGGGGCGAGAAGCAAGGGGATGCGGATCCGAAGGAGCGTTGCGACCGGGCCATGGCGCAGGCTGGCCGCCACCCCGTCGTAACGTGGATCGAGCGCGAACCAGGGCCCGACGAGGGCGAGCGCCACATAGGGCGCGACGAAGACCAGATGAACGGCGACGAGAAAAGCGAGCGAGGGCTCGAAGCCGCTCGCGACGACGAGGATCTGCAGGCCGAACACGAAGGCGATCTGCGGCACGATGAGTGGCAGGTAGAGGAGCCCCGCGATGAGGGAGGGCAGGACCGGCCGCTCGCCGGCAAGCCTCGGGACGGCGCGCCGATGGCTTTCCAGCATCGCAACGACCGCAAGAAGGGCGATCACCCCCGACAGTCCGGCAACCATAGCGGTCGTCACGATCGGCCCCTCGGCACGCGGCAAAGCGCGCTCGAGGGTCTGGGTGGTGAAGGCCTGGGGCAGCGGATCGGGAAAGGACCAGAGCCCCGCGAACGACCAGATCGCCAGAACGAGAAGACCGAGGGCGAGCGAGAGACCCGCCAGCGCGACCGGGAGCATCGCAAGGCCTCGCGCGGCGCCGTCATTGGTTCCGCGCCGGCCCCGCGCCGCGATCGCCGCCCCCAGGCGCGCGCAGAGGCGCTCCAGTCCCAGCCAGACGAGCAGCGCGCCGGCGGTGACGGCAAGCTGCAGGAGAGCGCCGGCGGAGGCGAGAAAGCGCAGGGACAGATCCGGGTCGCCCATCCACTGCAGGAGGCGGACCGCGAGCGTCGGCGGAACGGACGGCCCGAGGATCAGCGCCACGTCGACCACGGAGGATGCGAAGGCGACGACCGCGAGCACCGGCAGGCGGATCTGGCGATAGACCGAGGGCCAGACGGTGTGGAGGAAGGCCGCCATCCGTCCGTATCCGAGCGAGCGGGCCAGCATGGTCCGCCGTTGCGGCTCGGCCTGGGGCAGCGCGGCGAAGGCGACGAGCATGAGGAAGGGGATTTCCTTGGCGATGAGACCGGCCATCATGGAAAGCCCCAGGGGATCGCCGACGATCAGGAGATCGGGCGGGCGGTCCAGCCCGAGGGGCGCTGCGGCAAGACGGAAGAGAAGGCCGGACGGCGCGATGAGGAAGGCGAGACCGAAGGCCGCCGCCGCATGGGGAATCGCAAGCAGCGGTCCGAGCGCTCGCCGTGCGATCCGCATGGCGCCCGTTCCATGAAATGCGGCGAGGAACAAGGAGACGGCGAGGACCGAGAGCGCGGTGGTCACCAGACCGGAGGCGAAGGACAGGAGGCTCGACGCGAAGAGACCCGGCTGCGCGAGGAGTTCGCGAAAGGGCCCGAGCGAAAGGCTCGTGCCCCCGAGCGCCGGCAGATAGCCGAAGGCGGGCAGCACCACGCCGGCGAGACCGACCGCGACGGGCGCGGCCAGAAGTCCGGCGATCGACCAGGGAATGGCTCGAAGAAGGCGGGGGCTGGCACTCACGTCGTCGTCATTCGAACCATTGCGGGCGGTCTTTCGCCCGTCGGGCATCCATTCGTCGCCAGAAGAGCGCCGTGTCGGTCCTCTTCGGGCACCTGCGCGTCGATCCTCGAACAGGCCCCCGGGTCAACTTCCGTAGCGCGCCTTCCACTCCTCCTCGATCCGCGTCATCCATGAGGGATGGGGTTCGGGCAGGACCGGGCCGAGTTCGTCGGGGCCGAGGGTCGCGACGCCCCGATCGATCGCCTCGAACGCCTGCCGGTCGGCCGGTTCGAGCTTTTCCATGTCGAGAACCGTCGGATCGCCCCAGATCTCGGGCCGCTCCTTGCGAAGCTGGGCCTCGGGCGACAGGAGAAAGTCGGCGACGACCTTGGCGGCGGGTTTCGAACCCGAATTATAGGGGATCGCCACGAAATGGGTGTTGCCGAGGGTCCCGCCGGGAAAGACGAAGGACCGCACCGTGTCCGGGAGTTCGAAATTGGCGATCGCGCTCGAGGCCTCCGCCGGATTGAAGGCGAAGATGATGCCGAGTTCGCCATCGGCCAGAAGCTGCTTCATCGCCGGGTAGTTCTGGGGATAGTCGCGTCCGGAACGCCAGAGGACCGGCTGGAGCGCGTCGAGATAATCCCAGAGCGGCCGGGCGGCCTCCTCGAACTTCGCCTCGTCCACCGGCTCCTGAAGAAGGCTCGGATCGGCGATCTTCTCGGACAGGATCTGCTTGAGGAAGCTCGAGCCCATGAAATCGGGCGGCGCCGGATAGGAGAAGCGGCCGGGATGATCCTTGGCCCATTGCAGGAGTTCGTCCGCCGTCCGGGGCATCGTGTCGAGATCGCCGAACCGGGCCGGATCGGTGAAGAAGACGAATTTCGCCCCGCCCCAAGGGCTTTCCCGCCCGTCGGTCGGAACGGTGAAATCGGTCGTCACGGAGGGATTGTCGGCGTCGACGAGGGACCAGTTCGGCAGATCGGTCGCGAACCCGTCGGCGAGCAGCCCCTGCTCCTTCATGGAAGCGAAGTTCTCGCCGTTGATCCAGATGAGATCGATGCCGCCGTCCTCGTTTCGCCCGGCCGCCTTCTCGGCCAAGACCTGCGCGACTGCGTTCGCGGTGTCCTCCAGCTTCACGTGTTCGAGCGTGATATCGTAACGCTCGGACACCTCGTCTGCGACCCACTGGATGTAATCGTTGATGTTCTGGGAGCCACCCCAGGCGTTGAAGTAGACGGTTTGCCCTTTGGCAGCCTCGACGGTGGCGCTCCATTCGTCGGAGGACGGCTCTTGTGCGGTCGCAGGTCCCCCGGCGATCGCCAGCAAGACCACGGAGGCCAGCGCCGATCTCAAAAGCTTCATTCCACTCGTTCCTTCCCCCGCGCGTGGCCGTCCATGCACCGCCATCTGCCTTTATCTTCGCCGGGATTGCCGGAACCGTTACCTCGCGGGTGCACGAACACGGCACGCAAGGCTCCATCCTGGTCGGCCGATGGCCTTTTCGCGATCGGCGCGAAGGGAGCCGCGTCCTATTCGGAACCCGGTTGCGCCCTTTGCGGCGCCGAGGCCACCGCCGCAAGGACCTCGCGCTCGGAGAAGGGCTTGCCGATGAAGCCGACGGGGTCCCATTCCGAGGCGAGCGCCCGCGTCTTCTCGTCGAGATTGCCGCTGACGAAGAGCGAGGGAATGTCCCAGCGCTGGCGCAGGGCCGCGGCCGTCTCGACGCCGTTCGGACCCCGGGCGAGATTGACGTCCATGATCGCGATATCGATCATGTCCCCCGATTTCTCGGCGAGCGCCAAGGCCTGCTTCATGTCCGATGCCTGCCCCACCACCTTATGGCCCGCATCGACGAGGATGTCCTCCAGGTCCATGGCCAGAAGCATCTCGTCCTCGACGATCATGATCGACAGGCTCACAGCGAAGCATCCTTCGGGAAGACGACCGCCGTTCGGTAGCCGCCGGTTTCGGACTGGGCCTCGACATATCCCTCGATCTGCGCGGCCATGGTCTTGACGAGACGGGTGCCGAGCCCGTCCGGGCGCGTCTGGCTCGTCGTGCCGACCCCTTCATCGGCGACGGCAAGTTCGATCATGTCGCCGTCGATGCGCCGGAGCGAGAGAAGGATCGGTCCGTGGCGCCCGTCCGGATAGGCGTATTTCAAGGAATTGGTCACGAGCTCGTTGACGATGAGCGCGATCGGGATCGCCCGCTCGGTCTTCAGGTGGAGCGGTTCGACCTCCACCCGAAGATCCTCGCGCTGTTCTGTATTGGCCGCCAGATCGGCGCAGAGGCCTTCGAGATAATCCGCCATGTCGACGACGAGGGGGTTCTCGGTGCGATAGAGCCGCTCGTGGACGGAGGTGATGGCCCTGACCCGGGAAATCGCCTGTTCGAATGCCTCCTTCGAACCCGGGTCCCTGAGGCGCCGCGCCTGAAGGCTCAATGCGCTGACCACCAGCTGGAGGCTGTTCTTCACCCGGTGATTGACTTCGGCGAGGAGCAGATCCTTCTGGTCGAGAAGGCTTTCCTGCGCCTTCACCGCCTCGGCGAGAGCGGTCTCCCGCTCGCGATCGGCCGAGACGTCCATGATGACGCCGATGAGGCGTGGCTTGCCGTTCGACGTGCGAAGCACCTCGCCGCGCGAGGCGAGATGCCGGGTCTCGCCCGTCGCGCGATCGACGACGCGGTAGTCGAAGCGCACCCGTGTCTGATCGGGACTGTCCAGCGCATCCTGCACCGCCTTGTTGACGACCGGCAGATCGTCGGGATGCATCAGGGCGAAGAACGGCGCGGCGACCGGGCCGCCCTCACCCGGACCGAAGCCGAAGAAGGCGTCGACGGTGGCGTTCCGCCGCCAGATATCGGTTTCCGGCTCGTATTCCCAGGAGCCGAGATCGGCGGCATGGAGAGCCACGCGCAATCGCGCATCGGCCTCGCGGGTGCGCTGCACGCTCTCGGTCACGTCCATGGGGTCCTGGACGATGTAGCGCACCGCCCCGTCCGCGCCTTTGACCGGCGTGTGAACCGGCGTCCAGTAGCGCTGCGAGAACCCGCCGCCTTCGCTCTGGGGACGCGGAATATCGTACTGGATGACCGCCATCTCGTGCGACTCGCCCGTGCGCAGCACATGGCGGAGCGAGACCTCGAGCGGCCCCTGCTCAACCGTGCCGGCTTCCTCCGGATTTTCCGGAAACGCCTCGAGAATATGGCGCCCGACGATGTCCTCGCGCGTGCGGTCCGTCGTCCTCAGATAGGCGTCGGTCGCCGCGACGATCGTCAGCGCGGTATCGAGCACGAGAAAGGGTTGCGGCAGACCGGCAAAGATCGCCGCATGGTCGGTCGCGTCAGGATCGAAAATCATCGGCTTCATCGGTCAGACACATCAGGAGCGGCATTCATCGCATAACGGCTCGTCGGACGAAAAAGTGCCATCGGCAGATAGCATTCGCGTTGGAGAGCTAGGTCACGACCACGGATTCGATCAGGTGGCGATCGATCTTATTTCTCGCCGAGGCGCAAATTCGCCATCTGTCGCGTCACGATATGGCGCCGTCTCCGCCTCCTTGGAGGCCTGCCGCAGGCTCGGGAGCGACTTGAAGGAAGGCTCGCACCGCCCCTTTGCACCCGCGATCGATTTCTGTAACGCAGCCGGCGAGATTCGGCGCCCGTCGGCACGCGAAGTCCCATCGATGGAAAGGTTCACGCCCGTGAAAGCTCTCGTACTGGAAGAAAAGGGACGCCTGTCCCTCCGTGATTTCGACATCCCAGGCGACGTCGGACCGGACGATGTCCGCATCCGCGTGCACACGGTCGGCATCTGCGGCTCGGATGTCCACTACTACACCCATGGCCGCATCGGCCCCTTCGTCGTCGAGGAGCCGATGGTGCTCGGGCACGAGGCCTCGGGCACGGTGATCGAAGCCGGCGCGAACGTCACCGGCCTGAAGGTCGGCGACCGCGTCTGCATGGAGCCCGGCATTCCGAACCCGACATCGCGGGCCTCCAAGCTCGGCATCTACAATGTCGACCCGGCGGTGACGTTCTGGGCAACGCCCCCGGTCCACGGCTGCCTGACGGGCGAGGTCGTCCATCCCGCCGCCTTCACCTACAAGCTCCCGGACAGTGTGAGCTTTGCCGAGGGCGCGATGGTGGAGCCCTTCGCCATCGGCATGCAGGCGGCCATCCGCGCCGGCATCAAGGCGGGCGACATCGCCGTCGTGACCGGCGCGGGACCCATCGGCATGATGACGGCCCTCGCCGCCCTCGCCGGGGGCTGCGCGAAGGTCTATGTCGCCGACTTCGCCCGGCCGAAGCTCGACATCATCGCGGCCTATGACGGGATCGAGACCGTCGATCTCGGCGAGAGAAATCTCGCATCGGCGATCTCGCAGGCCACCGATGGCTGGGGTGCCGACGTGGTCTTCGAATGCTCCGGCGCCGCGCCCGCCATCATCGGCCTTGCCGGCCTCGCACGCCCCGGCGGCTGCGTCGTCCTCGTCGGCATGCCGGTGGAGCCCGTACCGGTCGACATCGTCTCCCTCCAGGCCAAGGAGCTGAGGATCGAGACGGTGTTCCGCTATGCCAATGTCTACGACCGGGCGATCGCCCTCATCGGCTCGGGCAAGGTGGATCTCAAACCGCTGATCTCCGACACGATCGCGTTCGAGGACAGCATCGCCGCCTTCGACCGTGCGGTGGAGGCGCGCTCCAGCGACGTCAAGCTCCAGATCGCGATGCCGTCCGGGACCTGAGGACGGAAATTGCAGACTGTGAAGGGCCTTCGCGACCGGTTCCGCGAAGGCCCTCATCGGTTCGAGCAAGGCCGACGGGCGGCTCGAAATAGTATGGGCGACTGCGCGACGCGCAGATCTGCCATTCGCGGTCGCGCCCTGCCGCCTTCCGGTTCCGATCGCCCGATTTTTGCACCGCAACAGCTGTTTTCGCCGATAAACCTGTGTCTCGAGGTGTCGATCCCGGACGAAACGAGCGCCACATCGGCGTCCGAACGCCTGAAATCGTCACGCATCGGTCAAAAAAGTATCGTTCGTTTGCGCGTCAGGATGTGGAGCGCGGGCGAGCGGGCCGGTATTCTCGCCCAAGACAAGCCGGCAGCGGTCGACGCGATGGGACGGGAGGTCCCGGACGACTGAACAGGCAGGCCGTCGGGGAGGAAGACATGCAACTTCATCTCGAACTGGTTCATATTCGCGAGGGCGAATCCTTTGCCGCATGGCGGCACGGCTATCCCTTCCGCACGGTGCGCTGGCACTACCATCCCGAATACGAGATCCATCTCGTCGTGAACACGTCGGGCACCTTCTATATCGGCGACTATGTCGGCGAATTCGGTCCCGGGCAGCTGATCATGACCGGCCCCAATCTTCCGCAGAACTGGATCAGCGATCTCGGCCCGGAGGAGACGGTCGCCTGCCGCACCGAGGTCATCCAGTTTCCGCAGGGCTTCATCGACCGGGCGAGCGCGACCTTCCCGGAGATGGCGGAGGCCGAGGACCTGTTCGAAATGAGCCGGCGCGGGCTGCTCTTCGACGAACGCACGAGCGAGGCGGTGCGCCCGCTGATGGCCCGGATCGCAGAAGCGCGCGGCGTCGCCCGCCTCGGCCTTTTCTTCGAAATCCTCGGCATTCTCTCCAATGCCCGCAACGTCCAGCAGCTCGCCAGCCTCAGCTACGATCCCGACCAGCACGATCCCGGAAGCTCGGCGATGAACCGGGTGATCGCCCATCTGCGAGACAACCTGACCGCGCCGATCAGCGAGAGCGAGCTCGCCGAGATGACCGGCCAGAGCCTCAGCGCCTTCTCGCGCTCCTTCAAGCGCCATACCGGCGCACCGCTCGTGCGCTTCCGCAACCAGTTGCGCATCGATCTCGCCTGCAAGGTGCTGCTGAGCGATCCCGCTGCCCGGATCGCCGATCTCTGCTTCGAGGTCGGCTTCTCGAACCTCTCCAACTTCAACCGCCAGTTCCTGAGGCTGAAGGGCATGTCGCCGAGCGAATTCCGCGCCCGCTTCATCGAGAACGAGGCCGCTCGTCTCCACGCCTGACCGAACCGGTCCCAAGGACGCATTCACCAGGGCGCGCGCTCCCTCGAGGCGCGTCACCATTCTTCAACAAGGAGGAACCATGAAGAAGCTCATCACAACCGTCTCGGCCGCCGCCATCACGCTGGCCGCGTCCGTCTCCCTCGCATCCGCGCAGGACAGCGCCCCCGACGGTCCGCCGAAGATCGGCATGACCTTCCAGGAGATGAACAATCCCTATTTCGTCTCCATGCGCGAGGCCCTGATGGAGGCGGCGAAGACGATCGGCTCCGAGGTCGTCGTCACCGATGCGGGCCATGACGTCGCCAAGCAGATCAGCGATGTAGAGGACATGCTCCAGCAGGACATCGACATCCTGCTCCTCAATCCGACCGACAGCGCCGGCATCGAGAGCGCGGTGCGCATGGCCAAGGATCGCGGCGTCATCGTCGTCGCCGTCGACGCCAATGCCAACGGCCCGGTCGACAGCTTCGTCGGCTCCAAGAACCGCGATGCCGGCTACATGTCCTGCAAATATCTCGGCGAGGCCCTGAACGGCGAAGGCGAGGTCGCGATCCTCGACGGCATTCCGGTGGTTCCGATCCTGCAGCGCGTCGAAGGCTGCAAGGCCGCGCTCGACGAGTTCGACGGCATCACGCTGGTCGATACCCAGAACGGCCGCCAGGACCGCTCGGTCGCCCTCGGCGTCACCGAGAACATGATCCAGGCCCATCCGAATCTCGCCGGCATCTTCTCGGTCAACGACGGCGGCGCCATGGGCGCCCTCGCCGCGATCCAGGGATCGGGCAAGGACATCAAGCTGACCTCGGTCGACGGTGCGCCGGAAGCCGTGGATGCGATCGCGAACGGCGGACCCTTCATCGAGACCACGGCGCAGTTCCCGCGCGATCAGGTCCGCGTCGGCCTCGGAATGGCGCTCGCCCAGTATTGGGGCGCCCAGGTGGTTCCGTCCGAGATCCCGATCGACGTGCGCGTCGTCGACAGCGAGAACGCCGAAGACTTCGCCTGGTAAGCGGCGAGGCTTCACGTGAAACAGCGCCCCGCCCGGCTCCGGCCCGGCGGGGCGTCCATGAAGGGCCCTCGCGCAATGCTCGGGGCCCCGGAAAAAAAGCAGATGCGAGGCGATGCGGTGGAGACCGGTTCCATGCTGCAGATGACGGATATCCGCAAATCCTTCGGTCCGATCGAAGTCCTGCACGGCGTCGATCTGGAGGTGCGGGCCGGCGAAGTGCACGCGCTTCTCGGCGAGAACGGCGCCGGCAAGTCCACCATGATGAAGATCCTGTGCGGCATCGTCTCGGCCGATCAGGGCTCGATCCGGATCGACGGCAAGCAGCACGACTTCTCCCATTACGACGAGGCGATCGCGGCCGGCATCGGCATCGTCTTCCAGGAATTCAGCCTCATTCCCTATCTGACCGCCGTCGAGAACATCTTTCTCGCCCGCGAAATGACGACGCGCCTCGGCCTTCTCGACCGCAAGGCGATGCGCCGGCGCGCCGCAGACGTGCTCGGCCGTCTTGGCGTCGACGTTCCCCTCGACCGGCCGATCGCCGACCTCAGCGTCGCCCAGCAGCAATTCGTCGAGATCGCCAAGGCGCTGGCGCTCGACGCCCGCATCCTCGTCCTCGACGAGCCGACCGCGACGCTCACCCCCGGCGAGGTGGAGCATCTGTTCGCGGTGATGCGCGAACTGCGCCAGCAGGGCGTCGCGATCGTCTTCATCTCCCACCACCTCGAGGAGATCTTCGAGATCTGCGACCGGATCACGGTCCTGCGCGACGGCGAATATGTGGGCACGCGCGAGACGGCCGGGATCGGCATCGACGAACTGATCGAGATGATGGTCGGGCGGCGCCTCGAAGCGAGCTTTCCCGAAAAGCCTCGCGCGCAACCCGATGCCGAAGTCGTCGTCGATGCGAGAACGGTCCAGCTTCGCAAGAACGGTCCGGTCAGCCGGTTCCAGCTGCGGCGAGGCGAGATCCTCGGCTTTGCCGGCCTCGTCGGCTCCGGCCGCACCGAGACCGCGCTCTCGCTTCTCGGCGCCTATCCGGCGGCCAAAGTGGACGCCTCGATCAACGGTGTCGACAAGGCACCGGCGAGCCCGAGCGAGGCTCTGGCACGCGGCATCGGCCTCCTGCCGGAAAGCCGCAAGGAACAGGGGCTGATCACCTCGTTCTCGATCCTTCAGAACATTTCCCTCAACAATTACGGGAAATACGAGACGCTGAAGCTGTTCATCGACCTCAAGAGTGAACTCGACCATACCCGCAAGGCGATGAAGGCGGTCAGGGTCAAGGCGCCGAGCGCCCATGCGGCCTGCGATACGCTGTCGGGCGGCAACCAGCAGAAGGTCGTCATCGCACGCTGGCTGAACCACGACACGCCGATCCTCATCTTCGACGAGCCGACGCGCGGCATCGATGTCGGCGCGAAGGCCGAAATCTACCAGCTGATGCGCGATCTCACCGCGGACGGCTACGCCATCATCATGATCTCGTCGGAGCTTCCCGAGGTCATCGGCATGGCGGACAGGGTCTGCGTCTTCCGCAGCGGCGCGATCGTCGCGACGCTCGAGGCAGGCGACATCACCTCCGAAAAGATCATGACACAGGCGACGACTGGAGAGCTCAACTATGTCGCATGACACCACCACCGAGACCTCCGGCTCGCTCCTGAAATCGATCACCCGCTCGCCGCTGATCCTGCCGCTCGTCGGCCTCGTCATCGTCTCCATCGCGATGGGCTTTGCGAGCGACAACTTCTTCAGCCTCGACAACATCCTCAACATCCTGCGCCAGCAGTCGATCATCGGCATCCTGGCGATCGGCATGACCTTCGTCATCCTGACGGGCGGCATCGATCTGTCGGTCGGCGCGGTGATGGCGCTCGCCGGCACCATCGGCGCCGGCATCATGGTCAATATGGGAATGCCGGCCGAGATCGGCCTTCTCGGAATGATCGCCGTCGGCGTCCTGTTCGGCCTGTTCAACGGCTTCCTGACCGCCTGGGGCAAGATGCCGGCGATCATCGTGACGCTCGCCACCATGCTGATCGCCCGCGGCCTCGGCCTCGTCTATTCCGGCGGCTATCCGATCTCCGGCATGCCGGGCTGGATTTCCTGGTTCGGCGTCGGCCGGCTCGGCGGCATTCCGGTGCCGATCATCATCATGCTCGTCCTCTACGCGCTTGCCTGGGTGATCCTGCAGCGCACCTCGTTCGGCCGCCATGTCTACGCGATCGGCGGCAACGAGACGGCGGCGCATCTGTCGGGCGTCAACGTCAAGCGCGTGAAGCTCATGGTCTTCGCCATTTCCGGCTTCACCGCCGCCATGGCCGCGATCGTCCTCTCCGGTCGCCTGATGAGCGGCCAGCCGGGCGCGGGCGTCGCCTTCGAGCTCGACGCCATCGCCATGGTGGTTCTGGGCGGCGCGGCGATCTCCGGCGGACGCGGCCTCATCCTCGGAACCCTGATCGGCGCGGTCCTCCTCGGCATCATCAACAACGGGCTGAACCTCATCGGCATCAACCCCTATCTCCAGGACGTCATCAAGGGCCTCATCATCCTCCTCGCCATCTATATCAGCCGCGAACGGCGATAGGACCGGTCATGACGAGCACCACCCATTCCCATCCCGGCGACAGCGCCGCGGCCCGGCGCTTCTTTCTCGGCGTCGATGTGGGCACAGGCTCGGCGCGGGCCGGCCTGTTCGACGCCGGCGGGACGCTTGTCGCGACCGCCAAGGCCGATATCGAGATCCATCGCGAGCCCGGCAACATCGTCGAGCAGTCGAGCGAACAGATCTGGGAGGCGGTCTGCCTCTGCGTGCGCGAGGCGGTGAGACGCAGCGGGATCGACCGCGAGGCGATCGCGGGCATCGGCTTCGACGCGACCTGTTCGCTGGTCGTTCGAGGCCGTGGCGGCGCGCCGCTCCCCGTCGGCGATGCGGCCCATCCCGAACGCGACGTCATCGTCTGGATGGATCACCGGGCCCTCGACCAGGCCGCGCGGATCAACGAACTCGCTCACCCGGTTCTGGATTACGTGGGCGGGCGCATCTCGCCGGAAATGCAGACGCCCAAACTTCTCTGGCTGAAGGAGAACCGGCGGAGCGTCTACGACGCGGCCGAGGCCTTCTTCGACCTCAGCGATTTTCTCGGCTGGAAGGCGACCGGCAGCCTCGCGCGCTCGGTCTGCACCGTCACCTGCAAATGGACCTATCTTGCCCATGAGGGCCGCTGGGATCCGTCCTACTTCCGCGCCATCGGCCTTAGCGACCTCGCCGACCAGGACTTTGCCCGCATCGGCACCACGATCGTCGAGCCGGGCACGCCGCTCGGGCGCGGCCTGACGGAGGAAGCCGCCGAACGGCTGGGCCTGAAACCGGGAACGGCGGTCGGCGCCGGCCTCATCGACGCCCATGCCGGGGGCATCGGCACCGTCGGTGCCGCCGGCGGCTCGGGCGACGCGACGCGCAGCCTCGCCTACGTGTTCGGCACCTCCTCCTGCACCATGACGACCACGCGCGAACCGGCCTTCGTGCCGGGGGTCTGGGGACCCTATTATTCGGCGATGGTCCCCGGCGCATGGCTGAACGAGGGCGGACAGTCGGCCGCCGGCGCCGCGATCGATCATCTGGTGACGATGCATCGCGCCTATACGGACGTCGCGGCCGAGGCGAAGGCGGCAGGCAAGCCCGCTCCCGTGCTTCTCGCCGATCGCGCGCTCGGCGAGGCCGGCGAGGCGTCGGCCGCCGTCACGCTCGCAGGCGCGGTCCACGTGGTTCCCGAATTCCTCGGCAATCGCGCGCCCTTCGCCGACCCCCATGCCCGCGCCCTCGTCGCGGGGATCGGCATGGAGCATGACGCGGCCTCGCTTCTCGCCCTCTATGTCGCGGGGATCTGCGGCCTCGGATACGGGCTTCGCCAGATCGTCGAGACCCAGGCCGCCAACGGCGCGCCTGTCGAGGAGATCGCGATCAGCGGCGGCGCCGGCCAGCACGAACTCATCCGCCAGCTTCTCGCCGACGCGACCGGCCTTCCGTTGAGGGCGGTCGAATGCGAGGAACCCGTGCTTTCCGGCTCGGCCATTCTCGGCGCGGTCGCAGCCGGCGCCTACGAGACGATCGAGGCGGCGATGCCGGCCATGTCGAGGGTCGGGCGCAGCTATGCGCCCGCCGGCGGACCGATCCGCGAGACCCACGAGCGCCGATACCGGGCCTTTCTCGCTTTGCAGAAGACGGCGCGCGAGATCCGCGCAAGCGATTAGAGGCGGACCGGCTCCTCGAACCGGGGCCGCGACCGCCGGCGAGCGAACCCGGGGACGCGCGTCCCCTCCCCCGTCGCCATGCTATCGAACAACGAAGGAAACACCCATGGATTTCAGCGGACAATCGGTGATCGTCACCGGCGCCGGCAAGGGCATCGGCCGTGCGACGGCGCGGCTTCTGGCAGAGCGCGGCGCCGAGGTGGTGGCGATCAGCCGGACGCAGTCCGATCTCGATGCGCTGGTTGCCGAGATGGGCGGCGGACGGGCGATCGTCGCCGATCTGTCGGACGGCAAAGCTGCCCGCGAGGCGATGGCCGAGGCCGGACCCTCAGACTTCCTCGTCAACTGCGCGGGCACGAACGTCCTTCAGAGCCTCCTCGACATGACCGATGACGGCTACGACACCGTGATGGACATCAATCTGCGATCGGCGCTGATCTGCTCGCAGGAATTTGCGAGGGCCCGTATCGCGGCCGGAGGGGGCGGGGCGATCGTCAACATCACCTCCATCGCCGGCTATCGCGGCTTTCCCGATCACCTGTGCTACGCGGCCTCCAAGGCCGGTCTCGAGGCGGCGACCCGGGTGATGGCGAAGGAACTCGGGCCCCACGGCATTCGCGCCATGGCGCTGGCGCCGACGGTGACCATGACCGAGCTTGCGGCCGCCGCCTGGGAAGACCCCGCCAAGAGCGGACCGATGATGGCCCGCCATCCCGTGGGCCGCTTCGCCGAGGTCGAGGACGTGGCGCGTGCGGTCGCGCTTCTCCTGTCCGAGGATGCGGTCATGCTGACCGGCTCCTCGCTCGCCGTCGACGGCGGCTTCCTTTCGGTCTGAGTCGCATCCGCGCCGGACCGCTCTTTTCTTCGAACACGATCATAGCCAGAGGCCGGATGCCCGGAAGGGGCGCCGGCCATCCACAGGAGACGACGACATGGCGCAATTCCTTCAAGGACAGATCGCGGCGGTGACCGGAGCCGCATCCGGCATCGGCCTTGCCAGCACGAAGGCGCTGCTCGATGCCGGCGCGACGGTCGTCCTCGTCGACCGCGACGCGGACGCCCTCGCCCGCCTGTCGGAAGAACTCCGCGAGCGGGCGCTCATCCAAAAAACCGATCTCCTCGATGCCGAAAGCTGCAAGGCCATGGTGCCGGAGATCCTCGGCAAGGTCGATCACATCGACATCCTCCTGTGCAATGCGGGCAGCTATATCGGCGGCGATCTCGTCGACACGACGCCCGAGGCGATCGACCGGATGGTCAATCTCAACGTCAACACGGTGATGAAGAACGTCCTCGCGGTGGCCCCTCACATGATCGAGCGCGGCACCGGCGACATCGTCGTCACCTGTTCCATCGCGGGCCACAGCGCGATCCACGTGGAGCCGGTCTATTCGGCCTCCAAATGGGCGGTCACCAGCTTCGTGCAGACCATGCGCCGCCAGTTGATGGGCCACGGCATCCGCGTCGGCCAGGTCTCGCCGGGACCGGTCATCTCGGCGCTTCTCTCCGACTGGGAGCCCGAGCGCCTGGAGCGCATGAAGAAGGAAGGCGCGCTGATGGAGGCCGAGGAGGTGTCCGATGCGATCCTCTTCATGCTGTCGCGCAAGCGCACCGTCACCATCCGCGACGTGATCGTGCTGCCCTCGGCCTTCGACATCTGAGGCGCTTCGGCCCGTAATCCATTTTCCCACCCGGTCCCGTTCGAGGCGTCCTACGCGATGCCTCGTTTCGACCGGGAAGACCACGGGCCTTGCCTTCGGCCATGCCGCTCCGATTTGGGAAGGCAGGCCGACGGCGAAGGGGAGAGCCCGCCGGCGCGAACCACGAAAGGTGCCGGAGCGCAGTTCAGTGGAAACGAGCGGGCCGTGATGGAGCGGGTCACGCCCGGTCCGCAGGCGAAGCATCGGCGCCGATCGAACGGGTCTCGTTCAAGGAGCCATATCCCGCCATGCCGACGCTGTTCGATCTCGCGGCCATCCTGATGGTGCTGTCCGGCACCTTCGGCTATCTCAACAAGCGCTATATCGGCCTGCCCAGCAATGCGGGCCTCCTGGTGCTGGCGCTTGTCTCCTCGATCCTCGTCATCGCCGCCTCCCATCTCGTGCCGGGCCTCGCCTTCGCCAGCCAGATCCGTGACACCGTCGGATCGATCGATTTCAACGAGACGCTGATGGAAGGCATGCTGGGCTTCCTGCTCTTTGCGGGGGCCCTGCATGTGGACTGGCAGGCGCTGAAGTCGCGCAGCCTTTCGGTGGGGCTGATGGCGACCCTCGGCGTCCTCCTCTCGACGCTGATCAGCGGGGCCGGCTTCTATTATCTGTGCCAGTTCGCCGGCATTCCCCTCGCCTTCAGCTGGGCGCTCGTCTTCGGCGCCCTGATTTCGCCGACCGATCCGGTGGCGGTGCTGGCGACCCTGAAGACCATGACCGGCGTTCCCAAGCGCCTCGAGATCGACATGGCGGGCGAATCCCTTTTCAACGACGGCGTCGGGGTCGTCGTCTTCACGATCCTGCTTGCCGCCGCGACCGGCTCCTCGGGCGCCGGTGGGATCGATTACGCGGTCGCCTTCGGCGATTTCGCCATCGAGGCCCTTGGCGGCGCGGCCTTCGGCGCGCTCACGGGCTACGTCGCCTATCGCATGATGCTCGCCATCGACGACTATCCGGTCGAAGTGCTGATCTCGATCGGGCTCGTGATGGGCACCTATGCGGCGGCCCATGCCCTCGGCATGTCGGGGCCGATCGCCGTCGTCGTCGCCGGCCTCCTCATCGGCGAGCGCGGCGTCACCTATGCCATGAGCGACACGACCCAGCGCTATCTCCACGGCTTCTGGACGCTGATCGACGATATCCTCAACGCCGTCCTGTTCATGCTGATCGGGCTCGAATTCCTGGTGATCGACTTCGACTGGGCCCATGTCCTCGTCGCGATCGCGGCAATCCCGCTCCTCCTGTTCTCGCGCCTCGCATCGGTCTACCTGCCGTTCCAGATCGTGCGCCTGCGCGAGCATTTCTCGCCCGGCATTGTCGCCGTGCTGACCTGGGGCGGCATTCGCGGCGGCATCTCGGTGGCGCTCGCGCTTTCGCTTCCTGATGGCGGCGAGCGCGACATCATCGTCACGGCGACCTATGCGATCGTCGTCTTCTCGGTCCTCGTGCAGGGCATGTCCCTCTCGCCGCTGATCCGGCGGGTGGCCGCCAAGGAGAGCACGCAGGATCGCGACGGGCGGACCGAAGAGGGATCGCGGGCGACCGCCGAAGGAGAGGCCGCAGGTCCGGGCGGCCGGGGGGCGAACTGAGAGATCGCGGCGTGGCGTCCGCTGGGTCCTACCTTATCAGGGCGCGCGAGCGACCGGCGTCGCGTCGAGCGCTCGGACGCCGAAGAACGGCGTGAAGCCGAGGCGGTTCAGTTCGCGCGACAGGGACGGGATCATCGCCGGATCGCTCACATACTCCGTCGCGAGCCGCTTGATCTCTCCGCTGTCGACGAGACGAAAATAATCGAGGCTCCAGTCGACGTCCGAAGGGCTGTTCAGGCAGTTCTGGCATTCGAGCCCCGTCAGGAGCGATTCCTTGTTCACCGCATCGATCGCGTCCACATAGCCACGATAGCGCAGGAGCGGCTCGGCGTTCTGGGGCAGGAGGAGGAAGTCGCCGTCCCTTTGGCGCGCCGTCTCGCCGATCTCCCGCACCAGCGACACCATCCTCTCGTCCGCATCGGGAACCGTCGCGGTCCAGTCGGCGAATGCGTCGACGCGATCGAGAAGGGCGCCGTCATAGCCGCGATCGAGGATCTGCCTCAGAAGACCCGGCTCTTCGCCGAGGAGAAGCTCCGCCCAGGCCTCGTCCCAGTATTTCACGGGGTGCGAGCCCGGCCATGCCGTATTCTCCGGGCCGAGCCAGTCCGGCGCCTCGCGGCGCCAGCGCTCGGGCCAGAACCAGCGCTTCGTATCGGCCTCCCCGATCGACAGATAGGCGAGGACGAGCCTTCGCCCCCCATCGGGCTTGCGCTTCAGCCGCTCGACCTCTTCGGCGGAGATGAAGAGGCCGAGATCGTCGCTGAGGCTCGGCTCCACGACGATGAGGTCGAGCGCCGAGGCGGCAAGCGCCTCGATGTCGATGTTCTGGTACTGGCATCCCCAGAACGAGACCTCGTCGAGGAGCCTGCGGCGCTCACCGTTCGGCGCGGCCCTCGCCCATCCGGGCCTGCCGGAGAGGACGGCGAGGGACGCCGAGAGAAGTTTGAGCATGGTTCGCCTCGGGAGCCGCATGATACGTCGCCGGCTACCGGCTGGCAGCGTCGGAGCCGACGCGCATGGCGCTTTCCTCGGATCGCGGCTCGAGATTCACAACATCCCCCGGATAAAGCTCCGTCGTCGGCTCGGCCTCGAAGGTCCGCGTCCCCTCGCTGTCCCGGCGCACGATCTCGATCCTGAAGTCGGAGAGGGCCTTGCGGGTTTCGGCCGGATCGGAGGAAAGCGACATCCGGCTCGCGCCCTTCATCGCCGCGCGGGCGAGAGCGATCTCGTCGTTGACCTGCAACAGGTCCTGACGCAGGCGGGCCGCATAGTCCACGTCGACCTTGTCGCTCGCATTGCGATAGGCGTCGATCTCCCGGGACAGGCGCTGCAATTCGCGCTGGAGATCGTCGTGTCTCTGCTCGGACTGGGCGATGATGGTGCGATATTCGCGGGCCTCGGTCTCGTCGGTCAGCCGGGGATCGGGCTGTTCGATCCGGGAGAGATCGGCGCGGCCCGATTGCGCCCGGTCCATCGCCTCCTGCGCCGAGCGGGAGAGTTCGGCGCGCTCGCGCTCGAGACCGGCGATGAGGTCGCGATAGGAACCGATCGCCTGCTCGCGCGCCTCGTCTGAACTGCCTTGCGCCGCGCGTTCGCGCTCGATCATCTCGGCGGCGTTCGCCGGACCCACGAGAACGGTCAGCTCGGAAGGGATGTCGAGCGGCTGCCCCGAGCTTTCGGCATCGAGGCGCTCGCGCCGTGCGAGGAGACTTGCGAGCCGGCTCATGGCTCCGTCGGCCCGCTCGGCCTCGCGCTCGCCTTCCAGCCGCGAGACGTTCGGCACCCGATCCTCGCCGAGCCCACCTGCGAGAGCGATCGCCTGGATGACGATGAGACCGGAGGAATAGGCGAACTGTCCGGGTGTGCCCACGGGTCCGAGAACGTAGATCGGCTGGCTGGAGACGACCGCCACATGGACATCGCCCGACTGGCCGATCGCATCTTCGTAGGCGGCGAGGATGTCGTCCCGCACCGCCGCGCGGTCCCGGCCCGCGAAGGGAATCGAGCCGAGCCTCGGGATGTCGACCGTTCCATCCTCCTGCACCCGGTAGTCGCCGGTGAGGTCCAGACGCTGGTAATAGGCCGCCGGCGCGCCCTCATCGCCCGGAACGGTGCCCGAGGCCAGCTGTTCGAAGAAGCTGATCTTGACGGTATCGCCGATGTGGTAGGCGACGCCCGCCTCCGCCGCACGCCCCTCGCCCTCCCCCTCACTGGCACTTTCGGAGGAGGATGCGGCAGTCTGGGCATGCGCCTGCGGCATCAAGGCGAGGCCGGGGGCCGCGAGGACGCAGGCCGCTGCGACCGCGGAGAGAAAGGCGAAGCGTTTCATGATCTTCCTTCCTTTGAGAATGTCCGGATGAGGGCGTGGATGCGGCCCAAGAGAGCCGCCGTCGTCCCGCCCCGCCTCCTTGCGCCCGAAGCGAGGGTCAGCCCCCGCTCGAAGGTCAGTCGCGTCAGCCTCTGGAGGACCGATTGCAGGACATAGAGGGATGCGAGACCCGAGACGAGCGCGGCCAGAAAATAACCGACGCCCAGATATGCGGACGGCAGGAGGAGGCTGAGGGCGGCTCCGCCTCCGTTCAGCACGAAGAAGAGCACCTGAAGGCGCATGAAGTCCCGCTCCGCACCGCAGTTGAGAACGAGGGCGGTCGCCGCGAAGAAGATCACGTGGAACAGCGCGCCGAGAATGCCGAACTGGAGCGTCGCGATCTGGACATGGGCAAGGCCGACGAAGGGAATGGCGAACGGCACGAGGACCACGAACAATCCGGTCAGACCGGTCTGGAGGACGAGGAGCCCGCGAAGCTGGAGATCGATCAGGGTCTCGACATTCGACAGGCGGGACTGGATGGCGACCAGCGTGTCGCGCTCCTCGATCCCCTGCAGATACCGGCGGATCGCCCCGTAGCTCGCCGGATCGATCGCGAGGAAGTTGAAGGCGAGGCCCGGCACCATTGCGAGCCGCGCGACGAACATCGCGCTGTCATAGGTAGGCGCCGTTTCCAGTCCGTTGGCAGCGGCGATGCCGAGGGGCCCCAGCCACATCACGACGGAATCGATCCAGATCGCCGCCACCGCGAAGGCGGCCCCGAGAACCAGCGGCCGGTGATCGCGCCATGCCTGCGACAATCGCGCCCCGATGCGCGGGGCGCCGACCGAGGCCCCGCCGAACGCCCTCAACAGGAAGCCACCGATGATGGACGAGCCGAGCGCCAGACCGAACGAGAACCCGACGGCCTGCACGGGTGCCCCGAAGCCCGCCTCCCGCAATGCCAGACTGGCGCCGACCGAGACGACGAGCGCGATGGCGAAGCTCGCCCCGATCAGCCCGTATCGCTTGACCGAGGAGGCGAAGGCGAAGCTTGGCCACATCAGCGATGCCAGACCGCAGGCCTGGACCGCTATCAGGATATCGACCGGCTCTACGGACATCCGGGAAAACAGGAGGAGCGCGGCGATGACCGTCGTCGAGAGCCAGGACAGGAAGAGGCAGGTCACATAGGCATCGGCGATCTCGCTCGGATCGTTCCGGTAAAGATCGTCCGCAAGGAGCCGTCCGCACAGGGCGATCACCGGGGCGGTGGCGAGAAGCGTGATGAAGAAGATGTAGATGATGATCGACTGGAGCGCGAACGCGTCCCCGTCGTCCTGCCGGGTCGCCTGCAGGAGGCCCATCGCAAGGACCGTCAGGATCCAGGGCCCCGCGACGACGCTCGCCCCGAAGAGACCGTCCGCGAGGGCGCCGGACAGCGACCTGTCGCGGGAGGGAAAACGGAGCTCGAAACCGATATTCGCCATCAGCCCGCCCGCCTCTTCACCGTCGCGGCGGGTTCGTAGAGGGCGTGATAGCGCGCGGCCGAACGCTCGGAGGTGTAGAGGCGGCAGACCCGCTCCTGCAGGTTGCGGCCATATGCGAGCCGCCGCGCCTCGTCCGTGAGGAGCCCGACGACCGCATCGGCGATCTGTTCGGCATTCAGGAGGTCGGTGACGACGCCGCCGGGCGCGCCGGGCACCTCGATCATCTCGCGGCAGGCCCCGACATCGGTCGTCACGCAAGGCCGGCCCGCCGCGCCCGCCTCCAGAACGGTCAGCGGCTGCGCCTCGCTGAGGCTCGTCAGAACCGCCACATGGGTCTTGGCGACGAGGTCCCGCACATCGACCTGCCCCAGGAACTGGACGATCCCTCCAAGACCGAGCGTCGCCGAGAGAGCCTGACATTCGGACGCATAGCGCGGATCCTCGTCCATCGATCCACCGATCAGGATGCGGACGGAGCCGACCGCATCCGCGATGCGGCGAGAGGCCTGGAGGAAGGTCTTGATGTCCTTGATCGGCACGACGCGGCCGATCAGGGAGACCGTCGGCGGCGCGTCCCCGGGCGGCTGCGCGATCGAGACGAAGCGCTCCACGTCGATGCCGTTGGCGATCACCTGGAGGCGGGCGTCCTCGGCCCCGAGAAGGCGCTGCATCGACTGGTTGTCGCCGAAGAGAGTGGTGATCGAGCTGCAGGTCTCGTAGCAGACGCGCGCGAAGGATTCGAAGGCCATCACCCAGAAATCGCGCACGTCGTCCCGGCCGTCGCCGTCGGCGAGCCCCTTGTCGATCGTGCCGCCGATCCATTCCGACATCAGGATCTCGATCCGGCGCTCGTTCGTGTAGATGCCGTGCTCCGTCAGGATCACGTTGGGCGCGCCGTTGAGGGCGGCCCGCGCGGCGAGAAGGCCGGCATAACCGGTCGAGATCGTATGATAGGTCCGCGCATGGGAGAGCGGCGTCGTCAGAACGGAAAAGAGCCCGCCGACCAGCGCCTGATAGGCCCAGAAGAAGTCCTTGAACGCGGTGTGCGGCATCAGCCGTTCATAGGTCGCGACGCACAAGGCCCAGCCGGTCTCGCCGCGCATGAGATCGTCGAAGGACAAGGGCCGCTCGCGATCGTTGACGAGGGCCTCGAGGCGGGTGAACTCGCCCAGAGACCCGGTCTTCAGGAAGCCGGTCAGTCTCTCGACCAGGTCCTCGATATCGGCGACGGGCCGCCTGCGGAAGCGCGAGCGCACCGCCGGCCCCTTCCCCAGTTCCAGCTCGCGGAACCGGACGAGGTTCGGCGGAAACCCGTAGCGCGCCTGCCGCTCCCCATGCCCCGGCACGATCGAGGTGACCGCGAACCGGTAGGACGGGGAATTCCGCAACAGCCAGTCGACCCAGGTGGAGACGCCCCCCGAAACATGAGGATAGCAGCCCTCCACGACGACGCAGATATCGGCATCGAGGCCGGGTTCGAGATCGAAGGGGCGGATCACGGGGTCACGCTCCGCGATCCTTCGGACGCGGCGCCTCGCCGGCCTTCTGTGCCTCGCTAGCCTTCTGCCTGTCGATCGTCTTTTCGCGAAGCCGCGCATAGACGGCCGCAGCGGATGCGCGCACGGCGATATCCCGGCTTTTCAGGCCCGCCTCCACGAGGGCGAACGGATAGGTTCGGTCGGAGCGTACGATCTGCGCGAGAACCCATTGGCGATCGGCGATCGAGCCCTCGGACATCACGCGATCGAAGCGCTCGGGCGCCTTTCGCCCCTGATAGGCCTGGTTCTGGACGATCGCCTCGTAGAGCCGGGTCGCGTCGTCGTCTCCCTCGCGTCGGGCGTCCCTGTTCCATTCGGCCCGCGAGGCGGGCGCGGCCGCACGGCTGAGGACGAGGATCTGGAGAAGCGTCACAACCGTTCCGGCAAAGGCCATGACCGCCAGATTGATGGCCGAGAGCGCCGCGATCGCCCCCTCCGCCTTCGTCTTCAAAAGATATGCGAAGAGAAGTCCGGCGAGCCCGAAATGAACGAGGATCGCCGGGCCGACTGGCAGGGCGCCGTAAGCGGTCGCAAGGCACAGGACCGCATCGAGAAGCCCGAAGCCGGCGATCGCGCCGATCCTGCGAACGCCGAGGCGCCTCGCGGTCAAGCGTGCGGAGATGCGCCGGCCCCGGCGGGCCCGTCCGATCGCGGCAGCGCTCATCCCGCACGTCCAGACCGGGCACGGGATGCCAGCGCGATGTCGAGCGCCTTTCTCAGCGCGGACGGGTCTGCGGCCGTTGCCTTGGCCGGTTCCGCCGCCTCGCGGAACGTCTCGCCGATCTCGTCGCCGATCACCTGGGCGAGCCGCCGCGCCGATGGCGGCTGCAGCGCCGGCGCCCACTCGGCGAAGACGAGTACGCCCTTCAGCGCCTTCGTTTCGGGATGGCGGATCGCCGCGGCGATCACATGGGCCGGCCGGCCGCCGGACATGGCCGGTTGTTCGATGAAGACGGCGCCGTGTGTCTTCTCGATCCGCGCCCTGACGGCGGAGGACAGGGCCCTGGAAGCGCCCGGGCCGGCCTGGACCCATTGCCCGTCCCGGCTCCAGTAGAGCAGCGGCTCGGAGAGGCCGAGGGATGCGAAATCGAGTTCAGCAAGCGCGGGGGCGACCGGCCCGCCGCTGCGGACGGTCTCGACGAAGCCCGCGAGCGTGCGAGGCTCGCCCCGCCCGGTGGTGGTCGCAAGATGAAATTCGAGCTGGTCCACATGCTCGCGCAACTCGCGCGCATGCCCCGCGATGACGTCGCGCTGATGCTCCCTGAACTCGCCGAGCCTGACGGCGTCCTCGAACTGCCCGCGCCAGCGGTCCCGCATCTCGCCGAGGAAGAGACCGCAGACGGCGAGGATCAGCGGATCGATCAGCTTTCCGTAGACGAGGTCGTAGTAATCGAGGCCGGTGGAGGGCGCAGGCGGGGCAGATGCGATCAGAAGGGACGCAAAGAGCGCGACCGCGAGCGCCGCGAACGCCTTTCCGTAGGCCACGCTGAAGACGGCCGTGAAGGCCAGCGCGAGGATGAAAAGCGTCCTGTCAGCTAAGGCCTGCGGCGGCAGAAGCCAGGCTATGCCGGCCCAGATCGCACCGGCACAGGCGAGTTCGAACAGGCGGCGCAGACGCGAATGCCGGGTCGGCACGATCAGCCGATCGCCCGGCGAGGCCGGCAGCGCTCCATTCGGAGCGTTCTCGTTCGAGGCCTGTCTCATGATCGGCGGCTCCGCTCGTCTCTCAGGCGAGGATCAAAGATGGGGTCGACGAAACCGGCCTGTTCCGCCGCCTGTCGCAGCACCGGCACCAGCGGCGGCGGAAGTGCGTTGCGGGCGAAGGACTGGCGCAGGATCGTCGCGATCTCCGACGGGGTAAGGGACACTTCGGCAAGACTGCGCCATTCGATCGCCTCGTCCTTGGTCAGGTGGTCGATGTCGACCGCCTGGAGGTATTGGCGGATCGCATTCGCGCGGCCGTCGGCCTTTGCGAGCGAGGCGGCGAAGAGCGGCCGCTTCGCCACCGTCTCCGCATCGAGGAGATGGCGGATCCCGGCGATCGCGGCAAAGCCCTGCAGGCCGTAGACGACGCTCGCAAGATCTGTGCCGGTGCGGCGGTCGTCCGGGCGGTCGCTGGAAAGGAGCGTATAGAGATCGCCGTAAAGGGGGCGCATGCTGTTGAGCGAGACGGCGATGCGGCCGTAGAGCCGCAATCCGTCGATCGCCTTGTCCTCAGGCACGCGATCGATCCAGGCGTGGACCGCCTCGCGCGCAAGGTCGACATGCCCTTGGTTACCGAGGCTCCAGGCAAGGGCTTGCGGCAGCTTTCCCGATGCCCGGTCGGCCCCGGCGAGAGCCATGGCCTCCTCGGTCAGCCCCTGATTGGCGAGACGTGTTGCGAGATCGGCCTGACGCTCCTCCGAAAGGCCCGCCCGCACCCATGTCTCGGCGTCCCGGGTCGCCTCCTGCGTGCGGCCGAGATCGAGCATGGTGTCGAAGAGGAGGCTCTGGGTCGCCCATTTCTCGGGACCGTTCTTGACCACCGTGCGGGAGAGGACGCGATAGGCGTCTTCGCCGCGATCTGCCCTCGCGAGGATTTCGGCCTGGCGAAGCGACAATTCGGGCGAAAGCGGCACGTCGACGAAGGAGGCCAGAATCTCTTCCTCGGCGTCGAATTCGCCCCAGAGCCTCAGGGTTCTCGCAAGCAGTTCCACATCCTTGGGCTTCGACGTGACATCGGCGAGACGCGTCAGGATCTCGATATAGGCGTCGATATCCTGCGTATGGGAAAGGTACTCGGCCGCCCGGCGCAGCGCCAGCTCGCTGTCCGGGTCCTCGTCGAGGAGCGTGTCGATCGCCCGTTCCTGCATCTTCGCATCGCCGAAGGACCGGTTGAGATCGGCGAGCTTCTCGACGAACCGCACATCGCCCTCGCCATCGGAGAAGATGGTATTGCCGAGATCTGCGGCGGCCTCCCCGCGCTGATCGCGATCGAGCATCGAGATCGCCTCGAACGGGCCCGGCGCGATGACGAGGACCGCGAGAAGCGCCGCAAACCCGACGCCGGCACCGGCCCAGAACGTGTTCCTGAGGAGCATCAGGCGCGCTCCTCGACACCGGACGGGACCGGCTCCTGCGCCGAAAGGGGCACGATCGAGACCCGAACGCTGTCCTGGCGGGCATCCATATCCAGTTCGATCCGCATCAGGCCGTCCGCCCCGACGTCGACTTCGAGATCTTCGGCAGCCCCGGCCGGCCCGGTGGCGTCCAGCCGGTACCTTCCTTGCGGAACGTCGCGGAACGCGAACTCGCCCGGGCCGAAGCCGGTCGCATCGAAGGAAATCTCATCCTCGCCTCGCGAGAAGGCGGACACGATCCAGCTGCCTTCCGAAAGGTTCGCCTCGGCAAGCCCTGAGGGCTCGCCGCCGTTCCCAGAGAAAGGTGCGAGCGCGACGACGGCTTGCCGCTCGGCGGGGTCCAGAGCGACATAGAGAGACTTGTTGAAGCGCGAGGAGCCGAGGACACCGCGGCTGCGGGCGATATCGACCTCCCTGTCCCCGGCAGCGTCGAAGCGGAGCGTGTCGAGGCCATCCCGGTCGCTCACCCGCCATTCCATCGGCCCGATCGCCTCGATCCGGGTCGAGAAGAAGCCATCGGCGATCGCGGCATAGCGGGACGCGTGGATGGCGATGACATCCTGCGTGCGCACCCAGTCGAGATGGGACTTGATCGCGTCGAGCGAGGCCGCACGCTCGGCCGAATAGGTGTGGTAATAGAGATTGATGCCCCTGAGGCGTAAGGGGGCGCCGGTGCGCTCGAAGGTCTCGCGCATCTGCACGAAGCCGCTGAACCGGTCCGTCCACAGATCGGTGAAGATGTTCTCGTTGGCGTTCACCGCGTAGATCTGGCGCTCACCGCCGACGAAGCGCGAGATCGGAGCGATATAGCCGGTCGAGGGTCGCTGGTCGTCGAAGCGGATATCGCCGCCATTGATGTTGCGCACGCCGGCAGCGCGCGTCGCGGCGATCGCCGCCTCGAAGGGCTTGGCATTGCCGGTCCACTGGAAGAGGGCGATCGGCTTTCCCTCGGGCGCAAGCGCCTCGGTTTCGGCAAGCGCCCCGCCGATCTCGTTCTCGAGGTCGAACGGATCGCGCATATAGGCGCGCGGCAGGTCGTGATAGGCCGCGACGACCGCGTCCTGCGACGGCCCGATCCCGGCAAGGCGCGACAGGCGATCGATGACGGTTTCGGCCTGTTCGCCGCGGGCGCTCGCCATGAGTTCGAGCTCACGCGCCCGGTCGTAATGCTCGAAGAATCCCCATACGAAGGGATGCGTGCGGCTGTGGCTGGCCACCTCCACCTGGGGCAGAGCGAAGGCGCGCCGAACCAAAGCTTCGCTGTCGGGACGCGCGCCGAAATCCGGATCGAGGTCACCCAGCACGAAGCCCAGCGATACCGGCATGTCGGGATAGGCCTCGAAGAGTTCCGCGATCATCACCTCGGCGGCGCTCGTATCGGTTCCCCGATAGCGCTCGATCTGGGAGACGCTGTTCCAGCCGTCGCCGTCCACATGGCTGAAGTAGAGGCGCCGGCCGAGGACGGTGGTCGTATCGGGAACAGGAAAGACCGGAACGTCGAGGGCGCGGTGGAAGAAGACGAAGGGATCGACGATCCATCGCTTCATGTTGAGCGCGTCGTCGTAATAGAGAAAGAAGCCCGGCGCGGCATAGGCCCCGCCCTCGCCGAAGGCGACGACGGCATCGGTGCGCACACGGCGCCCCGCGTTCACCTCGTAGGAGAGCGCGATCTCGGCCCCCTCGCCGCGCGGCTCGACGAGCGGATGGGCGGGCAGGATCGGATCGGGCGGGACTTCGAAGCCGATCACGGTCTCGTCCGTCGCAAGGCGCTCGGCGCTCGTGCCGCGCTCGACGAATTGCGGCATCACGCGAAGACCGATGCGCTCGAAGAGGGCATTGATCGAATCACGGTTCTCGTCGGTGAGATCGCCGCCCACCTCTCCGAGCACGATCAGCTTGCGGATGACGTCCGCGTTCTGCCGAAGCCACCGGAAATAGGCGGACTGATGCCGCAGATTGCCCGGAAACATCGTCAGCACCCCGTCCGCCTCGCCAAGGGCGTCGCGCGAGGGAAGATCCTGCGAGACGTCGTAATAGTCGAGGACGAAGCCGAGATGGTTCAGGGGCATCTCGGCATTGGTGTGGATCAGCGTATCGGAGGGGGTCGGCTCGAGCGTGCTGTCGTAAAGCGCAATGACCGTGCGATCCACCCGTGCGGCCGACGCGGCGCCGACGCAAGACAGGAGAACGCCCAGAAGCAGCCCGAGAACGCAACTCGCACGAAAGGCGAAGGGCATGCCAACAACTCACTACGCAACTAAAAAAACGATTGTTAACACGATGATAACTATTTTCGCACGGATCGGTTGCCGAGACAACCGGCGCGGGGAACCGGTCCCCAGATTCGAAGGAAACCCGCACTTGTGCTTGGTTCTCACCGAAACCTGGTCTTCGCGCGGCGGGTGACGAATCGCGCCCGCCAGAATCTGGACCTCGCGAACAAAGGCATTCATGAAGACGATCCGAGTGCCGGAAGGTCTTGCGCCGGTTCAGTGTCCGCTCTTCCGCGATACCGAGGCGGCAGTCCTTCGCGGACCCAAGCAGCCCGATGCCGATACCGTTGCGTCAGTCCGGCACGCATGCTTGCCGTGAGATCGAAGAGGGCCGGGCCGTGATTGGGCGAAGGAAGCAGCGGGACGGGAATTGCCCCTTCCGTCCCTCACATCATATGAGGGCCTGATAAACGGGGGTCCGGCTCGAGCCGCCCCTTTCCTGTCCGCCGTTCCAACGGAGTCTCCCTGAATGACGGTTCTCGTTACCGGAGGTGCCGGCTATATCGGCAGTCACATGGTCCATGCGCTTCTCGCCCTCGGCGAGGACGTGGTCGTGGTGGACAATCTCGTCACGGGTTTCGACTGGGCCGTTCCGCCGGCGGCCCGTTTCGAGCGCGGCGACATCGCCGACCGGTCCCTCCTCGACCGCATCATGGGGGAGAACGAGATCGACGCGGTCATTCATTTCGCCGGCTCGGTCGTCGTTCCGGAATCCGTCAGGGATCCGTTGAAATACTACGACAACAACACGGCCGCCTCCCGCCTCCTGATCGAGGCCTGCGTCGCCCATGGGGTGCCCCGCTTCATCTTCTCCTCCACCGCCGCCGTCTACGGGGAGGTGAGCGCCGAGACCCTGACGGAGGATGCGGCCGCCCAGCCGATCAATCCCTATGGCCGCTCGAAACTGATGACGGAATGGATGCTGCGGGACGTCTCGGCCGCCCATGATCTCGAGCATGTCGCCCTTCGCTACTTCAACGTCGCGGGCGCCGATCCGGATGGCAGGACGGGCCAATCCACGGCCGGCGCGACCCATCTCATCAAGGTCGCCTGCGAGACGGCGCTCGGCCAGCGTTCGTCCATGGCGATCTTCGGCACGGACTACGAGACGCGCGACGGCACGGCGATCCGCGACTACATCCATGTGAGCGACCTGATCGAGGCCCATGTCCAGGCCCTGCGATATCTGAGAAATGGCGGGAAGAGCCTGACGGCGAATGTCGGATACGGACGCGGCTACACGGTGAAGGAGGTGGTCGCGGCGGTGGAGCGGCAGACCGGCGCGATGCCGGTCGAGCTGCGCGAACGCCGCGCGGGCGATTCCGCCGTCGTCGTCGCCGATGCAAGCCGCGCGCGGGACGTGCTCGAATGGACGCCGCGATACGACGATCTCGATCTCATCGTGAAACACGCGCTGGCCTGGCAGAAAGCGCTGGACCAGCGAAAGCAGGGATGAAGACAGGACGGCGCGGGTCCGGCGATGACGGACCTTTTGCGGCGGCGCCTTCGCCGCGCCCCACCCCACCATGGATCGCGCCGCATCGGGCATGAGAAAGCCCCGGGTGGCGTCAAGCCTCCCGGGGCGTTCGATCAGGACGCGGACATGTCGTTCGGATCACCCGATCCGAAACCGGAGGCCCGAAGGCCGAAAGCCGGGTCCGGGTCCGTCGTGCTAGCCCTCGATCTTGCCGAGAAGCTCTTCCAGCGATTTCTTCGCATCGCCGTAGAACATGCGGGTGTTGTCCTTGAAGAAGAGCGGGTTCTCGATGCCCGAATAGCCGGTTCCCTGGCCGCGCTTGGACACGAAGACCTGCTTGGCCTTCCAGCATTCGAGCACCGGCATGCCCGAGATCGGGCTGTTGGGATCGTCCTGGGCCGCCGGGTTCACGATGTCGTTGGAGCCGATGACGATGACGACGTCCGTGTCCTTGAAGTCGTCGTTGATCTCGTCCATCTCCAGAACGATGTCGTAGGGCACCTTGGCCTCGGCCAGGAGCACGTTCATGTGTCCCGGCAGACGCCCGGCGACGGGGTGGATCGCGAAGCGCACCGTCTTGCCCTGGTTGCGCAGCTTGGTGACCAGCTGGCTCACCGCCTGCTGGGCCTGCGCCACCGCCATGCCGTAGCCCGGAATGATGATGATGCTGTCGGCATCCTCCAGGGCATTGGCGACACCCGACGCGTCGATCGCCACCTGCTCGCCCTCGACCGCCATCTGCTCGCCGCCCGTGCTGCCGAAGCCGCCGAGGATGACCGAGACGAAGGAGCGGTTCATCGCCTTGCACATGATGTAGGACAGGATCGCGCCGGAGGAGCCGACGAGCGCGCCGACGGTGATGAGGAGATCGTTGCCGAGGGAGAAGCCGATCGCCGCCGCCGCCCAGCCCGAATAGCTGTTCAGCATGGAGACGACGACGGGCATGTCCGCCCCGCCGATGCCGCGGATCAGGTGATAGCCGATGAAGAGCGCGGCGAGCGTCATCAGGATCAGCGGGAACAGTCCGGCGGTATTGAAATACCAGATCAGGCAGAGCGCCGAGAGCGCGGCGGCCCCGATGTTCAGCCAGTGGCCGCCGGGCAGCTTCGTCGCGGCGGACGAGACCTTTCCGGCGAGCTTGCCATAGGCGATGACCGAGCCGGTGAAGGTGATCGCGCCGATGAAGATGCCGAGGAAGAGTTCGATCCTGAGGATCGCGAGTTCGGCCGGGTCCTTGTGGGCGATGAGCGCGGCGAACCCCTCGAGCCCCTCGCGCTCGACTGGCGTCATGCCGGCCACGCGCCGAAGCTCGATATGGGCGATGAAGCCGACCAGCACCGCCGCAAGGCCGACGAGGCTGTGCATGGCGGCGACGAGTTCGGGCATCTGCGTCATCTGCACGCGCGTCGCCAGCTGATAGCCGACGGCGGCGCCGAGGAGAATGAGAATGATCGAGACCGGCCAGAGGCCCGCCCCCGGCCCGACCAGGGTCGCGAGAACGGCGATCGCCATGCCCACGATCCCGTACCAGACCGCCCGCTTGGCGCTTTCCTGGCCCGAAAGCCCGCCGAGGGAGAGGATGAAGAGAACCGCCGCGACCACATAGGCCGCCGTCGTGAATCCGTATGCCATATCTGAAAGCCCCCCGCCGTCAGGATTTCTGGAACATGGCGAGCATGCGCCGTGTCACGAGGAAGCCGCCGAAGATGTTGATGGCCGCCAGGAACACCGCAAGTGCGGCGAGGATGATCACGAAGGCCGATCCGGACCCGATCTGCATCAGCGCCCCGAGGATGATGATCGAGGAGATGGCGTTGGTCACCGCCATCAGCGGCGTGTGCAGGCTGTGGGCGACGCCCCAGATCACCTGGAAGCCGACGAAGACCGACAGGACGAAGACGATGAGGTGCTGCATGAAGCTGGCCGGCGCGAACAGACCGGCAAACAGCACGAGCCCGCCGCCAACGGCCAGGAGCGTCACCTGAGACTTGGTCTGGGCCGCGAAGGCGGCCTTTTCCTCGGCCCGCTTCTCCTCCGGCGTCTTCTCCTTCACCTTCTCCTTGGGCTTTTGCGCCGCGATCGCCTTCACCTTGGGCTTGGGCGGCGGATAGGTGATCTCGCCGTCATGGGTGACGGTCGCGCCACGGATGACGTCGTCCTCCATGTCGTGGACGACCGTGCCGTCCTTCCCGGGCGTCAGGTCCGCCATCATGTGGCGGATATTGGTGGCGTAGAGCGTGGAGGACTGGGTCGCCATCCGGCTCGGGAAATCGGTATAGCCGACGATCGTCACGCCGTTGTCGGTGACGATCTTCTCGTCCATGACGGTCAGCTTGCAGTTGCCGCCCTTCTCGGCGGCGAGATCTACGATCACCGAGCCCGGCTTCATGCTCTCGACCATGTCGCGGGTCCAGAGCTCCGGCGCCTCGCGGCCCGGAATGAGCGCCGTCGTGATGACGATGTCCATGTCCGGCGCGAGCTCGCGGAACTTGGCGAGCTGGGCTTCGCGGAATTCGGGGCTCGACACCGAGGCGTAGCCGCCTGATTCCGCGCCGTCCTTCGTCTCCTCGGCGAAATCGAGATAGACGAACTCGGCGCCCATGCTCTCCACCTGCTCGGCGACTTCCGGGCGCACGTCGAAGGCGTAGGTGATCGCACCGAGGGATGTGGAGGTGCCGATGGCCGCAAGGCCCGCGACTCCCGCGCCGACGACGAGGACCTTGGCCGGCGGCACCTTGCCCGCCGCCGTGACCTGTCCGGTGAAGAAGCGGCCGAAATTGCTGCCGGCCTCGATCACCGCGCGGTAGCCGGCGATATTGGCCATGGAGGACAGGGCATCCATCTTCTGGGCGCGCGAGATGCGCGGCACCATGTCCATGGCGATGACCGTCGCGCCGGACGTCTTGGCCGCCTCCAGAAGCGCCTCGTTCTGGCCCGGATAGAAGAAGGAGATCAGGGTCTTGCCCTTGGAGAGGCGCTCGATCTCCTCGTCCTTCGGCTCCCTCACCTTCACGACGATATCCGCCGTTTCGTAGAGTTTGGCCGCATCCTCGACGATCGTGACGCCCGCCTCCCGATACGCCTCGTCGGTAAAGCCGGCCTTGGTGCCGGCGCCGGTCTCGATCAGGCACTCATGGCCGAGCTTGCGGAGCTCCTGCGCGGATTTGGGCGTCATCGCCACCCGCGACTCGCCCTTGTGGGTTTCCCTTGGTGCGCCGATTTTCAACCTGTTTTCCTCCTCAAAGACCATGCCGAAGACGTCTGACGGACGACGTGAGTATCGGCATGGTTCAGCAAACCTCAAGCCCGGCGCTCCGCAACGGGGCAAAGCGCGAGTCGACCAGTCCGCATGCGATATAGAACACCCCGGAAATCCCTCCGCAACATTCAATCGAAGAACTGCGGGACCGATGCCTTTGGACAGGGCGCGACGACGCTTGCGGCAGTCAGGATCGGCAGGACATCGAACAGGATCGGAAGAGTGGTCCTCTAGCGGTCGCATGACATGCGGCGGGGACCATCGGCGCGGCAGGCGTGAAGGAAAGAAGACCGCCCGCGCGTTCGCTTCGCAAGACGTCGACAGACCGGCCCGGCCTTCGATATGGCGAACGTCGAGGCCAGGCACCGCTGCCCGAACAGGAGACGACATCCGATGCTGATCAGGATGACCGAGTGGGACGATCTCTACGACAACAGGGCGGCCATCCCGCAGAGCGATAGATGGCCCGAACGCTGGGCCAAGCCCGCCGCGGACTTTCGTGACGAGGCGGGCTCATCGGCACGGCTTGCCCTTCCCTATGGACCGGGGACCCGCAACCGGTTCGACCTTTTCCTGCCGGAGGAGAGCCCGCAGGGACTCGTCGTCTTCGTCCATGGCGGCTTCTGGACGGGGCTCGACCGCAGCTACTGGTCCCATCTGGCACGAGGGCCGCTCGCCCACGGCCATGCGGTCGCGATTCCCGAATACACCCTATGCTCCGAGATCCGCATCGCCGGCATCACGGCCGAGATCGGCCGCGCCATCGAGACCGCCGCGGCCATGGTCGGCGGCCCGATCCGCCTTGCCGGTCACTCGGCGGGCGGCCATCTCGTCTCGCGCATGGTGAGCCACACCTCGCCGCTCGGGCGCGAGACACGCGGCCGGATCGCGGGGGTCGTCTCGATCTCGGGCCTTCACGATCTTCGCCCGCTTCGAAGGACCGCGCGGCAGGAACATCTGCGGATCGACGAGGCGGAAGCCCTCGCCGAGAGCCCCGCCCTTCTGGAGCCGCTGCCCGGAACGCGCATCACCGCATGGGTGGGTGCGAGGGAGACGTCCGAATTCGTCCGCCAAAGCCGTCTCCTCGCCAATATCTGGCGCGGCCTCGGCGCCGCGACCGAGTGCGTGGAAGAGCCCGACAAGCACCATTTCGACGTGATCGACGATCTGGAGCGGCCGGAAAGCCCGATCGTCGAGCGCCTCATCGGCCGGGTCTGAGGGCGCCCCGCGACAGCCTGTTCAGGCCGAAAGGGCCGAAGCTCCCTCGACATGGCTCTGGCCCAGCGCGTCGGCGACGGCGCGATTGGTGATCCGGCCCCGATGGACGTTGAGGCCGGCCATCAGGTGCGGGTCGCGTCGCAAGGCGTCGAGGCCGTGATCGGCGAGCGCGAGGCCGAAGGGCAGCGTCGCGTTGTTCAGCGCATAGGTCGAGGTCACGGGAACGGCGCCCGGCATGTTGGCGACGCAGTAGTGGATGATGCCGTCGATCTCGAAGGTGGGTTCGGCATGGGTCGTGGCACGGGAGGTCTCGAAACAGCCGCCCTGATCGATCGCGACATCGACGAGGACCGCGCCGGGCTTCATCGAGGAGAGCATCGCGCGCGTGACGAGCTTGGGCGCCGAGGCGCCCGGGATGAGCACAGCGCCGATCACGAGGTCGGCGGCGAAGACGCATTCGTCGAGGGCGGTCGGCGTCGAGAAACGCGTCATCACCCGGCCCTCGAAGAGATCGTCGAGTTCGCGCAGGCGCGGGATCGAACGATCGAGAATGGTGACTTCGGCGCCGAGGCCGACCGCCATCCGGGCGGCTTCCTTGCCGACGACGCCGCCTCCGACGATCGCCACCTTGCCCGGTGCGACGCCGGGCACGCCGCCCAGAAGAACCCCGCGCCCGCCGCAGGCCTTTTCCAGCGTCCGGGCGCCGGCCTGCACGGAGAGCCGGCCCGCGACCTCCGACATCGGCGCGAGCAGCGGCAGGCCGCCGCGCGCATCCGTCACCGTCTCATAGGCGACGGCGGTGACGCCGGAATTCAGAAGTCCCCTGGTCTGCTCCGGGTCCGGGGCGAGATGGAGATAGGTGTAGAGGATCTGGTTCTCGCGCAGCTGCGCCCATTCGCCGGGCTGCGGCTCCTTGACCTTCACCACCATGTCGGCGCGCGAGAAGACGTCCTCGGCCGCACCGACGATCTCGGCACCGGCCGCGACATAGTCCTCGTCGCCGGCGCCGATGCCCGCGCCCGCCCCCGTCTCCACGACGACGCTATGGCCGTGGGACACGTATTCGCGGGCAGCGGCCGGCGTCAGCCCGACGCGGTATTCGTGGTTCTTGATCTCCCTGGGGCAACCGATGCGCATGGGGAACGTCCTCACCTATCCCTGATCATGGGAGGATTGAAGAGCGTTCGCGCCGCAATGTCCCGCTTTTTCCAGCGCTTTTCGCCGGTTCCAACGCAAGGATCTTGCGCCGAGGCCGGCGGGCTGCAAGGATCGTGCGCACATGACCTATGACCGCTTCGATCTCGCCATCATGCAGGCGCTTCAACGGGACGGACGCCTTTCCAACCAGGCGCTCGCCGAACGGGTGGGACTGTCACCCTCGGCCTGCTCCCGGCGTCTGGACCGGCTGGAGACGACCGGCGCGATCGAGGGCTACAGCGCGCGCCTGTCGAGCCAGCTGCTCGGCTATCCGGTCACGGTGATGGTGAACATCACGCTCGCGGGCCAGAGCGAGAAGCAGCTGGCCGAATTCGAGGCCGCGGTGCGGCGCTGTCCCAATGTTCTGGTCTGCTTCCTGATGTCGGGAGAATACGACTACATCCTGCGGGTCGCCGCGCGCGATCTTCAGGACTTCGAGCACATCCACAAGACCGCCCTGTCCTCCCTTCCCCATGTGGCGAAGATGAATTCCTCCTTCGCGCTGCGCAAGATCACGGACCGCTCGGCGACCGTGCCGCCCATCGCGCCGGGCGGCCTGTGAGGACGATGGGTGGAGGCGGACCGGGTGCCCGCTCTTGCGCGAGCACACTTGCGGGCGCACGCGAATCCTGCTCCATCCGTCGGGCGCCGCATTTCGACCGCCCGCCCCGTCCCCTGGTCTCGATTTTCCACGACAAACGAGAGAACGCATCCATGACCTTGAAGATCGTCGCACTCACGGCCCTTGCGCTCGCCGCCGGCTCGACCGCCGCCTTAAGCGAGCCCCTGAAGATCGGCCTGATCACGACCCTTTCGGGTCCGGGAGCCGGGCTCGGCATCGATACGCGCGACGGGTTCATGCTGGCGGTCGAACAGTCGGGCGCGAAGGATGTCGAGGTTCTGGTCGAGGACGACGGACAGAAGCCCGAACTTGCCGTGCAGATCGCCGACAGGATGATCCAGAGCGAGGATGTCGACGTTCTGACGGGGATCGTCTTCTCCAACATCCTGATGGCGGTGGCCCCGTCCGCCACCGCGCAGGACAAGTTCTACGTCTCGACCAATGCCGCCCCCGCAGCGCTTGCCGGCGCGGGCTGCCATCCGCTCTATTTCAACGCCGCCTATCAGAACGACAATCTGCACGAGGCGATGGGCGAATATGCCAATCGCGAATACAAGAACATGGTCATCATGGCGCCGAACTATCCCGCCGGGAAGGATTCGCTGACCGGGTTCAAGCGCTACTACAAGGGCGAGCTCGCCGGCGAGATCTACACCCAGCTCGGCCAGACCGATTACGCAGCCGAGATCGCCCAGATCCGCGCCTCCGGGGCCGACGGCGTCTTCATGTTCCTGCCCGGCGGCATGGGCATCGCTTTCATGAAGCAGTATGCCCAGTCGGGTTCGGAAATTCCCGTGAT
Source organism: Fulvimarina endophytica (assembly GCF_003403015.1). Taxonomy (GTDB): domain Bacteria; phylum Pseudomonadota; class Alphaproteobacteria; order Rhizobiales; family Rhizobiaceae; genus Fulvimarina; species Fulvimarina endophytica. The sequence continues at coordinate 210,246 of NZ_QURL01000004.1, forward strand.
CGGCCCCGGCTTCTCGTTCAGCCAGGACGTCCTGCCGGCGATCGGCGATGCGGCCCTCGGCGTGAAGAATTCCGGCCAGTGGGCGAAGAATCTCGACAATCCCGCCAGCAAGCGGTTCGTGGAAGCCTTCGAGGCCCAATACGACCGGCTTCCCTCGATCTATGCGGTCCAGGCCTATGACGCAGCCCAGTTGATCCTCTCGGCCCATGAAAGCGCCGAGCCGTCCGATACAGAGGCCTTCCGTCAGGCCCTTCTGAAGGCCGACATCCAGTCGCCGCGCGGCAAGTTCTCCTTCAACACCAACCAGCATCCGATCCAGGACATCTACCTGACCGAGGTGGTGAAGGAGGACGGCGTCCTGACGAACCACACCGTCGAGACGATCTTCACCGATCACGGCGATGCCTACGCCGCGGACTGCCAGATGTGACAAGGCCGACCGCTTGTCCCTTCCACTTCTGATCGAGCAGGCGCTGAACGGCCTTCAACTCGGCATCATGCTGTTCCTGATGGCGGCCGGACTGACGCTGATCTTCGGCGTGATGGGCGTGATCAATCTGGCGCACGGCTCCCTCTACATGGTGGGCGCCTTCGCCTGCGCGGCCGTGGCGGCGGCGAGCGGCTCCTTCTGGCTGGGTCTTGCGGCGAGCCTTGCGGCGGCGGCCGTCGCGGGCGCTCTCGTCGAGACGACCGTCATCCGGCGGCTTTATGCCCGCGATCACCTCGATCAGGTGCTCGCGACCTTCGCCCTCATCCTGATCTTCTCGGAAGGGACGCGCTGGCTGTTCGGCTCGTTCCCGCTCTATCTCGACGTCCCGCCGCTCCTCCAGGGGGCGGTCGCCCTGCCCGGCGGGGTCCAGTATCCGGCCTACAGGCTCGCCGTGATCGGCCTCGGCATCGCCGTCGCCATCGGGCTCTACCTCCTCATCGCGCGCACGCGGCTCGGCATGCGCATCCGTGCCGGCGAGAACGACCGCGAGATGATCGCCGCGCTCGGCGTCGACATCCGCAGCCTCAACACGATCGTCTTCGCGCTCGGGGCGGCCCTTGCCGGTCTTGCGGGAGCGACCGTCGGCGCCCTTCAATCGGTGCAGGTGGGCATGGGCGAGCCGGTCCTCATTCTCGCCTTCGTGGTGATCGTCATCGGCGGCATCGGCTCCGTCAGGGGCGCCTTCTACGGCGCGCTCCTCATCGGTTTCGTGGATACGGCGGGCCGGTTCTTCCTGCCGCGCATCGCTGGTCTCTTCCTGCCGCCGGCCGATGCGGGACTTCTGGGAAGCGGTCTCGCCTCCATGCTGATCTATGCGGTGATGGCGGTGATCCTCGCTTTGCGCCCGAAGGGTTTGTTCGCCTCCCATGCCTGAGCGTCATGCCATCCCGGTCCGCAGCCTTCTCGCAAGCCTTGCGATCGTCCTCTTCCCGCTCGCCTATGCGCTCCTCGCCAACCTTTCGGGCGAGACCTTCCACGTCACGCTCGCAACGCGCATCGCGATCCTCGGCCTTGCCGCGACGGGCCTAAATCTCGCCCTCGGCCTCGGCGGGCTCGTCTCCCTCGGCCATGCCGCCTTCTTCGGCATCGGAGGCTATGTCGCGGGCATCGTCGCCTCCCATGCGATGGGGGGAGAGCCGCTGCCCTTCGGCCTGCCCGCATCGGCGCAGATGGCGAGCGTCTGGGCCCTCGCGATGCTCGCGGCAGGCCTCTTCGCCCTCGTCGTCGGGGCGATCAGCCTGCGCACAAGCGGCGTCGCCTTCATCATGATCACCCTGGCCTTCGCCCAGCTCGTCTTCTATCTGGCGATCGCCTGGCCGGGCTATGGTGGCGAGGACGGCATGGCGCTCATCCTGCGCAATCCCTTCTTCGGGCTTGCCACCATGCGCCCGATGACCTTCTTCCTGATCGCCTTCGGCGCGCTTCTCGCGGGCCTTGCCGCCTTCGCCATCATTAAGGCCTCACGCTTCGGCGCGGCCCTCCAGGCGGCGCGGCAGAACCCGGACCGCCTCGCCGCCCTCGGCGTCAGGCCTGACCGCATCCAGCTCGTCGCCTTCGTCATCTCCGGTGCGATCACCGCCCTCGCCGGCGCGCTCTACGCCGATCTCAACCGCTTCGTCAGCCCCTCGATGCTGTCCTGGCACATGTCCGGCGAACTCATCGTCCTCGTCGTTCTGGGCGGTGTCGGACGGCTCGCCGGCCCCCTGGCGGGCGCTACCCTCTACGTTCTCCTCGAGCATTTCCTCGGCGGCGTGACCGAGCGCTGGCAGTTCTTTCTCGGCCTCGCGCTCCTCCTCGTGGTTCTGATGGGGCGCGGCGGCCTGATGAGCCTTCTTGCACCGAAGGGTGCCGGACATGGCTGAACCGATCCTCCGCGTCGCCGGCCTGAGGAAGTCCTATGGCGGGCTGACCGTCACCGACGATGTCAGCCTCGATCTTCGGCCCGGCGAGATCCATGCGCTGATCGGCCCGAACGGGGCCGGCAAGTCAACGCTGATCGGCCAGATCTGCGGCTCGGTGATGCCGGACGCCGGAAGCGTCTCCTTCGATGGCCGCGACATCACGCGGTGGAACACGGCCGAGCGGGCCCGCGCCGGCCTCGGCCGCACCTTCCAGATCTCGACGATCCTGCCCGAATTCACCGCCCTCGCCCACACGATGCTCGCCGTCCAGGCGCGTCAGGGCACGAGTTTCCGCTTCTTTAGACCCACAGCGCTCGACCGCTCGCTGCGCGATCCGGCCATGCAGGCGCTTGCCCGGGTCGGCCTCGACGGCAGGGCGGAGATTCCGGCCGCCAGCCTCTCCCATGGCGAGCGCCGCCGGCTCGAAGTGGCGCTCGTTCTCGCGCTCGGCTCCAAGGCCCTCGTGATGGACGAGCCGATGGCCGGCATGGGAAGCGAGGGGTCGCGGGAGTTGACCGCGCTCCTCTCGCAGCTGAGGCACGAGACGCCGATCCTCATGGTGGAGCACGACATGGACGCCGTCTTCGCACTCGCCGACCGCATCTCCGTCCTCGTCTACGGCAGGATCGTCGCGACCGGCACGCCCGACGAGATCCGGAGCGACCGGCTCGTGCGCGAAGCCTATCTCGGCGAGGCATCGGCATGAGCCGAATTCTCGAAGTCCGTGATCTGTCGGCCTTCTACGGGGCGAGCCAGGCCCTGTTCGGCGTCGACCTCTCGGTCGAGGAGGGGGAGGTCGTCGCGCTCGCGGGCCGGAACGGCATGGGCAAGACCACGACGATCCGTGCCGTCTGCGGCCTCGTCGCGGCAAGGGCCGAAAGCCTTCGCTTCGCGGATCGGGACATTTCGGGCATGGCGTCCTTCCGCATCGCGCGCCTCGGCATCGGCCTCGTGCCGGAAGGCCGCCGCTGCTTTCGCGCCCTGAGCGTGCGGGAAAACCTTCTCGTTGCGGCCCGCAAGGGGCCATGGACCCTCGAACGGGTCGAAGCCCTGTTTCCGCGCCTTGCCGAGAGGCGCGACCAGTCGGCGGGTCTTCTTTCGGGCGGCGAGCAGCAGATGGTGGCGATCGGCCGCGCCTTGATGACCAATCCCCGCCTCCTCGTCCTCGACGAGGCGACGGAGGGCCTCGCGCCCCTGATCCGCCAGGAGATCTGGTCCGCGATCAAAGCCCTGAAGAGCGAACGCCTCTCCATCGTGGTCGTCGACAAGAGCCTCGCCGAACTCCTTCCGGTCGCGGATCGCTGCACGGTTCTGTCCAATGGCCGCACGGTCTGGACCGGACGGCCGGCCGATCTCGACCGGAGCCTTCAGGAACGCTTTCTGGGACTTTGATCCCGATCGCCGGAGGGGTTCCTCGGAAGCGGACCTGCGCCGAGGCGCGAGGATCCCGCCCCTGCGTCAGATTAGCCGACTATCCATTCCGCACGTTTCGAGGATAGTCGGCAGCGACCCGCAACCGTGTTTTTAAAGAGGTTGAAACGGTTCCATGTACTACTGATCGGGATGCTCCTAGGGGTTTGCAGGATGTCCATGAGGGTCTTGATCATCGACGACAGTCGGTCGAGCGCGTCCGCCATCGCCGGCAAGGTCGCGGAACTCGGCGACGTCGAGACGAGGATCTGCCTCGATCCGGAGCAGGCCATCACGGAGTGTGACCAGTCCCAGTTCGACCTCGTCCTCGTCGACTACATCATGCCGAAACTCGACGGCATCGAAGTGCTGACGGCCCTGCGCGAGCGGGCCGCCTACCGGCACGTGCCGATGATCATGATCGCCGCGACCCTTGATCCGGCCCTGAAGCGCCAGGCCATCCAGGCCGGGGCCACGGACTTTCTCAACAAGCCCTTCGACTGGATCGAACTTCAGTCCCGCGTGCGCAACCTGCTCGCCCTCAGACAGGTGCAATGCGAGCAGACGGACCGGGCAAGGGAGCTTGCGGCCGAAGTCGAGCAGGCGACGGCGAGCCTCGTCGCACGTGAGGAGGAGATCATCTGGCGCCTCGCGCGGGCCATCGAATATCGCGACGGCACGACCGGCGACCACGTCTCGCGCGTCGCCGAGATCTGCCGCATTCTGGCGGAAACCCTCGGCCTCGGCGAGGAGCGTGCGCGCATCCTCTACCTCGCCGCGCCCCTGCACGATATCGGCAAGATCGGCATCCCGGACGCCGTCCTTCAGAAACCGGGGCGGCTGAGCGCCGAAGAGATGTCCGTCATGCGCAGGCATGTCGATATCGGCGCCGCGATCCTCGGGGAGGCCTCGACCGAAGTCGTCCACGTCGCGAGCGTCGTCGCCAAAACGCATCACGAGAAATGGGATGGCAACGGCTATCCGGCGGGTCTTGCGGGCGACGCCATCCCGATCGAAGGGCGCATCGTCGCTCTCGCCGACGTCTTCGACGCCCTGTGCTCGGAGCGTCCCTACAAGGCGGCATGGCCGATCGAAAAGGCCTATGACGAGATTCTCGCCTGCAGCGGTAGTCACTTCGATCCCGGCTGCGTCGAGGCCTTCGTGGCGGCCTGGACGCGCATCCGTCCACTGATGGATGCCGGGCACGCCGAGACGGTCGCAAAGGTCGCCTGACCGGGGCAGATGCGGCCATAACCTTGCCGGGATGCCGGCATAGAGAAAGGCCCGATCCGTGGGGATCGGGCCCTGATCGTCGCGGCCTTCGAACGAAGCCGGATCTTCCGCGAACCGGAGCCAGACAAGTCGTCCAGCCGGGTCGGTGCCGGCGCCGCGTTCAGTCCTTCATCGCGCCCGGCCCGGGCGTTGCGCCGGCGGGGCACTTGCCGAGAATGATCATGCCGAGGACTTCGTCCTTGGTCACGTCGCTCGTCTTCGCGCTTCCCACCACCTGGCCGTTCTTCATCACCACCACGCGATCCGACAGGTCGAAGACATCGTGGATGTCGTGGCTGATGAGGAAGATGCCGATCTCCTCCTTCTTCAGCTCCTTGATGAGGTCCGCGACCTGCGCGGTCTCCTGCGGCCCGAGCGCGGCGGTCGGCTCGTCCATGATCAGGATCTTGGCGTTGAAGAGGATCGCTCTGGCGATCGCAACTGACTGGCGCTGGCCGCCGGACAGGGCCCGGACCGGCTCCTTGAAGCGCTTGAAGTTCGGGTTGAGGCGGCCCATCACCTTGCGAGCCTCGGCCTCCATCGCGGCATCGTCGAGCGTGCCGAAGGGCGTCATGATCTCGCGCCCGAGGAAGAGGTTGGCGGCCGCGTCCACATTGTCGGCGAGCGCGAGGGTCTGGTAGATCGTCTCGATGCCATAGGCCTTGGCGTCGCGCGGGTTCGAGATCGTCGCCCTCTCGCCGCGCACCATGATCTCGCCGCTGTCGCGCTTGTAGGCGCCCGACAGGATCTTGATCAGCGTCGACTTGCCCGCCCCGTTATGGCCGAGCAGAGCGACGACCTCCCCCGGATAGAGATCGAGCGAGGCCCCGTCGACGGCATGGATGCCGCCGAAGGAGATCGAGATGTCTTCCATCGCGACGAGGGGTGGCCCGGCGCGGTCGATGTTGTCCGTATGACCGGTGGTGCCGCCGTCGCGGATATCGTCCATCGTGGTGCTCATCATGCGGCCCTCTTGCGGTAGACGGTGTCGAGCCAGACGGCCACGACGAGCACGGCCCCGACGACGATGTTCTGAAGCGGCGTATCCATGCCGAGCAGAACCATGCCCGATTGCAGGCTCTGCATGACCAGCGCGCCGAGCATGGCTCCGGCGATCGTGCCGGCGCCGCCCGCGAGCGAGGTTCCGCCGATGACGGCGGCGGCGATGGTGTAGAGCTCGTCGAGCGTGCCCTGGGCATTGGTGGCGGAGGTGAGGCGCGCCGTGGAGATCGCGGCCGCGATCGCCGCCAGCATGCCCATGAGGGCAAAGACCATCATGGTGACGCGCTTGGTGTTGATGCCGGCAAGCTCTGCGGCTTCCGGGTTGCCACCGATCGCGAAGACGTAGCGGCCGAAGCGGGTGCGCCGCGCGACGAAGGTCATGACGATGCCGACGCCGATGAAGAGAAGCACCGGAACCGCATAGCCGAAGGAGATCGCCAGACCGCCTTCCGGCACCGCGATGCCGTTCGCCTGGGCATAGCGGGCGGCGAGCGGACCGGGCAGGAGATAGGCGTTGACGATGAGGGTCGCGACGACGACCGCGCCGGCCGAGAGAGCGAAGGTCAGATACTCGGCCCACATGGGCTTGACCGGGAAATGGAACCGCTTGCGCTGGCGCCGGGCATTGACCGCGGCGAGCGCGAGGAAGGCGATGGCGACGATCGCGATGACCCAGCTCCAGGTCGCGCCGATGGAGCCGTCCGAGCCGCCGCCGAGGATCTTGAACGTGTCGTCGGTGATCGGGATGGTGCGGCCCGAGGCGACCCACCATGCAGCGCCACGCCAGACGAGCAGGCCGCCCAGCGTCACGATGAAGGAGGGCACGCCCATATAGGCGATGACGAAGCCCTGGAGACCGCCGATCGCAAGGCCCGAAAGAAGGCCGAGCCCGATCGTCGCGATCCAGACCATGGGGTTGTCGAAGCCGAACATCGGCGTGAACCAGGTGGTCTGCGCGATCGCCATGATCATGCCGGTGACGCCGAGGACCGAGCCGACCGACAGGTCGATATTGCGGGTGACGATGACGAGCACCATGCCGGTCGCCATCACGCCGACCGATGCCGTCTGCACCGACAGGTTCCACAGGTTTCGCGGGGTCAGGAAGGTGCCGCCCGACAGGATGTGGAAGCCGACCCAGATGACCAGCAGCGCGCCGACCATGCCGAGCATGCGCGTGTCGATTTCGGTCGCGCGCAGGAAATTCTTGAACCCGGAGCCACCGCCGGCCGTCTTCGGCCGCACGGCACCACCCGATGCCACGTCACTCATGATCGCCTCCCAGGAAATTCGAAGGGCCAGACGAGGCGGGTTCTCGCGCTGCGTCGGACCGGCCGCTCCCGGCTTTGCCGGAAGGGGGCTTGCCGGGACGGGTTTCACCGTCCCGGCAAGCGATGATCACGGATGGATCAGTTGCAGGCCGGAACCGAGCCCGGCTCGACGCCCTGGCAGACGGTGTCCTTGGACACCCAGCCCGAATCGATGATCGTCTGGAGATTGTCCTTGGTGATCGCGACGGGCTTCAGGAAGATCGAGGACAGCTGCATGCCGCCCGGGCTGTCCCAGCTCTCCGCACCCTCGACCTCGGCCATCTGCGTGCCCTTGGCGAGATCGAGAGCGATCTCGGCCGCGCGCTTGCCGAGTTCGCGCGAGTCCTTCCAGACCGAGACTGTCTGGGTTCCGCGCGCGATGCGGTTGAGCGCCGCATGGTCGGCGTCCTGCCCGGAGACGGGGACCGAACCGGCGAGACCCTGGGCCTCCAGAGCCGCGATCGCACCGCCCGCCGTGCCGTCGTTCGAGGCGACGACCGCGTCGACCTCGTTGTTGTTGGCGGTCAGGATCTGTTCCATGTTCTGCTGGGCGTTCGCCGGAAGCCAGGCATCCGTATAGGCCTCGCCGACATTCTTGATCTTGCCGGAATCGATCGCGTCCTTGAGGACTTCCATCTGGCCGGAGAACAGGAAGTCGGCGTTCGGATCGGAGGACGAGCCCTTGATGAAGGCGTAGTTGCCTTCCGGCTTCACCTTCTGGACTTCGCGGGCCTGGATGCGGCCGACTTCCTTGTTGTCGAAGGTGATGTAGAACGCGTCCGGGTTCTCGATCAGGCGATCATAGCCGACGACCGGGATGCCGTTGTTGACGGCGGTCTGAACGGCGGGGCCGATCGCGGCGGAATCCTGCGCGAGGATGATCAGCGCGTCGGCGCCCTGGCTGATCAGGGATTCGACATCGGTCAGCTGCTTGGCGGCCGAGGACTGCGCATCGGCGGAAATGTAGCTGGCGCCGGCGGCCTCGAGAGCCTCCTTGATCGCGGCCTCGTCGGTCTTCCAGCGTTCTTCCTGGAAGTTCGACCAGGAGACGCCCACGGTCGGGCCGTCCTGGGCCGCTGCGAGTGCCGTCATGCCGAGCGAAAACACCGCGCCGGCGAGCGCGATCTTCAAAGTCTTCATCGATTTCCTCCCTGGCGCGATAAGCGCCTGAACTCCCTTGCCGACAGCCCGTCGGCTCTCGACCAAGACTTTTTCCAAGCCTCGTAAAAAATGGTGACATCAAAAAATATGTCTGTCAACATAGGCGTGAGGAGCGGAACCGGACGGGAGGAAACGTCGGGTCCGCGGCGGGAGGATCTGAACCGGACATGCTGTCGAAAACCGACGCGGAAGGCGTGCGCGCCCATAATCGCCGGATCGTCATCGAGCACCTGCGCGTCAGGCGGCGCACGACCCGCCGCGCCGCCGCGGACGCGACCGGCCTTTCCCTGTCCTCGGCCGCCGCCATCACCAGCGCCCTCATCCGCAACGGTCTCGTGCGCGAGATTCCCGAGGCCGAGGAAGACGCCCCCCTCGCCCGCGTCGGGCGGCGCGGCCGGCCCGAGCGCCGCATCGCCCTCCTCGGCGAGGCCGCTTACGTGATCGCCGCCCGTGTCGCCGTCGGCGAGATCGCCGTCCGTCTCTCCGATTATGCCGGCACCTCTCTGGCCGAGGCGACCCGCGAGACCTCCATTGCCGGTTTCGATGCGGATGCGATCGCGGGCGTCATCGCCGCGCTCATCGAAACCGTCGCCAGCGAGGCCCGCCTCGCCTCTTGCGACCGGATCGGCCGGATCGGCCGGATCGTCGTCGCGGTCCAGGGCAAGGTCGACACGTCACGCGGATCGATCGTCTGGTCGCCGGCGCTGAAGACCCGCAATATCGAGATCGGCCCGGCGATCGAGGCAAGGACCGGGATCGGGGTCGGCGTCGAGAACGACTGCTCGCTGATGCCCGAGGGCTTCCGCTGGGACGGCTCCTCGGTACGCAGCGGCCTTGCGACGATCCTCATCGGCTTCGGTGTCGGAATGGGGATCGCCGTCGCCGGCGATCCGTTCACCGCCCGCCAGCGGGCATCGACCGAATTCGGCCATATCAACCACTATCCCGGCGGGGCGCTGTGCCGCTGCGGCAATCGCGGCTGCGTGGAAGCCTATGCCGCCGACTACGCGATCCTCAGATCGGCGGGTGGCGCACCGCCGGACGAGATCATCGCAAGGCGGATCGACGAGAGCCTGATGCACGCGATCGCCGACCGGGCACGCGCCGGCGAGGCACAGGCCGCAGGCGCGTTCGAGACCGCCGGGCTCGCGCTCGGCTACGGGCTCGGCCGGGTCTTCACCCTCATCGACCCGCTGCCGCTGGTCTTCACCGGGTCCGGGTCTCACGCCATGGATCTTCTCGAACCCTCCATTCGGCGCGGTATCGCCGAGAGTGCGGTCGCGGGCGAAGGCGCGGACGTGCCCTTCACCGTGGTCGAGGATGCCGATGCGCTGATCTTCGACGCCGCGACCAACCGGGCGCTCGGGGATCTCGACCAGGTCTTCGCAGCCAGCGAGCGCGAAACGAGGGATGCGGCCGAATGAACCGAACGAGATCTCGCTCAAGGGGCGCATTCATGCTCCGGCTTGCCGCGGGCGCCTGCCTCGCCTCCTGCATCATGGCTGTATCGCCCGGCGCCTCTTCGGCAGAGATGGAGCGGCCGGCCTGGTCGGAACATGCCGTCAAGCACCGCATCGATCAGGACAGGCTTGCCGGAACGCTCGATGCAGACGCGCTCCAGACCCTGATCGCGGCCGGCCGCGACCTCTTCGAGGCCCGCTTCACCACGCTCGACGGGGCGGGCCGGCCCCATTCCACCCAGGCGATCATTCCGACCCGGCACCGAAGGCCCGCCGAGCACGGCTTCCAGCGGCTCGCGGGGCCCGATGCGAACGCCTGCTCCTCCTGTCACAACGAGCCGGCGACCGGCGGCGCGGGCGGCTTCGTCGGAAACGTCTTCGTTTCGGAGGGCTTCGAGAGCGCCGATTTCGATACGATCGATCCGCAGTTCTCCAACGAGCGCGGCACCAATCACCTGTTCGGCTCGGGCCTCGTCGAGCTTCTCGCCCGCGAGATGACGGCCGATCTCAAAGCCCAGCGCACCGAAGCGCTGAAGGCGGCGCGCGCATCGGGCGAACCGGTCGCGGCGCCGCTCGCCTCCAAGGGCGTCTCCTTCGGATCGATTACCGCGCTTCCCGACGGCTCGGTCGATTTCTCCGAGCTCGACGGGATCGATCCCGATCTGGTCTTGCGGCCCTTCAGCCAGAAGGGCGTGATGACCTCGCTGCGCCAGTTCACGGTGAACACGCTGAATTCCCATCACGGCATGCAGGCCTCCGAGCGCTTCGGCGCCCGCTGGACGGGAACCGGCGATTTCGACGGCGACGGCATGGCCGACGAGATCGGCCCGGGCGAGGTCTCGGCCATGGTCGCGTTCCAGGCGAGCCTTCCCGCGCCGCTGGAAACGGCGCCCGAAGACCCGGAGTGGCGGAAGGCGGCGAAGGCGGGCCGCGCGGTGTTCGCCGATCTTGGCTGCGCCACCTGCCACAAGCCCTCCCTGCCCCTCGACAGCCTCGCCTTCGCCGATCCGGGCCCCGTCGATACGGCCGGCACGCTGCGGACGCAGGATGTCGCAGAACCCGCGATCTACGATCTCGGCCTTCTGGAATGGGCGAAGGCCCTGCCGCGCGACGAGAAGGGCCGCGTCCTCGTGCCCTTGTTCGGCGATCTCAAGCGCCACCGGATCGCCGATCAGGCGAGCCCGCGCTTCGGCAACGAGACGCTCGCCCAGCGCTTCGTCGAGCGCGACGTCTTCATGACCGCCGAACTCTGGGGCCTCGCCGATACCGCACCCTACGGCCATCGCGGCGACGTGACGACGCTCGACGAGGCGATCCTCGCCCATGGCGGCGATGCGAAGGCGAGCGCCACGGCCTATCGCAAGCTGCCCGAAGAGGAACGCTCGGCCCTCGTCGCTTGGCTGAAGACGCTGAAGGTGGAGCCATGAACGCGGCACTGAGACGGATGCGCGGGCGCGGACGGCGCCCCCTCTGCCGCATCGCCGGATCGCTCGCCGCCCTGCTCGGCCTCGCATCCGCCGCCCTCGCCCAGTCCGAAGCGGGCAGCCCGTCGGCCGTCTTCGGCGCCGATACGCCCCTCTTCGTCGAGGAGGCCGAGGCGGCGGGCATTCTCCACAGCTATGACGGGCCCTGGGAGTTCTTCGTGGGCGGCGGCGGCGCGGCCTTCGATTGCGACGGCGACCGCAGGCAGGACGTCTTTCTCGCCGGCGGCAAGAATGCGGGCACGCTCTATCGCAACCTCTCCGAGACGGGCGGGAGTCTCGCCTTCGAGGCCGTCGACGATATCGGCATCGAGAAGGCCGATCTCGAAAACGTCACCGGCGCCTATGCGCTCGACATCGATCAGGACGGGCGGCAGGATCTCGTTCTCCTGAGGGTCGGCGCCAATCTCGTTCTCAGGGGCCTCGATGCCTGCCGGTTCGAGGACGCGACGCGGGCCTGGAACATCGAGCCGGGGCGCGAATGGACGACGGCCTTCTCCGCGACCTTCGAGCCCGGCAACCGCTTCCCGACGCTCGCCTTCGGCAATTACGTCGACCGTTCAGCGCCCGGCTCGCCCTGGGGCACCTGTTCCGACAATCTCCTGATGCGCCCGGCGAAGGGCGCCGAGACGCCCGACTATTCGGAGCCCCAGAAGCTCTCTCCGGGTTACTGCGCGCTCTCGATGCTTTTTACCGACTGGAACCGCACCGGCGAGCCGGCGCTGCGCATCACCAATGACCGGCAATATTATCGCGGCGGTGAGGAGCAGCTCTGGCGCGTGGAGCCCGGCCGGCCCGCCCGCCCCTATCGCAAGGCCGATGGCTGGCAGCATCTGTCCATCTGGGGAATGGGCATCGCCGAGGCCGATCTCGACGGCGACGGCTGGCCGGAATACGCGCTCACCTCCATGGGCGATACCAAGCTTCAGGTGCTCGACCGGGAAATCGAGGACCTGCCCGCCTATCGTGACGAGGCCTATGATCGCGGCGCGACCGCTCACCGGCCCTATGACGGGGACGAGGGCAAGCCGTCCACCGGCTGGCATGCCGAGTTCGCCGACTTCAACAACGACATGAACCTCGATCTCTTCATCGCGAAGGGCAATGTGGAGGCGATGCCGGATTTCGCCGCCTTCGACCCCGACAATCTGCTGATGGGCGGCTTCGACGGAATATTCACCGAACGCGGCAGGGAGGCTGGCCTTGCCCGGCACACCAAGGGGCGCGGCGCGCTCGTCGCCGATTTCAATCTCGACGGCGCGCTCGATCTCCTCGTCGTCAATCGCGGCGGCCCCGCAAGCCTCTTCCGCAATACCGGCGCGATCGCGCCGCACGGCACGCGCCCGCTCGGCAACTTCCTTCAGGTGGCGCTGAAACAGACCGGCGAGAACGTCGACGCCATCGGCGCCAGGCTCGCGATCCGGGTCGGCACGAAGACGCTGATGCGCACGGTCCATGTCGGCGGAGGCCACGCCTCGGGCACCAGCGGCTTCGTCCATCTCGGTCTCGGCGTCGGCGAGCGGGCGCAGATCCGCGTCCAGTGGCCGGACGGCGAATGGAGCCACCCCTACCGCGTCTTCGCCGACACCTTCGTCCTCATCGATCGCGGTGCTGACGAGGCCCGCTACTGGTACCCCGCCACCCCCTGACTTCACCCCACGCAACAGGACCCATGATGACCGATTTCTTCGGCGATATCGCCCCGATCCGCTATGAAGGCCCCGACAGCCGCAACGAGTTCGCGTTCCGCCACTACGACGCGGATGCCGTGATCGCCGGCAAGACCATGCGCGAGCACCTGCGCTTCGCGGTCGCCTACTGGCATTCCTTCGCCTGGGAGGGCGGCGACCCGTTCGGCGGGCGCACCTTCGATCGTCCGTGGTATCCGCAGGATACGATGGAGGCGATGCGCGTGAAGGCCGATGCGGCCTTCGAGATGTTCCGCATTCTCGGCGCGCCCTATTTCTGCTGGCACGACCTCGACGTGCGCCCCGAAGGCGCGAGCTTCGCGGAAAGCCGCGACCGGCTCTTCGAATGGGTCGATTACGTCCAGCCGAAGATGAAAGAGACCGGCGTGAAGTGCCTCTGGGGCACTGCCAACATGTTCACCCACAAGCGCTTCATGTCGGGCGCAGCGACCAATCCGGACCCGGACGTCTTCGCCTATGCCGCCGCGACCGTGAAGAGCTGCATCGACGCCACGCACCGGCTCGGCGGCGAGAACTACGTGTTGTGGGGCGGGCGCGAAGGCTACGAGACGCTGCTCAACACCGATATGGGCCGCGAGCGCCAGCATTACGGTCGCTTCCTGCAGATGGTCGTCGAATACGCGAAGAAGATCGGATTTGCCGGCACGATCCTGATCGAGCCCAAGCCCCAGGAGCCGTCCAAGCACCAGTACGACTACGATGTCGGCACGATATACGGCTTCCTGAAGGATTTCGGCCTCGAGGGCGAGGTCAAGCTCAATATCGAGCAGGGCCATGCGATTCTCGCCGGCCATTCCTTCGAGCACGAGCTGCATCTCGCCCGCCAGCTCGGCATTCTCGGCTCGATCGACATGAACCGCAACGACTACCAGTCCGGCTGGGACACCGACCAGTTCCCGAACAACGTGCCGGAGGTGGCGCTCGCCTATTACGAGATCCTGAAGAATGGGGGCTTGGGCACCGGCGGCACGAATTTCGACGCCAAGGTTCGCCGCCAGTCGATCGACCCGGAGGACCTGATCCTCTCCCATGTGGGCGGCATGGATGTCTGCGCGGCGGGTCTGAAGGCTGCCGCTGCGATGCTTAAGGACGGCGAACTCGAAAAGGCGCTCACCGAGCGCTATGCGGGCTGGGACGGCGAGGCCGCGAAGACCATGCTCTCCGGCGACCTCGAACAGGCGGCCGCCCGCGTCGAGGCCGAGAATCTCGACCCCCAGCCGCGCTCGGGCCGTCAGGAGCGGCTTGAAAACCTCGTCAATCGCTATGTCGGCTGAGTGATGAAGGCCTGCCGGGCTCGTCCCGGCAGGCCGACCCGTTCTCCCACGCACTTGCGCTTGGCTTTCGCTTTCGTCAAAACCGAAAGCGGGGAGGACCATACCATGCTGACGGATCGCCAGAGCGAGATCCTCGAAACCGTGAAACGGACCGGACGCGTCTCGGTCGACGGTCTCGCCGCCCATTTCCAGGTCTCGGTTCAAACGATCCGCAAGGACCTCAACGATCTGTGCCAGCGCCGGCTGCTCTCGCGCATCCATGGCGGCGCGGTTCTTTCCTCCTCCCTCGAAAACGTGGGCTATGATGCGAGGCGCCTCATCGCGGTGGAGGAGAAGAACGCGATCGGGCGCGCCGTCGCCGATCTCATCCCCGACGCCTCCTCCCTCTTCGTCAATATCGGCACGACCACGGAAGCCGTCGCGCAGGCGCTCCTCAATCGCGGCGAGCTGATGATCATCACCAACAATATCAACGTCGCCAGCCTCATGCGGCCCTATCCGGAGATCGAGGTCGTCATCGCGGGCGGCGTCGTGCGGCGCTCGGATGGCGGCATCGTCGGCGAAACCGCCGTCGACTTCATCCGGCAGTTCAAGGTGGATTATGCGGTCATCGGCGCCTCGGCGATCGACCTCGACGGCTCGCTCCTCGACTACGACTATCGTGAGGTGCGCGTGACCCAGGCCATCATGGAGAACGCCCGGCACGTGATTCTCGCCGCCGACGCCTCGAAATTCGAGCGCTCGGCGCCCGTGCGCGTCGGGCATCTCTCCCAGGTCGACGTCTTCGTCACGGATCATGCGCCGAAGGCGATCGAAGCGGTCTGCGCCGAGGGCGAGACCCGTCTCGTCGAAACCAATCACCGGGACGATACGGCGATCCACAGCCGGGACGAAGCGGATCGAAATTTCGCTTGACGCTCGCTTTTCTTTCGTTTTACCTTCCCTTTCAACGAAGACATGATCTTCGAGGGGTGCCCGATCGTGGTGGGGAGGCCATGGCGGACTACGACATCTTCATCATTGGCGGCGGAATCAACGGTTGCGGCATCGCGCGCGATGCGGCCGGACGCGGGTTTTCCGTCGGCCTTGCCGAGATGAACGATCTCGCCTCCGGGACGTCCTCCTGGTCGACGAAGCTCATCCATGGCGGCTTGCGCTATCTCGAGCACTACGAGTTCGGTCTCGTGCGTCACGCCCTGCAGGAGCGCGAGAAGCTCTGGGCCATCGCCCCGCACATCATCCGGCCGCTACGCTTCATCCTGCCCCATCACGAAGGGCTTCGCCCCGCCTTCATCCTCAGGATCGGCCTCTTCCTCTACGACCATATCGGCGGCCGCAAGAAGCTGAAGAAGACGGTCAGCGTCGATCTGTCGAAGGATCCGCTGGGCGCCCCCCTGAAGGACGAGTTTCGCAAGGGTTTCGAATATTCCGACGCACGGGTCGACGATGCGCGGCTCGTGGTGCTGAACGCCCGGGACGCGGCCGAGCGCGGCGCCGACATCATGGTTCGCACCAAGGTCGTCGAGGCGAGGCGCGAGGGCATGATCTGGCATGTCACGCTGGAGAACCGCAGCACCGGCGCGCGGCGGAGCGTGACGGCGAAAGCCCTCGTCAACATGGGCGGCCCCTGGGTCGACGACGTCATTCGCGGCGCCATCGGCCGCAACGAGGCGAACCATATCCGCCTCGTCCAGGGCTCGCATATCGTCACGAAGAAGCTCTACGATCACGACCGCGCCTATATCTTCCAGAACGCCGACGGGCGGATCATCTTCACGATCCCCTACGAGGACGATTTCACGCTGGTCGGCACCACCGACGAGGATTACGAAGGCGATCCCTCGAAGGTTTCGATCTCGGAGGCCGAGACGCGCTATCTCCTCGACGCCGCGAGCGAATATCTGAAGCGCACAGTGACGCGGGACGACATCGTCTGGACCTATTCCGGCGTGCGGCCGCTGTTCGACGACGGCGCCTCGAAGGCGCAGGAGACCACCCGCGACTACGTGCTGAAGGTGGAAGCGCAGAAGGGCGAGGCGCCCCTCGTCAATGGCTTCGGCGGCAAGATCACCACCTATCGCGTCCTGTCCGAGGAAGTGCTCGGCCTGATCGAGGACAAGTTGCGCGTGTCCAAGCCCAAATGGACGGCGGACGAGCCGCTGCCGGGCGGCGATTTTCCGGTGGACGGCGTCGCCGATCTCGAAAGACGGATCGGCAAAGCCGCACCTTCGCTCGGCGAGCGCACGGTGCGGCGCCTGGTGCGCTCCTACGGCACCGATGCGCTGACGATCGTCGGGTCCGGCACGCTCGGCCGCGATTTCGGCCACGGCCTCTTCCAATCGGAGGTCGACTGGATGATCGAACGGGAATGGGCCAGGGACGCCGAGGACGTCCTGTGGCGGCGCTCCAAGCTGGGCCTGCGCTTCTCCAGGGAGGAGGCGGCCGCGCTGGAGACTTATGTGGGCGAAAAGACAGAAGGCATGAGGGAAGCCGCCGAATAGCGGCCTTCGGGAGGAGAATTCAGTGCTTGAACTGAAGAGCGTCGGCAAGAGCGTCGGCGGGGAGACGCATATACGCGACGTATCGCTGGAGCTGACGCGCGGCAGTCTCAACGTGCTGCTCGGGCCGACGCTCTCGGGCAAGACGAGCCTGATGCGCCTGATGGCGGGCCTCGACGCGCCGACCAGCGGCACCATCGTCATGGACGGCAAGGACGTGACGGGCGTTCCCGTGCGCCAGCGCAATGTCGCGATGGTCTACCAGCAGTTCATCAACTACCCCGCCCTCACCGTCTACGAGAACATCGCCTCGCCGCTGCGCATCCAGAAGCGCCCGAAGGCCGAGATCGACGAGAAGGTGCGCAAGGCCGCGGCGCTGATGAAGCTGACGGACTTTCTCGACCGCACCCCGCTGAACCTGTCGGGCGGCCAGCAGCAGCGCACGGCGCTCGCCCGCGCGCTCGTCAAGGATGCCGAACTCGTCCTCCTCGACGAGCCGCTCGCCAATCTCGACTACAAGCTGCGCGAGGAGTTGCGCGAGGAATTGCCCAAGCTCTTCGCCGAGACCGGCGCGATCTTCGTCTATGCGACGACGGAGCCCCACGAAGCGCTGCTTCTGGGCGGGCGCACGGCGACGCTTTCGGAAGGCCGGATCACTCAGTTCGGCGAGACGGCCGAGGTCTACCGCGAGCCGCGCGACATCGTCACCGCGCGCACCTTCTCCGATCCGCCCCTCAACATACTCCCCGTCGAAAAGCGCGACGAGGAGTTCCACGGCCGGGAGGGCCTGCGCTTCCGCGCCTCGGACGGGCAGCGCAGCCTTCCCGACGGGAGCTACAAGATCGGCATCAGGCCCCATCACCTGAGCTTCGGCACGTCCGAGGCCTCGGACGGCCTTGCCCATCTCGACGCGGTGATCGCCATTTCCGAAGTCACCGGGTCGCAGAGCTTCATCCATGCCGATCGCGGCGAGAACCGCATCGTCGCGCTCGTCCACGGCGTGCGCCGCGTGGAGCCGGGCGACCGGATCCAGCTGAGCTTCGACCCGGCGAACTGCCTCGTCTTCGGCGAGGACGGCCAGACGGCCGCGGCCGCAACGCGCCCGCTCGCGGCCTGAGGAGAACGACATGGCCCGCATCCGCCTCGATCATATCCGCCACGCCTATACGCCCGAACTCGCGCGTGCCGGCAATTTCGCCCTCAACAATATCGATACCGCCTTCGAGGATGGTGGCGCCTATGCGCTGCTCGGCCCCTCGGGCTGCGGCAAGACCACCCTTCTCAACATCATTTCCGGCCTCCTGACGCCCTCGGAAGGACATGTCTATTTCGACCGGACGGATGTGACGCTGCTGACGCCGGAGGCGAGGAACATCGCCCAGGTGTTCCAGTTCCCTGTGATCTACGACACGATGACGGTCGCCGAAAACCTCGCCTTTCCCCTGAAGAACCGGAAGGTCGAGGCGCGCGAGATCGAGCGGCGCGTCGCCGACATGCTGAAGCGCATCGGCCTTGCGGACAAGGCGGGGCGCAAGGCGCGCGGCCTGACGGCGGACGAGAAGCAGAAGATCTCGCTCGGCCGGGGCCTCGTGCGCTCGGACGTCAACGCGATCCTTTTCGACGAGCCGCTGACGGTGATCGATCCGCACATGAAATGGCAGCTGCGCTCGGAGCTGAAGCAGCTGCACCGCGAATTCGAGATGACCATGGTCTACGTCACCCACGACCAGACCGAGGCCCTCACCTTCGCCGACAAGGTGGTCGTCATGTATGACGGCGAGGTGGTCCAGATCGGCACGCCCGAAGAGCTCTTTGAGCGGCCCCAGCATACCTTCGTCGGCTACTTCATCGGCTCGCCGGGCATGAACGTCCTGCCCTGCCGCATCGAGGGCGGCGAGGCGATCGTGGCGGGCGAGCGGGTGGCGCTTCCCGGCCATTCGGGCGAGCGGCGCTCCGAGAAGACCGAACTCGGCATCCGGCCCGAATTCGTCGGCGTCGTCGAGCGCGGCCAGCCGGGCGCGATGCCGGTGACGATCGAGAAGGTCGAGGATATCGGCTCCGAGCGGATCGTTCGGGCGCGGCTCGGCGGCGAACGGGTGACGGCGATCGTGCGCGAGGGCGCGTCCGTGCCGGGGGACGCGGCCGTCACCTTCGATCCGAACGCGCTCAACCTTTACGAAAACTCGCGCCTCGTCGCGCGCTCGGGGGGCGCTGCCTGATGGAAAAGACCTGGAACAACAAGGCCTGGTTCTTCGTCACCCCGGTCCTCGTTCTCGTCGCGATCTCGGCCGTCATCCCGCTGATGACCGTGGTGAACTACGCCTTTCAGGACACCTTCGGAAACAACGCCTTCTTCTGGGCCGGCACGTCCTGGTTCGAGGAGGTGCTGACCTCCGAACGGTTCCACAGCGCGCTCGTGCGCAACCTGATCTTCTCGGGCATCATCCTCGCGATCGAGGTGCCGCTCGGCATCCTCGTCGCGCTGGCTATGCCCCGCAAGGGCTTCTGGGTCCCGGTCTGCCTCGTCTTGATGGCGCTGCCGCTCCTCATTCCGTGGAACGTCGTCGGCACGATCTGGCAGGTCTTCGCGCGCACCGATATCGGCCTTCTCGGCGCCACCGTCTCCGGCCTCGGCATCGACTACAACTACGTGCAGAACCCGCTCGACGCCTGGATCACCGTCGTCGTGATGGATGTCTGGCACTGGACGAGCCTCGTCGTGCTGCTCTGCTATGCCGGCCTCGTCTCGATCCCGGACGCCTATTACCAGGCCGCCAAGATCGACGGCGCCTCGCGCTGGGCGGTGTTCCGCTACATCCAGCTGCCGAAGATGGGCCGCGTCCTGCTCATCGCCGTGCTTTTGCGCTTCATGGACAGTTTCATGATCTACACCGAGCCCTTCGTCGTCACCGGCGGCGGCCCCGGCAATTCGACGACCTTCCTGTCGATCGACCTCGTGAAGCTCGCGATCGGGCAGTTCAATCTCGGGGAAGCGGCGGCGATGAGCCTGATCTACTTCCTGATCATCCTCACCCTCTCCTACGTGTTCTACACCGTCATGACCAATGTGGGTGTGGAGAAGCCCCAGAAAGGCGGTGACGCATGACCGCGACCGATGTGCGCCTGGCCGACGAAGGCTCCGCCAACACCGATCTCGTGCGTTCGGAAGACGCCCTGAAGGCGCGGGCGCGCCAGAAGGCGGGCGGGTTCAAGCCGAAGGCGCTGATCCCGATCCTCTACATCATCTTCCTGCTCCTGCCGATCTACTGGCTCGTCAATATGAGCTTCAAGACGAACCAGGAGATTTTGTCCGGCGCGACGCTGATCCCGAACGATCCGACCCTGCGCAACTATCAGGTGATCTTCAACGATCCCTCCTGGTACATGGGCTATGTGGATTCGCTGATCTACGTGCTGATGAACATGGTGATCTCGGTCGCCGTCGCCCTGCCGGCCGCCTATGCCTTCTCGCGCTACAAGTTCCTCGGCGACAAGCACCTGTTCTTCTGGCTCCTGACCAACCGCATGGCCCCGCCCGCGGTCTTCGCCCTGCCCTTCTTCCAGCTCTATTCGGCCTTCGGCCTCATCGACACCCACATCGCCGTCGCCCTCGCCCACTGCCTGTTCAACGTGCCGCTGGCGGTCTGGATTCTTGAAGGCTTCATGTCGGGCGTGCCGAAGGAGATCGACGAGACCGCCTATATCGACGGCTATTCCTTCCCGAAGTTCTTCTTCAAGATCTTCACGCCGCTGATCGCCTCCGGCATCGGTGTCGCCGCCTTCTTCTGCTTCATGTTCTCCTGGGTCGAACTGCTTCTCGCCCGCACCCTGACGGTGACCGACGCCAAGCCGATCTCGGCGATCATGACCCGCACGGTCTCGGCCTCCGGTCTCGATTGGGGCGTCCTTGCCGCGGCCGGCGCGCTGACGATCATTCCCGGCGCGATCGTGATCTGGTTCGTGCGCAACTACATCGCCAAGGGCTTCGCCCTGGGGAGGGTGTGAGGAATGTACCGCCTTCGTAATCCAACCGATCGGAGCGTTCGATGATCGATCTGTCCTGGATGGCCTGGACCTGGCCGACGGCGATCTTCTTCGTCGTCATCTTCTCCATGATCGCCCTGATGGGCGTGTGGGAATACGTCTCGCCCGGCGGCGCGCCGAGGGTCGGCATCTTCCGCTTCGAGACGACGCGCGGCGATCGCCTGTTCGTCTCGCTGCTCGGCTCCGCCTTCATCTGCCTCGGTTGGCTGTATTTCACCGACCTGTCGCTCTGGTACGCGCTCATCGTCTGCGCGGCCTTTTTCATCCTGGTCTTCAAAACCGTTTAGACCAGCCAGACCGAAGGGTGTCCGCGTCGGCCGAAGGGCGCGGAGGGACGGCACCCCAAACAAAACGACTCGGCCTCAAGGGAGGAAATCGTGAAAAAGCACATCCTACTCGGAACGGTGGCGGCGCTCGCCATCACCGCATCGCCCGCCTTCGCGGACATGGAGGCGGCCAAATCGTTCCTCGACAACGAGATCGGCGATCTGTCGACGCTGTCGCGCGCCGATCAGGAAAAGGAAATGCAGTGGTTCATCGATGCGGCCAAGCCCTTCCAGGGCATGGATATCCGCGTCGTCTCCGAAACGATCACGACGCATGAATACGAATCCAAGGTCCTTGCCCCGGCCTTCGAGAAGATCACCGGCATCAAGGTCACCCACGACCTCATCGGCGAAGGCGACGTCGTCGAGAAGCTGCAGACGCAGATGCAGTCGGGCGAGAACATCTACGACGCCTATGTCAACGATTCCGATCTCATCGGCACCCACTGGCGCTATCAGCAGACGCGCAACCTGACCGACTGGATGGAAGGCGAAGGCGCCGACGTCACCAATCCGATGCTCGACATCGACGACTATATCGGCACCGAATTCACGACCGCGCCGGACGGCAAGCTCTACATGCTGCCCGACCAGCAGTTCGCCAACCTCTACTGGTTCCGCTACGACTGGTTCAACGACGAGAAGAACAAGGCCGACTTCCGCGAGAAGTACGGCTACGAGCTCGGTGTGCCGGTCAACTGGTCGGCCTATGAGGATATCGCCGAGTTCTTCACCGGCCGCGAGATCGACGGCAAGAAGGTCTACGGCCATATGGATTATGGCAAGAAGGACCCCTCGCTCGGCTGGCGCTTCACCGATGCCTGGCTCTCCATGGCCGGCAATGGCGACAAGGGCCTGCCGAACGGCCTGCCCGTCGACGAATGGGGCATCCGCGTCAACGACAAGTCCCAGCCGACCGGCTCCTGCGTCGCGCGCGGCGGCGACACCAACGGCCCGGCCGCCGTCTACGCCATCCAGAAATATCTCGACTGGATGAAGGCCCATGCGCCGGCTTCGGCCCAGGGCATGACCTTCTCCGAGAGCGGCCCGGTCCCGGCCCAGGGCGAGATCGCCCAGCAGATCTTCTGGTACACCGCCTTCACCGCCGACATGGTCAAGGACGGCCTGCCGGTCGTGAACGAGGACGGCACGCCGAAATGGCGCATGGCCCCCTCGCCCCACGGCGTCTACTGGGTCGACGGCATGAAGCTCGGCTATCAGGACGTGGGCTCCTGGCTCCTCATGGACTCCACCCCGGTCGACCGGGCGAAGGCCGCCTGGCTCTACGCCCAGTTCGTCGGCTCCAAGACCGTCGACGTGAAGAAGAGCCACGAGGGCCTGACCTTCACCCGCGAATCCACGATCCGCGACAAGTCCTTCACCGAGCGTGCGCCCAAGCTCGGCGGTCTCATCGAGTTCTACCGGTCGCCGGCGCGCGTCCAGTGGTCCCCGACGGGCACCAACGTGCCGGATTATCCCAAGCTCGCCCAGCTCTGGTGGCAGGCGATCGGTGATGCGGCTTCCGGTGCCAAGACCCCGCAGGAGGCGATGGACACGCTCTGCGCCGATCAGGAAGCCATCATGGCGCGGCTCGAGCGGGCCGGCATCCAGGGCGAGTACGGCCCGGTGCTGAACGAAGAGCACGACATGGAGTACTGGGTCGAGCAGGCCAAGGAGAACGGCAATCTCGCACCCCAGCCCAAGAAGGAAAACGAGAAGGAACAGCCCCAGACGGTGTCCTATGACGAGCTGGTGAAGAGCTGGGCGGATTCGGAGGCGGCCGCGCCCCAGGACGGCGGCCAGACCCCGCCGACCGGCGGCGATGCCGTCAGCGGCCAGGATTCGGCCTCCGCCGGCTCCTCCACCGAGGCCCAGCCCGCCTCGGCTTCCGGTTCGAGCGCCCAGTAAGGCGGCAGAACCCCCGCGAGCATCGCTCGAAACGATCGGAAGAGCCGGGTTCGCCCGGCTCTTCGTCTGTTCATTCTGTACGAGAGGAACCGTCATGTCGGGCTACGTTCTCGCAATCGACCAGGGCACGACATCGAGCCGGGCGATCGTCTTCGACGACCATTTTCGCATCGTCGGGATCGGTCAGAAGGAGTTTCCCCAGCATTTCCCCCGCTCCGGCTGGGTCGAGCACGACCCCGAGGACATCTGGAACTCGGTCGTCGAGACGATCCGCTCCGCCCTCGCCGACGCGTCCCTCTCGGCCTCCGACATCGCCGCGATCGGCATCACCAACCAGCGCGAGACCGTCGTCGTCTGGGACCGGGCGAGCGGCAAGCCGATCCACAACGCGGTCGTCTGGCAGGATCGCCGGACCTCGGACATCTGCCGGCGCCTGCGCGAGGACGGGGCGGAAGAGCTTCTCATCGAGAAGACCGGCCTTCTCGTCGACCCCTATTTCTCGGGCACCAAGATCGCCTGGATCCTCGATCATGTGGAGGGCGCGCGGGCCCGGGCCGAGAACGGCGACCTCGCCTTCGGCACGATCGATTCCTTTCTTCTCTGGCGTCTGACGGGCGGCAAGGTCCATGCGACCGATACCACCAATGCCTGCCGGACCCAGCTCTTCGACATCAGCCGGCACGAATGGGACGAGGAGCTTCTGAAGCTTCTGAACGTTCCGGCCGCCCTTCTCCCCGAGGTGAAGGATTGCGACGCCGATTTCGGCACGACCGACGGCTCGCTCTTCGGGGCTGCGATCCCGATCCGGGGCATCGCGGGCGACCAGCATGCCGCCACCCTCGGCCAGGCCTGCTTCTCGCCCGGAATGCTCAAATCCACCTATGGCACCGGCTGCTTCGCCGTCCTCAACACGGGCGAGACGAAGGTCCGCTCGACGAGCCGGCTTCTGACGACGATCGCCTATCGCCTTTCGGGCAAGACCAGCTATGCCCTCGAAGGCTCGATCTTCGTCGCCGGGGCCGCCGTCCAGTGGCTGCGCGACGGGCTGGGCCTCGTCGACCGCGCGGAAGAGACCGGACCGATGGCCGCGAGCGCCGACGACGATGAGGACGTGGTCATGGTCCCGGCCTTTACCGGCCTCGGCGCGCCTTGGTGGAACGCCGATGCCCGCGGCGCGATCTACGGGCTCACGCGAAAGTCGGGGCCGAAGGAGATCGCCCGCGCCGCGCTCGAGGCGACCTGCTTCCAGACGGCGGATCTCCTGCGCGCCATGAGAACAGATTTCGCGGAAGCCTCCGATACGATCCTGCGCGTCGATGGCGGCATGGTCGCCTCCGACTGGACGATGCAGCGCCTCGCCGATCTTCTCGACGCACCCGTCGACCGGCCGGTCGTCCTGGAGACGACGGCGCTCGGCGCGGCCTGGCTTGCAGGTCACGCGGCCGGCGTCTGGCCGGGCCAGGAGGGCTTCGGCGCGCGCTGGAAGCTGGAGCGCCGGTTCGAGCCCCAGATGTCGGCGGTCGAGCGCGGCGCCCGGCTGACACTCTGGGAGAACGCGATCAAGCGAACGCTCGCGGCCTGACGCCGTCAGCCCGAGCCTGAGCCAAAGCCCAAATCACGACAGACGCAAACGCAAACGTGAAGACGCGGCCTGCCGCAAACCCGGCATTTGCGGGGGTCCACAGGGGTCCTGCGGCCCCGCTTCGCATCGACTTGGCGATGGGCTTGTCATAAGCGGGTCGGGTCGATGGCGAAACGGATGCGGGCGATGAACCGGCGAAGTGCTTTGAAGATCCTCGGTCTGTCGGGCGTCGCGCTCGGCGCCAGTCTGACGGCGAGCCGGGCCTTCGGCGGCAATCCCTATTACGAGGGTCCGGTCAGCGACCATTTCGACGGCCACACCTTCTTCAATCCGGGCGGCGAGGAGCCTTCCGGCTTTCTCGACCTTCTGCGATGGAAGCTTGGCGAGGACAGCGCCGAATGGCCCGAACGCTGGCCGCAGCCGCCCCTGACGGCGCCCGACGCGCCGGCGCGCGTAACCGGCGAGGCGCTGCGCGTGACGATGGTCGGCCATGCGACGATGCTGATCCAGGTCTCCGGCGTGAACATCCTCACCGATCCGGTGTTCTCCGAGCGCGCCTCGCCGGTCAGCTTCGCGGGTCCGCGCCGGGTGAGCCCGCCGGGGATCGCCTTCGAGGACCTTCCGCTGATCGATCTGGTCCTCGTCAGCCACAATCATTACGATCATCTCGATCTCGACACGCTGGCGCGGCTCGCCCATCGCGACAATCCGCTGGTCGTCACGCCCCTCGGCAACGACACGATCATCCGCGAGCGGGCGCCGGGCATGCGGATCGTCGCGCAGGACTGGGGCGACGTCCACGAAGCCGGCCCCTTGCGCATTCACAGCGAGCCGGCCCATCACTGGTCGGCGCGGGGCGTCACCGATCGGCGCATGGCGCTGTGGTCGTCCTTCCTGATCGAGGGCCCGGCGGGCCGCATCTACCACGTGGGCGATACGGGCTATCACGGCGGCCGCAACTATCGCGACGCCCGCGCGCGCCACGGTCCCGTCCGCCTCGCCATCCTGCCGATCGGCGCCTACGATCCGCGATGGTTCATGAGCCCTCACCACCAGGACCCCGAGGAGGCCGTCATGGGCTTCCAGCTTCTGGACGCGGCCTATGGCATCGGCCACCACTGGGCGACGTTCCAGCTGACGAACGAGCCGATCACCGAGCCGCGCGATGCCCTCTACACCGCGCTCCACCAGCGCGGCATCGATCGTGCGCGGTTCCGGCCTCTCCTCGCCGGCGAGAGCTTCGACGTTCCGGGCTGATCGGAGCGCTCCGGTTCCGCGCGATCCGGCCGGCCCCGGCCCTCAGATCGCGCCGGCGAGAAGCTTGGCCGCGATCGCCCACATCAGAAGTCCGATCGCGACGTCGAGCACGCGCCAGGCCGACGGCCGGGCAAAGACCGGCCGCAACAGGATCGCCCCGTAGCCGAGCGCGAAGAAAAAGGTGAAGGACGCGGTGATCGCGCCGAGGGCGAAGGCCGCCTCCCGTCCCGGAAAGCCCGTCGAGACGGCTCCGAGGAAGACGACCGTATCGAGATAGACATGCGGGTTCAGCCATGTCAGCGCGAGGCAGACGCCGAGGGCGGCCGGCAGGCTGGTTCGGATCTCGCCGCTCGGCGAAAGGGCGCTGGACGATGTCGCCGCGCTGTAGAAGCTGCGGGCGCCGTAGGCGAGGAGAAACGCCGCGCCGCCGACGAGGAGGACCGGCTCCAGCCATGCGGCCATATCGGTGAGGACGCGGAAGCCCGCCACCCCGAAGGTGATGAGGATCGCATCGGAAAGGGCGCAGGTCAGGCAGATCGCCGCCACATGCTCGCCCCGGATGCCCTGGCGCAGCACGAAGGCGTTCTGGGCGCCGATCGCGAGAATGAGGGTGAGCCCGACACCGAAGCCGGAGGCGAATGCGATCATCATGGGTCCCTCTTCCGGCCCGCCCTTGTGGATAGGCGCCGGATTAGGCCAGATGCGAGATGAAGAAAAACGAATAGACTTCACCCTGCATGAGCTGAATTCATGCGGGGTGAAGCCAAGGCCGGCGACAAGCGGAGACGCGGAATGATCGACTATCCCGCATTCGAGGCCGTGTTCGCCATCGATCAGGAAGGCTCCTTCGAGCGTGCAGCACGCCGCCTCGGCGTCACGCCTTCGGCGATCTCCCACCGGGTCCGCTCGCTGGAGGAGCGGATCGGCGCGATCGTTCTCGTGCGCGGCTCGCCCTGTCGCGCGACCGAGGCGGGCCGGCGCATCTGCCGGCACATGGAGCGCCTGCGGCTCATCGAGGCCGATCTCGCCGCCACAGATCCGGCGGCGGTCGGAGGCGGCGGCCCGCGCCGCGCCACCGTGCGGATCGTCGTCAATTCCGACAGCCTCGCGACCTGGCTGATGCCCGCGCTCGCAACGATCGCGGGCAGGCCCGACCGGCTCCTCGACATCGCCATCGAGGATCAGGATCACGCGCGCGACTGGCTGGAGCGGGGCGAGACCGATGCGGCGGTGACGGCGAGCCCGAAACCGGCCGCCGCATGCGACGTCCACCCCCTCGGCGCGCTTCGTTACCGGGCGACCGCGAGCCCGGATTTCGTCGCCGCGCATTTTCCCGGCGGGGTGACCCGGGAAGCGCTCGCCAAGGCGCCCTGCCTCGTCTTCAACCGGAAAGACGCCCTTCAGGATCGCTGGATGGACGATCGCTTCGCCGCAAGGCTCCAGCCGCCGTCCCACCGGCTTCCCTCCACCACGGGCTTCGTCGAGGCCTCCTTGAGCGGGATCGGCTGGGGCCTGAATCCGGAGCCGCTGGTCGCCGGCCATCTCGCCTCCGGCGCGCTCGTCGAGCTCGTTCCCGGCACCCCGGTCGACACCGATCTCTACTGGCAGGTGAGCCGGTCGACTGCCTTCCTGCTCGAAGATCTCACCCGTGCGATCCGGGCCGCCGCGCGGGCCGCGCTGTTCCAGACCACCTGAGCATCCGCGAGGGGGCAGCGACGGACGGGAGATCGCCACGAGCCCGGTTCTCGCGACTGAATCGGATCCGATCTGGCATTCTTGCCACGTCATTCCGCGCGAATTTCTCGCGAGCGCAGGGTGCGAGCGGACATTCGAGGGCCACTTTTTCTGATCCCGCCCTAGCTGGAGCGGATGGGCCGCGTCGGGAGGCGTCGTCAGACCCATGCATACTCGGGAGGCCCCACGTGTCCGGAATCATCTTGATCGCTCTGCTCGTCGCGGCGATCGCGTTCATCGTCTTCGGAACGGCGAAGCTGAAGATCCATCCCTTTCTCGTTCTGCTCGTCGCGGCGATCGGCTTCGGCCTCTTCGCAGGCCTCGGAGCCGATGCGACGATCGCGGCCATCGTCTCCGGCTTCGGCGGAACCCTCGGCGGGATCGGCATCATCATCGCAGCCGGCACCATCATCGGCATGATCCTCGAGCGCTCGGGCGGTGCGCAGGTGATGGCCGAGGCGATCATCAGGCTGATCGGCAAGGCGCGATCGGCCATGGCGATGAGCATCACCGGCGCGGTCGTCTCCATTCCGGTCTTCTGCGATTCGGGTTTCGTGATCCTCTCGCCCCTCGCCCGTTCGCTCGCGGCAAAGGCCAAGGGCTCGATGGTGACCTATGCCCTCGCCCTCGCGATGGGACTTCTGGCGACCCATGTCTTCGTTCCGCCGACGCCCGGCCCGATCGCGGGAGCCCAGGAACTGGGCGCTGATATCGGCCTCGTCATCGTCCTCGGCATCGTCGTCACGCTTCCGGTGCTGGTCGCGACCTATCTCTACGCCGTCTTCCAGGGCAATCGCCATTACATCGATCCCGAACGGGTCTCGATCGGGGGGTCCGAGGCCGGATCCGAGCCCGTCACCGAGGATGAGCCGACCGCCGCACGGTCCTCGAACCGTCCCTCCACATTCGCGGCCTTCCTCCCGATCGCCCTGCCGATCGTGCTCATCGCCCTGAATTCGATCGCGGCGACGGAGGCGGCCCCCTTCGGAGACGGGATCGTCACCACGACGCTGACCTTTCTCGGCAATCCCAACATCGCGCTTCTGGCCGGCGTCTTCATCGCCTTCTACGTGACGGCGCAGACGCGCGGGCAGGCCGTGACCCAGGATGCCGTCCAGCGCGCCCTGAGCGTCGCCGGCCCGATCATCCTCATCACCGGCGCGGGCGGAGCGCTCGGCGCGGTCCTGCGCGAGACGCCGGTCACCGATTATCTCGGCCAGAACCTCGCTCTCACCAATCTCGGGATCTTCCTCCCCTTCCTTCTCGCCTTCGCCATCAAGACGGCCCAGGGGTCCTCGACGGTCGCCATCGTCACCACGGCCGCGATCATCGCGCCGCTCACCGGCTCGCTGGGTCTGGAAACCCCGACGGAACTCGCGCTCACGACGCTCGCCATCGGTGCCGGCTCCGCGATGATCTCCCATGCCAATGACAGCTATTTCTGGGTGGTCACCCAGTTCTCCGGCATGACGCCGGCGCAGGGCTACAGGCTGTATTCGACGGCGACGATCGTCGTGGGCACCGTCAGCATGGCGACGATCTTCGTCCTCACGCTCGTCCTGTGATCTGATCGCCTCCGACGGGCCGCCTCTCAGCGAAACGCGGCCATCCAGCCGAGCGTCGCATCCGTCTGTCCCGCCGGCCTGTATTCGGCGCCGAACGGCCCCGTCCAGCCGGCATCGCGGATCGCTGGCAGAAGCCGGTCATAGGCGACTTCGCCCCGGTCCGGCTCTCCCCGATCGGGCACGCCCGCGAACTGCACGTGGCCGATCATCTCGCGCACGTCCCCGAAGCGGCGCAGGAGATTCCCGCCGGTGATCTGGAGATGGTAGCAGTCGAACATGATCTTCAGCTCCGGCCGCCCCACCTGCTCGATCATCGCGGTCGCCCGGTCGAGGCCGACGAGGGCGTAGTCCGGATTGTCGTAAAGGTTCAGCGGCTCGATCAGCGCGATCATGCCCGCCGCCTTCGCGCGGTCGCAGGCATGGCCGAGATTGCGCGCGAAGCTCTCTTCGCATGCGGCCCGCGGCTGGCCCTTCAGAGAGCCGGCCATCACATGGACCGCCTTCGCCCCGATCGCCTCGCCGTAGTCGAAGGCCTCGTCGATCGCCGCGCGGGCCTCCGCCTCCCGGCCCGGCTGGGCCGCAAGGCCGAAATCGCCCTCGCGCGGACCCTTCGCGGTGTTGAGGCCGAGCATCGAAAGCCCCGTCTCCTCAAGAGCGGATCTGACGACGGCGGCCTCCTCCCCATAGGGCCAGTGGCATTCGACCGCGTCGAAGCCCGCAGCCCTCGCCGCCCGGATCGCTTCGGGCAGCGGCCGGTCGCGCCAGAGAAAGCCGAGATTGGCCGAAAGCGCGAAATGTCCCATGCGTATTCCTCCCCCTTCCGGACCCGTCTGGAGTCGGAAAACTGGTCTTCCTCTGGGTCACTCCGCCTTCCGTAACGCCTCGCTCCTGCGGACGCCATCATTCGAGCCTCGATGGCCACGAAACAGGCGCGCGATGGCGTCCCCGCGCATCCATGCCCCGTCCGGGACGCAACCCGAAGGTGAGAAATTCACCAGCGTCGTTAGGACCGCATAAAGTAATACGGACATACGTTTATTTGGAACGGGAATCGCAGTCGCAAGATCGCCTTCGATTTCTTCAGAGGGAGCGGGTTGCCGGCTGACGACATGATGACGGTCCTGGGTTGCATCACTGGACAGCACGATCTGCGGCTCGTCGCCGTGGCTGCGGTGATCTGCACCTTCGGCTCCTGGACCATGGTCCGGCTCTTCGGCCGCGCAGCCGCCGCCGACCGCCGCGAAAGGGCCGCCTGGCTCGTTCTCTCCGCCTTCGTCTCGGGCGCCCTGATCTGGTGCACCCACTTCGTGGCCATGATCGGATACGAACCGGGACTGCCCGTCGGCTTCGATCCCGTCCTGACCATCGTCTCGCTGCTCGTCGCGATGTTCGGATCGGGCATCGGCTTCGCGATCGCGGCGATCAAGGCGCGTGCGGCCCCGATGGTCGGGGGCGCGGTGATCGGGCTGTCGATCACGGTCATGCACTATATCGGAATGTTCGCCTACCGCGTTCAGGGAACCGTGACCTGGGACGGGTCCTATCTCCTCGCATCCATTCTCATCGCGACGGTCTTCGCCGCAGCCGCCTCCCATGTGGCGCTCGGCGGCAGACCGGTGGGTTCGCGTTCCTATCTGGCGACCACGCTCTTCGTCATCGCCATAACCGGGCTCCACTTCACGGGAATGACCGCGTTTCAAGTCTCGCCGATGGCGATCGACGGTCCCTTCGCCGACCCGGACGCACTCACCGCGCTTGCCTTTTCGGTCGCGATCGTCGGGCTGTTCATCGTCGGGTCGGGCTTTGCCACGAGCTTCATCGACGACCAGGCCCGCGCCACCGCCGCCGACGCCCTCGCCAACATGTCGAACGGCCTTGCGATGGTCTCGGCCGACGGCACCGTGACGCTGGTGAACCAGCGGGTCCACAAGCTGTTCGACCTCGGCGAAGGCGAGATCGCGGCCGGCATGTCCCTGACGCGCTATCTCGAGGTCATCGGACGGCGAGCCGGCTGGAGCCGCGAGCGGATCGACCGGCTGCGACACGAGCACGAGACGTGGATCGCCTTCGGGTCGAAGGCCGAGACCGAGCTGGATGTGGGCGGCGGGACGGTGCTCTCCCTCCTCTGCCAGCCCATGGCGCGCGGCGGCGCGATCCTCACCTATGAGGACGTGACGCAGGCACGCCTCGCATTTCGCGATGCCCTGACCGGTCTCGGCAACCGGCGGATGTTCGTGCGCTCGATCGAGGACGCCCTCGCACGGGGGCAGGCGGTGATGCTGATGATCGATCTCGACCGGTTCAAGAGCGTCAACGACAGTCTCGGCCACGGCGCCGGGGACACGCTTCTCAAGGAGGTCTCCGCGCGCATCAGATCACTCCTCCAATCGGGCGAGGAGGCGTTCCGGTTCGGGGGCGACGAGTTCGCGGTCCTCCTGCCCGAGCCCGGCGAGCGGGCCGGGGCGCTTGCCGCCGATATCGTCGCGGCCGTCTCGCGCCGGTTCCAGATCGAGGCGAACCTCGTCGATATCGCGTGCAGCATCGGCATCGCCGAGGCCGCACCGCAGGACGATGCGCCGCGTCTGGAGGGAAAGGCCGACCTTGCGCTCTACGCCGCCAAGAACGGCGGTCGGAACCGGTTCGAGACCTATCGCGAGAGCATGCAGGAGGCGAAGGCCGAGAAGCAGCTTCTCGAACACGAACTGGCGCAGGCTGTCGCCTGCGGCCAGTTCGAACTCCACTATCAGCCGATCCTGAATCTGCCGGGCCGAACGCTCGGCGGATTCGAGGCGCTCCTGCGCTGGCGTCATCCCCAGCATGGCCTCATGTCCCCGGACGACTTCGCCTTCGCGGCCGAAAGCTGCGGCCTCTGGCCGGCGATCGGGGGCTTTGCCATCGATGCGGTCTGCCGGCAGGCCGCCGCCTGGCCTGACGAGATCGCCCTGTGGATCGACGTCTCTCCCGCCCATCTGAGATCCGGCACCCTGACGGCCCATCTGACGCGGGCGATCGCCCGGTATCGCATCCGGCCATCCCGGATCGGGATCGAGATCGCCCAGTCCGCGTTGATCGAGGCCGATCCGGAGATGACCGAGACACTCGCCAGTCTGCGCGCCTTCGGCATTCGCGTGATGCTCGACGGGTTCGGCGTCGGCGCCTTCTCGCCCGCATATCTGCGCAGGCTCGGACTGGACGGGGTGAAGATCGATCCCGGTTTCTTCGCCTGCGGCCAGGGCGACGGCGATGCCGATCCGATCGTCCGGGCGTTCCTCGCCATGAACCGGGAACTCGGCATCGCGACCGCGGCCGGCGGCGTTCTGGAGGAAAGCCAGCTCCAGACGCTGATCGAAGCCGGCTGCGTCAGAGCCCAGGGCGATCGCTTCTGCGCCCCGCTCGAGGCCGGGGAAGCCGACGCGTATCTGGAGGCGGCGCTTCGGCGCAAGGAGTTCCAGGCGGCGTGAGGACGCCTCGCTGGCCGGATCACGAGCCGGCCGGGCGTTGGGGCCGCTCGGGCCCGAACAGCGCGCGTTCCGCCTCCACGGTCTCGCGGATGAACTCGGCTGTGGCGGCGATCCGCGATACGTCGCGCACGCTCTCATGGAAGACCAGCCAATAGGCGCGGTGCATGCTCTCGCCCGGCAGAACCGGCACGAGTTCGGGCCGGGCGCGCGCGGCGAAATGGTGAAGAATGCCGATCCCGGCCCCCGCCGCCACGGCCTCGAGCTGGCCGATGGCCGAGGAGACCTCGAAGCGCGAGGGCCATTCCTCCAGAAGATCGGCGAAATAGGACAGGCGCGGCGAATAGAGGAGATCCTCCACCGCGCCGACCAGACGATGGCGCGAAAGATCGTCCAGCCCTGCCGGCATGCCGTTGCGCTCGAGATAACCGCGCGCGGCATAGAAGCCGAGGGCGTAGTCCGTGAGCTTTCCGGCGACCAGCCGGCCCTGTTCGGGCCGCTCCACGGTGATCGCGATATCGGCCTCGCGCCGGGAGATGGAGAAGGCGCGCGGGACCGGGACGAGCTGGATCGTCAGATGCGGGTGGCGCTCGGTGAGCCGCCAGAGGCGCGGCGCGAGAAAAGTCGTCCCGAATCCGTCCGGCGCCCCGATGCGGACGGTACCCGAAAGGCCCAGATCGGCGTCCCCGATCTTGGCGCCGACATCGAGGGAGGCCGCCTCCATCCGCTCGGCATGGGCGAGGAAGACGCGGCCCCGCGCCGTCAGTTCGCAGCCGTTCGGCCGGCGGTGCAGAAGCTTGACCCCGAGATCGGCCTCGAGCGCCGTCATCCGTCGCCCGACCGTTGCGTGATTGAGTTCGAGCCGCCGTGCCGCGCCGAGGATCTGCCCGGCGCGCGCGACCGCGAGAAAGATCCGTGCATCGTCCCAGTTCACGCCGAAAGCCTCCCTGCACCCCATAAGGACATTACTTTTCGCACAACGGTTTGGCGTTTCAAGGGATTGGTTTGTCGGGAAATGTACGCCAGAACGGATCGCGAGACCTGAAACAGGCAAAAGGGAGAGCCCAATGGACACGATCGGCCATTTCATCGACGGCAAGCGCGTCGCCGGCACGAGCGGACGCGAGACGGAGGTCTTCGACCCCTCGACCGGTCAGCCGACCAAGCGGCTTGCCCTTGCGAGCAAGGCCGAGATCCAGGCCGCGGTGGACGCCGCCAAGGCCGCGCAGCCCGAATGGGCGGCGACGAACCCGCAGCGCCGGGCGCGCGTCTTCATGAAATATGTCCAGCTTCTCAACGACAACATGCAGGAGCTCGCCGAGCTTCTGTCGTCCGAGCACGGCAAGACGGTCGAGGATTCCAAGGGCGACATCCAGCGCGGCCTCGAGGTCGCCGAATTCGTCATCGGCATCCCGCATCTCCAGAAGAGCGAGTTCACCGAGGGCGCCGGTCCCGGCATCGACATGTATTCCATCCGCCAGCCGCTCGGCATCGGCGCCGGAATCACGCCGTTCAACTTCCCGGCCATGATCCCGATGTGGATGTTCGCCCCGGCAATCGCCTGCGGCAACGCCTTCATCCTGAAGCCGT
Source organism: Fulvimarina endophytica (assembly GCF_003403015.1). Taxonomy (GTDB): domain Bacteria; phylum Pseudomonadota; class Alphaproteobacteria; order Rhizobiales; family Rhizobiaceae; genus Fulvimarina; species Fulvimarina endophytica. The sequence goes on from NZ_QURL01000004.1 coordinate 244,678, forward strand.
CCGAGCGCGATCCCTCGGTGCCGATGCGCCTCGCGGAGCTGATGATGGAAGCCGGGCTGCCGAAGGGCATCCTGCAGGTCGTCAACGGCGACAAGGGTGCCGTCGACGCCATCCTCGAGCATCCCGACATCGCCGGCATCTCCTTCGTCGGATCGACGCCGATCGCGGCCCATGTCTATGCCGAGGCCGCCCGGCACGGCAAGCGCGCCCAGACCTTCGGCGGCGCCAAGAACCATATGATCGTGATGCCGGATGCCGATCTCGACCAGGCCGCCGACGCACTCATCGGCGCGGGCTACGGCTCGGCCGGCGAGCGCTGCATGGCGATCTCGGTCGCGGTTCCCGTGGGCGAGGAGACCGCCAACGCCCTGATCGAAAAGCTGATCCCGCGCGTCGAAGCGCTGAAGATCGGACCCTATACCGACAGCGAATCCGATTTCGGCCCGGTGGTCACCAAGGCGGCCAAGGACAAGATCCTCGGCCTCGTGGAAAAGGGCGTCGAAGAGGGCGCGAAGCTCGTGGTCGACGGGCGCGGCTTCAACATGCAGGGCTATGAGGACGGCTTCTTCGTCGGCGCCTGCCTGTTCGACAACGTCACGCGGGACATGGAGATCTACAAGCAAGAGATTTTCGGCCCGGTGCTCTCGGTCGTGCGCGCAAAGTCCTACGAGGAAGCCTTCTCGCTTCCGGCCGATCACGAATACGGAAACGGCGTCGCGATCTATACCCGCGACGGCGACGCTGCCCGCGACTTCGCCTCCAAGGTTCCCGTCGGCATGATCGGCGTCAACGTGCCGATCCCGACGCCCATGGCCTATCATTCCTTCGGCGGCTGGAAGCGTTCGGTGTTCGGCGATCTCAACCAGCACGGCCCGGACTCGATCAAGTTCTGGACGCGCACCAAGACGATCACCAGCCGTTGGCCCTCGGGCATCAAGGACGGCGCGGAGTTCTCCATGCCCGTCATGCGCTGAGGCGCCGGGCGGAGCGACGATGCCAACCAGGACCCGGCCCCGAAGGCGAAACACCGCCTTCGGGGCCGGTTTCATGTGAAACAGCCGAGCCGGACGGGGACAGATCCCGCCATCCGTACGGCATGGGCTTCGGGCGAAAGGCGATAGGTGGGGACCGCCGTTTCGCCGTTAACCTTCGTCCTGCCCCATGACGTGTTCGGAGAGGTCATTCGACGTTTCCGCATCGAGCTGCGGCAGGACGAACCTATGGCGGATCGGAACGAAGAGGGAGCGCGGGCGGGCCGGCCATGGAGCATCTCGGCATTCTTCTGGCCATGGCGGTCGTCGTCGGCCTGTCCAAGGGCGGTCTCGCCTCGGCGGCGGCCCTCGCGGTGCCGTTCGCGGCCCTGTTCATGGACCCGATCGAGGCCGCGGCGATCCTCCTGCCGGTGTTTCTCGTCACGGACTGGGTCGCGGTCTGGCTCTATCGGAGGTCCTATTCGCGGCGCAATCTCGCGATCCTGATCCCTGCGATGTTCCTCGGAACGGCGATCGCGACCGGTCTGACGCCGCTGATGTCCGAGCCGGTTCTTCTCTGCATCACCGGCTTCATCGGCCCCTGGTTCTGCGCCCGGCGCTGGCTTGCCCGGCATGTGGAGGCCGCGAGCGAAGCGGGGATCGTGCCGGGGCTCTTCTGGGGCATCCTCACCGGCATCACGAGCTTCATCACCCATTCCGGCTCGCCGCCGGCGCAGGCCTATCTCCTGCCCCAGAGGCTGCCGAAGCTCGAATTCGCCGGCACCATCGCGATCGCGTTCTCGATCGGCAATCTGGCGAAGCTGCCGGGCTATTGGAGCCTCGGCGTCCTTCAGGATCTCGAGCTCATACCGACGCTGCTTCTGGCGCTCGCCGGAATTCTCGGCACGATCCTCGGGCGCTGGATCACCGCGCGTCTGCCGGATGAGACCTATGTGCGGGTGATCGAAGGCCTGCTGCTCGTCCTGTCGATCCTGCTCCTCGGCCGGGCGGCGATGATGATCGCCGCCGGCTGATCATGACATCGGAGCTAAGTCGCGTCCCGCTCCATGATCCATTCGACCTCCGGTGCCGCCACGAACTTCCACTTGCGCAAGGGGCCGGCCATCACGTTGAGATAATAGAGCTCGAACCCGTAGGGCGCGCCGCAGGGATGGTGCCCGCGCGGCACGCAGACGACGTCCCCGTCCTTCACCGCCATCACCTCGTCGAGGGAGCCGTCATCGGTATAGACGCGCTGGAAGGCGAAGCCCGTCGGCGGGTTCAGCCGGTGGTAATAGGTCTCTTCCAGATAGGTGACGCGCGGGAAATCGTCCTCGTCATGGCGATGGGACGGATAGGACGACCAGTTTCCGGCCGGCGTGAAGACCTCCGTCACCAGCAGCCGCTCGGCGACCGGCGATCCCTCCATGGCGATGTTGTTGATGAAGCGGGTGTTCGAGCCCTTGCCGCGCTGGGTGAGCTCGATGCCGGCGGGATCGATCCGGCAGGCCTGATATCCGGCGCTTTCGGAGGCCGGCGCCGAGCAGACCGCGATGGTGCAGTCGGTCTCGGCCCGTGCGCTCCATTGGCTGGCGCGCGGCAGGTAGAGGCAGTGGGGCGGCGTCTTCTCGAAGACGTTCATCCGCTCGCCGAGAACGCCGAAATCCTCGCCGGCACCGGAAATCTCGGCCTTGCCCTCCACCATCACGAGGATGACCTCGTTGGTGCCGGTCGCATCCTTCACGGTTTCGCCGGCGCGCAAGCGGTGGAGGGAAAAGCCGACATAGCGCCAGCCGGCGCTCTCCGGCGTGATCCGGTGCACCTCGCCATGGGTGCCGAAGGGCTTCTTCTGAAGATGGCTCATCGCTCGTCCTTCCCGTCGCGTTCGCGGGTCTTCGACGCATCCGCCTCGGGCGCAGGGACGTAGGCGATCAGCAGCGACCACCCCATCCATGCCCCGAAGGCGAGAAAGAGCATCGCCCAGCCCGTATTGCCGTTATACTGTTCGAAACCGGCCCAGCCGAGCGCGACCACGACGACGAGGATCCGGCGCCAGAGCGGATTCAGCGAGGGATGGGAGGTTTCGAACATGGGTTACGGGATGAGACCCGCCTCCTTCGAGATCGCTTTCAGGGTTTCGAGGCCCAGGCTCTGATAGCGGAAGGGTTCGCGCACGGACGAATCCTGCTCGGCCTCGATGACGATCCAGCCGGAATAGCCGGCCTTCGCCGCCGTCTTCAAGACCGGCGCGAAGTCGACCACCCCGTCCTCGTCGCCCGGAACCGTGAAGAGACCGCGCCGCACGCCTTCGAGGAAGGACCAGTTCTCCTCCCGCAGCCGCTTCAGGAAATCGGGGCGCACGTTCTTGCAGTGGATATGGCCGACCCGGTCCATGTACTTCTCCGCGACCGCCGCCGGGTCCGCGCCCCCGACCGTGCAATGGCCCGTATCGAGGAGCAGCTTCGTATCGGGGCCGGCAAGCGCCATGAACCGGTCGATCTCCTCGGCCGATTCCACCACCGTTCCGGTGTGGTGGTGATAGCAGAAGCGCACGCCCCTTCCGGCCGCGTGGGTCGCGAGCGCGTTGATCGCATCCATGAAGCGCGGCCATTCCTCCTCGCTCATGCGCGGCCGGTCGTTCGCCGCCGCGGAATCGTTGCCATGCACGGTGTTGGAGCATTCGCACACGATGATGACGTCGGAGCCGGCCGCCTTCGTCATGTCCAGATGAACGTCCATCGCCGCGATCTCGGCCTCGATGGTGGAGCCGGCCGCAAGGATGTTGGTAGAGTGCCAGCCGCCCACGAAAGCGAGGCCGTACTCCCCGAGCTTCGCCTTCAGCTCCGCCCCCTCGTTCGGCATCTTGTGGCCCTTCTCGATGCCGTCGAAGCCGATCTTGCGGCAATCCTCGAGGCAGTCCTCGAGGGAGAGATGGTCGCCGATCGACCAGTCGTCGTCGTTCGACCAGGCGATGGGATTGGTTCCGAAGCGGATCATGATGGGTCTTTCCGTAAAGAAGGGAAACGGGCCGCGAGAAAAGGGGAACGGGATCAGCCGAGGGCGCGGATCTTGAGCTGGTCTTCGTAGGCCTTGCGGGCCGCCTCGACCTCGCTGCGCGAGGAGACCGCCGGCACCGCGACATCCCACCAGTGGCCGCCGGGTCCGGTGCTCGGATAGGGATCGGTATCGATGACGACGACCGAGGGACCCTTGGTCTCTCGAGCCTTCGCAAGTTCGCTTTCGAGTTCCGCGATCGAGCCCACATGGACGGCGCTCGCCCCCATGGAGGCGGCATGGGCCGCAAAGTCGATCGCCGAGGCGTTCACGTGGTGGGCGTGTTCGAGGAGATTGTTGAACTCGGCCCCGCCGCAGCTCATCTGCAGCCGGTTGATGCAGCCATAGCCGCGATTGTCGGTCAGCACGATCGTCAGGTCGAGCCCCAGCATCGCGGCGGTGGCGAGTTCGGAATTGGCCATCATGTAGGAGCCGTCGCCGAGCATGCAGACGACGTCGCGATCGGGTTCGGCCATCTTGATGCCGATCGCGCCGGCGATCTCGTAACCCATGCAGGAAAAGCCGTATTCCATGTGATAGGCGCCCGGGCGCGGGGCCTTCCAGAGCGTGTGGAGTTCGCCGGGCATGGTGCCGGCCGCGCACATGACGACCGTATCCTCCCCGCTCGATCGCTGGACCGCCCCGATCACCTGCTGGTCGCTGGGCTTGCCGTTGGTCTCATCGGGCGCGGCCGTCAGCGGATCGACCGCCGCGAACCATTCGCGCTTGAGGCCCTGATCGGGCTCGCCGAACCGGTGATCGCCGAGGGCGTCCCCGAGAGCCTCTAGACCAACGAGCGCATCGCAGCAGAGCGGCTCGGCGCCGTGCTTCATGGCGTCGTAGGCCGCGACATTGAGACTGACGAGCCTGCGTTCGGGGTTGCGGAAGAGGTTCCAGGACCCGGTGGTGAAATCCTGGAAGCGCGTGCCGACGCCGAGGACGAGATCGGCATCCGCGCTCACCACATTGGCCGAGGAGGACCCCGTGACGCCGACCGGCCCGAAATTCATCTCATGGTCCCAGGCGAGCGCCGACTTGCCGGCCTGGCTCTCGACCACGGGAATGCGGTGTTTCGTTGCGAAGGCCTTGAGCGCGTCCGTCGCGCCGGCATAATGCACGCCGCCGCCGGCGACGATGACCGGCTGTTTCGCGCCCTTGAGGAGGTCCACGATCCGTTCGAGTTCGACCGGATCGGGATGGGGCCTGCGGGTGCGCCAGATCTTCGGCTCGAAGAAGGAGGCCGGCCAGTCATGGGCCTCGGCCTGCACGTCCTGGCAGAAGGCGAGACAGACCGGTCCGCATTCGGCCGGATCGGTCATGGTGCGGAAGGCGCGGGGAAGCGCCGTCAGCAACTGTTCGGGCCGCGTGATGCGGTCGAAATAGCGGGTGACGGGCCGGAAGCAGTCGTTCACCGAGACCGTGCCGTCGCCGATATCCTCCACCTGCTGAAGCACCGGATCGGGACCGCGGCCCGCGAAGACGTCGCCGGGAATGAGAAGCAGCGGCAGCCGGTTCACATGGGCGAGCGCTGCGGCCGTCACCATGTTCGTCGCGCCGGGGCCGATCGAGGAGGTCACCGCCATCGCGCGCCGGCGGCGCAGCTGTTTGGCATAGGCGATCGCCGTATGGCACATGGTCTGTTCGTTATGGCCGCGATAGGTCCGGATCGCGTCACGCTCGGCATAGAGCGCCTCGCCGATGCCGGCGACATTGCCGTGGCCGAAGATCGCCCAGACGCCGGCGAGATAGGGAACGCCGTCCTCGTTCAGCTGGGCGGCGCAATACTTCACCATCGCCTGGGCGGCGGTCAGTCTGATCGTGTTCATCGCGAAGTCTCTCCCTTAGAGCGCCGCGCGTCCGATCGGACGCGTAAAGGACGCTCTAACTCATTGATTCGGCGCATCGTGCTGCCCGAAAATCGATTCCGACTTTTCGGCCGATGCGCTGGCCCGCGCCGCATCCCAAAGGTCGCAGAGGCGTGTGAAGCGGTCTGTCATCTGCGTGACGGCGGCTTCCGGCGTCATCTCGCCCTTCATGTAGGCCCGCGCGGCATCGCCGAAGATGGTGCGCCCGACGGCAAAGCCCTTGACGAGCGGGAAGCGCGCGGCGCTCGCGAAGCTCGCCTTCAGCGCCGCCTCGCTGGCATCGAGACCGAGGACCACGATGCCGCGCACATGCGGGTCCTTTTCCTCGATCGCGGCGCAGGCCTCGCGCCATCCCGCCTCGCTCACCATCGGCTCCAGCTTCCACCAGTCGGGATAGATGCCGAGATCGTAGAAGCGGCGGATGATCCGTGCCGAGGTGCCGTCGTCCACCGGTCCGACCTTTGAGGGAATGACCTCCAGAAGGAATTCCAGCCGGTTGCGCCGGGCGGCGGAAAACAGGCGCTTCACGGTCTCTTCCTGACGCGCCCAGATCTCGGCTCCGTCGTCCGGATGGCAGAAGCACAGGCATTTGACCACGTGCTCGGCGGGCCATTCGGCAAGCCCCCCGAAATCCGGCCCGATCTCCGGTTCCAGCGTCAGGGGCCGCGAGCCCGGCCATTCGACGGGCCGGCCGATCCAAAGCCCCTCGCCCGCCGCGCGGTGGAGCGCCCGGCGCCCCAGCCGGCCGTCGCAGAGGAGACCATAGCCCGCCCGCCCCTTCTGGACGCTCAGGACCGCCTCGATGCAGAGCTCCTTGAAGCGGCCGATCTTTTCGGCATCGGCGCCTTCCAGATCCTCCATCTGGATGCGGTGGTCGAAGGCGAAGACCCGCATCACCGGCCATTCGCCCCGACGGTTCGTCGACCAGTGGATCTGTTCGAGCGCCGGATCCTTGCGAAGCGCCGTCTCCTTCACGCCGCGTTCGAGAAAGAATTCAAGTTCGGTGAGCGAGGGATAGGCCGGCGTGCAGCCATGGCGCGAGACGGCGAAGGCGCCGCAGGCATTGGCGTATTTCAGCGCGGTCGGCCAGTCCTCGTCGTCGAGCCAGCCCTTAAGAAGCCCCGACATGAAGCCGTCGCCGGCTCCAAGAACGTTGAACACCTCAATCGGGAAACCGGGGCCGGTCCGGCCCTCGTCGAGACTGTCCGGGATTGCCCCTTCGAAGGCCGCGGCACCAGCCGCGCCGCGCTTGCAGACCAGCACCGCGCCCGAGACCCTGCGCACCGCCTTCAGGGCTTCGATCGTGTCGGTCGATCCGCCGGCGATGTGGAATTCCTCCTCGGTGCCGACGATCAGATCGAAGAGATGCAGGGTGGACTGCAGCTTCCCGGTGACCGCCGCCGAGGCGATGAACCTCTCTTCGCCCGCCCCGTGGCCGGCAAGGCCCCACAGATTGGGCCGGTAGTCAATATCGAGCGCCGTGCGGCCCCCATGCCTGCGGGCAAGTTCGAGCGCCTTCAGCACGGCAGCCTCCGTGCGCGGATGGCTGAGATGGGTGCCGGTCGCGACCACCGCGCGGGCGCGGGCGACGAAGCTTTCGTCGATATCGGCCTCGCAGAGCGCCATGTCGGCGCAGTCCTCACGGTAGAAGATCAGGGGAAAGCGGTCCTCGTCGCGAATACCGAGGAGGACGAGGGCGGTGAGGCGTTCGGGATCGGTGACGACGCCGGTGGTGTCGACGCCTTCGCGCTTAAGCTCCTCGCGCAGAAACCTTCCCATATGCTCGTCGCCGACCCGGGTGATCAGCGCCGATTTCAGGCCGAGCCGCGCGGTGCCGGTCGCCATATTGGTCGGCGAGCCGCCCACATATTTCTCGAAGGAGCGCATGTCCTCCAGCCGTCCGCCCACCTGCGCGCCATAGAGGTCGACCGATGATCGACCGATCGTGATGAGATCGAGATCCTTCGCCATGGCAGCCTCCCCAACGCGCCGGCCTTGTCCGGGTCGCGCTCGTTCGAGCGGCCGCACGGCCATTTTAGAATATTTATTCCATAATCGCGACTGACCGCGATCCTGTCAACCGGCCTTGCTGCGCTGTTCGCCGATGGCGACGCCGAGGGAGGTGACGAGCGCCATCGCGGCGGTCGGCGCGCGGAAGCCCGCGACCTCCACTTCGCGGGCGATCAGCATGGTTTCGGCCATGGGAGCGAGCGGGCAGGTCGTCGTATCGCTGAGGGCGACGAGAGGCACGCCCCGCGCGCTCGCCTGACGCGCGAAGGACAGCGTCTCCTCGGTGAAGGGCGCGAAGGTAACGGCGAAGAGGGCATCATCGGGCGCGACCGCCTGCACGCTCTCGATCTGCCCGGCCGCATGATGGACGATGACGGGAATTCCCATCTTGCCGAGGAGATAGGCGAGATAGACGACGACCGCGTAGGAGCGGCGCAGGCCGATGAGATGGATCGTGCGGGCCCCGGCGAGACGGCGTGCGGCGGCCTCCAGACCCTCCGCCCCGACATCGTTCGGAAGACCGATCAGGGATTTGAGACCGGCTTCAGTGAACTCGGCGAGAAGCGCCCCGGCGCTCGTATCGCCGCCGGCCCTCAAATGGGACAGCCGCTCGCCGTATTCCGGGCGCCACTGGGAGAATTCGTGCCGGAACAGCGCCTGCATCTGCGAATAGCCGGTAAAGCCCAGGGACTGGCAGAAGCGCATGAAGGCGGATGGCGGCACATCCGCCGCCGAAGCGAGATCGGCGACGGTCGAGACCGCCACCAGATGCAGGTTGTGGCGCAGGAAGTCGGCGCATTGCCGCAGCCGCCGGGGAAGATCCTCGTCGATCCGGTCGAGCCGGCCGAGCAGTTCGGCGACGCTTTCGGGCGCGACGGCGCCGTCGGCGTCATGCGAGGAGGAAAATTGCTCTCTTGACATCACGGCCCTTCATCAAGCATGTCATATTGGAATAAATATTCTAAACAACGGGAGGTGTCGATGGCAGTCGGGCTCGGCCTGATCGGAACCGGCTTCATGGGGAAGGCGCACGCGCTCGCCTACTCCCATGCCCGGCCCGTCTTCGGCAATCTGCCGTCCGTCAGGCTCGCCTGCCTGTGCGACACGCCGCGCGAACGGGCCGACGCCTTCGCCGACCAGTTCGGTTTCGAGCGCGCGACGGACGACTGGCGCGATCTCGTCGCATCGCCGGACGTCGATATCGTCTCGATCACCACGCCCAACGCGCTCCACTGCGAGATGGCGCTCGCGGCCATCGAGGCAGGCAAGCATGTCCATTGCGAAAAGCCCCTGGCGCTGACCCTCGAGGATGCGAGGCGCATGGCCGAGGCCGCCGAACGGGCCGGCGTCGTCACTCTCGTCGGCTACAACTACGTTCACAATCCGGCTTTCCAGCATGCCTGCCGTCTGATCGAAACCGGCGTCATCGGCAAGCCCGTGCATTTTCGCGGCTGGGTGGACGAGGACTACCAGGCCGATCCCGATCTCGCCTGGACCTGGCGGGCGCGAAAGGCCGATGCGGGCCTCGGGGCGCTCGGCGATCTCGGCTGCCATCTCGTCTCCATGGCGACGGCCCTGATGGGTCCCATCGAAAGCCTCATCGCCGATACGCAGATCATTCACGAGACGAGGCGCCTTGGCGAGGGAGACGGCCGCGCGGCCGTCGAGAACGAGGACACGGCCTCGGCCATCCTGCGCTTTTCCAACGGCGCGCAGGGCTCGCTCTGCACCTCGCGTTCCGCCTGGGGCCGCAAGAACAAGCTCGACTGGGAGGTGCACGGCACGAAGGGCATGATCGCCTTTTCCCAGGAACGGCTCAACGAGCTTCAGCTCTACGTCAACGAGGGCGACAGGGGCCGGCAGGGCTTCCGCACCATCCTCACCGGCCCCGACCACCAGCCCTATGCCGCCTTCTGCCCCGCGCCCGGCCACCAGCTCGGCTTCAACGACCTGAAGACGATCGAGGCGGCCCGCATGCTGGAGGCGATCTCAGGAAAAGACACCGCCCATCCGAACTTCGCCGACGCCCTCGCCTTCGAGGCCGTCATCCACGCCATCGACGAGTCCGCGCGCTCGGGCCGGCGGGTCGTCCTCGACCAACTGAAACGGAATCCCTCATGAAGACCGCGATTTTCGGTGCCGGACGCATCGGCAAGGTCCATGCCGCCTCGATCTGCATGGATCCGCGCAGCGAACTCGTCGCCGTCACCGACGTCGTCGGCGAGGCGGCTGAGGCGCTCGGCCGCGAATACGGCGTTCCGGTGCGCGGCGCGGACGAGATCCTCGACGACGCCTCGATCGAGGCGATCCTGATCGCCTCCTCCACCAACACCCATGCCGATCTCATCGAGCGCGGCGTTGCGGCCGGCAAGGCGATCTTCTGCGAGAAGCCGATCGATCTCGACCTCGAGCGGGCGCGCGCGGTCCGGAAAGTCGCGTCCGGATCGAAGAAGCCGGTGATGATGGGCTTCAACCGGCGCTTCGATCCGAACTTCGCCGCACTCGAGGCCGCCTATTCGGCCGGCGAGATCGGCAAGGGCGAGATGTTGGCCGTCACCTCCTACGATCCGGCGCCGCCGCCGGCCGCCTATGTGAAGGTCTCGGGTGGTCTCTTCCGGGACATGATGATCCACGACTTCGACATCTGCGCCTGGCTCTTCGGCATGCCCGAGCGGGTGACGGCCTCGGGCTCCTGCCTCGTCGATCCCGAGATCGGGGAGGCCGGCGACATCGATACGGCCGTCGTGATCCTCGACTATGGCGACGGCAAGCTCGCGACGATCCGCAATTCGCGCCGGGCGGTCTACGGCTACGACCAGCGCATCGAGCTTCTGGGCTCGGAAGGCCTGCTCCAGGCCGAGAACATCCTGGAAAACAGCGTCACGAAGTCGACGACCGCCGGCACCGTGTCGGCCAAGCCGCTACACTTCTTCCTCGAGCGATACATGCGCGCCTACGGCACCGAATGGTCGGCCTTCGTCGATGCGGTGGTGGACGGCAAGCCGGTTCCGGCGAGCGTCGAGGACGGCGTCAACGCTCTGGCGCTGGCCGAGGCCGCGAACCGGTCGCTGAAGGAGCGGCGCAGCGTGGAGCTTCGGGAGATCTGAGGCGGCTAGAGGCCCTTCGGCCGGAGAGGCGCGGCAAGCGAAGGGAAGGAGGAGGCGGGAGGACAGCAGCCGATCCGGCGGCGCGATCGCGAGAGGCGACAGACGCTTCGAGCCCTCGGGCCGGGTCCGGACCATCGTCATCCGCGCGACATGCGCGAGCACAATCCGCGCGAAATGCGCGGGCACCATCCGCGCAGTATGCGCGAACACCGGCACCGCTGAAGGGCGGCGCCTTCATCGAAAACTGGGAGGAATTCATGAACACCATCGTCAAGTCCGCACTCTTCGGCGCGAGCCTCTTCGCCGTCGCCGCTTCCGGCACGGGCCTCGCCCTCGCCCAGGACGGCGAGGCGCCGACCATCGTCGTCGTCACCCACGGCCAGGCCAACGACCCGTTCTGGTCGGTCGTCAAGAACGGCGTGGAGCAGGCCGCCAAGAACACCGGCGCCAACGTCTCCTACCGCGCGCCGGAGACCTTCGACATGGTCGCGATGAGCCAGCTCATCGACGCCGCCGTCAACCAGGAGCCCGACGGCCTCGCCGTATCGGTGCCCGATGCGGACGCCCTGCGCCAGTCGATCGAACGGGCGGTCGCGGCCGGTATCCCGGTCATCACCCTCAATGCCGGCGCGGACGTCTCGAAGGATCTCGGCGCACTCCTGCATGTGGGCCAGAGCGAGTACGAGGCGGGTCGCCGGGCGGGCGAACGCCTTGCCGAACTCGGCGGCACCAACGGGATCTGCGTCAACCAGGAGGTCGGCAACGTCTCGCTCGACCAGCGCTGCGAAGGCTTTGCCGAAGGCTTCGGCAACACGACCGAAGTGCTGCCGACGACGAACGATCCGGCCGATGTGGAAGCCAAGGTGCGCGCCGCGCTCCAGTCCAATGGCGAGATCGACACGATCCTCGCGCTCGGCGCGGCGACGGCCGGCGAGCCGAGCGTTGCGGCGGTGGAATCCCTCAATCGCCTCGATGACGTGAACATCGCGAGCTTCGACCTTTCGGCGAACTTCCTGCAGGCGGTCGCCGACGGCAAGGCCGATTTCGCGATCGACCAGCAGCAGTTCCTCCAGGGCTATCTGCCGGTCAGCTTCCTCAATCTCGACGCCCGCTACGGCCTGATGCCGGCCGGCGACGTGCCCTCGGGCCCGAACTTCGTGACTCAGGACAACGCCCAGCAGGTGATCGAACTGTCCTCGCAGGGCATTCGCTGAGGCCATCGCGACGGGCTGCGGCCCTTCGATCGCAAGATCCGCCCGGGGCGTTCCGGGCGGCGCCGACACCACGGCAAGAAGCGGTCCTGGCACGCGCCGGGCCCGCGCGCCCGGCTGCGGGCCTTGAAGGCCTGATCTGCCACCTGCCGCCGCTACCGAAACGGGGAGGAACCCATGACAGTCGAAACCGCCGACAAGGACGAGCGGCTCAAGGAGAGCTCCTTCGTCTCGCAGCTTCTCAAACGGCCGGAACTCGGAGCCATCGCGGGCGTCGTCGCCGTCACGGTGTTCTTCCTCTTCACCGCCAATCCGGTGATGTTCTCGCTTTCGGGCGTGCTGAACTTCCTGACGCCGGCGGCCCAGCTGGGCATTCTCGCCCTCGGCGCGGCGCTCCTGATGGTGGGCGGCGAGTTCGACCTCTCGGTCGGCTCGATGGTCGCCTTCACCGGCCTCGTCTTCGGCGTCGCGCTGACGGTGTTCCAGCTTCCACTTCTCCTCGCCATCGCCATGACCTTCGCGGTGGCGGGCCTCTTCGGCCTCGTCAATGCCGAGATCGTGCTGCGAACGGGGCTTCCCTCCTTCATCGTCACCCTCGCCTTCCTGTTCATCCTGCGCGGGCTCAGCCTCGTCGGCCTCAAATGGGCGACGAACGGATCGACCCAGCTGCGCGGCATCCGTGAGAGCGTCGAGAACGACTGGCTCGCCCCCGTCTTCTCGGGACGGGCCTTTACCGGCCTCTTCGAATGGATGGCCGGGAACGGCTGGATCGAGGCCTTCTCCAACGGCAAGCCGAAGGTGGACGGCATTCCCGTCGAAATTCTCTGGTTCGTCGGCCTGACCCTCATCCTGACCTGGGTGCTCCTGCGCACGCCGGCCGGAAACTGGATCTTCGCGGCCGGGGGCGATGCGAATTCGGCGAAGAATTCCGGCGTTCCCGTGCGCCGGGTGAAGATGGCGCTGTTCGTGCTGACCGCATGCTGCGCGGCGCTGGTCGCGATCCTCACCGTTCTCGATGCCGGCTCGACCGATGCGCGGCGCGGTTTCCAGAAGGAGTTCGAGGCGATCATCGCGGCCGTGATCGGCGGCTGTCTCCTGACCGGCGGCTACGGCTCGGCCATCGGCGCCTTCTTCGGCTCCATCATCTTCGGCATGGTGCTGATCGGGCTCACCTACACCCAGATCGATCAGGACTGGTACCAGGTCTTCCTCGGCGGAATGCTGCTGATCGCGGTGCTCTTCAACAACATCATCCGCAAGCGCGTGACGGGGGAGCGTTGAGATGTCCGATGCGATCGTGAGAATGGAAAACATCGAGAAGCACTTCGGTAACATCGTCGCCCTGTCGGGCGTCTCCTTCGATGTGCGTCCCGGCGAATGCCACTGCCTGCTCGGCGACAACGGCGCCGGCAAGTCCACCTTCATCAAGACCATGTCCGGCGTCCACAAGCCGACCAAGGGCCGGATGATCGTCTCGGGCAAGGAGGTCGTCTTCGACAGCCCGCGAGAGGCGATGGATGCGGGCATCGCGACGGTCTATCAGGATCTCGCGATGATCCCCCTGATGAGCGTGACGCGCAATTTCTGGATGGGCCGCGAGCCGACCAAGGGCTGGGGCCCGTTCAAGCAGCTCGACATGAAAAAGGCCGAACAGGTCACCATGAGCGAGATGAAGCGCATGGGGATCAATCTGCGCGAGGCCGATCAGGCGGTGGGAACCCTGTCGGGCGGCGAGCGCCAGACGGTGGCGATCTCGCGGGCGGTCTATTTCGGCGCCAAGGTGCTGATCCTCGACGAGCCGACCTCCGCCCTCGGCGTGCGCCAGACGGCGAGCGTGCTCGCGACCATCGACCGGGTGCGCAAGGACGGCATCGCCGTCGTCTTCATCACCCACAATGTCCGCCATGCCATGGCCGTGGGCGACCGCTTCACCGTTCTCAACCGCGGCAAGACCTACGGCACCTCGACCGCCGACAAGATCACCGCGAGCGAGCTTCAGGACCTGATGGCGGGCGGCCAGGAGATGGTGGAGCTGGAAGGCAGTCTCGGCGGCACGGTCTGACCGCCGGCACTCTCGAATATCGAGACGTCCGGATCGAAACTATCGTGCACGGCCGGTCGTCCGTCAGAGCGTGAAGGCCGTCCGGAAGGCTTCGAGCGCGTCCTCCGCATCGCCCGAGGCGAAGGCCTCCAGGCCGACCGGGCCGCGATAGCCCATCTCGGCGAGTAAGAGGGCGATACGCCTGTAGTTGATCTCGCCCGTTCCCGGCTCGCAGCGGCCGGGATTGTCCGCGACCTGGATCTCCCCGACGAAAGGCAGGCAGGCCCGGCACCAGCGCAGGAGGTCCCCCTCTCCGATCTGGGTGTGATAGAGATCGAGATTGATCCGCAATTGCGGGCGATCCACCGCCGATACCAGCGCGAGGACATCCGCGGTGCGGCCGAACGGGCAGCCCGGATGGTCGAGAAGGTTGAGGTTTTCGAGCGTGAAGACGACGCCCTCCTCCTCGCCGAGATCGCAGATGCGGTCCAGCGTCTCCCTCGCCTTCAGCCACATTTCGCCGGTGACGGTCTCGCTGGGGCGGACCGGAATGCCGCCTTCGCCAAGTCCCGTCCCGTGCAAGTTGAGGCGTTCGACGCCGAGGCGCTTTCCGACCTTTGCGGTCTTGCGGGCCGAGGCGAGAAGGATCTCGGCGCCCTCCTCGTCGGCAAGGCGTCCTTCGAGATAGCCGTTCATGATGGTGAAGCGGGCGCCGGTCTTCTCCAGCGCGTCCAGATCGTGATCGGGCCAGTTCCAGAGGCCCACGCCGAAACCCATCTCGTTCAGACGGCTCGCGCGCCAGGCCATCGGCTTGTCGCGCCAGAGCATCTCGGCACAGGCCGCGAGAGAGAAGGGCTGGGACATGGATGATCTCGGTTTCGGTCTGGTTCGGATAGGGAGGGAATGGGGCCTGCGGGCGAAGGATTTCGGCGGACGCCGATCCATGAGCGCGCAACGACGACAGGTCGCCCTTGGGCTTCGGCCTTGAGCTTAGATCTTGCAGCCGCGTTCGCAACGGGGACGATATCAGAGGCCGGGCCCGGTCACGAGACCCGGCCCCATGATTTCGTCCGGAAAATCGTGCCCTTTCGCATCCTGCCGCACGACTGCGCCCGCGCCTCCCTCCGGGTTCCGCACGGCGCGGTGGACGTGCCCCGGCGCCCGGCGCCCGATCGATCGAACACTATCCATGTCCCGACGGGGTGCCTATAAGCGATCAGCCGTCTGCCACCCGGGGCTCGGCCCCGGACGGTTCCGGGCTCCACGACGTCGGTGGTTCCTGCCTGCCGCCACGGCCTTCGGCCGCGACACCGAATCCGGGAAGGCCCGGACATCTCCCATCCCCTCATGGATACCCGTATGCTCGACATCCCGCGATCGGCCGCCTTCCTCTTCGACATGGACGGCACGCTCCTCACCTCGATCTCGGCGACGGAGCGGGTCTGGACCCGCTGGGCCGAGCGTCACGGGCTCGATGTCGCAAGCTTCCTGCCGACCATTCACGGCCGGCGCGCCGCCGATACGATCGCGGCCCAGGATCTCGACGGCATCGATGTGGAGGCCGAAATCGCCTGGGTGCTCGAGGCCGAAATGGCCGATACGGCAGGGATCGAGCCGGCGCCCGGTATCGCCGAGTTCCTCGCCGGCGTTCCGGCCGGTCGCTGGGCCGTGGTGACATCGGCGCAGCAGGCGCTCGCGGAACGCCGCATGGCGGCCGCAGGGCTGAATATCCCGGACGTCCTCGTCTCGGCCGAACAGGTCACCGCCGGCAAACCCGCACCGGACGGGTTCGAACTCGCCGCGCGCCGGCTGGGCTTTCCGCCGCGCGAATGCCTCGTCTTCGAAGATTCCCATGCCGGCGTGAAGGCCGGCGAAAATGCGGGGGCGAGCGTCTTCGTCATCACCGGCTATCAGGGCGTGCCCGACGGGTTCGGCCATCCGAACGCGCGCGACTATTCGGGCCTGCGTGCCGTCTTCGATCCCGCCTCGGGACTTTCGATCGAAGCCCGCTGAGGCGTTCGCCGCTCGCCGGTCCTCTCGCCGCTCAGTTCGGAAGGAGGCGCAGGAGGCGTCCGTTCTCGCCATCGGTGAGCACCTGGATCGAGCCGTCTGGCGCCGAGCGCACGTCTCGGATGCGCTCACCGAGTTCGGCGAGGAGGAGGTGCTGGGCGGTCACCCGTCCATCCTCCCGCTCGATGAGGCGAACCGCCCGCTCTACGAGGGCGGGAACGAGCAGCGCGCCGCGCCACTCGGGAAACGAGGCCCCGTCATAGACCGCAAGGCCCGAGGGCGCGATCGACGGCGTCCACTCGATGATCGGCTCCTGAAAGCCGGGCAGCGTCTCGAAGGGCGTGACGCGGGCGAAGGTGTAGTCGAGCCCGCCCGAGACGATCGGCCAGCCGTAGTTCTCGCCGGCCACGATCCGGTTCAACTCGTCCCCGCCGCGCGGACCGTGTTCGGTCGCAAGCAGCACGCCGCCTTCCCGATCGAACGCGATGCCCTGCATGTTGCGATGGCCGAAAGACCAGATCTCGGGCGCGGCACCCGGTTCGCCGACAAAGGGATTGTCCGCCGGCACCGATCCGTCCCGGGCAAGGCGCACCACGGTCCCGAGGGTATTGGAAGGGTCCTGCGCGTCCTCGCGCCGGTCGAAGCCGTCGCCGATCGAGACGACCAGCGTCTCGTCCGGAAGGAAGGCGATCCGGCTTCCGTGATTGGAATTGCCGGCCTTGGCCGTGGCGGTGAAGAGGATCTTCAGATCCGACAATTCGCCGCCGGCAAGGACGGCGCTCACCAGGCGAACGCTGTTGGCGTCCTCGTCGCCGGTGAGAAAGGTGAGGAAGATGCGGCCGGTCTCGGCAAAATCCGGATCCACCGCGACATCCATCAGCCCGCCCTGCCCCGCCGAATAGATCGGGGGCAGGCCGGCGACCGGCTCTGCGACAAGCGTTCCGTCCGCCTCCACGATGCGCAGACGCCCGATCGCCTCGGTGACGAGGCGCCGGCCATCGGGCAGGAAGGCGAGCGACCAGGGCCGGTCGAGGCCCTCGACCTCGGTCACGACCCTGTAGCTCGACGGGTCCACCCGGGACGGCTCGGCCGAGGCGGACGTCACGAGGCTCCACGACACGGCGAATGCGAGGACGAGCGCCCTCATCAGATTTGCGTGCGCGTCACGACACATTTCGAAACCCGGCTCCATATCTGCCTCGTCGCGCCTGGTGCGACGGTTCGGGCAATCAGTTAAGACGGCATGGACGAATGACGATTGGAAACGCCGCCTCCCACGCGATCGTGTTCGCGCTCGCGGTTCTTGCGAGCGCCATTGTGGCCAGCATCGTCCAGACCCAGTTCAATCTGGCGGAACTCGTGCGCCTCGGCGCGCCGATCACGCCCGGCATCCGCCTGGAGACGACATTGGCCGATATTCTCCATTTCGGCCCGGTGATGGCGGCGATCGTCGCCGCGGCGTTTCTGCCGGCCTTTCTCGTCGCCTTTCTCGTCTCGCGCATGAGCCCGGTGCCCCGAATCCCGCTCTACGCCCTTGCCGGAGTGGCGGGTCTCTTCGCGGCGTTCATGTTGATGGATCTCTTTACGCCGATGCCGACCCTCGTTGCCGCCGCGCGCGGGCCGGTCGGGCTTCTGGCACTGACCCTCACCGGATCGATCGGCGGCGCGCTCTTTGCGATCCTGAGCGGAAGGCGCTCGTCGCAAGGCGCCTGAACCCGGCGTCCTCGGCTTCAAGTCTTCAGGTCTCAGCGAGAAGGACGCGCACCGCGGTGGTCGCCGCGGCGGTGCGGTTTTCCACGCCGAGCTTCATGAAGATCTGCTCCAGATGCTTGTTGGCCGTGCGATGGCTCATGTCGAGAATGTCGCCGATCTCCTTGTTCGACTTGCCGTGGGCGATCCACAACAGGACCTCGGCTTCCCTCAAGGAGAGGCCGAAGGCCGATGCGAGCCGCTCCTCGTCGGTGCCTGCCGTTCGGTCGATCAACCTGACGAGGATATGATCCTCGGTCCGCTCCAAGACCCTGAATTCGACGGGAATTCCGGCGGCGTCGTAGAGATGGGGAAGTTCGGTGCGAAGGCTCAGCCATTCGACCACCGAGATCGGCATCCGCTCGCCCTGGCGGCTGGCGATGCCCGCCGCCTCCAGAAGGTCGGCCGCCTGGCGGGTCGACCAGTTGAGGACGCCGCTCGAGCCGATCGAGACGATCCGCCGCCCGGTCGTCTCGAGCGCGATGCGGGCCGATCGCTGGCGCCGCATCTGGCTAAGATGGACGTTCATGCGGGCGAAGAGCTCGTCGAGATTGATCGGCTTGGCGATGAAGTCCGCGCCGCCCGCCGCAAAGGCCCGAACGACGTGTTCGGTTTCGTTGAACCCGGTCATGAAGATCACGGGGACCTCGCTGGTGCGCGGATCGGCCTTCAGGCGGGCGCAGGTCTCGAAGCCGTCGATGCCCGGCATCATGGCGTCGAGGAGGATGAGGTCGGGAACGGTCTCGTCGATCGAGCGGATCGCCTCGAAGCCGGAGAGCGCGGTGGTCGCCGACTGGCCCGTCAGGGAAATGGCGTCGACCAGCATCCTCGCCGTATCCAGCGCATCGTCGACGACGAGGATCGAGGTTTCAGTCCGAACGTTCATGGTCCTCTTCCATCTGGCGGGACGACAGGATGTCGATGATCGTCTGGCGACGGCCCCGTTCGGCAAGATCGCGCATCGCGGCGCAGAAGTCGCTGGTATTCGGCAGGTCGTGCTGGATCTGGCGCAAGGCGCCGGCAAGGGAGCGCAGAAGGTCGGCGCGGGCGAGCGTGCGCAGTTCGGACAGGCGCTCCGGCGGCGGCCAGTCCCAGTCCGCGGCCCGGCGGAACCAGGTGTCCTGAAGGCTCTCCTCCTCCCATTCCAGATTGAGATGGCTGCCGATGCGCTCGATGAGATCGGTGAGGAGGAAGGGCTTCGTCAGATAGTCGTCGTAGAGCGTTCGATAGTCGGGCCGGTTGCGCTCGGCGCCGGCCTCGGCCGAGATCATGACGATCGGAATGTCGGTCGGGCCAGAGCGGATGCGCCGCGCCACGTCCCAGCCGCTGAAATCGGGCATGGAGACGTCGAGAAGGGCGATGTCGATCGAGGCGATGGCCGCCGCCGAGACCGCAGACCGGCCATTGATCGCCTCGATCACCTCGAAGCCGATCGGCTCCAGGAACTCGCGCACGAGGCGGCGATGGGAGGCGTTGTCGTCGGCCACGAGAACGCATCGGCGATTGCCCCGATAGCCGCGCGGAACGGGCTTGGACACCTGCACCTCCTCGCCCTCGTGAACCGAGGAGAGAAGCACCCTGAGGGTAAAGACCGTCCCCTCGCCCTCGACGCTTCTGACGGTGAGATCGCCGCCCATGATGTCGACGAGGAGGCGCGTGATCGAAAGCCCGAGCCCGGTTCCGGCCGGGCGCGTCTCGTCGCTTTCGGACCCGGCCCGCTCGAAGGGCTCGAAGACCCGTTCGAGATCGGCCTCGGCGATGCCGATCCCGGTGTCCTCGACGACGAAGGTCGCGATGCCGCTGCGATAGGTCAGCCTGAAGGCGACGCGGCCGTCCCGCGTGAACTTCACCGCATTGGAGAGAAGGTTGATGAGGATCTGGCGAAGGCGCTTGCCGTCGGTCCAGACGAAATCGGGCAGATGGGGCGGGCTTTCGAAGCGGAATTGCAGGCCCTTGCTTCGCGCCTGAAGGGCGAACATGTCGACGATCTGGTCGAGAAGGGGCTTCAGGGCGACCTTGTGGCGGAAGATCTCGAGCTTGCCGGCCTCGATCCGCGAGATGTCGAGAAGGCCCTCGATCATCATGGAGAGATGATCGCCGCTGCGCCGGATGGTGGAAGCGGCCGTGAAGACCGGCGTTCCGGGCTCGGCGCGCCGCTCGAGGATCTGGGCATAGCCGAGGATGGAATTCAGCGGCGAGCGCAGTTCGTGGCTGAGGCCCACCACATACCGGCTCTTGGCGAGATTGGCCTTCTCGGCCACCTCCCGGGCCTGCTTGAGGGCGAGATCGGTCTCGCGATGGGCCGCGATCTCGTCCATCAGGAGCCGCGTGTGCCGCCGCACTTCCTCCTCGGCGCGCCGGTGGCTGTCCTGGCTGAGGACGAAGAGCCAGACGACGATGCCTGAGGCGATGACGACGATGACGAAGAGCTTCGTCAGGAGCGAGGATGCCGCCTGGTCGGACAGGCCGCCGTTCAGCTGCCCGTCGATCGAGACGAACAGGAAGACGGTGGCCAGAACGATCCCGACCACGGCCATCATCGCGAAGAAGCGCACCAGCGTCGACTGGAACACGCGCTCGATCAAGGGGCGCGAGCCCCCGAGGCCATGCAGCCCCGATCGCAGCTGGTCGGCGAGATGGGAGCCCGGCTTGCAGGCATCCCCGCACCGCGCGTCGAGGGTGCAGCAGAGCGAGCAGATCGGGCCGGCATAGACCGGACAATGGGCCATGTCCTCGCCGTCGAAGGGATAGTCGCAGATGCAGCAGGTCTTCTGGCCCGTGCCGGTCACCGCCGCATCGGGTTCGCGGGCGATGTAGAACCGGCCCCCGGTCACCCATGCGAGAAGCGGCGAGACGACCAGCGGGACGAGGACGGCGACATAGGAATAGAGGGCCGCCGCGCCCGTCCCGAAGAAGCCGGCATAGGCTGAGACCGAGGCGAGGATTCCGGCCGTCATCGCGCCGAAACCGACGGGATTGATGTCGTAGAGATGGGCGCGCCGGAACTCGATTCGGTCCGGAGCCAGACCCAGCGGGCGGTTGATCAAGAGATCGGCGACAAGGGCCGAGACCCAGGCGACGGCGAGGATCGCATAGAGGCCGAGAATGCTCTCGAAGACCCGGTACATGCCGAATTCCATGAGGAACAGGCTGATCATCACGTTGAAGACCAGCCAGACGACGCGGCCGGGATGGTTGTAGGTGAGCCGGCTGAAGAAGTTCGACCAGGCGATCGATCCCGCATAGGCGTTCGTCACGTTGATCTTCAGCTGGCAGACGACGATGAAGATGCAGGTGAGCGCCAGCGCCAGATCGGGGCTCGGGATCATGTCGGCATAGACGGTGAGATACATCTTCACCGGGTCGGCCGCGCTGTAGAAGTCGACACCCTCGCGGAACGCGTAATAGGCGAGATAGGAGCCGGCGAAAAACTTCACGGCGCCGAAGAACACCCAGCCCGGCCCGGCCCCGACGAGGGCCAGCCACCAGCGCTTTCGGCCGATCGTCGAGGCGGCCGGCATGAAGCGCAGGAAATCGACCTGTTCGCCGATCTGCGCCATCAGGGCGAAGAGAACGGCCGAGGCCGCGCCGAAGGCTGCGAGACCCAGGGTTCCGTCCGGCGCGCCGAAAAGGCCCGTATAGTCCGTCCAGGCCGTGATCGAGGATCGCTCGTGAAAGGCGAGATAGACGAAGGGCAGGAGCTGGAGGACGATCCAGATCGGCTGCGTCCAGGCATGGAAGCGGCTGATGAAGGTGACCCCGTAGAGGACGAGCGGGATCACCACGAGGGAGGCCGCGATATAGCCGAGGGTGAGCGGCAGGCCGAGCGCGAGTTCGAGGGCGGCGGCGATGATCGCCGCCTCGATCGCGAAGAAGATGAAGGTGAAGGTCGCGTAGATCAGCGAGGTGATCGTCGAGCCGAGATAGCCGAACCCCGCGCCCCGCGACAAAAGATCGATGTCGACGCCGGCTCGTGCCGCGTAGAAGCAGATCGGCAGGCCCGCGAGGAAGATTAGCGTGCAGACGGTGACGATGGCGAGCGCGGCATTGGGAAAGCCGTAGGCGAGCGTGATCGTGCCGCCGATCGCCTCGAGGGCCAGGAAGGACACCGCCCCGATCGCCGTATTGGCGATGCGCCCGGCCGAGAAGCGGCGCACGCCGAAGGCCGTGAAGCGCAGCGCATAGTCTTCCATCGTCTCGTCGGCGGCCCACCTCGAATAGGTGCGCTTGACGCGTGGAACGCGCAGGGGCTGCGTCATGGTCTCCCTTCTCGTCTCCAGGCCTCTGCGTGCCGCGCCCCGAATCGGCCCTTCCCGAACGGCATGGCCTGGAACGATTTGCGGACTGCGCTCGTTCTACTCTCGCTTCGGATTGTCCGACAGCCCATTCCGCAGGCAGGACGGCGCAAACTCGGGCGCCCTCATACCCTGACTTGCAAAAGACTCCATGCCGGTCGCGCCGACGTCCTGCGCG
This sequence comes from Fulvimarina endophytica, assembly GCF_003403015.1. Lineage (GTDB taxonomy): Bacteria > Pseudomonadota > Alphaproteobacteria > Rhizobiales > Rhizobiaceae > Fulvimarina > Fulvimarina endophytica. The sequence goes on from NZ_QURL01000004.1 coordinate 267,169, forward strand.
CGAACGCTATGGGTCATTTGTCCCGCTCACCATACGTCATTCGCCCCATTGCTGCGGTGCGGCGAATTTTGCCTCATTCCCTCACCGGCAGCCACGCCGGACCGCACCCGATCCACTCCTTGGGCATGAGGGTCCCCCATGACGCAATCGCGCTCCGCGAACACATTTCTGGCGTTGACGCGCCGCAGGCTACTCTCCGGACTGGCCGCCGTGCCGATCCTCCTGGCGCTCGGACAGGCCGTGCCGGCTCAGGATTTTCCGACCAGCGAGGTCAAGGGCAACGATCTTGCCGTGACCGACGACACCGTGACGGTCGGCATCCTCCATTCCATCACCGGCACCATGGCCCTGTCGGAGGCCGGCTCCGTCCAGGCCGAAAAGCTCGCCATCGAGCAGATCAACGCCCAGGGCGGCATTCTCGGACGCCAGATCGAGGTCATCCAGGAAGACGGCGCGTCCGACTGGCCGACCTTCGCGGAGAAGGCCAAGAAGCTGCTCGTGCAGGACAAGGTCGCGGCCGTCTTCGGCTGCTGGACCTCGGCCTCCCGAAAGGCCGTTCTGCCGGTCTTCGAACAGTATAACGGCCTCCTCTACTATCCGACCTTCTACGAGGGCCTGGAGCAGTCGAAGAACGTCTTCTATACGGGCCAGGAGGCGACGCAGCAGATCCTCGCCGGCATCGACTGGGTGTCGAAGGAAAAGGACGCCAAGACCTTCTACCTTCTCGGCTCCGACTATATCTGGCCGCGCACCTCCAACAAGATCGCCCGCAAGCACATCGAAAAGCTCGGCGGCGAAGTGGTGGGCGAGGACTATTATCCGCTCGGCCATACCCAGTTCAACTCGGTCATCAACAAGATCAAGCTGAGGAAGCCCGACGTCATCTATGCGAGCGTCGTCGGCGGCTCCAACGTCGCCTTCTACAAGCAGCTGAAGGCGGCCGGCATCGACATGACCGAGGAGAAGCCGCTCCTCCTCACCATCTCCGTCACCGAGGACGAGATCCGCGGCATCGGCGGCGAGAACATCGAGGGCGCCTATGCCTCGATGAAGTATTTCCAGAGCCTCACGAACCAGAACAACGAACAGTTCGTGAAGGCGTTCAAGGAACGCTGGGGCGACGACATCGTCATCGGCGACGTGACCCAGGCCGCCTATCTCGGCCCCTGGCTGTGGAAGGCCGCCGTCGAGAAGGCGGGAACCTTCGACATCGACGAGGTGGTCTCCGTCTCGGCCGGCATCGAGATGAACGAGGCGCCGGAGGGCTATGTCCGGATCCACGAGAACCACCACCTGTGGTCGAAGACGCGGATCGCCCAGGCCCAGCCCGATGGCCAGTACAAGGTCGTCTTCGAGACGGACGAGCTGATGGAGCCCGATCCGTTCCCGGAAGGCTATCAATAAGCCGTCCTCCCCGAGCCCCGACCCGAGCGCCACACATGGGTCGGGGCTCACCTGTTCGATCCCCCATTCCCTTCAATCGAGATTGACCGGCGAGAAGGCCGGGCGAGGCTGCCATGATCGGCGATTACACCTATTCGGAATTCGGCTCGATCCTTGCCATGCAGGGCTTCGCCGGACTGATCCTCTTCTCCGTCTTCGTCCTGATGGCGCTTGGTCTTGCGATCATCTTCGGCCAGATGGGCGTCATCAACATGGCCCATGGCGAGTTCATGATCCTCGGGGCCTACGTCACCTATCTGTGCTCGACCTTCGTGTCGGCGACCATTCCCGCCTTCTTCCCCTACTACTTCTTCGTGGCGATGATCCTCGCCTTCTGCGCGGCCTTCGCCCTCGGGGTCCTCGTCGAATGGGCGATGATCCGGCACCTCTACAAGCGGCCGCTCGATACGCTGCTCGCCACCTGGGGCCTGTCGCTCGTTCTCCAGCAGACCTATCGCACGGTGTTCGGCGCCCGCGAGGTCGGCGTCTCCCTGCCCGACTGGCTGATCGGATCGCTGCCGGTCACCGACGTGGTGGAGGTGCCGATCAACGGCCTCTTCGTGATGGCCCTCACCTTCGTCATCACCGCCGTCGTCTATCTGCTCATGTACCGGTCCAACTGGGGCAAGCGCGTGCGCGCCGTCGTCCAGAACCGCACCATGGCGGGCGCGGTCGGCATCAACACCCGCATGACCGACCGCATGACCTTCGGCCTCGGCTGCGGCATCGCCGGCATCGCCGGATCGGCCTTCACGATGATCGGCTCGACCGGCCCGACCTCCGGCCAGCAATACATCGTCGACACCTTCCTCGTGGTGGTCTTCGGCGGCGCGGCCAGCCTTCTGGGCACCATCGCAAGCGCCTTCACCATCTCCCAGGCCCAGTCGACCATGGAATTCTTCATGAGCGGCTCGATGGCCAAGGTCCTCACGCTGCTTGCGGTGGTCGGCATCCTGATGCTGCGCCCGCAAGGTCTCTTCACCCTGAAAATCCGCCGCTGAGGAAAGCCAAGGTCATGGGTTCGTCGTCTCACGCCTCCACCGGAACGCTCGACAAGTCTCGTTTCGCAAATCCCTTCTTCACCCGCGAGGGCTGGCTCTACTTCGCCATCCTCGCCGTCCTCATCCTCGTCGTCTTCCCGCTGACGCTCGACGCCTTCCGGCTCAACAATGTCGGCAAGTATCTGACCTACGCCTTCGTCGCCCTCGGCCTCGTCCTGTGCTGGGGCCATAGCGGGATCCTCAGCCTCGGCCAGGGCATCTTCTTCGGCCTCGGCGGATACTGCATGGCGATGTTCCTGAAGCTCGAGGCCTCCTCGCCCGAGAACACCGCGATCCAGTCGACGCCCGGCATTCCGGACTTCATGGACTGGAACCAGATCACCGAGCTTCCCTGGTTCTGGGCGCCCTTCCACTCCTTCGGCTTCACGCTGATCGCCATCGTCGCGGTGCCCATGATCCTCGCCTTCGTCATCGGCTTCGCGATGTTCACGAGACGGGTCGGCGGCGTCTACTTCGCCATCATCACCCAGGCGATCGCCGCGATCCTCACCATCCTCATCATCGGCCAGCAGGGCTATACCGGCGGCGTCAACGGCATCACCGATCTCAGGACCCTTCTCGGCTGGAACATCCGCACGAGCGAGGCCCAGTTCATCCTCTACTTCGTCTGCGCCGGCCTGCTGCTCGCCTCCCTCCTCCTGTGCCGGGCGGTCCACGTCTCCAAGCTCGGCCGGCTGGTGATCGCGATCCGCGACAAGGAGGACCGGGTGCGCTTCTCGGGCTACGACGTCGCGGCCTTCAAGATCTTCGTCTTCTGCTTCGCCGCCGGCATCGCGGCCATCGGCGGCGCGCTCTTCACCCTCCAGGTCGGGTTCATGTCGCCCACCTTCGTCGGCATCGTGCCCTCGATCGAGATGGTCATCTTCGCGGCCGTCGGCGGGCGCCTCTCCTTCTTCGGCGCGATCTACGGAACGCTCCTCGTCAACTACGCCAAGTCGACCTTCTCGGAGACTTTCCCCGAACTCTGGCTGTTCGCCATGGGCGGCCTGTTCATCGCCGTCGTGATGGCCTTCCCGGACGGTCTCGCCGGTCTCTACCACCGCCATGTCCGCCCGCATCTCGCGAAGATCCCGGGCCTCTTCGACCGCCAGTCCGGTCGCGGCCGCGACGTCGTCGCCCAGCCGGCCGAATAGGAGATCCTTCGATGAACGCGCTCCCCGCCACCGAACACGCACCCAAGGAGTTCGTCCTCGAAGTCGAGGCGCTCACGGTCTCCTTCGACGGGTTCAAGGCCGTCGACGACCTCTCCTTCTACGTCGACGAGAACGAGATCCGGGTCATCATCGGCCCGAACGGCGCCGGCAAGACGACGGTCCTCGACCTGATCTGCGGACGCACCAAGGCGAGCCACGGCTCGATCCGGTTCCGCGACCGGGAACTGACGCGGATGAAGGAACACGAGATCGTCCATGCGGGCGTCGGCCGCAAGTTCCAGAACCCGACGATCTACGAGGAGCTGACGGTGTTCGAGAATCTCGAACTCTCGATCCCGCGCGGTCGCACCGTGTTCGGCGCCCTCGGCTTCCGCCGCGACCAGGCCGTTCTCGACCGCATCGAGGAGATCGCCGAATTCGTGTTCCTGAAGGATCACCTGAAGACGCCCTCCGCGATCCTCAGCCACGGGCAGAAGCAGTGGCTGGAGATCGGCATGCTGCTGATCCAGGACCCCTCGCTGATGATGCTCGACGAGCCGGTGGCCGGCATGAGCGTCGGCGAGCGGGTCAAGACGGCCGAACTCCTCAACAACATCATCAAGGACCGCTCGGTCATCGTCATCGAGCACGACATGAAGTTCGTCGAGGACATCGCCCACCGGGTGACCGTGCTGCACCAGGGCAAGGTCCTGTCGGAGGGCTCGATGGAGCACGTCAAGAACGACCCGAAGGTCGTCGAAGTCTATCTCGGACATTGAGGGAAGAGCGGTCATGATGTCAGTTCAGAACCTTCGCGTCTCCTATGGCGAGAGCGAGATCATCCCGGACATGAACCTCGAGGTCGCGCCCGGCGAGATCGTCGCGATCATGGGCCGCAACGGCATGGGCAAGACGACGCTGATGAAGTCGCTCATCGGCATCCATCCCGCCAGTCGCGGCAGCATCAGCGTCGCCGGCACCGATGTGAGCCGGCTCGAGACCTATCAGCGGGTCGAGAAGGGCCTCGCCTACGTGCCCCAGGGCCGGGCGATCTTCTCCACCATGACGGTGCGCGAGAACATCGAGACCGGGCTCACCGTCACCGGCCGCACCAAGGTGCCCGGCGACATCTACGAGCTCTTCCCAGTGCTCCTCGACATGAAGGGACGGCGGGGCGGAAACCTTTCGGGCGGCCAGCAGCAGCAGCTCGCCATCGCCCGCGCCCTCGCATCGAACCCGAAGGTGCTTCTCCTCGACGAGCCGACCGAAGGCATCCAGCCCTCGATCATCAAGGAGATGGCGCGCACGCTCCGACGCATCCGCGACGAGCGCGGCCTGTCGATCGTCGTCTCCGAACAGGTCCTCTCCTTCGCCCTCGACATGGCCGACCGGATCCTCGTCATCGAGAAGGGTGAGGTCGTCCACGAAAGCCCGCGCGACGGCATCGACGAGGCGAAGGTCTCGCGATTCCTCTCGATCTGATCTCCGCGCCGAACCATCCATCCCCAGCAGCAAAAAAGAGGAAACCGCCCATGACCGACACCCTGATCAAGGTGGATCTGTCCCAGTCGCCCCACGAAAACGAGATGGTGCACAATCGCTGGCACCCGGACATCCCCATGGCCTGCTGGGTCAATCCGGGCGACGACTTCAAGGTCGAGACCCATGACTGGACCGGCGGCCAGATCAAGAACGACGATTCGGCGGAGGACGTGCGGGACGTCGAACTCGAACAGGTTCATTATCTCTCCGGCCCGATCGGCGTGAAGGGTGCCGAGCCCGGCGATCTGCTGGTCGTCGACATTCTCGACATCGGGGCGTTCGAGGACAGCCTGTGGGGCTTCAACGGCTTCTTTTCTCTCAAGAACGGCGGCGGCTTCCTCGATCAGCACTTCCCCTCCGCGCAGAAGTCGATCTGGGACTTCGAAGGCATGTTCACCAAGTCCCGCCACGTGCCGGGCGTGCGCTATGCCGGCCTCATCCATCCGGGCCTCATCGGCTGCCTGCCGGACCGCAAGATGCTCGACACCTGGAACACCCGCGAAAAGGCGCTGTTCGACACCGATCCGACACGCGTTCCGACGCTGGCCGCCCTCCCCAACACCCAGTCGGCCCATATGGGCAAGTTGAAGGGCGAGGAGAAGACGAAGGCCGCCGCCGAGGGCGCGCGAACCGTGCCGCCGCGCGAACATGGAGGCAATTGCGACATCAAGGATCTGTCACGCGGCTCGAAGGTCTATTTCCCGGTCTATGTGGACGGCGCCGGCCTTTCCATGGGTGATCTCCACTTCAGCCAGGGCGACGGCGAGATCACCTTCTGCGGTGCCATCGAGATGGCCGGATGGCTGCACATCAAGGTCTCGCTGATCAAGGGCGGCATGCAGAAATACGGGATCAAGAACCCGATCTTCCGCCCCTCCCCGATTGCGCCGAAATATGACGACTATCTGATCTTCGAAGGCATCTCGGTCGACGAGGGCGGCAAGCAGCACTTCCTCGACGTGCATGTGGCCTATCGCCAGGCCTGCCTCAACGCCATCGAATACCTCAAGAAGTTCGGCTATTCCGGCGCCCAGGCCTATTCGATCCTCGGCACGGCGCCGGTCCAGGGCCATATTTCCGGCGTCGTCGACGTGCCGAATGCGTGCGCGACGCTCTGGCTGCCGACCGACATCTTCGAGTTCGACATCATGCCCGGCAGCGATGGACCGACGAAGTTCCTCGACGGCTCGGTCGATATGCCGATCGCTCCCGATCTTCGCTGAAGGCCGAGGCGATGCCCTTCTACGACTACAGATGCGAGAATTGCGGACCGTTCACAACGGTCCGCTCCATGGCGGTGGCAGCCGAACCCTGCGGCTGCCCCGAATGCGGCTCCTCGTCGTCGCGGGTCTTCCTCTCCATGCCGGCGATCGCCGGCATGGATGCGGGCCTGCGCAAGGCGAACGCCACCAACGAGGCCGCCCGGCACGAGCCCAAGCGATCTAGCCAGCTCGGCCATGGGCCGGGATGCTCGTGCTGCGGCTCGCCCAGGAAGGCGAACCGCAAGACCCTGCAGCGTCCGGACGGCTCCAAGAGCTTCCCGTCCGCGCGGCCCTGGCAGATCAGTCACTGATACGGGCGCCCGCGTGAAGTCGCGCGCCCTCCAACTGAAAGCGGGACCACGGTGATGCGTGTTCGCCCGCCCTCCCCAACCGTTCTCGAAAGGATCGACCCATGAGACATGGCGATATTTCCAGCAGCAAGGACGCGGTCGGCGTCGCGGTCGTCAACTACAAGATGCCCCGCCTCCACACCAAGGCGGAGGTGCTGAAGAACGCCCAGAACATCGCCGACATGATCGTCGGCATGAAGCAGGGCCTGCCGGGCATGGATCTCGTGATCTTCCCGGAATATTCGACCCACGGCATCATGTACGACGCCAAGGAGATGATGGAGACGGCGAGCACGGTTCCGGGCGCCGAGACCGAGATCTTCGCCGCAGCCTGCCGCAAGGCCAATACCTGGGGCGTCTTCTCCCTCACCGGCGAGCGCCATGAGGACCATCCGCGCAAGAACCCGTACAACACCCTGATCCTCATGAACAATCGGGGCGAGATCGTCCAGAAGTATCGCAAGATCATCCCCTGGTGCCCGATCGAGGGCTGGTATCCGGGCGACCAGACCTTCGTCTCGGAGGGACCGAAGGGCCTGAAGATCAGCCTCATCATCTGCGACGACGGAAACTATCCGGAGATCTGGCGCGACTGCGCGATGAAGGGCGCCGAGCTCATCGTGCGCTGCCAGGGCTATATGTATCCGGCCAAGGACCAGCAGATCATGATGGCCAAGTCCATGGCCTGGGCGAACAATTCCTATGTGGCCGTCGCCAACGCCTCGGGCTTCGACGGGGTCTACAGCTATTTCGGCCATTCGGCGATCATCGGCTTCGACGGCCGCACGCTCGGCGAATGCGGCGAGGAGGACATGGGCATCCAGTACGCCCAGCTTTCGGTCCCGCTGATCCGCGATGCGCGGGCCAACGACCAGAGCCAGAACCACCTCTTCAAGCTTCTTCACCGGGGCTATACCGGCGTCCACCAGTCGGGCGACGGCGACAGGGGCCTCGCCGAATGCCCGTTCGAATTCTATCGGACCTGGGTGAACGATGCCGAGAAGGCGCGCGAGGGCGTCGAAGCCATCACCCGCACGACCATCGGGACGCCGGAATGCCCGGTTGCCGACCTTCCCGACGGGCGGATCGAACGCGAAGCGGCCGAATAGGCCGGATAAGACCGCCTGAAGACGGTTCGAGACCCGGCCGGCCCGCTCCCAGCGGGCCGGTCGCTTCCGTCAGGGCGTCCCGCATTCCCTCGGTCTATCGCCTCGCCATCGCGAAAGAACGCAGAGAGCGCCTCGCTAGAAACTGCGTTCATCCGCCGCCGACTGATCGGCGGAGCGACGCGCCTTAGGTTGACGTCTTCAGTCGAGGACATCCGACCCAGGAGACGAACGGACCCATGCGCCCCAAGATCACATGCCACATGTCGACATCGCTCGACGGCCGCCTCCATCCGAGCCGCTGGAGCGCTGCGAAGGACGGCTCGATGAAGGAACTCGCCGACAGGCTTTACGAGACCATCGGCAGCCGTTTCGACGCCGATGGCTGGATCGTCGGTCGCCGGACGATGGCGGAGATCGCGGACGAGGGCGAGAGGCCCGACCTTCTCGACGAGCCGAAGGACCGCGAGCCCCATATCGTCGAACGGAACGGGGGCCAGCTCGCGATCGCGATCGACCCGTCGGGACGGCTCCTCTTCGAAAGCGGCGAGTTGGGCGGCGAGCAGGTCGTCGTCGTCCTGTCGACGCGCGTTCCGGACGCGGTTCTGAAATCTCACCGCGAGAAGTCCGTCGCCTATGTCTTCGCGGGCCCCGACGGCCATGATCTGAAAACGGCTCTCGAGACGATCGGCGAACGGTTCGCCGTCTCCCATCTGCTTCTGGAAGGGGGCGGCACGATCAACGGCGCCTTTCTCGCATCGGGCCTCATCGACCATGTCAGCACGCTGATCGCCCCCGCCATCGACGGCCTCAAGGGCGTCGATGCGATCTACGATCATGCGGGAGAGGCAAACGAGCGTCCGGCGCAGACCCTCTGCCTCACCCTTTCCTCCTGCGAAACGCTGGAGGGCGGCGTCGTCTGGCTGCGGCACGACGTGTCCCCGGCACCTGAGACCGGTTCGCGCGGTTGACTGTAAGAAACCCGGGGCCGATCCTTCGGCCCCGGGTTCGGCGCGGCTGCGAGCCGCCGGAGCGTTTCGCGCCTCCAGCATCGGACCGAAAAGTGGGCCCGGTTTTCGGGCCACCCGATGCGTCAGCAAGGCTCTACAGTCCCAGCGAGGACTTGACCGCCGGAAGGCCAGGCTCGCCGCTCGCCGTCGTCACGCCGTCGAGCCAGGCGTCGAGAAGGTCCGGCTGCTTCTCGATCGCCTGCCTGGCCGCATCGTCGGCCGCGGTCCCTTCGTTCAGGATCTCGTTCATCATGGTGTTCTCCAGATCGACGGAGAAATCCATGTTCTCGAGCAGCTTGGTGAGGTTCGGGCAATCGGCCGCAAAGCCCGGCCGCGTGACCGTGCGCACTTCGGCCGAGCCGTAGTTCGGGCCGAAATACTCGTCGCCGCCGCTCAGATAGGTGAGATCGAATTCGGTGTTCATCGGATGCGGCTCCCAGGCCGGGAAGACGATCCACTCCTCGCGGTTCTCGGCCCGGCCGACCTGGGCGAGCATGCCCTGCTCCGAGGATTCCTTGAGTTCCCAGTCCTTCAGTCCGTAAGCGCCGTCCTTGATCATGCGGAGCATGTTCTCGTTCACCGAGGCGCCGGCCTCGATGCCGTAGATCGTGTGGTCGAACTTGTCGGCATTGGCCGCGAGGTCGTCGAAGGATTTGACGCCCGCTTCGGCCACATAGCTCGGAACCGCGAGGGTGAAGCGGTTGCCCGAGAGATTGACGTTGAGAACGTCGAGTTCGCCCGCTTCCACCATCGGATCGACGATCTCGGTCTGGGTCGGCATCCAGTTGCCAAGGAAGATGTCGAGATCGTTCGAGGCGAGGCTGCGGAAGGTGATGGGAACGGAGAGGCTCTTGATATCGGAGGTGTAGCCGAGCGGCTCCAGCACCGTCTTCAGAAGTGCGTTGGTGGAGGAGATGTCGGTCCAGCCCGGATCGGAATAGCGCACCGTCTTGCAGGAGTCCTTGTCCTGGGCGAAGGCGCCGCCAGCCAGGAGAAGCGAGAGCGCAGCCGTCGTGGTGAGAAGCTTGGTCATGCGTTGTCCTTATCTAGGGGTTGGTCACTTCGGTATTGGTGTCGGTGTCGGTCGCCGCGGTAGGCCTCGTTCAGGCCGCCCCGTTGCCGGCAGGACGGATCGCGCGGCCGGCGATCGCCTCGGTTTCCGGTGCGGGCTCCTGCGTGGCGAGGATCCCGGAGATCTTCGACAGGATATGTTCAGGCGCACCCGCGCTGCGCCCGCTTTCGCGATCCACATGCAGGAGCATGTGCTCGCCGGTGGCGATCGTCTCGCCATCGGCCCGCCCGAGGTCGTGAAGGAGATGTAGGCGCTTGTCGTCCGAGGACAGGATGCGGGTTCGCACTCTGAGCGTGTCCCCCGCATGGGCCTCGCCGAGATGCCTGAGATGGGTCTCGACGGTGTAGTAGCTTCCGCCCGCCGCCACGTAGTCGGTCCCGGCGCCGATCCGTGCGAGAAGCCGGTCGCTCGCCTCGCCGAAGACCTGGAGATAGCGGTGCTCGGTCATGTGGCCGTTGTAATCGGCCCAGGCCGGCGGGACCACGAGTTCGTGCCCCTCGTCCGCCTGCGCCGCCGGCTCGTTTCCGCTCGGGGTCGCCCGGCGCCAGAGCTCCGTCTCGAATTCGGAGAGCAGCTTGCCCGCCCCCCAGCCGCGCCCCTCGTCGCCCGTCTTCAGGGCCTGGAGGATCGCGACGAGATTGCCGTCCCGGATCTGTTCGAGGCGCCGGATCGAGAGGCCCTCGTTCTGGGCGTCGGACTGGGCGGCGATCGTCTCGACGAGCGCCTCGTCGAGATCGACGACGTCGGTGAGCTTCGTCCAGGGCCATTTCAGCGCGGGCCCGAACTGGGCGAGGAAATGGCGCATGCCGGCCTCGCCGCCGGCGATCCGGTAGGTCTGGAACAGCCCCATCTGCGCCCATCTGAGGCCGAAGGAATAGCGGATCACGTCGTCGAGGGTCTCGACATCGCAGATCCCATCCTTGATCAGCCACAGGGCCTCGCGCCACAGGGCCTCCAGCAACCGGTCGCCCACGAAGGCGTCGATTTCCTTCGCGATGTGAACGCCCTTCATGCCGATGGCGGCGAGGCGCTCGATCGCGTCCGTCACGACCTCGGGCGCCGTCTGCCGCCCGCCGACGATCTCGACCAGCGGCAGGAGATAGACGGGATTATAGGGATGGGCGACGAAGAGCCGGCCGGGATGAGCGAGCCCCTCCTGCAGATCGGTCGGAAGAAGGCCGGAGGTCGAGGAGCCGATCAGCGCCTGCGGGCGTGCCGCCGCATCGATCCGGGCGAGAACCGCGCGCTTCAGATCGAGGCGTTCGGGCACCGATTCCTGCACCCAGTCGGCTTCGGCCACCGCCGTTTCGAGATCGTCGTGGAAGGTCAGCCGGCCTTCCGGCGGCAGCGGCGCGCCCGTCAGCCTGCCATAGGCGGCGCGGGCATTGTCCAGGACCTCGCCGACGATGCGCCTTGCCTCGGGGTGCGGATCGTGAACGTCGACATCGATGCCGGCAAGGAGAAAGCGCGCGATCCATCCACCGCCGATGACGCCGCCGCCGACACAGGCGGCGCGGGCGATCGGGGGACGGTCGGTGGGGGTCATCTTCGTCGTCTCGTCGCGGGTCATGGTCACCACCGGCGTGTGAGGTCGAGCTTTTCGCGCACTTCGGCCGGGGTCATCACCCGGCTGCCCATGCCTTCGGCAATCGTCACGGCCCGCTCCACCAGATCGCGATTGCTGGCGAGAACGCCTTTGGAGAGCCAGAGATTGTCTTCGAGGCCGACCCGGATATTGCCGCCGGCGGAAAGCGCGAGGGCTGCATAGGGCAACTGGTTGCGGCCGATCGAGAAGGCCGAGAAGGTCCAGTCCTCGGGAAGATTGGCGGTCATCGCAAGAAGCGAGGCGAGATCGTCCGGCGCGCCCCATGGAACGCCCATGCACAACTGCACCATCACCGGATCGGCGATGAGGCCTTGCTCCTTCAGCCATTTGGCAAGAACCAGATGACCGGTATCGAAGATCTCGATCTCCGGCCGCACGCCCAGCGCCTTGATCCGCGCGGCCATGGCCTTCAGCATGGCCGGCGTGTTGGTCATCACATAGTCGCCCTCGCCGAAATTCATCGTGCCGCAGTCGAGGGTGCAGATCTCGGGGCTGAGTTCGGCGACGTGGGCGAGCCGCTCCTCGGCGCTCGCCATGTCCGTGCCGGCCTCGCTTACGGGGAGCGGTGCATCGGGGCTGCCGAGAACAAGGTCGCCTCCGGCGCCCGCCGTAAGGTTCAGGACGACATCCGTGCCGGAGGCGGCGATCCGCTCCACCACCTCGCGGTAGAGGGCGAGATCGCGCGAGGGCTTGCCCGTCTCGGGATCGCGGACATGGATATGGGCGATCGCGGCACCGGCCTTCGCCGCCTCGATCGCATCGCGCGCGATCGCTTCGGGGGTGACGGGTACCTTGTGCGAACGGCCGGTGGTATCGCCGGCGCCGGTGACGGCGCAGGTGATGAACACGTCTCGGCTGGGACGAAGCGGCATGACGTCGAAGGCCTCCCTCTCGCGCGCCCCGGCCTTGGCGATACGCACCCGAACGGTGTTTGCGGGCCGGCAGCGAGGGGGAGTTTGACCGAGCCCTGCAACTCACGCTTTACTTCATGCGAAGATGATTTGACGTATTGCGAAGGTTCCGGTGTTCGAGCGCTCCGACAGCCCCCTCGACGTGACGCTGCTCGTCCTGCCGGACGCCTCGTTGATGTCGCTCGCCGCAACGCTCGATCCGATGCGGGCGGCCAACCGCATCACCGGGCACCCGCATTACGTCTGGCGGGTCGTCTCGGCCGACGGCGCCGATCCGGCGACGAGCTGCGGCCTCAAGGTCGCCGTCGACGGGCGGCTCGATCCGGAGAGGCAGACCGATGTCCTCGCCGTGATCGCCGCCTTCAATGTCCACGCCCATGCGGGTTCCGATCTTCGTCGACGCCTGACCGTCGCCGCGCGCAATGCCGCGGCAGTCGGCGGCATCGAAGCGGGACCATGGGTGCTCGCCATGTGCGGGCTTCTCGACGGCCGGGCCGCGACGACCCACTGGGAGGATCTGGAAGATTTCGCCGCGGCCTTTCCGGCGGTGCGCACCGTATCCGACCGCTGGGTCCTCGACGGCCGCTTCTTCACGACCGGGGCGGCGGCGCCGGCGCTCGACTTCATGCTCGACCTTATCCGCGCGCGCCAGGGCCATGCGCTGTCGCTGGAGGTCGCGGGGCTCTACGTCTATGACGGCATGCAGGCCGGCGATCGCAACCAGTCGCCGGTGGCGCTCGGCCGGATCGCGGGACGCGACCCGACGCTTGCCGCCGCCGTGCGCCTGATGGAGGCGCATATCGACGAGCCCCTGTCGATCGCGGAAATCGCGGATCGGATCGGGCTTTCGAGGCGCAGCCTCGAGACGGCCTTCTGCCGGCTGACCGGGCGCGGGCCCGGCGCCTTCTATGCCGGCCTCCGGCTGCACGCCGCGCGCCGGCTGGTCGTCGATACGGACATCCCCCTGTCGGAGGTCGCCGTGCGCACGGGTTTCTCCTCGATGTCCGCCCTGTCGCGCAGCTTCAAGCGCGAGTTCCGCCTCAGCCCCAGCGAGACGCGCCGCAGGAACGCGCTCGGCTGACGATCGGACACCCAGAGTCTCGGATGGCCCGAAAACCGGGCCCACTTTTCGGCCCGATGCTGTGGACCGGGACGTCCACCTGCCGGGCTCGAGGGGTGCGGCCCGGCGATCCTACCGCGAGCTTCCGTCAGCCCGCCTTCGGGAGACGCGTCCTTCGCCTTCGCTGGAGAGCGAGGAAGGCTGCGAGCGTGCCGAAGATCACCGTGAAGGAGACCGCGGTCACTGTGGTGCCGAGGGCGTAGATCTCGGGCGTCGTCACCGTCGTCGTCAGGGCGGCGAGTTCGAGCGGCAGCGTATTGGTGGAGCCCATGGTCTGGCTCGACCGGGCGATCTCGTCCCAGGACAGGGTGAAGCCGAAGAGCGCGATGCCGATGAGGAAGGGCGCGATCATCGGCAGGATAACGAAGCGGAAGCTCTGCCAGCTTGTGGCGCCGAGATCTCGCGCGGCCTCTTCGTAGCTTTTGTCCAGCCGGTTGAAGACGGCGAACATGATGAGAAGGCCGAAGGGCAGCGTCCAGGACAGGTGCGCGCCGAGGCCGGAGGTGAAGAGGCCGAGGGAATTGCCGCGCGCATCGGCAAGGCCGAGCGATGCGAGCGCCGGCCTCAGGACGTCGTCGACGATGCGGAATTCGAGCGCGATTCCGAGGGAGACGACGATCGAGGGCACGATGAGGCTGGCGACGGCCACGTAGAACAGGGCCGCCGAACCCCTGAAGCGCTTGCGGAAGGCAAGGCCTGCCAGCACCGAGATGACGACCGTCAGCACCAGGACCGTGAGGCCGAGGGCGAGAGACCGGCGGAAGGCCGCGCCGATATCGACCGTGCCGCCGCCGCTCCACAACCGCTCGAACCAGTAGAGGGAGAGGCCGTTCATCGGAAAGGTCAGGCCGCCCGAGGGCCCCTGGAAGGAGAGCGTCAGGATGGTGACGACGGGCCCGTAGAGAAAGACGACGAAGAGGGCGAAGAACAGGGCGAGGGCATAGAAGCTGCGCGGGCGCCTCTCGTGTCGCGGGACGGGGTTTGCGGCCATCGCCTCAAAGCTCCTTGCGGATGTCGACGAGGCGCAGCATGCCCCAGATGGTCAGGAGCACGACCGCGAGAAGGACGATCGCATTGGCGGCCGCGATCGGGAATTGCAGGAAGTTGATCTGCGACTGGATCACCTTGCCGACCGAGGCGATCTGCTGGCCGCCCATGATGCCGATCGTCAGATAGTCGCCGGTCACGATGGTGACGACGAAGATCGAGCCGATGACGATGCCGGGTTTCACGAGGGGTATGACGACGTTGGTCAGCGTCTGCCAGCCGGTCGCGCCGGCATCGTAGGCCGCCTCGATCAGCGCCCTGTCGATGCGCATCATCGAGTTGAAGATCGGCACCACCATGAAGAGCGTGTAGAGGTGGACGAGGGCGAGGGCGACCGCGAAGTCCGAATAGAGCAGCCATTCGAGCGGCGCATCGATGAGACCGATGCCCTGCAGGGTCTCGTTGACGAGGCCGTTGCGCCCGAGCAGCGGAATCCAGGAGATCATGCGGATCACGTTCGAGGTCCAGAACGGGATCGTGCAGACCATGAAGAGCGCGATCTGCATCGGCAGCGTGCGCACGTGGAAGCACAGGAAATAGGCGACCGTGAAGCCGATCGCGAGCGTCGCGACCCAGACGATGGCGACGAATTTCAGGGTCGAGAGATAGGTCGCGAAGGTGGTGCAGAGGGCCGAGCCGCCAGAGAAGCAGCCGTAGAAGACATCCGCGTAGTTGGTCGCAACGAAGGCCGGCTCGATGGAATATTCGGTGTAGTTCCAGAACGAGACGACGACGGTCGCGACCAGCGGCAGGATGAAGAACAGAAGAAAGACGAGCGCCATCGGCGCCGCCTGGAGATAGGCGGTCCACCAGGGCGTCCAGCTCGTGCGCACGCGCCGCACCCTCGCGCCGCTGCGGGCCGCGACGGGGACCCCGGCCGAAGCCGGGATCGCCTTGGTTTCGATCTCGTGGGTGGAGCTCAAGGGGATCAGGCCGCGATGAACTCGTTCCACTTGCGGATCATGTAGATGTTCTCGTCCATGACCGCGTTCCAGCAGGCGACCCTGCCCATGCGTTCGTCGTAGGAGCCGCCGTCGCGGGTCGCCCCTGCCTTTTCGAGGAGCTTGCCGTCCGGTGCGAGGATGTCCTGTTCCGCCGGCTTGCCCTCGAACCAGTAGGCCCATTCATAGGGCTCCATCGCCTCCTTGGTGGTCTCGAGGACGGCGGTGTAATAGCCCTGCTTGGCCAGATGCGCGCCGGCCCAGCCCGACAGGAACCAGTTGATGAACTCGTAGGCCGCGTCCTTCTCGCGATCGTTGATCGCGACCGGCAGGCCGAAGCCCGAGGCCCAGGCGCGGTAGCCTTCCTTCAGCGGCTGGTACTTGCAGTCGATGCCCTGGGTGCGCACCGCCGTGACCGCCGGCGACCACATGGACTGGATGACGACCTCGCCCGAGGCCATCAGGTTCACGCTTTCGTTGAAATCGGTCCAGAAGGCGCGGAACTGGCCGGCGCGTTTCGCCTCGATCAGCGCGCCGATCGTCTTGTCGATCTCCTCGCGCGTCATGTTTCCCTTGTCGCCATAGGTGAGGTCGCCGCGCGCCGAGAGGGCCATCGCCGCATCCATGATGCCGATGGACGGGATGTTGAGCATCGCCGCGCGGCCCTTGAACTTCGGGTCGAGGAGCGCGGCCCAGCTGTCCACCGGCCCGTCGATGAGATCGGGCCGGATGCCGAGCGTATCGGCGTTGTAGGTGGTCGGGATGAGGGTCAAAAATTCGGTCGGCTCACCGGCGAATTCGGTCGCCTGCTCGGAGGGCAGGTAGAGCACCTTGGAGGGCGCCGTGCCGTCGAGGCCGACCGTCTTGCCGTCGACCGTGCCCTCACGGATGACCGAGGCGATCTGATCGGCGAGTTTGATCCGCTTGGCGTCGAGACCCATGATGTTGCCGGAGGGCAGGAGCTTGGGAAGCGCGAAATATTCGGTGTCCACGAGGTCGAACGAGTTCGGCTGGGTGATCACGCGCTTGGCCACATCGTCGGTGGTGACGGCGATGTAGTCGATATTGATGCCGAGATCGGCGCCGGCCTTTTCCGCGATCGCCGGCGACTGGTTCACGGCGGTCGAGAGATAGCGCAGCGTCACCTTTTCCTGGGCGATGGCGGGCGTCGGGAAGGCGGAGAGCTTCGCGGTCGCGGCAAGGCCGGCGATCGCCGCGCCGCCGGCCAGCAGGCTGCGGCGCGATACACTGAACTGTGTCGTCCTGGTCATGTCGGTCGTTCCGTTCGTCCTGGTGTGGAAGGGATCAAGATCGGCTCACGCCGCAAGTTCGTGCCGGTCGTGGGGGTGCCAGGCGACACCGACGGTGTCGCCGACCGCGACCGGCGCGCGGTCGAATTCGTGTTCGGGAAGGGTCGCGAGGAGATCGGTTCCATCGGGACGCTTGAGGGCGACGTGGATGGTCATGCCCTGATATTCGACGTCGCTGACGGTCGCCGGACTGCTGCCCGCCTCCGCATCGCCGAGCGGCGAGAGCCGGAGCTTGTCAGCCCGCACCGCATAGGCGGACGCGCCCTCGGTCACGACGTTGTGGCCACCCATGAACTGGGCGACGAAGCGTGTCCTCGGGGCGTTGAAGACCTCGCGCGGGGTCCCGACCTGCTCGATCCGCCCGTCGTTCATGACGACCACCATGTCGGCGAGCGCCATCGCCTCCTCCTGGCTGTGCGTCACATGCACGAAGGAGATTCCGAATTCGCGCTGATAGCGTTTCAGTTCGGCCCGCATGCGGATGCGCAGGAACGGGTCCAGCGCCGATAGCGGCTCGTCGAGAAGGAGAACCGTCGGATTGGTGATGAGGGCTCTCGCCAGTGCGACGCGCTGCTGCTGCCCGCCGGAAAGCTGCGCGGGAAGGCGGGAGGCGTAGGCGCTCATGTCGACCATCGCCAGCATCGCATCGGCGCGCTTCAGGCGCTCCTCCTTCGCGGTGCCCGCCATCTTCAGGGCGAAGGCGACGTTCTCGCGCACGTCGAGATGGGGAAACAGGGCGTAGTTCTGGAACATCATCGCGGTGCCGCGCCGCGCCGGCGGCAGATCGTTGACGATCGTATTGCCGATCATCACATCGCCGTCGGAGATGAATTCGTGACCCGCCACCATGCGCAGGGTCGAGGACTTGCCGCAGCCGGACGGTCCGAGCAGGCAGCAATAGGTTCCGGCCGGAACCTTCAGGGAGACGCGGTCGACCGCGACCGTATCGCCATAGGCCTTGGTGACGGCGGCAAGTTCGAGATCTGCTGCGGCGGATGGCACCTGGCACTCGCTCCTCATCCCATGATCCGAGGAGGGCGATGCAAGGGCCGTGCCAGACCTCACCCAGGCGGAGCCGCCGCCGCCGCGGGCTCGTCTTCAGGGAAATTCGCGGCCATGCGCGGTCTTACGGCGCACAGGGAAGAGAGAAGATGCGGCGCGCGGATAAGCGCCATCTGTTTATATTTTAGTCATAATTGCCAAGATGCACGCAATCTAGGCTATTCGACATCCGGCCTGCGCCGCTTCGCGGGCCTTGCATCGAGGCGGAGAATCCCGTTCACCCCTCGAAACCTCACCGGAACCTTCGGAAGACTACGAACTGCGATGGCCAAGACGACGCTTCTCGACGACCGGACGCGGCCGAAGGGCCCGACCTATGAAGGCCTCGACGCGGTCCAGGCGCGCCATGGCGAGGTGCTTGCCCATATCCATGCCTCCCATCTTCGCGAACTGACCAAGGTGACCCGCACCATGGCCGAGGTCGAGGCGGGAGAGCGCGACCTGCCGGCGCTTTCGGCAGCAGTGGAGACGCTGCCCATGGCCGAGGCCTATCGCAGCTTCGGAACCTTGTGCGGACGCGAATGCGCCCTTCTCACCTTTCATCACGACGCCGAGGAACAGCATGTGTTTCCGGCCCTCAGACGCCGGGCCCCGGAGGGGCTGATCGCGGTGCTCGATCGCCTCGCGGCGGAACACGTGATCATCCACGAGCATATCGACGCCCTCGCCGAGGCGGCACGCTCCGTCGTGAACGAACCGGGCCCCCAGGCCTTCGCGCGCTGCCGCGATGCGCTGACGGCGCTCGAACGGCTCGTGCGATCCCATTTCCGATACGAGGAAGGCGAACTCGCCGGCCCGATCGGCTTCTACGGCGTTCCGGTCTAGGCCGAAGCTGCCCCAGGCGCCTGGATGCGAGCGCTCTGATCTCGGGCGGACAGCGGTCCGATCGCTTCGAGGAAGGTCTTAACGATGTCCGGGACCGTGCGGTGGATATCGATCGCGACGGCGTTTTCGTCGGGGCCCGGCTCTTCGAGGGTTTCGAGCTGGCTGTCGAGCAGGGAGACCGGCATGAAGTGCCGCGTCCGCGCCTCCATCCGCGCCTTGAGGAGCTCCCGATCCCCTCTCAGATAGAGGAACGTCACCGGGTCGCTGCGACCGGCACTCCGGCAGATGATGTCGCGATAGGCGCGCTTGAGCGCCGAGCAGGCGACGACGGTGCCGTCCTTGCGAAGAACCGCACCGACCGCTTCCAGCCAGGGTCCGCGATCGGAGTCGCTCAAGGGATGGCCGCCGGCCATCTTGTCGATATTGGCCTTCGGATGGAGCGAGTCGCCGTCCACGTAATCGGCTCCGATCCGCCTTGCGAGCGCCTCCGCGACGGTGCTCTTGCCGCAGCCCGCAACGCCCATGACGACGATCCGCATGCTCAGGAAACCGCCCCGACCGGGCCGGTGGCCTCGGCGATCCTCGTCATTCCCATGGGTCCGCTGCCTCTGCTTTCGTCCTCGCCGCGAGAAGATAGGCGAGGACAGGTTCCAAGGACAGACCGCCAGCGCTCCGCGATCGGCTCGGCAACCCGGCGCCGGGCGGCACGGCTCCGGCAAGTCCGTGCCGCGGCCGGCTTCGCCTCTTGGCACGGCACTTGCCTGACGATCTTCGGGCGGCCAACCGAGGAGGACGCCATGCGGCATCCTCGAAACGCCTCTCGGGCAGGCCGCCGGCTCGGCTGCGCCGTCCGGTCGCCCGCCCGAAAACCCGATCCCGCGCGCAGTGCGGGGCACACAGGCCAATGAAGGAAGACGACATGAAACGAGCCGAACTCACCGAGAAGATCCTCGACGTGAAGCGCGAGAAGGATCTGAGCTGGAAGGCCATCGCGGAGGAGATCGGCGGCTACAGCCAGATCTTCATCACCACGGCGCTTCTCGGCAACATGCCCCTGCCCAAGCCGCAGGCGGAAAAGGCCGCCGCCCTGTTCGGTCTTTCGGCATCGGAAACGAAGATGCTCTCGGAGATCCCGATGCGGGCCGAAGAGACCCAGATGCCGCCGCAGGACCCGACGCTCTACCGCTTCTACGAGGCGATGCTCGTCTTCGGACCGGCGCTCAAGGAGACGCTGCACGAGGAGTTCGGCGACGGCATCATGTCGGCGATCGATTTCGTCCTCTCGATGGACCGCAAGGAGGATCCCGCCGGCGACCGGGTCGTCATCACGATGAACGGCAAGTTCCTGCCCTATAAATATCACGAGCCGCGCGACGGCGCGCAGGCCTCCGGCGCCCATCCGCGCTGAAGAAGCGAGACGAGGACCGGTGCGGCGTGTAGGCTGCACCGGTCGCAAGCCAGCAGGATCGATCCATGAGCGAAGAGCGCCCGCCCTTTCCGCCCTTCACCGCACAGACTGCCGCCGAGAAGGCGCGCAAGGCGGAGGACGCCTGGAACCGGCGCGATCCGAAGGCGGTTTCGATGGCCTATACGACCGACAGCCGATGGCGCAACCGATCGGAATTCTTCTCGGGCCGCGAGGCGATCGTCGGGTTCCTCACCCGAAAATGGGAGCGCGAACTCGACTACCGCCTGATCAAGGAGGTCTGGGCCTTCCACGAGAACCGCATCGCCGTGCGGTTTCAGTACGAATATCACGATGCGGGCGGCCAGTGGTTCCGCGCCCACGGAAACGAGCAGTGGGAGTTCGACGAGATCGGGCTGATGCGCCGGCGCGAGGCCTCGATCAACGACGTTCCGATCGCCGAAGCCGAGCGGAAGTTCCATTGGGACGCCGGCCCTCGCCCGGCCGATCATCCCGGCCTCACCGAACTCGGGCTCTGAACGCTCGAAGCCGGTGCATCGCTGCCCGTCTCCATCTCCGGGCGGCCGCCCCCCCCATGGCGGCTCGCGATCCCCGATACATGCAGAAGAAAGACCGATCCGATGTTCAAACCCCTCTTTCACCTTGCCTATCACGTGGACGATCTCGACGCCGCCGCGCGCTTTTATGGCGACCTCCTCGGTTGCCGGCGAGGGCGCAGCACCGAGACCTGGATCGATTTCGACTTCTTCGGCCATCAGATCTCGCTTCATCTGGGCACTCCTTTCTCGACGGCCGAGACCGGCAAGGTCGGCGACCATATGGTTCCGATGCCGCATCTGGGGGCGGTTCTTCCGCTCGACCTGTGGCGCGAGGTGGCAGACAGGCTGACGGCGGACGGGCTCGACTTCGTGATCGCGCCGACCGTCCGGTTCGAAGGGCAGCCCGGCGAGCAGTGGACGATGTTCTTCCGCGACCCCGCCGGCAATCCCATCGAGCTGAAGGGATTTGCGAACGAAGACGCCGTGTGGGCCGCATGAGCATCGTTCCTCTCGTTGCGACCATGGACGGCGCCGAGAGCGAGGCCTGGCGCACCGCGTTGCAGTCCGCCCTTCCCGAACACCGCATCTGCGATCCGCGTTCGCTGTCGGCGGCCGAGGCGGCGAGCGTCGAAGTCGCGATCGTCGCCAATCCCGATCCGGCCGATCTCGCCCGCTTCCCGGCCCTCAAATGGGTCCAGAGCCTCTGGGCCGGCGTCGAGCGTCTCCTGACCGCGCTGCCGGCCGAGATCGGCATCGTGCGACTGGTCGATCCGGTTCTCGCCGAGGCCATGGCCGAGGCGGTTCTCGGCCACGTCTTCTATCTGCACAGGCGCATGCCGGACTATCTCGAGCAGCAGCGGGCCGGGATCTGGCGCCCGCTCGATCAGCCCTCTGCCGGGGAGAGAACCGTCGCGGTCCTCGGACTCGGCGAACTCGGTCGCCTGAGCGCCCTTGCCCTTTCCGCTGCGGGGTTCCGGGTGGTCGGATGGTCGCGCACGCCGAGGCGGATCGACGGCGTAGAAACATTCGCGGGCGACGCCTCGCTCGAAGCCGTCATCGGGGCGGCCGGGATCGTCGTCGTGGTCCTGCCCCTGACCTCGCAGACATCCGGGCTCCTCGACGCGCGAATGCTGGGCTCCCTTGCGGAAGGCACGTCGCTGATCAATGTCGGGCGCGGGCCGATCATCGAGACGGGTGCTCTTCTTTCCGCGCTCGACAGCGGGCGCGTCGCACATGCTGTCCTCGACGTCTTCGACGAGGAACCGCTCCCGCCCGATCATCCCTTCTGGACCCATCGCGCGGTCACCGTCATGCCGCATGTCGCCGCACCGACGGATATGAGAAGTGCAAGCGCGATCGCCGCCCGCAATCTTCGAACCTATTTCAATCGAGGCGAGATCCCCGGCCCCGTCGACCGCGCGGCCGGCTACTGAGGCCTGACCGCCTGCGAACCGGCTGACCGCACCAGATCCCTGCCGGGACCGACGCCCGGATGACCATGATGTTGTGCGCCGCCTGTCGCGATCTGCCGCATGTGAGAGGGCGCGATTTTCCCGCGCCGCTGCCCATCTTCGGTCGATGAGCGAACTCACAGTCTGGTACGACGGATCCTGCCCCTTGTGTCGAAGGGAAATCGCGATGCTTCGCCGGCTCGACCGGCGAGACGCGATCCGGTTCGTCGATGCCGACGAAGCCGGCGCGGAAGGCTGCCCGCTCGACCGCTCGCAGTTGCTGGCGCGCTTCCACGCATGCGAGGATGGCAAGCTTCTCCACGGCGGCGCGGCCTTCGCGGCCGTCTGGCGCGCCATTCCCGTCCTGCGCCCCCTGGGACTTGCGTTTCGGGGCCCCTTCGCATCGGCTTTGCTCGAACGATGCTACCTCCTCTTCCTGCGTGTACGCCCCGCCCTCCAGAGGCTGATGCACCGGCTGGAGCGCTCCTGAGGCCGCCCTTCGGACCTGTTTGCGCTCCATAGAAGACCGTCTAGTCGCTGAAGCGTCCGGCAAACCCGGAAGCATAAACTGCATGGATCGGCATCGAGGAAACGGAAAACGCGAGGTCATACACGCCTTGGTAGCGCGCGCCGAGCGCCCTCTTGTTTCGGGAAGCTGTCGCGTAACTGACGAGGACAGTTGGAATTTATACTTTGGTGAAAGATGTCGGATACCATTTCGGCGACCATGCGCGACGGGCGCAGGTATCACCCTAGGGCGCAAGAAGATGGCGTTGTTCAGCAATATTCGCGTAAACCGCAAACTCGTAATCGCATTCGCGCCCATATTGGTCGCGGTGGCTGCCATGACCGGCGTGGTTCTCTATGCCATCTCCGATATCCGGAATGCCGCATCCTGGGATCAGCACACCACGGAAGTTCTCGCCGCTGCGCAGAACGCACGGCAAGGGATGATGCAGGAAGTGGCCGCCATGCGCGGATACATCCTTTCCCCGAACGAAGACTACTACGACGATTTCAAGGCCGGGCTTGCCAATTTCGACAGGGCGGTGGAACGGATCGGGACGCTGACCTCGGACAATCCCCAGCAGCAGGAACGCGTGGCCCGGCTGAAGGCCGCCGGCGCGACCTATGTCGCCGAGGTCGCCGATCCGCAATACCGGTTCGCGTCCGATCCCTCGCAGCGCGACAGGGCGACCGCGATCACCGCCAACGGCACGGCCGCCAAGCATGTCGCCGGCGTCAACGACATCATCGGCGATATTTCCGCAGAGGAAGAGGCGCTGCTCGCAGTCCGCCGGGCCGCCACGGAGACCTCGTTCACGACGGCCTATCTGGCGCTCGGCCTCGGCGCGTTCCTGTCCTTCACGGTCGCGGCCGCGATGGGCTGGCTTCTGTCGCGCTCCGTCGCTTCGCCCCTCGTCAAGATGACGGCGGCCATGAAGGAGATCGGCGGCGGCAATCATGCGGTCACGGTCCCGGCCGTCGGACAGGCCGACGAACTCGGCGACATGGCGAGCGCGCTGGAGAACTTCCGCAAGGCCGGCCTCGAAAAGGTCAAGCTGGAAGGCCGTCTCGTCAGCGAGCGCACGAATGCCGAGGCATCGCGGCGCGAGGCCGAGCATGCCGCGACGACCGCCGCGAGGCAGGCCTTCATCGCCGCCGTCCAGCCGAGCTTCGAACGCCTGTCGGCCGGCGATCTGACCGCCCGCCTCGATGCGCGGGCCAATGCGGACTATGCCGAGCTGTGCGATCTGTTCAACGCCAGCGTCTCGAGACTCGAGCGCACGATCGGCTCCGTCGTCGGATCGATCGGCTCGATCCACAACGGTCTCTTCGAGATCAACACCGCATCCAACGATCTGGCCCAGCGCACCGAGCAGCAGGCGGCCAGCCTCGAGGAGACGGTGGCGGCCCTCAGCGAAGTGACGCGGGCGATCGATGCGACGGCGCAGAATTCCATCGAGGCCCAGTCGAGCGCTCACAGCGCCCTTCACAACGCGGAGAAGGGCGGCGACATCGTGCGGCGCGCGGTCGAGGCGATGCAGATCATCGAGCAGTCCTCGCGCAAGATCGGCAGCATCATCTCCGTGATCGACGAGATCGCCTTCCAGACCAACCTCCTTGCGCTGAACGCCGGCGTCGAGGCGGCGCGGGCCGGCGAGACCGGCCGGGGCTTTGCGGTGGTCGCGCAGGAAGTGCGGGGCCTCGCCCAGCGCTCGGCGACGGCGGCCAAGGAGATCAAGGAGCTGATCCAAGTCTCCAGCGAGCAGGTCGAGGCGGGCGTGGAACTGGTCGGGGCGTCCGGGCAGAGCCTGACGCAGATCATCTCGGAGATCGGCGATGTGAGCCGCGTCGTCACCGAGATCGCGAGCCGGACCCAGAGCCAGGCCGTGTCCTTGCGCGAGGTGTCGACGGCAGCCGACCAGATGGACAAGGTGACGCAGCAGAACGCGGCGATGGTGGAGCAGTCGACCGCGGCCGCGCAGACCCTCGCCAACGAGATGGACGACCTCTCCGGCCTCATCGCCGAGTTCAAGACGGCTACGAAGGCGGGCTCGATCCATCGCGAGGCGCGCCCGGCGAAGCGCAGCGCCGAAGGCGGGCGGCCCTCCGCACCCGCATCGGCCGTCGCCCGTCCGGTCCTCCAGATGAAGCCGGTCGCACAGGGCAACGCGGCCCTGAATACCCTGACCGACGAGTGGACGGAGTTCTGATCTTCAGGAACGGCGACCCGGCTCGCGCCGGGAAGTCCCGGGCGCACCTTGAAGACCGGAGGATGACCCCGGCTCTCGGATGACCCGAAATCTCTGGCGGACCAAGCCCCGGACCCGGTTTCGCAACCGGATCCGGGGCTCTTTCATGTCCCGGATCGGCGTTCGCCGACTGGCATCCGGAGCGGGATGTGACGCGATCCGTCTCGACAGGATCGGGCAAGGCGGGATCGTGGCCGTTTCCGTGTCTCAGCACCCGATCTCCAGGCAGAGGATTGTATCCGAAAGATGGGTGCGGGCCGGCCGCACGGGATGCCGCCGTGATCGAGGACGATTCATTCGCGGCTTCGTGACGGCGGGCAACTCTTCCTTAAGCCTCCGTCAATGGAAATGTTCAATATTGATTCAACCAAAGACATGATCTCATCACCGCATTCCGCAGATGAGACCAAGATATTCCCGATGACGATTCAGCACCGGTCAGCCCTAAAATGCAAGTCTGACTGATTAAAGGATAGGATGTTACTCATGCCGACGATCAATCGACTGTCCATCCGGGGCCGGATGCGCCTCCTGATCGGACTGACGGTCGCAGCCTTCCTCGCGGTCGGCATCGTATCCTTCGTTCAGGGGAACAAGATCAACCGGGCCGTCGAACTGGCGAACCAGATGCAGGAGCTCGTTCAACAGGCGACCCAGATGCGGATCCGCCTCCTGGAGGCGACGCTCGCGGCCATGGACGAGATCGTCGACAGGGAGAACGGTCAGGTTTCGCAGGAACGCACCGAGATCATGAGCCACGGCATTCAGGTCTCCGTCTCGCTCGTTCCGTCCATCGAGCAGCTCGCCACCCGCCTCGACAGGTCCGAGCTCGCCGACGGCCTCGAAGCCAAGCTGGCGAAGCTGGAGAGCGCCCTTCTCGAAACACTGCCCCGGCTCGTGCGCACGCGGGCCGATGCGAGCGCTTTCGGGGCGATCGACGACGTCATCGATTCCGAAGCGGGCGAGATCAGCGAGAACCTCGATCATCTGGTCGAGGCCGCGTTCGTACGCCTCGACACGAGAGCGGAGGAGGCGAGCCGGAACTCGACATTCGCCACCTATTTGCAGCTCGGCATCTCGCTCTTCGCGCTCGTTCTGATCGCTGCGATCGCAAGTCTGATCGGACGGTCGATCGTCAAGTCGCTCGGCCGCGTCGAGACCGCGATGTCGAAGCTCGCCGGCGGGCAGCTCGACACCCCGATCGAGGAGACCGATCGCAAGGACGAGATCGGCTCCATGGCGAGGGCCCTCGAAGTGTTCAAGGCCGCGTCCGTGGAACGGATCCGGCTCGTCGAGGAAAACGCGAAGGCGCGGGCCAGCGAGAGCCTCGCCAAGGAACGCCAGGCAGCGCTCGACAACGCCAAGGCCGAGGATCTGCGCACCTTCGTCGCCACGGTCGAGGTCGGCTTCGACCGCTTGTCCGAGGGTGACCTGACGGTGCGCATGCAGGACCGGGTGGCCGAGGAGTTCGAGCCGATCCGCTCCAAGTTCAACGACAGTGTCGCCGCCCTCGAAAACGCGATCGGCCATGTGGTCACGTCGATTTCGTCCATCCGCAACGGACTGAGCGAGATCAACACGGCCTCCGACGATCTCTCGCGCCGCACCGAACAGCAGGCGGCCAGCATCGAGGAGACCGTCGCGGCCCTCAACGAGGTAACCACCGCCGTCAACAACACCGCCAACGATGCCGGCAAGGCCCAGAAGGTCGCGATGGTGGCTCGCGAACGGGCGGTGACGGGCGGCGACGTCGTCGGCAGGGCGGTCATCGCGATGGGCCAGATCGAGGAGTCGTCGCAGAAGATCAACCTGATCATTTCCGTGATCGACGAGATCGCCTTCCAGACCAACCTCCTCGCCCTCAATGCCGGCGTGGAAGCGGCGCGGGCGGGCGAAGCCGGGCGCGGTTTCGCGGTCGTGGCGCAGGAGGTGCGCGGGCTGGCCCAGCGTTCGGCGGACGCGGCCAAGGAGATCAAGATGCTGCTCTCCGTCTCGCGCGAACAGGTCGGGTCCGGCGTGGAACTCGTCACCGCCTCGGGCAAGTCTCTGGAGGGCATCGTCGCCGAGGTCACGACCATGGCCGAGCTCATTTCGACCATCGCCGCCTCCGCCGGCCAGCAGGCCATCAGCCTACGCGAGGTCTCCCAAGCAGCGGACCAGATGGACAAGGTGACCCAGCAGAACGCCGCCATGGTGGAACAGGCGACGGCCGCGAGCCTCACGCTTTCGACCGAAACCGACGAGCTCGCCAGGACCATGTCCCAATTCCGCACCGAAGCGCAGAACGGATCGGCCACCAGGGAGGCCGCCCGCAAGCCCGTTCGCTCCGAGAGGACCACGACCCAGCTTCGCACGGTTGGCACCGGCGGCGCGGCGTTCGCCCCCGAACGCGGCGCGGACGACTGGGAGGACTTCTGATCCGCATTCGGATATTCGGATTGCTCCAGTCCGCAATTTTTCGCGCCTGATCCTCGCATCGGGCAGGGAGAAGCCCACGCTGCAGGTCATTGCGCCTGAGGATGGTGCATGAGGT
Organism: Fulvimarina endophytica; assembly: GCF_003403015.1. GTDB lineage: Bacteria > Pseudomonadota > Alphaproteobacteria > Rhizobiales > Rhizobiaceae > Fulvimarina > Fulvimarina endophytica. The sequence continues at coordinate 294,675 of NZ_QURL01000004.1, forward strand.
GAAAGCCCTGGTCAGGCAGGAAGACCGATGACCCCGAAGCGCCGTGCGTCCAACTGGACGCGCGGCGCTTTCGTCTTGTCGGGCAAAGACGGGCGCCCGCGCCGAGGCTGGAAGCCGCGCCAGTTTGGAATCGGTCGAGACTTGCGACAAAGCGGCAACAGCGCAGGCCTCGCTGCAGGGCATGGGGATAACCGGACTCCCGGTATCAGAAAAAAGCGCCTAATGAAAACGTGATCTTCTCCATCCAGTTCACGAGTTCTTCATGCTGCCTTCCCTCCCGGGCGATCCTTCGAGCACCGGCATTGTCCGCCTGCGTCGGCATCTTCATCTGACCACCGCGGCGCTCGCCGCCTTCTCCGCCGCGTTCTCCGCAGGCGCGGCGTTCGCGCAAGGGACGATCCAGCTCGATCAGGTGGTGGTCGAGGCCGACGCGCAGTCCGCCCCCGCCTCCTCCGGGCCGGTCTCCCCGGCGGGTGAAACCAGCGCGCGTGGCGTCGCCAATCCCGGCCCCGTGGACGGCTATGTCGCCGAGAACGCGACCGCCGGCTCCAAGCTCGCGACGCCCATCAAGGAGATCCCGCAGGTCGTCACGGTCACTGGCCGCGAGGAACTCGACGATCTCGGCGTCCTTCAGGTCGACGAGGCCCTGCGCTATTCGCCGGGCGTGTTCGCCTCCCCCTTCGGCGCCGACTCCGACACGGACTGGGGCTTCATCCGCGGCTTCCAGACCACCCAGACCGGCTTCTTCCTCGACGGTCTCCCGCTCTTCCAGTACGCCTTCGCCTCGATCATCATCGATCCCTTCATCCTCGACAGGGTCGAGGTTCTGAACGGGCCCGGATCGGCGCTCTACGGCGCGGCCAGCGCCGGCGGCATCGTCAACCTGTCCTCCAAGCGCGCCGATGGCGAGCGCATCCGCTATATGGAGACCGGGATCACCGACGAGCCCAAGGGCTATGTCGGCTTCGACCTCGGCGACCGGTTCTCCCTCGCCTCGCCCTGGAGCTATCGTCTGACGGGCCGTGTCCTGGGCGGTGACGACGACGTCGATTACGCCGACCAGTTCCGCGGCGTGATCATGCCGCAGCTGCATTACGAGGGCGAGGATACGCGGGCCGATCTCTACGCCATCTACCAGCGCGACGATTCCAAGCACACCAACGGCTTCCTGCCCTATGCCGGAACCGTGGTCGACGCGCCCTATGGCCGGGTCCCCAACGATCTCTTCGTCTCCGAGCCCGGCCCCGACGACCTCAAGGCCAACCAGACCCTTCTCGGCTACGAGATCGAACACGACGTCAACGACGTCCTGACCCTGCGCTCCAACGGCCGCTACGCCAATATCCAGCGCGAGGAATACCAGATCTATCCCTTCGATCTGGACCAGACCGATCGCGTCCTCAGCCGCGGCGCCTTCGGCCACGACACCGAGGCCGATCTCGTCACCCTCGACAATCAGGCGATCCTGACCTTCGGCACCGGCGTTTTCGATCATCGTCTCCTGGTCGGCGCCGAATACCGCTATTACGGCGTCGATCAGGTACAGGCCTCGAACTTCGCGACCATTCCCGATCTCGATCCGATCAATCCGGTCTATGGCAAACCGCTGCCGGCCCTCTTCGCGCCCTATCTCGACGAGACCGTGGACCTCAACAGCCTCGGGCTCTATGCGCAGGACCAGATCCGGTTCGGCAGAGCCATCCTGACGTTGAACGGACGCTACGATTCCCTCTGGACCGATCGCGACGACCGCACCTCCTTCGGCAACGACTACGACAATCACGAGGACGCGTTCAGCGGACGGGCGGCCCTCGGCTACGAGATCGCCGACGGTCTCGTTCCCTATATCAGCGCGTCGAGCTTCTTCGAGCCGCAGATCGGCACGAACACGCTCGGCAATCCGGTCGGGGCGCAGGACGGCGAACAGTACGAAGCCGGCGTCAAGTGGGCGCCGACGGGCCTGGATGCGGTCTTCACCGCGGCGGTCTTCGATCTCACCCGCCGCAACACGCTCCAGAGCCGCTTCGTCGGCGGCGCCTTCATCAACGAGGCGCGCGGGCAGGTGAACTCCCAAGGCATCGAACTCGATGCCCGGGTCGGCCTTGCCGACGGTCTCGATCTCGTCGCCAACTTCACCACCTACGACATCGAGATCGAGAAGGACGCCAATCCGCTCTTCGTCGGAAACCGGCCCTTCGTCGTGCCCGAGACCTTCGCCTCCGCCTTCCTCAACTACCGGGTCGAGAGCGGCATGCTCGAAGGCGTCGAGCTGGGCGGCGGCGTGCGTTATGTCGGCAAGAGCTATGCCGACAATCTCAATGAGTTCGAGGTGCCGGACGTCACGCTCGTCGATGCCCGCATCGCCTACGAGAAGGAGGATTGGGGCGTTTCCCTCAACGTCAACAATCTCTTCGACGAGGACTATGTCTCGAGCTGCCAGGAGACCACCGCCTGCTACTACGGCGAAGGCCGCCGCGGTCTCCTGAAGGCTCATTTCAACTTCTAAGGGACCTCCATGTCACCTCGGAAGAAGCCGGCGGGGTCCCCTCCGCCGGCTGATCTTTTCGCGATCGAGGCGCTGCACCATCGGGTGGACGGCCGCGTCGTCCTCGACGTTCCGCAGCTGCGGCTGCGCACCGGCGACGTGACGGGCCTGATCGGACCGAACGGCTCGGGCAAGTCGACCATGGTGCGCTTCATCGCCCGCCAGGCCCTGCCCGATACGGGCCGCATCCTGTTCGACGGATGCAAGATCGCGGAGTTCAAGGGCCGCGATCTCGCCCGCCGCCTCGCCTATCTGCCCCAGACCCCGCCCACGACCGACGGCATGACCACGCGCGAACTCGTCGGGCTCGGGCGCTATCCCTGGCACGGAGCCCTCGGCAGGCCGGGCCCGGCGGACAGGGCCGCCATCGACCGGGCGATCGCGCTCACCGAGACGGGCGATTTTGCGAACCGGCCCGTCGACCATCTGTCCGGCGGCGAGCGCCAGCGCGTCTGGCTCGCGATGCTGATCGCGCAGGAAGCGCGCTGCCTCGTTCTCGACGAGCCGACCTCGGCGCTCGACGTCGCCCATCAGGCCGCAATGCTGCATCTCGTGCGCCGGCTGTCGCACGAACTTGGCCTGTCGGTGATCATCGTCCTCCACGACATCAACATGGCGGCCCGCATTTGCGACCGGCTGGTGGCGCTTCGCGGCGGCCGGATCGTCGCCGACGGGCCGGCCGATGCGATCATGCAATCCGAGACCCTCCAGGCGATCTACGGCATTCCCATGGGCATCCTGCGCCAGCCCGAAACCGGCGCGCCGATCGGCTACGTCGCTTGACCGGCGGCCCTCCCCTCGGCCCGACGCGGCGCGCGGCCCTCGCGGGTCTCGCGGGTCTCGGTGGCGCAGCCCTTCTAGGCCCAGGCGCCTTCGCTGCGGCCGCGATCGGCTTGCAGCGCAAAAGGGGCGCTGGCGAAGCCGGACGCGGTTTTGCCGTGGTCGACTGGGCGCTTCTCGAAACCGCGCTGATCCTCGGGCTCGAACCGCTTGCCGCGCCGGAACTCGTCCTCTACCGGCGCCTGGCGGTCGAGCCTCCCGTGCCGTCCGCCGTCGCCGATCTCGGCCTTCGCGGCTCCCTGAGCTTCGAACGCCTCGCACTCGCCGATCCGGCCATCGTCTTCGGCAGCAATTTCAGCGCCTGGGCTGCACCGCAGATCGAGGCGATCGCTCCCTTCGTGACCTACGACCTGTTTCTCGCCGGCGAGCCGCCTCTGTCCAATATCGAGGCGATGACCCGCGATCTCGGCGACCGGTTCGCGGTTCGCGCCCGCGCGGACCGCCAGATCGAGGAGACGGGCGCCCTGCTCGGCGCATGCCGGGACCGGCTTCGGGCAGGGCCTTTCCGCGACGTGCTTCTGGTCGATCTGGGCGATGCCCATCATGTCCGGGTCTATGGCAGCGATTCCCTGTTCGGCGACGTGCTCCAGCGCCTCGGACTTCCGAATACCTGGGAGGGCGGCACGCGCTATAGCGCGACCGCGCCGGTGGGGATGGAGGTCCTCGCCGAGTTTCCAGAGGCCTTCCTCCTCGTCGTCGGCCCTGTTCCGCCCGATGCGGGCCGCGCGATCGAAACCGGAGCGCTCTGGCAGGCCCTGCCCCAAGTCGCGGCCGGTCGCATGGCCGTGTTGCCGCCGGTCAACGCCTTCGGCGCGCTCGCCTCGGCCCGCCGCCTGTCGCGCTTCGTAACCGCCGCGCTCCTCGGCGAACGGCAAAACCCCGAAGGCGCGACCATCCGAAGGTCCGTCCGCTCGTGAGCCGGTCCGTCGCACCCACCAGCCGCATCGCTCTCTTTCGACGCGCGAACCCGGCACTTCTTTGCTGGGCCGGGCTCTTCGCCGTCGCGCTCGCCGTCTTCGCCACGGCCTCGGTCCTGCGCCTCGGCGATCTCTCACCCCGATTTTCCGAGAGCTTCCTCGCCTACGGCCTTCTGCCGCGCGGCGCCTTCGCGCTTCTGGCGGGCGCGGCCCTCGGCCTGTCCGGTGCGCTGCTCCAGCGGGTGCTGCGCAATCCGGCTGCCGACGCGTCCACCCTCGGCATCGGCTCGGGCGCCCAACTCGCCCTCGGCGCGGCAACGCTCTTCTTCCCCGCCCTTCTCGCCGAGGGCCGCTTTCTCGTCGCCTTTCTGGGCGGCTCCGGCGCGCTCCTCGTCGTCCTCGCGCTGGCGCGCCTGCGCGAATACGATCCGGTCACGACGGTCCTCTGCGGCCTCGTCGTCAGCCTCGTCTGCGGCGCGCTCTCGGCGACGCTGATCCTCTATGGCGGCGACTACATGCTCTCGCTGCATCTCTGGGGCGGCGGCACGATTTCCCAATCGGGCTGGCGGGACAGCAGTCTTCTCTTCGGCGCGCTGATCGCCGCGATCCTCGCAGCACTTCTCCTATCGCGGCCCCTGACGCTGCTCGGCCTCTCCGACGAGAGCGCGCGGGGCCTCGGGGCCGGCGTCGGGCTCGTCCGTCTTTCGGTGATCGCCATCGCGACCGGCCTTGCGGCCACCGTCACCGCCGCCGTTGGCATCATCGGTTTCATCGGTCTGATGGCGGCCAATCTCGCACGCCTTTCGGGGGCGCGCACGGTGAACGCGCAGCTTCTCGCGGCCCCGCTGATGGGCGCGGTTCTCCTGTTTGCGACCGATGCCGCCGTGCTGCTGTTCGAAACGCTCACCACGACGAGCCTTGCGACCGGGGCGGTAACGGCTCTTCTCGGCGGGCCGCTGCTTCTATGGCTCCTGCCGCGTCTCGCCCACCGGGCAGGCCCGGCCCTCTCGGTTCCCGTGCGCGACATCGCTCACCGGCGACTGGCTCTCGCCCTTCTCCTTGCGGCGATCCCCGCCGCCTTCGTGCTGTCTCTGGTCCTGAAGCCGGCGATGGACGGCATTCTCCTCGATCTGGCCGCGATCGAGGCGCTCTCGCCGCTTCGCTGGCCGCGCCTTCTGGCAGGCGCGAGCGCCGGGGCCATGCTGGCGCTGGCCGGAACCCTTCTTCAGCGGCTGACGGGCAATCCGGTGGCAAGCCCGGAGGTTCTCGGCATCTCCTCGGGCGCAGGGCTCGGGCTCGCCGTCCTCCTCCTCTTTGCCCCCTTCGCCGGAACCGGGCCGGCTTTCGCGGCGACCTTTGCCGGAAGCCTCCTGTCCCTCGCCGCGATCCTCGTCTTCGCGCGGGCGGCAGGCCTCGGCCCCGAACGCCTTCTCCTCGGTGGCATCGCGGTCGCCTCCCTCGCGGGCGCCGGGGTCACCCTCGTGATGGCGCGCGGCGGGCCGGAGGCGTCCCGGCTTCTCGACTGGATGAGCGGCTCGACCGCCCGCGTCGGCCCGGGCCTCGCGCTCGCCGAGGCCGCGATCCTCTTGGTGCTCCTGCCGCTCGCGCTGCTCGCCCATCGCTGGCTGTCGCTGCTCGCCCTCGGCACGCCCACCGCGCGCGGGCTCGGCCTGTCGCCGGAGAGGGCCGGCAGCGCGCTCATCACCCTTGCCGCGGTTCTCACCGCCGCCGCGACCCTTGCCGTCGGCCCGCTCTCCTTCGTCGGACTGATGGCCCCGCATCTCGCCCGCGTCGCGGGCTTTCGCCGGCCGGCCGATCAGCTGCTCGCAGCCCCCCTCATCGGAGCGCTCCTGATGATCGTGACCGATACGGCCGCGCGCAGCCTCGCCTTTCCCTATCAGCTGCCGACGGGCCTCTTCGCGGCGCTTCTGGGCGGGCCCTATCTCGTCGTGATGATCAGCCGGCAACGCCGCTGACGGGTGTGCCGGCCGGGTTCACCCGGTTTGCCGGCGAGACGGCAAGGCCCCGGTCGTTGCCCGACTGGGCATCGACGAGACGGGCATAGGCACCGCCGCTCGCCATCAGCGCCTCGTGGGTCCCGCCCTCGGCGATACGTCCGCCCGCGACGAAGAAGATCCGGTCGGCATGGCGGATCGTCGACAGGCGATGGGCGATGACGAGCGTCGTGCGGCCCCTCGACAGTTCGGCGAGGGAAGCCTGGATCGCGCGTTCCGTCTCGGTGTCGAGCGCCGACGTCGCCTCGTCGAGGATCAGGATCGCGGGGTCCTTGAGGAACATGCGGGCGATCGAGAGCCGCTGCTTCTGGCCGCCCGAGAGCTTCACGCCGCGTTCGCCGACGATGGTGTCGAGACCGAAGGGCAAGGCCTCGACGGTCGCCTCGAGGGAGGCCCTGCGCACCGCCGAGACGATCTCCTCCTCGCTCGCGCCCAGCCGGCCATAGGCGATGTTCTCGCGCACGGTGCCGCCGAACAGGAACACGTCCTGCTGGACCACGCCCACATGGTTGCGCAGGCTCGACAGCGTCATGTCGCGCACATCCCGGCCATCGATCCGGATCGCGCCGCCGCTCGCCTCGTAAAAGCGCGGGAGAAGGGCGCAGATCGTCGTCTTGCCGGCGCCCGAGGGGCCGACGAAGGCGATCGTCTCGCCGGGCCTTGCGGCAAAGCTCACCCGGTCGAGCACCGGGCGGCCGTCGCCATAGGCAAAGCTCACATCCTCGAAGGCGACCGCGCCATCGACGGAAGAGACAGCCACCGCGCCCGGTCGATCCTCGATCTCGGGCTCGGTGTCGAGAAATTCGCAATAGCGCCGGAAGCCCGCGATCCCCTTGGGATAGGTCTCGATCACCGCCGCGATCTTCTCGACCGGGCGGAAGAACACGCCGACGAGGAGCAGGAAGCCGACGAAGCCGCCATTCGAGAGATCGCCCGAGATCACGTAATAGGTGCCGGCCACCATCACGATGACCTGGGTCATGCGCATGGAGAAGTAGTTGAGCGACTGGGACCAGGACATGATGCGATAGGCGTCGAGCTTGCGCTGACGGTATTGGGCGTTGCTGTGGGAGAACAGCGCCTTCTCGTGGTGCTCGTTGCCGAAGGCCTGCACCACGCGGATGCCGCCCACATTCTCCTCGATGCGGGCGTTGAAATCGCCGACCGAGGCGTAGATCGCGCGCCAGGTCGCCGTCATGCGGGCGCCGTAGCGGCTGGTGAGCCAGGCACCCACGGGCACGACGAGGCCGGTGATCAGCGCGAGTTCCACATGGATGAACAGCATCAGCACAAAGGCGCCGACAAAGGTCATCACGGCGATGAACAGGTCCTCCGGCCCGTGGTGGGCGATCTCGCCGATCTCCTCCAGATCCTTGGTGAGCCGGCCGACCAGATGGCCGGTCTTGACGTTGTCGAAATAGCGGAAGGAGAGCTTCTGGAGATGGTCGAAGGCCTTGCGGCGCATCTCGGTCTCGATGTTGATGCCGAGCATGTGGCCCCAATAGGTCACCACCGCCATCAGCCCCGTGTTCAGGCAATAGATCAGGATCAGCCCGATCGTGGCGAGCCCGATCATCGGCCAGTCGCCGCCCGGCAGGAGATCGTCGACGAAGACCTTCACCGCGATCGGGAAGCCGAGTTCCAGGATGCCGGCGAGAACGGCGCAGCCGAAATCGAGAAGGAAGAGCGTCTTGTAGTGCCCGTAATAGGCGAAGAAGCGCTGGAGCATGGTCGTTCTCTTCCCCGAGATGGGAGGGCGCGCAGCCGCCCGACCTGCCCTCTTCCCGCCCCGAGGCGAGGCGAGGCGTCCGCATCGAGCCCGTCGGGCATAGCGTCAACGACCGGGCACGGTCCCCGCCGCAGGGCGGACGCGGTCCGCACCGGGCGCATTCGAGGACGGGAATGGACCGCAGGACAGGACCGCTCGGGCGATGGACCGTTCGACGAACGAGGAGGATGGTCGGCTGGCGCGCCGTTTTAATATAACCGCATAAATCATATTCAACACGCGCGAGGCAAGTCGCGGAAGCCTGTCCCCATGGCTCGGAGGAAAGCCGTCTGCCTGACTTGCCGATCGGACGAGTTCTTACCCCTCGAAAGGGTCTTCGACGGGGCGGCGAGTGCCCCTTCCGACGGTCCGCCGCAGCGAAGGTCTTCCTACCAGCCGAGGCTCCCCGGCCCGCCCTTGAACGGACCTGCGAAACCATCGGTGATCCAGCCGCCATAGAAGGGACCGTCCTGGGGCGTCACCCTCTGCCCGTCGACGAAGCAGCCGTCGAAGGGCCGCGCATAGAAGGCGACATGGTCCTTCAGGCAGGCGAAGGACCGGGTCGGCGAGGGATAGCTCCAGCCCACCCTCTCGATCACCGTCTCGCCTATCACCACGTCCCAGTAGACGGCCGCGCCCTTCCATTCGCAGAAGGAGCTTCCCTCCGCGCGCCGGAGGACGCCCGGTTCGATATCGTCCGGCGGGATGTAGTAGCTCGGCGGATGGCTGGTCTCCAGCGTGCGAACCGTCCGGCGGCTATCGACGATCCGCCGGCCGCCATGCTCGATGACGATATGGGCCGTGGTCGGCTCGGCGATGGCGGGGCGGGGAAACGACCAGACGCTCTCCTGGCCGGGTCGGATGGGATCGGGCTTCGGTCTCATGGGCGCTTCCATCCATGGGCAGGTGTCGTGCGAGGCGGGTCGAGGACCGGCGAGCCCAGGGTAGACCGGACGCCGCGAGAAGGGCCATGTGGCCTATCGCATCATCGCTCCGGCCGCCTGCCGGATGTTCGGCCCCGATCGCGCACATGGCTTCGCCATCCGCTCCTCGCCATCCGAGGGTCCGTCCGCAGGCGAAAAGCCCCGTGAACTGTGCAATGGGGAGCGCTCTTCCATATGCGCAGGAGACGAAGGGCCACTGGGAGGACCCGAGAATGCGCATCAGAAGGACCGTTTCATGACCGTCGTACTCGCAACCGTCTGCCGCGACGGGGTCGTTCTCGGCTCCGACTCGCAGATCACGGACAAGGGGCGGGACATGACCTATCCGGCCGACAAGCTTCACCCGCTGGGCGCCTCGGCCGCCTGGGGCGGAAGCGGCGCGCGCTCGGTTCTGCACGACGTGCAGCGCAGCTTCGACGAGAACAGTGCCGCCATTCTCGAGGCCTCCGATATCGGCCGCGCGCTGCAGGAACAGGTCCTGCCGATCCTGCGACACCACTACGACACCTTCATCAAGGACGTGCCGGGCGAGGAGGGCGGCGGAACGCCGGCCGCCTACGTGATGGCCGCCGGATGGCGGGACGACAAGCCCTGGATCATCGAGATCACGCCCTCCGGCATGATCGGCCACTACGATGATATCGGCTTTCACGCGATCGGAAGCGGCGCGCCGATGGCGCAGCAGGCCAATGCGCTGCTGTCCCATTTCCATCTTCGGGAGCGCTCGCTGCGCTTCGGCTGCGCGGCGGTGCTGAGGGTGCTTCAGGCGCTCGACCTCACCTCCTCGAGCGTCGGCCAGCCCTTCAATCTCTGCCGCATCGGCAAGGATGGCGCCCGGCATCTGGATGACGACGAGATCGACGAGGTCGCCAAGATCGTGCGTCGCTGGAAGGATGCCGAACAGGCCGTCATCCCGGACATCTTCGACTGAGTGTCCGTGCCGGATCGAGGGCTGTCGTCCGAGGAGGAGCGGGTCGGCATCCCGCCCGGTCGATAAGGCCTGTCACCCGGATCCGGCGTTCGCCCGTGCGATCACTGCAGCAGGCGGATGGACTTGATGACGAGTTCCGGCAGGCTGCGGGCCGAGAGCTTCGCCTTGAGGTTCGAGGCGGTGTTGGCGACCGTCTTGTAGCTGATGCCCAGCTGGTCGGCGATCTCGGTATAGGACGAGCCGCGGCTGATCAGCGCCAGGATCTCCATCTCGCGCGAGCTGAGGCTTTCGAGGATCGGATTTTCCTGGCGCTGGTTCAGGAGGGCGACGCGGGTCGCGAGTTCCGGCGTCAGGAAGGGGGCGCCGGAAAGCACTTTCGTGAACGCCTCCCCGATCATTTCCGGCGCGATGTCCTTCTGGACATAGCCGTTCGCGCCGGCGACGAGCACCTGTTTCACGACCGTTGGATCGTCGTGCATGCTGAAGACGAGGATCGGCGTCGTCGCATCGATCCGGCGGAGCCGGCGAAGCAGCGACAGACCGGCAAAGGCGTTGTCGCGGAAGGAGAGGTCGAGGACGATGATGTCGGGCTTGATCTGCCGATAGCGCCGAAACCCGTCGGCAAGACTGCTCGAGCCGACCGCCTTGCAGGCACCGATCGCCTCGACGCTGCGAATGAACCCCTGCAGGACGATGGGGTGGTCGTCGATGATGAGGGCCGTCGTCATGCCAGTTTCCGTGTTTGGACCGCTCCCGCGGGGGGCCTCGCCATTTTCGCGACCTTCGCCTCGAGCCCGTGAAGGGCGATCGAGACGCAGGTCCGTCCATCCATGCTTTGCGGCCCGCTCAAGGTGCCGCCGAGCGTGTGGACGCGTTCGCGCACGCTGCTGAGGCCGATCCCCTGGCGGCTCTGGGCCGTCAGACCGCGCCCGTCGTCGCGGATCGTCACTTCGAGCTGCCGTCGTCCGAACTCGTTCATCGGGCTCATCGAGGCGCGGACGTCGATGGATTTGGCGCCGCCGTGGCGGAGCGCGTTGAGGATCGCCTCGCTGACGAAGCGGTGGACGGTGAGATCGACCGTCTCGCCGAAGGTCATGTCCGCCGTCGCGAAATCGACTTCGACCAGCGGATGGGGCGTCACGCGCCGATAGTCGAAGGCGAGGGTCTCGATGGCGCTCGCCAGAGGCACGTCGCCGATCATCACCGGCTTCATCCGCGACAGGATCTGGCGCATCAGGAGCTGCACGTCGGTGACGCTGCCCTCCAGCGTCTCGAGCGGTTCGTGGAGGGCGTCGACGGTCTTCGCGTCGCGCTCGCCGAGCCTGCGCTTCAGGTAGGAGAGATTGGCCCGGACGGAGAAGAGGTTCGGGCCGACCTCGTCGTGAAGGTCGGAAGCAAGCCTGCGGCGCTCTTCGTCATGGGCCGTCAGCAACCGGTTCGCCAGTTCGTGGTTGGACCGCTTCTCGGCCGCGAGGGAGGATGCGAGCTCGTTGAAACCGGCAGCGACCGGGGCGAATTCGGCAAAGCCCGCCTCCGGCAGGCGGGTTCCGGTCTCGCCCGCCCTCAGCCGCGACAGGGCCCGGGACGTCTCGTCGAGCCGCCTGAACACCGTATTGACCAGCACCAGCGCCACGGCCGACAGGAGAAGCCCGTAGATCATCGCCATGGGAAGGATGAAGCGGAAGTCTTCCCAGACCTCCGCGATCTCGTCCTCGGCATTGGAGTGAAGGGTGATGACCGCCAGGGTGCGGGTCCCGTCGACGACGGGGATCTGGGTATGGAATTCGGACGACTGGATGAGGTTGGCGAAGAAGGCGGGCGCTTCCGCCTCGTCCTCCTCGTGCCGCATCTCGTCGTCGCCGGGATCGGAGGCGACCGGAACCGGCGAGCCGTCGCTGAACGCCATCGACGCCGAGACGTGCCGGATCTCCTTCAGCTGGCCATAGAGACGCGCAAGGGCCGCGCGCGGGTCGTCGGAGCGTTCGATGATCGAGGCCTGTCCGCGGGCATAGCGTTCGGCGATGAAGAACGACGCCTCGACCTCCCGCGAGGTCGCGATCCTCGCATTGACGATCATGACGATGGCGAGCGCTGCCCATGCGACGAGGCTGACCAGCGCGAGGCCGATGGCGATCCGGTGTTTCAGCGTGCCGACGCGCTTGCGATCGGAGAGCTTCGCCATGGGCGTGGTCGTGGCCAGCGTCATTGCGGTCCGCTCGCCTTTTCGAGGCTCGCGATGGCGTCCTCGTGCCCGGCCCCGCGATCGCGCAGGTTCAGGTAATGGTGCATGTCGTCGGCAAAGGAGCGGCGCCGCTCGCCGGCGAAGGCTTCGAGTCCCAGCAGGAGTTCGTCCGGCCCGATCGGCCTGCCCTGCCCGGCCAGATAGTCGCTGCCCTGGATCAGGCGATTGGAGATCATGCGCGGCGAATCGGTGTAAAGGCGCTCGGCTTCGCGCAGGAGCCTGTCGTAACGGGCGACCTCCGGGTCATCCTCTCCGAGCCTTGCATCGTGGCGGGCCGCGCGGGCGAGGAAGAGCGGTGTGGGTGTCGTGTCCTTGACCGTCTGCCAGCGAGGGCCCTCCTCGCTCGGCTCGCGCGGGGCGGGAGCCTCGGCACGATCGACGACGGGCGGGTCGTCGCAGGCCGCCAGCATGAAGCCGAGCGGCAGGGCGAGGAGCGCTGCCCTGCCCCAAACGGTTGTCGTTGACCGATAACCCAACGACCTCGTCATCCTCACGCCTCCCACGGAACAAATCGCGATGATCCTGCCGGATATCGGGCGCTAAAGCGGCCTGTCTCCGATCACCGAAGCCATCGCTCACACCCGTGTCACGCAGCGGCGCGACGATCCTGTTCAGTTGGGGCCCACGTCTCGTTAAATATCGCCGGCCGTCGGACTAAGCAATTGAAAAAGTCGAGAAAATAACGGGAACTTCTTCCCGGACTTTTGGCCAGCAACTCCTAATGACAGCGGCCCGGCACGGTGCAAACCTTTCCTCTGCGATCTGGGAGGATCGCTGGCGCGGCCCGGAGACCGGCGCCGAATTCATCGAAATCGACCGTCGCTCGTCGCTCGCATTCGCGTGGCGGATCTGCGGCTGGACTGGGAGGAAATATGAAACGATTCTTCTACTCTGCGTCTGCGCTATCGCTGGCGGCGGCGATCGTCATGGCGGCACCGTCGGCTTCCCTTGCGAACGACAAGCTGGTCGAACTGGCCAACGACCCGCAGAACTGGGTCATGACCGGTCGCAACTACGATGCCAACAACTATTCGAAGTCGACCGAGATCAACAAGGACACCGTCGCCGACCTGAAGCCGGCATGGTCCTTCTCCACCGGCGTCCTGCACGGCCACGAGGGCACGCCGCTCGTCGTCGACGGGATGATGTACATCCACTCGCCCTTCCCCAACACGACCTTCGCGCTCAACCTCGACGATCCGGGCAAGATCGTCTGGCAGAACAAGCCCAAGCAGGACCCGACCGCACGCGCCGTTGCCTGCTGCGACGTCGTCAATCGGGGCCTCGCCTACTGGCCGGGCGACGACGAGGTCGGGCCGCTGATCTTCCGCACCCAGCTCGACGGCAAGATCGTGGCGATCGACGCCAAGACCGGCGAGACGCGCTGGGAGATGGAGAATTCCGACATCAAGGTCGGCTCGACGCTCACCATCGCGCCCTACGTCATCAAGGACAACGTGCTCGTCGGCTCGTCCGGCGCCGAACTCGGCGTTCGCGGCTATGTCACGTCCTACAACGTGAAGACCGGCGAGCAGCAGTGGCGCGCCTATGCGACGGGGCCGGACGAGGACATTCGCCTCGCGGAGAACTTCAACGCACCGAACCCCCATTACGGGCAGAAGAATCTCGGCATCGAGACCTGGGAAGGCGATGCCTGGAAGATCGGCGGCGGCACCAACTGGGGCTGGTATGCCTATGATCCGGGCGAGGATCTCTTCTATTACGGCTCGGGCAATCCGGCGCCCTGGAACGAGACCATGCGGCCGGGCGACAACAAGTGGACCATGGCGATCTGGGGCCGCGACCCGGACGACGGCATGGCGAAGTTCGCCTATCAGAAGACCCCGCACGACGAATGGGACTATGCGGGCGTCAACGTGATGATGCTCTCCGAGCAGGAGGACAAGGAGGGCAAGATGCGCAAGCTTCTGACCCATCCGGACCGCAACGGCATCGTCTACACCCTCGACCGCACCAATGGCGACCTCGTCTCGGCCGACAAGATCGACGATACGGTCAACTGGGTGACGCAGGTCGACCTGGAGACGGGCATTCCGATCCGCGATCCGGAATTCGGCACCCGCATGGACCATGTGGGCCGCGACATCTGCCCCTCGGCGATGGGCTATCACAACCAGGGTCACGACTCCTACGATCCCGAGCGCCAGTCCTTCTTCATGGGCATCAACCACATCTGCATGGACTGGGAGCCCTTCATGCTCCCCTATCGGGCGGGTCAGTTCTTCGTCGGTGCGACGCTGAACATGTATCCGGGCCCGAAGGGCGACCGGCAGGCCAATCTTGGCCTCGGTCAGGTCAAGGCCTACGACGCCATCTCCGGCGACTTCAAATGGGAAGTCATGGAGCGCTTCGCGGCCTGGGGCGGAACGCTCGCGACGGCCGGCGGGGTGATGTTCTACGGAACGCTCGACGGCTTCATCAAGGCGCGCGATTCCGACACCGGCGAACTCCTCTGGAAGTTCAAGCTTCCCTCCGGCGCCATCGGACATCCGATGACCTACGAGCATGACGGCCGCCAGTATGTGGCGATCTATTACGGTGTCGGCGGCTGGCCGGGCGTGGGCCTGGTCTTCGACCTCAACGATCCGACGGCCGGTCTCGGCGCGGTCGGCGCGTTCTCCGAGCTTGCCAACTACACCCAGATGGGCGGCGGCGTGATGGTCTTCTCGCTGGATGGCGAGAGCGTCTACACCGACGACGTCAACACCGGCGAGTACGAGCCGACGAGCGCCCAGAAGGGCGAGCGCGACGCGAACCTCAAGCCGGCATCCGGCAGCGAGGCAAACCGCGGCTGATCCGCGATCGAAAGGAGCGCGGCTTCAAGCGGCCGCGCTCCCGCCTGCCCCTCGTCGTATCAACCCGAATTGTCGGTTTTCAAAGCCATGAACACGCGTTTCTCCATCATTCCGGTCCTGGCGCTTCTCGCCTCCACCGGGCTGAGCTCGGCCGAGACCCCCAAGCCGAACATCGTCGCACCCGCCCCGATGCCCGCGACCGCCACGGGACCCAGCGAGACGTCCGAAAGCGGCACGCTCAAGGTCTGCGCCTCGACCAAGGAGGCCCCCTTCTCCACGGCCGACGAGGACGGATTCGAGAACAGGATCGCCGCCATCCTCGCCAAGGCCATGGGGCGCGAACTGGACTATCAATGGGTGGACCGCCCGGCGATCTACCTCGTGCGCGACGGTCTCGACAAGAAGACCTGCGACGTCCTGATGGGCGTCGATTCCGGCGACGACCGGCTGCTGACGAGCGAGCCCTATTACCGGTCGGCCTATGCCTTCGTCAGCGAGGCCTCGGACGATTTTTCGGGCACCCGCTGGCAGGATGCGGGCGGCGACGGCCTCTCCCGGTTCGCGACGCGGCTCTATTCGCCGGCCGGGACCATGCTCAAATACAGCGGCAAATACGAGGACAACCTCGCTTACCTCTACTCGCTCATCGACTTCAAGTCGCGGCGCAACCAGTATCTCGACGTGCCGGCCGACCGTCTGGTGCAGGAGGTGCGCGCCGGCAATGCCGATCTCGCCATCGCCTTCGCCCCGGAGGTCGCCCGCTACGTCAAGCAGAGCGACGGCAAGCTGCGCCTGTCCCTGATCGAGAACGATCTCGAACTCCAGAACGGGCAGACGGTCGACCTTCAATATTCCCAGTCGATCGCCACGCGGCGGGGCGACGACGAGCTGATGAAGGAGATCAACGAGGCGCTGGCGGCGTCGCGGGAGGAGATCGCGGCCGTGATCGCGGAGGAAGGTATTCCGTCCCTGCCGCTCGCAGACGCTTCTGACAACGACAAGAAGGCCGAAGACCACGCCTCGAACGCCGAGACCACCGGCGACGACGGCGCCGGTGAATCGGCCAGGAACTGAATCCGGAGACTGTGGTGATGCGTTTCTTGAAAGTTGCGTTGATCGTATCGGCCGTCATCGTTCCGACGGTGTCGGCGGTCGGAGCGATCCAGTTCTACCATACGGTCGAGGGAACACCGCTCGATCTGTCCTACGCCCCCGATGAGGGCAAGGATACCGAGGCGGTCAAGCATTTCCTCGACACCGGCGAGAACATCTACACCGGCGACGAGGCGATCTTCCCCGAAGGCGAGAGCCTCTACCTGACGGCCTGCTCGGGCTGTCACGGCCATTATGCCGAGGGCAAGCTCGGACCGGGGCTCAACGACGACTACTGGACCTATACGAAGAACGAGACCGACAAGGGCCTCTTCGAGACGATCTATGGCGGCGCATCCGGCATGATGGGACCGCAATACAGCAATCTCAATCTCGACGAGATGCTGAAGGTCGTCGCCTGGATCCGCCATCTCTACCAGGGCGATCCGAAGAAGGCGAAATGGCTGACGCCGGAGCAGCGCGAGACCTTCAAGCCATTCGATCCGAAGGCGCACGCCGGTTGATCCGCTGACATCGCCGGCGCCGGGACGGAACCGGTCGCGTGGAGGTCCATCCCTCACCCGGCCCATCGGCGCCGCATCGGCATGGGGGCGCAGTCCCCCTTGCGAAGACCAGAAGACCCTGAGGAGGAGGAGGCAATCCATGAAGAAGACGTTGATCATCGCCGGTCTGGCACTCGTCGCCGCACCGTTCGCAACCGTCCCGTCGCTCGCCTATGACGGCACCAATTGCCGGGCGCCGGGCAATTGCTGGGAGCCCAAGCCCGGCTATCCGGAGAAGGTCGAGGGTTCGGAATACGACCCCCAGCACGACCCCATGGAACTGAACAAGCAGCAGGAATCCATCAAGGGCATGGAAGAGCGCAACGCCATGCGCGTGAAGCACTTCCAGGAGACCGGTGAATTCGTCTTCGACGTTTCGGAGATCCCCTCCTCGGGCGGCTCCGAGGCGACGAGCGGCAACCAGTAGCATCGCGCTTACCAGATCGGTCGGCGGCGAGACCTCGTCGAGGCTTTGCCGCCGGCCTCACCCTTCCTGTCGGGCGACCGGTTCGTCCACCCGTTTGGTGACCTCCCAAAGGCGGACGGGCGGGCTCGCCGGTGGTCCGGCAGGATGATGGTCCGGCGCCCGACGCCCGTTCGTCGGCACCGCGACCAAGGCATCCCCTGAAGGTTTTGCGTCGTGCTCGATCGTCTCGATAGTGATCTCAAGGACTGGCGCAGCCGCGCCCTGGCCTTCGAACGAAGGATCGGCGAG
The DNA here is from genome assembly GCF_003403015.1 of Fulvimarina endophytica. Classification (GTDB taxonomy): domain Bacteria; phylum Pseudomonadota; class Alphaproteobacteria; order Rhizobiales; family Rhizobiaceae; genus Fulvimarina; species Fulvimarina endophytica. Next base: position 312,063 of record NZ_QURL01000004.1, read on the forward strand.
GTCGTCCTCGGACAGGCCGATGCGATCAGGCTCCTCACCATCGCCGCGCTCTGCCGCGGTCACGTTCTTCTCGAGGGCGATGTCGGCGTCGGCAAGACGACGCTTCTGCGCACGGTCGCACGGGCGCTCGGCGGGCCCTATGAGCGGATCGAGGGCACGATCGACCTGATGCCCAACGACATGCTCTATTCGGCCTATATCGCCGAGGACGGTCGGCCGAGGATCGATCCGGGTCCCGCGATCGCCCATGGCGAGGATCTCGCCGTCTTCTTCTTCAACGAGATCAACCGGGCCCGGCCCCAGGTCCATTCCCTGCTCCTGCGCATGATGGCCGAACGCAGCGTCAGCGCGTTCCGCAAGGAGCTCCGCTTTCCCCATCTTCAGGTCTTCGCCGACCGCAACAAGGTGGAGCGCGACGAGACCTTCGAGCTCCCCGCCGCCGCCCGCGACCGGTTCATGATGGAGATCCGCATCGAGACGCCCGCCGATCCGGACGTCCGGCGCAGGCTTGCCTTCGATCCCGTCTTCCATGACGCCGACCGCCTCATCGATAGGATCGACGAGGCCGTGCTGCCCTATGACCGGCTGAACGGGGTGGCGGCGGCGATCCAGACGGGCGTGCGGGTGAGCCCGGCGATCGAGACCTATCTCCTCGGCCTGTGGGACGCCCTCAGCGATCCGGCGCGGGCCGGCATCGCCATCGAGGACGTCGACATCTCCCGCCTCATCGTCGGCGGCGCGAGCCCGCGCGGGATCTCGGCTCTCGTTCGCGCGGCCCGGGCACGCGCCTGGCTCGAAGGGCGCGACAGCCTCGTTCCGGACGATATCCGCGCGATCTTCGCTCCGGTCATGGGCCATCGCATCTTCTTCTCGCCGATCTACGAGATGCGCCGCGACCAGATCGCGCCGAAACTGCACGCCGCGCTGTTCGACGCGGTTCCGGTTCCGGTCTGAAGGACGCTTGCCCATGACCTATGCGGCCCGTCCGGCAATCCCCACGGAACTCGATCTCGAAGCCTTTTCGCATCTCGTCTATGCCATGCGTCACCGGGTCTCCTCGCCGCGCCCCGGCAATCACGCGAGCCGCAGTCCCGGCCCGTTCGGACGGTTCCAGGGATTGTCCTTGCTCGCCGGCGACAACGACGCCCGGCGGATCGACCTCAAGGCCTCGATCACCGATCCGTTCGAGGAGATCCGCATCCGGCGTTTCGCGCAACCTTCGAACGGAACGGTCTGGATCCTCGTCGACCTCTCCGGTTCCATGGGGTTCGAGGGAACGGTCTCGCGCCATGCCGTGGCGGTCGCACTCGCGGCCGGGCTCGCCGAGGCGGTTCGCCGTGCAGGCGACAAGGTCGGTATCGTCGCGGCGTGCGGTGACGCCGCCCCGGTCTTCGAACTTCAGCCGACGAGGCGGGCTTCGGCACCGCTCGAAGTCGCGACGTCCCTCGCCGCCGTGCAGCCGTCCGGCGCGGGCCTCGAGGGCCTTGCGAAATGCGCGGCCTCTCTGCCCGCCTCCCCGTCCCTCGTCTTCGTCGTCTCCGATTTCGCAGCACCCCTGGGCGAGATCGGAACGCTCCTCGACGCGCTGGCCCTTCATGACGTGCGCCCGCTGGTCGTCGCAGATCCGGACGCCGAGATGCCGAACCGCCGGTTCGGGCTCGTCCATCTCGACGACCTCGAAGGTGCGGGGCGCGGACTGATCTTTCTGCGTCCATTGCTTCTTGCGACGTGGAGGCGCGAGCGAACGGCGAGGCGGCAGGCTCTCTTCCGTCTGTTCGTTCAGACCGGCTGCCAGCCACTCCAGGTCACGGGCCAGATCGATCTGCGGAGCCTGAGCGAGGATCTTCTCTCCGGAACGGTCGCGGCATGACTGAGGTCCGGCCCCTTCCCCTCGTTCTTGCCGGCCTTCTGGCCCTCGGCGTACCGGACGGCGCAGCCGCGCAGGACGCGGAGATAGGAACGAGTTCGCAGACCCCGCGCCGTGTCGGCTGGTTCCTCGGCGATACCTTCACCTGGCAGGGCCGGATCGAGATGCCCGATCGTCTCGAGATCGATCCCGGATCGCTGCCGCAAGCCGGACCGATCGACAATTTCACCGAGATCCGCTCGATCGAGACCCGGAGCGAGGACGCAGGCGGAACGCGAAACTACGACATCACGATCGTCTATCAGAGCTTCTACGTGCCGCTCGAGCCGCGCGAGATCGCCATCCCGTCGCTGTCCGTGCAGCTGCGCTCCGAGGCTTCGGGCGACCAGGAGCGCCGCGATGCGGAGTTCAGCGGCTTTTCGGTCGTGCTTGCCCCCTTGCGGCCGATCCTGGAGAAATCCTCCCCCGATGCCATGCGCCGCGACAAGCCCCTGACCGTCATCGATACCAGGCGCGACCAGCTGCTGACGGCGGCCGCCTGGGGCGGGCTCGCGCTGCTCGCGCTCGGCGTCGGCTGGCATCGCGGATGGGGTCCGGCCTCACACCGCAAGGCCAGGCCCCTCGCCGGTGCGAAGCGCCGCATCGCAAAACTCGATCTGGAAACCGGCGAAGGCTACCGGACCGCGCTCGTCCTCCTTCATCGCGGGCTCGACGAGAGCTTCGGCCACCGTCTCCTTTCGGAGGATCTCGACCGGGAACTGGTGAGGAGACCCGATTTCCGCGTGCTGGGCGAAGATCTCCACCGCTTCTACGGGGCCTCGCGGCGTCTCTTCTTCGCCGAAGACGAGGCGGGCGCACGCCATCTCCTCGCGCCGGACGATCTGCGCAAACTCGGGCGCGATCTCGCGCTCGTCGAGCGGAACGCCTGAGCGATGCCGGCGCTCGCCTTCGACCATCCCGTTCTGCTCCTGGCGCTGCCCTTCGCGCTCCTGCCGCTGGTCGTATCGGTCCTCAGGCGCTCGCCGCATCCGAACATCGCGGCAGCGGTGCCCGATCGTCCCTCGCGGCTCCTCTCGATCGCTCTGCCGATCCTCGGACTGCTGGCACTCGCCTGCCTCATTCTGGCGCTCGCGGGCCTTCACCGAACCGATCAGGTGGTCTTTCGCGAAGGACGCGGCGCGCATCTGATGATCCTCATCGATCGCTCGTCGTCGATGGAGAGCACCTTCGCGAACCGGCGTCCGGACGGGGCGGAGGAATCGAAGGCGAATGCGGCGCGGCGCCTCCTCACGGACTTCATCGAACGGCGAGCCCATGACAGGGTCGGGGTGGCCATGTTCTCCACCGCGCCCCTTCAGGCCGTCCCGCTCACCGACCGGCACGAGATCGTCAAGAGCGCCATCGCCACCATGGATTTTCCGGGCCTTGCCCAGACCAATGTCGGCCGGGGACTGGCGCTTGCGGCCGGCGCGTTCGGCTCGGAGACCGCCGCCGCCTCGCGCGCCATCCTTCTCGTCTCGGACGGCGCCGGCGTCATCAGCCGGGAGGTTCAGGCGCAGTTGCGCGACACGATCGGCCGCCGGCCGGTCAATCTCTACTGGCTCTTCCTGCGCACGGACGGCGCCAAGGGCATCTTCGACGTGCCGGCTTCGGGCGAGCACGATACCCCGCAGACGCGTCCCGAGCGCCATCTCCACCTCTTTCTCCAGACGCTGGGCGTCCCCTATCGCGCCTTCGAGGCCGACAGCCCGGACGCCGTGCGCGAGGCGATCGCGGAAATCGATCGGCTCGAAGCCCGTCCCCTCGCCTACGAGGAGGAGGTGCCGCGCCTCGACCTCGAGCGCTACGCCTATCTCGGCGCGGCGATCGCGCTCGCCCTTCTGGTGCTCGCCAAGAGTTTCGAGACGCCGTTCGTCGAGAGGGCCCGAACGCTTCCGCCCTTAAGGAGGAGCGGCGCGTGAGCCGGGTACGATCCACCAGAGGCGCCGATCCCCGCCATTCGTCGCGGTTCGGCATTTCGTCCATTCCGGTTCGCCTGAAGGACCGGCTCGTGACGCTTTGCCTATCCGTGGCCTTCGTCCTCCTCTTCGCGTTCGCGGCCTACGAGACCGTCCATCTCCTCAACGCATGGGAGGCCAATCGCGCCATTCGCTCGATGGCAGCGGACGAGGAGGTCGAGATCGGCGCCGACGCACCCCCCAGGCTCCTTCTTGCGGCCGCCTACCGCCGGCTCGCAGCCGGCGACCTCGCGCAGGCCGAAGCGCTCGGAACGGGTTTCGAGACCTCACGGGAACCGGAGATCGAGGCGGCGTTCTGGTTCGCGCTCGCCAATGCCCGCATGGAGACGGCCTTCGACCAGATCGAGGCCAACGACATCAACGAGGCGACGGTCACGATCCGCCTTGCGCAGGACGATTATCGCCGGGCGATGCGGCTGACCCCCGACGACTTCGACATCAAGTACAATTTCGACATCGCAAGCCGCCTCGTGCGGGTCTTCCCCCGCACCGCCATCGAACCGGAAGAGGACGGCAAGCGGCCGCGGGACGTCTGGACCGACCTTCCCGGCGTTCCGAGAGGCCTGCCATGAGGTGGCTGCGCAACCGGGGCATGGTGTTCTGGCTGGTGGCGGCGGCCTTCGTCTTCGCCGCCCTCGCCGCCTTCGGGCCGAGGCTCGCCCGCGACCGCGACGTTCGCACGCTCTTCTTCGTCGTCGATCTGACGCGCAGCATGACCGCGCGCGACTACGGCACGACCGACGCCCCCCGCTCGCGCCTCGACGAGGCCAAGCGCATGGTCACCGAGATTGTGCGGCGTCTGCCCTGCGGATCGAAGGTCGGGCTCGGCGTCTTCACCGAGCGCCGGAGCTTCCCGCTGATCGAACCGGTGGAGACCTGCCGCAACTTCGCGCCGTTCACCGAAGCCGTATCCCGGCTCGACTGGCGCATGGCCTGGGAGGGCGACAGCCGTATCGTGCGAGGCCTCGCCTCCGCCCAGACGATCGCGGAGGATTTCGACAGCGATCTCGTCTTCATCACCGACGGTCAGGAAGCGCCGCCCGTCCCGACGGCCGGACGGCGCTCGGCCGGCAACCCGGACACCACGGCGGGGCTGATCCTGGGAGCCGGAGGAAGCGCCCTCGTTCCGATCCCGAAATATGACGACCGCGGCAATCCGGACGGGTTCTACAGTCTGCGCGACATCGCCTCCGGCGCCCTCGTCAGCATCGTGCCGCCCGATGCGGAACGATCGGGAACCGAACATCCCCGCAACAATCCGGTCGGCAACCTCGCCTCGACCTCGAACGAGCACCTGACCAGCGTCAAGGCCGACTATCTGCGCGAGATCGGGGGCGAAGCCGGCCTCGGCTATGCGCCGCTCGGCGACATCGCAGAGATCGAGGAACAGATCGAGGGCCATACGAGCGCCCATCGCCTGGCGTCCACCGTCGACCTGTCGCCGATCTTCGGCGCGCTCGCGCTTCTCAGCCTGTTCTCGGCCTATGCCTGGAATGGCCTCGTCCCATGGCGCCGCAGTCCGGCGGCGCCACTTCCCCTCAACACCAGCAGAGAGAGGCTTTCATCATGAGCTTCAACCGCCGCTTCGCCCTCAAGGCCGGCCTTGCCGTTCTCATCGCCTCGGTACCGATCGCATCGCCCGTATTCGCCCACGGGCCGACGCCGCAGAAGACCGACGAGAGCGTCGTCATCGACGCGCCGCTGGACAGGGTCTGGACGGTCCTGTCGGATTTCGGCTCGATCGCCGAATGGCATCCGAAGGTCCGCGCCGCCGAGACGGGCAAGGACGGCAAGAGCCGCACGCTGACGCTCGACGGCGGCACGATCACCGAGACGCTCGACGTCGCCAGCAAGGAGCGCGGCGTCGTCGCCTGGCGGCTCGGCGAGCCGAACCCCGAAGCCCTCGCCGTAAGTTCCTACAACGACAAGCTGATGCTCGAGGCGAATGGGGACGCAAGGACGACGGTCCGCTGGATCGGCCGTTTCTACCGGGCCGATACGAGCAATTTTCCCAAGGACGGCCAGACGGACGAGGCCGCCGTCGAGGCGATGACGGCCTATGTCAGAGCGGGGCTCGACGGGCTGAAGACCTATGTCGAAGGGGTTCCGTCCAACTGAACCGCGCGGGCGCCCCGGATCCGATTTCACAATCGGGTCCGGGTCTCTAATTCTCGATGCCGTACCGGATGAACCGAAAGCCGTATCCGCGTCTCGGCCGGATGCTTCGGGAAAACCCGGTCTTCTCGTTTCACGGAAGGTCACAGAATGGCGTTCGTCCGTCCGATCGCACTCGCTCTCACCGCCCATCTCGCGCTCGTTTCCGCCGGCCATGCCCAACCGACCGGCGGCCCGCCGAGCGATGTCGACATCCAAGCCAGCGCGACACCGGAGGGCATCGTTCTCTCCCCGGCGACGATCGAACTGACGCGCGGCGAATACTATCGGCTGAACCTTGCATGCCGTCCGGATCAGGACGGCGATCCCTCGCTCGCCTTCGATCTGGCGGATTTCGTTCGCGATCTCCACCTGCGCGTCCTGACGGTGGACACGATCGAGGTCTATCTCCAGGGACTGTCCTTCCGGGCCCTGCAATGCGAGGGCGAGGGCAAGGTCTCGTTCAGCTTCTACCCGATGCGGGCGGGCGACTACGAGGTTCAGGTCACCGATCAGACCGAAGCGCTGGAGCCGGCGGCTCTTTCGATCAGCGTGGAATGATCGCGGCGGGCTTCAGGCACCGGAGCCGGTAGCCGGCCTTGCCGACAAGGCGTTCGCTGCGTCCTCGACCGAGAGCGACGCGGATGATCGACGGTCATCCGCGAGCCTGTCCTGCGCGCGGCGCATCCCAGTGCATTCCGGGGCTCGCTAACGAGTTCTCGGGTTCGCAGGCGACGATCGCGCTTCATGGAGAGATGGAGAGACGGGGTTCGCGGGCCCTGCGACCTCCCCCCCCTCCATCTCCTCCACCCCTGCCCTGCGGTCATTCTGGAAGCTTTCGAACTTTCGTGCATCGCGGCCACAACCCACATTCCGTCGCGTCAGGACGGCTTGCTATAATGTGACATTTATAATCATGTTTTCTGGTCTGTCGCGTCGCTCGAATCGAAGCGGTCGCAGACGCCATTTCCAGATCCATGAGAGAATCCGATGACCGAGACGAAGGCGACGATCAGGTTGCGCCGTATCCTACTCCTGACAGCCGCGCCCGTGTTCGGCCTCCTCGCCGCCCCCGCATCGGCGCAGACCGCCACCGGGGATCCGGGGGCGATCCTTCTCGAGACCGTCGTCGTCGAGGCAGACGAGGCAGCGAACGCGAATACCGGATCTGATGCCGGGTCCCAGACGGGCGCCGCCGCGCCACCGACCGGCACGATCGGAACCGCTCCCGCACCCTATGCCGGCGGCCTCGTTGCGACCGGCGTCCGGCTCGGCGCGCTCGGAAACAAGCCCTTCATCGATACGCCCTTCAGCGTTTCGAGCTTTACCAACGAGCTCATCCGCGACCAGCAGGCTCAGACCCTCGGCGAGGTCGTCCTCAACGACGCCTCGGTGCGCAACGATGCCTCCGCCTTCTCCGAACGGGACTCCTTCCTCATCCGCGGCTTCTCGGTCACCAATCTCGACACCGCCTTCGACGGGCTGTTCTACGTCTCCAATCCGCGCCGCAGCTATCTGGAAGGGATCGAGCAGGTCGAGATCTTCAAGGGGCCGACCGCGCTTCTGAGCGGCGGCGTCGGGCGCGTCGGCGGAACCATCAATCTCGTTCCCAAGCGCGCCGGCGACGAGCCCCTGACGCGCCTGACCACCACCTACACCTCGGAAAGCGTCGTCTGGCCCCATCTCGACTTCGGCCGCCGCTACGGCCCGAACGAGGAATTCGGCATCAGGATCAACGGCTCCTATCGCAAGGGCGATACCGAACTCGACCGGAACGCGATCGAGGTCGGCGTCGGCACGCTCGGCCTCGACTATCGCGGCGAGCGCGCCCGGGCCACGCTGGACGTGATCTATTCCAACCAGGACCTGACCGCGCCGGTCTCGCTGTTCAACGAGGCAGCCCCCGGCTTCGACATTCCCGATGCGCCGAACGGGCGCACCAACACCGCCAATTCGTTCGAATTCAACAACAGCGAGCATGTCGGGGTCGCGACGCGATTCGAATACGACATCTTCGACAACACGACGATCTACGCGGCCGGCGGGATCGGCGACTACAAGGAGGACTTCCTGTCCTCCTCCTACAGGATCGAGAACGCGCGGGGCGATGCGACGAACTTCTTCGCCATCCAGCCCCAGCGCATCGAAGGCAAGACCGGCGAGGTGGGCGCGCGCTCGACCTTCGAGACGTTCGGCATCGGGCACGAGGTCACGATCCAGGCGACCCAGGCGCTGAACGAGCTCTACCGGGGCGGCTTCCCACGCAGATCGTTCCCGAGCTATCGGACCAATATCTACAACCCGGTCCCCTTCGCCGGCACCATCGATCTTAGGAATTACCCCTTCGCCAGCGAGCGGCCGCTGTTCGGCGATCTTCTCTCCAGCAGTCTTGCGATCTCGGACACGCTCTCCGTCTTCGACGACCGCCTGCAACTCACCTTCGGCGGCCGCTACCAGAACATCCGCTCGCGCAGCCTCGACCCGACGCCCGGACCCACCCAGGGCGACGTCACCTTCTTCGACGATCAGAACAAGATCACGCCGGCCTTCGCCGCACTCTTCCAGGTGACCGAGGCGTTCTCCGTCTACGGCAACTATATCGAGGCGCTGACGGAGGGTCCGGTCGCATCCTTCCGGGCGGTCAATGCCGGACAGATCTTCCCGCCATCGGTGAACGAGCAGATCGAGGTGGGCGCGAAATACGATCTCGGCACCTTCGCCGTGACCGCCTCCCTGTTCGAGATCGAACAGCCCAGTCCGTTCACCGATCCGGTCACCAACGTCTTCTCGGTCTCCGGTCGCCAGGTCAATCGCGGCATTGAGCTGACGGCCTTCGGCGAGGTCTTCGACAGCCTTCGCCTCCTCGGCGGCGTGACCTTCCTTAATGCCGAACTCGACAAGACGGCCGGCGGCCTCTTCGACGGAAACGACGTGCCGGGCATCGCCGACACCCAGGCCAACATCTATGCCGAATACGACATGGACTGGCTGCTCGATGGCTTCTCGGTGAACGCCCGCGCGATCTATACCGGCAGCGTCTTCTACGATCAGGCGAACCTCCAGAAGGTGGACGACTGGACGCGCATCGACGCAGGCCTCGAATACGCCTTCGTCGGCCCCTTCGAGAAGGAGGTGGTCGTGCGCGGCAATGTGGAGAACGTGTTCGACGAGAACTACTATGCGAGCGCGGCTCGCGGCTTCCTCGCCACCGGCGCGCCGCGAACCTACACGGTCTCGACCGCGATCGAGTTCTGACCCGAGGGATCGGTTCTCTCGTCCGGCGACGGAGGACGATCGCCGCGACCTCGAACGCCGCCGGCCGCGGACTCTGCCCGCCGGCGGACATCACGCCCGGACCGCGTTCCCGTGGAGCACGCACCGATTGTTCCGGAGATCGGAGCGAGATTAAGACCCGATCTTCAGGCGGCCGATGCGCAAGCAGAAAAGCCTTCGGCCCCGGACCTGATATTCGAGGTTCCGGGGCCGAAGGCGTTGTATGGAAGCCGTTCGTCCGATCAGGCCGGTGCTTCGACGAGGATCTTGATCTGGGACTTCTCGGCCACGAGCGCCTCGAAGCCGTCCTCGACGATCCGGTCGATGCCGATGCGCTTCGTCACCAGCCGGTCCGCCCGGAAATAACCCTGCCGCATGAGTTCGAGGACCGCCGGATAGACGTTGCGGTAGCCGATCGTGCCCCGGATCTCCTTTTCGCGAAGAACGACGGCATTCGGATGGAAGGAGGCCTCCTCCTCCCAGATCGAGACGACGAGGGTCTGCCCGTCGAAGCGCGTCGCCTCGATCGCCTGGGGCAGAACCTTCGGCACGCCGGTCACCTCGAAGGCGACGTGCACGCCGACGCCGCTCGCCTCGCGGATCCTTTCGACCGCGTCCTCGCTCGCCGGATCGATGGCGAGCGTCGCACCGAGTTCCATCGCCTTCTCGCGGCGCTTTTCGGACATCTCGACCACGTAGATCTCGGACGCGCCGGCGACCTTCAGGGCCTCGATGGTGAGAAGGCCGATCGGCCCGGCGCCGAACACCGCAGCCTTGTCGCCGGCCTTGAGCTTCGAGCTGCGCACGGCATGGAGGGCGACGGCCGCGGGCTCGACGAGGGCTCCCTGCTCGATCGAGAGATCGTCCGGCATCTTGTGCGCCATGCGGGCCGGAACCACCGAATAGGCGGCGAACCCGCCGTGACCGCCGGACAATCCGACGAAGCCCAGATGTTCGCAGAGATTGTAGAGGCCCTCCCGGCAGGGGGGACATTCGTCGCAGGCGAAGATCGGCTCGATCGCGACCCGGTCGCCGACGGCGAGACCCGTGACGCCCTCTCCGAGTTCGGTGACCTCGCCGCAATATTCGTGCCCCATGACGATCGGCGCCTTGTCGCCGCTCAAGGGGTGGTTCTCGCCGACGGGCACGAAGATCGGGCCGGCGAGATATTCATGGAGATCGCTGCCGCAGATGCCGGTCCAGGCGACCTTCAACTTGATCTCACCGGGACCGGGGCTCGGCTCCTCGACCTCTTCGACGCGAATATCCTTGGCGGCGTGCCAGCGTGCTGCCTTCATCCTAGACGTCCTCCCTTGATTGATTTTCAGCGATAGACCATGCCGCCATCGATCAGGATGGACTGGCCGGTCATGTAGTCGCTGTCCGGGCCTGCGAGATACGAGACCAGACGGGCGACATCCTCGGGTGTCTGCGATCGGCCGAGGGCGATCGTGTCGACGAACTTGTCGAACGTCTCGCCGCTCTTTGCCCCGGTCAGTTCGGCAAAGCGGGCGTCGATCTCCTTCCACATGTCCGTCCCGACGACGCCGGGACAGTAGGCGTTGACCGTGATGCCGTCCTTGGCCAGCTCACGCGCGGCGCTCTGGGTCAACGCACGGACGGCGAACTTCGTCGAGCAATAGGCCCCGAGCATCGCGAACCCTTCATGGCCCGCGATCGAGCAGGCCGAGACGATCTTGCCCCCGTGTCCGCGGGCCTTGAACTTCTCGGACGCGGCCTGAATGCCCCAGAGGACTCCCTTGACGTTCACCGCATGGACCCGGTCCATCTCCTCCTCGGTGATGTCGAGGATCGGCTGCACCTGGGCGATACCGGCATTGTTGACGATGACGTCGAAGCCTCCGAATTCCTTTTCGGCCGTGTCGATGGCCCTGACGACCTCGTCGCGCTTCGTTACGTCGGCCTGAATGCCGATCGACGCCGATCCGATGGCGGCGCTCGCATCGCGGGCGGTCTTCTCGTCGATGTCCACGAGAGCGACGGCGAACCCGTCTTCCGAAAGGCGGCGGGCGATCGCAAATCCGATCCCGCGTCCGGCGCCGGTCACGAGTGCCACCCGCTTCTGTTGATCGCTCATGGCTTTCCTCCCTGTTTGAATGAGACTTGATCCGGCCAATCGGGCCGGGAGCGACACGAAACTCCCGCGAGGTGCGGGGCTCCGGGGCCCTTGTCACGAGGCGGAGAGACGGGTTTCGCAAGACGCGCGATCCGGCGGACGAGGCAGACCTAACCCGTCGCCTCGTCCGTCCCGTCAGGTCCGCCGGCCGTCGTTTCACGCATGACCCGGCGACGGCCGTTACGGCGCCTCAGCCGAGGTGGTGGGGCTGTTGCAGGGCGTAGACCGGCGTATCGAGCCCTTCCATCCGGGCTTTCAGCTGCAGAGCGAGATAGAGGGAGTAGTGGCGCGACTGGTGCAGATTGCCGCCGTGGAACCACAGGGCCTCCTGCTGGGTCGGCTTCCACATGTTGCGCTGCTCGCCCTCCCAGGGTCCCGGATCCTTGGTCGTGTCGGAGCCGAGGCCCCAGACCTTGCCCACCTTGTCCGCGACTTCCTGACTGATGAGATCGGCGGCCCAGCCGTTCATCGAGCCGTAGCCGGTCGCCAGAACGACGAGATCGGCCTCGAGCTTCGTCCCGTCGCCCAGAACGATCCCGTCCTCGACGAAGCGCTCGACCCCGCCTTTGGCGAGTTTTACCTTGCCGTCGATGATGAGCTGGGAGGCGCCGACATCGATGTAGTAACCCGACCCCCGGCGCAGATACTTCATGAAGAGACCGGAGTCGTCGTCGCCGAAATCGAGATCGAATCCTGCCTTCTCCAGGGCCTTGTAGAAGTCCGCATCGCGTTCGCGGATCTCATCGTAGATCGGCTTCTGGAACTCGTGCATGATCCGGTAGGGCAGCGAGGCGAAGATCATGTCCGCCTTCTCGGTCGTCATCCCGTTCCGCACGGCCTGTTCGGAATAGAGAGCGCCGAGGCCGATCTCCATGAGGCTGTCGGACTTGACGATGTGGGTCGAGGACCGCTGGACCATCGTCACGTCCACGTCGTTCTCCCAAAGGGCCGCGCAGATGTCGTGGGCGGAGTTGTTGGAGCCGACGACGACGACCTTCTTCCCGGTCCACTCGTCGGGACCGGAATGTTCGCTCGAATGCTGGATCGTGCCCCTGAAGTCCTCCATGCCGGGGAATTTGGGCCGGTTCGGCTTGCCGCTCATGCCGGTGGCGAGGACGAGCTGCTTGGGCTTCAGCGTCAGCGTCTCGCCATCCCGGTCGACCTCGACGGTCCATTCTCCCGCCGCCTCGTCATAGCTGGCGGACCGGACGGTCGTCTTCGTCCAGTAGTTGAGCTCCATCACCTTGGTGTACATTTCGAGCCAGTCGCCGATCTTGTCCTTCGGAGCGAAGACGGGCCAGTTCTCCGGGAACTTGATGTAGGGGAGATGGTCGTACCAGACGGGATCGTGCAGGCAGAGCGACTTGTAGCGGTTGCGCCACTGGTCGCCCGGACGCTCATGCCTGTCGAGAACGAGCGCCGGAACGCCGAGCTGGCGAAGGCGCGCGCCGAGAGCGATGCCCCCCTGTCCGCCACCGACGACGACGACATAGGGCTGGACCGTGCGGCCGAGTTCGGCGGCCTCCGCTTCGCGCTGCTCCTTCCACGACGACCGGTTCTTGTCCGCGCCGTGCCTCGCCCCCATGGGTCGGTCGAAGCCCTTGGCCTCCTCGAACCCCTTCAACTCCTGCAGCGCCGTCAGAAGCGTCCAGATCTTGCCGTCCTTCAGGCGAAGAAGCCCCCAGCCGCGACCCGCCTTCGTTTCGAAGGTGATCCAGGCGGTGGTGACGCCGCCCTCTTCGGCAGGCTCCTCACCCTCCTGGAGGTCGAAGCCCGACGGCTCGATCGCGGAAAGCTGCTCTGCGAGCATGCCGCGCACGGCGTCCGGTCCCTCGACGGTCTTGATGTTCCAGGTAAAGGCGACGAGGTCGCGCCAGTAACTGTCCGCAAGGAACATCGACGCCGCGGCGTCGACGTCCCTGGCGCGAAGGGCCTCCTCGAATTTACCGAGGACCTTCCGGACCTTGCGCGCGGTTTCGCTTTCGGGCTGTACGGCCTGGTCGAGCATGTCATTCCTCCCGTTCTGACTGGGAGGACGATAGGAACGGCCAGGGCCATCCAGCAACGATCTCCGGCGGGCAAGGACCGAAAATCGTCGATCTCGCCATAGAGGCGTTGCATCGCGCAACGGCGCGCAACAAGGCGCAACGGGATGCAACGCTCAGGGCCGGATCGTCATGCCTCCCTGCCTTGCGCTCGAAGCCCCATGCGTTCGGCGCGGCGTTTCACGGTCGAGCGATCGACACCGAGCCGGCGCGCGGCCTCCGCCATGTTCCAGCCGCAGGCATCGAGAAGCGCGCTCAACTCTTCGACCGGCTCGGCCGTTCGGCCCATCGACCGGTCCTCGGACGGCGGGAGGTCGATCTCTTCGATGACCGGGCCGTCGCTCAAGGCGACCGCGGTATCGAGGACGTGTTCGAGTTCACGCAGATTGCCCGGCCAGGGACGCGAGGCGAGCGCGGCGCGCGCGGCGACGGTCAGCTGCCGCGATCCGGCTGCGCGGTAGCGAAGCAGCCGCTCGACCAGCCAGTCGAAATCGTGGCGTTCGCGAAGCGGCGGAACCTCGAGCGTCACGCCGCGCAGACGATGAAGGAGATCCGGACGGATACAGCCTTCGAGAGGGCCGCGCGTGGAGGTGATGGTTCGAACCGAGGGGTTCGCGCGCAGCTTGGTGACGAGAACGGGTTGCATCGGCTCCACGAGATCCTCGAGGCCACGCACGAACAGGCTGACCGGCTCGGCGCACGGTTCGAACGCCGCGTCGAGGCTCGCCCGATCGGCACCGGCGCATTCGAGGGTCCGGAAGGTTCCCTTCGGGGCCGAGATCGAATGGATCGCGCGGGCAAGCCGGCTCTTGCCGGTTCCGGTCTCGCCGAGGAGAAGGATCGGAATATCGGTGCGCGCGACGCGCTCGGCCCGATTGATGAGCGCGTCCATCTTCGGTTCGGGACCGGCGAACCTTGCGAGCGGGCTCGTCCGTGCCGGCGCTCTGCTCGGGAGTGGCGAGCGGGCGGCGACGCTCTGAGGCGCGATCGCGTGCACGAAGAGCGCCCCGCCATCGGGAAGGCGGACGATGCGCTCCTCGCGCGGACGGTCCCGCATGCGGTCGGGCAGATCGTCCATGCCGATATCGGTCAGGGTGTCGAGGTGGCGCCCGACAAGGGTTTCGGGATCGGCGCCGAACCGGAGAAGCGCCTCCGCGCCATGGGTATAGCCGAGGATGCGGCCCGACCCGTCGAGCGAGATCGCCGCCTCCGGATCGACGTCGAGGAATTCCGGACACCTCGACAGACGCAGCACCCAGTCGCGCCGGCTCATATCCATGAGATTGGCGAGCTCGATACGGCGGGCGGTGGCCTCGACGAGGTTCATCGCGAGGCGCTGACTTGACTTGGCGATCGGTGAGCGGAGCAGCGAGATGTCGAGAACGGCGGCGATCTTGCCCTGATGATCGTAGATCGGGGCGGCGGTGCAGGACAGCGCCGTATGCTCCATGCCGAAATGATCGTCCTGATGGACGGTGACCGACTGACCGGTGAAGAGGCAGGTTCCGACGGCGCAGGTGCCGGCAAGCCCCTCCGACCAGTCGGAGCCGAGATAGAGGCCCGCCTCCCGCAAGGGTTCGCGCGCCTCCTCGCCGCCGAAATAGTCGACGCATACGCCCGCCGCATCGGAAAGAAGAAGGACGTAGTTCTGACCGGCGATCTGCCGGTAGAGGGTGCTGAGGCCGGAGCGGGCGGTCGAGATCAGCCGCTCGATGCGGTCGCGATGGACCCTCAGCTCGCTCTCGGTGACGATATGGGCCGGCTCACGGCGCGCCGGGTCCATCCCGTACTGGTTGACGCAGCGCGACCAGGATGCCGCGACCAGCGGATCGCGGCAACTTTGCCTCCCGTTCAGAACGCCTTCGATCTCGCTCACATGGCTGCGATCCGACATTCACCGATCTCCTCCTCCGAAATCGAGAGAACACCTTAACACGATCTGTGCCCCGCGACGGAAGCCGGTCGAGATTTGCGGTCGAGGGCATCGCTCGGCGCGCCGTTCGCGCCCGGCGACGCTCGATCGGGATGCGGTCTTCGCGCCATGCTCCTCGAGCGACGAGACAGGCGCCCTGACGCGAAGCGGCTTCGTTTTTTCCGCGGCGAAGAGCGATATCGCGGATACAGCCTAGAGGAAGACGGTCGCGATCGACGGCACGGCGATGACGACGGCGAGAACCACGAGCATCACGAGGATGAAGGGCAGGGTCGCCAGAAAGATCGATTCCACCGATGTCGCGGGGTCGTTGAGCGTGTTGTGGACGGTGAAGACGGAAATCCCGAACGGGGGCGTCAGGAGGCCGATCTCGACCGCGATGACCGTGATGATCCCGAAATGGAAGAGATCGAAGCCGAGGCTCTGGGCGATCGGAGCCGCGATCGGCACGATGATCAGGAGGATCGACGTGGAGTCGAGGATCATCCCCATCAGGAGGACGATGAGGACGTAGAGGAGGATGAAGCCCCAATGCCCGAAGCCGCTTTCCACGACCAGTGTCTCGATCGCGTTGGGCAGGCCCGCGATCGACAGCATGCGGGAGTAGAAGCTGGCAGCGACGAGGAGAAGAAGGATCGAAACCGAAACCGTCCCGGTCTGCTTCATGACCTGCCACAGCTTCCGGCGATCGAGGCTGCGACGTGCGACCGCGATCACCAGGGCCCCGAAGGCGCCGACGCCGCCGGCTTCGGTGGGGGTGAAGTAGCCGGTGTAGAGGCCGCCGAGAACGAGCATCACGAGAAGCACGATGGGGATCAGCTTCAGGCCGATCTCGGCCGTGGACAGTTGCACCATGTCGGCGGTCCGGCGCTCGCCCATGGACTTCGGATCGGAATAGACGAAGCCGGGCGCGAAGGCCGCGAGCGTCATCAGCAAGGCGACGAAACCGAGCGCCAGCATGATGCCGGGGACGATCCCCGCGATGAACATGCTTCCGATCGAGACCTCGGCCAGGATGCCGTAGACGATGAGGAGCAGGCTCGGCGGGATCAGCATGCCGAGGACGGAGGAGCCCGCCACGGTTCCGGCGCTGAACGAGGCCTTGTATCCGTGCCGCGTCATCTCGGGGACCGCAACCCGCGTGAAGACGGCCGCCGAGGCGATCGAAACGCCGGTCACCGCCGCAAAGACCGTGTTGGCGGCAACCGTCGCAACTCCGAGGCCGCACAGAACGCGTCTCAGCAGCACCTCCGCCACCTCGAAGGTGTCTCGCCCGACATTGGAGACGCTGACGAGCAGCCCCATCAGCACGAAGAGCGGGATGGTGGCGAAGAGATAGTCCGAAATGCCGCTATAGGCGGTCAGTTCGAGCATTCGCAGGGAGAGATCGATGTTTCCGCGGATCAGCCAGATGCCGAGAAAGGCGACGCCGAGCAGCGCGTAGGCGATATGCATGCCGAACAGGACGAGCCCGACGAGAAGGCCGATCAGCATCATGCCGATTTCGAGTGACGTCATTTCCGTTGGCCTGCCGGTAGTGGCGTTCGGTTGAAGGCGCGATAGAGCGCCGCGAGCGATGCGGTGATCGAACCGAAGACGATGATGGCGCGGAACGGCCAGGTGGGCACGATGAAGACGCCCTGAACGCCGAAGAACTCGGCTCGCATATAGGCGGTGATCAACTTGTCTGAGGAAGACCAGGCGATGAGCGCGAAGACGATGGCGCCGGTGACGCAGAACGCGCTCTCCAGCGCTGCGGCAACCGGCCTGCTGAGACCGGCGATCCGCCGGTAGAGGAAGTCGGCCCGCGTAAGCCGCCCCTGCATCACGGCGGCGGCGGTCTGCAGAAAGACGATCGCGACCACGGAGTAACCGGCGATCTCGGCGACGCCGGTGATCGGCGCGTCGAAGAAATTGCGACCGATCACGTCCGAGACGATCAGGATCATGAGGAAGCCGATCCAGACGGTGCCGATCGCGGAAAGAACCGCCGCCACCGTTCCGAGCACGAAGCCGGCCGGGGCGTCGGCGAAAGCGGGAATGCCCTCGCTTTCTGCCTGCTGCGGTCTCTGAAGAGCTGTTTCGTCCATCGATCGTCTTCTCGGGGTCACGCGGAGGATCGCCGCCCGGCCGAGGGCGCGGGCGGCCTCGTGTCAGGGACGGATCAGCGCCCCTCGTCCCAGTTGCGCAGTGGGGTGGCGCCGCGTTCGCGCAAGGCCTCGAAATAGGCGGCGAGCACCGCCTTTCCGGCGTCCCCGGTCTGGTCAAGCCAGGGCTGGACGATGTCCGGAAGACCCTCGACCCATTTCTGCTTTTCGGCATCGTCGAGGTCGTGCACCTTGAGGCCCGCCGCCTGCATCTCCTCCATCGCCTTGGTGGAGAGTTCCGATACGTATTCGCCATGGGCTTTCGACGTCGCCTTGCCGGCCTCGCGGAATGCGTCCTGCACGGGCTCCGGCAGGCCGTCGTAGAAGTCCCTGTTGGCGGCGATCGAGCCGAAATACATCGAGCCGATGCCGACGCGGGTCAGTTCCGGCGCGACCTCGTAGACGCGGGTCGGCAGGATCCCGGATGCAAAGGAGAGCGTTCCCTCCGTGACGCCGGTCTGGATGTTGGTGTAGTAGGTCGTCAGTGCGCCATCGACGGGCGTTGCGCCCGTGCCCTGCAGCCAGTTCGCCGATGTGCCGGGAGCGTTCAGCTTGCGGTTCTGAAGATCCGACATCGTGTTCACCGGAAAGGTCGCATAGACGTCGTAGCTGTCGGTGATGAGCGATGACAGGGGGACCATGTTGTTGTCCTGCCAGCTTGCGGCGAGGTCCGGCTGGTTGACGTTGAGATCGTCGAAGATCTCGATCAGCATGGTGTGGTCGCCGGTCGCGAAGGGCGTGAAATAGGTGACGTTCTGGAGCGGCATGGTCGAGCCCTCCCAGACGGTTCCCACCATGCCGACGTCGACGATCCCGTCCTCGACGGCCGCTCGCGTATCGGTGTATTTGTAAAGCGTCCCTCCGTAGGACTCCATCCAGTCGATCTGGTACTCGCCCGTTCTTGCGAGGATCTCGTCGACCGTCGGCTGGAACGTGTTCTTCATCGCGTAGACCCAGATGTTCTGTTCCGGGTGCGAGGAGCCGATGTTCACGGTGATCGATTCCTGCGCGAGCGCCGCCACGCAGGATCCGAGAATGGCGATCGAGACGGTCGAGGCCGAAAGCAGTCTGTTCATATCATTCCTCCCGGATGACGCCGCTGGAGGCGGCTTTCTTCAGTTCACTTTCCGATCGCGCCGATCGCTCGCAGAACCCGTTCGGGCGTGAACGGCATGTGGGTCACACTGCCGCCGAGCGGGCGGATCGCATCGTTGATCGCATTCATGACGGCGGCTGGCGCACCGGCCGTGCCGGCCTCCCCCGCGCCCTTCGCCCCCAGCTCGCTTTCCGCGGTCGGCGTTTCCACATGTCGAATGATCATGTCCGGCATCTCGCCGGACATCGGCACGAGGTAGTCCGCCATCGTGCCGTTGAGGAGCTGGCCGGCCTCGTCGTAGCAGATCTCCTCGAAGAGAGCCGCGCCCAGTCCCTGGACGATGCCGCCGCGGATCTGCTCGTCGACGAGGAGCGGATTGATGATCCGGCCGCAATCCTCCACGCACCAGTGCTTGAGGAGTTTCACGAAGCCGGTTTCGGCATCGACCTCGACATAGGAGGCCTGGACGCCGTTGGTGAAGGCATAGGGATAGTCGGAGGTGAGGAAGTGCCGCGTCTGCATCAACTCGCGCGGCAGCCCCTTCGGCAGCGTATCGCCGCGGAAATAGACGATGCGTCCGATCTCGGCGAGCGGCATGCGCTCGGCTCCCGTTCCCGCGTCGACGACGATCCCGTCCCGGATATCGAGGTCCTTCGCATTCGCCTGGAGCATCGCGGCTGCGACGGCGAGAACCTGACCGCGCACCGCGCGTCCGGCCTGGAGCGCGGCTTCGCCGCCGATGCCGGCGCCGCGCGAGGCCCATGTCCCGCCCCCGAAGGGCGTCACGCGCGTATCGCCCGTCACGATGCGGACCATGCCCGGCGAGACGCCGACGGCCTCCGCGACGATCTGAGCCGTGATCGCCTCGGTGCCCTGGCCCTGTTCCGTCACGCCCGTGAGGGCGACGACGGAGCCGTCCGGGTCCATGCGGACGGTGCAGCCGTCCTGCGCCGAGATCCGCGCGCCGCCGATCCCGTACATGAAGGGGGACGGGTTGGTCAGTTCGATGAAACTCGCGATGCCGATGCCGCGATGGACGCCCTTCTCCCTGAGGGACGCCTGCTCGCTGCGCAGCGCCTCGTAGTCCATCGCCTCGATGAGGGCGTCGAGGCTCTTGTGGTGGGACAGGGCCTCGAGCTTGAGGCCCGCCGCGGTCGTCCTCGGATAGGCGTCGTCCCTGATGAGATTGCGCCGACGGATCTCGACGGGGTCTAGCCCCATCTGTGCCGCCGCCTTGTCGACGAGGCCCTCGGTGATGGCGACGGCGACCGGATGACCGACGGCGCGATACTGCGCGCAGATGCCCTTGTTCTGGAAGACGACCGAGGTGCGGCAGCGATAATGGTCGAACTCGTAGGGCCCGCCGATGAGGTTCGTGACCTGGAGCCCTTCGACCGCCGAGGTGCGCGGATAGATCGAATAGGGCCCGATGCCGGTCCAGTCGTCGACGTCGAAGGCGAGGATCCGGCCGGTCTCGTCGAGCGCGATGCGCCCGGTCGCCTCGTGGTCGCGGGCATGGATGTCGCTCGTGAACGCTTCCAGCCGGTCCGACGAGAACTTCACCGGCCGTCCGAGGATCTTCGCGATCGCGGCCGTCGCCACCTCGTCCGGATAGACATGGACCTTCACGCCGAACGACCCGCCGACATCGCCGCAGATCACCCGGACCCCGCTCTCGGGAATGCCGAGATGTGAGGCGAGAAGGACCTGCAGCATGTGCGGCGCCTGATTGGAGACATGCACCGTCATCTCGCCTTCGGCTTCGCTCCAGTCGGCGAGGATGACGCGCGGCTCCAGGGTGACGCCCGTGTGACGGGCCGTCTTGAAGCTCTCCTCCACGACCGTGTGAGCCTCGGCGAAGATCCTGTCGACCTCGCCCTTCTCATTGGTCTTGCGGAAGCAGAGATTGTCGCCGAACGCCTCATGGATAACGGGTGTCTCGGGGTCGAGCGCCGTGCGGATATCGGTGACCGCGGGCAAGGCCTCGAACTCGATCTCGACCATCGCCGCCCCTTCCTCCGCATCGGCTCTCGTGCGGCCGACGACGGCGACGACGGGCTCGCCCACCCAGCAGGCACGCTCGACGGCAAGGGGGTGCTGGGGCGGCGTCTTCATGCCTTCGAGATGGGCGAGCCTGCCCTCCCAGGGCGTGCAGACCTCAGCCAGATCCCTGCCGGTGAAGACGGCGAGGACGCCGCTCAGGGACTTCGCCTGCGAGGTCTCGATCGCCGCGATCCGCGCATGGGCATAGGGGCTGCGCACGAAGGCGACATGCACCATGCGCGGCAGAAGGATATCGTCGACATAGCGTCCGCGGCCCTTGACGAGCCTGCCGGCATTGGGACGCGGGACGGTGCGGCCGATATAGCTGTTGGGACGGTTCGGGTCCTCGAAGCGAATGGTCATCGGGCATCACCCCCGGCCCGGCCGCGCAGCGTCGTCTCGATCGCATCGACGATCGCCTCGTAGCCGGTGCAACGGCAATAATTTCCCGACATATGCTCCCGAATGCCCTCGCGGCTGGGGACGGCGTCCCGCTCGATCAGGACCTTGGCCGAGGCGAGCATGCCGGGCGTGCAGAAGCCGCACTGGAGGGCGTTGCGCTCGACGAAGGCCTTTTGCAGATCGGCGATCGCCCCGCTTTCGGTCAGCCCCTCGACGGTCCAGATCTCGGCCCCCTGGAGCTGGGCGGCTAGCGTGAGGCAGCCGCGCACCGTCTCGCCATCGACGATGACCGTGCAGGCCCCGCATACCCCGTGCTCGCAGCCGGCGTGGGAACCGGTCAGGCCCAGATCGGTGCGCAGCAGGTCGATCAGGTGACGTGCCGCCGGCACCGTCAGCTCGATCGGCTCGCCGTTGACGGTCATCTCGAGATCGATGCGATTGCGGAAGGTGTCGGTCATCGGGCCACTCCGAGTTCGGCGGCAAGGCGTCGCAGGACGACGCCGGCGAGATGGCGGCGGTAGTCGGCGCTCGCCTGGATGTCGCTCATCGGATCGACATCATCGGCGATGGCGGTGGCCGCAGCGTCCACATCGCCTCGATCGAGAGCTGCCATCGCGCCCTCGCACAGGAGCGGGCGATCGCCGAGCCCGAAGGCCCCGATCCGGTGCCTGTCGCCGCGCACGACGATCGCGAGGCCCGCGAGCGCGTAATCTCCGGAACGGCGGGTCAGTTCGAGAATAGCGTGCCTCTCACCGGCTTGCGCGACCGGTACCGAGACGGCGGTGAGGATCTCGTCCTCGGCGCGATCGGTTTCGAAAAGACCCTTGAAGAATTCACTCGCCGCCACGTCCCGCCGGCCGTTCGGACCCTCGAGATTGAAGATCGCGTCGAGCGCGACGGCGCAGGCGGGATATTCCGCGGCCGGATCGGCATGGGACAGAGAGCCCCCGATCGTTCCGCGATTGCGGATCGCATCATGGGCGATCAGCGGCGCGGCCTTGGCAAGGAGCGGGACATGCCGGGCGACGAGATCGTTCCGCTCGATCTCGCTGTGGCGGGTGAGCGCACCGATGACGAGGCGGTCGCCCTCGATGCGGACGCCGCGCAGGGCCTCGATGCCGCTGATATCCACCAGCATGTCGCCGGCACTGGCCCCGAGATTGAGCGCGGCGACGAGGCTCTGCCCGCCGGCCAGATAGCGCCCTGCCCCGTCCGCCTCGGCAAACAGGGATAACGCGTGCTCGATGGACCGCGCGCGTGCATAGCCCCCGATGGAAGCCTTCATGGCGTTCTCCTCCCACGGTCCTCCCAGACCACAATTGATCGCTCGATCTTGTTCATCAGACGATCAATAAGGTATCGATATCCGAACCGTGATAGGCAATCAAGAGGCAGGCCCTCCGATCGGGACGAGAGACTTTCGACATGGATGCAGCATCAAACCGGGAGGCCGTTCCGGAGGTCGACCGACGACGTCTTCCACCGCAGGAACGCAGGCAGCAGATCGTCGACGGCGCCGTCAGTTTCTTCGCGGAGGTCGGGCTCGACGGCAAAACCCGCGAACTCGCAGGCCGTCTCGGGGTCACGCAATCCCTGATCTTCAAGTATTTCGTCTCGAAGCAGGATCTCGTCGAAGCCGTCTACGAGCGCGTTTATCTGGAGCGGATCTCGCCCCATTGGCCGGCACTCATCCGCGACCGTTCGCGCTCGATCGGCAAGCGGATGTCGGAGTTCTACCGTGACTACGGAGGCCGAATCTTCGATCACGACTGGATGCGGATCTTCATGTTCTCGGGTCTCGCCGGCGCGCAGTTGAACAAGCGCTATCTCAACCACCTGCGCCTGACGCTGCTCGAACCCATGCTCGACGAAATCCACGTTGCGTCGTCGGGCGAGGTGGATGCGACTCTCGAGGATCTGTGGTCCCTGCATGGCGGGATCGTCTATATCGGCATCCGCCAGCACATCTATCAGATGCCGACACCCGACGATCCACAACCGGAGATCGATCGGATGATCCAGCGCTTCCTGCGCTCCTTCGGCATCGAGGAGGCTTGTGCGCCGTCCTAGAGCGCGGGGATCCGTCCGTCCGTGGTCGGGTGCGAAGACGTGCAGCCGGGCACTGGCGGCGCCCGTGACGGATCAGGGCGCCGCCATCGCCGGCAGGACGTCAGTAGCCGACGGTGAACCGCTGGCGGGAATGCCTCGGGGTCTCGATCTCGTCGACGAGGGCGATGGCGTAGTCCTCGAACGAGATGCTGCTGCCCGCCTCGTTCGTCAGAAGCGCGTCGCCGCCGAGACGGAACCGGCCCGTGCGCTCGCCCGGCACGAAGGCCGCCGAGGGCGACAGGAACGTCCAGTCGAGGTCCGTTTCCGCGCGCAGCTTGTCGAGGAAGACGCCGCCCTTGGTCGCCTCCTCCTTGTACTCTTGCGGGAACTGCGGCGTATCGACGAGCTTCACGCCCGGCGAGACCTCGAGGCTCCCGGCCCCGCCGACCACGAGATAGCGCTTCACGCCCGACGCCTTGGCCGCCGAGATCAACTGGTCGGGGTTGGAAGCGGTGAAATGGACCGCGCTGACGATGGCGTCGTGTCCCTCAAGGGCGGAGACGAGAGCGTCCGTGTCGGCGATGTCGACGGCCAGCGGCGTCACCCCCGGCAGCTTGGCGATCCTGTCGGCGTTGCGGGCAATGGCCGTGACGGCGTGTCCGCGCGCGGAGAGTTCGGCGGCGATGCGCGATCCGGCATTGCCGGAGGCGCCGATGAGAGCGATCTTCATGAGAGTGTCCTTTCGTGGTGTCGGGTTCAGTTCGAGCGGGCCTTCGCGCGGGCGGCGATCCGCTCGACGGCTTTGGTGGCGGCATCGGCACCGCCATAGAGATCGGCGCCCTGGACCATCTCGCGATGATCGCCGACGCTGACGAGAAGCTGCGGCACACCCGAGCACGACAGGGCCCGCATATGCATCAGCGTCTCGCGGACGCGCCCGTCGGTTCGCTTCGCCAGTTCGCCGTCCCGCACGAGCCGGTCGGCAAGGCTCGCCTCGTCCAGCCCATGGCCGTGCGAGCGGGCCACCTGCGCGGCGACGGCGGCCACGATGTCAGGCTTCGCCGTGTCCCTGGCCTCGACATAACGAGCCGTCTGGAGCGCGTGCAGCAGGACGGGCTCCAGCCTCGTGTCGATCGCGCCGAGCGCGACGATCGCCCGCGTGGCATGGGTCGAGTCGAACAGAGCCTCCGGGTCGCGCAGCACATGGTCGCGGTAGTCCTCGGTGAACCGCTGCCCGGTGAGTTCGGCGATGCGAGTGTCATTGCGCCAGGCATGGTCCGCCATGGTCGACATCGGCTGCGTTCCGCCGTTGGAAAAGAGGCCGGACGGCCGCATCGCAAGGGCGTCGGGATAGGCTTTTGCCAAGCCCGAAAGTGCTGGTGCGCTGGCGTAGCACCAGCCGCAGAGGGGGTCGAAGAAATAGTCGAGGTGGATCGTCAAATTGGCCGGCATGGGCCCTTTGCTCCCGTCCGTTGATGACCGTCGCCTTGGCGTTCGGTCGTTGGTCGAACGAGAGATGACACCGGATGCGAGGAGACAGAAGGCCGACAAACTTTACAAGCCGTATGCCAAAAGCAGACAATAAGGCATGGTCGAACCCCGTATCCTCAGCCGCTTTGTCTATTTCGCCGCCGTCGTCGAGACGCAGTCGTTCACGAAGGCGGCCGAGCGTCTCGGCATCACGAAGGCCGTCGTCAGCCAGCAGGTCGCCCGCCTCGAGGAAGATCTCGGAACGGCGCTCCTCGTGCGCACCACACGCCGCGTCGAGCCGACGGAGGCAGGACGCCTCCTGCACGGGCGTGCCGCCGCCATCCTGCGCGAGGCCGGCGATGCGGTGGCGGAGGCGACAAGGGGAAACGACCGCCCGCACGGCACGCTGCGCGTCCTTGCTCCAGCCGACTATGGAGCGCTCCGCATCGTGCCCATCCTTGCCGAGTTCCTCCGGCGATACCCCGAATGCCGGGCCGATCTGCGCCTCGGCGATCGGATCACCGATCTCCTCGAGGGCGAAATCGACCTGTCGATCCGGGTCGGCTGGCTCGCCGATACCAGCCTCCACGCCAGGCGCCTCGGCACGTTCGAGCAGTTGCTCGTTGCGGCCCCCTCGCTCGCTGCCCGCGTGAAGGAACCGAGGGCGCCGGAGGAATTGGCAACCCTGCCGCTGATCGTGAACACCGTCCTGCCGCAAGCGACCGCTTGGCGCTTCACCGGCCCTGATGGAGAAGAGGTCGTGGTCGACGCGCGAAGCCTCCTGTCGGTCGATACCGCCCGCGGTGTCCATGCCGCGGTGCTGGCGGGCCTTGGGCACGGCATCCTGCCGGACTTCATGGTGACGACGGACATCGCCGAGAAGCGGCTGGTCCGGGTGCTGCCGAACTGGCGTCTTCCGACCGGCGGCATTCACGCGGTCTTCCCCGCATCGCGGCTTCGGCCGACGAGGGTGTCCGCCTTCGTCGCCATGCTGATGTCGTCGATGCAAGGCGATCTGAAACAAGCGGGATGACCCGCATGAGCCACGGACCCTCGCTTGCGCGCCCCGTCTCCGCGGACACGAAAGACGTGAAGGGGAGTTTCATGCTCAGGGCGGATCAGCCACCGAGCCCATTCCCGAACGGACCCCCGGACATGCCAAGACCTTGACGGTCGCGCCCAAGGCCGGCCTTCAGGCGTTCGGCCGGTGCAGCTTCATGAGCAGCATCCAGGCGACGGCAATGCCGAGGCCGGACAGCACGGTCGCCGCCGCGAAGAGGTTGGCATAGCCGAAACGGTCGGCGACGAAACCGGCCAGCGCCGAGCCAGCCATGTAGACGACGAGTTCGGCGCAGGTCAGGAGCGTGAAGTCGGTTCCCGGCTGGTCGCGCGAGGCAAGCCCCATGAAGAGCGAATAAAGGGCGACGAGTTCCATGTAGCGCAGGAAAGTCTGAAACGCCGAAGCCGCCATGGCGACCTCCATGCCTGGCCACAACGAGACGGCGTTCAGCGAGAAGGCGAGGAAACAGAGGGTCCGCAGGGCTCCCAGCCCGATCAGGGTGGGCGTCAGGCCGAAACGACGGATCGCCAGCGCCGCCGTAAGCGCGCCGACGAGGCCCGACGTCGCGGCCGCGGCGCCCGAGAGATAGCCGATCCAGGCGACCGGAAGACCCGCATCCACGAGATAGGCGCCTTCCATGCCGCGCACGAGCCCCTCGCTCGCCCGGTAGGTCAGGGCGAAACCGAGGAGCACCAACGCGTCGGGGCGACGGAAGAAGACGAGAAGCGAGGGCCGCCGGCGCTCCGGCGGCGCATCCGTTTCGTCGTCCTGCATCCAAGGCGTGACCAGCAGCGGCAGGAGCGACAGCGCGGCAACGGTAAGGAGCGTCGTGCGCCAGCCCAGATAGCCGAAAAGCACCAGAGCCAGCGTTCCGCCGAGGATGACGCCGAGCGCCACCGCGCCGGCCTGGATCGCATTGCCCAAGGGGCGCGTCGCAGCCGTCAGCATGCGGGCCGCGTAGCCGTCCGTCGCGATGTCCTGGGTGGAGGACAGGAGCGTGATCGCGGTCGCGATCGCGAAGATCGCGCCGACATCGGTCGGCTGCACGAAGGCCATCGCGGCGATCCCCGCGCTCACCAGGATCTGCGTCGGAACGACCCAGCCGCGCCGGTGCCCGAGCGCTGCGAGAGGCGAGAAGCGGTCCACCAGCGGCGCCCAGGCGAATTTGAGGATCAGCGGGATCATCAGGAGCGAGAAGAGCCCGATCGCCGTGCGCGACGCGCCGCCTTCGCGCATCAGCGGCGGCAAGGCGACCAGAAGGAGATATGTGGGCACGCCTTGCGCGAGATAGAGCCCGCCGAGAACGGCGTAGAGCCGCCCCGCCGGGACGGCGCGCGCCGCCCCGTCCACCGCCGCCGCCATCAGAACTCCTTCGACAGCGAGACCGAGAAGGTCCGCCCGCGACCGCGATAGTCGAAGATCGCCTCGCTCGCGAGCGCGCCGTAGAGGTTGGCTGCGCGCTGGCCCCACACGGTCGTGTAGTCCTTGTCGAAGAGGTTGAGCACGCCGAAGTCCACGGTCAGGTCCTGTTCGGCGAAGCGGTAGGAGCCCGTGAGGTCGAAGAGCGTGTAGCCTTCGATCTTACCGCCGAAATCGTCCGCGAGGTCGAGCGTGTGCTGTCCGTCGAGGCGCAGGCCCAGGATATCGTTGGTCCAGCCGAGATGGCCGCCGAGCTTGGAGACGCTGCTGGTCCCCACCGTATCGCGCAGCCAGTCGCCGTTCCGGTCGATCTCGGTCCGCACGAGGTGGAGGTTCGCGCCCGTGTCGAAGCCGAAGGGAAGCTGGACGCCGCCTGCGGCCTCGAAGCCGTAGACGCGCTTGTCCTGGTCGCGCACCTCGATCGCCAGCGTCTGGCGGTCGATCTCCACGACCTTGTCGGACAGCGAGGCGTATCCGGCGAGCTGGAGGTTCCACGAGCCGTCGTCGAAGCGGTAGCCTGCCTCGAACGAGTTGGTCTTCACCGCCTGGAGCGCCGACGAGGCGACGTCGACGCCGTTCAGGAAGACGTAGCGGCCGGCGCGGAGCGCGTAGGCGCCGATGCCGTAGTACTTGGCCGGATCGGGGAGCTCGAACCCTTGCGAGACGTTGGCATAGACCTGGCTCGCATCGGTCAGGGCATAGGTGGCACCCGCGTTGAACAGCGTCGCGCCGTAGTCGACCGAGCCGCCGGGGATGGCGTCGGCCGTGCGACCAAGACCCAGGAGGATCTGAGTCTGCTGTGCCGCGCCGACGAATTCGGATACGTCCGTATGGACATACTGGTAGCGCACCCCTCCGGAGAAGGTCAGTCGATCGGTCGCTTCGAACTTGGCGTCCGCGAAGCCCGCCAGCGTCGAGACCTTGATGTCGGGGTAGAGACCGGTGACGCCGAGGGTCTGGAAGCGCAGGGCCCCGGTCCGAGCCGCGATCCGGGAATCGAAGACGGATTGCGTCGCGGAAAAATCGTCGATGTCGCCGTCGACGCCATAGGTGATCGACAATCCGTCGAGCGGTTCGGCGACCAGCGCGGCCTTGAAGCCGTAATAGTCCGTGTCCTGCTGGCTGGCGCCGAAATAGAGCGAGCGTCCCGCCGTGCCCGGGAAGGGATGGAAGCCGAGCTCCTCGCTTCGGAAGAAGGCCTGGACGAGGAGCTGCTGGCCGAAGACGTCCTCGTCGGAATAGCTGGCGTTGAGAAGCGAGCGCTTCGTTCTTGGATCGACGTCGGAATCGTATCCCTCCCGCACGCCGAACAGGGACGGGTTGCGCAGGGCCGAGAGATTGGGGCCGAAATAGAGGCCGATCGGGCTGTCCTGTCCGCTGTCGTAGATCTGCCCCGTGATCTCCAGGCGGCGAACCGGATCGATCTGGTAGCCGAGCGAGCCCATGAGATCGAAGCTGGAATTGTAGGCGTAGGATGTCTGGGTGATGTCCGGGATCAGCAGATTGCCGGATCCGTCGTAGAAGGCGCCGATGTCGCGCCCGGCGAGCGACAGGCGCGCGTCCCAGGTCTCGTCCTTCCAGGTGACCGCCGCGCCTCCCTTGAGGTCGCGGTCGCGGCTCGACTGGAAACCGGTCTCGATCCCGCCCATCACCTCGCCATGGAGCCCCGGCTCGGCATTGCGACCGGACTTGGTGATGATGTTGATGATGCCGCCGGTCGCGTTGCCGCCGTAGATGGCGGTCGCGCCCGACAGGACCTCGACGCGCTCGATGTTGAACGGATCGATCGAATCGAACTGGCGCGACAGACCGCGCGCCGAGTTGAGCGAGATGCCGTCGATCAGGATCAGGGCCGTGCGGCCGCGCAGGTTCTGGCCGAAGGCGGTGCGCGCGCCCCGGCTCGCCGCGTCGAAGCTCGGGATGCGCTGGCCGAGGATCGTCTGGAGCGACTGGCCGGCCCGCGCCTGCGCCTGGATCGTCTCGCCCTCGACGACATAGACCGTGCGCGCCGTCTCGGAGATCTGCTGCGGCGCACGCGATGCCGTCACCACGACCGCGTCGAGCGCGATCGCGTTCGCGTTCGCGTTCGAGAGTGCGACCGTGTTGCCGGCGCCAGCGCCAGCGCCCTCGACGTCCGCTTGCGTCCCGACTGCCTCCCGGCGGCGGATCGTAATCGTGCCGTCCGGCGCGAAGACGGGCTCGAGATCGGTTTCCGAGAGCAGCCGATCCAGGGCCGAAGCCGGCGTATAGGTACCGCTGAGGGCCGGGCTCTGCCGGCCCGCCGTCAGCTCCGAGGGAAAGAGAATGCGGCGGCCCGACTGCTCGGCGACCTGCGTCAGCGCCCGACCGAGCGGCTGGGCCGGCAGGTCGAAGGAAACGGCGGCCCCTTGCGCCCGAGCGGACCCGAGCGGCAGCGCGCCGGCCCCGATGCCGGCGACCGACAGGAGAAGCATGGCATGCCAGGCTCTGCGGATTGTTTCCTTGCGTGCGACCACGTTCGATACCCCTCGTCACTCGTGTCCCCGCGAGCGCGATCCCCGTTCGAGCGCCCGCTGAAGGAAAGACGACGGGGCGCCGGCGATCTTGCAGCGCGGCCGACGATTTTTTTCCCGCTCAGCGGATGAGGGTGACGAAGGGCAGCCGATAGACACGAACCGGCAGGGTCGCCTCGATGGCGGACAGGACGCCTTCGGGATCGTCGAGGCGAAAGCTCCCGGTCACGGTCAGGCGTTCCAGCGTGGGATCGAGAAGGAGGATCGGTTCCGATCGATAGCGGCCGAGTTCGGCAACGACCTCCCCCAGCGGGCGCTCCTCGAACCGCAAGCGGCCCCGGCGCCATGCTGTTTCGGCCTCGACATCGAGAAGCGCGGCGATGCCGAGGGGCATGCCGATCCGCGCCCCCTGCCCGCTCGCCAGTTCGAAGGGCCCCGACGGATCGCCTTCCACCCGCACCCGTCCTTCCACCACACTCACCGTATCGGCCAGGGTTCCGAGGTTCACGTCGAAGATCGTGCCGATGGCCTGGATCCGGCCGCGCGGCGTTTCCACGACGAAGGGGCGCCGGGCGTCCTTCGCCACACGAAAGGTCGCCTGCCCGGCGTCGAGGCGGACGAGGCGAAGGGTCGGGGAGAAGGATGGGCGAAGGCGGGTGGCAGCGTTCATCTCGACGGCGCTGCCGTCGGAAAGCTCCAGCACCCGGCGCTCGGCGATCGCGGTGGCGATCGTCGCCCGTGCGTCCGGAGCCATGCGGTAGAGTCCTCCCGCGACGACGACGAGGCCTGCGGCTCCACCGAGGACCGCGCGTCTGGAGAACCGCCTGCGCTCGCGCCGCTCGGCGTTGCCCGCAGGCCCGAGGAGACCCCAGAGGCGTTCGGCCTCTCCCGCCGCCCTCTCGTGGTCGGGGCTTTGCAGGCGCCAGAGCGCGAAGGCCTCGTGGTCGGCAAGCGTCGCGTTCCCGGAACGAAGCGCGATGACCCAGGCGATCGCCTCGTCGCTCAAGGCCAGAAGCCGGCTTTCCTCGCCATCGTCGCTGTCGCCCTCGTCCGCCATGCGCGCGTCATCATCCACAAATGAGAAAGCTTGGAGGCCCCATAGTCCATGACGAGGCGGGCCAAGCGTTCTTGCAGTTCCAACACCCTCAATTCTCGCGGGGAAGATGGTCGCGGCAGTGGCGAAGGGCCTGCACCAGATACTTGGCGACCATGCTGGCCGATACGCCGAGCCGTTCGGCGATCTCGGCATGGGTGAGCTGGTCGCAGCGCGCCATCAGAAGCGCCCGGCGCGGCTTGTCGGGAAGAAGGGCGAGAGCCTCGACCAGAGCCCGCAATTCGTCGCGGTCGATCGCCTGCGTTTCCGGCGAGGGCGCCGCGTCAACCAGCCGCTCCAGGACGGCGTCGGTCAGCGGCAGCGCCGCGCGCCGGCGGTCGCGGCGAAGAAGGTCGATCGCGATGTTGCCGGCGACGCGCAGGAGATAGGCGTGGCGATCGAGGATAGCGGGCGCCGTTTCCGACGCACCGGCGATGCGCAGCCACGTCTCCTGCACGGCCTCTTCCGCCACATCGACCGAACCGGTCCGGCGTTTGAGAATGGCAAGCAGCGAGCGCCATTCCCTCAAATAAATGCTGGCAAGCTCGTCAGCCTTCAAAGAGGCAGCCATCACGGTCCCACGGGCCTTCCGATTCCAAACGGTCCGGTCGTGCCTATCTCAAAACCTGACTATAGTCATCATGTTTCTAGCGATGAGCCAGTTATCACCGATCATCAAGCGGTAAGTCGTCGGGCGGGTGGGGAGCGCCGGCCGTGCCGACACCGACATTCAGGCTCGCACGCTGACGAGAAGCCCCCCCCCCCGCACGAGCATATGCACCTTTCCGGAGACCGAAGCCTGACGCATCGGGCCGAACCCGAGATCTCGCTAGAGGCAGCGCCACCCAATGATCCAGCACTGGGGGATGGCCATCACCTCTGGGCTACAGGTTTGGGCCCGAGTGCGAGAAACGACGGCAGAGGGATTCTCAGCCGCGAGAAACATACAGGATTACAATGACTTGGAGAGTGCTGGCTGGGGAACCTGGATTCGAACCAGGACTAACGGAGTCAGAGTCCGTGGGTCTACCGTTAACCTATTCCCCAGCAGGGTCCGGATCGTGCGGACTGGCGCTCGTATAACGGTTCGCGGCGCGAAAGGAAACCCTGTCCGGCAGAAAATTTGAGCTGGGTGTGGAGGTGCGCTTCCGGCGTTCGCCGGGCGCGGATGCTTCGCGGTGGGCGGCGGGCAGAGGGGCGGAAGGATATGGCGGCGGCGACCTGCTCCGCGATCGGGGAGCGGCCGGTTCGCTCCGTTTCGAAGCGGGATCGCCTTCGGATCAAAGAAATGCCGTTGTCAGCGGAGCGCGCAGGCTTCGGTCGCCGGCATCCTGAAGCGGAATGTGTGTGTCGAGACCGGGCGCCCGCGCAGGACGGGAATGCCGGTATGGCCGCGCCTCTTCTTTCCTTCACCAGCCCGCCCTGACTTGGCCGTGCACCTCTCATCGCCTTGGCTTGCGTCACCTCGTTTGGCTTGGCCGTGCCCAGCCAACCCCGGCCCCGACCTGGCCTCGCACCGCTTCGCAGTGCCGCGCAGAGCTAAGCTGAGATTCAGACTCACCTCGCCCCAGCCGACCCCCGCTGCGCCTTATGGAAGCGTGATCGACCACAGGGCGGAGAAGACCAGACCGAAGAACAGGATCCAGCCGAAGGCGCCGTTCGATCGGAACAGGCGCAGGCACTGGGCCGGATCGTCGATGTCGAGACTGCGGATCTGCCAGCCCATCTGCGCCGCGCCGATGGCAAGCCCCGCATAGGCCGGCCAGGCGACGCCCGCCGTCCCCGTCCCGGTGGCCGCGAAGGCGCAGAGAAAGAGGAACAGGGCGCCGCCATAGAGCGCGACGATCGCCTGCTTCGTGTTCTTTCCGAAAAGCTGGGCGGTGGAGCGCACGCCGACCAGCGCATCGTCCTCCTTGTCCTGATGGGCATAGATCGTGTCGTAGCCGATCACCCAGAGAAGCGAGCCGAGATAGAGCAGCACGGCGGCGATGGAGAGGGAGCCCCAGTAGCAGGCCCATCCCATCAGGGCGCCCCAGGAAAAGGCGAGGCCGAGGCCGAGTTGCGGCCAGTCGGTCACGCGCTTCAGGAAGGGGTAGATGGCGACGGTGCCGAGCGAGGCGATGCCGAGGAGGATGGCGAAGGCGTTGAACTGGATCAGCACGACGAAGCCGGTCAGCGCCTGGGCGACCATGAAGAGCTTGGCATCGCGCCGCGAGACGCGCCCGGAGGGAAGCGGGCGCGAGCGCGTGCGGGCGACGGAAGCGTCGATACGCTCGTCGACGAGGTCGTTATAGGTGCAGCCCGCCCCGCGCATGGCGATCGAGCCGACGAGGAAGAGGAACAGGTGCCAGAGGCTGGGAAGCCCGGTGTGGACGGCGCTCGTGGGCGCTGCGAGCGGCGCAAGAGCCGCGGACCACCAGCAAGGCCACATCAGAAGCTGCCAGCCGATCGGCCGGTCCCAGCGCGCGAGCTGCGCATAGGGCCAGAGCGCCTGCGGCAGAAAGCGATAGACCCAGTTCTGCGAAGGCGCGTCGGCGACGCGGTCGGTCTGGGTGGTCGTCGTCGGATCGGGATTCGCCATGCAAGGGAAAAAGCGTGTTCGAACCGCGCCAGTCAAGCCTTTTTCCGAAGCCCTTCGGCTGGAGCTCCGATCTCGAAAACACGCCGGCCGACTTGACCCCCGGGCAGCGCCATGGATAACGCGGGCTCCAGAGCAGGGAGAGGAAACGTGGTCACCGGTTTTCCGCTCGCATCCTGCGCAACACAGAGTCCGGAGCGCGGTGTTCGATGAGATCGAATGCCATCGCGCTCCGGAGGCGGCCGGCATCGGCCCCTGACGAACGGAGCGGCAAGGCATGGCGATCGACGTACTTCTTCTGGGTTCGGGCGGCCGCGAACATGCGCTGGCCTGGAAGCTCGCCCAGTCGCCGGACCTCGGCACGCTTCATGCCGCACCGGGCAATCCCGGCATTGCCGAGCACGCCGAGATCGTGCCCCTCGACATGGACGATATCGACGCGGTCGCAGCCTTCTGCCGCGACAGGGCGATCGGCCTCGTCGTGATCGGCCCGGAGGCGCCGCTGGTGGCGGGCCTTGCCGACCGGCTGGAAGCGGACGGCGTCCTCGTCTTCGGCCCCTCCGCCCTCGCCGCAAGGCTCGAGGGCTCGAAGGGCTTCACGA
Organism: Fulvimarina endophytica; assembly: GCF_003403015.1. Classification (GTDB taxonomy): domain Bacteria; phylum Pseudomonadota; class Alphaproteobacteria; order Rhizobiales; family Rhizobiaceae; genus Fulvimarina; species Fulvimarina endophytica. The sequence goes on from NZ_QURL01000004.1 coordinate 345,941, forward strand.
AGGATCTCTGCTCGCTCCACGACATCCCGACCGCGCGCTACAAGCGGTTCAACAATGCCCCGGACGCGCGATCCTATATCGAGGACCGCGGCTGCCCCATCGTGGTCAAGGCCGACGGTCTTGCCGCCGGCAAGGGCGTCACCATCGCCGAGACGAAGGAGGATGCGATCGCCGCGATCGACGCCTGTTTCGCAGGCGAATTCGGCGGGGCCGGCGCCGAACTCGTGATCGAGGAATTTCTGGAAGGCGAGGAGGCGAGCCTCTTCTGCGTCTGCGACGGCAGCCGCGCGCTCCTGTTCGGCACGGCGCAGGACCACAAGCGTGTCTTCGACGGCGATCGCGGCCCGAACACCGGCGGCATGGGGGCCTATTCGCCGGCCATCGGCCTGAGCGAAGCGCAGGTGAAACGTGCCATGCGCGAGATCGTCGAGCCGACCATGCGCGGCATGGCCGAGGCGGGCTCCCCCTTCAAGGGCGTCCTCTATGCCGGGCTCATCCTCACCGAAGACGGGCCGAAGCTCATCGAATACAATGTGCGCTTCGGCGATCCGGAATGCCAAGTGCTGATGATGCGCCTGAAATCGGACCTCCTGCCGATCCTGATTGCGGCCGCCAAGGGCGATCTTTCGGGCATCGAACCCGAATGGTCGTCCGAGCGGGCTTTGACGGTGGTGATGGCGTCGAAGGGCTATCCCGGTGCCTACGACAAGGCGACCGAGATCGCCCATCTGCCCGAGGCCGGCGCGAAGGCGCGCATCTTCCATGCCGGCACGGGACTTCGCGACGGCCGTCTGGTGGCGACCGGCGGACGCGTCCTCAACGTCACGGCGAGTGGCGAGACGGTTCGCGAAGCGGCACGCATCGCCTACGACCTCGTGGACCGGGTCGAATGGGAGAACGGCTTCTGGCGCTCCGATATCGGCCATCGCGCCATCATGCGCGAAGACGGCTGAGTTTCCGGAAGAGAACGACACGCTCGTCCAGTCCCGGCAACGCAGAGGCCGGCGGCGGAAGACTGGACGAACACCGCGCGCGGCGTATGTCTTGGGATGCGAAGAGGGCGCAACGCCCCTTCCCTTTCGGCTTCGCGTATGGCGCGACGGACAGGATGCAACGAACCGGCCTCACCGACGGTCGGGGCCGGTGACGGGTAATGCGAAGGACGTGAAGCGGACAAGCGTCCCCCGAGCGCCGAACCGCTGCGGAGACGAACGAGCATGGCCGACGAGGAACAGCAACCGACCCCCTTCGAGCCGACCGCCTCCTACACCAAACCCTCGCTTCCGACCGATGAATTCCTCAAGCGCGCCCTCTCGAAGATCCGCGCGCTGTTCAGCCGGGATTCCGACGAACCCTACATCGCCAACGAGAAGCTGACGCGCGCCGATCACGCGATCCTCGACAAGGTCGCTCCGCGTCCCGCCTACGGCCCGCTCGTCGAGGAGTTGCAGGCAACGCTCCAGCCATGGATCGAGGAGAGGCAGCCCCGCTCGCATATTATGACGATCGTGCTGCCTCCTTGCGAAGCGGACGGCCTTCTGGAGGAATGGGCCGAGCGGCACGGGCACGAGATCCTGTCCGCCCCCGAGCGCCCGTCCCTGATCTCGCTCGTCCACGAGCCGGTCCTGAAGGACCTCTCGGGCGATGGCGTCCTCGTCATTCCGAGGCTCGAACACTGGTTCCTGCGCCATCACGACGGGCTCGGGACCCTGCGCCGCCTGCTCGCGGCGATCGATCTCGTCGATCGCCGCGTCGTCGTGGGCTGCAACAGCTGGGCCTGGGAGTTCGTCTCCAAGGCCGTGGGCGCCAATCTCATCCTGCCCGCACCACAGACCTTCAGGCCCTTCGACGAGAAACGCCTCCATGCCTGGATCTCGCATCTCACCGCGACGCAGGAGCGCCGCGAGTTCTCGTTCAAGCTCTCCCAGAGCGGCAAGGACGTGATGACGGTCGACGAGGACGGCAACCTCGTCAGCGACTTCTTCAAGTCGCTGGCCGGGCGCAGTCTCGGCATTCCCTGGGTCGCCTGGCATCTGTGGCGGCGCTGCCTGCGGGCCGGTGGCGAAACCGGGGAAGAAGCGTCCGTCGACGAGCGCGGCGCGGACGACGCGCACACCCTCTGGGTGGCGATGCTCGAAGATTTCCTCTTGCCCGGCAGCGGCGATCCGGCGGTTCTCCTCTCGCTCCATGCCCTGCTTCTGCATGGCGGGCTCACGATCTCGGAACTGCGGCTGGTGCTGCCGACCGTTGGCGAGAGCAATGTCCTGTCCGCCCTCATGACCGCCGGGCTCGTCTATCGCGACGGGTCCCTCCTCAAATGCGAGCCAGCCGCCTATCCCTCCATCCGGGAAGGATTGTCCTCGGCCGGCTTCTCGATGGATAGTCTCTGACATGGACGGATCGGACAGCGTACCGCAGAACACGGCCAAGCTGCTCAACGACATGAGCGATATCCGGTTCTGGGAGATCGGCCTGATCGTCCTTGCGACCTGGCTCGTGATCGTCCTTGCCCGGCGCATCCTTCCCTTCCTGGCCGACCGGGGACCGAGCCAGTTTCGTCTCTACTTCCTCGGCGCGGTCCCGATCATCCGCCTCGTCGCCCTCGTCGCGGCGATCCTTTGGATCGTCCCCATCGTCTTCGACATCACCTTCCAGAACTTCCTCGTCATCGCGGGCGCGGCGAGCGTGGCGGTGGGCTTTGCCTTCAAGGATTACGTGTCGAGCCTGATCGCGGGGATCGTCGCGATCTTCGAGCGTCCCTACCGGCCGGGCGACTGGGTGAAGATCGGCGACGACTATGGCGAGGTGAAGAGCGTCGGCTTGAGGGCGGTCAGCATGCAGACGCCGGACGACAACGTGATCACCATCCCCCATTCGCGCATATGGACGGACAACATCACCAATTCGAACGACGGCGCGCACACGCTGCAGTGCGTTGCGGATTTCTATCTCGCCCCGCGCCATGACGCCGCCCGCATCCGCTCCGTGCTGCAGGACGTGGCGCTGACCAGCGCCTATCTCGATTATTCCAAGCCGGTGATGATCGTCCTCAGCGAGACGCCGTTCGGCACGCATTACAAGCTGAGGGCCTATCCGTTCGACCAGCGCGACCAGTTCAGCTTCATCAGCGACATGACCGTGCGCGGAAAACTCGCCCTCGCAGCGGCCGGTGGTACCGAGATCACCGCCGCAGCCGTCGCGAGCCCCTCCGGTGCGTCATCGGGCTGAGATGGCGGTGCTCATTCCCACTCGATGGTGCCGGGGGGCTTGGAGGTCACGTCGTAGACCACGCGGTTGATGCCCTTGACCTCGTTGATGATCCGCGTCGCGGCCTGGCCGAGGAACTCCATGTCGAAATGGTAGAAGTCGGCAGTCATGCCGTCGACCGAGGTGACGGCGCGAAGCGCGCAGACGAATTCGTAGGTGCGCCCGTCGCCCATGACGCCGACGGTCTGCACGGGCAGAAGCACGGCGAATGCCTGCCAGATGGCGTCGTAGAGGCCGGCCTTGCGGATCTCGTCGAGATAGATCGCATCGGCCTCGCGCAGGATGCGGAGCTTGTCGCGGGTCACGCCGCCCGGGCAGCGGATGGCAAGGCCCGGCCCCGGGAAGGGCTGGCGGCCGACGAAGTGAGCCGGCAGGCCGAGTTCCTTGCCGAGCACGCGGACCTCGTCCTTGAAGAGCTCGCGCAGGGGCTCGACCAGCTGCATGTTCATGCGCTCGGGAAGGCCGCCCACATTGTGGTGCGACTTGATCGTGACCGAGGGGCCGCCGGTAAAGGAGACGCTCTCGATGACGTCCGGATAGAGGGTGCCTTGCGCGAGGAAATCGGCGCCGCCCAGCTTCTTGGCCTCGGCCTCGAAGGTCTCGATGAAGAGGCGGCCGATCGTCTTGCGCTTCACCTCCGGGTCCATCTCGCCCTCGAGGGCGTCGATGAAGGTGTCCTCGGCCTGAACATGGACGAGCGGGATGTTGTAGTGGTCGCGGAACATCGTCACGACCTCCTCCGCCTCGTTCATGCGCAACAGGCCATGATCGACGAAGATGCAGGTGAGCTGGTCGCCGATCGCCTCGTGGATGAGGACGGCCGCGACGGAGGAATCGACGCCGCCGGACAGGCCGCAGATCACCTTGCCGTCGCCGACCTTTTCGCGGATCTCGGCGATCGCCTTCTCGCGGAAGGCCGCCATGGTCCACTCGTTCTTGAGGCCGGCGATCTTGTGGACGAAGTTGGAAAGGAGTTTCGCGCCGTCAGGCGTATGCACCACTTCCGGGTGGAACTGGACCCCGTAGATCCGGCGCTCCTCGTCGGCGATCGCCGCATAGGGGGCACCGGGCGATGCGGCGATGATCTCGAAGCCTTCGGGCAGCGCGGTGACCCGGTCGCCATGGCTCATCCAGACCTGATGGCGGGTTCCCTCGGCCCAGATCCCCTCGAAGAGCGGGGACGCCTTCTGGACCTCGAGGAAGGCGCGTCCGAATTCGCGCGTCAATCCGCCCTCGATGCGCCCGCCCAGCTGCTGGCAGAGCGCCTGCTGGCCGTAGCAGATGCCGAAGATCGGCAGACCCGATTCGAGAATCACGCGCGGAATGTCCGGCGCGTTCTCGTCGGTGACCGAGGCGGGCGATCCCGACAGGATCACGGCCTTGGGTTTCAGCCGTGCGAAACCGTCCTCGGCCAGCTGGAAGGGGACGATTTCCGAATAGACCCCCGCTTCGCGCACGCGGCGCGCGATCAGCTGTGTGACCTGGGAGCCAAAATCGACGATGAGGATGGTATCGGGAAGCGCGATCATGGTTCGATGCCATAGTGTTTCCACGAATACTGTGCAACACGGCGATGACCCGGCGGGCCGTGCCTGCGGTGGAAAATATCTTCTCTTCTACGAGGACACGACCCTTGTCGCCGCGCATCACCGCCAGCCTCGCGCTGTCTGCTCTCCTGCCGATCATGCTGACCGCCTGCGAGACCAGCGGCTCCGGCGATGCCCTGGCCGAGGCCGCCAACACCATCCAGCCCGCCGTGCCGCCCGAGCAGTTCCAGTATGTCTCGGCCAGCCAGACCCAGTACAATCCCTTCACCGTCGACATGACGCGGCCGACGGCCAGCGGAGGCGGGCCGGCGAAATCCTTCGTTCGCGTCTCCTCCCCCGGCATCTCGATCGGCAGCCCGAAGCACGAGGCCGTGGCGCGCGCTGTCGTCGTGGAAGCGGCCAGCGAAAGGCTGTGCCAGCCGGGCACCGTGCCCCAATTCCAGAAACAGTACGGCCACGACGTCTATCTCAACGAGCGCGTCCAGAAATGGGGCGCGATCGTCTATTGCGACACGGCTCCCGCTTTCCCGCCCGCTTACGGCGGAGCGATGGCGGGTGGCGGGGCGATGGCCAGCGCTTCCGGCTCTGGCCAGATGCAGGGCGGCTATGGCGGCGGCTCGCAGAATCTCGCGCCGCTTCCGCCCGCCTCCACGGGCCCCGTCCGCGACACGATGATGCCGATCTCCAACACGAACGGCCCGCTGCCGCTCTCGATGATGTCGGCCGACAACTACCAGTAACCGTTTCACAGCATTAGGCCGAAAGGCGGCCCCGGTTTTCGGACCGCCCGATGCGTCGGCAGGAAACCGCAGCCTCGAACCCGTTTCCTAGATCAAGTTCGCGGCTGCGGGACAGGCCTGCCTGCCCATGGATGGCCGTGTCGGTCGGGTCGTGCGAGCGGGAACCAGACCTCGCCGGCCCCTCAGGACAGGAAACCGCCGCGTGCGATCACGTCCTCGAGGCGGTCGACCGCCGCTGCCAGCTTTTCGTCGATGACGTGGAGAAGCACCGTCCAGTCGTCGAAATGGTGAAGGTCGCTCGCCCCGTCGGAAATGCCGCGAAGGCCGATCAGGGGCACGTCGTAGCGCTGGCAGACCCTGAGGATCGCGAAGGTCTCCATCTCCACCATCTCCGCGTCGATCCCATCATAGGCCGCGCCCGAGACGATGTTGCCGCCGGTCGACATGCGCGCGGTCGCGATTCCCGGGATCGGCGTCGGCAGCGCGGTGTGGACCGGATGGTCGAGAAACGGCGTCACGCCCTTGGCAAAACCCAGCGGCGAGGCATCGATGTCGCGCCAGGCGATCGAGGAGGCCTGATAGACTTCGCCCTGTTCGAGCAGTCGCGAGCCGGCCGAGCCGAGCGAGACGACGAGATCGGGAAGACGGCCCGCCGCATGGAGCCTCTCCATGGCGATGGCGGTGGAGACGCCCGCTTCGATGGGGCCGACGCCGGTCATCAGCGGCGTGATGCGCTTCTTCAGGTGTTCGCCATATTCTTGGTCGGCCGCCATCAGGAACAGCACGGCCCGCCCGGCGAGATCGTTGATCGGCACGTCTTTGCTTGTCATGAATTCATCCACCAGAGGGTCCCGTTGAGGAGCGTCGCGAACAGGGTCCAGGCCGCATAGGGAATGAAGAGGATCGCCGAAAGCCGGTCCGCCCGCCAGGCCTTCGCGATGAAGAGAAGAATGGCCGCATCGAGCGCGAGAACCACGCTGAGCGCGACCAGCAAGGCCTGAGCCGTGAAGAAGACCGGCGACCAGAGGAAGTTGAGGAGGAGCTGCGTCCACCACAGGGCCGAAAGCCGGCTCTCCCCCAAGCGCCAGACCCGCCAGCCGACGAAGCCGATCGCGATGTAGAGGATGGTCCAGACCGGCCCGAACACCCAGTTCGGCGGATTGAACGCAGGCTTTTGAAGCGCGGCATACCAGTCGCCGGGGGCCGTCAGCGTCCCGATCAGGATGCCGCCGCCGAGGCTGAGCAGGATGAAGAGGGGCAGCGCGGCCTTGCGCATCAGCCGGCCCTTCGCAGCGTCGAGACGAAGAACCCGTCGGTTCCCGAGGTGAGCGGCGTCAGCATCAGCGCCGTGCCGCCGGCGACCGGCACATGAAAGGCGCGGGTCCCCTCGCCTTGCCGCACGAGGGTCTCGAAGGACGCTGCGAGGTTCTCCACCCCAAAGCCGGCCCGGCGCGGCAGGAAGGCCTCGATGCGCTCCCGGTTCTCCTCGCCGAGGATCGAGCAGGTGACGTAGACGAGCCGTCCGCCCGGCTTCACGTAGCGCGCCGCCTCGTCGAGGACCGCGTCCTGCTCGGCGAGGCGCTTTTCCAGCGCGCCCTCCGAAAGCCGCCATTTGGCATCGGGACGCCGCCGCCAGGTGCCCGTGCCCGTGCACGGCGCATCGACCAGCACCACGTCCATCGCGCCTTCGAGGCCGGCGAGATCGTCGCGGGGATCGTGAACCTGGACATTGCGGCAGCCGGCGCGCTTCAGCCGGTCGTAGATCGGGGCGAGGCGCTGGCGATCGCTGTCATGGGCATGGATCTGGCCGCTGTTCTCCATCGCCGCCGAGAGCGCGAGTGTCTTGCCGCCGGCCCCCGCGCAATAGTCGAGAACCTGCATGCCGGGCGCGGTCGAGGCGAGGAGAGCTGCAAGCTGCGAGCCCTCGTCCTGCACCTCGAACCAGCCCTTCTGGAAGCCGGCCTCGATCTGGACGTTGGGATGACGGCCATCGGCCTCGATGGGCGCGATACGGATGCCGACCGGCGAGAGTTCGCATGCGGTGGCGTCGAAGGGTTTCAGCGCCTCGAGAACCTTCTCGCGGTCGGATTTCAGCGTGTTGACCCGCAGATCGAGCGGCGGGCGGTCCGACAGCGCGGCTGCTTCCGCAACCCAGTTCTCACCGAGAACCGCCTCGAATTTCGGGGCGAGCCAATCGGGGATATCGGCGCCGACGGCACCGGGTGCGTCCGATACATCCTTATGAAGAAACGCGGCCATCCGCGCGGCGTCGGGAAGCTCGGGGGCGAATTTATCGCCTTCGAGCGCATCGGCCAGCGCCTGCGGATCGAGCCCCATGGCCTCGATCGCTGCGGCGGCGACGATCGCGTTCAGTTCGTCGCTCTCCATCCGGTGGGCATAGGAGCGTTTGCGGCGCAGCGCATCGTAGACGAGATTGCCGATCGCCGAACGGTCTTTCGATCCTGCGAAACGATGGGACGTGCCCCAGTCCTTCAGGGCCTGCGCGACCGGGCGATGGCGCGTCTCGATGTCGGACAGGATCTCGATGGCTGCGGACAGCCGGCCGCCAAGGCGCATGATAAGCTCGCTTCGTCATTGGATGGGCGCGCAAGGCCGCTTGTCGGCGCGCGCCGATGGCAAGGGCGTGCCGCGTCGGCACGGCAAGGTCAAGTCCTGCCGCGGGGGTCTCGTCGGCCGACGCCTTCAAACATGAAAGAGCCGCCCGACCCCTTCGGACCGAACGGCTCCTCTTCTTTCGACGCAAGGAAGCAGCGCCTGCGGGTCAGATCAGTCCCGCAGCGAGCCGCAGAAGCGCTGGATGCGCGAGCAGGCCTCTTCCAGCAGCGCCTCGGAGGTCGCATAGGAGATGCGGAAGTTCGGGCCGAGGCCGAAGGCCGAGCCATGCACCACCGCGACGCCTTCCGCCTCGAGAAGCGCGCTGACGAAATCCTCGTCGCTCTCGATCCGCTTGCCCTCGGGCGTCGTCTTGCCGATCAGGCCCTTGCAGGACGGATAGACGTAGAACGCGCCCTGGGGGGTCGGGCATTCGAGGCCCTTGGCCTGGTTCAGCATTCCGACCACGAGATCGCGGCGGCCCTGGAAGACCTCGCGATTGGTCGCGATGAAATCCTGCGGCCCGTTGAGGGCCTCGACGGCCGCCCATTGGGAGATCGAGGCCGCGCCCGAGGTCTGCTGGCCCTGGATCATGTCCATCGCCTTGATGAGATGCAGCGGACCGCCGGCATAGCCGATGCGCCAGCCGGTCATCGAATAGGCCTTGGAGACGCCGTTCATCGTCAGCGTCCGCTCCTTCAGGCGCGGCTCCACCTGGGCCGGCGTGTGGAAGGTGAAGTCGCCATAGACGAGGTGCTCGTAGATGTCGTCGCTCAGCACCCAGACCTGCTCATGGCGCAGGAGAACGTCGGTGAGCGCCTTGATCTCCTCCTTCGAATAGGCAGCGCCGGAGGGATTGGAGGGCGAGTTGAACAGGAACCACTTGGTCTTCGGCGTGATCGCAGCTTCCAGCGCCTCGGCGGTCAGCTTGAAATCGGTCTCAAGTCCCGCCTCGACGAAGACCGGCGTTCCGCCGCAGATCGCCACCATTTCCGGATAGCTCACCCAATAGGGCGCCGGGATGATCACCTCGTCGCCGGGATTGAGCGTGGCCATGAAGGCGTTGAACAGGATCTGCTTGCCGCCGGTGCCGACGATGGTCTCTTCCGGCTTGTAGTCGAGCCCGTTCTCGCGCTTGAACTTGTTGGAGATGGCCTCGCGAAGCTGCGGAATGCCGGCGACGGGCGTGTACTTCGTCTCGCCGCGCGCGATGGCGGCGACGGCCGCCTCCTTGATGTTGTCGGGCGTGTCGAAATCCGGCTCGCCGGCCCCGAGGCCGATCACGTCCATGCCTTTGGCCTTCAGCTCCCGCGCCTTCTGGGTGACGGCGATGGTGGCGGACGGCTTTACGCGATCGAGGACGTCGGCAAGGAATGCCATGGGAGTTGCTCCGGTTTCGAAAGGTCGGTTTGCCGGGCGGCGGGGCCTGTAACCGCCGCGAAAGGCGGGCGGACCCTAATCGCCCCCGCCATGGGGCGCAAGCACCGATGATAACGCAATCCCATGACAATTCGCGATGGGCGGACCACCGGAATTGATTTGAACCGGAAACCTCCCGATCCCATCTTCTCATCGTGCCGGCAGTGCACGCAGGCGTTGAGGAGGATGGGAGGATCCGGACGATGCCCGTATTGCGGACGATTGCACCGATCGCGGCCAGCGGCGACAGCTTCGAGGTGCCGACCGCACGACGCGCGGTTATGTGCGAGGAGGACCGTCGTCGCGGCGGTCACACCTCCAGACGAGAGATGCAGCGCGCGCTTGCCTTCGGGTTTCCACCGCCCATGTCTGGCGCTTCGAGCCGGGCGGTCGGGAGCCTCTCTCAGGCGGCAGGCGCGGGCGGTGGGTTTCATCCGACCGTCATGTTGAAGGGTTAGCCGGTCGCCAGCGAAGAGGATCGCGACATGGTGATCGCAGTCCGGCTAACCAACTGGAAATAAATGCGTGAAGGCGAATTGAGGGATGAAGCAGGTTCATTCCGAGGCAAGCCAGCACATTTAGTCACTCACAATTCAGCCCGGTTCGAAGAGCGTAACGAGCCGGGCACTGAAAGCGGCACCGATATCCGGCAGAAGCGTCGCGGCGAGAAGCGGCGGCGAAGCCGGTCGGAACACAGGCTGCCGGGCCGAGCAACGGCTCCGGCCCGGCGCCACAACGGGGAGAGAGAAACGGATGAGTTATCCTTTGCGAGATCGTATACGGACCGAAATCGAAAATCGGCGCTCGCGCGAGGCGATCGTGGACGTCCGACAGCTCGCCTCCCACATGGCGCAGGAAATCGACGGCCGCAGTTCCACGGCCGAAATCATGCTCCAGCGCCTGATCATCGACGAATGCTCGCGCGCCGGCATCAATATGCGCGTCGGGGGCTCCCAGAACTGATCCTCGCGGCCCGCTTGCGGCACCGAAACGGAAGATACGAAGAAGGGCGCGGCGTGCCGATACGCCGCGCCCTTCTTCGTGTTTCAAACAGCCGATGGCACTCTCAGTCCCGGGTCGTCTCCGGCGCCGCCCTCGCCCGGTCGACGAGGCGCGCAGGTTTCGGCGCCTGCGAGCCTTGCGGAACCGGCCAGCCCTCGCGCTGCCTCCCGCGAAGGCCGTCGACCTCCTCGGTCTGGTCGTGGAACAGCGTGACCTGCGTCTCGAACGGCATGTCGATGCCCGCCTCGTCGAGGGCGCGTTTGATATCCCTCAGAACCGCCGACTGGGCGCGGACCACATCCGCGCGCCTCGACGCCGTCCACCAGCGCACGCGCAGCGTCACCCAGCTCGCCGCCAGATCCCAGACGAGAACGGCGGGCTTGGGGTCCTTCTCGACACCCTCCGTCCGATCGATCGCGGCAAGAATGACCTCGCTCGCCCGCTCGATGTCGTCGCCATAGCCGATGCCCACATCGTATTGCGACCGGACCATCTTGTTGGCCGTGTTGACGGTCACCGCGTTGGAATAGACGTCGGCATTGGGAATGATCACCTGGCGATTGTCGTATGTGGTGAGGATCGTCGCCCGGGTCTCGATCCAGTCCACGGTCCCCTCATAGCCGTTGACGACGATCTGGTCGCCGACACGGAACGGACGGCGGATGAGGAGGAGAAGGCCGGCCAGCCAGTTCTGCAGGATGTCCTTGAAGGCGAAGCCGATCGCCACCGATCCGATGCCGAGACCTGCGAGAAGATCGGCGGGATTGAGCGAGGGAATGACGATGGTGAGGCCGAGAAGAATGCCGAACAGGATGATCAGCCACTTCATGAAGGAGCCGAGCACCGAGCCGAGGTTTTCCCGGCTGTGGCGCCTGGCCCATCGATTGAAGGAGTAATTGACCATCCAGCCGATGGCATAGAAGATCACCACGACGACGAGGCCGACGATGATGTTGGGCAGGAGCTTCTGGGCGCCGATGACCCAGCTTTCCACCCGTCCGAGCGCGATCGACGGGTCGAGATTGACCGCCTGATCGAGTGTCTGGGGAGCATCAGCCTGTTGAGCCGCCTCCTGCGCAAATGCCTGCATCGCGTCCCGCCCTTTGTCCTGTTCGCATTGAAAAGGCGCCGGACATTCCGTCCGACGCCTCATCCACCAGTCGAGTTATCGATCCGTCGTCATCGGCAGCCCGTCCGATCAGGAACCCTGGCCGATCACCCCGCAGGCGACACGGTCGCCCGCATCACCGGCCGGCTGGGATTCGTAGTCGTCGGGACCGCCATGGACGATGATCGCCGAGCCGTCGGAATCCAGCACCGGCGCATCGCCGTCCGACAGCGTCAGATAGCTGTTGAAGGCCTCGAAGGTCGCGGACCCGTCGTCGCCGGCGGTGAAGTTCTCCATGTCGCCGGCATGGGGGCCGCCCTCGACCTTGAAGCCGTGCTGCTTGTCGGTCGGGTTGTAGTGACCGCCCGCCGAGGAGAAATCGCCTTCGCACTGGCCGGTCTCGTGAACGTGAAAGCCGTGTTCGCCGGGCTCCAGACCGCTGAGATCGGCGTCGAACAGGAGGCCGTTCGGCGTCGGGGTCACGGTCACCGTTCCGCGATCGGAGCCATCCGGCGCCTTCATTGTCACTTCCATCGGCTGCATCGAGGCGGCGTCGCCCCCGGCAGGCTGGCTGTCCTGCGCAAAGGCAGGCGCGGTGAAAAGCGTTGCGGAGGCGAGCGCGGCAAGGGTCGTCAGTCTCATGGGAACTCCCGGTCGGTTCGTCGGTTCGGATCGATCGTTACGCCATTCGCGCCGCCGTCTCGGAGGCGTGCAAAAAGCGCGTTCTCGGTCGGGAACGGCATGCCCGAGACGTTTGTTCCAGAACCGGGGACGGACGGGTGCGTGCAATCGGCGCGATGCGCGCCTCTAAGCTCCTGGCCTTGCCGGTGCGGATATCCAAGCGAGAACGAAAGAACAGGATCATGGCCAGACTTTTCAGGACGCTCGCAGCCAGCCTCGGGCTTCTCGGTGTGCTCGCCGCGATCGGGTTCGTGACCCTCGGCCCCAAGCGCGTCTGGCGCATTGCCGGCGAGGCCGACCAGGGCTCGGTGGACTGGGACCGGCTCCAACGCAGTGCGAACCCGAACGACGCCTTCGCCGCGAGCCTCGGCGCCTCGGCAACGCCCGCCGACATCACCCTCGACCCCTTCGACGGGGAGCCATCCGAACTCGTCCGGAAGGTCGACGCCTATCTTCGCAGCAACGCCCTGCCGGAAACCTTCGAGCGCGTCGACGACGGGCGCGATCCACTCTACCGTCGCTATGTCGCGCGTACGCCCATGATGGGCTTTCCCGACACGCTGAACGTCGCCGCCCGGCGGGTCGGCGACCGAACGGGCCTGCTTCTCTACTCGCGCTCGCTTGTCGGGAAATCCGATCTCGGCGCCAATCGCAAGCGGATCCTTTCGATCGTCGACGCCGTGCGGTCGCGTCCCATCGCCTCGCAGCGATAGAGCGTTTCCGGCTCAGGCCTCGAAGAAGGTGCTCAGCGCGCGCCAGGTCTCCCCGGGATTCTCCTCGACGATGAAGTGCCCGGCAACGAGCGCCTCGCCCTCGACCCGCTCGCACCAGTGGGACCAGATCGATAGAAGATCCTCGCCGGTAGACGGAATTCCGTCCTCCCCCCAGAGCACCAGGGTGGGACATTCGATGAGACGCCCGGCCGCGCGGTCGGCGCGATCGAGTTCCCAGTCGATCGTCGCCCCGGCCCGGTAGTCGCAGCAGGCCGCATGCACCCGCTCGCGGCGCCGGAAGCTTGCGCGATAATCGGCCAGCGCCTCCGGCGCGAAGGCCGAGAGATCGCGCGCCTTGGTCCAGCTCGCCATCGTCGCATCGAGATAGAAGACCGGGTCGGCCATGATGAGCGTTTCGGGGATCGGTTCGGGCTGGGCGAGAAACGGCCAGTGATAGGTCTTCAGCGCCTCCTTGGCATTCATCCGCTCCCAGACTTCGGCGACCGGCACGATGTCGAGGACGGCGAGCCTTTCGACCACCTCCGGGTGATCGAGAGCCATGCGATAGGCGACGCGGCCGCCCCGGTCGTGCCCGGCGACCTGAAACCGCTCGTGACCGAGCGTCCTCATCATCGCCACCATGTCCTCGGCCATCACCCGTTTGGAATAGGCGTGGTTCCGAGGATCGTTGGGCGGGGCCGAGGATGCGCCGTAGCCACGCAGATCCGGGACGATCACCTCGAAGCACTCGGCGAGACGCGGGGCGAGGCCGGCCCACATCGCGCCGGTCTGGGGATAGCCATGAAGGAGGAGCAGCGGCGGCCCCTCACCCTTGCGCCTGACGAAGATCTCGGCGCCCGCGCCCTCGATCAGTCTCGTCTCGAACCCTTCGAACACCGTGTCGCCTCCTCAGTGATGCCGTTCAGATCGCAAGGTTAGCCGGTCTTCGTTCAGTAGTCGCCCGTCGCGACCAGCCCGTCGAGAAAGGCCCGGGCCTCCTTTCGCGAGGTCTTCACCTTCTCCTCGTTCATCCGCTCGAGGGTGGCATAGGTGCGGTTGAGACGCGGATTGCCCTTCAGCCGCTCCTTGTTGCGTGCGATGAAATCCCAATAGAGCACGTTGAACGGACAGGCGCCCTCGCCCGTCTTCTTCTTCGGCGAAAAGGTGCAGTCGCCGCAGTAATCGCTCATCTTGTCGATATAGTTCGCCGACGCCGCATAGGGCTTGGAGGCGAAGAGGCCGCCATCGGCATAGAGGATCATGCCGACCACGTTCGGCATCTCCACCCATTCATAGGCGTCGTGATAGACGACGAGATACCACTCCTGCACCTCGCGCGGATCGAAGCCGCACAGGAGGCAGAAATTGCCGATCACCATCAGCCGCTGGATGTGGTGGTTGTAGGCGCTCTCGCGCACCTCCTTGAAGGACTGGCGCAGGCAGTTGAGATCGGTCTCGCCGGTCCAGAAGAAATCCGGCAGCTTGCGTTGGGCCAGAAGCTTGTTGGAGGAGGCATAGTCCGGCATTTCGCGCCAGTAGACGCCTCGGATGAATTCGCGCCAGCCGATGATCTGGCGGATGAAGCCCTCGACCGCGTTGATGGGCGCGTGACCTTCGCGATAGGCGTCCTCGGCCCGGTCGCAGATCTCCTTCGGGTCGAGAAGCCCGCAATTGAGAAGCGCCGAGATGTGAGAGTGGAAGAGCAGCGGCGAGCCTTGCCGCATCGCGTCTTGATAGGTGCCGAAATCAGGCAGGGCCTCGTCCACGAACCAGCGCAGATAATGCAGCGCCTGGCGCCGCGTCACCGGATAATCGAAATTCTCGAGACTGCCGAAGTGATTGCCGAACCGCTTCGCCACGAGATCGAGAACCGCCTCGGTCGTCTCGTCCACGGAATAGTTCGGCCGCTCCGGTGCGGTGATCGCTTTCTTCAGCGGCTCGCGGTTCGAGTGATCGTAGTTCCACTTGCCGCCGGCCGGCTCGTCGCCATCCATCAGGAAGCCGGTGCGCCTGCGCATTTCGCGATAGAAATATTCCTGACGCAGTTCCCTGCTGCCCTCGGCCCATTCGTCGAAGGTCTCGTGATCGCAGAGAAAGCGGTCGTCGGGGCGGATCTCGACCTCGCAGCCGAGTTCCTCCCGCCAGTCCTTCATCATCTGGAGAACGCGCCATTCGCCGGGCTCCGTGACGACGACGCGCTCCGGCTCGTGGCGCCTGACGGCCCGCTTCAGCTCTTCGGTGAAGGAGCCGGCATTCTTGTCGTCGTTGAGTGCGACATAGTCCACCACCACGTCACGGCTACGCAGATCCTCGGCGAAATGGCGCATGGCCGAGAACAGGAAGGCGATCTTGCGCTGGTGATGGCGCACGTAATTGGCCTCGTCGGCGACCTCGCACATGAAGACGACATCGCCGTCCTCGAGGTCGCGAAGGGAGGAGAGTTCGCGGCTGAGCTGGTCGCCGAGGACGAAACGAAGCACCCCCACCCCGTCAGCCTTTCCTCGCCCGGTCGGCGGGGACCGTCTCTTCCCAGCCGTCGCAAACCGGATCACGTCTCATCTGTCGTCCCTTCCGCGGAGCCCCGCACAACCATCTTCGCCGGCGCGCACTGCGCCCGTCGAAACGACTTGGGTCAGGATCGTCCGTGCGACAGGTGTCCGCGCCGGGGGCGGGTGCGACCGATGGCATCGACCCTCCAGCCTGTCCCCGTGTCCAGTAGCGGGAGACGCCCCTCCAGCCATAAGCATGTCGCTGCCTGAAACGCCAACGGCCGGCCTTCCGATCGTCGGAAGGCCGGCCGTGAATGGACGATGCTCGCGCGCTCCGCCTTGCAGGCGGTCCGCTATGACGGGCGTGAACGCCTGCCGAGAAACTCAGTCGCCGGAGCCCGGCTCGGCCGAGAAGTATTTCTCGAACTTGCCTTCCACGCCGTCGAATTCCTCCGCATCTGCGGGTTTTTCCTTGGCGATCGTGATGTTCGGCCACTTCTCAGCATATTCGGTGTTGACCTTCAGCCAGTGGTCGAGCCCCGGCTCGGTATCCGGCTTGATGGCCTCCGCCGGGCATTCGGGCTCGCACACGCCGCAGTCGATGCACTCGTCGGGATGGATGACGAGCATGTTCTCGCCTTCGTAGAAGCAGTCGACCGGACAGACCTCGACGCAGTCGGTGTATTTGCACTTGATGCAATTGTCGGTCACCAGATAGGTCATCTCAAATCCTTGCGGTCGTCTCGAACGGCGTCCCGGGCACAATCGGCCGCGCGACGTCTCATGGCCGCGAACTAGCTACTGCCGGGGACGCTGGCAAGGAAAAACAATGCCGCAGACGGGCTCCGGCGACAAAGACGTTCCGCCGTGTTCGTCGCACTCGCCGGTTGCCGGCGCCTGAGCCGGCCCGATCCATCAGCGCCGCGCCCGTTCCCGTCGCGCCGCACGCCGGTCCTTGTCGCGCTGGACCGGGTCCCTGCGTTCGCGGCCGGCCGGCTCGATCATCGGTGCGATGTCTGCCTCAGGCGCCGTCGCCGCCTCTTCGGACACATCCGGGCTACCCGCCGCCTCCGGTTTCGGCTCGCCGAGGTCCTCGTAGAGGATCTGCGCCTCGGCGGGCGAGCCCCGCCGCTCGGCAAAACCCAGAACCTTCAGCACATGGACGCGGCTGGAATAGGTGATCGTCAGGACGTCGCCCCGCCGGATGTTGCGGGCCGGATTGTCGATCTTCTCCCGGTTGAGGCGAACCTTCTTCGTCTCGACGAGATCCTGGGCGATGGAGCGGGTCTTCACGATGCGCGCGAAGACCAGCCATTTGTCGACGCGCTGGGACGCGGTTTCGGCCGGCGCCTCGTCCGGCGGTCCGTCCGATTTTCCGCGCTTACTTGCCAAGCTTGTCCTTCAAGGCGGCGAGTTTGGCGAAGGGCGAGTCCGGATCGATGCGCTGGGGCCGGTTCTCCTGCGGACGCGCGCCGAAGGACTTGCCGCCACCCGGCTTGCGCTCGCCCCGTTCGGGACGATCGCCCTTCGGGCCGTCGCCTTCATGCCTGTCGAACCGCCGCTTTGCGCCCTTGCCCTGCGGCTTGCCCTGGCCGCCGCGCTCGCGCCGTTCCTCACCACCACGTCCGGCGGTCTGCGAACGCTCACCCTCGCCGCGACCCTCGGCCGGCCCGCCTTCGCGCCGGCGCTGCTGGCCGCCCGGACGGCGCGCGCCGCCGCGCTGGTTGCGCTCGCCGCGATGCTGACGCCAGACGAGGACCGTGCGCGGCTCCTCCGGCTCGCTGGACGACGCCGCGACGAGATCGTGGGACGAGCCGGCGGATGCCGGATCCTGGGGCTGCGCTGCCGTCTCGGATGCACCCTCTTCGCCCGCAGCGTCGTCCGTCACGGTCTCCTGCTCTGAAACGGGCTCGGCCGTGTTGTTGCCGGCCTCGGTCTCAGCTTCGACCGATGCCTCTGCGGCATCGACCGGCTCGGCCTCTTCGCCTGCGTCGCTCGTCTCGGCGACAGACGCCTCAGTTTCGGGCTCGGCTGGCGCGTCACCTGCGCCACCGGCGCTCGTAGCTTCGCTCCCGGAAGCCTCGCCCTCGGCGGACGCGCCGTCCGCATCCGCCGCTTTGGCGGCCTCCGCGGCCTTTTCGGCTTCGGCCCGGCGGGCGGCGTCCTTGGCTTCGGCGATCCTCGCTTCGGCCTCGGCGTCGAACTGGTCGAGTTCGGCCTCCACCGCGTTCGCATCCTTGGTGTCGGCACGGTAGCCGAGGCCCTTCAGGATCTCTTCCATATCGTCGGCGGTCGCGCCGAGGATCGACAGCATTCCGGGCGTGATCAGGAACTGGTTGCCGGCATAGGCGCCGTCCGGCCGGCGTCCCTCGCCGGGCTTCCATGAGAGCGCCGGGCGGATCAGATCGGCAAGGCGCTCGAGGATATCGACGCGCACCGCGCGCCGCCCGAGCAGGCGATAGCCCGCGAGCGCGTAGAACTTCGGATCGTAAGTCGTGTCGGCGACGGCCGAGGTGCGGCCCGTTGCGAGAAGCTGGGGAACATCGCCATAGCCCGGCCGCTCGCGCGCATCGTTGTGGATCGCCCAGAGCAGCGTGATGAGGTTGGCGGGCGCCGGCTTCACGAGGGCGGGCACGAAGATATGATAGGCACCGAAGCGCACCCCGACGCGCCTCAGGGCGGCACGCGAAGCCTGATCGAGCCCGCGCACCTCGTCCGAGACGTCACGGCGCTGGAGAAGTCCAAAGCCCTCGTAGAGGCGGAAGGCGAGACCCTTGGCGGTGCCTTCGAGGCCCTCGCCGTCCCTCAGATCGATCAGCGGCTTCAAGGTGGTGGTGACCTGATAGCCGAGGAAACGGTCGATGCGCGCGGACACCTTGTCCCGCGCGGGACCGGTCAGCTGATCGTCGGCCAGAAGCACGAATTTCGGCTTCAGCGGGTCTTCGCTCGAAGACAGGGCAGCGATCGGGGCGCCGAGCCATCGCACGATGGCGTCCGAGCCGATGGCGAAATCGCCGTTCGGCGCGTTGGCGAACCGTTCGGCACGCTTCTCGAACTCGCCGGCGAGCGCCTTCTGCGATGCGGCGCGCACGGCCTTGCCGTCCTGGCCCTCGGCGCTCGTATCGATGGAGAACCGGAACCCCTGGAGTTCGCCGACGGCATGTCCCTCGACCATGACGGTGCCGTCGTTCGCGATCTCTGCTTCCATGAATGCGTTCTCTCTTAGGCGCTTCATCAACACGCTTGTCCTGCGGTCTACGAAGCGTTTCGTCAACCTGTCATGCAGGGCGTCGGAAAGCCGGTCCTCGATGCTCCGCGTCTTTTCACGCCAGTGTGTCGGATCGGCCAACCAGCCCGGGCGGTGGGAAATATAGGTCCAGGTGCGGATTTCCGCGATGCGCTGGGACAGGGTGTCGATCTCGCCGTCGGTGCGATCGGCCCGGGCCACCTGCTTGGCCATGTAGTCTTCCGCGACCCGCCCGCGCGTTGCGAGATCGCGGTAGACCGAGGCGATGATCTCGGCATGCTGGGCGGGCGCGATGCGCCGGTAGTCGGGAAGCTTGCAGGCTTCCCAGAGAAGCTCCACCGCCTTCGCGCCGTTCGCAAGCTGCATCACCTCGTCGTCGCGCGAGAGAAATTCGAGTGCCCGCCGGTCCACCGCCGGCAGGGCCTTCACCAGCCCCTTCTCCTCGGGCGTCACGTCGAGACTGTCCTTCAGGGCCTCGACCGAGGAGAAATCGATCTTCGAGGAGCGCCATTGCAGCACGGGCACCGGCTGGAAGCTGTGGCCCTGCAGCGCGTCCACCAGTTCGTCCGCCATCGGGTCCACATGGCCGGTGACGCCGAAGGTCCCGTCGCGCAGGTGGCGCCCGGCGCGCCCGGCGATCTGGCCATATTCGGCGGGCGTCAGCTGGCGGTACTGGAACCCGTCATATTTCCAGTCCTGGGCGAAGGCCACGTGGTCGACATCGAGATTGAGACCCATGCCGATGGCGTCGGTCGCGACGAGAAAATCCACCTCGCCATTCTGGTAGAGTTCGACCTGGGCGTTGCGGGTGCGCGGCGAGAGCGCGCCGAGCACCACCGCCGCCCCGCCGCGCTGGCGCCGGATCAGTTCCGCGATCGCATAGACCTCGGCCGCCGAGAAGGCCACGATGGCCGAGCGGCGCGGCAGGCGGGTGATCTTCTTCTGTCCGGCATAGACGAGATTGGACAGACGCGGCCGGGTGGTGGTGGTCACCCCCGGCAGGAGCCGGTTGAGAACGCCGGCCATGGTCGAGGCACCGAGAAGCAGTGTCTCCTCGTAGCCCCGGCAATTCAGGATGCGATCGGTAAAGACGTGGCCCCGTTCGAGATCGGAGGCGAGCTGGACCTCGTCGATGGCGACGAAGGCGGTTCCCGGATTGCGCGGCATCGCCTCGACGGTACAGACCGAATAGCGCGCATGGGGCGGCTTGATCTTCTCCTCGCCCGTGATGAGCGAGACATGGGCAGCGCCGACCCGGTCGCAGACCCTCTGATAGACCTCACGCGCCAGGAGCCGAAGCGGCAGGCCGATCGTGCCGCTCGAATGGGCGACCATGCGTTCGATCGCAAGAAAGGTCTTGCCTGTATTGGTGGGTCCCAGCACGGCGGTCACCCGTCCGTTCACGGGCTGGACGGGCTGACGGGCGGAAAGGACTGACAGGCTCATGGCCCGAGATATAGCAAGTCATCCCGTGATGCGCACCGCCCCCCCCCGCACGAAAGGCCGTGGGTGGCGTGCCGGACCTTCGGCCTCGAACCAGCCGCCCGGCTAACGACTGCCATAGCCGAGGAAATGGTCGGCATAGATCTCCCGCAGCCGGGTCTTGAGGATCTTGCCGGTCGCCGTGTGGGGGATCTCGTCCACGAACACCGTATCGTCGGGGAGCTGCCACTTCGCCACATGGCTCGCCAGATGGTCGCGGATCGCTCCCGCATGGGGGCGGGCCCCCTCCTTCAGAACGACGACGAGGAGCGGTCGCTCGTCCCATTTGGGATGAGGCACGCCGATCACCGCCGCCTCCGCGACATCCGGGTGGCCGACGGCCGCATTTTCGAGATCGATCGAGGAGATCCACTCGCCGCCGGACTTGATCACGTCCTTGGAGCGGTCGGTGATCCGCATCACCCCGCCCGGATCGATGGTCGCGACGTCGCCGGTCCGAAACCAGCCGTCGTCGTCGAGGCTCGAGGCCTCCTGCCGGAAATAGCCGCTCGCCACCCACCAGCCGCGCACCATCAGATCGCCGAAGGTCTCGCCATCATGGGGAAGCGGGGTCCCGTCATCGCCCCGGATCTCGATCTCCACCCCGAAGAGCGGCCGGCCCTGGCGCGAACGGACGAGATCGAGCGCCTCCTCCGGCTCGCTGGCGAGCTCGAACGGAATGCGGGCGATCGTGCCGAGCGGGCTCAGTTCGGTCATCCCCCAGAAATGGACGACGGTCACCCCGTAATCCTCCCGGTACCGGGTGATGAGCGAGACCGGGCAGGCCGATCCGCTGACGACGAGGGTGCGCAGGCTCTCCAACGCGCCGCCATGGCTCGCGAGATATTGGAGGACACCGAGCCAGATGGTCGGCACGCCGCAGGAGATCGTCACGCCCTCGCCTGTGATCAGTTCGCTGAGATGCGGACCGTCCAGCTGGTTGCAAGGCAGGACGAGCTTGGCGCCCGCAAGCGTCGCCGCATAGGGCAGGCCCCAGGCATTGGCGTGATACATGGAGGATGCCGGCATCACGCAGTCGCGCGCCGAGATGCCGAACGCATCGGGCATCACGGAGGCATAGGCGTGAAGCACGGTGGAGCGGTGGGTATAGAGAACGCCCTTGGGATTGCCCGTGGTCCCGGAGGTGTAGCAGAGCGCGGCGGCCGTTTCCTCGGGAAGGTCCGGCCATTCGAACCGGTCGTCCTCGGCCGCTAGAAGATCCTCGTAGCAGAAGAGGCGCTCGACTTTCAGGCCGCTCGGCATGTCCGCCCGCTCGCACAGGGCGACGAAACCGGTCACCGAGGGGCAGTTCGCCGCGATCTCCTCGACGAGATCGGCAAAGGTCAGGTCGAAGAAGAGGACCTTGTCCTCGGCATGGTCCACGATGTAGCGCACCTGCTCCAGGAACAGGCGCGGATTGATCGTATGGCAGACCGCGCCCGAGCCCGAGATCGCATAATAGAGTTCGAGATGGCGGTGGGTGTTCCAGGCAAGGGTCGCGACGCGGTCGCCGGTCGAGATCCCGAGCCGCGACAGGGCATTGGCCGCCTTGCGCGACCGGGCGGCGATTTCGCGATAGTTCGAGCGGTGGATCGATCCGTCCACCTGCCGCGAGACGACCTCGGTTGCGCCATGGGTTCGCGCGGCATGCTCGATCAGGGCCGCGATCGAGAGCTGCCGGGTCTGCATCAGGCCGATCATCGCGTGCATCCCTTTCGACACCGTCCGTTTCAAAAGACGGATCTAGCGCGGAATGCTGCACTGCGGCAAATATTGGTGCCGTGGCGGGAAATGAAGAGGGTCCGGTCCACTCCCGGATCAGTCCCTCCCCTCGGATCGGCCCTTCGATCGATTTCTTGAGGGTCGCCCCTCGGGATCAGCCCTTGAGGGCCGTCGCCTCGATCTCGACCTTCATCTCCGGCTTCAGCAGCCCGCAGACGATGATGGTCGCGGCCGGCCGGATCTCGGAGAACACGCGGCCCGTCTCCTCGAACACGTCGGAGGCGAATGCGGCATCGGTGACATAATAGGTCATCCGCACCACGTCGCTCATGGCAAATCCGCCTTCGGCCAGCGCCTTGCCGATGGTCGCAAGCGCATTGGCGGCCTGTTCGCGGGCGCCGTCCGGCATGGTCATTGTCTCGTAGTCGTAGCCGGTGGTCCCGGATACGAAGGCCATGTTTCCCTGGACGACCGCCCTTGAATAGCCGGCCTGTTTTTCGAAGGGTGAGCCCGAGGAGATCAGCGTTCGGTTCGACATATCCGGTTCAGTTCCTCAGAAGATCCCAGCCCGCATCGGGCGTGAAGCGCGCGCCATGCTTTTCCTTCAGGGCGTCGAGCTTGGCAACGATGTCGTCGACGCCGCGCTTGCGCGCATAGTGGAGCGGGCCGCCCCGGAAGGGCGCGAAGCCCGTGCCGAAGATCATCGCGCCGTCGATGATCTCCTCGTCGGTGATGACACCCTCGCGCATGGAGGCGACGATCGCGTTCAGCATCGGCAGGATCAGGCGGTCCGTCAGGTTCGGATCGTCCTTGGAATCGTCCTTCAACGCGTCGACAGGCCGCTTCTTCGGCTTCGACTTCTCGTCGTATTCGTAGAGCCCCTCGCCGCTCTTGCGCCCGAGCTGACCCTTTTCCACCATCTGGCGAAGCCAAGCGGGCGTCTCTGGGAAACTACCCCCCAGCCGCTCGCGCAGGGAGGTGGCGACGTCGAGCGCGACGTCGAGACCCACCTGATCGTTGAGTTCGACCGGGCCCATGGGCATGCCGAAGGCCTCGGCCCGCGCGTCGATGCGCTCCTTCGGGATGCCCTCGTCCACCATGATCAGGGCTTCGGCCATGTAGGGAAGAAGCGCGCGATTGACGAGGAAGCCGGGAGCGGAGGCGACGGGCGCCGGCAGGCGCGACAGCTCCACCGCGAAATTCGTCGCCATGTCCCGCGTCTCGTCGCTCACCTTGTCGTGGCTGACGATCTCGATCAGCTGCATGCGCGAGACCGGATTGAAGAAGTGCAGGCCGACGAAGCGGGAGGGGTCGGCAAGCCCTTCGGCGAGATCGGGCAGCGGCAGGGCGGAGGTGTTGGTCGCAAGGATCGCACCCTCCTTCAGCCGCGGCTCCACATCGGCGTAGATCCTGCGCTTCAGATCGAGCTTTTCGGGCACCGCCTCGATGACGATATCGGCGCGCGAGACGCCGAGATTGTCGACGTCCGGCATCAGCCGGTCGAGGGCATCGCGAACCTTGATCGGGTCCTTCAGCACCTTTTCTAGCATCCGCGCGGCCGACTTGATCGCCTTGCCCATCGGCTTCAGCGCGACGTCGCCCAGCGTGACCCGGAAGCCCTGCTTGGCGGCCCAGGCCGCGATTTCGCCGCCCATGGCGCCCGCGCCGATGACATGGACATGCTTCACGCCAGACTTGCCGGTGCGCAGCCCACGCATCTTCTCGCGAAGGAAGAATACGCGGACGAGATTGCGCGAGGTCTCCGACTCGATGAGTTCGGCGAAGCTCTGGAGTTCGGCCTCCTGCATCGAACGCGGCGAGCCGCCATGCTCCTCCCACAGATCGATCAGCTTGTAGGGCGCGGGATAGGTCGATTTCGGCGCCTTCTCGGCGGTCTTCTTGCGCATCTGGCGGGCGGCGAGCGAGCGGGCGGGCTTGAACCCGAAGGCCTGGCTCTTGATGCCGCCCGACTTGGAGCCGAGTTCGCCGCGCAGCGCCGCCGTCACGGCGGACGCCACATGCCGCTCCTCGACCACCGCGTCGACGAGACCGATCGACTTCGCCTTCTTGGCGCGCATCGACTTGCCGGTGAGCATCATCGTCATGGCTTCGACCGGATCGGCGATCATGGTCGAGCGATAGGTTCCGCCGAGGCCCGGATGGAGGCCGAGCATGACTTCGGGAAAGCCGAGAGTGGCGTCCGAAACGGCGATCCGCATATCGCAGGCGAGCGCGAGTTCGAGACCGCCGCCGAGGCAGTGCCCGTGGACGATCGCGATCGTCTTGCAGTTCAGGTCGGCAAGCCGGTCGAGGACGAGATGGCCCTCCTTCAGCATGCCCCGGATGTCGCCGGTGGACGCGTCCTTGAACTGGTTGATGTCCGCGCCGGCGGCAAAGCCGGCGGGTTTGCCCGAGCGGATGACGACGGCCGCGGGCTTCTGGTCGACGATGTGATCGATATGGCGCGAGAGTTCCGTCAGCACGTCGCGGCCGATGGTGTTCACCGATTTGCCGGGACAGTCGAGAACGAGCCAGTAGACGTAGTCCTCGTCCATTCCGGACCGCCAGTTGCCGTCCTGTTCGGCAAGGCGCGCGGGACCGAGCTCGCGTGAACGGTCTGAAAGCGCGGAAAGCATTCTGCCCATGGAAGTTCTCTCTCGTCCTATTCGTTCGCCGCTCCGGCCACCGGCATTGCGGGCCGCTTCATGAGGGCTTGAAGGGGATCGAAACTGGCGCGCAGATCGGGCCGCGAGCCGGTTCGCACCTTGGATCGTCAAGCCGCCTCGAGCAGCATCGCGCCGCCCTGGCCGCCGCCGATGCACTCGGTGGCGATGCCACGCTTCTTGCCGAGCCGCTTCATGGCATTGGCAAGGTGCAGCGTGATGCGATTGCCGCTGGTGCCCACGGGATGACCGAGCGAGATCGCCCCGCCGTCCACGTTCAGCTGATCGCGGGCGATCCGGCCGCCGGCGCCCTCGAGCTTCAGGACGCCATCGGCGATGTCCGGCTCGTCGAGTGCCTCGACGCAGGCGAGAACCTGGGCCGCGAACGCTTCGTTGATCTCCCACAGATCCACATCCGCGACCGCCATCTCCTGGCGCCGCAGGATCGGCGCGGACGAGACCACGGGGCCGAGCCCCATGATCGAGGGATCGAGCGCGCCCCATTCGGAATCGACGATGCGGGCGATCGGCTTCAGGTCGTAGCGGGCGACCGCCTCCTCGGAGGCGAGCAGCACCCAGGATGCGCCGTCGGTGATCTGCGAGGCGTTGCCCGGCGTCACCTTGCCGTAGGGGCGCTCGAAGACCGGCTTCAGCTTGCCGAGCGAGCGCACGTCCGATTGCGGGCGAACGCCGTCGTCGTGATCGTAGACCGAGCCGTCGCGGGCGACGGTGGACAGCATCTCGTGGGCAAGCCAGCCTTCGCTCGTCGCTTTCGCAAGGCGATGATGGCTCTCCACCGCATAGGTGTCGGCATCGCGCCGGGAGATGTTGAAGAGGTGGGCGAGGATCTCGGCCGTCTGGCCCATGTTGAGATCGGTGATCGGATCGGTGAGCCCGCGCTCGAGGCCGATCACCGGCTTCAGGTAATCGGCCTTGAGGCCGGTCATGACCTTCAGTCGGTCACCGGCCGTCTTCGCGCCGTTGAGCCTTGCGAACCAGTCGACCGCCCCGCGGCGCAGGACGAGAGGCGAATGGCTGAGCGCCTCGGCCCCGCCGGCCATCACGATGTCGGCGGTGCCGCGCTCGATATAGCGGAACGCCGTGTCGATCGACTGCATGCCGGAGCCGCAATTGATCTGCACGGTGAAGGCCGGGGTCTCTTCCGAAATCCCGAGCCTCAGGGACGCGACGCGCGCCGGGTTCATCTCGTCGGCCACGACATTCACGCAGCCGAGGATCACGAGGTCGATGGCGGTCTCCGGAAAGGACTGGCGCATGAGAAGCGGGCGGCCGCACTGGACCGCGAGGTCCACGGGCGTGAAAGGTCCCGGCTTCCCGCGCGCCTTGATGAAAGGCGTGCGGGCACCGTCTACGATGAAGACCGACTTCGGCATTACTCAGCAGCCTCGCGATGAGTTTCCTGGGATGAACGATTGGTGCCGCGAGCATCTTCCGCCGTGAAGCGGGAGATCTCGGACATCTCGAAGGCGTCGACTTCGACGACCTTGCGCTTGGCGGCGGCGAAGGCCGACAACGTGTCGAACTCGTCGCTCGTGATTACGCCGGCTTCGCGAGCGGCTTCCGCGCTCTTGACCTTGGCCTTGCGCATCTTGCGCTCGATCGGGTCGCATTCATGGGCGAGCGCGAACGCCTTTTCGAGATCCTGCACCGGATGCCCCTCGCGGCCCTCGCCGAGATAGAGGTTCGGCGTCAGGCGATCGAGCTGCGAAGACGGCCGCATGAGGATGTCGGCGATCTCGCGGACGAGATCGTCCGACGGGTGCTGGAACGGCACGCCGAGCGGGAAGGCGATGAAGCGCGTGAGACCGGCCGCCCAACGAGCCGGCAGATTGTCGAGGACGCCGTTGAAGGCGTGCGCGATCCGGTTGTAGCCGCGCTGCATGACGTATTCGACGATCGGCTTGTCGGCTTCGGGACGCCCCTCGACCTCGAAACGCTTGAGGGTCGCCGCAAGCAGATAGAGTTCGGACAGAATGTCGCCGAGGCGGCCGGAGATCATCTCGCGGCGCTTGAGGCTTCCGCCGAGCGTCAGGAGCGACAAGTCGGATAGGAGCGCGAAGGCCGAGGAGAGACGCGAAAGCTGGCGCCAGTGGCTGGTCATCGCAGCCTTCGGCGCGGGAGCCGCGAGGCCGCCTGTCCAACCGCGCACGAAGGCTCGGAACGCGTTCTTCACGGAATGGCCGGCATGGGCCCAGAACGCCTTGTCGAATTCGCGCAGGCCTTCCTTCTCGTTCTCGTTGGAGAGCGCGAGAAGCTCCTTCAGCATATAGGGGTGGGCACGGATCGCACCCTGCCCGAAGATCATCAGGCTGCGCGTCAGGATGTTCGCGCCCTCGACGGTGATGCCGATGGGCACGCCGCGGAAGGCGGCCGCGAGGTAGTTCTTCGGACCCTCGATGATGCCCTTGCCGCCGTGGATATCCATCGCGCGCTCGATCGACTCGCGCATGCGATAGGTGGCGTTCGACTTCATGATGGCCGAGATGACGGAGGGCTTGTGCCCCTCGTCGAGAGCAGCGACCGTGAGACGGCGCGCCGCATCCACCTGATAGGCGTTCGCCGCAAGCTCGGCGAGCGGCTCCTGGATACCCTCGAACATGCCGATCGGCACGCCGAACTGGGTGCGGACCCGCGAATAGGCACCCGAAAGACGGGCGCACTGGGCCGCCGAGGCCGCGGACTGGGAGGGCAGAGAAATGCCGCGACCGGCGGCCAGCGCCGTCATCAGCATGGTCCAGCCCTGACCGATCTGCCTCTCGCCGCCAAGGATCCAGTCCATCGGAATGAACACGTCCCGGCCGTAGAGCGGACCGTTCTGGAAATAGGTGTTGAGCGGAATGTGGCGCTCGCTCTGATCGACGCCGGGCGTCGAGGTCGGAATCAGGGCGACGGTGATGCCGAGATTCTCGCCGCGTCCGAGGTGATTTTCGGGGTCGCGCATCTTGAAGGCGAGACCCATGACGGTCGCGACCGGCGCGAGCGTGATGTAGCGCTTCTCGAAATTGAGACGAATGCCGAGAACCTGCTTGCCCTCGTGCTCGCCATATTCGACGACGCCGGTATCGGTCATGGCCGCCGCGTCGGATCCGGCATCCGGCGAGGTCAGACCGAAGCAGGGAATCTCGCGCCCATCGGCAAGACGCGGCATCCAGTAGTCGCGCTGCTCCTGCGTGCCGAAATGCAGCATGAGTTCGCCGGGTCCGAGCGAGTTGGGCACCATGACGGTGACGCCGGCCGCGACCGAGCACGACGAGACCTTGCGCACCACTTCCGAATGGGCGGTGTTGGAGAAGCCGAGACCGCCATATTCCTTCGGGATGATCATGCCGAAGAACTTGTTCTCGCGCATGAAGGCCCAGGCCTCGGGCGGCAGGTCATGATCCTTGCTGATGATCTGCCAGTCGTCGATCATCGCGCAGAGTTCGGATACTGGGCCGTCGAGGAAGGCCTGCTCCTCGGCGGTCAGCGTGGCCGGCGGCATGTCGACGAGGCTCTGCCAGTCGGGATTTCCCGTGAACAGTTCGCCGTCGAACCAGACCGTGCCGGCGTCGATCGCCTCACGTTCGGTCTTCGAAATCGCGGGCATGACGCCCTTGGCCCACTTGTAGATGGGGCGGCTCAGTTTTTCGGCTCGCCAGGACATAGATGCGCTCCTCGATTCGTCGCCCCACGCTCCAACTCTTAACGTAGGCGATTCCCATAAGTTTCCAGACCAGTGACGGAATGCTTGCGCATGCCGCTTCGTCCGTCTCGACCTTCGCGGCCGATCGATGAAGGCATCTTACGTAAACGGAAGAAAAATGGGAAGCGGATTCTTTGTCGCGCTTCGGCAAACGGGTGTTCGCCCCGGTGCAGCCGTCTCGATCCAGCAGTGGAATACTGTGACTTTCGGGGCTCAGAGCCGCCCCCAGTCCTCCAGCCGGCGGCCAGACGGGAACCAGCCCTGCCATGGGACATTGCATGACTTTGGGCATGACTTCGGCGGCAACGCGTCCGCGATACATTCACAGGGGATATTGGCGGATAGATGGTCGGACGGTTCAGCCCCTATACGAGCGAGGAAACCAAGCGCCGCGCGAGCGAGCCCGGGCGCGGACGCGACGCCGTGAGCCCGCTCGGAATTCCCGCCAAGGGGTGGAAGGACATCGGCCTCAGGCTCTATAATTCGTTCTTCGAAGACCGGGTGATGCTGATCGCGGCCGGCGCGACCTTCTATCTTCTGCTCGCTCTCTTCCCGGCCTTCGCCGTCTTCGTGTCGCTCTACGGCTTCGTCAGCGACCCCTCGACGATCTCCGATCACATTGCCTTTATCGGCCAGTTCCTGCCCCAGGCCGGCACCGAACTTCTCGAATCGCAGCTCGCGACCCTTGCGAGCCAGAACCCCGCTTCGCTGTCCGTCGGCTTCATCTCCGGCTTCCTCTTCGCCATGTGGAGCGCGAACAACGGCATCAAGACGCTGTTCGAGGCGATGAACGTCGCTTACGGCGAGACCGAGCAGCGCAGCTTCCTGAAGCTGAATGCGGTCGCCTTCTGCTTTACCATCGGCATGATCATCGTCGGCATCATCCTCATCACGGCAATCGGCATCGTGCCGGCCATCATGGCGATCCTCGGCCTGCAGACCCTGACGGAACTCACGGTCGCCGCCCTTCGCTGGCCCATCGTCTTCCTGGTGATCGTCGCGGCGATCGCCTCGATCTATCGCTACGGCCCGAGCCGCAGCCGGGCGCAGTGGAAATGGGTGATCGGCGGCGCCTTCCTGACCGCCCTCGTCTGGCTCGCAGCCTCGATCAGCTTTTCCTGGTATCTCCAGAATTTCGCCAACTATAACGCGACTTACGGCTCGCTCGGCGCCGTCATCGGTTTCATGATGTGGGTGTGGGTGTCCTCCGTCATCTTCATCATCGGCGCGGAGATCAATGCCGAGATGGAACACCAGACGGCCCACGACACGACCGGCGAGCCGCACAAGCCGATCGGCGAGCGCGGCGCGCGGGTCGCCGACACCCTCGGCCAGAGCGTTCGCGGCGGCCGTGAACCGACGGCCGAAAAGAAGGGGCTGTTCGGCTGAGGATTTCAGTTCGAAGCCGGCGCGCCGGAAGCGGGTTCGAACCCGGTCCGGGAACGTCTATCGCGCCGGACCTTCCCTCGGCAGGACGCTTCGGCGCGGTTGCGATCTGATGTCCGTCTCGGGTGATCCGAAGGTCGGATCGCCCGCTCGGTCCCGCGATCGAGGCGAAGCTCTTGGGGTTCGCCGCTCGCGGCGGTCGGGTCAGCCCTCGCCGCCCGCCTCCCGCGAGGCCGACCGGTCGCTGGTGACGAAGGTGTTGAAGACATAGCCTTCGGTGTTCTGGTAGCGCACATGGCACCAGTCGCCGCAGTCGAAGACCGTCAGAGGTGCGCCCTCGGCGATCACGGTCATGACCTCCGCATCCATGTTCGCATCGCGGCGCATATTGACGAAGGTCCGCGCAAAGCCGGTACGACCGGCGGCCGGGGCGGATCCCGTCGCGGCCGGCCCCTCGCCCGTCGTCATGGATGGTTCTTCGCCCGCAAGCGACGCCGTGAGCGTCTCCGGCTTTCTGTCGGGAACCGGAACGAGCGTCGCCGCCGGATCCTTCGCCGGCTCTTCGATCGCGATCGGCTCGGCCGCCGTTCGCGCCGCAGGCTGCGCGGTCTCGCTCGCGGAATGTGCCGCGCCGATCATGTCCGGCCAAACCGCACTTTGCATGCTCTCGACGCGCCGCGCCTCGTCCAGCATCGAGGCGATTTCTGTTTGCCGCGTTGCCGGTTGCGTGCTGCCGGTCTGGAGGGATCGATCAACCGGGGCAGGCTGCTCCTCGACGCTCGTCGCCTCGACCCGGCCCGCCTGTTTCTCGGGCTCCGGCGCCGCCATCGCTTCGATACGGGGCGCTTCGATCCGGGGCGCGAGACGTTCGACTTCGGTGACGGCGTTCAGCGGTTCACGGGCGGGCTCGGCCATCGAGGACGCCTGCTGCCGATCTTCGGTCTCAGCGATCGTCGGCGCTTGCCGCCTCTCATGCGACGGCACCGAAGGCCGAGCGGAGGCGGGCTCAGGGGTCACGTCCGCATCATCCGCCTGCGACGTCGCTGTGCCGGGCGTCACCTCCGGCAAGGTCTGCGCGAGCGCAGCCGTCTGACGAGGGGCTGATGCGGCGTCGTCGTCGAGGAAATAGGCATTGGCGAGGAAGGCGCCGGCCGCGAAGATGCCGATCGTCAGAACCGAGACCGAGGTGAAGGCCTGCACCGGATAGCGCTGCCAGATCGGGGCCGCCATAGAGACGTCCTCGCGGGCCTCGAAGAGACCGCGCCGCACACGCCTGAACATCGAATCCGACGCCCGATCGAGCTCGTAAAGGCTCCGGCGGTTCTTCAGGCGGTCCCGAATGGCCTCCTCGCTCGGTCGAGCCGATGCCGTCAAACCCGGCTTGTTCATCGTGTCGTTCCGCTCATCTTCGTGTCTGCGCCGCAGCCCTCGCCGACGGCACCGCTGAGGGCGTCAGTCGAGGAGCCATCCGTGGTTCGGGCAATCCCTGCCCGTCGCCGGAAGCATCCGCGTCCGGCCGTCATCGTCGTCGTCTTGATCCAAAATGGAACATGGTTCCACCATTCGGCGGATCTTGTCGCGACAATGGGGATAGAAGCTCCCCTCAACCTGACCTGGGGGTGAGCCACGCGTCAGGCTCGCCGTCTTCTCCTGCCGCAAAGGCCCGGCCGGGAGGGGTTGGACAGCAAAAAGGCGGCCGCCTGCCGCGCTCTCGCGCCGCAGGCGACCGCCCTAAAATCATGGTCGCGACAAGGTGGGCACAAGGCCGCCCGGAGGCCCGGAGCGAACGAGATCGCCCGAGCCTCGGGCACGGATCGGCCGGGTCTGTTCCTGCCTTTGCGACCGCGCCACGCTGCATCAGCGAAGCGCTCGCCGTTATCCGTGTCAGGCCGCGCGTTTCGCCCCGCC
The DNA here is from genome assembly GCF_003403015.1 of Fulvimarina endophytica. Lineage (GTDB taxonomy): Bacteria > Pseudomonadota > Alphaproteobacteria > Rhizobiales > Rhizobiaceae > Fulvimarina > Fulvimarina endophytica. The sequence continues at coordinate 377,631 of NZ_QURL01000004.1, forward strand.
GAACCGGGCGTAGAACGTGTCGTTCGACGCAGCCATTTCCCTCAGAAGAGGCGTCGGCTCGAACCGCTCGCCATATTTGGCGGCGAGCCTCTCGCACAGTTCGACGAAGGCCGGCGTGCCCATCCCGTCGATATAGCTGATCGCGCCACCGGTATAGGGCGCGTAGCCGAAGCCGAGGATCGAGCCGATATCGGCCTCACGCGGATCGACGACGACGCCCTCTTCCATGGTGCGCGCGGCCTCGAGCGCCATGGTGGCGAGGAAGCGGTGCTTCAGTTCCTCGAAATCGACCTCGGACGCCGGCTTCTGGTCGTAGCGGGCCTTGAGATCCGGCCAGAGGCGCTTCTTGGCGGGCTTGTCCGGGTAGTCGTAGAAGCCCTTGCCCGCCTTTCGGCCGAGCCGACCGCTCGCCGTCATCGAGGTGACGAGTTCGAAATGGCGCGGATCCACGGCATCCTCGCCCATGTCGCGCATGGTCGCCTTCATGATCTTTTCCGACAGGTCGACGGCGACCTCGTCGTTGAGCGCGAGCGGACCCACCGGCATGCCGGCGGCCTTCGCCGCGTTCTCGATCATCGCCGGCGGAACGCCCTCGATCAGCATGTCGTAGGACTCGTTCATGTAGCGGAGCACGCAGCGATTGGCGAAGAAGCCGCGAGTGTCGTTGACGACGATCGGCGTCTTTTTGATCGCGCGCACATAGTCGAGCGCGACGGCGAGCGCCTTGTCCCCGGTCTTCTCGCCGAGGATCACCTCGGTCAGCATCATCTTGTCGACGGGCGAGAAGAAGTGGATGCCGATGAAACGGCTCTCGTCGGGTGCGTTCTCGGCAAGGGTCGAGATCGGGATGGTCGAGGTGTTCGAGGCGTAGATCGCATGCTCGCCGAGAACGGCAGCGACCTTCTTCGAGACCTCCGCCTTGACGTCCCGGTCCTCGAACACCGCTTCGATGATGAGGTCGGCCTTGCGCAGCGCCTCGTAGTCGGCGGTCGCCGTGATGCGGCCGAGAAGCGCCTCGGCCTTGTCTTCGCTGAGCCGCTTCTTTTCGACGAGGCCCTTCACGAGCTTTTCCGAATGGGCCTTGCCCCTGGCGGCGGTCTCCTCGTCGCGATCGACGAGAACGACGTCGAGGCCGGCCTGCGCTGTCACGAAGGCGACGCCCGCCCCCATGAAGCCCGCACCGATCACGCCGATCGTCTTCAGGTCCGTCGGCGCCACGTCCTTGGGTCGCCGCGCGCCCTTGTTGAGCGCCTGCATGGAGACGAAGAGCGAGCGGATCATCATCGCAGCTTCCGTCGTGCGGATCACTTCGGTGAAATAGCGCTGCTCGATGCGAAGCGCCGTATCCATCGGAACGAGGAGGCCTTCGTAGACGCATTTGATGATGGCGCGCGCCCCGGGATAATTGTCATAGGTCTCCTTGCGGTAGAGCGAGGAGACGGCCGGCCAGACCTGGGCGCCCTGGGGCGAGTAGACCGGTCCGGACGGAAGCTTGAAGCCCTTCCTGTCCCACGGCTTTTCCGGCGACAGGCCGTTCGCGATCATCGCCTTGGCGGCCTCGACCAGATCGCCGGCGACGACCTCGTCGACGAGCCCCATGCCCTTGGCCTTGTCCGCCGAAAGGGTCGAGCCCTTCAGCAGCATCTGGAGCGCCGACTGGATGTCGGTCATGCGGGCGACGCGCTGGGTGCCGCCGGCGCCGGGGAAGATGCCGACCTTCACCTCGGGAAGAGCGAGCTTGGCCTTGGGCGAGGCGACGCGGCCATGGCAGGCGAGCGCGAGTTCGAAACCGCCGCCCATGCAGGTGCCGTTGATCGCGGCGACCACCGGCTTGCCGCAGGTCTCGATCTTGCGCCACAGCCAGGTCATCCGGCCGGCGCGATCGAAGAGCGCGCGCATCGCCCCCTCTTCGTCGCTCTTGCGCTCGCTTTCATAAGCCTCGTTCATGCGCCGCAGCATGTTGAGATCGGCGCCGCCCGTGAACGAGCCCTCCTTGCCGGAGGTGAAGACGACGCCCTTCACCGCCGCGTCCGCGACGAGGCCGTCGAAGGCCTTTTCGATCTCGTCCATCACCTCTTCGGTGAAGACGTTCATGGACCGGTCGGGCATGTCCCAGGTGAGGACCGCGATGCCGTCCGAATCGGTCTGGAGGGTGAAGTTCTTGAATTCGGTCATGTCGTCCTCCCTCAGACGCGCTCGATGATCGTCGCCGTGCCCATGCCCGCTCCGATGCAAAGGGTCACGAGCGCGGTCGTCTTGTCCTGGCGCTCCAGTTCGTCGAGCACCGTGCCGAGGATCATCGCCCCGGTGGCGCCCAGCGGGTGGCCCATGGCGATCGCGCCGCCGTTCACGTTGAGGACGTCCGGGTCGATGTCGAAGGCCTGGCGGTAGCGCAGGACGACGGCGGCGAAGGCCTCGTTCAGCTCGAAGAGATCGATATCGCCGAGGGCCATGCCGGAGCGCTTCAGGAGCTTCTCGGTCACGTCCACCGGCCCGGTCAGCATCAGGGCCGGATCGGAGCCGATATTGGCGAAGGAGCGGATGCGGGCGCGCGGGCGGGTGCCGAGCATGTCGCCGGCCGCCTTCGATCCGACGAGAACCGCGCCCGCCCCGTCGACGATCCCGGAGGAATTGCCGGCATGGTGGACGTGATCGACGGCCTCGATCTCCGGATGGGCCTGGATGGCGACGGCATTGTAGCCGCCCATCTCGCCGGGCATCGCGAAGGAGGCGTTGAGGCTTCCGAGGGACTGCATGTCCGTCCCGGGCCGCATATGCTCGTCACGATCGAGGATCGTCAGTCCATTGGCGTCCTTGACCGGAACGACGGACTTCGCGAAGCGTCCTTCCTGCCAGGCGCGGCAGGCACGCTTCTGGCTCTCGACGGCATAGGCGTCGCAGTCGTCGCGGCTAAAGCCGTATTTCGTGGCGATGAGGTCGGCCGAAACGCCCTGGGGCATGAAATAGGCGGGAATGCCGACCGAGGGGTCCATGAACCAGGCCCCGCCCGACATGCCCATGCCGACGCGCGACATGGATTCGACGCCGCCCGCGATCACCAGATCGTCGGCGCCCTGGGCGACCTTGGCGGCCGCAAGGTTCACCGCGTCGAGGCCGGAAGCGCAGAAGCGCGAGATCTGCATGCCGGGGGCGGCGAAATCGTAGCCGGCCTCGAAGGCGGAGGCCTTGGGTATCACGGCGCCGGCCTCGCCGACCGGATCGACGCAGCCGAAGATCACGTCGTCGACCTTCGCCGTGTCGATGCCGTTGCGATCGCGCAGCGCTTCGAGCACCCTTGCGCCGAGCCGGACGGCCGGCACCTCGTGCAGCGCGCCATCCTTCTTGCCGCGTCCGCGCGGCGTTCGAACATGATCGAAAATATAGGCTTCGGTCATCGGCAGGGCCTCCCGCAGGCTTCGTGTCTGGAACGGACCGAGAGAAAGAAGGCTCCGCCTCCCCCTCGAACCGCGTTCCCGCCAGATAGACCCGATTGACGTTTACGTCAATTGCAAGAGAACCCTAATTTCCGGCGCAGGAGGCCGGTCCGTCGGCACGAAAGGCCGGGATTCGGCCGACCGGCGGCCGCGATCACAACTTGTCGAGCCGCTCCCGCACGATCTTCATCGTCCGGTTCATGGCGTCGATCGATTCCTCGATCTCCCGCTTCTGCTCGTCGAGGATGACCTGCTGTTCCTCGAACCGTTCGAGCGCGAGTTCGAGCTGTTTCCGCTTGCCGTCGGGCTGGTGATAGAGGTCGATCAGCTGGCGGGCCTCGGTGAGGGAGAAGCCCAGCACCTTGGCCAGGAGCACGAGGCGGAGCCGCGCCCGATCCTGCCGGTTGTAATAGCGCGTCGTGCCGCGTCGCTCCGGGCTCAGGAGCCCGCGATCCTCGTAGAAGCGCAGGGTGCGCAGCGTCACGCCGAATTCGCGCGCGAGATCGCCGATGCGATAGACCTCGCGCTCGCCGAATCCGTTTTCCTTCAGTCCCAAAAGGAAGTCGATGTCGAGCGGGGTCTCCTCGTCTTCGCGACGAAGAGCGTTTTCCCGAACCTGAGCCATGCCAATTTCCGTAAGAATCAAAACATCCACACGCCATGATTGTTCATGCGTGATGGGGATGCACCGCATATCGTTGCGATACGTACGAAGACAAGCCTCATCAACGCGACTCGTTCCCTCCATATAGTGAACGAAGAGTGACCTCGCCATGAGAAGCGCAAGCTTCGGACCTGACTGAGATCGTACTTCTCACTGACAGCGAAGGCGAAATGCCGGTTTCATCCAGCCGAAAGGGTGATGCGACGGCCCGCACGCCGCACGATGGGCTCAGGACGGTCTGGGCCTCGCAAAGAGCGATTGGGACAAGACGATGGCCGAACCTCTGGGTGTGAAGCAAAGTCCGGCGACGAACGGAAAGGGCCAGAACGCCCTTGCCGATCTCACCCGGACCCTCGAGGCCCTCGAAAATCGCCTGAGCCGGGTCTCGCAGCCGCGACCGGCAAGCGCTCCCGCCCCGCGCGCCCAGGCGCCGGATATCGGTGTCCAGAGCGAACGTCGCGCCATCTCGCAGGGCCGCCCCGCGAACCGGCGGCCGGACCTTGCGGACGCAGTCTCGCAGATCGTCATGCGCCAGAAACTTCTCGACGAGGCGCCGCGGCCGAGCCAGGTCTCGCGAAGCGGCTCCAGCTCCCAGGTGGCGCTGCGCGCCTACGGAAACGCCCGCACGGAAGGCGCCTTCGCCCCGCGCCCCACGCGCCGCCCGGCCCGCAAGCAGGACCGCACGGTCGGCGATCTTCGCGCCGAACTCGACCTTCTGCGCGAGGAACTCACGCGCAACATGTCGTCCGATGTGGGCTTCCAGATCGAGGACATGCGCGACGCGCTCATCGATCTCCAGGCCGCGGTCTCCCAGAACACCCGCCCCTCGGTTCTCCACGACGAGATCGCACGGCTGCACGGGCGTCTCGACCAGATGGAGCGCAGCGGCATCGATTCCTCGGTCATCGCCGACATGCGCACCCAGCTCGACGACATCGACGATTATCTCGACCGGCGCAGCCTTGCCGGCATCTCGGCCCCGCGCCTCGAAGGCCGGCGGGAGATGCGCCTCGGCGGCGGTGACGACAGGGCGGGCCTCAAGGCCGAGATCGAGCGCCTGCGCGCCTCCATGTCCCATCTGGCCAGCGAGGATCACCTGAGGGCGATCGAGCAGCGCTGGATCGATTTCGAGGAGCGATTCGTCTCCGAGGTCGGGTCGCAGGACCGCACCGCCGAGCTCACCGAGCGGATGATGGCCGAGATCGGCAATCTTCGCGACCAGATGCGCGATATCGCCTCCGAACAGTCGGCCCGCGTGTCGAACGACCTTCTCAAGGGCGTCGACAGCCGCTTTGCGCCGCGCGACGAGATGGATGCGAGCTTCGAGCGCATCGCGGAGCGGATCGGCAAGCTGGAGGAGACGCTCTCCCTGCTTCCCGAGACCCTGTCCCTCGACGGCATCGACCGGCGCGTCGAGACTTTGTCGAGCGCCATCGAGGCGATCTCCTCCCAGCTGAAGACCGACGATCGGGGCGAGGCGCGCTTCGCCCAGATCGACCAGCGCCTCGACGAGGTCATCCAGTCGATCGCGACGCTGTCCGAAAAGGCCGCCGAGATCGATCCGGCTCCGGTCCAGCGCATCGAGGAACGCATGCAGGCGCTTGCCGAGCGCGTGGACGAGATCGCTTCCGACGGCTCCGTCGCCCTCCTCGCCGAGAAGATCGCCGAACTCAACGGGCGCTTCGACAGCTTCGAGGCGAGCGAACCCGGCGCGCTCTTCACCGAGCAGTTCGGCCGGCTCAACTCGCGTCTCGACGAACTCGTCGAGCAGAACGGCATCCGTCACGAGGACATGGAGGCGATCGAAGCCCGCCTGTCCTCGCTCGCCGAGCGCATCGAGAAGCAGATCGCGACGCCGGTCGAGGATGGCGCGGCCATCTCCAGCCTCGAGAGCCAGGTCGGGCGACTGACCCAGATCCTGAACTCGACCAGCTTCAGCGTCTCCGCCGATATCGAATATCGCCTCAGCGAGGTCGAGAAGCGGGTCGAGGAGAACGCCGAGCAGATCTTCGTCGCAGCCAAGAGCGCAGCCGACGAGGCCGTGCGGCAGATGCTGCAGCAGGGCGACCTTCAGCAGAGCGAGCACGTCGCCAAGCTGACGGAGGAACTCGACCGCCTGCAGAAGCTCTCCACCGACAGCCATGTGCGCTCGACCGACTTCTACGAAGCCGTGAACGCCGCCCTCAACCGGCTGATCCAGCGCATCGACGCCATCGAGCGCGATTTCGACACCTCTCTGAAAGACGACGCACCGGCGGCCGAAGACCTCGGCGACAGCGACGTCGTGGCAGGCCCGAGCACCGACGACCGGATCGTCGCGGACGCCGCCGGTGAGACGGACGGGGCGATGAACGTAAAGCTCGCAGCAGCGGGCGTCAGCGGCGCGACGGGCCTTCACGCCCTGATCCAGCGCAGCTTCCCCAAGCGCCAGGCGAGCGAGCCCGCCTTCGAGGCGGAAGAGGACGAAGCCGTCTCGCGCACCGCCGATGCCTCGCAGAAGGACACGCAGGACGAGAACGGCGCTATCGATCCGGCCGATCTCCTCGACAGCGACGAAGCCAACCGGCCGCTGGCGATCGGCTCGGGCGCACCGGACATCGCCGCGCTTCTGGCGCGGGTGCGCAACCAGAAGGCCGAAGCCAAGACCCAGAGCGGCGAGAACACCAAGGCCGATTTCATCGCCGCCGCGCGCCGCGCAGCTCTCGCCGCCGCAGAGGAAGCCGAAGGCTTCAACACCAACGAAGTCGAGGATCGCAGCAAGCGGGGTCTCGCCGAGACCATCTCCCGGCGTCGCAAGCCCGTCATGCTCGCGGCCGGTGCGGTCCTCCTGACCCTCCTCGCGCTGCCGGTCGGAAAGATCATCGCCGAGCGGGTCGAGCTCTTCCCCGAGCAGCCCGTCGTCGAGACCGCCGATAAGCAGACGAACGGAACCGAAGTCGCGGCAGCAGCCACCGATCCGGCCCCCGCCGCCACGGCTACGGCTACGGCATCCGAGCCGAGCGCGGCACCGGTCGTCGCGGCCGCCGATCCGCGGCCCGTCGCGGCCGAAACCGCTTCGGCTGCCGGCGCGGCAATGTCGAAGGCCAGAGATAACGCGCAGATCGGCGTCTCGAACGAGGCCGAGCGCCAGGTTGCGGCCACCGCGCCGTCGATCCAGCCGTCCTCGAGCGACGCCGCCGCCGCCTCGCCCATGAGCACCGTCGCCTTCACGCCGGAGGCACCGGTCCGCCAGGCAGGGCCGACCGTCGAGGCCGCCGGCCAGAACTTCGACGATCAGGTCGCCGCGCTGCCCGAGGGCATCGCGCCGGCAGCGCTTCTCGACGCCGCCAAGGCCGGCGATCCGAAGGCGCTCTTCGAGATCGGCCTCCGCCTGATGGAAGGGCGCGCGGTCACCGCCAATCCGGCGGAAGCCGCGACCTGGTTCCAGCGGTCTGCCGAGCTCGGTTTCGTTCCGGCCCAGTACAGCATGGGAACGCTCTACGAGAAGGGCAACGGCGTCGAGCGCAATCCGATCGCCTCGCGCGACTGGTATCTGAAGGCCGCTGAGGCCGGCAACGTCCGCGCGATGCACAATCTCGCGGTGCTCTATGCGACGGGCGTCGACGGCAAGTCGGAACCGAAGCTCGCGGCCGACTGGTTCATCAAGGCCGCCGAGCACGGCATGACGGACAGCCAGTACAATCTCGGCATCCTGTTCGCCCGGGGCGCCGGCGTCGACCAGAACCTCGTCGCCTCCTACAAGTGGTTCTCGATCGTCGGTGCGAGCGGCGACCAGGACGCCATCGCCAAGCGCGACGAGATCGCCAAGTCCCTGACGCCCGAGCAGCTGGAAGCGGCCAAGACCTCGGTCGCGACCTTCAAGGTGGCCGAGCGCGATCCGAGCGCCAACACGGTGGACATCCCCGAGGCCTGGGCGGCATCGCCCGACAAGCCGACCACCACCGCCTCGGTCGACATGAGCCGGGCCATCCGCAACATCCAGGCGATCCTCGGCAAACTCGGCTACGATGCCGGCATGCCGGACGGGATCGTCGGCGATCGCACGACGAAGGCCATCGTCGAATTCCAGAAGGATGCCGGGCTCGACGCGAACGGGCGGATCGACGAGGCGCTCATCCGGGCACTGCTCGAGCGCAAGGACAGCTAGACCTTCCGCAGCCCGCACAGATTGGCGAATGCCGCGTGGACCCTTCAGGTCCGCGCGGCATTTGACTTTTGCGCCGCCTTCGCGCGAAGAGGTTCTGGACCCTTGGTCCTTGGGCTCCAGAGCAAAGCTGCGTCTCGTGTTCCTTCACCTGCCGATCGCGGAAATCTCGGTCAACATCTTCGTCATCATCGGCATGGGTGCGGCCGTCGGGTTCCTGTCGGGCCTGTTCGGCGTCGGCGGCGGCTTTCTCATCACCCCGCTTCTCATCTTCTACAACATCTCGCCGGCCATCGCGGTCGCCACCGGCGCCAATCAGGTCATCGCCTCCTCCTTTTCCGGCGCTCTCGCGCACTACAAACGGCGAACGATCGACCTGAAGCTCGGAACCATGCTGCTCATCGGAGGCACGGGGGGATCGCTCATCGGGGTCTGGCTCTTCGGGCTCTTGCGAACCCTCGGCCAGCTCGATCTGGCCGTCTCGCTCCTCTACGTGGTGCTTCTTGGAACGACCGGGGGGCTGATGCTCAACGAGAGCATCCGGTCCCTCATCGCCAGCCGGCGCTCCGGCGGCGCGCCCGCGAGCCTGCGCCGTCCCGGCACCCACAACTGGGTCCACGGACTTCCGCTGAAGATGCGGTTTCCGGCCTCGCGCCTCTACGTCTCGGTGATTCCGGTTCTGGCGCTCGGCTTCTTCATCGGCATTCTCGCCGCCATCATGGGCGTGGGCGGCGGGTTCATCATGGTCCCGGCCATGATCTATCTCCTGCGCGTGCCGACCAATGTCGTCATCGGCACCTCCCTCTTCCAGATCATGTTCACGGCGGCCGTCACCACCGTTCTCCAGGCCTGGACGAACCAGACGATCGATGTGGTGCTCGCCTTCCTTCTGATGATCGGCGGCGTCATCGGAGCGCAGTTCGGCGTATCGGCAGGGCGCAAGCTTCGCGGCGACCAGTTGCGCGCCCTCCTCGCCATCCTCGTTCTCGCCGTCGGCGTGCGTCTCGGTCTCGAACTCGTGGTCGAGCCGGATGCGCTCTATTCGCTGGCGAGCCCGACGGGTGAAGTGGAATGAGCCCGGCCCCGTCCGCACGATCCGCACCCGCCATCTGGCGCCGGGTCCTCGCCACGATCGCGGGCTTCGTCCTCGTCGCCCTCGTCGCCGGCATGGGCGCGCGCGCGCAGACCGGCCAGACCGGAGCGAGCACCGCCCAGGAGAGTTTCGAGATCGGGCTCTCCACCAACCGGATCGGCATCACCTCCGACTTCAACGGCGCGACCCTCACGGTCTTCGGCGCGATCGGGAACGCGGACATGCGTATCCTGCGCCAGCAACGCTACGATATCGTGGTGGCGCTGTTCGGCCCGCGCGCGCCGGTGGTGGTGCGCGAGAAGGAGCGCTTCTTCGGCATCTGGCTGAACCGCGCCCAGGAAACCATCCGCGACGCGCCCAACACCTATTCCGTCGCAAGCACCCGGGAACTGCGCGACATCACCTCGGCCGCGACCCTCAGACGGCTGCAACTCGGCATCGACAATCTGCGCATCGACGGCTCGACGCCGACGCTGGGCGAGACCGAGATGACCGAAGCCGACCGCACGCGCTTCGACAAGGCCTTGCGGCAGATCAAGACCGGAGACGACCTCTACGTCCAGGCGGTAGGAAGCGTCCGGTATCAGGCGGCGGAATCGACGCTGTTTCGCGCCGAACTCGTCCTGCCGCCGGATCTTGCCACCGGCGAGCATGTCGTGCGGGCCTATCTCTTCCGCGAAGGCGCCGTCGTCGGCCAGCAGCGCCAGATCCTCACAGTCAGAAAGGTCGGCTTCCAGGCGCAGGTCGATCAGTTCGCCACCCGCTATGCCTTTCTCTACGGCGTTTTCGCCGTCGCCCTCGCGATCGTCACGGGCTGGCTCGGGCGCGTCATCTTCAAGCGCGACTGATCGGTCTGCCGACACCATGCCGCGGCCTTGAAATGCGGGATGGGCGGCCGAACTATCGCTCCATGCAAGAGACGAACACGCCCGACGAAAAGCCCGGTCCATCCGCAACCTCCCCGGTCCACGCTCCGGCGAAAACCGCATGGACGCTCGGGCTCGGCGGTCTGGTGCCCTTCGTTCTCCTGTCGGCGCTTCTGGCCTATGGCGGCCGCCAGACCATCGGCTTCGACACGGTCTCCCTCGCCTTCAGCGCCTATTCGGCCTCGATCCTCGCCTTTCTCGGCGGCATCCGCTGGGGTGTCGGTCTTCGTCCAGCCGCGCACCAGAGGCACGAACTGATCCTTTCGGTCCTGCCCTCGATCGCCGGCTGGCTGCTCGTCCTCGTCCCTGCCCCCTACGCCTTCGCCGGGTTCGCGGTCTGCTTCGCCCTCCAGGGCGGTTGGGACCTCAATTCCGCGCGCCGGGGCAAGCTGCCCTCATGGTTCGCACGACTGCGGCTCGTGCTGACCCTCGTCGTCGTTCTGTGCCAGATCGCGGTCTTCGTTCGCACGTTCTGACCCGGCCCGACGATGCGTCACGCGCGCGCCTCCGGGCCGAAGAGCGACCTCAACTTTCGCGAACCTGATCTCCGGGGCCATTTGAGCGCCCTTCCAGCAAGGCGGAGGCGGTTGAGCCTCGCGAATGCGCCCGGCCGGCCAGGACGACCCTGTTCAGACAAAAGCTCTTTTATTTCAAAACCTAAGCACATTTCCGCGCAAACTCGTGCTTAACACTTCGTTGCCGAAAACGTGTTCTCGGCGCAACACGGGTGTGACCGTCCTGCCGGTTGGCCGGTAGTGTGGCATTTCTGTAATTGCGCCGAACGCACCGGTCGATATGTTCATCCTCAGAAAGACCGCGGGGACAAATCGCGCTGGCTTTCGAAAGGGACGGGCAAGTGAGGGGGACCTCGAACGATGCCCCAACCCATAGACATATGACTGGAGGTCAGGACATGAACATTAAGAGCCTTCTTCTCGGCTCCGCTGCGGCTCTCGTCGCAGTCACCGGCGCCCGCGCTGCGGACGTTATCGTTCCCATGGCAGAGCCCACCGACTACGTCCGCGTCTGCGACGTCTACGGTGAAGGCTTCTACTACATCCCGGGCACCGAGACGTGCCTGCGCGTCGGCGGCTATGTCCGCTTCAAGTACGCCGTTGCCGGTGCTGTCGAGAACGACGCTGGCGTCAACTTCCTTCGCAACAGCGAAGGCGACGACTACCAGGCCGGTACGCAGGTTCGCGTCCGCCTCGACTTCGACGCCCGCGAAGAGACCGAGCTCGGCACCCTGCGTGCAAAGGCTCGCGTCCAGGCCACCAACAGCCTGACCGCCGCCTATTCGAACGACCGTCAGTACGGCATGGACCAGGGCTTCATTCAGCTCGGCGGCCTGACCATGGGTTACCTCGACTCGCTCTTCACCGAAGACGACGGCCTGCTCACCGACACGGATCTCCCGATCGGCGACATCCAGACCAACCGCGTGTCCTACACCTTCGCGGCAGCTGGCCTCTCGGCCACGGTCGGCCTCGAAGAAGACGGCAGCGGTGACTTCGCTCCGAACGTCGTCGCCAAGCTCGGCTATTCGGGCGGCTTCGGCGGCTTCAACCTCTACGGTGTCTACGAAGAGTCCGTCGGTTCGGGCAATGGCCCGCTCAACGATCCGGCCTTCACCCGTGGCGTCGCCGCTTCGACGGCCCGCACCGGCTTCATCGACCTGAACGGCAATGGCCGCTTCGACGCCGGTATCGACACGCCGGTCTTCGCGACCACCGCAGCGACCGCCGCTTCCTCGACCCTCGGCGTTCTCTCCTCGAACGACCCGGACGCTTTCGTCCTCAAGGCGAACGTCTCGCTCAAGGATCTGATCGCTCCTGAGTCCGAGCTGCGCGTCGAAGGTTCCTACGCGTTCGATCCGTCGACCTACTCCACGGTCGGCCTGTTCGACAACGCTCAGACCCTCGGCAACAACAGCATCAACCCGTTCCTCGGCGACGTCGCTTCGGAATGGCAGGTTGGCGCCGGTTACGCTCAGCGCTTCGGCAAGCTCGGCCTCTCGGTCGCTGGTATCTACGGCGAAGCCTTCGAGAACTTCCAGTTCAACCAGCTGGGCACGGCTCTCGTGTCCGACGGCGGCGGCGACTACTACAAGTTCGTCGGCAACGTCGGCTACGAGATCACGAACAACTTCGACATGCTCGCCGAAGTCTCCTACGTGAACCTCGACCTCAACGGCAGCAATGTCGTCCGTGGCGACTCGATCGACCAGACCGCTGGTTTCGTCCAGTTCGTTCGTTCCTTCTAATCGGAACGTTCAATTCGATCGGAAAGGGCTCGGCTTCGGCCGGGCCCTTTTCGCGTTTGGAGGCCAGTTGCCATCCCGGCCGGCGGCCAAGCCATGCCCGGCGATGCCTGAAACGGTCCGCAGGCTCGATTGCCGTCCTTTGACCCGCCCGCTATGTTCCTTGGAGCGCCATCCACGTTCGAGAGCAGCAAGGACCGATCATGCCTCCCTCCGAAGACGACAAGAAGCCCGGGAAGCCGAAGCGGATCGGCGCCTCGCCGGCCTCGAACGACTGGGATCCCGGTCCCGTCGCCGACCAGAGGCTGATGAACAGCCTGAAGTCGAAGGCGATCGATCCGTCCTATCAGCGCAGCGAGGATCCGCTGGAGGAGAAGCACAAGGCGCAGGCCTATCGCCGCGATTTCCGCACCGTGGATTATCGCCGCCTGTCCAAGACCGAGGACGAGAAAGCGGCCGAGCGCGCCCAGATCAAGGCCAAACATTCCTCCTGGACGCCGTCTGCAGGCAAGCCGGGAAAAACCAAGGCTCCCTCGACGAAAGCCCGGTTCGCGAGCTTCGGCGGCAGCACGATCAGCGTCGACGTGATCCGCCGGACGAAATCATCGAAGCTCGAGGCGTCGGCGGACGAGTATACGGCATCCCAGCCCGCTCCGACGCCTTCGCAAAGCTCTCCGCAGGCGCAACTGAGCGATGCGCAACTTTCGGGGTCGATGGCCGTCGGCCAGGAGCCGCCTCGCCTCAAGGCGCCGCGCGAGGGCGCCTATCCCGATTCGCTCGCCGCCATCGACGGCATCGGCCCGGCGCTCGAGCGCCTTCTCTACGATCTCGGCATCTTCCATTTCGATCAGATCGCAGGCTGGACCCGCGAGCAGTGCGACTGGGTCGAACACGCATTGTCCTGCAAGAAGGGCCGTATCGCCGAGCAGGCCTGGGTGAGCCAAGCCATTCGCCTGCGCGGGGACTGAGACGGCCGACCACGGCAAACGGTGGCGGCATCGAATTGGTGAGGGATCGGGCTCGAACCCTCCCGAGTGGTAGGGCCTCAGGCTCCCCTCTCCCGCCCGCACCGGCTCGGCTCGACGGGACGCGGCCTTCGGTTTTCGAACAGCCCTGCCGGGCCCTGCCACGTCGCTGTGAACGACAGGTGAGCATCGGAACGGCAGGTGATCGGCGGGTTTGCGACCGGCCTCTCGGCCAGCCCGTCCTGAGCCTGACCGAGGAATGAACGGCCGGCCGAGTGCCGCGCGTTCCCGTTTCCAAGGTGGCTCCGAAGCTCCCGTTTCATGCTGCCGCATCAAATTCTCCGAAAGCCGGTCCCACGCTTCGCCTGGATGCCCTGACGCGAACAGCGGTTCTCCCGTCACGGATGCGAGACGAGACTCAAGGGACCACTCAAAACCGCTTCCGATGTGCATGGCATACCCGGCAAAGGCGACCGTGTCTCAGGGCGTGGTGTAGCTTACGTTTGGCCCCGCAATCACGGCAGAGTCGATATGATCAGCCTCCCATAATCCAGGAAGGCTGATGATGTGCTTCTCACTCAGACGAGACGTCAGCAGCGCTCACCGCGCATTTTTGAGGGCATCGATGCGCTCGGTCACCGTCCGCAACCGCTCCAGCGCTTCCAGAACGCCCGAACTGCCCGGATCGAGCTCGCCGCCGCCCAGAACGAGGATATCCGCACCCGGTGGCAGGCTCGGCCGGACACTCGGTGGGTCCTCCGGCGCCTCGCCCTGCCGGGAAGGCGCGACCGGCGCGGATTCGAGAAGATCCGCCAACCCCCGAGCCGTCTCACCCGTCTGCGCATTCGCGGCCACACCGGCACCCGTGATCGCGAAGCCGGTCAACCCAAGCACGAGAACCAACCGCGCCCGCACGCCCTTGCGTCTCAGTGCTTCCATGGCGATACCTCCCGTTGTCGGAGATTGGCCCGTTCCGCGAGCTCACCGATTGGGCGCGGGCTTCGATAATCGCTGCTCGTCCTTGATAGCCAGCCCCCGGACCGGATCTCGGAAAGCGGCATCGACTGGTAAACCAGAAACGTCTGCAATGAGACCCGCGCATCGATCCGGTGCCATTCGGGTTCCGCTCCAGATGCGTGACTTCAACAGCGAGATCGCCAGCTGACACGGCGCACCCGATCCGACGCGACAAGCTCGAATCCGGAGGCTAGAATTGAGGGCGTCAGCTGACGTCGCGATCTGGTCGATCCAGAGAAGCGGGCTGGCTTTACGGATAGAACGATGCCTGCTCACGACGAGATAGGCCCTTGACCGGATGGAAACCATATGTCGAACGGAGATCTGGAGCAGCGTCTCGCACTGCTGGAACGGCAGCAGAAGATCGCCGAGACATACTCGATCAGGTCGTTCTGGAAAGCGCTCGACAGGTCCTATTCGATCGCTCTTCAGACCCGATCGCTTCAGTGCATCATCTGCGGGTTCGAAGGATCTCGAAGAGACTACGAAGTCCTGACCTCCGAATGCATGTTCGGGGGCGGCGAACTCGAGCGCTATCAATGCCCGAACTGCGACTGCGTCTTCGGCCCACAGAAATATCTCGATCTCGACGAGGCCTTCGTCTCCCTCGACTACGAACTTCTCTACTCGCGTTATTCGGAAAGCGACTCGATCGAGAACGAAACCCGGACGTTCGAATCTCTTCGGCCGCAATCCGGCGGGCTCTTTCTCGACTGGGGATGCGGAGGAGCATGGAGTTCGACTGTCAGTTCACTAAGAGACCGCGGATACGACGTCTGGGGCTACGAACCGAGCGCCGACGTCAGCAGTCAATTCGTCGTCAACAGCCGTGATCAGATCTCGGCCCGCTTCGACGGTATCTTCTCGAACAACGTGATCGAGCACTTCCGCGATCCACTCGCGCAGTTTCGCGAGTTCCACGATCTCCTGAAACCAGGTGGGAAGATGGCGCACTCCTCACCGTGCTACCGATATGAATACGCCTTCACGCGCTTTCATACCCTTTTTCTTCTCGGACGATCACCCGAGGTCCTAGCCCAAGCCACAGGGTTCCGGGTCTCTGACCAAATCGTTGATGGCCAATACATCAATACGATTTTCGAGCGCCTCTGAGCCTTCGCAGAACTGGTGATCCCGACAGGATTCGAACCTGTGACCCTCAGATTAGGAATCTGATGCTCTATCCTGCTGAGCTACGGGACCGTCGGGGTTCTTATAGGGGAGTTTGGTGGCGAGCGAAACCGTTTTGGTGCGGGGACCGGTGGCTTTGCGCGGGGGGTGGCGCGGGGATGGCGATCGTGAGGTCCCCAATGGCGGGTGCCCGCCATGAGCCGCGCGGGCGTCGGCCTCAATGGGCGGAGGGGTCGGCCTGGGCGAGAAGGATCGCGCGGCCCGTCTCGATGCGGACGCGGATCGGGCCGTCGGCCTCGTTCGACTGGGTCAGGATCGAGGTGAAGGGAAGATCGACGCCGTCGAGAGGATAGACCGCGCCTTCGATGGTGAGCCCCGTGACGTCGGAGAACCTCAGGATCGAGAATTGGGTTCCGGGCTCCAGCGCCACTTCTCGCGTCTCGCCTCGACCGAGCGGCCATGCCCGCTCGCGCCCGTCGTCGAACTCGACCGCATGGCCCTCTTCCGCAAGCGCGAGCGCGAGTACGTAATGGCTGAAGGCGTGGTCGCTGCGCGGACCGCCGAGGGCACCGACGAGGAGGATCGAGGTCGCGCCGCGCTCGATCGCGGCCTCAATCGCGAGTTGGCCGTCCGTCTTGTCCTTGCCCGCCGGAAAGGATCGGATCTCCGCCGCATCCGTCTCCTCCGGCGGCTCGTCCACCGAATCGAAATCGCCTAGCCAGAGTTCCGGCTCGAGGCCGAGCGCGCGCGCGTGGCGAATGCCCGCATCGGCGGCAATGACGCGGCATGAGGCAAGGCGTGCCCGAAGGCGCGCGCTGGCCTCGATGGGGCCGGCAAGGAGAACTGCGAACTGGCTCATAGGGCGAAGAATGGGGCGGCGAGGCGGAAAGACCAAGTCCCTTGCCATCCGCATGTCGCTCGCCCGCATTTCGATCGCATCCCGGCGGTTCCAATCGCTGGCAAACCGTCTAGATTGGGGGACACGCTCACACGGGGCGCCGATGCGCGAAACCTCATCGGCTGAGAGGCCTTGGCCGACCCGTCGAACCTGATCCGGATCATGCCGGCGGAGGGAATGAGGGCTTGGCGGTCGCACCACGTCCTTCGCTTTCCGACGCGAACGAAAGACAACGACTTGACGCTCGCCAGCCCCCTTCCCGGCCCCCTCTCCCTGACCGGTCTCTTCACCTTGACCGGTATCCTCGCGATCAGTGGCGAAGCGCTCGCGCAGGATGCAGGCAAGCCCGTCCTCACGGTCTATACCTATGAGAGCTTCGTGCCCGAATGGGGCCCGGGCCCGAAGATCGAAGAGGCGTTTGAGGCCCGCTGCGAATGCGATCTGCGCTTCGAGGGGCTGGCGGACGGCGTCGCGATCCTCAACCGGCTGAAGCTCGAAGGGGCCTCCTCCCCCGCCGACATCGTGATCGGTCTCACCACCGATCTCGTCCCCGAGGCGAAGGCCACCGGTCTCTTTGCCGAGAGCGGCACCGATCTCAGCCCCCTCGCCTTGCCGATCGACTATTCCGATCCCGTCTTCGTTCCCTTCGACTATTCCTATCTCGCGGTCATGGTGGACACCGAGGCAGCAGAGAACTGGCCGAAGAGCCTCGCCGAACTCGTCTCCGGCGACCGCGAACAGACAATCGCCATCGAGGACCCGCGCACCTCCACGCCCGGCCTCGGCTTCCTTCTCTGGATGAAGGCGGTCTATGGCGAGGACGCGAAGGCCAAATGGGAGGAACTGGCGGAACGCATCCTCACCGTGACGCCCGGCTGGTCCGAGGCCTATGGTCTCTTCACCTCCGGCGAGGTGCCGCTCGTCATGAGCTATTCCACCTCCGAGGCCTATCACCGGATCGAGGAGGAGAGCGAGCGTTACCGTGCCGCCGACTTTTCCGAAGGTCTCTATCTGCAGATCGAGGTCGCGGGCATGCTCGCGGGCTCCGACAATCCCGATCTCGCCCGCCAGTTCCTGGCCTTCATCCTGACGCCGGAGTTCCAGTCGATCATCCCCACCGGCAACTGGGCCTATCCGGTCATCGAGGGGATCGATCTGCCGCCCGCCTTCGACGACCTGATCGAGGTGAAGAACCCGATCTATATCGACCCCGAGATCGTCGCCAAGAACCGCCAGGCCTGGACGCAGGAATGGCTCGAAGCGCTCGGCCGCTGACGCGCCCGGCCTCGACATGGGCATGAGGTCTCGCAAGGGCGGCGACGGGATCCGCGCAGCCGCTTCCGCCACATCGGTCGGCGACGGGGCTAAGACGCATGCCGGCGGCGGGCTGCGGCTCGGGGCGGACACGGACCGGCTCTGGCGCCTGTCCCTGGGGCTTCTTGCGGCCTTGGCTCTTGCGGGCTTCGTCGCGGGCGGGTTCGTGCTGCTCCTCGCCGGCACCGGGGCCGAGCTTCCCGTCGCCTCGATCCTCGGCGACGGCTATCTTCGCGGCGTCGTGTTCTTTACGCTCGAACAGGCCGCGCTCTCGACACTCATCTCGGTCCTCGCCGCCATTCCGCTCGCAGCCGCCCTCCACCGCGCCCGCTTTCGCGGACGCACGAGCGTCCTGCGCATCTTCCTCCTGCCCCAGGCGCTTCCCGTCCTCGTCGGGGCGCTCGCGATCATCACGGTCTGGGGCCGCAACGGCGTCGTCTCGGATCTCGGCGCGGCGCTCGGCCTGCCGCGCTTCTCGATCTACGGCCTCGAAGGCATCCTCCTCGCCCATGCCTTCTTCAACATCCCGCTTGCCGCGCGCCTGATGATCGCGGCCCTCGACGCCGTACCGAGAGAAAGCTGGCGGCTCGCAGGGCAATTGTCCTTCTCGCCCCTCACCACCTTCCGGCTCGTCGAATGGCCGGCGATCCGGCGGGCCCTGCCGGCAGCCGCCAGCCTCGTCTTCATGCTGTGCGCGACGAGCTTCACCATCGTCCTCGTCCTCGGCGGCGGGCCGGGCGCGACGACGCTGGAAGTCGCAATCTACCAGACCCTGCGCTACGAGTTCGATCCAGGCCGCGCGGTCGCGCTCTCTCTTCTGCAGATCGCCCTGACGGCCCTCGTGCTGACGCTCGCAACGCGCCTCGGCAGCGCGGAAGCCGGCGATTTCGGCCTCGGCGGCACCGCCCGGCGCCATGACACGCCGAGCCGCTGGCGCAGCCTGTTCGATCTTGCGGTTCTTTTCGCCGGCCTCCTCTTCATCCTCTCGCCCTTCGTCGCCATTCTGGTAGCGGGCCTCAAGGCCGATCTCGTCCGTCTCCTCACGGAACCCGCCGTTCTCGACGCACTCGTCACGAGCCTCTGGGTCTCGCTGTCGTCCGGAACGCTCGCGATCTTCCTCTCCGTCGCGATCCTTCTCGGCGTCGAGGCTTTGGCGAGCGCCGAGCGCCGGGCGGTGATCGCGAGCGCGATTCCGCGGCGCGGACTGGAGATCACGGCGAGCCTCGTCCTCGTCGTGCCCCCGGTCGTCCTAGGGGCGGGCTGGTTCCTCGGTCTGCGGCAGGTAACCAATGTCTTCGCCGCCGCGCCCTATGTCGTCGTGCTGACCAATATGGCGATGGCCGTGCCCTTCGCGGTCCGCATCCTCGGACCTGCGCTCCAGGACGCGCATCTGCGCAGCGAGAAGCTCGCCGACAGTCTCGGCATGTCCGGCCTGTCGCGGTTCCGCCTTCTCGACTGGCCGGCCCTCAGACGCCCCATGGGCCTCGCCTTCGCGCTATCGGTCGCGATCTCGCTCGGCGATCTCGGCGCCATCGCCCTCTTCGGCAATCGGGAGTTCACGACCCTGCCCTATCTTCTCTATCAGCGCATGGGCAGCTACCGCACGGAGGATGCGGCGGGCCTCGCCCTCATTCTCGGCGTGGTCTGCCTCGCCCTCATCTGGTTCGCCGAGCGCTCCAGCAGTCTAGGGGCCCGATCATGAGCGACACCCCGCCAGCCCTCCTCCTCGACGGTGCGGGCTTTGCCCGAGCCGGGTGGTCGGTCTCGATCGATCTCAGCGTTGCAGCCGGCGAGTGGCTGGCGCTGATCGGCCCGAGCGGGGCCGGCAAGTCCACCCTTCTCGACATGGTCGCGGGGTTTCTTCCGCTCGATCGCGGGCGCATCCTCGTCTCGGGCGAGGACGTCACCCGAACGCTGCCGGCCGCGCGGCCCCTGTCGATCGTCTTCCAGGACAACAATCTGTTCCCCGATCTGACGGCGGCGCAGAACGTCGCGCTCGGGATCGCGCCGAACCGCCGGATGACGCGCGAGGAGCGGCAGGCGGTGACCGAGGGCCTCGAAGCGGTCGGGCTCGCCGGCAAGGGCGAGCGGCGGCCGCACGAATTGTCCGGCGGTGAGCGCCAGCGGGTGGCCCTCGCCCGGGCCTTTCTGCGTCGGCGCCCGCTCCTGTGCCTCGACGAGCCGTTCGCCTCGCTCGGGCCGGCCCTCAGGCTCGAAATGCTGGAGACCCTCGACCGGCTGCGCCGCAGCTTCACGCAAACGCCGCTGACGATCCTTATGGTGACCCATCATCCGGAAGATGCGCGGGCCTTCGCCGACCGGATCGCCTTTCTCGACGAGGGGCGGATCGGCGAGATCGGACCAGTGGAGCGGATGCTGGGTGCCGATGCGCCTGAAGAGGTCGCCCGCTATCTCGGCGCCTGGCGGACGGGTCGCAACATTGGTTAAGAACGGTTGCCGGCGGAGCGCCACGCACCGGATACCGGGGCTCGAGCGGGCGCCGGGAGGCGTCCGACGCCCCATTGAAACCTCATTTCGAACCTAGCGGTGAACCGGTCCGTGTCGTGGGGACGGTGCGGATTCTCGAACGTCCTGTTGCGCGTTCACTCTATGGGGGACAACCGCCGACGCTTATCCTGTGGCAGCGATCGACGACCGGGTGACCGGGCGATACGGCGAGAGTTTGGGGCACGATTGAAAGAGCATGGTTGTGAAAGCGTCCAGCGCTGGTAAGGGAATTGCACGCCGGTTGGGTCTGTTCGTCTCGGCCGGTCTTCTGCTCGCCTCCGCTTCCTGCACGACGATCGAGGACGGCCTCGGCCTGTCGGAAAGCGACCTGAAAACCGGTTACACGGCATCCCGTCCGCCGGTCACCTTCGAGACCGCGCAGGCGCAGGACCCCCAGTCGCGCATCGGCCGCTCCCAGCATCCGAAGATCCTGGCCGCATATGGCGGCGCCTATTCCGATCCGAAGGTCGAGCGGATGCTCGCCGGCGTCGTGGGCAAGCTCCAGGCGGCGAGTTCCGATCCGACCCGCGCCTACAACATCACCGTTCTCAATTCCCCCAATGTGAACGCCTTCGCCCTGCCCGGCGGCTATGTCTACATCACCCGGGGCCTCCTGGCTCTCGCCAACGATTCGGCCGAGGTCGCGGCGGTCATCGGCCACGAAATGGGCCATGTGGCCGCCAATCACGGCATCGAGCGCCAGCAGCGCGAGCGCGAGGCCGAGATCGCGAGCCGCGTCGTCTCGGAGGTCCTCGCCAGCGATCAGGCCGGACGCATGGCGCTCGCCCGTAACCGGCTGAGCGTCGCCCAGTTCTCGCGCCAGCAGGAGCTTCAGGCCGATGCCCTCGGCATCGCCCATATCGGCCGTGCCGGCTTCGACCCCTACGCGGCCAGCCGGTTCCTGTCGGCGATGGACGCCTATACGAATTTCCGCAACGCCTTCCAGGTGCAGAATCCGGGGCTCGACTTCCTCGCCTCCCATCCGTCGGCGCCCCAGCGCATCCAGCTTGCCCGGAACCATGCGAGCGAACAGGGCGCGCCGGGCGTCGGGACCACCGACCGCGACCGCTATCTCGCCGGCATCGACGGCATGCTTTTCGGGGATTCGGCGTCGGAAGGCTATGTGCGCGGCCGGCAGTTCTTCCATCCGGGCCTCGGGATCGCCTTCATGGTGCCCGAAGGCTTCGTCATCGACAACACCTCCGAGGCGGTGCTGGCGACGGGACCCGACGACGTGGCGATCCGGTTCGACGGCGTGGCGCTGTCGCCCTCGGCGCGCCTCGAGGACTACATCGCCAGCGGCTGGGTCGGCGGTCTCGACAAGTCGACGATCCAGCGCCGGCAGCTGGGCGGCCTCGAAGCCGTCTCGGCCCGGGCGGCGGGCGGCGACTACGCCTTCGACGTCACGGTCGTTCGCGTCGGCAATCAGGTCTACCGCTTCCTCACCGCAGTTCCCGCAGTCAACGCCTCGCGCGTCGCCTCCATCGCAGGATCCGTCGCCTCGAGCTTCCACATGCTGAGCGCGGCCGAGCGCAATTCGCTGAAGCCGCTGCGTATCCGCATCGTCCAGGCCTCGGCCGGGGACACGGTCGCGAGCCTTTCACGGCGCATGGTCGGCGTCGATCGTCCGGATGGCCTGTTCCGTCTCCTCAACGGCATCGATGCGGGCGGCGAGACGCGGGCCGGCGAGCGCTACAAGATCGTCGCCGAATAGCCGTGACGCGCGCCGGCGACGCCTGCGCTCAATCCTCCTCGTCCGCTTCGAACAGGCTCGACTGGACGCCCTGATAGCCGGCCGGAACGGCAAGGCCGAGATGGCGGAAGGCGGTCTGGGTCAGGAGCCGGCCGCGCGGCGTGCGCTGGATGAAGCCCTGCTGCAGGAGATAGGGCTCGACGATGTCCTCGATCGCGTCGCGCGGCTCGGAGAGGGCCGCGGCGATGGTCTCGATCCCCACCGGGCCGCCGCCGAAATTCAGGGCGATCAGATCGAGATAGCGCCGGTCGAGCTGGTCGAGGCCGAGGCTGTCCACCTCGAGGCGCGAGAGGGCCTCGTCGGCGATCTTGCGCGTCACCGTGCCGGCCTCGGCGAATTCGGCGAAATCGCGCACCCGGCGAAGCAGCCGGCCGGCGATGCGCGGCGTGCCGCGGGAGCGTCGCGCGATCTCCTTCGCCCCCGCCTCGTCCATCGACAGCCCCATCAGCCGGGCCCCGCGCGTCACGATATGTTCGAGTTCGGCGACGGTGTAGAAGTTGAGGCGCACCGGAATGCCGAAGCGATCGCGCAAGGGCGTCGTCAAAAGACCGATGCGGGTGGTGGCGGCGACGAGCGTGAACTTCGACAGGTCGATCTTCACCGAACGCGCGGCGGGCCCCTCGCCGATGATGAGGTCGAGCTGGAAGTCCTCCATCGCCGGATAGAGGATCTCCTCGACCGCCGGGCTCAGGCGATGAATCTCGTCGATGAAGAGGACGTCGCGCTCCTCCAGATTGGTGAGAAGGGCGGCGAGATCGCCCGCCTTGGCGATCACCGGACCCGAGGTCGCCCGGAAGTTGACGCCGAGCTCCTTGGCCATGATCTGGGCGAGCGTCGTCTTGCCGAGGCCGGGCGGTCCGACGAAGAGCACGTGGTCGAGGGCTTCGCCCCGCGCCTTCGCGGCACCGATGAAGACCTTCAGATTGGCCCGCGCCTGCGCCTGCCCCACGAATTCGTCGAGCGCCTGGGGCCTCAGCGTCGTGTCGACGTCTTCACCGCGCTTGTCCGGTGCGATCAGGCGGGATGTGTCGCTCATCTTCGAGGGCTCCGGGTCGGCGGACGACTGTGATGGACTGGAGCCTTCGCCATAACGGCCCCGGCGACGTCGTACAACGGAAGCGTTCGCTTTTCGTTCATGAGCATCTCACGATCCGCCATCTGTGCGCCCGGCGCGCGACGCCTTATCTCATCTCTTAAAGAGACGATGGAAGGATCACGGCCATGGGCACGGACAACACCTACAACAATACCGGCGGTTTCGGCGATGCGATCCAGCGCACCGACAAGCGCTATCGCGGCGAGGAACTCGGAAAGGACCTGATCGGCGAGGACATTCCCGAGGATGTCCAGCGCTGGGAGGAGATGAGCGAGGACGAACGCGAGGACGCCCTTCGCCGGGGCGAGAAGGCGCCGAAGGGCTTCCAGCGCTGATCTGAAACCTCGAGCCCCGGATCCGGTTCGAGAACCGGGTTCGGGGCTTCGCTTTCCCTTCGACGCTTCGGATGGTCCGGGGAGCGGGTCGACGTTTCGGTCCGACGCTTCAGCTCCCGGCCGCCTCGCGTCCAGAACCCTCAGGCCGGAAGCGCAAGTTCCGGCACGGTCTTCAGGATCAATGCCATATCGGCCTTGAAGGCTGCGCGTTCGCGCTCCTGTGCATCCCGGTCCGGCAGCCGCAGGATATAGGAGGGATGGACCGTGACGAGGAAGCGGGTGGTCTCGTCGAGATCCATCAGCTTGGAGCGGGTATCGCGGATAGTGACCGTCTTGCCCAGGACGGCATTGGCGGCCGTGGCCCCGAGGGCGACGATCAGCTTCGGCTTGACGATGTCCCGTTCGAGGTCCAGCCACCAACGGCAGGTGCGGATCTCGCCGGCATTGGGTTTGGCGTGGATGCGTCGCTTGCCGCGCGGCGTGAACTTGAAGTGCTTGACCGCATTCGTGACATAGGCTTGGGACCGGTCGAGCCCGGCCGCAAGAAGCGCCTCGTCGAACACCTTGCCCGCCGGCCCGATGAACGGCTCGCCCGCGATATCCTCCTGGTCGCCGGGCTGTTCGCCGATGAAGATCACCGGTGCGTCGGGCGGCCCCTTGCCGAAGACGGTCTGGGTCGCCGGTTCCCAGAGCGGGCAGGCCCGGCAGTCGGCCGCGGCCTTGCGCGCATCCTCGATCGATCGCGGACGGTTCGAGCCCTCCTCGTCGAGCCTTAGCATGGGCTCGCTTTCCGTTTCCTTCGCCATCGCCGCCTCGCGCCTCTCGCTCATCCTGTCGTGACGCAAACTCGGCAGGGTCGGCGCGGTTTCGAGCATGCGGCGGTGCGCCGCTTCGGCGCCGGCCACCAGCGGTTTGACGAGGGCCGTCTCGGGCATGTTCGCCCAGTACTTCTTCGGCATCTCGGCCTGCATGGCCTTAACCTTCAGCCGGGCGGGATTGAAGATCGAGGCGTAATAGGTGAGCCAGAGATCCTCCATGTCGTCGCCCCGCGGGGCGTCCTCGCGGCGTGCCCCGGGCAGGAAGGTGAGATCGACGCCGTCCCAATGGGCGCTGCGTTCGGGCGTGAGGATCGTCCAGACCATGCCGGTGAACCTTCGCGCGAAGAAGGGTGCCGTCGCCTCGACGATGTGATGGAACGGCTCGAACCAGGCGACGTAGTGCCGGCCCTCTTCCGTCTCCACCTCGCGAAAACGCACGAAGGCCTTCATCTTGTGGGCGTCGCGGCGCACGGCCTTCTGCATTTC
The DNA here is from genome assembly GCF_003403015.1 of Fulvimarina endophytica. Lineage (GTDB taxonomy): Bacteria > Pseudomonadota > Alphaproteobacteria > Rhizobiales > Rhizobiaceae > Fulvimarina > Fulvimarina endophytica. The sequence continues at coordinate 402,473 of NZ_QURL01000004.1, forward strand.
GCGGGCGCGCAGGACGTCCGGATCGGATGCGATGTCGAGGAGCCGCTTCTCCCTCTGGAGCCGGCACAGAAGCCGGTAGGCGAAGACGAAGCGGTCGGCGTCTGCGTGGCAGACGAGAGCGCGCGACAGATCGACGAAGGCCTTCGGAACCACCGGCTGGGGGCCGGCCGGATCGTAGGCGGGCAAGGCCTGCGCGAAGAGGCTCCCGCCCTCCCCGTTCACGGTGAAGGCGAGATCCTCGGCCGCGACCCCGTTCGAGAAGGCCGCGCGGGCGGCCTGCCGCCAGCCGTCGAAATCGGCTGGAAAGGCGAGATCGGCGCTATGCATCGCCCGATCGCCTCATCGCGCGTGGACGCGCTCGTGAAGGCTGCGGATTTCGGTCGCAAAGGACGGATCGGGACCTGCCACCTCGTGCTTCGGCAGGAGCTCGCGCACCCGCACCGTCGCAAACGGCAGGCCGTCCGCCCCCATCTCGTCGAACCACTGGAGCAGCTGGTCGGTCGAGGACGCAAAGACGATACGCCCGAGGCCGACGAGCGCATGGGCGCTCGCGCACATGGGGCAGTGTTCGCCGGAGGTGTAGACGGTCGCCCGCGCGCGCTCCTCGGGCGCCATGTTGAGACCCGCCCATTTGGCGAGCGCGAACTCCGGATGGGCCGTCGCATCGCCGTTGCCGGTCCGGTTGAAGTCCTCGCGAAGCACCTCGCCCTCGCCCGAGACGAGGATCGAGCCGAACGGCTTGTGTCCCTCGTTCACGGCCTGCCGGGCAAGTTCCACGCATCGCACGAGATGCCGCCGGTCGGTCTCGTCGATCCGGCCGGCACCTTGTCCGACCTGCGAAGCGCTTGCCGCATCCTCGGCCATTTCGGTCTCCTCGGATTTCGTCGTCATCGCAGACGGCCCTCGATGCATCGCCGATAGGCGCGGGCGCCGTCCCGCCGGGCCTGATGCTCCTTGAGGGCCCGCATCCCGAACCCGTCCTCGCCACGATCGACGATGGTCTCGTACTGATTGGCGGCGCTCTGACGCGCATATTGGCGGCAGAATTCCGGCGATCCGGGCGGATAGGGATTGGCCGAGATGCGCGCGCCCTCGATCGGGCTGCCGAGCGGATAGGGTGCCGCGCTGTTGCAGCCGCCGAGCGCGAGAAGCGCAAGGCCCATGCCGGCGAGTATCAGGCGGGGTCCATGAGGGTCGAAAGCTTTGATGGTCATGGCGGCGAAGAGCCTCTATTCGTCTTTCGTTCTCCTGCGATATAGTGCGAGGATGCACTCGGGAACGGGTCGGGGATCGCAGATCGGCGAAACGTCGCACCGCCTCCCCGCGCCTCTTTCCCGGACCGGGCGGACCGGGAGGACGCGGTCGTCCCCGCTCTTATCCGCCCCGTTTGACGAAATCGCTGCGAAGAGGCATCTGCGCAAGCCATGAGCGCCGACCACCCCCGCGTCACAGAACTCGACTGGCTCGATCCCTTCGAGGCCGCGCGCCGGCTCGCGCCTCTCGGGCGCCTGTCCTTTCTCGACAGCGCGATGGCGCACGACACGCTCGGCCGCTTCTCCTTCGTGGCGGCCGACCCGTTCGCCGTCTTCACCGTCGACGCAGAGGGCGCGGCCCTTTCGGGGGAGCGGATCGAAGGCGCCCCGCTCGACGCTCTGAAAGAGGTTCTCGCCCGTTTCGCCATGGGATTCGTGCCCGGCCTTCCGCCCTTCCAGGGCGGCGCAATCGGCTATATCGCCTACGAATTCGCCCATCATCTGGAAACGCTCGCAAGCCCGCCCGATCTCGATCCGGCACGCCCGAGTCTCGTCTTCGCCCTCTACGACACCGTTCTCGCCTTCGATCACGCGGCAAAGCGCGCCTTCGTTCTGGCAAGCGGGCATCCGGCGGCGGCGTCCGAGCGAGCCGCGCGGGCAAGCGAGCGCACCGAAACCTTCCTGGCGGCGCTCGCGGCCCCGCCCGCTCCCCTCGCCCCGCTGCCGGGCGGCTTCGACTGGCGCTCGAACTTCTTTGCGAAGGACTACGAGGCGGCGATCGAGACGACGCGCGACTATGTCCTTGCCGGCGACATCTTCCAGGCGAACATCGCCCAGACCTTCTCCAGCGCGCTTCCCGCCGGGTTCGATCCGCTCTCCCTCTATGCCCGCCTGCGCCGGACCAATGCGGCCCCCTTCGGCGCCTATCTCGACTGCGGGCCGGCGGTCGTCGCCAGCTCCTCGCCGGAGCGTTTTCTGAAGCTCGATGCAAGCGGTGCCGTCGAGACCCGGCCGATCAAGGGCACGGCGAAGCGCTCACCCGATCCGGCGGCGGATGCACGGCTTTCGGCCGGTCTCCTCGGCTCCGAAAAGGACCGTGCCGAAAACGTCATGATCGTCGACCTCATGCGCAACGATCTTTCCCGGGTCTGCGACGCGGATTCCGTCGAGGTTCCGACCCTTTGCGGCCTCGAGACCTATGCCGCGGTCCACCACCTCGTCTCCGTCGTCACCGGGCACCTGAAGGCCGGTCTCGGCGCGACCGATCTCATCGGCGCGACCTTTCCCGGCGGCTCGATCACCGGAGCGCCGAAGATCCGGGCCATGGACATCATCACCGAGATCGAGCGGACCCGGCGCGGGCCCTATTGCGGCTCGATCGGCTATATCGGCTTCGACGGGGCGATGGATCTCAACATCGCCATCCGCACGGTCACCTTCGAGGACGGCGCGGCGCGGTTGTCCGCAGGCGGCGGCATCACGGTCCTCTCCGATCCGAAGGCCGAATACGAGGAGACCTTCACCAAGGCGGTGCGCGTCTTCGCAGCCTTCGAGGATGAGCGATGAGGGTCCTCGTCCTCGACAATTACGACAGCTTCGTCTTCAATGTGGCGCGCTATCTGGAGCGGCTGGGGGCGGAAACCCTTGTCCATCGCAATGACAGGATCGACCTCACGAGCATCGCGGAGATGAGCCCCGATGCGATCGTCGTCTCGCCGGGTCCGTGCTCGCCGCGAGAGGCGGGCATCTCGTGCGATCTCGTCCGGCGCTTCTCCGGCACGGTCCCGATCCTCGGCATCTGCCTCGGCCATCAGGTCATCGGCGACGTCTTCGGCGGCCGCGTCACCCGCGCCCTTCGCCCGATGCACGGCCGCGCCTCGCCCATGCTGCATGATGGCGCCAACCTCTTCGAAGGCCTGAAGCCCGGGACCATGGCCGGCCGCTATCATTCGCTGATCGTGGAGGAGACGCCGGAACTCCTCGCCGGCTTCACCATCGACGCCCATTCGCCCGATGGCGAGATCATGGCGCTCAGCCATCGAAGCCATCCGACCTTCGGGGTCCAGTTCCATCCCGAATCGATCCTGACCGAGGATGGAAGCACCCTCCTCCAGAGCTTCCTGCGGCGCGCCGACGCCTTTTCGCGAGCGCCGCGATGAGCAGCCTCGTCTGGATGAACGGCGGGCTGGTCTCGGCCGGCGAGGCGCGGATCGATCCGGGCGATCGCGGGTTCACTCTCGCCGATGGCTGCTTCGACACCGCGCTCTCAATCGGCGGCCGGGTGTTTCGCGCCGATCATCACCTCACCCGGCTCGCGGCGACCTGCGAGGCGCTCTCGCTTCCCGTCTCGCGCGGCGAACTGGAACGCGCGCAGAGCGCGCTCGCGGCCGAGATCGGGGACGGATCGATCCGCATCACGGTCACCCGCGGCACCGGGGCGCGGGGTCTCGCGCTGCCCGAGCGGCCGAACCCGACCGTCTTCGGTTCGGCCTCGGCCTTCGCGCCGAACCTCGTCTTCGCACCCCTGACGATCGCGCTCGCGCAGACGCGGCGCAACGAGACATCGCTCACCGCTCGCCACAAGACCCTCAGCTATCTCGATGCGATCATCGAAACGAACCGCGTGCGCGCGCAAGGGGCGAACGAGCCGGTGTTTCTGAACAGCCGCGGCCACATCGCCTGCACGGCACTCGCCAATCTGTTCGAGATCACGGGCGGGAACATCCTGACCCCGCCGCTCGCCGACGGCGTCCTCGACGGGGTGATGCGGCGCTTCCTTCTCGAGAACGGGGCTGCAGGGATCGAGGAGCGCTCGCTCGGCCTCGGTTCCCGGGGCGATCTCGCCGGCCGGCATTTCGTCCTGACGAATTCGCTGCGTCTCATCGCGCCCGCGCGCATTGCGGGAACGCGCGGCATGGCACCCGAAGCGGCCGCACGCGTGCAGGCACTCATGGAAACGGCCTGCCATGCGATCCGGCGCGAATGCGGCACCGATCCGCGCGATCTCGGCGTGGTGCTTCCCGACCTTTCCGCCTGACGCCGCCGCCCCCGACGCGAGACGCTTCGGATCTTCGACGGCGCGACCCGGCACCCGGACTGGATCCCGGATGCCCTGTCAGCACACCGCTTTCAGCGGCGCGCCTGCGCGCCCCCGGCAAGCACCCAGGCCGGATCGAACCAGGTATCGGCCTCCCCGTCATAGGGCAGCCGGTTGATGTCCCAGTGGCGCACATAGCGCGAATAGGCATCCCAGACCCGTGGCCCGCCGCCGACGAAGACGACGCGGTCCGAAAAGCGGGAGAGGACCTCCTCCGGGTCCTCGCTCGAACGGATCGTGACGATCGTCCGGTCCTCATGGGCGAAATCGGGGAAGGAGGCGACGGTCTTCGGCCCGCAGATCAGGACGTGCCCCCGCGTGATGTCGAAGAAGCGCTCCACGTCCTCGGTATAGACCCGCTCGGGGCTTCCCTCCCACGGCATGCCGCCGTGGAGCCCGAGCTGTCCGCTGCGCCCGATCGCGCAGATGACCCTCACATCCGCCATCCTCGAGGTCTCCTCTTCCGCTTGCGCGCGGCGCCCTCGGATCAGGGCCGTTCCGCGCATGTCATAAGTTGGACTTCTATAATCTAGTTTAATGTCGTGGCTGACGGGTCGAGGCATTATGCCGGCTATGGATACGACAATCGAACCACAGATCACAGCCGCGCAGGCCGTCGCCTCGGACACCGAGACCGTGACGTCCCTGCTCGCGATCGCCAAGTCAACCCGCGCCTTCATCGCCCTGCTTCTGGCCGAGATCGGCCTTCATCCGGGCCAGGACCAGCTTCTCGTCCGCCTCCTGCCGAACGAGCCCGTCAGCGTTTCGGTCCTCGCCGAGGATCTCAGCGTGCGGCCATCGACGATCTCGAAGATGCTCGACCGGCTGATCGAGAAGGGTTTCGTGGAGCGCGGCGCGCACAAGGTCGACCTGAGGCGCACCATGGTCCAGCTGACCCAGGAGGGCGGCGTCGTGCGCGAAAAGGTCTTCGGGGTCTGGCGCAAGCTCGACCTCGAGCTGATCGGCGCGCTCGACGGGGAGGAGCGGCAGGTTCTCGGCGAGTCGCTCGTCAAGATCGAAACGCTTCTCGCCCAGCGCCTGCGCCGCCTGCGCTGAGTGCCGGACCGGACCGGCCGGGGGCGGACGGTTTCGAACATGTGATCGCCCCTGCATCCAAAGCAGGGCTGCATTGTGCGGCATGCGACTTCCGCCGGTCACAATTCGGTATTATCATCTGCAGCGGATTCCAGTTCTCGACCGTAGGTCTTCGTTGCGTAATTCCCTGAACCTCTCCCGCCGGCGCGCGCTTGGCGGTGGCTTTGCCGCGCTGATCCTTCCAGCCCTTTCGAATCTCGGTGCCCATGCGCAGGAGCAGGCTGCTCCTGCCGCTGCCGCCGAGGGCGGGAGCCCCGCGCCAAGTGCCCCGCTGACCTTCGATCGCCTCAGCCAGCTGATGCAGGAGAAGGCCGCCAAGCCCTACGAGGAGCCGCAGAGCGAGCTGCCGGAGGTCGTCCGCAATCTGGATTACGACGCCCATCGGGCGATCCAGTACCGGCCCGATCACGCCCTCTGGCGCGCCGATCCGGTCGACTTCCATCTGCAGGCCTTCTATCCGGGCTGGGTGTTCGACGACACCGCCACGATCGCGATCGGCCGCGACGGCGTCTACGAACCGCACGTGTTCCAGGCGAGCGACTTCGACTACCGCCCGCCCCTCAACCGCGAGGACTTCGCGGGCATCTCCTTCCCCGGCGTCGCCGGCTTCCGCATCCACGCACCGATGCAGCGGCCGGACTATTTCGACGAACTGGTGACCTTCCTCGGCGCCAGCTATTTCCGGGCGCTCGGCATGGGCACGCGCTACGGTCTTTCGGCCCGGGGCCTTGCCGTGAACACGGCCGTGGCCGACGAGACGGAGGAATTCCCCCGCTTCACCGCCTTCTACATCGACCGACCGCAACCGGGCGAGCATGAGATCCGCCTGATGGCGGAACTCGACAGCCCGAGCGTCACCGGAGCCTACGAGTTCATCATCAAGCCCGGTCCGCAGACGGTCATGACCTGTCGCACCCGGCTCTATTTCCGCACGTCCATCGCCCGGCTCGGCATCGCCCCTCTGACCTCGATGTACACCTTCGGCGAGAACGATCATCCCGATCACGAGGACTTCCGGCCCGAAGTCCACGACAGCGACGGCCTGTTCATCGAGCGGGCTGACGGCGAGCAGGTCTGGCGCCCGCTGCAGAATCCGAGGGATCTCTCCCTGTCCTTCATCGGCGAGACCAATCCGCGCCGGTTCGGCCTCCTGCAGCGCGACCGATCCTTCGGGAGCTACCAGGATACCGAGGCCCATTACGAGCTGCGCCCGTCCCTGATGATCGAACCGATGGGCGACTGGGGCAAGGGCGTCATCGAACTCGTCGAGATCCCGACCGACGCCGAATACAACGACAACATCGTCGCCTTCTGGATTCCCGAGCAGCCGGCCGAGGCCGGCGGCATGATGGAATTCGACTACCGCATGTATTGGGGTCTCGATGTCGAGCCGCCCCAGGATCGTGCCCGCGTCGCCGAAACGCTCGTCGGCATCGGCGGCAATGCGGCGGCGACCGGCGAGGAACAGACCACGCGCCGGTTCGTTGTGAACTTCGTCGGCGGTCCAGCCGCCGAACTTCCCGACGATGCCGAGATCGAGCCCAATATCGAGGTCACCTCGGCGGGCCGTCTGGTCAACAGCACGGTGTCGCGTCTGCCGGGCGGCGGATGGCGGGTTTCGCTGGAACTTGAAAAACTTGAGGAACGACCTGTCGAGTTGAAAGTTGTCCTTAGGATGCTGCGTCGCAATATAAGCGAAACTTGGATCTATCAGTGGACCAGAGACTCGTGAACGACACTCAGAATTCTGCAAACCTCGCTCTTTCGCCGGCAGAACTCGTTCTGACGCGAAACGGGCTCGACAATGTCGATACCTATCGGGCGATCCAGCGCCGTCTGCGCGAGGCCGGCTTGAGCCTTCCCGTGGACAAGGTGATCTCCGATGCACGCCGCGGCGAAGCCTGGGCACTCGACATTCTCCAGACGACCGAATTTCCGGCCCCGTCCGATCGCCTGACCATGCCGGTGCAGGAGCTCGCCGCGCCGTCCCTGTCGGCATGGTGGTCGGGCCTCTTCGGCCGCGCGGCTTCCGCGAGCAATCAATCGGCCTGAAAACGGTCCGGACGACCGGGGCCCTGCATCCCGGTCCATTCTCGAAAGGCGTATGCGCCGGATGATCCGGGCAACGCCTTTTCGTCGTTTAAAAATATGCCGCTTCGAATTTCGCCGCGATTTGGGCTATCCTCGCGACATGGGACTTTTGGACCGAGGGTCGATGGGAATTGGCCGCCCGGTATCATAGGGACATCGTGTCCGCGCGCCGGACGAGCGCAGATCGGGTTCCCTCGCCCGGCCTTCTCGTCGGCGCGGATGCCGTTTCGCAGCCGGGAGTAATCGACCCCTTGATCGCCTTTCTTCGCCTCGGCTTCGTCGCGAGCGCCGTGCTTCTGTCCCTCGTCGCCGCATTCCTGTTCTTCACGATCATTTCGGCGAACGGGACGACGGATCTCCATCTCGTCCAGACATCGCTTCTTCTTATCTGCTGCGGCTGGCTCGCCTGGGGCTTCATGACGGCCTGCTTCGGCATCGCCGCCGCCCTCAAGGCGAAGCGCCGCTCGCTGCGCGTCGACTACGAACCGCGCAGCGTGACCGCGATCCTCGTGCCCGTCTACAACGAGGACGTTCGGGCGGTCTATGCACGGGTCGGCGCCATGGCCGAGGGCCTGCGCGCGCTCGATCGGCTGCCCGCCTTCCATTTCTACGTGCTCAGCGATTCGACCAAGGCCGATCATGTGGCGGCCGAGGAGCGCGGCCATCGCACGCTTTTGCGCAAGCTGAAGCTCGCCGGCCATCTCTTCTACCGGCACCGGGAGAACAATGTCGGCCGCAAGGCGGGAAACATCGCCGATTTCGTCACCAATCATGGCGGCGCCTATCCCTATATGCTCGTGCTCGACGCCGACAGCCTGATGGCGCCGGCCACGATCCTCGAAATGGTCGCGCGGATGGACGACCAGTCCGATCTGGCGCTCCTGCAGTCGCAGCCCCTGATCATCAATCGCCGCACCATCTTCGGCCGTGCCCTGCAATTTTCCGCCGCCGTATTCTCGCCGGTCTTCTCGCGCGGGCTCGCCGCCCTTCAGGGACGCGAGGGTCCGTTCTGGGGCCATAACGCGATGATCCGCACCCGGGTCTTCGCCGCCCATTGCGGGCTTCCGGGATTGTCGGGAAAGCCCCCCTTCGGCGGCCACATCCTCAGCCACGACTATGTGGAGGCGGCACTTCTCGCCCGCGCCGGCTACGCCGTGCGCGTCGATCCCGATCTCGGGGGCTCCTTCGAGGAGGCGCCGTCGAACGTCATCGAATACGCCAAGCGGGACCGGCGCTGGTGCCAGGGCAATCTCCAGCACGGACGGCTTCTGCCCGCCCGGGGACTGAAGATGTGGAACCGGGTGCAGCTCATGGCCGGCATCATGGCCTATCTCGCCTCACCGATCTGGCTGATGTTCCTCGTCGTCAGCCTCATCGATCCGATCATCGCGCCCGAGCCCGACTATTTCCCGGCCGATTCCCTGTTCCCCGTCTTCCCGAAGCCGGAGACCCAGAAGGCGCTCGGCCTTCTCTTCGGCATCGTCGTCCTGCTTCTCCTTCCCAAGATCCTGATCACGCTCGGAACGGCGATCTCGCGCCGCAGGGACGCGTTCGGAGGCCCGTTTCGGGTCGTGGCGAGTTCACTCGCCGAACTCGTTCTCACCTCGCTGCTCGCACCGGTGACCATGATGATGCAGTCGAAGGCGATCGGCGAGATCCTCATCGGCGCCGATTCCGGCTGGCCGGCGACCGATCGCGAGGATCAGGGCCTGCCGTTCGAGGCGGCGTTCTCCGCGAGCTGGTGGATGGTCGCGGCCGGCGCGGCCGTCCTCTACACCTCCTATGTCTACGCACCGGCCGTGTTCCTCTGGACGCTGCCGATCGCCGTGCCCCTCGTTCTGGCGCCGGTTCTCATCAAGGCGACGGCGAGCCCGCGTCTCGGCGACGTCACCCGCCGCCTCGGTCTCTTCTCCACACCCTTCGAGACCGATCCCGACCCCGTGATCCTCGCCGCCGGGGCCTGGCACGGCAGACTCTCCGACATCGAGGACGAGCCGACGGCGAAGACCGCGGCGATCGGTTCGTCCAGCCCCGATGCGACGACCAAACGTCCCCCCTCGCCGGCGGCTCACTGACATTCATGGCAATCATTGCACCCAAGTCGCAGACCAGCCGCGACAACCGCGTCGATTTCTGGCGCGGCATCGCGCTGATGATGATCTTCGTCAATCACGTCCCGGGCACGGTCTGGGAGCGCTACACCTCGCGCAATTTCGGCTTCTCGGACGCCGCCGAGCTCTTCGTGTTCCTGGCCGGTTTCGCGGCCGCCTTCGCTTATGGGCGGCCGTTTCTCGGCGGCTACCGCCTGTTCGCTTCCCTGAAGGCCTATCGGCGCGCGGGAACCCTGTTTCTCGTCCAGATGACGCTGACCATGCTGACCATCGGCCTCTTCGCCTGGGCGGCTCTGGCCTTCGGCGAGGGCCGGCTGATGTGGCGCATGAACCTGAACGCGCTGTCGACCGAGCCTCTGGAGGCCTTTTTCGGGCTCGCCAGCTTCGGCCATCAGTTCGGCTATGTGAACATCCTGCCGATGTATATCGCGCTGCTTCTCATCATGCCGATCCATCTGTGGCTCGCCTCGATCAGTCGCGAGCTGATGCTCGGCGCATCCATCGCGTTCTGGGCGGTGACCTGGACCTTCAACCTGAACATTCCCGCCTTTCCCAATCCGGGCGGCTGGTTCTTTAACCCGCTCGCCTGGCAGGTCATCTTCGCGGTGGGGCTCTATGCCGGGCTGCGCAAGACCGCGGGCCTTCCCTCAGTTCCCTACAGACCCTGGCTGTTCGCTCTCGCGCTCGGCTATCTTCTGGTGTCCTTCGTCATCGTGCATTACGGCCTGTGGTCCCTGATCTTCGATCTCGGGATCCCCGGTCCGCTGACGAGCTTCGACAAGACCTTCGCGGCGGTCCCGAGGGTCCTGCATGTCCTCGCGCTCGTCTACGTTTTCGCCAACGCATCGCCCGGATCGCCCTTCGCCGACATCCGGCGCGAGAACGTGATCGCCGCCATGGGCCGCCATTCCCTTCCGGTCTTTGCCTGCGGCACCCTCCTCTCGCTCGTCTGCCAGACGATCAAGTTCGGCGGCGAGGAGCATGTCCTGTTCGACACCACGCTGATCGGCATCGGCATCGGCATCCAGATCCTGATCGCCCAATGGATCGAATGGTGGGGCGGCTATCAGAAGAGCGTCGCTGCCGAACGGTCGGCCGGACGGCCCCATGGCACGACGCGCGAGCCAGAGACCGCCTCCCCACCAGCACCACCCTCCGCCACTCTTTCGGCGGCGCACGACGCCCGGGGACCCTGACGACCCACCAGCGACCACCGCTCTTGTCCGCCCCGCCATATTGGTTTAGGCGATGGCCCGTCGGGCCTGTAGCTCAATTGGTTAGAGCCGGCGGCTCATAACCGCCTGGTTGGGGGTTCGAGTCCCTCCGGGCCTACCAGACGTCTCGTTGAACAATACGCAAACTCGGTGTAGCGCGTGTAGCGCGCCACTGGGTTTGTCTTTTTTGTCACTGGGTTTGGCAGTAAACGAGACTGGCCGAAGCGGGCTTCGAAGGCGCATCAACGGACATTTGAACGATCTTCGGGCGGTACTCCGCCATCCTCCACCATTTTCACGGCTAGATGCTGCATGAATGATTTGGCATTGGAATAGATGGCGACCGCTCTTTCTTCGTCATAGCGCTCACGAGCATGCATTGCGTGGTTGCGCCAGGCGTTCTTTATGAAACGAAAATGAGTTCCGGCTTCAGCAGCCCATTGCTCCCCCTCAGCGCCAACCGTTGCCCTATCAGAAGCTCTCAAGGCAGCTTCAAGCTGGTTTAAGACCTTGTTCCAGTTTTCAGCAGGACCAACGGAAAAATGCTCGGCCATTGCCGCGAGGCCAACTTCTAAAGCCCGCATCAGATGCATCACTGCTGCGGTCCACCGTCCAAGCGCGATACAGTTTCCAGCCTCCTGGATGTCGATCGAAGCGGATGGGAAAGCGTCTTCCACAGCTTCGCCAAAAGGCGCATTCACGTCGTACAGAGAAGCATGGCGCCCGGGAATGACGAAGACCATACGGGCCTGCATCTCATCCCGAAAGCTGTTCGCGACAAGCTCCGCTTGTGTCGCCATTTTACCTAGTTCATGCGAACCATATGCCATTGGGCGAGCTAGTAGTTCAAAACAGAAGTCGAAAGCTCGCTTCGCCGCAGCGTGGCACGCGACCATTTCCATCTCAGCGGATGCTTCTCGAAGTTCTCTCAAAGCATTTAAAAATTGCGCTTTGTTCTCGTTAGAAATGGCATGGGGTGCCGCGTAACCACTATTCATCACTTGGCAAAACACGCGCCATTCCGAAGCTGCGCCGACGATGAAGGCTACAGCCGCCACCAAATCCGAATTTTTTAATCGAAGCACGTTCCACAAATCCGTAACTGCATAGGATCGCCCTATGCAGGCGCAGTCGTCAGGTATTGTAAAGGGTCGCATCGACGTTCCTCGATGAAATGACTTGTGCTCCGCGCCGGGTTCGCCCGGCCCGTCGGCCGCCTATTCGTCCCGCCGCATCCGGTCGAAGATCGAGCGCAAGAGCGACCAGGATCGCACGCCCATCCACATGATCGCTGCCGCGATCGGCCCGATCCCGCAGGCCTGCAAGGCGAGCCAGAACTCGTGGTCGACCGCCTTGCGGGTCGGCATGTGCGTATGGGGCTCGCCCATCTTGATGAGGCAGATCCCGAAATCGTGCAGCATGGCCGGGCGGGTCGCCTTGCTGCCCCAGGGCGGCACCAGCCACCAGATGATCCGGGGGCTCGTCACGCCGTCGCTGACGACGCCGCGCGGAATGACGACCTCCTTGCCCGATCCCTCCTCGCCGACCTCCCAGATCAAAGGTTGATCGAGCGAGGCGAGGCCGGTTTTTGCCGATAGGAACGTGACGGCCAGCGGACCGGTAAATCGGCTCATCGCGCCACCCCGGCCGCCCAGGTCTCGATCTCCCCGCGCGCGATCGCCAGCGCCTCGGCGATGCCGTCCGCCGTGCGGCGTCGGCCGATCGCCAGCACCGCGTTCGTCTCGCGGCGATCGATCTCGGCCGCGAGCATTGCGAGCCGCTCGTCGAGCGCCAGCCAGACGCCCGCCATGGCCTGCGGGTCGGGCATATCCTCCTCGCCGGCGACGAGCCCTTGCGCACGGGCGTCTTCGAGATCGAGCGAGGCGAGGCGCAGGCATTCGGCTCGCGCGGTCTCGATCATCGCCTCGCTGGCCGTGCCGGCAAGGATCTGCCGGCCATAGCCTGCGCGCTGGTTGTAGATCGCGGCCTTGTAGGGGTCGGATGCACCCGAAAGACGCTGGCGATAATCCGATGCGAGCCTGCCGATCGCCTCGACGGCCGACGCCATCACCGCAACCAGATCGACAGCTGGGACGCGAGGCGCAGTGATCACGCCGTCCTCGGCGACCCACCCCAGATCGACGTCCTCGCCGACCTCCACAAACTCCAGATCCGAGTGGAAGCGTCCGACCGGGTCCAGCGTGACGATCTCGCGCACGATCCCGTCCACGATAAGAGCCCATCGCCCTTCGCGGGGCACGGGGGCGTCCTGATCTTCCGTACCGTCCATTACGCATACTCCCTGACGATGACGCGGCCGGGAGCGCCGTCTCCGCCGCTCGTGTTGATCGAGGTGCCTGGCGCTGCACAGCCGCCGCCGCCACCTGAGCCCGGCGAGAAGGCAGAGTTACCGCCTGAGGTTTGGGACGAATAATAGGCGCCGGCACCGAAGGCGCTTGCTCCGCCCGGTCCCGAGACGGGCGACGTGGCGTAGAAGCCGTAGAGCCCGAAGCCCCCGTCTCCGTTCACATCCCCGCCCGAGCCGCGCCCACCGATCGCCCCACCGTTGGGCGCGGAGGTCGTCGGGGCCGCCGCATTGCCGAAGAAGCCGCCCTGACCACCCGTCGCCGAGAGGATCGAACCGAACGAACTTGATCCGCCGCTACCGCCTCCGCTGCTCTGCGCGCCCAGACCGGCCGCGCCGACCGTTACCGGCACTCCGGCGAAACCATTGGTGATGCGCTTTCGGGCGAAGCCGCCTCCGCCGCCGCCCGATCCGGCTGACACCTGATCGGCGTTCGTCGCAGCCGATCCGCCGCCGCCTCCACCGCCGCCGACGAGCTTGACGTCGACGCTCCTTGTCCCGGCGGTGGGAACATAAGTGCCGGATGCGGTTAGAACTTGGATGCCGATCAGCCGCCCCGGGGTCGCGTCTCGCACGTCGAGGAGCGAGATGATCCCGCGTTGCGCATCCGTCGCCAGCTCGTCGGCATTTACGACGCGCCGCCAAGGGCTGTTGAACTCGCGCGTCCAGAAGCGACCAGTGGAGTCGCCGAAGACCTGGAAACCGCGCACGTTGACGTCGCCGCCACCGATGCACGCCAGATAACCGTGATCGATCGCTCCGGGCGGACAGTTGAGAGAGCCTCCGATGCTGATGAAGCGAACCTCACCGATCGTCCAGAAGCTGTTGCAGTCAGTGTATTCGATCGGCACCTGGCCGCGTCCGCGGCCGAAATTCGTCGGTCGCTGAACATCTCCCCAATACTGCGCCGAGAGGCCGGAGAGCGGACCGTGATTGCCTGCGTGCCAGATGATGTTGCCGTCACGCAGAAGATTGCTTCCGCCGTCTATTCTAATCGAGCCGCTGCCGGTCTGGACAAGATCCAGTCCCCCGTTTGCGCCAGACTGCCTGTTCAAAAACGCAAAGTTCTCGCTGAGGAACAATCCTCCATCCTTGGCCCGAATGTTCCCGTGCACATCCAGTCTGTGCTGAGGTTCCGTGACGCCGATACCGACCGCGCCATCCCCACGAATTTTCAGGAAGGAGAGATAGTCGCCACCGACGAGATCGCTTCCGACTTCGAATCCAGTCGACCCTGCGCCGCGCCAGTTGTTCTTGACGAGCAGTCCGTTTTTTCCGGCCGCGTTGGATGCGTGGTAGACAACCTGAGCCCAATCGCCGGAAGGTTGATTGGCGCTGTCGGGGCTGGCTCCCTGCTTCACGAAGAGCTTGCCGCCGACGTAGACCTGGCTCCAGTCGTTGAAGCTCAGATATTTGGCGTCTTCCGACTTGAACTCGATGGTTTTGTCCGGACCCCAGCCCCAACCGAGATACGCACCGCGAACGCCGTCCGATTTCACGAACTCCACGAAGCCGTAGCGATCGACCGTGTTGGATTTGGCGGCGATGCTCTCTGCGACGACCAACGGACCGGACATCACATCGCCGGACTTGCGGACGAAGAACCCGGCCAACCAGTCCCGCAGCTGCCAGAGCCGGAAGCTCCACTGGCTGCCGCTCTTGCGAAGGTTCAGCTCGTCGTTGTCCCCGAAGGTCCCAGCCGCGCCGTTGAGCGTCGACCAGTCGGTCGCGATCGTTCGGTTGGCAGAAAGGTCGCCGCCGCCGGAAAGGCCGGCCCCGGTGGCGATCGTGCGCGCAGAGAAGTTACGATCGATGGCCCGGTCGAGAAGTGTCCAGTCGCCGGGCGTGAGTTCGAAGCCGGCGCTCTCGATGACGTAGGCAAGGTTCTCCTGGACATCGTTCAGCCAGGTCGCCGTAACTTCGGTTCCGGCGAGGCCTGCCGCCCTGTTCTGACTGCGGAAGCCCCGGCGGCCGCCACCGATATCGACTGTGTTCGCGCCGTTGACCCGATCCATCAGGCGGCCTCCTCGAGCGTGTAGGAAAAGACGGGGACTGTGTGGCTGTGCGCGATCCGGCGCAGCTCGCATTCGATGCCCGACAGGATCAGGCGTCCGAGGGGATCGCCGGCCTCGGCCGCGCCTGCCTCGAAGAGGATCGTCTCTGTCTGCGCGAGCTTGACCAGCCACACGAACTGCTCGCCGTCGCCGACGAGCTCCTCGCCCGCCTCGAGGCCGCCGGCGACCGAGGGCCAGTATTCCTCGATCTCGATCCGCATGCCCAGCTTGGCAGCGACCGAGATGAGGTACGGCAGCGACTGCCCGCCGGCGGCCGTCCAGCGCTGGTAGGCGATCCGCTGGCGCTCATCGAGAGAGAGAGGATCGAGATCCCGTCCACAAGGGTCGGGCCCCAGCACGCGCTCGAAATCCGGCAGGAAGCGGACGGCGAGCCGGGGATCGATCTCGTCCATCATCTCCTCGGCCTCGCGCTCGACGATCGCGATCGGCGCTGCGACGCCCTCGAGGACCGCGTCGATGAGACCGCCCCGCTTGGCAAGCGCGAACCCGGGATGAAGGCGTTTGACGAGGCTTTGAAGAACGGTTTGAACGGCCCGGCTCATAGGACCGCCTCGGCGAAGTCGATCTCGCCCGCGACCGGAAATTCGAGGCGATCGAGCGCGACGCGCAGGCTCGGGGAGAGGAGATCGTGGCCGTATTCCCCGTTCGCGGCCGAGATCGCCTCGGAGATACGCGACGGCTCGATGATCGCGCCGATCGGCGAGACGTTCCCCTCGTCCTCCGCATCCCCGATCGTCGCGACGAAACGTTGCCACGCTTCTTCGACGGCCGCGCGGGTCGCGATCGTATCGGGCCGGAGGCGGATCCTCGGGCTGATCGTCCGGGGCTCGGCAGCGAGCGTGACCACGTGAGCCGTTACCGGCCGCACGCCTTCGGCCGTGTTCGGCCGTCCGAGATAGATCAGCTGGGCTTCGAGTTCGGCTTCTGTCGGCGCGCGCCCTTGCGCATCGTCCTCCATCACCACCGCGACCCCGACCGAGCCCCGGCCGATCCAGTCGGGATAGACCTTGACCGCTCGCACCGGGAAGGCTGCGGCGAGCCAGGTCGGATAGTCGAACCCGGCACCGCCATGGGGCCGCTGACGCAGATGGGCGATGACGGCCGCCTGCAGCTCACGCCAGTCCGCTTCGCTCGCTCCGCCCGCCAGACCGTCCGGGTCAACTGTGATCCGCGAGACGTCCGGACGTGGCAGGACGGTGGCGAGGCGGATCCCGGCTTCGAGATTCCCACCGGGGCCAGTCGCACTCGCCGCGACGCGGATGCTGACGGATCCGTTCGCGCCGATCGCGGCCGCTTCCGTCGTCGCGTAGAGCGTGCCGTCCGAGCTGGCGAGTTCGAGGCCGGCTGGCAACGCTGTGCCGGCGACGCCCTCGATGTCGACGCGGCCGATCGCGCGCGTGGCGGGGCGCGGCAGGATGCCGTGGATGTCGCCGTGGCGAACGACGAATTCCTCCTCGGCCGTATCGGGGAAATACTGCCGCCCCCACCATGCGAGGTGGTCATGCGTCGCCCGGACCTCGGGCGCGATGGCTCGCGTGATATGAGCGAGATTGCCCTTCTCGGACCGCACGGCCCGCGACAGGGCGAGAGCGTCGACGGCGAGACCCGCTTTGCCTCGAGCCGTGGCGATGGCACTCTCGAGCCGGGTCGCGATCCGCTCGGCGATCGTCCTGGCGGAGGGGATCGGCCAGGCCATCAGGCGAACCTCGCCGATCCGGACAGCGTCGTGCCATCGATAAAGGCCCGCCAGCCGAGGACGTTCGGCCGCAGCCAGTCGACCTCGATCTCCGCCTCGCTTCCCAGCTCCCGTCCGGCCCAGGCGAGGCATTCGGCAAGGCGCCAGGCGTAGAGCAGGCGCGTCTCCTCGGTCTGCTTGTCGCGCTCGTGCAGCCAGAGATGCGATCCGGCAAGTTGTCCGGCCGGATCCAGAGCATCACCGGCCGAACCGCGCCGCTCGTTCAAGGTGTCGGGGGACAGGAAGGGCGAGCGGCCCTGGGGGAGGACGTCGTCCGGCTCCGCACGGCGATCGAGATAGACCGAGAGCAGCATGGGGGTCGCCGGCGTCTCGTCGATCACCAGATCCATGTCGGCGCCGAGCGCGAGGTCGCAGTTGCGGGTTTGTGGATCGTAGCGAAGGGCGATATCGAGGAACATGGGCGGGTCCGTTGGTGACCCTGCCGGATTAGCGCGCGCGCGCGGGTCCTCTCAGGCCCGCCAAGGGAGGTGGGATATGGAGGATGATACATTTTGGATGATGATCACGGCGTTCGCGACCGCTGCCAGCGGTTTGGGCGCATTCTCGGCGGCGCTTGCGTCCTTATGGGCGGCGAAGTCGGCCGAGAAGAACTCGCGTGAACTCTTCTATTTCCAACTGCAAAACGACCTTGTGGCTCAATATCACTCTTGGTGTGCCGGCGTCCGATCCGATGGCAAATGGGGAGGATTAACCGCGCAGCAAAAGAACGAACGAACCAGATTATTCTGGCTCCGGATACGGATGATCGAGCTTCGAAACAGAGGTAAGCGGCGGCGATCCTCACGTGAGGAGCTGAATAATCCAGTAGACGAAATGCTTTCGTTCTGCTTCGTGGCTGATCCCGAGGAGGAAGAAGTAGATCGCAAAACGAAGAGGATCATGAAGCGGGCTGCGGCGCGACATACCGCGTGGAAGAAGAGTAGTGCTGATCAGGGGATAAGCTCCACATTGAACGATGTTCCACTGTTCGACAACCGCAATTTCGTAGTGCGCTAAGATCAGCCGCTCATCCATTTCTCAGCTCCCGAAACCAGCACAGCTCCGCAGGCTGCACGATCACCCTCGCGGGCCACAGGCTGGCCTTCGACCTGCCAGACAGCCGACCCCTCAACGATCGGTTGGCGGCCGTGGATCGGACAGTCGAGGATGTCGGTCTTGCGTGCGATGGGCAGACCCTCGCACTCCCAGCGGTCGGCGGCGGTAACGACGTGCCCGCCATGGGTCGAGGTGTCGCCGAGGCGGACGATCTTCGGCATGGTCGCGGCTCTACTCGAGCTTTCCGGAGGTCGCGCGGATCGTCACGGCAGCGCCGCCGTCGATCGAGACGGCCTGGGCCGTCTTCACGGTCACGCTGGCCCCCGTCTTGATGTCGAGATTGCCGCCCGCCGTCATGACGGCACGATCCCCGCCCGCATTGTAGAACCCGACCTCGCCGGGCTGGAGCCCGCCCATCCTCTTCGAGGGGTTGGCGACCGGCAGGATGACCATGTCGCCCTCGTCGCCGCCGAGCGCGAGGAGCAGGCCGAGCGCTCCGTCTTCGGGCACATGGGCCGCGAACCCGAAGGGCTGGATGATCTCGATATCGTCGCGCCAGACCCCTTTCGCGACTTCGGCCGAGCAGGTCTGCACTTCGCCGTCGTCACGGATATTGCGGATCGAACAGCGGCGCATCATTCCCCGGATCTTGTCGGAGACGTCCTTTTCCATCCTTGGCCTCACAAAGCGTTGGCTGTGGTGTCGAGGGGTTTGGCGGGGGCCTTCGGCTTCCGGCTCTTCGCAGATCTCGATCGAGCAGCGCCTTCCTTCATATCGGTCCGGCGGGAACCGACCGGCTTCGGGTCGAACGCCTCGGGCGAGGAGAGCGTGATCTCCGTCGCGATCTCCTCGTCGTAGCGCATGACTGTTCGCGAGATCAGCATGTCCCGGTGGATCTGCTGGAAGGCATCGCTGTAGGAGACGATCTCGTTCACCCGCCAGAGCCGGTTCTCAGGCCCGGCGCGGAAGTCCCGCACCGTGACGATCGGCTCTTCGGATTCGGCTCGCCGCTGCCGCATCCGGAAGTCCGCCTCGTCGGCTGCCGAGATATCGTCGGCCTGCGTCTTGGCGAGAAAGACGATCGGACGATAGTCCTCGATCTCCTCGTCGATCGCAGTCCCTTCCACGGCCGTGCCGGCGCGCTCGCGTTCGGTCGCCTCGCCCGTGCCGGGACGACGATCCTCGGGCGGCACCGGATCGTCGCCGAGACCGAACGCGGCGTTGCGGTCCGCCCGCTTGCCGCCGGCCTTCTCGCCCTGCCCGCGCACGATCGTTTCCGAATAGCGGTTCTCATGGGAGAACTCGGCCGATGAGGCCTTGATGTTCCCGGGAAGCGTGAGGGCGGCGGGCGCTCGCCGTCCGCCCGTGCGCGTCAGGATCACCTTGCCGGTACCGTCCGACATGACGAGGGCATGGCGCTGCCGCGCGCCCTTCTCGATCGCCGAGAGCGCCGTCTCCGCAAGCTCCAAAGGGTACCGGCCGAACGATCGGCCGGTATCGATCTCGCAGACCACCTCGATCCCAAACGGCTCGGCGATCCGCCTGACGGCGTCCTCGAGCTTCACGTTCCGGAACTCGCCAGGGCCACGCGGCGCTGCCGCACAGTCGACCATGTTCCCGCCCTTGTCGCGGCCGGAGAACGTGATCTCCGCGCGCTCCTCGTCGATCTCCGGCCGCACCCGCTCGATCTTGGCGACCATCACCAGTTCGCCGTCGATCGAGATCCGTGCAGTCGGGCCGGGGCGGACGGAGAAGATCGGAGGCGGGCTGGCGAAGTCGAAGGTCGCCATAGACCGCCCGGCATCGCGCGCCGTGACCTGGAAATTGCCGGCGAAGTCTTTCAGGTCGCGCGTGATCTCGACCGCAACGAACTCGTCGAACGTGTCATGCCCTTCGATCTCGATCGAGACACGTCGCGTGGGTTCCCGGGTCGACGGGATGGCGGAAAAGACACTCATCGCCGCACGGCCTCGATCCGACCAGGCCTGATGTGAGAGGGATGTCGAGGCCGATTGCGGGCAACGATGTCCTCGTAGCCGGCTTCCACCCCCGTCGGATCATCGCCGTAGAGGTGATGCGACAGCGCGAATGCATCGGTCTCGTATGACCGCTCGACGATCAGGAGACGCGGCAGGCGGCCGATGATCTCGTTGAGGTCACGGGCGGCTTCGGTGCCGAGATCCTCGGCAAGGCGGGCGACGTCCAGGGTCTGCGGCGCGATCGCGCTCGCCTGGACCTGCGACCTGTCGGCGAGCTTCGAGGATGTCGCAAGGATGCGCGATCGCGCAAGCATGGCCGCGTCCGGAACGTCGAAGGCGGTGTAGGGCAGTGTTCGGGCAACGGCGGACAGGAGGAGACCGGAGGCGCCCGCCAGCATCGCGCGATCGGTGGAGGCCGGCGCGGCATCGATCGCACTGTTGAGATCGTCCGCAAGATCGAGCGAGAAGGTCAGGGCGTCCCTCGCATCCAGGGACTGCGCCGGTGCGGGCGCTTCCGCCGCCCGGCCCACCGGTCCTGCCGTCAGCGCGGGTGTCGCCGCCAGAACCGCAGACGTCATGGTCGCCACGCCCGCCGCAAAGCGTTCGGCCGTAGCGCCGCCAGGATAGGCTGCGGCAGCGATGCGCAGCGGGCCACGGCGGCCGGATCCCGAAGCCAGGGTCTGGGTGACGATCCGGCTCGAACGTTGCGCGGCCTTGTTGCCGATCCCCGAGAGGGCGCTCGACGACGCGGCCTCGATCAGCGTGGTCGCGGCAGCGGCGAGACCCGATGCCAGATCAGGAAGAAGGGAGAGCCGCCGGATGAGCGATGCGGTGCCCGCCTCGATCCGCTCGAACGTCGCCGTGATGCGCGCGAGCCTGAGTTCGCGTGACGAGAAGGAGATCTCGCCCGGCTCCAGCATCATGACACGCATCGGGCCGAGCCAGGGATGCATCAGCCGTGCCGATCCCGGAGCCGCGAAGGCCGCCTCGAGGGCGTGGGCCTTGGTGATGTAGTCGTCGCCGAGGATGACGCCCTCGATCGAGACGACGTTCGGCGACTTGCCGAAATCGTCATAGGCGGCTTGGTCGCGGCCGGGGAACAGATGCCTTTGGATCCGGCGCCCGGCCTCGGATCGCGTGTCAGGCATGTCGAAACCGATGCCGCGATAGGACGCACCGATCAGACCGGGGAGGAGATCGGAGCTCACGCGACATTGCTCCTGCGGCCGCGCGACGGCGCCATGGCGATCCGGCTGTTCGAGGACTCGGCGCTGGTGACCTTACCGGGCCCCTCGACCGCGATGCGGATGGTTCCCGACACGTCCGCCCGGCTCGGCGGCTGGGCTGCCGCGTACTGCCGGGTGAGCTTCGTCGCCGGCAGTGGCGCGGCCGAAGACTGCCGTTCGGGCGACGGCGCACCGGCGGGTGCATTCGCGTTGGCCGGCGGCTTCGCGTTCGAATTCGCAGCTGGCGGCTTCGCCATGTTTCCGATCATCGAACCCGGCGACTGCGGCATGTCGAGAGCGCCTCCGGACGGAAGACCACCGCCGAATGCACCGCCAAGATTGCCGAGGCTCGGCATGGAGGTGATCCGCTCCGCGAGCGCGTTGAGGGCACCCGTAACCGCGCTGATCGCCCCTGCGATGGCCGATGCCGCACCGACGACCCCGCTCGGGAAGATCGCGGTCCAGTCCATGACGATGCCCGTGACGAGGTCGAAGAGAGATCGAACTGCATCCGAGACCATTTTTACGGCCGCCCCGATATCGGTCGCCGTCTCGACGATCGAACCCGGCAGGAGGTCATTCCAGGCGAGCGGCTCGCCCATACCTGCGGTAAGTGAGGGCCAGTCGATCAGGCCAGAAAGATTGATCGAGCCGATTGCTTCGCCAATCCGGCGCGGAAGGCCAGAGAACCATGCGAGGACGGCTGGGACCGGGTCCCTGAACCTGTCGAAGAAGTCGATTGGACCGATCGCCGACATGATCCGGTCGGACAGCCCGGCGAAGAACGCGACGATCTGCGCAACGGCCGAACGGGCCGCTTCTACCAGAGCCGTCAGCTCGCGCGCTGCGGAGGCGACGTCCTTCCCGAACTGAGCTATTTCTCGCCCGATGAAGGCGCCGATCCCTTCGGCCGCGTCTCCGAACAGGGCCTTCCAGTCAATGCCGAGATCGAGGTTGCCGATCGCCAGGATGTCGTCGATCAGACCGCCGATGCTCGATGCGAGCGCCGTGATGTCGCGAACCGCCTCGCCGAGCCCTTCCCCCATGGCGCCGGCCTCGCCGCCGAAACCGGCGAAGAAACGCTTGACGGTCTCGAGCATGACGCTCAACCGGTCGACCGCGCCCTGGCCGACGCCCTGTAGCATTTCGAGGACGGCAGACATGCGCCGCAGCGCACCGGAGACGAGGTCGGCGCCGGAGACGTCGATGCCGGCAAAGCTGGTGGAGAAGCCACGGGTGAAGTCGTCGAAGAACGCCAGCGCGAAATCCCGCGATCCGCGCAACCGCTCGAGCGCGCCGGACAGCGCGTCGAGACCGGCCGTTCGGATAGTCTCGAAGCTGGTGAGCCGCGCGGTGATGACGGAGAAGTCCGGCATGGCCGACCAGGCGGCAACGGCCGTCCGCCGTGCAAGCTCCCAGCTGCGGCCGATCCCGGCCCGCACGGCCGGTCCATATCGATCGTAGAGCTCACGACCGGAGCGCATGAGAGAGCGCCCGTTGTCGAGGACGGTGCGCGAGAAGGTCTGGAACCCGCGCCTGGTTCGATCCCACATGCGCATCAGGCGTGGCCCGTAGCGGTCCCAGTGCTGGGCGACATGCGCCGCGCCGAGCGCGATCGCGCCGATGATGAGACCGATCGGACCGATGGCGACGGCCGCGAGCGAGGCGAGC
The DNA here is from genome assembly GCF_003403015.1 of Fulvimarina endophytica. Classification (GTDB taxonomy): domain Bacteria; phylum Pseudomonadota; class Alphaproteobacteria; order Rhizobiales; family Rhizobiaceae; genus Fulvimarina; species Fulvimarina endophytica. The sequence goes on from NZ_QURL01000004.1 coordinate 425,441, forward strand.
GCGGAAAGACCTGCGATGACGATCGGCAGCGCGAGCCCGAGCGCGCCGATCGCCCCGGTCAGGAGCACGGCTCCGCCGGCGGCGACGAGCGCCTGGGTGACCCAGCCTCCGGTCGATGCGTCGAGCGCCCGGATAGAGGCGAGCATCGACATCAGTCGCTGGTTGATCCCCGGCAACCAGGTCCCGAAGGCGAACCCGACGATGCGGACCGCCTGCGTCCCGATCTCGCCGAAGATCGTCAGCTGGCGATTCAGCCCCGCCATCTGCGTTTCGTAATCGCCGTCGATCACCTCGCCGGTAGCCGAGGAGACCGCCCCCTTGATCCGCTTGTACTCGTCGACGCTGGCCAGGAACGGCACGATGAAATCCAGAACCTGCTGGTCGCCGAACAACTCGCCGACCGATCCGGCCGCGCCGATCGCCTCGAGCTGCTCGCGCACATAGCCGAGCGCATCCGCACCCTTCATGCCCTGGGCCTCGGCCCGGCGCATATATGTGCCGATCGTCTTCTCGGATACGCCGGTGAGGACGCCGACCTTCTGGATCATCGCCTCGATCGGATTGATGCCCTTCGTCGCCGCATCGAGCATCACGGCCTGGATGTCGACGCCCATGCTCTTGAACGCCTTCTGGGTGACCGGAGCGAGCGCCTTCGAGAGGAAATTGTTGAGATTGTTCGCGGCGACGGACGGGTCGGCCGCGCCCGTCTTGGCGATCTGAAGGGCGGGCCCGAGAAAGTCGACGGCCTCCCGGCCGGTCACGCCGAACTTGCGCATCTGGCTGGTCAGCTGCGGGAAGTATCGTGCCATGTCTTTCAGCTCGAACGCGCCTTCCTTGCCGGCGACGACGAGCGAGGCGATCGAGCCTTCGAGCGCGGTCTCGGGGACGTTCAGGGTCTTCAGGAGGGACGTCGCGACGGCGGTCATGTCGGACATCTCGGCATTGGCGGCCGTCGCGGCCTTGCCGATCGTCTCGATGTTGCGATTGATCACGCCCTCGTCGACGCCGGCGGCGATCATGCCGCCCGCGCCCTGGGCGATGATGTCGGAGGTCTGGCCGATCTTGAGAGCGAGATCTTCGTACTGGCGGCCTGCGGTCCGCGCGAAGTCGAAAGCCGCCTTGCCGGTCAGCTCGGCCGTGCCAGCGATGTCGAGGAGCTGCTGCTCGAACGCGGCGGCTTCCCGGATCGGAGCGATGAAGGAGATCGCGGCGATCGCAGTCCCGACGAAGCCGATCTGGCGGCCGACATTCGACAGGGACTGAATGTTGCTGCGCAGCCGGCGCATGGGACCGGACATGCGGTCCCGGAGGCGAACCAGAACATCGAGGTTCATCGATCTCGCCATGTCACTCCACATCCCTCATCAGAAGCCGTCCGCCCATGATGGCCGACCACCAGAAGGCGATGTCGTCGGGCGTGAAGGCGAGCAGTTCGCGGGCTGCGAACCCGCTCGCCTCCGCGATTACGCCGAGCCGGGCTTGCCAGTCCGGGTCCGCGTCCCACTCGCGAAAAAATTGTTGAGGACCCGCCCGCCATCGGCGACGTCAGCGATGTCCATCTTGTCGAAGAGGGCGTTCATGACGGCCTGATTGAGCCGCGTGGACCGAGCGAACGCCGTGACGTCCTGGCTCTCGGCGCTGGCTGCGGCGATCGCCCTCTGATCGGCACCGGTGAGCCGGTGGAAGACGAGATCGGTGAACTGACGCTCACGCACCCTGCCGCCCTTCTTCGTCTTGAGGGTACGCGGGAAGCGCAGCGGCAGCGTCACGGACCCGTCGCTGTTCTGGACCGCACGCTTCGGGAGACGATCGGACGGATCGAGATCGGCGTCCTCGTCGATCACGTCTTCATCTTCGCTCGAGGAGACGACGGGGGCTTTGCCGTCCTCGTCGACCACGGCTTCGGTGGCGACGACATCGTCCTGGTCTTCGTCGATGTCGATCTGCACGTGAGTGGCGGAGCTGGTGTCGGTGATCATGGTTCAAGGGTCCGTTCATAGAGGTTCGAAGTCGGTTCGAACGGGCGTCGAACCGGGTTGCGGAATGTCAGGCGAGGATCTCTTCCGGCGTCGACGCCGCCCATTTCAGTTCGAACTGGCCGTCCTCGCCGCCGGTGATTTCGGGACGTTCGGTCAGAAAGGCGTCGTTCATCACGAAGGTCTGGCCGGTGTCGCAGATCACCTGCAGCTCGCCCTCGCCTTCGGTGAACAGGTTGCCGAACCGCTGGCCCCGCTCGAAGTTCGTGGTCGCGGTGACCTCGGAGCCGACATACTCCTGGGACCGGCCGACCTTCCGGCCATAGGTCACGACCTGGTTCTGGATCCCGCCGACCTTGAACTTGCCGCCCCGCTTGATCGGGATGTTGCGGCCGCGCCAGATGATGTCGATCAGACCGAGCGTCTGCATGGGCTATCTCCTAAAGTGTGAGCCTGCCGCGAACCGCCTCCGCGATTCGCGCTATCGATCAGGCGAGGAATTCGAGGGAGCCGGCGAGGACCATGAGGTTGCCGACGATCTGGACCGGCTGGCGGGCGTTCATGCGATCCTTGTCCGCCTCGTCGCGCTCGAAGACGGACTGGCGGATCGTCTCGTCGACGCGCTCGATCCAGACGCGATCGGCATAGAGCCGGCAGCGGCCCGCCCAGGTGCCCTTCATGCGGCGAGGCGTGACCACGGACGTTCCGATCTCGTCGTCCTCGTCGGCCCGGCCCACGAACGCGGCGGAGTCCTCGTCGTCGATCAGCTTGGCGCGCGGATACTGCAGCGAGACATAGGCCGCCCAGTCGTAGCGGATCCGGCTCATCGTCGCCGGCACCATGATGTCGAGCCAGGCACGATCCGGCACGCCGAGGTTCGACACCTTGTAGGTCGTGACGATCCGGCTGATCGTCACGGTGCCGTCCGGCAGATGCTTGAAGGTGGAGATGCCCTTGCGCAGAAGCAGGTCGTTCTCCGTCTCCGTGAACTGGTCGACCCCCGCCGGCGAGCCGACGCCTTTGAGAACGAGACTGCGCAGCTGCCGGGCCGGATCGTTGGCGAGATGGAACGAGCAGATCGCCATCAGGCTCGCGCACGCGACCCACGAGCTCGTCGGCGATCGGGAAAGACCGCCGAAGGTGAGGAAGGGCGAGTTGGCGAGGTCGCCGAAGGCGGAGAGCTGGCCGTAGGTCCCCCGCTTGAAGACGTAGCCATGACAATCGAGCTTCGACATCGCCTCGTAGCGGCGGCGAAGATCCTCCTCGAAGGCAGCGATGTTCGTCGCATCCGACCAAGGATGACCGATCGCCGTGTACCAGTCGTTCTCAACCAGATCGAGAACGTCGGTGATGTCCGGATTGCCGGCACCGCCCGCCATCTCGCCGACCGTGATGGAGAGACCCGCCGGGACGGGCTGGGCCTCCACGTCGACGCGCAGGTCGATGTCGTTGCCGACTTCGCCGCCGTGCCGGCTGGTGACCGTGACGACGGACGCGGCCGCCGCAGCGGTGACGATCAGATCCGTCTCGGCATTGATCGCGGCGGCGAGCTTGACGGCGAGGGCAAGGGTATCGTCGGCGGCCGTCGCGGTAATCCGGACCGGGCGGTCGGCGATCCTGAAGCGCAGGACGGTCGCGGCCGCCAGAGCGCCGGCGAAGGTCAGCGTTCCGGTCGCCTTGACGCTGCCGGCGGCATCGGCGAGCGCCGTGACGAAGAGGGGCTGCGTCCGGTTGGCGGCCTTGAAGGCCTCGATCATCTCCGCGCCGAGAGAGCCGCGTCCGAAGAGCGCCTCGGCTTGACCGGGACGGGTGATCTCGACGACCTGGCCGGGTGCGAGCGTTCCGGTCGCCAGCTTCTGCGCGGCGATCAGATTGCGGACGGGATAGGGCAGCACACCGAGATCGCTGTAGTTCGGCTTCACCTCGAGATAGGTGCCGGGCTCCAGCCAGTCATAGGGGATTTCCTGAAAATCGAGCATCGATCAGTCCTTCTTCGCCTCGCTCTTCCGGGCGGGCGGGGCGCCGGCTCCGGGCTCTTTCGTCTCGCCGACCTGGTGCTCGCCCTCCGGGGCGGGAGCCGCGTCGGCGATCGGCTTGCCGCTTGCGTCGACCTCGACGAGATCGCGGTCGCGCAGCCTGCGGCGCCGGTAACGGGACTCCCCGAGCGGATACGCCGCCGGATCTCCGTTCTCCTCGCGCGGCCAGTCGCGGCCATCGGGCAGAAGCACGGTCCGCCCCTGCGTAGGTGCGAACAGGCGATCGCCTGACGACCCGGGTTTGTGTTCAGACGTCTGCGCCATCGTCGCCTCCGACATTGATGATTTCGCTTCGGGTGAGGTCGGGGGCGCCTGCAGTCGGCCAGCTGACGGCGAGCCGTTTGAAGTCGCCCGGGTCAGCGAGGCGCAGCATCGAGGACGAGGCCGAATAGGACACCTCGAAATCGACCTGGTTGACGACGGTCGCATCGTCCGCCCAGCCGTCCGCATAGACGGCCTCGATGCCGGTCACCGCGACGTCGCCGATCCGGTCGATCGACCAGCCCTGCAGGGCGGCGGCCGCAGCGTCCGTCATGGGATCGAGACCGACATCCTGGGCATCACCGGAAAACCGGGTCCGCAGATCGCGGGTCGCCGTCACGACGAGGAAGAGGCGCCAGCGCATCACGGCCTGCATCTGGCGGCCGGAGTTGCGGCTCGGCGCGACGGAGAGGAAGGCGAGCCCGATGAAAGGGGTCTGGCGGACGATCCGCTCGAATTCCTTGATGGTCAGGACGGACGGCACGCGATCCAGGGAGAATTTCTGCTTAGTGAAGACGAGGCGTAGCCTCTCGATGAGGAGCGGCTCGATCGTTCGAATGGGCGTGGTCGAGAGATCCATAACCTACCCCATGATCCGGTCATGATCGAAAGGCCGGCTGCGGTCGGACACCCGCGCGCCACTCGCCGGCGACGGCCCCGAACCTGAAGGCACGCCGTCGAGTTCGATCTCGCCTTTGGAAAGCCCTTCGAGCCAGGCGATCACTTCCTTGCGGGCAAGCCGCATCTCCTCGGTCGGGTTGGTGCGCTCGCCCTGGGCGAGATCGTAGCGGGCGAGAACGCAGGCCGAACGCGTGACGCTCAGCGGAACGGCGACGAGCGGCACCCGGTAGCGCTTGCGCAGATAGTCGTTGATGAGCGCGGCCGCATCGGCGATCGCCAGCTCGATCTTCGCCGGGTTCACCGCCTCGGCCGTGCGATCCTCGGGCTCGGACAGGCGGATCATCTCCGTCTGGCCGAACCGGTCGATCATGTCCTGGACGGTTGCGTAAGCCACGGTCTCGATTGTCCTTTAATCTGAAATCCCATGCGCCCCGGACCGCATGGGGTTTGCGGAGGTCAATCCACTCCCTTCCGCATCGGGGCCTGCGCCAGCGCCATCATTCTCGAAAGGCATGAACGCCGGGGCCCGTTGGTATTCCTGGGGACCGGCCGCCTGGAGGAGCGGCCGGTCCTTATGCCGGGCAGGACGACGGACCTTGCTCCGCCCGGCAATGGATCAGCGCCGAAGGGTCTTCAGCGCCGCGTCGACCTCATCGGCGTTCGGGCGAAAGCCGAGCTTGGTCTCGAGCACGGCGAGCTTCGGGCGTCCGGCCTGGGTCATCTCGTCGTCCGAGAGTGCGCCGACCGCTGCGGCGATCTTGGCCGGGCGATCGACATCGGTCGCGGGAACGGCGTCTTGGGTCGGCTCGGTCGGGCCAGCTCCATTCTGCAGCACCTCGTCGCTCGCGGACGCGCCCGGCGCGACGGATACCGATGCTTCGATTCCAGCTGCGGGAGCGAGATCGACGGTCGCCAGCGTCGCGGCCGAGACGGGCTCTCCGTCCGCCTTGACGATCACGATGTCGATCTGTGTCGTGACGTCGATCTCCATGAAATCCGGCTCGTCGGGGCCGCCACGGCGGTAGAGCTCTGCGCCGGCGTAGGACAGCACGGCCCCGGACGGCGCGGAGCTGAACTCGATCCGGCCGACCGATGCACCCGTGGGATCGATGCCGACCAGCGGAACGGGACGCGGGCCGGCATTGGCCTCGCTCGCGCCAGCGGCCATCGAAAGACCATGCGGCGACGCCTCGCGAACCTCGAACATCGGATCGGCGCGGAACCGCTCGAGCTCGGTCTCGCTCCAGCGGCCCGCGCGGTAGACCGCGCTCTCCGGGTGAGCGATGCCGCAGCGGCGCATTCCAGGCGCCCGGCAGATGATCTGGATATCCTGCATGATGCGTTCCTCGGCGTTTCAGGACTTACCGGAACCGTCCGGTTGGGCGGTTCGGGCAAGCCCTGCCGGCATTCGCGCCGGCAGGCAGCCTTGGGAGGCGAAGGGAGGGAAGTGATCAGCCGAGGTGCGGAATGACCGAGAGCTCGGCGGTGCCCTTCCAGATGTTGGTGTCGCCGCCATTGATCATCTCGGCCTCGAGCAGCCTGCGGCCTTCCGTCTCGAGCGTCGGCGGAACGAGGAGCTTGCGAGGCAGAATGTTGATGATCTGGCCGGAACGCTTGCGGATCGTGCTCATCCGCGTGCGGGCGATCTGATAGTTCTCGGCATTGAGCGGCTGCTTCGACATGTAGGCGAGCTGCCAGAGGCCGAAGCCGGCATTGCAGCGACCGTCGACACCCCAAACGAACTGGTCACGCCAGAAGACGTTGTCGTCGTCGAGGCTGTTCTTGGCGACGAGCTGGAAAGCCCGGCGGTTCTGCCAGACCATCGGCTTGATGACGCGGCTGTCGTCGATCAGGTACCAGGCGGGACCGGGTCCGTCCTGGAAGTTCGAGACGCTCGTCTCGCCGCCGCCCTCGCTGTAGCCCGGATGATCGGTATCGAAGAAATACTGACCATCGTAACAGCGCGTCGTCGCTCCCGCCTTGAAGAGCGGGAAGATCAGCTGATCGGGAAACTCGGCCGCCGCAAGTCCCATTTCGGATGCGACCGGCGTGAACATGCCGATCTGATCGTCCTCGATCTGATCGCGCAGGATGCCGAGCGTCATCTCGAACTTGCGGTTCCGGATGATGTAGCTCTGGGCCGAAAGGTCGTGGACGACACGGTCCCCGATCCATTCGCGCATCCCGGGCAGATCGTCGAGGCGCGGATATTCGTTCATCGCCGTGACGGAGTTCGCCGTCATGGCGAGCTGGCCGTAGAAGGTCGTCGTGTTGTTCAGCCGGGTGTTGAACGCCGTCGACAGCCCGGTGTGGATCGCCCGCAGGTTTGCGGCATTGATATCCATGATCGTCTCCTAGAAGCGGACCCAGACGCCGGTGGCGTCGATGCCGTCGATGACGCCCGCCTTGAGGCGGGTGCCTGCACTGTCGTCGAGCGAGAGCGTCGCATCGTCGACCGCGTAGACCGGGTCGCCGATATTGGCGGGCGTTGCGCCGGTAACGGGAAAGAGAAAGACGCCCCGCATTGCGCGAACGGTTTGACCGTCCTCCTCGACCGCCGCGCCCTGGCGGGTGTCGATCCGCTGCTCGGCGACGCCGGCGACTGCGACGGTGCCCGCCGATCCGGCAGGCAAGGCCGCCAGAGCAGCCGTCACGGCGACGATGGTGCCGCCGTAGATGAGAGTGCCTTCCGGCACCTGGTAGCCGTAGCCATCGCCCGTACGGGCGGTGCGGCGGAGATCCTTCGTCGCGGCCACCATCAGACGGCACCCCGCTCAGACTTCGCCGTCTCGGCATAAGCCTTCGGATCGAGCCCCATCATGGAGCAGACCATGGCCTCCTCACCGGAGAGCGCGCCTTCCTTCTCGGGCGGGCGATGCCCGTGAAGGGACTTGCCGAAGAGCGACGGCATCAAGGCCACTTCGTCCTCGACCTCCTTCGGGTTCTTCATGTGCCGCGAGATCATGTGATCGCGCAGCGCGGGCACGATCTTCGCCTTGTTGGCGTCGACGAAGGCCTCGGCGTCCTTCTTTGCGCCATTGGTCGCGAGCTGGGTGATCCGCGACTGAAGCGAGGTGACGGTCTCGGTCAGATCCGCGATCGTCTTGTCCTTCTCGCCCGGCTCCTTGCCGTCCTCGACGGCCGGGGCCGTCATCTTCGCCTGGAGCGCCGTGATCAGCGCGTCCGGCTTGGTATCCTTCGCGGCGCCGGCGATCTCGCCGAGCTTCGCCATGAGCGCAATGTGCGCCGTCTGGGCGGAATGTGCCGACTGCGCGGCCTGAAGGACGGCGGCCCGATCGGCGCCCTCCTGCAAACCGAGAGCGGCGATCAGCTCCTCGTCCATGATGTCCTCTTTCGTGTGCAGGGAAGTGAGTGAGGTGAGGTTGGGATCGTTCGTCAGAGAGACGCGGGCGATCGCACCGACACGGTAGGGTTTCGTCCGTGTGTGCATGAGGACCGGGGACAAAAAGCCGTATTCCCGGCTCTCGACCAGGCGGCGCCCTTCGGCGGTCCATTCGACCCTGCCCCAGATCCCGTCTGCCCGGGCTTCGAGCGACACGATCCAGCCACGGGCCGGTGTCGAGCCGCCCTTGGCGCCGACGATGTCGATGGAATGGTTCTCGTCGATCGGGATCTTGCGCCCATTCATGGCCGCGACGACCTGATCGGCATGGTCCACGACGTAGGGGCCGCGCCCATCCGCGCCCGAGAACGTGCCGGCGGGCGTTAGGTGCAGCCATTCCGGCGCGCTGCCGGCCTCGGAGGGCGCGACGATCGCATGAGCCGACGAGACGAGGTGCTCACCGCCGGCGCTTGCGGCGCGGCTATGGAGCGAGATGGTCTCTTGGTCGTGGGGTGAATGGGTCCGAATCATGGAGCCGACAATGCGGCCCTTCGGATCGAAGGTTCAGGCCCGCCAGGGCGGGAGGGCTTCAGCGGAGGCCAGCGCGCCTGACGAGGAAGCCGAACACGACCTCCGCGATCTCGTCCTCGTCCTGAGAACTGATTCCGAGGAAGGGCCGCGCCGGCAGCGTAACCGACTTGGCGAGGACCACGCCAGAGGCAAGCCGGAAGACGAGATGGGATTTCGTCTTCGGCTTGATCGTCACGCCGAACTGATGAGCCGCTGCGTAGACGGTGTTCGTACCGACGCGGACGCTGTCCCTACCGGGCTTGGAGTTGATCGAGTCACGCAATCGGCCACTCTCAGTGAGTATCCGGCGGTTGCGCTTCGTCCGGGCGTAGTCCGGATTGAGCTTCTTCCACGGCGTTCCATCCGGGGAGTGCTGGGACACGAAGCGCCGGTGCGTCGAGGAGACGAGCTGCGTGCCGATCGCCGCCATCACCGGCGTAGTGTCGTCCATGACCGAGATCAGGCGGGCGAAGGCGCGCTCCACATCGGCGGACAGGACTTGCGCAGTGATCGAGATGGAAGCGGCCATATTGCGTCAGATCCTCGACATGCCTAAGTTTGCGGCGAGCGCCGAGCCATATTCGGATCGCCACTCGTCGGGGTTGCCTTCCGGCCCCGCGGCGCTCATTTCGCCACCCTCTTCCAGGTCTTTAAGATCCGCTCGATCCGCGCGGCACGCGAACGATGGACGGTTGTCACGAGGAACTCGCCGTTCCGCGTGACCTTGAAGCCGACGACATGCGGTTTCCCGTCGATCGTCACGATGCCGGAAACCCGGCCGCGTTCACCTTCGAAAAGCCCGGCGGCGAGTGCGTCCTTCGCGGCGGCTGCATAGACCTCGGCGCCGATCTCGGGCCGATCGGCATGTCCGAGCAGGGTCTCCGCAGACATCCGAGCGCGTATGCCTTCCTCGAGACCGAACTGGGTGAGCGTTGCAGCCGGCACTTCGGCGACCGGTACCGTCGCGCCGATCGGCAGATTGCCCAAGAGGGCATCCCGGCCGAAGGCTTGAACGAGATGGGGCGTTGCTATCGGCTCATGGGGGCGGCCACCGGTGAGCCAGGAACGTCCGGGATTGTATTCGAATCCGGGGTCAACCCCGAAGGGAACCTCCCGTCGCTTGCCGCCGACCTCCTCGGCCCGGAAGAGGAGCTCCGGGCCCTCGTCGGGTGACGACTTGCCCATGCGCTTCAGACCGTCGCGACTGACGGCCGAGCAGAAGCAACCGCAATGCCAGCCGTTCGGCGGGTAGTTCGAGAGCCAGAACGGATTGTCGGCCCTCATAACGAGGCCGTCCCAGGCAAGATGCTCGCGTCTTGGATGGATCGCGCCCGAATGATGGTACTGCCAGTACGGAAAGGCTTCGAGCGTTTCCGGCTTCGTCTGCTGGGCGAAGCGTCCGGCCGAATAGGCGGTCCTCAGATTTGTCTCGAAGATGATCCGCGATCGCCAGCCGCGCTTGCCCTTGTATTCCCAGCCGTGCTTCTGAACGATGCCGTCGAAGCCCTCGCGGAAATCGGCGAGCGTCGTGCCCTTTTCGAGCGCCTTCAGGATCTCCGATCGAAAATCGTCGAGCAGCGCGTTCGAAGCCGCGCCGGCGACCATGAAGGAATGCGAGTGCGCGGCCGCGTAGACATCCGTCCATGTCTTTGTCGGCGTGTTCGTCTTGTCTCGGAAGAACGAGATCGCTTCCTCGAAAGGCAGATCGAGCGCGTCGATCGTCGCCGGCATGGGCAAATCTCCGTCACCAGCCGCGTTTTCACCCGACCCCCAGCGGGCAGGATCAAAATTAAAGGGCTTTCAAAGGCCGTGTGAGCGAGAATCGCCCCGCCGTGGTGTCGGCGTCCGGCACGAAGCCGTCTTGCCTCTCCATGGCCGTTTAAATTCAACGTCCGTCGAGTTCATCCATCAGCGCCGCCTGGCCGCAAAGGTGAGAAAGCGCGAGCGCCCGTCCCATCGCTTCGGACAGTGCGGCCGGGTCGAGGTTCATGCGGCTCAGTTTGTCGACCGCCTCGCGCAGATCTCCGCTCTGCTCGAGCACGCTTCGGATCTCGCCGGCGAGGCCGGCGATCGCGCCCGCCGCCTCGTCTTCGATCCGCCTCGTCATGCGGTCGATCAGCTGTTCGCCATCCTGGCGTGACTGGCGCGAGGCAAGCATGCGCTCGATCCCGCTCGGTCGTGCAGGGAGGCTCGGCCGGGTGGTCCCGCCGGCACTGCCCGGCTCCTGGAAGTCCAATCCGGCCATTGGCGAAGGTGCAGGAGCTCGACCTCCAACCATTTCTTCGTCGCCCTTCGCCTCCGGGATCTGCATGCGGGAGCGCAGATAGGAAGCCGGCGCCGTCAGGCCGAGCGGCGCGAGCTTGGCGAATGCCTCGGCGAACTCCCCGAGTTCGACCTCGTCCGGCCTGCCGATCGAGACCTTCGGATAGACGTCCTGGGGACCGAACTCGAACGCGACGATGTTCGGGACCAATTGCGTGTTGATAGTGCCCGATACCATCTTCGCGTCGGCACGCTCGATGTCCTCTTGGACGAGCCTGTGCTCCTTCGCGACGGCGTGTCCGCCCGAGACGGCATCCGTCGTCGTCGTCTGCCCGAGGACAGCCTTCGAGATCTGCCGATCGAACCAGTCGACACGATCCTCATACAGCTTCGACGAGCTCGTCTTGGCGCCGACCTCCGTGAACTCGATGACCATTCCGTCCGGAATGATCGCGGCGCAGTCTCCTGCGATCTGGCTGACCGCACGCCAGAGGACATCCTTCTCCTCCTCGCTTGCGTTCGGCCCGTATTTGCCGACCCGGATCGGCATCCCGAAATTCTGGGTGAAGATCGCCCAGTCGCGCAGGGTGAAGGCCTTGTACATCCATGCCCAGCTCGCGACGCGAGCAAGCCCGGACCGGATCGTCAGGCCGGACTTCGACTTGTGCCGGTGGATCAGGAACCGATGGGGTTCGAGGATCTCGCCGCCGGTGCCGTCGCGAAGGAGGACCGTCTCCCCGTCGAGACGATCGAACTCGAACCAGCTCTGCGGCCGCCATGTGAAATCGCGCGGGCACAGGTGCCCCCGGTGATAACGCCATTCGACCTCGAGGACAGAAAAGCCCTTGCCGATCGCATCGAGCATGTCGAACAGGGAATCCTGCAGCACCTCGTCGTCGATCCACGACTGGACATGCGCGGCATGCTTCTTGTGCTCGGCCGAATCCGAGGCCGCCTTCACGGTGATCGGCAGCTGCGCCACTGCCCGCTTCCGCGTCGCCATGACACCGAGATAGTGGAGATCGCGCTCCTCGATGTCCTCGGCGAGCTCCAAATAGCGCAACGGATCGCCGTCCGCCGCCGCTTGGTGGATCGCGGCCAGACGCCGGGGCGTCAGGCCATCGGCCGGATGTCCGGTGATGACCTGGCGCACGCCGCCAAGGGTCGGGCCCGCCGCCGGCTTCTTCAGCTCGGCCGATTTGATCGGCTTGCCGTATTGGTCGAGGATCGCCATCAGAGCCCTCCGCGCAGATCTGGATACATCGTCGAGCGCGATCGACGCTCCCCATGATCGTGACGATCGGAGCCACGCGCCGGCTCGTATCCGTAAGTGAAATTGCTTTGCCGCGAGGCATACCAGGCGAGCATGCCGGCGATCGCCGTGTCGCCATGTCGATCCAGACCGTCTTGGCCCTTGTTTCGATGATCGTCCGGCACCTTGATGATGCCGCCCACATACTGAAGCGCCTGGTGGTCGCGGACCTCGTCCTCATCTGCGGCGACGGTCACCGTCTGGTCGCCGAACGCCTCCACATAGGCACCGGCGTTCTCCTGGTACCAACCGACCGTGAGCTTCACCTCCTGGACGCGCTCCCCGTATTTGAGAGCGGCCGCTTCCGCCTGCGCTGCTCCGTTACCCGTCGCGTCGATCGCGCCGCCAAGGAAGCGGGGCAGCCGGTCGCAAATGTAGAAGAGGGTATCGCGCTGGGCATCGAAGGTGATGTTGCGCATCTCGAGCGGTATCTTGATCCGGCGGACCAGATCTGAACCGAGTTCGTAGATCCGGAGCGAGGACACGTCCCCCGTCCGCGCGAAGTCCTGCCCGAGGATATGCGAGCGGTCCGGATCGAGCTTGTCGAGCAGCGGCTTCAGTTCACGCTCGCAGAAGTCGAGCTGGACCCGTGCTCGAGCATCCTTCGAGAGTGACTTGAAGTCATCGCCGAGCTGCCAGCGGACGGGCTTCACGCTGCGGTCGACAACCCGCTCGATCATCACACGGGTTAGCGCCGCGCCTTCCGCGTCTGTCGGGATCGCGTCGAGCTCCTGGCGCATCTTCGCGGTGCGCGTGCCGTAGGCACCGCGAATATCGCCTTCCCAAGCGATCTTCCCTTCCGGCGTAGGGGTTCTCCCCCGAACGAGGCAGACCCGCTCATAGAGCCCGTTGTCGACCGCTGCCTGGAACGGAATCTGATGAACCTTGAACTTGTTCTTGCCGGCGAGCGCTTCGGTGATCAGCTCGTTGAACGGATTGAGAATGCCGTTATGGGTCGAGATCACGCGGACCTTGCCGCCCCAAATCAGGAGAGCGTTCACGGCATCGATGACCTCGCGCACGTCCCGGTGGAACGCCGCCTCGTCGATCACGACAATGCCCTGCAGGCCGCGAATGTTCGCGGGGTTCGAGGACAATGCCTCGACCCGGAAACCGGAAGCGAACCGCACGCGGTAGGCCGAGATGTACTTCGTCGAACCGTCCGTCTGCTCGTCTTCGAAAAGGAACTCCTCGATTGCCGACAGCTCCCCTGCGACGACTTTTGCGAAGTGCGCGACATAGCCGATGGCTTCGCGGCCTTTGTCCTTCGTGTCGCCGATGTAGAAGACGTTGTCGCCGCCAGCTTGCCGAGACGCGGCGGCTATCAGGGTGGCGTCCAGCATCTCGGCATAGGTGATGCCGGTCCGTCGTCCCTTGGAAGCGATCTTGAGAGGGGACTGATCGGCCAGCCAATCCGACTGATGCTTCATCAGGATACCATCCGCGAATGGGTCCTGGTCCTCTGGAATCTCTGCGCCGATCGGCAACGCCCCCGGAAGCGCGTTCGGATCGCGTGAAAGGACCGGCTGAGCTTCGGTCACGAGCGGACACCGAGAAGATCGCGCCGCATCTGGGCGACCCGGTCGGCAGAGAGCCCGGCAACGGTTCCAACCTTGTCGAGCGTCTCCTCGACCTTCGCGTCGAGTTCCGCCTCGATCCTGCGCCGACGATCGGAGGATACGGTCTGCGCCGCGACGGCCGCACGAATAGCCTCCGCCATCTCCTTCGCCTGTTTCGGCGTGAAGCCCTCACGGCCGCCGTCCTGCAGCATTTCGAAGACGAGGGTCTTGATGGTTTCCGAGACGGCGATCGTCAGATCGTCGGTCTGTCCGGGCCCCAGCCGCTCGGTAATCGCCGCGGCGATCTCGCGCGTCTGCTCGATGCGCCGGGTCGCCTCGGCAACTGCCACGGTGTGACGGTACCAGGCGGACCTCGAGATCGAGCCGATCCCCTTGTCCGCGAGACGGCCGTTGAACTCGTCGAGGATCTCGTACTTGTGCCGCTTGCCTGCCTTCAGCTCTCCGTGAGCCCAGACGATATCGTCATCCGCTTCGGCGGGGAGGCGATCGATCGACGACAGACGGCTACCGGATACCGACGTCATACCGTCATCCCTCTCGGCGCGATGGCCGTGCGATGCCGGCGATCGTGACGAGACGCTCGCAGTGACGGGTCCCCCGTTCTGTGATCTCGGCCGTCACGAAGTCTGCGCCTGGCGCAGTATGAAGGATAACGGCGCCGAGTTCCTTCATGGCTTCGAGCTCGGTGCGCACGAAGTCCCGGGTCTTGCGATAGCCGAAGTTCTCCAGGTATTTCAGGAGCATCGTCTCATTGAGCCGGTCATCGTCCTGCTCGTTCAACGCCCTGAGCATCACGAGCCGCGCATCCTTGCGCTGATATTCCGGATATCCTTCGAACATCAGTCCCCCTTCCGTCCGGCGTGGCGCCCTGCGTTCACGCCATATTCAAACATGTATCCCTCGATCCGCTGGACGGCGGCGTTGGTCTGCTGGCCCACGCTCTCCATCACCCCGAGCCGCCCCTTGAGGTCCGAGAAATCCAGCTGGATCTTATGCATTTCGGCACGGCTCGGCCTGTCGCTCAGCCCGCTCTCCACGTCCGCAACACGCCGTTCGAGATTCTTGAACCGCTCCTCGAGCTTCTCGCTCATCGTTTCAATCGAGCCGAACACCTTATCCAGGCGGTCCGGATCGACGACCTTCGCGCGGTCTCCGATCAGCGACAGATTGAAGAACCGCATGATGCCAACGGTCATCAGGAGAAGGACGAGAACAAGCGCGGTCGAGATCAGCCCGAAGGTCCCGAACTCTTCCATCGCTTTCGTCAGGAAACCCTCGAACGGCATCGATCAGACCCAACCTTTCTCGATCAGGCGGAGACGCGCGGGGAACTGATCGTCCCGGCCCGCTCGTGCTCGGGATCGATGAGGACCGCCTGAAGGCGTGCCTCGACCATCTGGGCGAGCTGCTCGCCGTCGATCTTGAAATGCTTGATCGCATCGGGGATCGCCCTTTCGGCATAGGTAGCTGCGATGGCGACCGCGCGCGATTCCGATGTGAGCGGGATGCCACCGGCGATCCGGTCCTCGAGCCTGCCGACTGCATAGTCCACCGCCCGTGCAAGCCCCTGCTCGACGGCATCGCGATGACGGGCGTCGATATCGAGCCCATACCGCTTGCGGATCTGCAGCATCACCCAGGCCGCGAGCGTCGAGAGCACCGTCAGCGCGATCGGTGCGACGATCTCGATCGCAAGATGCGCAAGGGGACCGACGTCGACAGCGGCGCCGGCGAGATCCTGGGCGGAGGCCGTCCCGAGGCAGACCAGTAACAGGCAGGCGACCGCCAGGAACGCGAGAACGGCGCGGCCGAGCCAGTCGAGCGCGAACCGCATCAGCCCGGTGGGCGGCGCAAGCGGGTCGAAGTCTGCACCGATCAGACGAGCGGTCAACTCGGGCGCGCAGGCAAGGGCCAGCGAGCCGAAAGCAAACACGATGAACAAGAGGGAGGCGAGCATGCAGATCTCCTGAGAAGGTTCGGGGCTCACGCAGCGGTCTGGCTGCGCTCCAGGTCGGCGATCGCCGCACGCATCTTGGCGATCGCGGCGCGAACGTCCGGGCCGCCGGCGGACTGCGCTGGCGCCGGCGCTGGAACGGAGACCGGGGGCACTTCCGTGACCTCATCGGCGAGCGCCACGAGAGCTCTGTGAAGTGCCATGCGCGTCACGGGCCCCGCGATGTCGTCTGCGGTCAGCCCGTGAGCCTGCTGGAACTGAGCGACGACGCGGGGGCGAAGATCGTATCCGAGGAGGACGAGCGCCGAGCGGATGTAGAGATCGAGGCGGTCGGCCAGGCCATTGGTGCCGCCGTTGATCCGCAGGGTGATCATGTCGATATTGCCGGTGTCGGCATAGCGGTTGAGGGAGCGGCCTTCCGGATTGCCCACGTCCCAGTACCAGATAGGCCCGAGCCCTTCCCAGGGATCGGTGTTCATGAGCGCGGGTTGCTCCACGAAGTCCGGCGGATTGAGCCCGCTCTCCCCGCACCAGTCCCGATAGGCCGTCGTGTTGTGCCGGCCCGTGATCTGCCCGGGCGTATAGCCGCGATACTTCGAGCCGTCGCCCGGCCGGATATTGCCGAGATCCGCCCGACCCTCGTAGCGCTTCTGGGTCGCGGTCGGCCCCCACACTTCACGATCGAATCTGAAACGTCCGGATTCGTGCGCGATCTGCGCGATATACTGGGCGAGGCGATGGGCGCGATCGAGACCGGCTTGCGCACCATAGGTGTCGAGCCCGGCGAGGATCGACATCATGTTGGCGCGTTCGCCGGCATCGATCGTGCCGCCGGCGATCGCCGCGAGATGGTCGAAGGTGAGTCGCATCCGGAGAGACCTGAGATAGAGAATATCAGGTCGACCATGCGGCTTTGCCGGCCGGTTAATGAGCCCCGACAAGGCGGGCCAGATCAGTCGAAGAGATCAGCCTGCCGCGCATCCACCGCTCGCGGTCTCGGAGCCCGCTTCGCCGGATGCCTCGAGAAGAGTTTCTCGACACCGGACACGGTCATACCCAATCGATCCGCGACCTCAGGATTCGTAAGACCAAGAGCGCTGCGATAGTGGCGCGCTCGGAAGGCTCGGGCAAGGGGGATGCGGGGATAGTCGCCGCCGTAACGCTTCGCGAGTTTGGCTGCGGCCTCTTCGCCGAGAGCGTTCGACACCTTCGTCTCGGTCACCGACTGAGGAACATACAGACGATCACCGCCGAAGTTTTCGACGAGTTTGAGGAAGTCTTCGTCGCCCAGGAGTTCGCGCAGATCCTCGGAAAGCCGTTCGGTCATCGGAAAGCCTCCGGACCTTTACCGAACCGTTCGATGTCCCTTTGGAACGTCAGTTCGTCCCGGCAGGGCGGGATCCAGACGAGGCGCGTCTCGGGCGCCCGCGCCCGGATGCGCCAGACGATCCAGCAATAGGCGGTCAGCGTCCCGCCCTCCGGCTCCCAGCGGCCGCTATGGAGGGGGACCCGCTCGACGAATTGAGCGAGAAGCGCCGGAGGGTGCGGCCGGAAGACGTCTCGCCAGCGGCCACGTCCTTCGATCTGCGTCGTCCGGACGAACATCGCGACGCCGCGCCGGGCGCGCGCGATCGCCATCTGCATGAAGGGCAGCGTCTGACGGCCGAAGGGTGGGTTCGTGACGATCCAGTCCGGTCGCTCAATGCCGTCCCAGGCACTGGTGTTCAGAAAGTCCCGGACCTCGCCATAGCCATGCGTATGGATATCGCTCGATCTGACCGATCCGAAAAACTCCTCCAGCGCATAAGCCATGTGGCCCTCGCCGCAGGCCGGCTCTTCGACTGTCATGCCGAGGAACCGCTTCTGCCCAAGGACATGGTGGAACAGCGCCCGCGTCGCCCAGGGGGGCGTCGGGAAATAGTCGAGCGAGTCCACCGCCTCGACGCGGCGATGAACGATCGCACGATTGGACGGGACGACGGCGCTCATTGCTGGCACCCTGTTCGCTCGTTAAGGTCGCGCAGATCCGCACCGGAGAACCCGTCATGATGAAGAAACTTGCCATCCTTTCGTTTGCGATCCTGACCCTGTCCGGTTTCACACTCGAAGAGGCAATTCAGCGTTTCGAAGGCGGATGGCAGGCTGAGGACCAAATCTACGGAAACAAGGGCGCGATCGAGATCGACAGCGAGAACAAAAGGATCGTAGCAGCCGCCTTCAACTCCGTTCTTCGTGGCGATCTGGATGAGGCCGAGGTAGTAGGAGGCAGTCTCGTCATCTCGACGCCCGACGGCGACATCCTCCTTTACGGCGGCAATGAGTCGAACGAAATATCGGCGCGCATCGGCAATACTCCGACAATGCGGTTCGTCCGAGTGCCGCCGAAGTAAGTTCGTCCACCTCATTCGAACCGCAGCCCTCGCGCCGTGAGCACGATTCGGTCTTCCGCGTCACGCGGATTGCGATAGACGAACCTTCCCGTCCAACTGCCATCCTTTCGCTCCCAGAAACGGCAGGGGCTGGAGAGCTCATACCCTTCGCAAAGACGGTGAAGCTTCTGCGCCGCAGCGATCGGCGTGGCTTTATCCGCTGGCAGATCGATGATTCGGAGTTTACGACGCCGCGCCATCACGCCACCGCCTTCCGCGTTCGAATGCGCTGACCGAAATCGTTCATGACCCGCTGCCACTCGCCGTTCGAAGGCGGGGTTTCCGGCGATACGGTCCTGCGGAGGATCTCGCAGACGGACGCCCAGAACGCGGGGGTGATCATCGTCCCGGTCAGCCTGGACCACTGCGCCTGGGCGATCTGGTAGCCGTGGGCGCGGGCGACTTGTGGCGTTCGACGGGAAACCGTCCAGACGACGCCCTCGCGCTCGGCCATCGCCTTGAGCGCCTCAATCACCGCCTTCGCGTCGTCGGGATCGCGGATCCATTCGGTCCGCTCGATGCCGCACTGGCGCCGAGCGAAGGCCAGTAGCGCCGAATCCTGTCGATCGTCGATCGCGCCAAGATTGTAGAGCGCGATCCAGAGCGCCTGCAGCTTGGAGGCATACGGCCCTTCGAGGCGCTTTTGATCGCGCTTCGAAGCCTTATTGTTAGCAAGCGTAAAACCTGCCCTGCGCATCGCCTCGAGAACGCGATCGGTCTGTGCGGCGGTCAGCCCTTTGGCTGATCGCTGTCCTGTCTCGCGCTCAAGCAGATCGCGATACGTGTCGTCATCGAGACCGAGCTGGCGACGGCCTACATGGATGGCTGCGAGCGCGGTCATGACATCCGCCCCGCTTAAGCCACTTGCCTGTCGGCGACGGCAAGCTCAGCCGGTTCGATCGCGAAATCCTCACCCTCCGACGAGATCGAGACGCCCTGGATCGCAGAGGCCGCGACCGGGTCCGCGAGCATGGCGTCCTTGTTGATCTCCTCCTTGGTGCGCACGAAGCGCGCCAGGCCGAGCGCTTTGATGCTCTCGAGGACGGTCTCGACGCCGCGCACGGTCACCTTGCGCGGGCGCAGCCGCCACAGGATCTTGCCGGTTCCGAGATCTGCTGACTTCACCCGGCCGTTGTTCGTGAGGCTCGCCCGGTTCGCTTCCGACCAGGTCTGGACGCCCTGCTCCAGCTCGGCCAGTTCGGCGCGCAGCGGCTCCAGCCGCTCCTCCGTCTCGGCCGCGATCGACTTCAGGCTTTCGTCGCCAGCTGCCTTGCCGGCCTCGATCGCGCGGCGCAGCTCGCCCACACGGCCGATCATGTCGACCGCCTCTTGCCGCGACTGCGGCACCCGAGCGATCGCCTTCGATTTCGCACGCGTCTTCTTCGCCATGATCAGCTCCTTTCGATGAGGGTTTTGAGGACCGCGAAATCACGGTCGAAGGCCTGTTGGGCGGCCCGTTCCAGCCGCGAGAAGCGGCGTGACTGGAGATCGCCCCAGGACTTCACCGCGGCC
Source organism: Fulvimarina endophytica (assembly GCF_003403015.1). Lineage (GTDB taxonomy): Bacteria > Pseudomonadota > Alphaproteobacteria > Rhizobiales > Rhizobiaceae > Fulvimarina > Fulvimarina endophytica. The sequence goes on from NZ_QURL01000004.1 coordinate 445,297, forward strand.
TCGGCCGCCGCGCGAAGCGGAGCGACGGTTTCCACGATGACCGGCACTGGCGTCTGGGGCAGATCAGGCGTCTCCACGATGTTGATCTGGATCGGCTCGAGCCCCGAGATCGCAGCGCGAATGGCCCCGATCCGGGACTCGAGGTCGACGATCCGGGCGGCCATCGCGGCCACCTCGTCGATGTAAAGCCGCACCGTCTCTCCGGCTCTGACCGCCGCATCGATCCGCCGAGCGAGTTCGGCGATGTCGAGATCCTCGGCGGGAAGCATCCGGGCGGCACCACCGCCCGGAAGAGCCAGCTTCAAGCGCTGCTCGATCGTTTCCAGTTCACCGGCATATCCAGTGACGGACGCGCACTGCTGTTCGATCCTGCGGATCCCGTGCATCACCGTCGAATGATCACGCCCTCCGAGATGCCGACCGATCGCCGGCAGCGACGCAGGAGTGAGCTTCTGCGCGAAATACATCGCTTCCTGGCGGGGACGGATGACCCGCCGAGGCCGGCGGTTGGACACGATGTCCTCGACCGAGACCCCGCGAATGGCCGCGATCTCGGCCGTGATCGTCTGGATCGCGTTCACTGCCGGCGCCCTCGCGGATCGACATCCGAGCCGACCGCCGCGCGGGCTGCGACGAGCATGCCGATCGTCGCCTCGAGGAGAGCATGCACTGCATCGCCACTGAGATCCCCCTTGGCGATCCGCCGACGCAAGTCCTGCACCTGCAGTTCGGCGCGGCCGAGCCAGTCGATCGCCGTCAGCTGTGGTGCGGCCTGCCGATCCTGTTCGGTAACCATCTCCTCCATGGTCCGCATACGCTTGGCGAGCTGTTCGACGCGCTGGCCGTCCATCGTGCATGCGCCGGACGCAACGCCGTCGATCTCCTGACGCGTGAGGCGCATCAGCTCGGACAGCGGCTGCATTAGGCGGTTCGGGCGGTCGGATTTCTGGATGGGCTTAGTCATGGCTCGAATCCTTCGATGAGCTGGAGGCGTGGGATTGGTCGAGGCGTTGGGTCAGAGCGGCCGTCTGGCGGCTCTGCTCGTCGATGCGTTGGCCCAGGCGGGCCATGCGCTTTGCGAACTCGTCATGAGCAGCGGAGACCGCAGCACGGTGCGCCTGGTCGGCCACCTCGATGCTTGTGGTCAGCGTCGCGGCCGCGTCGGTGATCGCCTGCGTCAGGCGTGACCGAGCAGCCGGCGTCTGGCCATAGGTGGCCGGCAAGAGCGCCGCGATCTGCGCAGCCATCTCGTTCAGCTCGCGGCCATACCGTGCGTCTGCCTCGATATCGGCTTCCACCTTGTCGATCGCGACCAGCACGGTTGCGTGGTCTCGGCTGAACGTCCCGCCGATGCGGCGGAACGAATAGCCGGTGATCGTCTTGGCGAGGTGCATGGCCTCCCGGCGCGGCTGCCAGACAGTCCTGGACTGCGACCGCGAGAGCATTTCGGCGAGGGAGACGCCGCGCAGCCGCGCGACCTCCCCTGCGATGATCCGCACCGGATCGAGGTCGACTTCTGTATCGAGAACCGCGCTCATTGGAGCTGCCCCCCCAATGTCGCGCCGATCTTGCCGGCCATGGCCCCGAGTTCCTCATGCCGGCGCAGGTACTCCGGCTCGGGAATGGCATCGGCAAGCCGGCGCAATCCGAGGGCATCGAGGCGCAGGGAGATCACCACAAGCTCCCGATATTTGCGGAGCATGTCGGCCGATCCCGGCTCTTCGGGGTCGGGGCAAGAAGGCGGCATCTGCTCGATCTGTCTGCAGCGTGCGTCGATGTCGTCCGCGATGTGGATGAGGTCGGCCGCAGCCGCGTCCGCAGCCGCCTCGGCCTCTGCCCGGTCGATGGTGAGTGTCTCTCCCATGTCAGGCACCCTCCACGTCGCGGTTCGTCCACGCCGCCTTCAGGTCGGCGAGAGTGATCTCGCGGCCGGATCCGAGCGCCATCATCTTCGCGAGGCGAATGGTCATGTCGATCTGGCGGAGTGCGCCGGGCTTCTTGCCGACCCCGGTCAGGAACCGCACCTGGTCCTTCTCGGTGATCTTCCAGGCGCCGAGGAACGCCTCGATGTCGGGGATGGTCGGCGTCGTCTTGCGCATGCGCTTGAAGATCCGGCTGGACAGCTGGCCCATATGCCGGTTGTTCATCCAGTTCTTGCCGAACCGGTCATAGACCTCCGAGTTCGCCATGATCGCGACGCCGACGCCGTAGACGTCGACGAAATGGCGCAGCTGGTTGATCGCGGAATCGCCGAGGTTCTGCGCCTCGTCGATGACGAGAAGCGTGTTCTCGGTCCGCGCGAGCTTCTTGCCGATCGAGCGCACGATCTGCCGCATGTTCGGCTGGTGGACGTCCAGCGTCTCGGCGATTTCAGACAGCATCGCCGGGGCGGTCCGCGTGTCCTCGCTCATCGTCGCGATGAACACGTTCGAACGGACGGCCGCGTACTGCTTCGAGGCCACCGTCTTGCCCATGCCGGCCTCGGCTGAGACGAGGACAAGGGTCTTCATGGCCTGCGCGGCGGCGAGAAGATCCATGATCTCCATCGAGATGCGCAGCTTGACGAAGGGCGGAGAGGACGGGATCGAGGCCGTCAGCTCCTCCATCTCCTCGATCGAGGACAGGAAGGTCCGCACCTTCGTGTTCATGCCGTCATAGCGGCCTGCATAGCGGCCAAAGAGCCACTGATGGAAGGTGCCCTCCGGCATGCCGATCCGGCGGGCGGTCTCGGCCTTCGTCCACCCTTGTGCCTCGGCGACCTCGATCACCCTCGGGCCGAGTTCGCGCCAGTCGGCGTAATCCTCGGCCGAGCGCCCTGCCCCTTCCTCGGGCTGGATCGAAAAATCGGGCTGGGTCCAGGACCCGGGAGCCGGCATTCCGGGCGATGTTCCCGTCCCGTTCCGGCTTGTGGCGAGTATCTCGCTCATATATTCTCTCCTGTGATTATTCGATTATTGGCCGGGTTCGTCCCGGCCTTTTTCGTTTTGGGTCCGCCGTTCGGGCGGTACCGTCACGGCTGGCGGCCACCGGTCACCAGTCGCAATCCACGGGAGAAGGCGGTTTCCGCCTCGTCGTCCCAGCCCGTTTCGGGCGTGTCTTCGATCTCTTCGAGCCTCAGGGCCGCAGCTCCGCCGCGCGGCACGATGCGAGGGATGGACGGCAGCCTCAGTGTTTCGTCCTCTTCCGCCGCGCGCACGGTCCTGTCCTCGTAGAGAGCGGCCAGCTCGTCGGCCGTCATGACCGTGTGCATCAGCTTCTGGGTCTTCAGCGCCTTGAGGTATCCGGCACGGTTCCGGTTGTGCTTGCGGGCCGCGTCGGTGTCGTCGAAACCGGTGGCGAGGATGCACTCGGCATCCGCGATGAGACGGTTCGCCTGGTCGTAGACCTTCACGCCGGCCTTCAGATCGTCCGGGTCGTAGCGGACGGTCACCCTCTTGCCGGCATGGCCGGTCAGCGCCGGGTGCCAGTAGCGGTTGCCCATGAAATGGATCTCGCCATTGCCCGAGCGCGCCTTGATGCGCGTCGCCGCCATCAGCCAGAGCGAGCGCTGGCTTTCGCTCGCCCACCGCACGATCGTGTCGGGCTTTGCCAGCGAGTCCCGGAACGTCTCGTCGAAGCTGCGCCCCCGGCAGGCGACGGCCTTGCGCCCTGCCCGGCCGTTATGCTCGGCGATCTGGCTTGCGACATGCGAGCGGAACGCCTCGATCTCGATCGCCTTCGAGCCATAGTTCTCGGGCTTGGCGTCCGGCCGGTTGCCCGTATAGGCACCCGCGCAGAACGGATGCCGGGAGATTGTGTCGGTCAGGTCACGGAAGGCGCGCTCGATCGGTTTGGACTGGCCCGAATACGGCGTCGTCCAGTGGATCGTGACGCCGAGCGTGGTCAGAAGCCCGTCCGGATCGTCAGGCTTTGCCGTGAACCGGAAGCGGTTCGCCGTGCCACCGCTGATATCCTTCGAGGCGAAGGCCCGGCCGTTGTCGAGATAGATCATCTCGGGGATGCCGTGGACCGTGATCATGTCGCCGATGACGAGGCGCACGACATCCTTGTTCTCCGACGTCGCGAGCCGCCATGCGATCAGCTTGCCCGAATGGAGATCCTGCAGCGCGATCAGATGCGGGCGCAGGATCGTTCCGTCCGACGTCCGAACGAACACATCGAAGCGGTGGCCGTCCATGGTGACGGCCTGCATGGCGTGGAAATGCTGCCGGGCGCGGGTCTGGGCGGGAAACAGGGCCTTCGCCTGATCGCGTCCCTCCCGCGCCAGTGTCTGGACGGCGGGCGAGACGTCATTATCGAGATGGCGGCGCAAGGCGCGCTCGCTTGGGATCGGAGCCCAGCCTTCTCGGCCTGCCACCGCCTTCATGCGGCGATAGCAGGCGGAAAAGGTCGGCTGCTCGGGGCGTAGATAGTCGCTCTTGAAGGCCTCATAGGCCTTCTGATGACAGGCCGAGCGCCGGCTCGGCGTGCCCGTATGCTGGGGGGCAAGCGCGGCGAGCTGCGCCGAGCGGGCAAGGCCGGCGACCATCTCGCGCCAGCGCGTCAGGGTGCGGGCCGCGCAGCCGTAATCGCGGCATACGGTGAGCGAAGCCGTCGAAGCCGTCGCCCCGCTTCTGATCAGCACGTCATAGCGCTGGATCGCCGCGAGACGCCGCTCGGCTTCCTCTTTCTTCTTGGCGGGCAGACGCTCGAACGCAATCCAGCTTTCGTCGCTCGCCTCGACGACGTCCGCCGTCTCGGCGAGCGCCAGGCGTGCTCGGACCCCCTCCGGCAGGAGGCTTTCGTGATACTCGAAGCCGCCGCCCCGCTTGGCGACATGACGTGTGCGCGCGGCATCGCTGCGCCAGCCGCGCGCGGCGATCAGCTTGTTCAGGCTCCCGATCGAGGAAGGCAGATCGCCTCCGGCTGCGGCGACGATCTGCGCGGGCGTGTACCAGCGGCCGGTCATCGAGGCTCTCCCGCCTTCGCCACCGCATCGCGAACTGTCGCCTCGTTCTGTTCGAGCCAGCGCAGCGTCCGCAGCACCGCTTGCATGTTCGCGATATGCAGTTCAGCGACGCCCTGGCGCATCGAGCCGTTGGAGACGAGGCGCGGATAGGTCTTCCGCCGCTGCTCGATCTCGCGGCAGACCTCGGCGATCTGGGATCTGAGGGAGAGGGTCGAGACCATGGCTACTTTCCAGCCTTCCCGGCCAGCTGAACCTCGAGCTGGGCGAGCCAGCTGTCGATCCGGCTGCGCTGCGTCTGCAGGGCCTGCATGTCCGCACGCAGCCTGTCGTCGGTCTGCAGGACCGAGAGCCCTTCATCGGCGAGGATCGCCTCGTAGAGCTTCGGAGCGCTGAGAACGCGAGCGAGCGCCTTTAGCCGCACGACGCTGATATCGTTCAGCTTGGACGGACTGGTCAGAGCGTCGAGCGCGCTCCGGCTCATCGGCCGATCGGTCAGGATCGCCACTTCCGCGGCGATCCGGTTGCGGTCCATGCCGCTCTCGCGGATCGCCTGGCTCATCGCCGATTTCAGGCGCAGTCGGAACTGTTCGGAATCGAGCGGTCTCACGAGGATGCCTCCCCGTTGTCCTCGTCCGCGCCACCGGCGGCAACGCGGTCCGCTTCCTCGCGCGTCACGCCGAGCGTGAGCAGGAACTCGCGCCGCTTGGCGGTCGAGGCCATCATCCAGGAATTGGTGAGGCGCTTGAAGACGATGGTCTGGCGATCCTCGCGCGGCCGGGCGGCGAAGAACTCCAGGGCCTGATCGACATCGCCATCCGTCTTGTTGACGATCAGCAACGCGATCTTGTTCTGGTCTTCGGGTGGATACTTCGAGAGGCCCTCGATCACGGACAGCCGGTTTTCGGCGTTCGAGCCGATGAGCGCATCGTGCAGCGTCTTGGTCAGGCGCTTGGCGATCGTCGAGAAGCGTTTGGCCTGTCGATAGGATATGCCGAGGCGGTCCGTGATGCGGGCGTAGAAACCAGCCCCTTCGCTTTCTTCCTCATGCCCGAGAAGATCAGCGATCAAAGGGCCAACTTGGCCCTTTGATTTTTCCTGATACTCCTCGGACTTCCGATCTCCGCCTCGGCTGATCTCGCCATAGCGGGCCTCGAACAGCTCTCGATAAGCCGCAACACCGTCGATCCGCTCCAGCGCGGTCGGATCGTTCCGAAAGAGGTTCTCCTCGATCCCGATCTCAGCTGCGGTCTGACGGTCCGCCGTGCTGATTGCCGCCTGGATCTCGACAAACCCGGCTTCGCGGTGCGCTTCCACGCGATGCCGACCAGCGACCAGCGTGAACTTCGTTGCGCCGTTCGGCGTCCGGCGCACCACGACCGGCGGCAGGACGCGGCCGCGCAGCATCTGCATGGCGTAGAGCCGCACGAACTCGGGCTTGAGGGCGCGATGCTCCGTATCGAGCACCGTGATCTCGTCGAGCGGGATCGATTGGACGACCGCAATCGGTGCGGCGTCGGGCGAATGGTCCGTCATTGATGGTCCTGTTCGGTCTGGGTGGCATGGAGGGCGTGATCGGCCATCGCCTCGTAGGCAGTGGCGAACTCTGGCTTCGTCATCCGCTCGTCGATGATCTTGAGCGCCCGGTTCACCGCCTCGCGGGAACGGGCAAGCTCACGGGCAACGCGCTGTTTCGGCGCTCCCAGACGATGGACGAGAAGATGAAGCGCGATCTGCCGGGCGAGTTGAGCGTCGAATAGCCCGTGCGGCGGATAGGCGATATCGGCATGAGAGAGGTGCGGCAGCCGGCTCTGGACGCCTGACACCGCCGCCTCGAAGAGAAGCGACACGGGCCCATCCGGCATTTCGAGCGCTTCGAACGGCGCGGACACGACGGCTTGGCTCGCCTCGACGGCATCGGCGGTCGGTTCACCGCCATTGTCGACGCTCGTTGAGGTGGCGAGACGATCCGCCAAGCGGGAAAGGAACGGAAATTCTGGATCGACATGCCTCATGACCGTGCCTCCAGCGCCTTTCGGCGTTGTGCATGGGTCGGCGGACGGTCATAATTTGCCGCAGGCTGGGGCGAGAGGCGCATGCCTTCTTCGTCATAGCGGGCAGGCCACAGAGAAGACGGCTCGACGCCAAGGACGTCGGCAATGGCTCGCTCGCCCGGCTCATGAGCACGCAGGATCGCAAGGCTCGCCGAGCCGCGATTGAGATCGTATTCCAGATCGATCCTGCGGCAGGACCATCCGGCGATCCGGAGCCTGCCGCGAATGGACTCGGCCTGTTCGATACGAGGGTCGATAACAGCACTTCGAGACAAGTCGTCTCTCCGACTTTGGAGAGAAGCCGGCCAGGGCTTCCTTCCGCGAGAAAAGGAATGTCGTCATGATGACTAAATACGAAAAGCGAGACGGTTTCAATGCCCTTTCTCGCATATTTTACGAGAAACGGACTTGAGCGATACGTTTGTTTCTCAGCTTCAGGCTCTCGCGGATAAGTTCGGCGGCCCGTCCCAACTCGCCGATATCGCGGGGATCAAGAGAAGTACGTTCTATGGCTGGTTGAACGGTCGCGATCCACGCAGAGCCGAACTTGCAAAGATCGTGTCGGCTACCGGATGCGACCCAATTCCGCTTCTCGGACTCTCAGACGAGACATTCCCTAAAAGGGCCCGGACTGAGCCGCTTGCGGCTACTTCGAGCCACCTCGATGACCGTACGCTTGTCGCTGTACCGCGCTTCGATATTCAGGCTGCGGCTGGAGGAGGAGCGCTTCCCGCACTGCAGGAGCCGAATGATAGCTTCTACGTCGCACGAGACTGGCTCTACCGGTTCGTTCCGCCAAGCGTTCAGATCTCGATGATCGAAGTCGTCGGCGACTCCATGGATCCAACGATCCGCGACGGCGATGTCCTGTTGATCAGGCACGATCGAACCACGCTGCAGGCGACGATCGGCAACGTCATCGTCCTTACGCTGGACGATCTGCTCTACGTGAAACGCCTCCAGGGAAGCGACCAGGGCGATATGCTTCTGACATCAGACAACGAGTTCTACACGCCGATCCGAATCCCGCGCCGCGAATGGGACGAACGCGTCCGCATCCACGGCCTAGCCTTCTGGCACGGCGGCTCCATCAGAAAGCGATGATGCTTTGAAAATTCTCTGGCGGAGAAACGCCTGACGCATAGTTTAAGCTAACTGAAATTATTAAACAGTACTCGTGAGGACGATATGAAAGAAAATCGACCTGAAGCTCCACCAAAGGTCAAGCAACAACTCAGACAGGAAGCCGGCTTCGGCTGCTGTCATTGCGGCCATCCTTTTATACAGTACCACCATATAATTCCATGGGCGGAAGACAACCATTTCCGTCCTGATGATATGATGGTGCTATGTGGACAATGCCATCATCTTTGCACCGTCGGCGCGATCACGCAATCTGATCAAAGGAAAATCAAAGCCAAACCAAGGAATATTGTGGACGATCTTGTGAGAGGGATGCTTTACGTCAACACACAAAATCTATCCGTTAATTTAGCTGGCGGAAAAGCAGTTGAAACTCCAAATCTAATTAATCTTTCGGGCGTCACTGTATTGTCCGCAAAACGCGATGAAGAGCACGGCAGAATTTTGATTTCCGCAATGATCCACGACAAATCCGGGAACGTCGTGGCAACCTTGCGCGAGAACGAGTGGTCAATGGCTCCTAATGCAGTGTGGGATTTTGAGACATACCCTCTGCATTCGAAAATAAGATTGGCACCGTATGACATCGCTTTCGCCGTCGATGTCAGAAATGAAGAATTAAACTTACAGGGAAAATGGTTCCATAAAGGTATAGAGATCAATTTCAGCCCGTCAAAAGCCACAATTGGGAGTAATGTAATTAAATCTCTCAACGCATGGCACTGTAATACTATGCTTTCTGTCAGTTAGTCTATTTTTTGAATGATATAAATGCGCCCCATCACTCGAAAAAACTATATTAATTTTCAATTTTACGTAAAGCAGTTTGAACATTTCTGCCGGTTTAGTGTTAGGCCCGCTGCGTGCAAATTTAACTCGACCTGTCGGCGCAATGGAATTGGCAGTCCTGTTTCAGCCCGCTCGAAACCGTCCGGTCGCAATCTAACAGGCGCAAAAGGAGTTATCGCCTGGTTTTGAACACCCTTCAACTGAGGGCACAAAACCGGACAGTTTGAGCGCAACCGTCTAGGGCGCCACTTCCCACGCAATCTCACTCGTTTCAATGAAAACCTGCGTTCCTCAAAGGCCTATATTCATCTGGCGCCCGCTTTAGTAGATCTAACAAGCTTCAATGCGCATTGCATGTTCGGCACATGCGCGTCGACAGAACGCTACAATTTTTCTGCAGCGATTGTGCATTGGTCCCGCCAGCCGTCGCCATTTTTCGGCAACGCGCGTAGCCCCTCACGAATTTTGTCGATCGAGTCTTCAGTAGACGAAGATACCATCTCTTGGAGATGATCTGCGATGATTTCGGTTACCTCTCGAAACCATGCTCCGCCTTTGGATGCCGTGATCGAAGGAAGTTGGTCGAAAGGAATTAGAGCTGCGACAGGTCCGGCGGCAACTACACTCGCATTGGGCAAATTAGCGCAGCACTGGTGCAGATCCCAACCGGCCTGAGAGAACGGATCCAAAGGTGAGTCGAATCGCTTATTAGCTTCATCTGGCCCCCAATCCTTACACAGCTCTTTTGCAGCTGTCAGCACAGGAAGCTCTTCTTTCAACTGCGATATAGCTTTTTGGATATCGACGCTCGATATTGCCACAGCGGGCGCTGGCTGGAAATGAGAGGCAAACGCCACTAAGACGACAATGACTCTGCTGAGCAGATTCAAACATCGATTGCAAATATCGCTCATAAATTACCTCTTTCTCGAACGCTAAGTCACAAATAATACTAAAAACGCTTTCTCGTTGAAAGCTTCGGAGGGCACGACCCAAGTCATGACGTACAGCAGAATTGGCAATTCTGTTGCAGAGAAGGTCTCAAAATTTTACTCGTCGCGCATAAGCTGATGTGCTTCCCGCACTGAAACACCCGGTTCGTTTCCAGCAGATTCGATCATACCGCGAGCTATTTTTCCCTCGCCTTTTTTGATCTGTTTCATCGCGTCCAAGACGCGTTCGAGATCATCCGTACCCTCCGGATATGAAGGGCTTTTTCTGCCTGCAACAGCGCCGTTGTAGGCCATTTGAACTTTATAGACATACTGCGGTGATCCGTCCGCCCAATGCTCCAGGCCGAATGAAACGCGATAGGCTGGATTACCTCCATGGGGAGGACTCGCTGGCACATCGACATATCGAATCGGGAAATAGACTTTGCTCACAATAGGACCTCAAATTATTTTTCCTATAGGTCCTATAGATCCTATAGGAAAAGCCGTCAATCTCGAGCATATCGAAACACTTTTTCGTATTCCGTTTCACGCTCGCGCGGTCAGGAGCGACAGCAGCCGCGCTCGATGAGGTGCAACTTGCGTGCCTCCCGAGAGCGGCCTTTCCGTAGCTCGGAAAACTCGACCCGTAGAAAACGCGGCGCAACTTAAATCGGCTCTCAAACGGTCATCGAGAACGAGAAAAGCCCGCTTTCGCGGGCTCGACGGAATCTAGATCCGAAGTTGCACCATTGGCGCAACTTGATTTTGCTCAAGGGCCTCGGTCTGGTGCAGTCCGATCCACTCTTAGAACGCGCCCTTTAAACTCTCAGAACGCCTCACGACAAGGCTTCTCAACCGCTTTGGCGCTCCGCTCTCGAAGACCATTTCAGGATCGCGCCGTTTGTCGTCCCATCTGCTCACGGACAGCCGATTTCGCCAAATCGAGTGACAAAGCATTCGCGGCCGTCTCGCGCTCAATCCTCGCCAGAGTTCTTTGTTCCCCGGCGCTTTCGCCAAATCCCGGACAATTCCGGTCAATCCCGCCTTTCGCCATATCCAGTGTCAAACAACAACGGATCGCCGTAGCGCGCATTTGGCGCGCCACTTTGATTGTTTCTTCCGTCACCATGGCGTGCCCCATCGAAGTGATCCATCCTGAGAGATGGCTCTCCGGAGGCACGCAACTCAAGTGGTGGATTTCACTTGGGGACGGCTTAACCGGCAAGGGTGATGGCGACCAGGTCGGCGAACTTCGTCGAACTGACCTCCCAGTCGTAGACGGTCGCCTTGCGGTTCCGATCGGTTTCGTCCTGGCGATCGACCTCGTTGGTCAGCCATTTGCAGGCAGCGAGCACGCTCCCGGTCGTCGCAATCGGAAATTCGCGGTGGGCGGGAATGTCGGAAGCAAGCGTCGGAAGCCCCATGGCGAGCGCCTGGCTGATTCCGAGATTGTAGCCCTCCCAGCGTGAGAAGCCGAGATAGGCGTCCGCGGCGGTGTAAAGATCCGTGAGTTCCTCATCGGGAACGTTCGGAAACACCGTGAAACCCAGCGCTTCGACCTGGGCGACGTCGTGGGCACTGCCGGCACCGGCGAGGGCCCAGGCCATGCGGTCCGCCTTCTCCGGATAGAGATAGGCGAATTCGCGGATCATGCGCGCGATCTTGTCGAGCCCCTTGTAGACGCGCTCGTTCTCGCTGAAACGACAAACTGTGAGCACGACGAAGCGATCCTCCCAGCCCGTCGCCTGGCGGACCCTCTGTCGACGCGGCCTATGCATGGGCGACCAGGCCGGCAGATGCGAATTGGCGAGGCCGACGACGACCGCGCGGTCGTTGATGGTCTCGTCCTTCACCGCCTGCGAGATGGCGGCGAGCTGCGTCGTCAACGAGGCGGCCGAGCGCTTCTGGTCCTCCACCTCGATCAGGTAGCTGCGCGTCGGCTCCGGAAAGAAATCCGCGGACGGTTCGCCGTAGTCGTAGGACAATACGGGTATGTGTCCGCCGATGAGCGTCGGAATCGTGAAAAACGGCGGTGTATGGCAGACGATCAGGTCGACATCGTTGCAGAATGCGTAGACTGCAGCTTCTTTCGAGGAAGACAGCTCGACCCGCTCGCAGCCGGGAAAGGCGAATTCGCGCTCGGCGACAGGGCCGCCGATCACGATCTCGTAGCCGAGTTCGACCAACTTGCGCACATGCTGCTGAATGACGAGCGGTACGCCGAAGCCGAGCTTGTAGACGGAGCTGAGGACGAGGATCTTCTTGCGGGTCCGTTCAGCCCGCAACCAGGGACGGCGCACGCGCGGCGGCTCCGCGAGATCGCCGGCCCTCTCCGCCGAGAGGTTCGGACTGTAGGACGGGTCGTCAAAGAAATAGCTGCGATAGCGGCTCCGCGTGTAGTGAGCCTCGTCGAAGAACCGCGCCATCGTCTCGCGTGTGTTGTCGCGCTCGCGCGTCTTCGACTCGTCGTGGATGAGCAGCGGATCGGCGATGTAGATATTACGATAACCGGCCGCGAGACAGTCGAGGCAGAGCTTGGCGTCGTTCCAGGTGATCGCCAGGATTGGGTCGAACCCGCCGACGTCCCAGAAAACGCTGCGGCGGATGGCGAAACAGGCGCCTGTCATCACCGTCATCTCGCGAGTATGGTCGCGATCGACGATATCTTCGGCCGGCCGATGGTTGGAGAGGTGCCTGATCGTTCCCATCCCGACGCCGGCAGCGCAGCCGGCGTGCTGCAGAGTTCCGTCCGGGAAAAGGAGCTTGCCACCGACGACGCCGGTCTCTTCGCGCTGCGCCTGCGCGACGAGTTTGCTCAGCCACTGCGGATCGATGACGACGGTGTCGTTGTTCAGGAAGACGAGGATGTCCCGCTCGGTCTGTTGCGCGCCGAAATTGTTGATCTTGGAGAAGTTGAATTTGTGCGGATAGGCGATGACCCGGACATTGGAGAGGCGTGACAGTTCTCCGAAATAATCGCGCGTCTCGTCGAGCTTCGAATTGTTGTCGAGCACGATGACTTCGAACAGGTCACGGGCGTAGGACGTCTTCTCGAGAATGCTCTCGATGCACGGCCTCAGATAGCCGACGCCATCCTTGGTGGGGATGATGATCGAGACGCTCGGTCCGTGGTCCGACGGGGCGGGAAAGGGCCTCGCCCTGCGGTCGACCGTCCGCAGCATGTGGTAGAGGACGAAGGGAACGTGCTCGACCTTGCCGCTTGCGCCGATCGCGGCGATCAGGCGGTCGAATGCCTCCGGGTCTTCGAAAGACGCCGCGCCGATCGGTTCACGATCGAGGTCCGGCTTTCCGGCAACGAGAACGCAGTCGCCTATGTAGTTGAAGTGCGAGAGGTAGAGCGGCGAGTACTGCGGCTTGAACTGCGGATCCCTGCGGACGCCGTCCCCGTCCATCCGATCGTTGTCGGCATAGACGAGGCTCGCGCCCGTGCGCACGGCCGCTTCGATCAGCATGTAGAGGCTGAGCGGATTGAGGAGAACCGGGCCACGGCACAGGAGCGTCGGCTGGTTCTCGGCAAGGAGCGCTTCGAGCCTGGCGCCACCCTTCGAGATGGTGATGTTCGGTTCGTCAGCGAGCCGCGCCCTCAGAGCGCTCGTTTCGCTCTCGCTGAGATCGTTCGGGAGGACCAGAACGGCATTCCACCGCTCGTGAATCGAGGAGCGCCAACCCTCCACCATTCGTCCGACCAGTGGCACGTCGGAATGACCGATGAACGAGACGATACGGATCTCGGGAAGGTCGAGGCTGCGATGATGGGCCTTCGCGGCCCGCAAATGCTGATCTTTCAGAATGTCGAATCGATCGAGCCAGGCCTCATACGTCAAGGGCGGCGACAAAAGCGCCGATCCGTCTTTCGACTGAAGTGCGAGCGCGAGTGTGACGATGCGGGTCTTGATCCCGGACAGGCCCTCGCTCCGACCGACCGAGATGGTCTTTCGCGCGAGCCGGATGATGTTCAGTCGTCCGTTCGACGTCTTCGAGAGCATGCGCGTCGCATAGCGGACTGTGCGCAGACGCCGCCTGATTTTGTCGATTGCCATGTATAATGATTCCAACCTGTGTCCTTCGGGGGGGTACAAAGCCACACTCGAAGGCGCTTCCGCAACGTTTTGCGCGCCGCCCGCATCTCCGCCGCGCCGCAGCGCCATATCATGACACCGGAACGTGTCTGCCGCGGCATTTGCTCCAATCCGCGGACCGGCTTTCGCCCTTGCCCCGGCAGCCACCCCCGTCCTATAGAGGAAAACAGCGTTCGGGCTCGTCGCCGGCGCCTCTTCGAGCGTCGGCATCAATCAAGAGACGGCGAGAAATGGCTGACGGGAGCCGTCGGTCGGTCGAGACTTCGATGCAGAGACTTATCCGATTTCTTCCCTTACCGCTCCGACGCCTGTTGAAACGGTTCATCCGTCTCATCGTCGGCTTTCTAACGCGGCATCCGAGCCTTCATCGCATGATGAAGCGCACCTATCGAACCCTGCCCGGCCTCCAGAGCGCCGGGCGGCGTCTGGCCTTCGCCTCGCTCCCGCCGTCGCAGTCTGGAACGGCGAGCGGCAACATCGGTGTCAGGAGGCCGGGCTATCAGTTCCAGCCAGCTCCCGTCGGACCCAATGGCGTGGTCACGGTCGAGGCTCTCTACCATCTTTCTCGGTCGCTCTGAGGACTCATGACGATCTTCTTGAGTGAAGCCGTCGGACAGGAGCGATTGCCGTTCGGCCTGAACGATGGGTCGGAAAGCAACGCGCGGACGCATTGGAAGCTTCTGGCCGAAGCCTATCGCCGCAGCTTCATCGCAGCGGGCCATACTGTCACGCCGGTCCTCAGACCCGAGATCTACCAAAGCGAGATCGCCCGACGCACGCTCGCAATTGGTCCGGACGACTGGCACCTCTGCGTCAAGCCGGTGACGCATTTCCGCCCGTTTCACGGTCTTACGAACGTTCTCGTCTATGACGAACCCGATCCGGCATTCCTGGACGCTGTCGATCCGGGCTCGCGGACGGGCGCCCTTCAAGATCCTTTCCATCTTCTTCGCCAGGCAGACCTGGTCCTGTGCCCGACCAGCCATGCCACGAGGCGGTTGCGAGCAGCGGGGATCGAACGAACGGCGACCCTGCCCCCAATGCTGTCGGCCCCGACGGTCCCGGTGCTCGACTTCGGTGAGGCTGCGAACGGTTCCGAGCGCCCCGTCATCTTCGCGACCGCCAGCGACAGGGAGGGGATGGTCAGAAATCTGGCGCCCGTGATCGAAGGATTCGTCCAGGCCCGCCGCCATCGCTCCGAAATCCACCTCGTCGTCAACGTGATCAGCGGTCGGACGCGCTCCCAGGCGGATCTGCGGAACGAGGCGACCCAGCGCATCGGCTTCGATTGTCTCGACAGCGCCATCACCTTCCTTTCGGCCGATCCGAGCGGCGAAGCCCGTGGCGACTGGCTGGCCGGCTGCGACTACTTCCTGTGGACCGGCCCGTCGGGCGGCCTGCCGATTCCCCTGTGCGAAGCGATGCTTGCCGCGATTCCCGCAATGACCATCACGACCGGGGATCTGACCGAAGTGCTCGGCGAAACGTCGACATTGGCGATCACGATCGACGGCGAAGCGGCGGTCTCGTCGGAAACGTCGTCCAAGGACGCATATAGCGGTGTGCCCGGTTCATTTCCGACGGCACACTCCATACGAAAGGCGATCCTTGCGGCCGCGTCGACGTCACCGGATGACAGACGCATGATGGGCGAGACCTCCCGCTCCGTCCTTGCGGAGCGTTACGGACTTGACGCTTTTCGCACGGCCTCGAAGGACGTCGCGA
Organism: Fulvimarina endophytica; assembly: GCF_003403015.1. Classification (GTDB taxonomy): domain Bacteria; phylum Pseudomonadota; class Alphaproteobacteria; order Rhizobiales; family Rhizobiaceae; genus Fulvimarina; species Fulvimarina endophytica. Next base: position 460,988 of record NZ_QURL01000004.1, read on the forward strand.
GACTGATCGGCGAGAACAATCCGGCATGACGTCATCCCGCACACCCTTGGTCGTCGATATCGGGCCTCTCCGCGAGGCCTATTACACCGGCATTCCGAACGTCGTCGCCGAGATTTGCGATCGCCTGATCGAGGAAGACTGGCTCGACCTCTATTTCGACCTCGACGGAAAGTGGATCGAGACGTCCGTGCTTCGGCGATGCCTTGCAGCGCGCAGCGGTTCGGCGCTTGCAGGAGCGGGCGATCGGTTCCGGCCGGCGGCCGACTTTCGCAAGATGCTCGCGGACCAAGGGAAGCTGGATCGCACTGTCGCGCTCTATACGGATCATCGTCCGGCCCAGAAGCTATGGGCCCGCGAGGGCAAGATCGTGTACGATCTCTCGATGGTTCTCGCCCCGGAATGTCATCCAGAGGGCTCGGTGCAGATGTATACGAGTGATCTTGCCGAGCAGATCGCGTCGAGCGACGTCCTGTTCTGCATCTCCCGGTCCACGGCTCGCGACGTCGAGTGGGTTTTCGGGGTGAAGCCCGATCGGATCAAGGTCGCGCTTCTCGGCAACAATGTCGAACTCGCCAAGCCTGATCGCATGCGAGACATGATCGCCGGCAGGCCGGTCGAACCCTACCTCCTCGTGCTCGGATCGATCGAGCCGCGCAAGAACGCGGCGCTGGTTCTCAAATGGCTCGCGGGGCGACCTGAGGTCTTGAAAGAGATGCGTGTCGTCTTCGCCGGCCGACAGGCATGGGGTGACGATTTTCGCCTCCTTGCGGAGCGCAACGGGCTTGAGACGGCACTCTCCACCGGCCGCATCGTCTTCACGGGCTACGTGGACGACCGGTTGAAGGCCGCGCTCCTGACCGGCGCTGCGGCTCTCGTCTATCCCTCTATCTTCGAAGGCTTCGGCCTGCCGCTCCTCGAGGCGATGTCGATCGGGACGCCGGTTCTCAGTTCCGTCTCGACGTCGATGCCCGAGGTCGTCGGCGATTGCGGTTACTACTTCGACCCGTTCGACGTCGCTTCGCTCGATCGCGCTTACGAGGCACTCAAGGCCGACCGCCTCTCGGGCGCGGTCGAGGCGGTCGTCGACAAAGCGAGGGAACGCGCCCAGACGTTCAGCTACGACAAGACTTATGCCGTCATTCTCGGCGGCTTGTTCCCGTCCGGACGTCCCCGCCCGATCTGAGCCGTATGGGTCGTCGGACAGCAAGCGGCTTCGAGACGATGCCGAAGCCGGAATTATGTGCGCCGCAACCTTCGAGACGCGGCCATCTTCGACGATCAGCCCGGCCGCCAGGGTCCAAGGACGTCATCTAGATCGGACCCGGAGGTTCAACCGCGTCTTTGCCCTCTGTCGTTCGAGCCCGAAACCTTACTTCACGACGGCGATCTGTTCTCACCGGTCGCACGAGCCGGACCGTCATCGGGTCCGTCCATGGCGGACAGGATTTTCTCGATCCGCTTTCGCATGACAGGCCCGACGGCTTCGGGGCTGTATTTCCCGATCTCCTGGGAAGCCGCCAGACCGCGCCGCTGTCCCTCGCTCGGTGACGCCGCGATTTCGCGCATCGTCTGGATCGCAGCCTTCTGGTCCGGTTCCGCCCATTCCTGACCGTCCGACCACGGATATTCGTGGCTCCGGATCGGGCGAAGGGTATACGGAACCGGGAAACCCGTTCTGGAATTCAAAAAGTCTCTGGAACCGGAGTAATCCGTTCCGATGACGATCCGTCCAAACGTCATCGCTTCAGCCATCCCAAGGCCGAAGCCCTCGGCGCGATGCAGGGACACGTAGACGTCCGATGCCTTGATCAGGCCCAGCATTTCCGAACGGTCGAGATTTCGATCGACGACGATGATCCGCGGATCCGCCTCGACGGCATCTGCGATCCGCTGTTTCATCTCGGGATAATGCTCAGCCGCGCCGATCGACTTGATGACGAGACCGACCTTTTCGTCTTGCCGCGGAAAAGCCGCCTGAAACGCTTCGAGCACACCGAATGGGTTCTTCCGAAAGGGTGACGAGTAATAATCGAAACTAAACATGAAGTAGAAACGATCTTCGTCCATCGCGAATGCTTCGCGACCCGGATGATCCCCATCCGTCCTGTCCATGGCCGGCGGCATCACGAGGATGGGGCCATCGAAGATCGGAGCGAACGCATCCGCAATGAAGGAGTTGGGAGCCCAGATCTCGTCGATATGAACAAGACTGTCGCGCCAGGCGTCCGGCGCGCGCGGCAATTCCCAGTATGTGCAGAGAATATTGTAGGATCGATCGAGCATGGATCCGTCCACATTGTCGTAGACTTCGGGCAACTGATCCGCAGCGACTTCTATGACATTGATCGCATAGGCATTGGTTCGATCATACCGATCGGCCATGAACGGACCGAGCAGACGCGTTTCGATGTTCCTTCGAAACGGATAGATCGCGAACGGTATGCCTGCCAACTCGGCAGCCTTGAGATTGGCGCGGAACGCCTGACCGAGACCCAATGCGCCTTCTGCATATCCGATGAACAGAACGCCGTTTCGAAGTTGCGCGGTCGCACCGGGTCGTCTCGCGGCGATGGAGCGTCGAACGCGTTCGAGATGCTTCGATGCCGACTTGCGCAGATGACGGCCGCGGCGCTGAAGATACTGCGCTCCGTGATGTCGAGTGGCGCTCGAAAATGCCGCCTTCCATCCCGACGCTTCCAGCGTGGTGGTGAAGCTATCGAGAAGAAAGCCGACCCTGCGGAGGTTGCGGATCGCCAGACGCGTTAGAAATCCAGGTTCCTGCTGCGTCACCGCTACCACGTGGTGGCCATCGGACTTGCTTCTATTGGACGATACGAGAGATCCGTCGCCTGAACCGGAGGAGGACGAACCGGATTGCCGCAGGCGCCCGTTGCCGGCGCCGTCTTCGACGATCGGGACCTCGTGGCGCAGGGCGGGAGGAGGAGTCCTCTCGATGATGCTTAGGGTGACGGCTTTCTGCGAAGAATGGCCCCCATCGGTAAGGAATCGACCCAGATGTTTGTCTGCAAATAGTCTCTTGTCGTCTTCCAGCCGTTCGATATCGGAGCGACAGGGCTTCTCCGTCTCCCCCGAACCGATGCGGTGCTCTATGTGCGATCGGGGCAGATAGGCACAGCCGTAACCCGCCCCACGCAGTCGAAACCCGAAGTCGGCATCCTCCAGATGGAAGCTGTAGCGATCGTCGAGGAACCCGATTTCCGCGATCGCGCCCATCCGGATCCCTGCGAATGTCAGTTCGCAATAATCTGACTCGAGACGCTCGATCGAGCCATCCGGCGGTACGAGATCACGCTCGAAGGTCAGCGTTCGGAGATCCCAGCAGGCGCGATAGGCCGTGGCGTTGTCGCCGGATTTCCCGGCGATCCGCGTTTGAGCCGGCGCCACGATTCCAAGTTTGGGGTCATCGGCGAGCGCGCCCAGCAATTCGCGAACGACATCTGTCGTACACATGATGTCGTCGTCGGCGACGAAGAGGAAATCGCGGCCTCTCTCGCGGGCGATGCCGGCACCGATATTGCAGGCTCGGCTCAAGGAATGAGGATGCCCAAGCTGGACGAACTCGACGCCCGCATCCCGGCAAACGGCCTGCGTATCGTCCACGCTCGCCTGATCGAGGACGACGACGATTTCCGGCGGCACGGCCAATGTCGGCAACATGCGTCTCAGGCGGTGTGCGCCGTTGAACGACGGAATGACGAGCAAGGACGACTGTAGGATGGTATCCGAGAGCATGCTCCTGCTTTAACTCTGAAAATGTCCCTTCACAATTCGCAGAGAGCGCGTTCGGCGCTACGAGATCGATCGATATCTCTGACGAGACAGAGAGCGGACCGGGGATCCGGACCGGACCGTCAGGATCGGGAACCGGGTTCGGTCAATGGCGGATCGGGCGGCTGGTGAATGCCGATGGCCTGACCGGTGCGAACCGCCGCCGCTCCGCGCCCGTGACGGTCTCCGACGACCGCGTCCGTTCTCATCGATCAGGATGTCCGTGCGGACCGCCGGGCCGGCTTCCGAGTCGCCAACCCGCGGAATGAAGCCGTCATCCTTGCTAAAGGACGACGGCTTTTGACTTTGCAAGGCGATGGCCTGCCCTGTATGGGACACGACAGGAGGCGCCAGTCGTCTCGCAAGAACCAGACCCGACCGAGATTGAGGACATTTGCCAATGTCGCCTTTGCCTATCGTTCCGATCATCATGGCTGGTGGATCCGGTACGCGGCTCTGGCCGGTCTCGCGCGATACGATGCCCAAACAGTTCGTGACGCTTCTCGGCTCCGACCTTTCGACCTTTCAGGCAACGGTCAAGCGAGTTTCAGGCCCGGCTTTCGGCAAGCCGATCGTCGTCACCAACAACGAATTCCGTTTCGTATGCGGTGAGCAACTCGCAGCGATCGGCATCGAAGCCGAGATCATCCTGGAGCCCGTGCGCCGCGACAGCGCTCCTGCCGTCGCCATCGGGGCGCTGCTGGCCGAACGACGCATGGGCAATGTGGTCTGTCTCGTCCTTGCGGCCGATCACGTCATCGAGGATGAGGCCGCCTTCGTCGCCGATTGCGAACAAGCATCGGCGATTGCCTCGCGCGGGTTCATCATGACCCTCGGCATCAAGCCGACGCTTCCATCGAGCGCCTACGGCTACATCGATCCGGCCGAGAAGAAGCTTGCCGACAACGCGTTCGGGATCAAGCGTTTCGTGGAGAAGCCCGACAGGGAAGCCGCCGAACGCTACGTGGCCGACGGCTATCTCTGGAACAGCGGAAATTTCGTCTTTTCCGTGGACACCATGCTCGGCGAACTCGAGCGCCTGGCCCCGGATGTCCTTGCGGCCAGCCGCAAGGCCCTGGCCGCGAGCCAGCGCGATCTCGACTTCCTGCGCCTCGACGAACCGGCTTTCACGGAAGCCCCGACGACCTCCATCGACTATGCGGTGATGGAGAAGACGAAGACCGGCGGGGTTCTCGCAGCATCCTTCGGATGGTCTGACGTCGGCTCGTGGGATGCGCTTCACGACATCAAGCCGAAGGACGGTGACGGCAACGTCGTCGAGGGCAATGCCCTCGCCATGAAGACCCGCGGCAGCTTCGTGCGTGCCGACGAGATCCTGACGACCGTTGTCGGGCTCGAGGACGTCATCGTCGTCTCGACCCATGATGCGGTTCTCGTGGCGGCCAAATCTGCTGCCTCCGACGTCAAGGCACTCGTTTCGGACCTCAAGGCGAAAGGCAAACGGGAGGCGAGCGAGCATTTGCGCATTCACCGACCCTGGGGTTGGTATCAGCGCATCGACATCGGCGACCGGTTCCAGGTCAAGCACATCACCGTGAAGCCCGGCGGCAAGCTCTCCCTTCAGCGTCACTTTCACCGTGCCGAACACTGGATCGTGGTTCATGGCACCGCCGAGGTCACGATCGACGACGCCGTCAAGGTCTATCACGAGAACGAAGCGGCCTATCTGCCGATCGGCTGCATTCACCGCCTGCACAATCCCGGAAAGATCGACCTCAAGCTCATCGAAGTCCAGGTCGGCAGCTATACCGGCGAGGACGATATCGTGCGCATCGAGGACGTCTATGCACGCAACTGACACGGCTTGCGGTTCGCCACCGGCAGAACGGGCAGGACGGTCGGCGGCCGATCACCGCCTTGCCCTTTCCCGAGGGAAGCGGCTATAGGTCGCCGATCAGATTGCGCTGCCGACCAGCAGCGTCGAAGGTGTCATCCATGCGGGGTCGGAGCACTGCTGTTCGGCTCGAGCCTGTTTGAACGAGGACGAAGACTCAAATCGTAACGTGCTCCCACGAAGACCTTCGACGATGTCCGCGACCTTAGAGCCCTTGTCCGGATCGAGATTTCCGACGGCTCTCCAGGGCACGAAACCGCTATTGATCGAATGTTCGACGCGAGCGAACGAGACACAAATCCCCAACAGAAAGTCTGCATACTTTGACAAAGCGAGCGCTCATCACCGGCATCACGGGTCAGGACGGAGCTTACCTGTCTCAGCTTCTCCTCGGCAAGGGTTACGAGGTTCACGGACTCTTGCGTCGCAGTGCTTCGGCCGATGTCGTCGGTTCCCGTCTCAACTTCCTCGGAGTCCGCGACTCCATCGAGATGCATGACGCGAACCTGACCGATATCACGAGTTTGATCCGCGTGATCGAAACGGTGAAGCCCGACGAGATCTATAATCTCGGGGCTCAATCCTTCGTGAAGACCTCCTGGCAGCAGCCGATTCTGACGGGAACGGTTTCGGGTCTTGGCGCCGTGAACATGCTCGAAGCCATCCGGATCGTTTCGCCGGAGACGCGCTATTATCAGGCGTCGACTTCGGAAATGTATGGCCTGATTCAGGAACCGCGCCAGTCCGAGAAGACCCCGTTCTACCCGCGCTCGCCCTATGCGGCGGCGAAGCTCTACGCTCACTGGATGACGATCAACTACCGCGAGAGTTTCGGTCTTCACGCATCGAGCGGCATTCTGTTCAATCACGAGTCGCCGCTGCGCGGCATCGAATTCGTGACGAGGAAGATCACGGACGGTGTCGCCCGCATCAAGCTCGGCATGGCCGACAGCCTGGCTCTGGGCAATCTCGACGCCAAGCGGGACTGGGGACATGCGCGCGACTATGTCGAGGCCATGTGGCTCATGCTGCAGCAGGACGTTCCGGACGACTACGTGATCGCGACCGGTCAGACCGTGTCCGTGCGCGATTTCTGCGACCTGGCGTTCGCTCATGTCGGCCTGAAGGCTGAGGATTACATCACGGTCGACCAGCGCTACATGCGCCCGGCCGAAGTGGAGGTCCTGCTCGGAAATCCGGAAAAGGCGAAGGCGAAGCTCGGTTGGGAAGCGACGACGTCCCTGGATCAGCTGGTCCGCGAGATGGTGGACTCGGACATGGAGAGACTGTCGCCGCGTTGATGTCCCTCTCCCATCTCGAGGAGTATTCACCGTATGCGAATCTTGATGACCGGAGCGCTCGGTTTCGTCGGGCCCTATGTTCAAGCCGCGGTCGCCGAGCGTCATGGAGCAGCTCCGGTCTGGTATCTGACTTCGCATCGCGGCGGCACTCGACCTGATGGGACGAAGACGACAGCGCTCGATGTCTGCGATCGAGCGGCGGTAAGGCAGGCGATCGCGGACATCCGTCCGCAGATCGTCATCCATCTCGCAGGCATCACGAGCGTCAAGAATGCCGAGGCGGCGGCCCACGAAACGTGGCGGGTCAACGTGCTCGGAACACTCAACCTCGTGCAGGAACTGATCGAGCAGGTCCCGGGGTCGACCTTCGTGTCGGCGGGGACGGCGCTCGCTTATGGGGAATCGGCCCGGGACGGGCACGCCCTGACCGAGGAAGACGTCCTGTCTCCCCAGAACGACTATGCCGTGACCAAGGCCGCCGCCGATCTCGCCCTCGGTGCTCTTGCTGATCGAGGCGTCAAGATCCTTCGATTTCGTCCGTTCAACCATACGGGACCCGGACAGGGCGAAACCTTCGCGATTCCGAGTTTCGTCGGCCAGGTCGCGAGAATCGAGGCCGGAAAGGCCGACGCCGTTCTGCGGGTCGGCAATCTCGACGTGGAACGCGATTTCCTCGACGTTCGCGATGTTGCGAGAGGCTACGCCCTGGCGATCGAGCGGACCGATGATCTGCCCAGTGGCACGATCATCAATCTGGCCTCCGGTTCGGCGCGCTCCCTGCGCTCGCTGCTCGACACCATCCTGTCGCAGGCTCGAACGGAGATCGCCGTCGTGACCGATCCGGACCGTTTGCGCGCGGGAGAGCTTCCCATATTTCGCGGCAATGCCGACAAGGCGCGGCGCCTTCTCGACTGGTCACCCCAGATCGATCTGTCGGACACGATCAGACAGATGATCGCCCATGTGCGCGCCGGCGTCTGACGGCGGACGAGATCGCGGGCTCAGGTCGCAGGTGCAGACGGCAGTGACGACACCGCGATCAACGAACCTGGCGCAAAGGCCGACAATTCACTCGATTGCCTCTCGAACCAGCCGGTCAGAGCCAGGCCGGGAAACGGAAAGCAGAATGGAACGATCGACGTGAACGCCAACGACCAGTCGAGTGTCCGCAATCGCCAACTTCTTCTTGCCGAAACGGTAACCGTAATCGTCCTCGCCGCGCTTTCGCTGTGGGCCGTGCGGCCGCTTCTGGAGGAATGGGGTCTTCTCGAGACCTTCAGAGCCAACGGCGCGAACTTTCTGCTGACGTCGTTCCCGCAAATGACGCTGCGTCCCCTCCACCTCGTCATCTCGTACATGCAGTATGCGCTCGGTGGCGGATCGGTGATCGGCGTCGGCGTCGTCGCGGCTCTCCTTGTCACGGTCCGATACATCGTGGCGCGATGGGCCGTGTCTCCAATCCTCGATGGCTCCGCCAGATGGGCGTTTGCAACGCTTTCGACCGCGCTTCTGATCTGGCCGGGTCTGTATTTCGCCCGCTTCAGTGCAGCTCAGGTCTCCGCGATCCTTCTGATGTTCGTCCTCGGCTGCTCGGTCCGATTGTACGCACGGCGATCCCTCGGTCTCCAACTCCTGTCGGCAGGCGCCGTCCTGATCCTGCTGTTGATCTATCAGGCTTCCGCTGTCGTCCTGGCCGGCATTCCGTTGCTCGCCTTCCTGATCCGCATTGAGAATAGCCCGTTCGATGTGCGTGCGAGAGTCGGGCTCGCTCTTCGTATCGGCGTTCCGATTGGTTTGGGATTCGCCGTCTACGGTCTCTATGCCTTCGTGGCGTCCCGCCTTCTTGGCGGAGGCTATGAGAGCGCTATCGGCGGAGTTCTCTTTTCCTTTGCCGCCTTGGCCGAGCATGTGAGGATCAGTTACCAGACCGCCTATCTCGGAAATGCCCTCGTGCTTCCCGCGATGCTGCTTGTCCTGGCCATTGGCATGTTCCTCGGCGGATGGAACGCCGTCCAACGCAGCGCTATCCGGATGGCGGTCCTGACGGCTGTCGTGCTTGCGATCCTTCCCCTCTGCGCGTTGACCTATCAGCTGGATGTCCATCTGCGAGATCCCGAACGCGTCCTCTTTCCCGTTTCGCTCGGCCTCTGTCTTCTCTTCCTCGCGCTGCTGGTCGCGGGCGAAGACCGCAAGACGGCGCCAGTCATCACGCTGCCGGCTGTCCTCATGGTCACGGCGCTTCTCTCTCAAAGCGCGATCGGTGCAATCCAGGTTCGCGGATACTGGAACCTGCAGAAGGACGTCATCTTCCAGACGATCGATGCAGTGCGCCAGACTGGCGCGAAGAGGTTTGTTCTTCGCGATACGACCGGCGAACTCGGCGACGTCTACACGCTTCTTCCGCCTCATCTCAATCTGGCTCTCAAATGGTACCGGGTGGATGCCGACGTGCTGCTGTGCACGGACGATGCGGTGAACCGCCTCCATCCCCTTGCTGCCCGTTATCCGATCCCTTCGACGCCGCGGTGCAGCGAGGTTCCGCAAGAGGGTCGGGTCTTGCTCGATGCGGTAGCGTCCGGCTCGAAGATCGTTGTTTCCGTTTCGAAGTGAACGTCGGCGATCCGATGCTCATCGAGGTCCGGTCGAAATCCGCACACCTCGATCTTCATCCGTTTCATCAGGCTGCACCGGCTGCGTCCCTTGTGTCCTGAAGCCATGCGGCGGCAGCGCCGAAGCCTTGCGAAGCCGGTGAATATCGAATAGTCGAACGTTCAATTCGGAGGATCGTCCGGCCAGGCTGAGGGTTGTTTCAGGTATGGTGTTGAACCCCTGAATACATCGAGGAACGATTCGGAGATCGTAAAGTGAGCAACGTTCCCTTGAACGACCTCAAACGCATCGCGACGGATTTCGGCGATGACGTCATGGCTCCCGCGCTCGAGGCTATGCGGTCGGGTTGGTGGCTGAACGGAACCCGCACGAAGGCGTTCTGCGAAGCCTTCGGCAGCTATGTCGGTGCGGCCCACTGCATTGGCGTCGCCAACGGTACGGACGCGCTGGAAATCGCGTTCCGGGCGCTGCTCGCCGTCCGCGCGCCAAAGGGCCGCGAGGTCGTCACGGTGGCGAATGCGGGCGGGTATTCGGCCGTCGCCGCCAGGCTCGCAGGACTGACACCGGTCTATGCGGATATCGAGGAGGCGAGCCAGCTCGTTTCCATCGACTCGGTCCTGTCCTGTGTTGGCGTGGAGACGGCCTGTGTCGTGATCACCCATCTCTACGGCGGGGCTGTGGACGTACCCCGTCTTCGCGAGCGCCTCGACGCGGCAGGGCATTCGCACGTTGCTATCGTCGAGGACTGTGCTCAGGCCCATGGGGCGCGCGTCGACGGGCGCCGGGTGGGCAGCCTCGGAACCATCGCCACCTTCAGCTTCTATCCGACCAAGAATCTCGGCGCGTTCGGTGATGCAGGCTGTGTCGTCACGAACGACGCGGACCTCGCCACGGCGGTTGACCGGCTTCGCCAATACGGATGGACGGCGAAATACGAGATCGAGCATCCCTTCGGACGCAACTCGCGCATGGACGAAGTGCAGGCCGCTATCCTGATGGCCCTTCTTCCGGGCCTCGACGCTGCGAACGAGCGCCGGGTCGCAATTCTCGATCGCTATTCCGAGGCTGCCGGCAAAACTGTCCGTCCCGTTCGTCCGGCTGGCGACACCGTCGCCCATCTCGCAGTCGTTCTCGCAGAGGATCGCGAGGGCCTGCGGCGAGCGATGACGGATGCCGGGGTGGCGACGGACATCCATTATCCGATCCTGGACGTCGATCAGCCGGCCTGGAAGAACCTGCCGTTCCGTGAAGCGCCCGGTGGCCTCGTGGTATGCCGCGAGAGCCTTCCACGCCTCCTGACCCTTCCATGCTTTCCGACGATGCGCGAGGATGAGATCGGATCGGTCTGCAGGGTGCTGTCGGCATGGACGTGACGAACGACGATCGCGCAGGCGCCGGGGAGACGGCGCTGCGCTCCCTGGTCATACCGGTCTATCGCAACGAGGAGAACATCGACGATCTGATCGCGGCACTCAACGAGCTGAACGGCCGGGTCGGAGGGATGGAGGTCGTCTTCGTCGTCGACGGGTCTCCGGACCGCTCGGGACCGCTTCTTCTCGAAGCGCGGGAACGCATGGATTTCATGTCGGTCATTGCCTTCCACAGCCGGAATTTCGGCGCGTTCACGGCGATCCGGACTGGAATGGAACTCGCCTCCAGCGATGTCGTGGCCGTCATGGCTGCCGATCTCCAAGAGCCGCCCGAATTGATCGAGACGTTCTTTTCCGTGCTTGAATCACAGGAGGCGGACGTCGTGTTCGGCGAGCGGACCGGCCGCCACGACTCGGTCCTTCGGGATGCCCTGTCGAACGGGTTCTGGTGGCTCTACCGCAAGCTCGTGATCAAGGACGTCCCTCAAGGCGGGGTCGACATGTTCGCCTGCAATCGCGCGGTGCTCGACAGTGTCCTTCAGTTCCGCGAGCCCAACAGCTCTCTGGTCGCACAGCTCTTCTGGGTCGGCTATCGGCGCCGCTTCGTGCCTTACGAGCGACGCGCGCGCCAGAAGGGGACCAGTGCCTGGAACTTTTCACGTCGCATGCGATACATGATGGACAGCATCTTCTCTTTCTCGGATCTACCCATTCTGTTCGTGCTGTGGTTTGGGGTGCTCGGTTGTGCCCTGAGCTTCGTTCTGGGGCTCGTGATCGCCGTCAGCCGCCTCGTCGGCCTGATCTCCGTTCCGGGTTACGCTGCCCTCGCGATCCTCATCCTGTTTTCGTCCTCGGCGATACTTCTCGTGCAGGGGGTCGTCGGGAGCTATCTCTGGCGAACGTTCGAAAACACGAAGCAAAGGCCTCTCAGCATCGTCATGAACGCTGTTCGAACGCCCTCGCGCGGCTTCAAAGAGAGTTAACGCCTTGCCGATGAATCAATCCATTCACGTGCCGACCGACGACCTCGGCTCGGAGGCAGGCGCTTCGAAGTCCGTGGGCCCCGCGACGCTCGTTCGCCTTCCCCGGTTCGACGATGCGCGCGGCAGTCTCATCCCGTTGCAGGATGGTCGCGGACTGCCGTTTTCTCCCAGTCGCATCTTCATGGTGTTCGGCGTCGGCGAAGGCCTTTCGCGCGGGGAACATGCGCATATCGTCTGCCAGCAATTTCTGATCGCTGCCGCGGGTTCAGTGAAGATCATCGTGGGAGACGGGACGCATGCATGGGACGTTCTCCTCGACGATCCCGGAATGGGCGTCCATCTTCCCGCGATGACCTGGGGAACGCAACGCGACTACTCCGAGGGAGCGGTCCTTCTGGTCGCGGCATCCCATCTCTACGACGCGGCCGACTACATTCACGACTATGAGGAGTATCGCGCAGCGGTGGCCGCGCGCGGGCGAGCCGGGGCAGCCGGATGAGCGATCCGAAGGCGGTCTGCATTGCCGGCAAGAACCGGATCGCGATCGACGTGCTGCGACGGGTTCGCGCCGCCGTTCCGGCTGGCACGACCCTGTTCGCGGTTGCCAACCGCACCGACGATGGCCAGGACGGCTGGCAGCCTTCGTTTCGCCGTTACGCAGAGGCTCAACCGGATGTGACTCTGGTCGGTTTCGATGCCGTCTACGGCATGGAAGAGCTCTTGTTCCTGTCCGTGGAATTCGATCGTCTAATCGATCCGGCACGCTTCGCAACGACGCGTCTCTTCAATATCCATTTTTCGATGCTGCCGGCCTACAAGGGGATGTACACCTCCTGCCACCCGATCCTGAACGGCGATGAGGCGACGGGCTGCACGCTCCATCGCATCGATCGCGGAATCGACACGGGTGACATCGTCGACCAGCGAGCGATCGCGATCGAGGACGACCTGCGCTGCAGTGAACTCTACCTCAGATATCTCGAGGTCGGCACGGATCTCATCTCCAGCAATCTCCAAGACCTGGTGGCCGGCTCGGAGACGTCCCGAAGCCAGCCCGCGAAGGGATCGACCTATTATTCGAAGGCATCGATCGACTACGCCGCCCTTGTCATCGATCTGAACCAGACGGCCTTCCGCATTCAGCGCCAGGTCAATGCGTTTCATCATCGGGCCTATCAACTGCCGCAGATGTTCGGCGAGGCGATCTCGCAGATCATCATCGATCGAAGGCGCTCGACCGTCCGGCCCGGCACGATCGTGGAGCGATCGAAGGACGAGATACGGTTTGCCAGCATCGATTACGACTGCGTCGCCGTCATCGATCGGTTCGACACCTTGCGCAAAGCGATCGCGGATGGCGACGCAGAGCGGTGCCGGGTCCTCATCAGTGCCCAGCCCAGCCTTTTGTGCGAACTTTCTCGTGAAGGTTGGACGCCCCTTATTCTCGCCGCTTATGCCGGCCAAGCAGAGATCGTTTCCGCCATGCTCGATGCTGGCGCCGATCCAAACCGTCCCAATCCAAAGGGAACGACGCCCCTGATGTACGCCAAAGACGCCTATCTGCGCACCGGCGATACGGACACCTTCCGGCGACTGCTGGACGCGGGTGCGGACCCATTCGCGCGGGATATGTACGACAAGACACTGGCCGATTACGCGCCCGATGCGGCAAAACGACTGCTCGCATGACGATCGAGCGTGAATACGTGCGGGGCGCAAAGAAGCCGTTCAGCCGCCTCGCCATTTTCGCCGTAAGAGGGCGAGGAACCGATATGTCTTGCCGACCGCTGTTCCGGCTTCGTCCGAGCGGACGGCGCTGACGTCTCCTCGATCGATGTGAAGACCGCCAATGAGGCTCGCAATCGCGAAATGGCTCACCTTCCGCACGCTGCTGTCTCGCGCTTCGCTCGGCGCGGACGCATTGCGATTTTTGGTCGCCGGAGGGCTGAACACCCTTCTGACCTTTCTCATCTACCAATTGGCCCTGTTTCTCGTCAGTCCGTCACTCGCCTACGGACTGGCCTGGTTGTGCGGGCTCGCATTCGTGATGGTTTTCTATCCCAGTCGCGTCTTCGCTCAGAAGAACACGCAGCTTCGCAATCGCCTTGCCTTGGCTGCGACATATCTGATCGTCTTCTTCGTCGGGCTCGCGACCATCGATATCCTGTCGCGCTTGGGCATGCCGCCGAGATATTCCATCATCTTCGCGATCGTCGTCACGACCGTCAGCAACTTCGTCTGCGGACGCTTTCTCGTGAGACGGGAATTCGGCTTGGCCGCCCTGAAGACGAGGACGCGCCGACCGGTTATGACGTTCGGTAAACCGCATCCTCCGGAGAGCGGCCCAACGCCGATTGATCATTCTCGGGAATGAGTGCATGCCTTTTCCGAGAGAGACGATGCGGGCACGTCCGGAACGGCCAGTTCGGCTGAAACCAGACGGTCACGACGCGGACGCGCCGTTCTGGTCCGTTTTGCCTGGCCAGGCATTCCGGCTGCGAGCAGAAGCAGAATCCTGGTTCGCAAGAGCTGAGACCACCACCACTTCGAGAGCAGGATAAAATGGACGTCAAGGGATCGGATAAGACGCCTGCAGCGATCGACGAACTCTCAGCGGTTCGCAGCGGACTGGCGTCCGCCCAGTTCCGACGCCAGGTCGGGGAACTTGCCGCGACCGCGCGAGCTGCCGAGCATGCCGATACGACCATCCCGCCGGATGCGCCCCCCTCCCCTGTGTCGGAGGCGCCGGCGCCGGATGCTCCATCCGAAGTGCAGACGCGTACGGGTCTGCTTCATCGGGCAAAGCGCCGCCTGATAAGGCTCGCACGCCCTTTTGCCCTTCCGTTTCTCCATCGCTTCCAATTGCGCCTCGCGCATGCAGTCGAGACGTCCGCGATTCTGCATGACCTCAAGGCTGGCCTTCACCGGCAGACGGAACAGCTGAACCGCCAGACGGAGCTCGTCGAAAATCTTCTCGCCCGTTCGGATAAGCAAGAGCTCGTTTCCGAAGAGCTGCGCTCTCTGGTGTTCGCTAACCGCAAGCTCCTGACCGCATTGTCGGCGGCCGAACAGACGAATTCACCCAAGGCTGCAAGTCTGTCTCACAAAGTCGAGGAGGTCTCCGGACTCCTTCGGACCATCTCCGAACGTCAGACCACTCAAATCGCATATGCGGAACATCTGATACGATCACGCATCATTCCGCTGGGCGACGAAGTTCTCGTACGTACGTCGTTTGGATGGCTCTTCGTACCCGTCTCCGACCATCCGATCATCACGGGCATCGGTGAGACGGGCGACGCCCTCGAGCCCGGCACGGTGGCGGTCATTCGCGCGATCCTGAAACCGGGGGATCTCGTCGTGGATGTCGGGGCCAATGTCGGATCGCTCCTCCTGCCCATGGCCGAAAGAGTGGGGCCGGACGGTCGATTGATCGCCTGCGAACCGACGCCGGCCTGTATCAGCGCGCTGCGCAACACGATCGCCGTCAACGGCCTTGAGACCCGGGTCGATCTGAAGCCCGTCGCCGTCGGCTCGAGTGAAGCCACGGCAAGGCTGCATCTGGGTACCAATTCTTCTTTCAACTCCTTGGCCGAACTCGAGCCCGACGGCAGCGACGAGCGTAACGGTATCGATGTGGAAGTCTCGACCCTCGATCGCCTGGTGCCGTCAGAGCAATCGCCCGCTCTCGTGAAAATCGACGTGGAAGGTCTGGAACTGGAGGTGCTGCGCGGGATGAACGGTATCCTCTCGCGCTCGCCCGATATTGCGCTCGTCGCCGAGTACGGCCCTTCGCATCTGGAACGGATCGGGGTCCGTCCTCAGGACTGGTTGGCGGAGTTCCAATCGCACGGCTTTGCGCTCTGGATTATCGACGAGCGCGACGGGTCTTTGAGAGAGGCCTCGTCCGAAGCGCTGGAAGGCATCTATTCCGCCAACATCCTGATGGTCCGGCGCGATCTGTCGCATTGGCCCGATCTCAAAGCCGCGTCGTGATCCCGCTCGTCATCATAGGAGCGGGGGGCCATGCCCGCGTCGTCATCGAGCTCGTGCGTGCCGCAGGTCGCTTCAACATCGTCGGTCTCCTCGATCCTGCACCGCCGAGCGATCGCATCCTCGGCGTGAAGGTTCTGGGCGACGACGGAGCGCTCGCCGATCTGCGCGCGAACGGCATCTCTCACGCATTCGTCGCGCTCGGCGCCAACGCCGTCCGCCAGCGCGTTGCCAACCGCCTTGCCGAGATGGACTTCACGCGCCCCTGCCTTGCCCACCCCTCGGCCGAGATCTCACCGAGCGCGGAGCGCAGAGCGGGCTCGCTCGTCATGGCCCGAGCAGTGCTGGGAACCGAGGCCCTTCTCGACGAGGATGCGATCCTGAACACCGGAGCCGTCGCCGACCATGACGTGCGGCTCGGCGCCTGTTGCCATGTCGCCCCCGGTTGTGCTTTGGCGGGCGGCGTCGTTGTCGGCGCTCGAAGCTTTCTCGGCGTGGGAACGAGCGTGCGCCCCGAGATCAGGATCGGATCGGACGTCGTGGTGGGTGCGGGTGCAGCGGTCGTGTCGGATCTGTCTGACGGCATCCGTGCCATCGGTGTTCCTGCAAAACCGATGAAGGGAGTCTAACCTTATGCAGGAAGAACGGATCGCCCTGATCTCATCCTGCGTGCCGATGATTCACGGCGGGTATCGGTTCATCGTGGACTGGCTCGAGATCAAGCTCCGTGAGCGAGGCTTCGCTGTCGAGACGATCTATATTCCCAGCACCGAGGAGCCGCATTCGCTGCTGTCGCAGATGGCAGCGTTCCAGATGATCGAACTCGATCGCTACTTCGATCGTGTCATCACGTTCCGTCCGCCGGCTCATATGGTCCGGCATCGTCGCAAGGTTTGCTGGTTCATTCACCACATTCGTGCGTTCTACGATCTGTGGGATGAACACCAGTATCATCGCATGCCGGATAACGCCCCCTATCGTGCCTTGCGCGATGCGGTCCGTCAGGCCGACACTCTGGCACTCGGCGAGGCGCATCGATTGTTCACCAACTCCAAAACGGTATCGGGTCGCCTGAAGGCGTTCAACGGTCTGGACAGCGAGGTCCTCTATCCGCCGCTGTTCGAACCCGGCCTTTTCCGTCGCGGAACTTTCGGCGACGAGATCGTCTCCGTGTGTCGTCTGACGGCCCACAAGCGCCAGCATCTCCTGGTCGAGGCGATGCGGCATACCCGGACGCCGGTTCGTCTGCGTCTGTGCGGCCTCAGTTCCGATCCGATCTACTATGCGCGACTGACGGATATCGTGCGCGAACACGGACTGGAGGACAAGGTTACGATCGACCATCGTTGGATATCCGAAGAAGAGAAGGTGCAGTTCCTGTCGGAAAGTCTGGCTGCTGCCTATGCTCCCTTCGACGAGGACTCCTACGGCTATCCGGTTCTCGAGGCAGCGCATGCGGCACGCCCGACACTCGTTCTCAGCGATGGCGGCGGCGTTGCCGAGTTCGTCCGCGACGGGCAGACCGGGCTCGTCGCCGATCCCACACCTGAAGCCATCGCGGTCGCCTTCGATCGCCTTTTCGTCGACCGTCGGGGAACCGAGGCCATGGGCGAGGCCGCAGAGCGCAACGTCGCCGAATTGGGCATCGACTGGGACACCGTCGTCGCGAGGTTGACGTCGTGAAGGTTCTCGTCCTGTCCAACCGCGTTCCCTTCGTCCACGGTGGAGCGGAGGAACTGACCGTCCATCTGATCCGCCAGCTTCGCGCGGCCGGTCACGAAGCCGAAGCCGTGCGCATTCCCTTTACCTGGACGCCCTATGGGCGGCTCTACGATGAGATGCTGATCGCCAAGCAGTTGCGCGTCGCCAATGTGGATCGGGTCATCGCGCTGAAATACCCCGCCTATCTCGTCGAGCACCCTTGCAAGGTGGTCTGGCTCCTGCACCAGTATCGGCAGGCCTACGATCTCTACGATGCCGGCCAGACCGACATCCCGCCAAACGAAGAGGGCGAGACCCTCCGTCGAGCGATCCGGACGGCCGACGAACAGGCGTTCACGGGCGCCCACCGCCTGTTTGCGATTGCTGAAGCGCGCAAACGCCTGAAACGGTACAACGGCCTCGATGCGGAGGAGCTTTCCGCGCCGCTGAACGATCCGGAGCTCTTTTCGTGCCGACCGGCGGAGGGCTACATCTTCGCCGGAGGCAGGGTCAACGACGGGAAGCGCCAGTCACTGCTGATCAGGGCGCTGCGTCACGCCCCAAGCGTTCGCTTGGTGGTGGCAGGACCGGTGGAAGACGGCGAGACGCAGGCACGCCTGATTGCACTTGCCGAAGCCCACGGAGTTGCCGACCGTTTGACCCTGGACTTGCGTTTTCTGGAACGGACGGAGATTGCCGATCTCGTAAATCGGTCCACCGCGGTCGCCTACATTCCCTTTCAGGAGGACAGTGTCGGCTATGTGACGCTCGAAGCGTTTCAGGCATCGAAGCCGGTCGTGACCGCCGACGACACCGGCGGCGTTCTGTCCATCGTACGGGACAACGAGACCGGCTTCGTCAGCGAGCCGACGCCCGAGGCGATCGGGGCTTCGATGGAAAGGGCCATTGCCGAGCCCGAAACGAGCCGGGAACTGGGCCTGAACGCACGCGAACGACTGGAAGAACTTGATTTGTCCTGGTCGAAGGTTCTGTCGAGGCTGCTCTCATGACCAACAGGATAGCCTGGCTGACGCCGTGGAACATTCAATCCGCCATCGCCATGTTCAGCGCCCACCTCGTCGCGGAACTGCGGCGGCGCGGGCATGAGGTGACGATCTTCCGCACCGAAGCCGGTTCGGGCCTGGAACTCGAGAATCTTCCCTACGATGGAGAGGTGGTCGCGCTTTCGGACGTCGATCCCCATGTCCTTCGATGGCAGTTCGACCATGTTGTCAGCAATGTCGGCAATCATTTTCCCTTCCACGGCGCGCTCCCACGTGTCATGGATGAATTCCCGATGCTCGCGATCTTCCATGACGGGTTGATCGCCCATCTTGCCGATCCCTGGTCACGTGATTGCCTCGATCTGCCGACTTGCCCGACGCTTCTGGCCCGCTCGGTCTATGGAGGCGATTTCGGGAACGAGGAGGGCTTCTGGCTGCCCCTCGACGATATGGCCAAGCAGCGGCCGATGACGGGCTGGCTCGCCGGCATGGCCGCGGGGTGCTTCACGCACTCTCACTTCTGGAAAGGTGAACTCGAACGGTATTGTCCCGGCGGCGTGACCGTCCACCCCCTGTCGATGCCGGACGAAGAGATTCCGCCACCGCCGCCGTGGTCCGATCGGATCGTGATCGCGACGGTCGGCCACGTCAACCGGAACAAGCGGGTCGAGGAAGTTCTCTACGCGCTTGCGAGCGACTCGCTTCTTGCCGAGCGTTGCGAATATCGTCTCTTCGGACATTGCGAGGAAAGCGAGAAGCAGCATCTGACAAAGCTGGCCCAACAGCTGGGCGTGCGTTCGCCGACATTCACGGGTTGGCTGACAGCCGAGGAGTTGCGGCGCGAGATGTCGCAGGTCCATGTGATCTCCTGCCTGCGTTATCCGGTCCTGGAAGCGGGTTCGGCGTCCCTGATCACCGCGATGCGCTCGGGGCGACCGACCCTGGTTTCCAATCACGGAGCCTACGGCGAGGTGGCCCCCGAAGCAGTCATGCGCTGCACGCCCGGCAACGAGTCGCTGGACGTGCTCCGACACCTGTCGGCACTTATGGAGAACCCTGAACGCGCCGACGAGATCGGCCAACGCGCTCAGGCCTATGTGGCGGAGGTCAATTCCGTCACCTCCTATATCGACGCCCTCGAGCCGGCGATGGAGAACGCGACACGCGCTGCTCCCCGGATCGCCATGTTGCGCGAGATGGGCAAGGTGTTGGGTGGACTCGGCGTGACGACGCAAAGCGAGGATTTCGAACGGATCGTCATTCCCCTCGCGCAGTCCTTCAACACCGGACGCTGATCAATTCCAGTCATTTCGAACCGAGAAGACCCTGATGTCGAGCCCCAACCGCATACCCGTCTATCAACCCGACCTCACGGGCAACGAGCGCGCCTATGTGCTGGACTGCATGGATAGTTCGTGGATCTCCTCGATCGGCAGCTATATCGAGCGGTTCGAGAGCGCCCTCGCTCAGATCACCGGCGTCGGCAACGCGATCAGCCTTTGCAACGGGACCGTGGCGTTGCATCTGGCGATTCACTGCCTCGACATCGGCCCGGGGGATGAGGTCATCGTACCGACCTTCACCTATATCGCCTCGGTCAACGCGATCGCGCAGACGGGCGCGACACCCGTCTTCGTCGACAGCCGGGAAAGCGACTGGCTGATCGATCCGGAGAAGGTGGAAGCGGCGATCACCCCGCGCACTCGGGCCATCATGCCGGTTCATCTCTACGGCGCGATCTGCGACATGCCGCAGATCATGCGGATCGCCGATCGTCACGGGTTGAAGGTGGTGGAAGATTGCGCTGAATGTCTCGGCTCTTCGCTGAACGGTGCCCATCCCGGCAGCTTCGGCGACGTCGGCACCTTCTCCTTCTTCGGCAACAAGACGATCACGACCGGAGAAGGCGGTGCGGTGATTGCGAAGGACGACGCGCTCGCCGCGCGGTTGCGTAAGGTCAAAGGTCAGGGCCAGAGCCTGACACGGCGCTACTGGCACGAGGAGCTCGGCTTCAACTACCGCATGACGAACATCGAGGCGGCGATCGGCATGGCGCAGGCCGAGCGGCTGCCGCAGATCCTCGAGCGCAAACGCGCGATCGCGGCGCGATACCGCGAACTTGCCAGCGACCTGCCGGTCTCGTTCCAGCGTCCGGACGAGGGTGTCGTCAGCAGCGAGTGGCTCGTTTCCGTCCTGATCCCCGAGCATACCGACCGCGAAAAACTCATGGCGGGCATGGCCGCCGATGGGGTCGAGACGCGGCCGGTCTTCTATTGCGCCCACGAGATGCCGATGTACGACCAGGGCCCGCGCCCGGATCTCGAAGTCGCTGGAACCATCTCCCGGCGCGGCATCTCGTTGCCATCGTTCCCCGCATTGACTGCGGAAGATCAGGATCGGGTCATCGCCTCGCTCTCGAAGGCTTTGGGTCGGTGATGAGCGCGATCATTGGCTGCCGTCATCGAACGCTGCGAACTGCGTGAGCGCTTCAATGAGGTGTAGGGGTCCCGTCCGGCATTTCACCGGCCGGCCGGGCTCCGGTGTCGCTCTTCTGAGGTGATGCTCGGCGGCAAAGATCCGAGCATCTCTCATCCGCGACGAGTCTGACCGGCATTCCTGCCCTGAGGGGATAAGCCTGATGGGGGCGGTGATGGCACAAGCGTCATCGACCGATCTTGGACGCGGGATTTTCGCCGGGTCGCTGCAATCGCAACAGGGCGTCCCATGCCAGCGGGACTCCGCTCATCAGCGCCTGAGTTCCGCAAGCGGCACTCGGTCTTGCATGCCTTCGGAACACCGAAATCTTCGCCGGTCGCCGCAGGCTGGCGCTCTGACCCGATTGATGAATGGGCGGTGGAACCGGATCGGACCTTCCAGGGCCGGATCTGCAGATGGGGGCCGCCTTCGGGCATCTCGCCGATATTGCGAAGCGAGCCGTCAGACGGACGGTCACAGTCGAGGACGGTTCGAACCGTTCAGGGCTCGGAACCGTCCTCGCGATGCAGGCACCCTTAGAATGCGTAGGCGACGTTCATCCGGAACGAGCGACCCGGCTCCGAATAGAAGAGATCGGGCTGCGAGCGGACCTCGGGGACGCTCACCGCTTCATAATAGGTCTCGTCGAGGATGTTGAAGACGCCGCCGCTGATCTTCAGGCCGGGGAGCTGCTTGGGCGCATACCATGCGGTGAGGTCGAGAACGCCGTAGCCGGGCGCCTCGAAGCCTTCGTCCACCTTGTCGCGCCTGTCGGCGAGCTGGGCCGAGAGCTCCGTGCCCCAGCTCTCCTCGCTGTAGCCGAGGCCGAGAAGGGCGCTGAGCGGTGCGACGCTGTCGAGATAGACGCCCTCCGTCCGGTTCTCTCCCTCGGCATAGGCAAGCGATACGCGCGCAAGCCAACCCGGCGCGAACTCCACGTGTCCGCCGACCTCCACCCCGGAAATGCGGGCCTCCGGCACGTTGACATAGCTCGAAACGCCGCCGATCGGATACTCGCCGCCCGGCGGGGCGAGTTGCACGGTGTCGATGAAGTCGTCGTAGTCCGTGCGGAAGACGTTGACATAACCGCCATAGGTCTCGCGCTCGAGCTTCAGGCCCGCCTCGACGCCCCGGCTGGTCTCGGCCTCGAGCCGTGGATTGCCGGTGCGCAGATAGGTGCCGACGCCTCCGAAACGCGAATAGAGTTCGCCCACCGTCGGCGCGCGGAACCCTTCCAGATAGCTCGCATAGGCCGTGAGGCCCGGCACGAGGTCGTAGGCGACGGTGATCTTCGGCGACAGCTCCGTGTCGGAGGCCGATGGCGGCAATGTGCCGTCGAAGTCCTCGTTGCGCTCGAACTGCGCCGTGAGTTCGGGCTTCTCCTCGAACCAGTCGAAGCGCAGGCCCGGCGTCACCCGCAGTCGCCCGTCCATCAGCCCGATCTCGTCCTCGGCGAAGAGGCCGATCGCATGACCCTCGATCTTCGGCGTATCGGCCTGATTGGTCTTCAAGAACCGGCAGGA
The DNA here is from genome assembly GCF_003403015.1 of Fulvimarina endophytica. Classification (GTDB taxonomy): domain Bacteria; phylum Pseudomonadota; class Alphaproteobacteria; order Rhizobiales; family Rhizobiaceae; genus Fulvimarina; species Fulvimarina endophytica. Next base: position 483,592 of record NZ_QURL01000004.1, read on the forward strand.
GAAGCTGTCCTGCCGCCGCCTCAGGGCGCACGCATCCTCGCCGCTCGCATATTGCTCGCTGGTCGAGGTCCGCATCTCGGTGCCGAAGGTGAGGAGATGGCTGAAGACGCCGGCCTCGAAGCTGCGCGAGGCGTGGGCGTTGAGGCCGAACGTCTCCTCCTCGATGGCGTTCTCGCGCCGGAAGGGACCGACGACCGTCGCCGAGCGGACGGCGTCGATGCGATCGAGGCGTTCCACGGTCTGCCAGTAGAGGGTCGCGGAGGCGAGATCGACCCATCCGGCACCGGGCTCGGCTGCCTCGTAGTCGTAGCCGAGGGAGATGCGCCGGCGCTCCACCTCGTCGCGGGCCGTGTAGTCGCCCGGCCGATAATTGCCCGATCCCCGGACACGAGGGTCCGGGACGCTCTGGGACGTCCTCTGGTCGATCTCGTTCTCGCGGTGGAAGATCTCGCCGGCGAGGCTGAAGCGGTGCCCGCCGTCCAGATAGTGATGGATCTTGGCCAGACCGTTATACTGTTCGTAGTCGAGCGGATTGGGTGCCGTGCGCGTCGCACCGAAGGTGTCCCGCTCGCCCTGGGTCTCCACCTCGTTGCCGCCGCGATAGCCGCCCTGCGCGAGAATATAGGTGTCGCCGAAGCGGAAGGCGGCGGCACTGGAATTGAACCAGCTGTCATCGGCCGAATCGTAGCCGCTCTTGGTCAGGAAGCCGGTCTTGCGGTCGTCGTAGATGAGGTCTTCCGGGTCGAGGGTATCGAGGGCGAGAACGCCGCCGAGGGCGCCCGAGCCGAGCAGCGGATCTGCGCCGCGCGTCAGGTCGAAGGCCGAGAGCGTGTTGAAGTCGAAGGCGTCCGGCCCGCCCACCGCGCCGCGGGTCACGTCGAAGAGATAGGGCACGCGGATGCCGTCGATCGTGGTCAGCACGCGCGGGCCGGCCAGCCCCCGGATATTGATCGAGCGCGCGGCGCGATCGAAGCTGACGCCCGCTTCCACCCGGTCGATGTCCTCGATGTCCTCGATCACCCGGTTCTCGATCGTCTCGCGGGTGGTCGTCTGCGTCGTCACCGTTCCGCCGACACCGAGCGGCGGCGCTGCGCCGTCGGCCTGCACCATGACCTGATCGAGAAGGACCGGGGTGTCCCGCGCGCTCTGAGCCAGAGCGCTCCCGGCCATCAGGGCACCGAGCGCGACGGTCGTCATCGCGGTTCTGAAACTGTGTCGGGTCGCGGGGTGCATGGACGGGAACTCCTGGTGCTCGTCGGGTGACGGCGCATTCGATGGGGGAGGAAGCAGACTTGCAAAGCGGTTATTCCGAAATAAATCCGCGAGTCAACGAAGAACAATTCCAATATTCGAAATCAAATCTGACTTTTGAATTGGAATAATTCCAAAATATCAGCCTTATACCAGTCCATTCTAGAAGTATTCTACACTAATATTCTTGACGACTGACCGTAATTGATCCAATCAAGCCCCATGTCCTGCCTCGGGGGTGCCGTCCGCTGGCGGCCCGTCAGCCTGCTCCAAGGAACGATCTCCGGTGCGTCTTTTCCTTTCGATCTTCGCCGCGTGTCTGATGCTCTCGCCGCTCCCTGCGGGCGCGCAGAGTGATGCCGGCTCCCGAGCGGGCGATCCCCGGCGCATCGTCTCGATCGGCGGCGCGATCACCGAGATCCTCTACGCGCTGGGTGAGGAGGACAGGATCGTCGCCGTCGACACCACGAGCCTGTTTCCGCCCGATGCCCTCGCGACGAAGCCGGATGTCGGCTATCTGCGCCGCCTGTCCGCCGAGGGCGTCCTGTCGCTCTCGCCCGATCTCATCCTGATGGAGGAAGGCGCGGGACCGCCCGAGGCGGTCGAACTCATCGACGCGGCGGGCGTCGCGGTCGAGCATGTGCCGACCGGCGGAAGCCCCGAGGCGCTTCAGGACAAGGTGCGCATCGTCGCCGATGCCGTCGGCCGGACGGGCGAAGGCGAGGCCATGGCGAAGCGCATCGGCGAGGCGTTCGCGGCGCTGGCCGCCGATCTTCAGGGGGTCGGCGAGAAGAAGCGCGTGCTGTTCATCCTCTCCATGTCCGACGGACGGCCGAATGCCGCCGGCAGCGGAACGGGGGCCGATGCGGTGATGCGGCTTGCGGGGGCCGAGAACGTCCTCGGCGATGTGGAGGGCTACAAGGTCCTCTCGACGGAAGCCGCGGCAGCTCTTGCGCCGGACGTGATCCTGACGGTGAGCGGGGCCGGTCCCTCCGGCGTCGATCCGCTCTCCGTTCCCGCTCTCGCGGCGACACCTGCCGGGACGAGCGGTTCGGTCGTCACCATGGACGCGCTCCGGCTTCTCGGCTTCGGGCCCCGCACGCCGGAAGCCGTGCGCGAGCTCGCCGCCGCGCTCTATCCGGACGAGGTCTCGAAGACGGAAGCCGGTCGATGACGCTCAGCGCGACGCAGGCGACGGCCCGCGGGCACCGAGCCCCGGCAGCCCCCGGCGACCGCAGCGCCATGGCGCGCCGGGCGATCGCGGTCCTCCTCTGCGCCTTCGTCCTCGTCATGCTTGTAGGTCTTGGCACCGGCCCGGCTTTCCTGGCGCCAAACGAGGTGGCCCGCATTCTCCTTGCCGGACCCGATGGTGTGGGGGGCGCGGACACCTCCCTCGCCGACCGGGTGATCGTCTGGCAGATCCGTCTGCCGCGCGTACTTCTCGGGGCGCTCGTCGGTGCCTCCCTCGCCATCTGCGGCGCGGTGATGCAGGGGTTGTTCCGCAATCCCCTCGCCGATCCGGGTCTCATCGGCATCTCGTCGGGCGCAGCGCTCGCGGCGGTGGCGACCATCGTCCTGTCGGGTGGCATTCTCGCACCCTTCGCCGCCATCACCGGCATCTACGCCCTGCCGATCGCCGCTTTCTGCGGCGGGCTTCTGACGACGCTCCTCATCTACCGCATCGGCACGCGCTCCGGGCGCTCGTCAATGGGGCTCATCCTCCTCGCGGGCATCGCCATCGCGGCCCTCGGCGGCGCGCTGACCGGCTTTCTCCTCTATCTCAGCAACGACCAGCAGCTGCGCGACATCACCTTCTGGAGCCTCGGCGGGCTTGGCGGTGCCAGCTGGACGAAGCTTCTGGCCGGCGCACCGATGATGCTCGCGGCCATCCTAGCCGCGCCGTTTCTCGCGCGCGGGCTCAACGGGATCGTGCTCGGCGAGGCCGAAGCCTTCCACATGGGCGTCGACGTTCAATGGCTGAAGCGCGCCTCGGTGATCCTCGTCGCGCTCGCGACGGGCGCCGCCGTCGCCATGTCCGGCACGATCGGCTTCGTCGGCATCGTCGTGCCCCATCTCCTGCGCCTCTGGATCGGGCCCGACCACCGCGCTCTGTTGCCGGCCTCGGCGCTCGGCGGCGCGATCCTGCTCATCCTCGCCGACATGGTCGCGCGCACCGTGGTCGCGCCCGCCGAACTGCCGATCGGCATTCTGACGGCGGCGCTCGGCGCGCCGGTCTTCCTCTCGATCCTGCTGTGCCGCCGCGGCTTTGCGGGATTGTGAGGGCTTACAAGATGCTCACGATCGAAAGCGCTCATCTGCGCTACGGAAACCGGGCGATCCTCGAAGACGTCTCGGTCGGGATCGAGACCGGCAGCTTCACCGTCGTCGTCGGGCCGAACGGCGCGGGCAAGTCCAGCCTCGTCAAACTGATGACGGGAGAGAGCGAGCCGAGCCTCGGCACCGTGCGTCTCGCCGGCGCCGACCTGAGCGCGTTCTCGCCGAGGGCGCTTGCACGACGACGAGCCGTTCTGCCCCAGAGTTCGGCCTTGAGCTTCCCGTTCACCGTCGCCGAGGTGATCCGCCTCGGGCTCGAGGCGGGCGGCCATCGCCTGATGCCTTCGGCGATCGAGACCGCCCTTTCGACCGTCGACCTCTCCGGCTTCGAAGCCCGCAGCTTCGAGACGCTGTCGGGGGGCGAGCAGCAACGGGTCCACATGGCGCGGGTGCTCTGCCAGATCGGCGAGCCGGCATCGTGGAGCGAGCCGCGCTACCTGTTTCTCGACGAGCCCGTCTCCAGCCTCGACATCCGCCACCAGCTGAGCGTGCTGCGCATCGCCCACGATCTCTCCCGCAAGGGCGCAGGCGTCGTCGCCGTTCTCCACGACCTCAATCTCGCAAGCGCCTTCGCCGATCGCATCCTCGTCGTCTCGAACGGGCGGATCGCGGCGGATGGACCACCCGCCACAGTCATCTGCGATGGGCTCCTCGGCGAGGTCTTCGCGACCGGGCTGAAGGTCGGCCGGTTGCCGCCCGCCACCATGCCGTTCGTCCTGCCGCAGACCGCGGCCTTTCCCACCTGATGGAGCCTGCCCCATGAGCCTTTCGGCCGCCCCCGACCGTCCAGCCGCACCCATGCCGTTCTATGCGAGCGGCAAGCGGTCGCGCGATCTCGCCCGCGAGATGGGAATCTCGGAGGCCGAACTCCTGTCGCGCCATCAGGGCCCCGAAGTGACACGGCTTCGCGCCCATGCCGGCGATCTCGTCGAAGCCCTGCCGGCGCTCGGCGAGATCATGGCGCTCACCCGCAACGAAGGCGCGGTCCACGAGATCGTCGGCACCTTCGCCGGCATTTCGATCGCCGGCCCCATGGGCCTCGTCGTCGCGCCGCCTCTCGATCTCAGGCTGTTCCTGAACCACTGGGTCCACCTGTTCGCCGTCGAGATCCCGAGCGAGGACAAGGACCCGCGTCGCAGCATCCAGGTCTTCGACAAAGCGGGGGACGCGGTGATCAAGATCCATCTGCGTCCGGCCTCGGATGTCTCGGCCTTCGAGGCGATCCGCAGCCGCTTCATGGAGAGGGGCGGCCCGAAGGCGCCGGCCTTCGAGCCCTATCGTGACGCGGACGCTCCGGCGGGCAAGGTGGACGCGGCCGGGTTCCGGCGCGACTTCGCGGCCATGCGGGACGTTCACGAGTTCTTTCCGATCCTGCGCAGATACGGGCTCGACCGGCGCGCCTCCCTCGATCTGATGGGAGAAGACCATGCGAGACGATTGGCCCCCGGCGCGGCGACGGCGATCCTCACCCAGGCGGCGAGCGCCCAGCTGCCGATCATGTGCTTCGTCGGCAATCGCGGCGCGATCCAGATCTTCACCGGCCGGGTCAAGACGGTGCGCGCGATGGGGCCGTGGATCAACGTCCTCGATCCCGGCTTCGACCTGCATCTGCGCGAGGATCTCGTCGCCGAGGCCTTCGCCGTCCGCAAGCCGACGAAGGATGGGCCGCTGACCTCGGTGGAGCTCTTCGCGGCGAACCGGACGATGATCGCCCAGTTCTTCGGAGAGCGCCAACGGGACGAACCGGAACGGTGCGACTGGTCCGCACTGATCGCCGGCCTGCCGAAAACTTGAGGTGAAACGCAGGAAAATGGATGCGATCGCCGCAACCGCCGCCGCGGCTGTTCGTCGGCGCTTCGTCCGCGACGAGGCCATTGACATCAACGCCTTCCTGCAGCGCCCTGCCGCAAAGTAAGCCTCTCACGCCCCGGATGCAGAGCCGGGGCCACCGAAGATATCTCGCCTGCAGGTCTGGCGTGCAATGAATTCGAAGGCTTTTGGGGGGAGTTTGTCCAGGCAATCACGTTTCCGCGAGTTCGACCCCCCGAGGTACCATGCGTCTTTCCGTAACGGCCAAGCTTCTGCTTGGCGCCGGCGTCACCATTCTCCTGACGGTCGGCGCGACCATGACCATCATCGCCAGCGCGACGCAGTCGCGAACCGAGGCGATGCTGGCCGATTCCATCCGGTCCGAGGCCCAGTCCGTCGCCGGACAGATCAAGGCGCCCGTCATGGAACTGACCGGGGCCGCGCGGGCCATGGCCGATACGATCGGCCTGCGCCATGCCCTCGGCGACAACGAGCGCACGGCGCTGATCCAGAACCTGAAGCCCAATCTCGTCAACAATCCGCTGGCCGTCGGCAGCTGGTTCATGGAGGATGCGAGCCGCCCCTTCGACGGGCAGGCGATCGCGGACCAGCCGGAGATCGGTGCGGATTCCCAGGGACATTTCAATCCGATCTGGACGAGGACGCCGGACGGCGACATCACCTTCGGCCCCTATGAGAACACCTTCCAGGACGTGTTCTGGACGCTCAGCTCCGAAAGCCGCAAGGGCGCGGCGACGCCCCCTTATCTCGACACTTCGGCCGCCGTTCCGCAACTGATGTTCAGCGTCACCTTCCCGGTCATGTCCAGCGACACGTTCCTCGGCGTCTCGGGCATCGATATCGGCCTCGGCCAGATCTCCCAGTCGCTCGCCGATATCCATCCGTTCGGAGGGCGCGTCACGCTTCTGTCGGGCGAAGGAAACTGGATCGCCCATCCCGACGCCCAGCAACTGAACCAGCCTTACGGATCGGGCGAAGGCGCGGACGCACTGGCGGCGGCTCTCGCCGATGGAAAGCCCCATCAGGTGGCCGGCACGTTCTCGACGCTGGACGCGCCGGCAGAGCGCGTCTTCATGCCCTTCCAGCTTCCCGGTCTCGATGCCCGCTGGATCGTCGTGGTGGACGTGCCGGCCACCGTGATCTCTGCGCCCGTTCGCAGCCAGGCCATCGTCATGCTGATCGGCGGTGTCGCGATCCTCGTCTCCACGCTCCTGCTCCTCGGCCTCCTCCTCGATCGCGTGGTGCGCCGGCCGATCGTGCGCTCGGTCGAGATGGCGCAGGCCATCGGCGCGGGCGACGTGTCGCGCCGTGTGGCGGTGAAGGCGAACGACGAAGTCGGCGATCTCCTGCGCGCCATGAACCGGATGGGCGAACAGCTTTCCGACACGGTCGGCGACGTGCTGCGCTCGGCCCGGGAAGTCGCCTCGGGCGCCGGGCTCACCTCGCAGACCGCCGAGCGCCTGTCTGCGGGCGCGACCCAGCAGGCCGCCGCCTCCGAAGAAGCCTCGGCCGCCGTGGAGGAGATGTCGGCCAATATCCGCCAGAACGCCGACAACGCCGTCGAGACCGAGACCATCGCCCGCGCCGCCAGCGCCAGCACGGCACGCACGGCGGAGGCGGTCTCGCGTTCGGTTTCGGCCATGCAGATGATCGCCGACCGCATCGGAGTGGTGCAGGACATCGCGCGCCAGACCGATCTTCTGGCGCTGAACGCCGCGATCGAGGCCGCACGCGCCGGCCAGCACGGCAAGGGCTTCGCGGTGGTCGCGGCCGAGGTGCGCAAGCTCGCCGAGCGCGCCGGCGCGGCGTCCGAGGAGATCGCCAAGCTGTCCAGCGAAACGCTGGGCGTGGCCGACGAGGCCGGACGTCAGCTCGAACGTCTCGTGCCGGACATCCGGCGCACCTCCGAACTCGTGTCCGAGATCTCGGCGGCCTGCCAGGAGCAGTCCTCCGGCATCTCGCAGATCGCCCAGGCGATCGTGCAACTGGATCAGGTCACCCAGACCAATGCCGGTGCGGCGGGCGAGATGGCGGCGACCGCCGAGCAATTGTCGGAACAGGGCCGGGCTCTCAACGAGCGCATGAGCGTCTTCGTCACGCAGGACCGCGATGCGGAGCCGGCGCCGCCTGTCGCCGAGGAGGCGACCCCGGCTCCGGCCATCCGTCCCGCGCCCCTGCGGGCTCCCGCCTTGCGGCGGGCGGCCTGACAGGCCTCGCAAAAGCAGACGCCCGGTCGCAGCGGCGACCGGGCGTTCCGGGGGCAATCTGGATCATCGGACGGCAAGCGGTTGGCTTCAGCCCGCCCGCTCGACCGTAAGCCCATACTCGGCGGCACTCGTCGACAACCAGTGCCAGAAGCTTTCCGCATAGGATCGGAACATCGCGACCTCGTAGACGGGATCGCCCGCTTCGTCGGCCGGACGGCGCCAGAGCGTCACGCCCACATGGCCGCACTGGGTCGCCGCCGCATGGCCTTCGGGAAACGCAGCGTCGCCAAGATCGAGAAAGACGCCCTTGGCGAGGACTGCCTTCACGCGAGGGCCGGACAGGCTGAGGACGGCGAAGGCGTCGCTCTGGTCGGTGACCGATGCGAGGCCCGACAGCGTCTCGGCGAGGCTCTCGGAAAATTCGTAGCCACCATGCTCGCGGCAGGCGAGCCAGGCGCCGGGGCCGGTGGACACAAAAGCGAGATCGTTCCCCTCGGTCCGGCGACCGGCATCGGGAAGAGCGCAGCCGAAGGCGTCCGAAAACCGGTTTGCGAGATCGGCCCGCCTGCCCTTGCGCACCATCACCGTGGCGAGCGCCAGCGTCGAGCGTTCGCGGACTCTCACGCCCGCGGGGCGGACGTCGCCGACGGGCTTCAGGAGGCCATCGAAGGCCTCGACGGATGTCAGTTGAATCTCAGCCATGGAGGCGTGTCCCTTCCGGATCGACCTGATGGGGCGAACAGATCTCGACTTCCACATCCCCGCCGCGCACCGGATCATAGGCGCGGACGATCTCGCCGATGCGGTCAGGCCCCTTCCGGACGAGGCCGAGGCCGATCCAACCGCCGACGGTCGGCGAATAGGCGGCCGAGGTCACATAGCCCTCGTCGTTCTCGATGCGGGCCTCGGCGCCCTTCGCCAGCACATGGGAGCCGGCGCGCAGGCGCTCCCGGGGCGAGACCGAGCGAAGCCCGACCACCGCCGGCCGGTCCGGATCGGTCATGCCCGACCGGTTCGACAGGACGCGGCCGACGAAATCCTTCTTGGACGACATCATCCGCCCCATCCCGAGATCGGCCGCGGTCGTCTGGCCGTTGAGTTCGGGACCGGCCACATGGCCCTTCTCGATGCGCATCACGCCGAGCGCCTCGGTGCCGTAGGGCACGATGTTCCATTCGCGGCCGGCCTCCATGACGGCCTTGGCGAGGGCCTCGCCATAGCGCGTCGGGACGGCGATCTCATAGGCGAGTTCGCCGGAGAACGAGATGCGGAAGATGCGCGCGGGCAGGCCCTTCCACCGGAAGGCCTTGACGCCCATGAAGGGCAGCGCCTCGTTCGAGACGTCGACCACGTCGGCGAACAGGCGCTCCAGCACCTTGCGCGCGTTCGGGCCGGCGACGGCATATTGCGCCCATTGCTCGGTGACCGAAACGATCTGGACGTCGAGTTCGGGCCAGAGCACCTGCCGGCAATATTCCAGATGCTGCATCACCGGCCCGGCATTGGCCGTCGTCGTCGACATCACGAAATGGTCTTCGGCAAAGCGCGCCGTCGTTCCGTCGTCGAAGGCGAAGCCGTCCTCGCGCAGCATCATGCCATAGCGGGCCTTGCCGACGGCGAGCTTGGCGAAACCGTTGATGTAGACCCGGTTCAGAAGCTCGCCGGCGTCCTCGCCCTGGATATCGATCTTGCCCAGCGTGGAGACGTCGCAGAAGCCGACGCTGCCACGAACCGCCTTCACCTCGCGCGCGACGGTGTCCATCCAATCGGTCTCGCCGGCTTTCGCGAACATGTCGGCGCGCATCCACAGCCCCGCCTCGACGAAACTCGCCCCTTGCGCTTCGGCCCAGCGATGGGAGGCGGTGCGCCGCGTCGGCTGGAAGTGCTTGCCGCGATAGGGACCCGCGAAGGCGGCGAGCGTCACCGGCGTGTGGGGCGGGCGCGAGACCGTGGTGCCCACCTCCTCCATGGGCTTGCCGGTCAGGGCCGCCATGATCGCATGGCCGTTGACGGCGGACATCTTGCCTTGGTCCGTCGCCATGCCGAGGGTCGTGTATCGCTTCAGGAGTTCGACCGAGCGGAAACCCTCCTGCTTGGCAAGCCCGACATCGAAGACGGTGACATCGTGCTGGAAGTCGACGAAGGCCTTCTGGCGCGAGCGCGTCACATGCCAGAGCGGCGAGAGGGAGACGGCATCCTCGCTGGTCCTGACGCTTTCGAAGCGGCCACCCTCGAAACCCGCGGCACCCGCCGCCTCGGAGCCTGCCTCGGCGCCGGTTCGAAAGGCGCCCGCCAGCGAGAATTCGCCATTGGCCGCACCCGCCACATGGATATGCGAGGGCTTGGAGCCGGGCGTGAAGGCGTGGATCGCATCGGACCATTTCGGCCGCCCGCCGAGATGGGTGGTGATATAGAGATTGGGATTGAAGCCGCCCGAGACGGCGAGGCAGTCGGTGGCGATCTCGTGGGGCTCGCCGGTCCTGTCGATTACCGTCATGGCGCTCAGGGCCTGGCGGCCACTGGTCGCGACGACTTCGGCACCGACGAAGCGCCGCACGCCCTCGCGCACGGCGAAATCGTAGAGCTCCTGCGAGATCTCGGACCGGGCATCGACGACGGCCGAAACCTCGACCCCGGCCGCCAGACAGTCGCGGGCCGTCTGCCAGCCGTCGTCGCTTGTGGTGAAGATCGCGACGCGCCGGCCCGGCGCGACGCCGTAGCGATTGAGATAGGTGCGCACCGCGCTCGCCAGCATGACGCCGGGACGGTCGTTTCCGCCGAACGGGATCGGGCGCTCGTAGGAGCCAGCCGCGAGCACGGCACGCTTCGTGACCACGCGCCACAGGCGCTGGCGCGGCTGATGCTTCAGCGGCACCGGCAGATGATCAGCGACGCGTTCGACGAGGCCGAATTCGCGGCCGTCATAGGCGCCGAAGACCGTGGTCCGCGCCATCACCGTAACATTCGGCAGGGACCGCAACTCCTCGACGGCGCGCGATGCAAAGGCGTGGCCGGCCATGCCGTCCACCTCGTAACGCTCGGCGTTGAGCCGTCCGCCGAGCGCGAAATCCTCGTCTGCGAGAATGACGCGGGCTCCGGATCTGCCGGCCGCAAGCGCGGCGGCAAGACCGGCCGGCCCCGAGCCGATGACGAGAACGTCGCAGAAGGCGTAGGCCTTTTCGTAAGTGTCCGGGTCGGGCTCGTCGGAAGCATGGCCGAGGCCCGCCGCCCGGCGGATCGCCGGCTCGTAGATTGTCTCCCAGAAGCTCGCGGGCCACATGAAGGTCTTGTAGTAGAAGCCCGCGACGAAGAAGGGCGAGAGCAGCGAATTGATCGCGCCGACATCGAATTTCAGCGACGGGAAGCGGTTCTGGCTCGAGGCCTCCAGTCCGTCATAGAGTTCGGCCACCGTCGCCTTCGTGTTGGGCTCGCGGCGCGCGCCCTTGCGCATCTCGACGAGGGCGTTCGGCTCCTCGGGGCCCGCCGCGACGACACCGCGCGGACGGTGGTACTTGAAGGACCGGCCGAACAGCGTCTCGCCCGAGGCCAGCAGAGCCGAGGCGAGCGTATCGCCGGCAAATCCGGAATAGTCGCGCCCGTCGAAGCTGAAGCTCAGACGATGCTCGCGCTCGACGATCCCGCCTTTGGTGCGATAGCCGCTCATCGGCCGATCTCCTCGCTCGCGAATACCGTGCTCTCGATCTCGTGGGTGAGCGTATCGCGCTCCACCTTCACCCAGGCGCGGCAGCCGCCCGCATGGTACCAGTGCTCCACATGGCGGCCGGCGGGATTGGCGCGCAGATGGACGGCCTTGATGAAGCGCGCGAGCGCGTCCTCGCCGTCCGGGTCCGGCCGGGGCACGCTCGCATCGCCCCGGTAGACGAATTCCTGGATGTCGCGGCTTCCGCAATGGGGGCAGTCGATACGCATGGGTCAGGGAGCCTTTCCGGCACGCTCGCGCCGGGAGCGGTTCGCTCCCGCGCCGAGCCGCCGATCAGTGAAGATTGGGCTGGGCGCCGCGCCCGTTCTCGTTGAGGATGTGGCCGGTCGCGAAACGGTCGAGGCGCATGGCGGCGGCCGTCGGATGCGGCTCGTCGCGGGCGATGAGATGGGCAAAGCACCAGCCCGCGCCGGGCGTCGCCTTGAAGCCGCCATAGCACCAGCCGCCGTTGAGATAGAGGCCTTCGACGGGCGTCTTGTCGATGATCGGCGAGCCATCCATGGACATGTCCATGATGCCGCCCCAGGAGCGCAGCATGCGCACCCGGCCGATCGAGGGCATCATCGACATGCCGCTCTCGAGCACATGCTCGACGGTCGGAAGATTGCCGCGCTGGGCGTAGGAATTGTAGCCGTCGAGATCGCCGCCGAAGACGAGGCCGCCCTTGTCGGACTGGGAGATGTAGAAGTGGCCCGCCCCGTAGGTGACGACGCAGGGGACCTTCGGCTTGATCCCTTCCGAGACGAAGGCCTGAAGGACGTGGCTTTCGATCGGCAGTCTGAGATCGGCCATTGCCGCGACCCTCGAAGAGGAGCCGGCGACCGACATGCCGACCTTGCGGGCGCGGATCTGGCCCCGGCTCGTCTCGACGCCGACGACGCGGCCGCCTTCGCGCAGGAAGCCGGTCACCTGGCAGTTCTGGATGATGTCGACGCCGCGCTGGTCCGCCGCATGGGCATAGCCCCAGGCGACAGCGTCGTGGCGGGCCGTGCCGCCTCTCGCCTGCCAGAGGCCGCCCTTGATCGGAAACCGCGCATCCTCGAAGCCGAGGATCGGCACCATCCTGCGCACGGCATCGGCATCGAGCAGCGCCGAATCCACCCCGTGCAGACGCATGGAATTGGCCCGTCTCGCATAGGCGTCGCGCTGGGCATCGGAATGGAAGAGGTTGAGGACGCCGCGCTGGCTGACCATCGCATTGTAGTTGAGGTCCTGCTCCAGACCCTCCCACAATTTCATGGACAGCTCGTAGAAGGCCTCGTTGCCCGGCAGGAGATAGTTCGAGCGGATGATCGTGGTGTTGCGCCCGATATTGCCCGAGCCGAGCCAGCCCTTCTCGACGACCGCGATATTGGTGAGGCCGTGTTCCTTGGCAAGATAGTAGGCCGTCGCCAGGCCGTGGCCGCCGCCGCCGATGATGATCACGTCGTAGGAGGATTTCGGCGCCGCATCGCGCCAGGTGGGCGTCCAGCCGCGATGCTTTCGCAGCGCCTCGCGGAAGAGGGAGAAGGCGGAATAGCGCATGGCCTCGCAACGTCGTTCATGGCGTGGAGAGGATCATCGGGAAGACCCTCCATCCCCCGCATCATGCGCCTCTGCCGGAACGACACTTGACCGCGGGCGACGCCGACATGACCTTCAACGACATCCATGACAAAGTCGAGCGGGCGCACCGGCCGGATGCGATGTCACTCGAAACCGGAAGGCACGGAGCGAAGCGAAGATGCGAGGCAAGGACGAACGCGAACCGCAAAAGCTCGGCTTCCTGCTGGTGCCCGGCTTTGCGACCATGTCTTATGCCTCGGCGATCGAACCGTTCCGGGCCGCCAACGTCCTGTCGGGCCGCGAGCTCTACGCCTGGCGTCATGTGGCCCTCGAAACCCCGATGGCGGAGGCTTCGACCGGCCTCCTCTTCAGGGCCGATACCGTGGTCGGCGAGGCCGAGGATTTCGACGGGCTCGTGGTGTGCGCGGCCGGCAATCCCTCCAATTTCGATCACGAGCCGACCTTTGCGTGGCTGAGGCGGCTCGCCCGGCGCGGAACCTGGCTCGCGGGCGTTTCCGGCGGGCCGTTCGTGCTTGCCGCCGCCGGCCTGCTCGACGGCTATCGCTGCACGATCCACTGGGAGCACGCCGCAGCCTTCGCGGAGGCCTTCGCCGCACCGCGCCTCACCTCCTCGATCTACGAGATCGACGGCAAGCGCCTCACCTGCGCCGGCGGCATCTCCGCCCTCGACATGATGCATGCGGTCATCGCCGAGGATCATGGCGCCGATCTTGCGACCGCCGTCAGCGAATGGTTCCTGCAGAGCCATGTGCGCACCGGGGCCACCGGACAGCTGATGACGCGCTTCGAGCGCTTCGGCCTGCCGAGCGTCGGCCTGTCGAACGTGATCGAGGCGATGGAGGAGAATGTGGAGGAGCCCTTGCCGCGCGAGCGCCTCGCAGCCCTCGCCGAGGTCTCGATCCGCCAGCTCGAACGCTTGTTCGAGAAGCATATGCAGACGACCATCGACCAGCATTACCTGACCATCAGGCTCCGCCACGCCCAGCGGCTCCTGCACCAGACCCGGCTTTCCGTCGGCGAGATCGGCATCGCCTCCGGATTTCGCAGCGCGAGCCATTTCTCGCGCACCTACAAGGCCCGCTACGGCCACGGCCCCCGAGACGAAAGGTCGCTTCGTTTTCCTCAGGGGAAAACCGTCGCTCGCGCGCGGACCTTGTGATACCTGCTGAACGGGAGGCGGGCGCCGTTGCGGCATCCGCAGAACCGAACGCGACGAGTCCTCCGGAGGCGGAAATGCCCAAGAAAAAGACGATCGACGTCGAGACCGGCACCGGCACCGGGATCGCGACGTCGGGCCCGGAGACGCGCGGCGAGACCGGCACGGGGCCGGCCAAGCTCCGGCAGGATCCCCATGCGGTGAAGCCCGTCACCGAGAAGCGGCTGGAAAGCGCAATCGGACGCGAGGTCCGCAATCATCGGCGCCAGCACAATCTGACGATCGGCGATCTCGCCTCCGCCACCGGCATGTCCCTGGGCATGCTGTCCAAGATCGAGCGCGGCAACATCTCGCCCTCGCTCGCAACCCTCCAGTCGCTGTCGCAGGCGCTCGGCGTGCCGATCACGAGCTTCTTCAAGGGGTTCGAGCAGGAGCGCAGCGCCGTCTTCGTGAAGGCCGGCGAGGGCGTGGAGATGGAGCGGCGCGGAACGCGCGCGGGTCACCAGTACAATCTTCTCGGCCATATCGGGAACAATCTGAGCGGCGTGACGGTGGAGCCCTACCTCATCACGCTGTCGAAGGAATCGGACGTGTTTCCGACCTTCCAGCACGACGGGCTCGAATTCCTCTACATGCTCGAAGGCGAATTCATCTATCGCCATTCCGAGACGCGGGTGCATATGCGGCCCGGCGACAGCTTCTTCTTCGATGCGGACGCACCGCACGGGCCGGACGACTTCATCAAGCTGCCCTGCATCTATCTCTCGATCATCTGCTATCCGCAGGACCGGACCGAGCGCTAGGACGCCGAAGGTCCGGGCAATCGGCCCGTGCAGCGATGCCGAAGGCCCCTCGCCTCTCGCCCGGCCTATGAACGCCCATGGTCGTGAACCGTCTTGCGGATGCGGGCCGTCTTGTAGGCGTCGAAGATCGACATGGCGTAGACGAAGAGCCCGCCTGCGAGCTTGCCGACGATCGACACGTTCTCGGCCGCCGTCTGGAGCGTGTAGGCGCCCAGGAGGAGCATGAAGAACAGAAAGACGAGGCCGCGGACGCTCTGTCCGTTGAGCACCTGTCCCGTGCCCGGCAGGAGGATGGCGGCAGCAAGGACGAGAAACGGATGGTTCGGTTCACAGGCCCTGGCTCTCATGCCGCGTCTCTCCTTCGCATTTCCGCCCCTTCGAGCTCGTGGATATCATCGGCGATCGCGGTTAGGCGTCGAAGCACGCGTTCGAGGCGCACGGCGCCGAGGGGAACCATGCCCATCTCCGCATCGCGATAGATCAGATAGCGACCGCGATCGGCCTCTTCGGCAAGGAACACGATCCTTAAGCCCTTCGGCGAGAAGATCACCTCCTTCACGCTTGCGTCCTCGAAGAGATCGAGGTGGCGGCGCATGACGGTTTCGCCCGCCGGATCGCCCGGATCGTCGCTGCGGATCGTGCACTCTTCGGGATAGCCCGCCGGAATGGGGATCTGATGGGACAGGGTGTGGAAGGCGGAAAAGGTCTCGGTGCCGCCCGGGCGCACCATCAGGTCGAACCGCGCTTTCAGGGGCATCTCTTCGATCAGCGAGACGAGAACCCACAGAGCGGGAAGCTTGCGGACCGTCAGCGTGTCGGGAACCACCTGCACATCGAAGGCCCGGCCCCTATAGCGCCCTGCGATCCGGGGAAAGCCGGTGGCGGCGATCTGCATTCGGTGTTCGTCGAAAAGGGCGAGGCAATCGTCGAGGTAACGAGCCCGAGCGGCCGATCTTGCGGCTCTCGCCCGCGCGAGCTGCCATGAGAGGGCCGCCAGCGCGAGGCCGAGCCCGATTGCGGCAACTCCCATCCATGGATCGGTCATGGGGCCTCACGATCGTCCTGCGACCCATCCCTGCCGGACGGGCCGCAGGCGCTTTCCATCAATAGCCCCGGGGCTTCGGCCAGGGCATGGTGAACTGCGCGGCGCGGTGGACGTAGCGGTATCGCCGGAAATGAAACCACAGCGAGACGACGATGTAGAAGGACAACATCGCGACGAGCTGCGAGCCGTATCCGAGGAATATCGCGAAGAAGGCGACGGCGCACAGGCACAGGAGAGCCAGCGCAGGCAGGGGATGGAACGGGTGCACATAGCCCCGCTTGATCGTGTCGAGCGGCCATTTGCGGCGGAACAGGATGATGTTCAGCGGCATGAAGGTATAGGTCAGTAGGCCCGACAGGATGGAGAAGGTGATGACCTGGTCCAGCGGCGCGCCGAGCGCGAAGATCAGCGCGATCGGAACGAGGAAGATGATCGAGCGATAGGGCGTGCGATAGACGGGATGGACCGCGCCGAACCATGCCGGCAGGTAGTGGTCCCGCCCCATGGCGAACCAGGCGCGCGAGGCGTCGTTGATGCAGCCATTGGCCGAGGCGAGCGTCGCGAACATGGTGCCGATGCCCAGGAGCACCATCAGCCCCATCGAACCGGACAGACGCGCGGCATCGAAGAGCGGCACGCCCGACTGTCCGAGATATTCCCAGGGCATCAGCCCGACGCAGACATACCAGGTCAGGGTCGCCGCGATCAGGAGCGTCATGATGCCGGCGAGCGTGCCGAACGGCAGGGCTCTGGCCGGAGAGCGAACCTCTTCGGCCGCCTGGGTCGTGCCCTCGATGCCGAGATAGAACCAGAGCCCGAAATGCATCGCCGCCAGAACGCCGAGCCAGCCATAGGGCAGGTCCGTGACGAGGTCTGCATGGCGCCACGGGCTGTCGCCGAAGACCGGAGACGTCGCGACGAACAGGACGAGGATCGCGGAGAAGGCGACCGCGGTGATCACCAGGCTGAAGGTCAGGGTGGCGAGAACGCCGCGATAGTTCAGCCAGGCGAGGAACATGATCGCCAGGATGATGAAGGGCCGCTGGTCGAGGCCCTCATGGCCCGTCATGGCGGCGACGGTATCGATCAGGAAGCCCACCGTGATGGCGTTCGCGGCCTCGAGCATGGTGTAGGCGAAGACGAGGTAGAGGCCGACATTGAACGCCATCAGGGGGCCGATGATGTGCTTAGCCTGGGTATACTGGCCGCCGGCCGCGGCGACGGTCGAGGTCACCTCGCTGTCGATCATGGCGACGCAGGTATAGAGGAGGCCCGCGAACCAGCACGCGATCAGAGCCGCATAGGCCCCGCCTTTTCCCACGGCGAAGTTCCAGCCCATATATTCGCCGACGAGAACGATGCCGACGCCGAGCGCCCACACATGGGCTGGTCCCAGAACCCGCAGCAGCCCGACCTTCTCGCTGGCCGTGACGGCGGCATCGACCTTCGCACCGATCGCAGTGTCGTTGAGTTGGCTCATGATCCGCCTCCCTTCAGAGCCTGTGCTCTTCGGTCATCGCTTCGATCTCGCCCTCCCGCGAGGATGTCAGCACCTCCGAGCTGTAGGTCGTATCGATCCTGATCCAGTCGAGGACGATGATGATCGCAAGAATGCCGGAGACGGCCCAGGCCGCGTATTCCGCAAAATTCCAGATATCCATGGCATCGCCCTCACTGTCCGTTGAATTTCTCGTCGATGACGTCGCGATATTCCTTCTCGGAGAAGCGGAGGATCAGTGCGTAGTATCCGATGACGACGACGATCATCACCAGAAGCTCGATCACGGAGAAGGAATAGTTGAAGCGCGACGAGATGATCTCGGACGCGGCGGATGCGTCGGTAAAGCCGAGGCCGTTCCATTGCTCGACCATGACCGGGTTCTGGCCGAGGCTTTCCCAGGTGGGGTTCTGCGGGCTTTCGCCGACGAGCGTACTGCCGGCGAAGCCGAGCCAGAGAGGAATGTAGAGTGCGCCGATGGTCAGAAGGAGCAGGATGGCGACATCGAGGATCTGGCCGAACCGGCTCTGTTTGGGGGGAACGTATCGTGTCATTTCAGCCTCCCTGCCGCGCGCTGCGCGCGGGCGGCATCCAGGAACTTGATGTCCAGCGCGTACATGAAGTCCCGGTCTTCCCGGTAATGGCGCAGCATCGCCAGGATCGCGGCGGTGTTGAAGACGAGGACGATCGCGCCGCCCGCCATGAGAACGATCCGGGCCGTCGGGCTCGGCGCAAGATCCCATGTCGCCCAGGCGACGAAGGACATCGCGCACCACAGCCCGGCAACGAAAGTGACGGCGACGACCACGTCCCGTCTGTGCATGGCTGAAATTCTTCGGTTCAGATCGGACAAGGCACCTCTCCCGTCGTCCGGCTGCTGCCGGACGTCCTCCTCGGATTCATCTTGCCGTAGCGGGACATTGCGAACGAGTTCTGCGACCCGTCTTTCGCAACTTCACGATGTCATGCACACGGAATTTTCTTCAGCGGAACAAATTTTGCCTGAGAGGTATTGAGGCGCAATTCATTGGCGTTTGCAAGTGGTGCCGCCGAGATTTTTCCGATCAACAGTCCCGGATGCAGTGCAACAACGTCGCGAACATTCGCCTAATCAAGCATTTGCATGGCGTTGTTGTGCACTGCATCAAAGAACATCTACGCCGCGTCCCGTCTTTGCTCCGATCCCCTCCCCGGATCGGTGGCGGGCGAAGGCCGCATCGAAACACGACCTCGCACGACATCCGCCCGATCGCTTCGCGACCAGGGATGCGAAAACGCTCGCGCACCGCTTGCGCGGCCCGACCGTTCCCGGCCAGCTCGGCCGGATACGGTGTCAGACGTCGAGCGTGTTGTCGCGCTCCCACTGGGTGATGGCGCTGGCGTAGCTCGTCCACTCCTCGCGCTTCTTCTTGAGGTAGGCGGAGACGAATTCGGGCCCGATCGCCGCGCAGAACGCCTCGTCGCGTTCGAGCGCCCTCAGCGCGTCGAGGAGGTTCAGGGGCAGGCGCGGGGTATCCGTCGCGCGGTGCCCGTCCACATACATGTTGAGATCGCTGTGGGGACCCGGATCGGCATTGGTCTCCATGCCGCTGAGGCCCGCCGCGATGATGACGGCCTGGAGGAGATAGGGGTTTGCCGCACCGTCCGGCAGGCGCAGTTCGAAACGGCCCGGCCCCGGCACGCGGACCATGTGGGTGCGGTTGTTGCCGGTCCAGGTGATGGCGTTCGGCGCCCATGTGGCCCCGGAGGTGGTGCGCGGCGCGTTGATGCGCTTGTAGGAGTTCACCGTGGGATTGGTGATTGCGGCGAGCGCGGGCCCGTGCCGCATGATGCCGCCGAGGAAGGTCTTGCCCTTGTCCGAAAGCCCGAAGGGAGCTTGCTTGTCGGCGAAGGCGTTCTGCGAGCCGTCCGTGTTCCAGACCGAGACGTGGCAGTGGCAGCCGTTTCCGGTGAGATCGGTGAAGGGTTTGGGCATGAAGGTCGCACGCAGCCCGTGCTTCTCGGCGATCGAGCGGACCATGAACTTGAAGAAGGAATGCTTGTCGGCGGTCGCCAGCGCGTCGTCATACTCCCAGTTCATCTCGAACTGGCCGTTCGCGTCCTCGTGGTCGTTCTGGTAGGGCTTCCAGCCGAGCGCCAGCATATGGTCGCAGATCTCGGCGATGACGTCGTAGCGCCGCATCACCGCCTGCTGGTCGTAGCAGGGTTTGACGGCGGTATCGAAGTCGTCGGAGATCCGCTTCCCATCGGGCGTCACGAGGAAGAACTCCGCCTCGACGCCGGTCTTGACCCTGAGCCCCTTGGCCGAGGCCTGGTCAATCAACGTCTTCAGGACGACACGCGGCGCCTGGGCGACCGGCTTGTCCTCCATCACGCAGTCCGCCGGGACCCAAGCGACCTCGGGCTTCCAGGGAAGCTGAATGGCCGCATCGCCGTCCGGCATGGCAAAGAGATCCGGATGGGCCGGGGTGAGGTCCAGCCACGTCGCAAACCCGGCAAAACCCGCACCGTTCTCCTGCATGTCCGCGATCGCCTCGGCCGGAACCAGCTTCGCGCGCTGGGCGCCGAAGAGGTCCGTGAAGCTGATCATGAAGTATTTGACACCCCGTTCCTGGGCAAATGCAGACAGACTGGTGGTCATGGGGTCTCCTGGTCTCGAAGCGTTGGAGGTTCGGCCGCCTCGGGCCGAACCATCCGGCCCGAAACGGAGGGCGGTGCTAGAAGCGGGTCTTGCCGGGGATCCACTCGGTGCCGGCGAGCGGGACCTGCGCCATCGCGGCGGCCTCGATCGTCAGGGCGCACAGATCCTCGGGCTCGAGATTGTGCAGATCGTTGTGGCCGCAGGCGCGTGCGATCGTCTGCGCCTCGAGGGTCATGACCTTCAGGTAGTTCGCGAGCCGCCGGCCGGCCGCGACCGGATCGAGGCGGGCGGCGAGTTCCGGGTCCTGGGTCGTGATGCCGGCCGGATCCTTGCCCTCGTGCCAGTCGTCATAGGCGCCGGCCGTGGTGCCGAGGCGGTTGTATTCCTCTTCGTATTGCGGGTCGTTGTCGCCGAGGGCGACCATCGCCGCACTGCCGATCGAGACGGCGTCCGCCCCGAGCGCCATGGCCTTGGCGACGTCGGCGCCCGAGCGGATGCCGCCCGAGACGATCAGCTGCACCTTGCGGTGCATTCCGAGATCCTGCAGCGCCTGGACCGCGGGACGAATGCAGGCGAGCGTCGGCTGGCCCACATTCTCGATGAAGACGTCCTGGGTCGCGGCGGTGCCGCCCTGCATGCCGTCGAGGACGACCACGTCGGCCCCGGCCTTCACCGCGAGCGCGGTGTCGTAATAGGGCCGCGCGCCGCCCACCTTGATGTAGATCGGCTTCTCCCAGTCGGTGATCTCGCGGATCTCCATGATCTTGATCTCGAGATCGTCGGGTCCCGTCCAGTCGGGATGGCGGCAGGCCGAGCGCTGGTCGATGCCCTTGGGCAGGTTGCGCATCTGCGCCACGCGATCGGAGATCTTCTGGCCGAGCAGCATGCCGCCGCCGCCGGGCTTGGCGCCCTGGCCGACGACGATCTCGATCGCGTCCGCACGGCGCAGATCGGTCGGGTTCATGCCGTAGCGCGAGGGCAGATACTGGTAGACCAGCGTCTGCGAATGGTCGCGCTCCTCGTTTGTCATGCCGCCGTCGCCGGTGGTGGTCGAGGTCCCGGCCGCGCTCGCGCCGCGACCGAGCGCTTCCTTGGCCGTGCCGGACAGGGCGCCGAAGCTCATGCCCGCGATGGTGATCGGGATCTTCAGATGGATCGGCTTCTTGGCAAAGCGCGTGCCGAGATCGACCGAGGTGTCGCAGCGCTCGCGATATCCCTCGAGAGGGTAACGGGACATCGAGGCCCCGAGAAAGAGCAGGTCGTCGAAATGGGGAAGCTTGCGCTTGGCGCCGGCTCCGCGAATGTCGTAGATGCCGGTCGCAGCGGCGCGCCGGATTTCCGCCAGGGTCTGGTCGTCGAACGTCCAGGACTTGCGGGGCGGCGTGCGAGGATTGTGATAGGTCATCGTGAAAGTCCTCAATACGCGTCGGCGTTGTCGATATTGAAGTTGTAGAGGGTGCGGGCCGAGCCGTAGCGCTTGAACTCGCTGGTCTCGACGCCGGTCACGCCGGCCTTTTCGAGAAGGCGGGCAAGGGTTTCGTGATGCTCGGGCCGCATCTCCTTCTCGATGCAGTCGGCCCCGAGGCTCTTGACCGTGCCGCGTACGAAGAGCTTGGCCTCGTAGAGGGAGTCGCCGAGGGCCTCGCCCGCATCGCCCAGCACCACGAGATGGCCGGACTGGCCCATGAAGGCCGACATGTGGCCGATATTGCCCTCGACGACGATGTCGATGCCCTTCATGGAGATGCCGCAGCGCGAGGCGGCGTTGCCGCGAATGACGAGCATCCCGCCCCGTCCGGTGGCGCCCGCATATTGCGAGGCGTCCCCTTCGATCACGACCATGCCGGACATCATGTTCTCGGCGACGCCCGGCCCCGCCGATCCCTTGACGGTGATGGTCGCCTCCGCGTTCATCCCGCCGCAATAATAGCCGACCGGACCCTTGACGCTGATGTTCAGCGGATCGCTGCAGCCGACGGCGACGGCATGGCTGCCGCGCGGATTGAGGATCTCGTAGTCGAGATCGTTGGTGCCCGCTGGAATGGTGTGAAGGGCCTTGTTGAGGTCCCGCAGGTCCTGCGTCGCGAGATCGAAAGTCGGCATGGTCCGGCTCCGGAGCTAGAAGAAGGGATCAGGCGGCGAGGGTCCGGGAGGCGCTGGCTTCGCGATCCCAGAAGTAGACGGAGGACGGCTCGGGCTCCCAGACCCTCGCATTGTCGATGTTCGGCAGCCCGACGAGGGCGCGGAACTCCGAGCCGAAGGCGACGTACTGGTCGGTTTCGGCCATCACCGCCGGCTTGCAGGCGATCGGGTCGCGCAGCACGCCGAAGCCGGTCTTGGTTCCGACGACGAAGGTGAAGAAGCCGTCGAGATCGTCGAGCGCGCTGGTCAGCGCCTCGCCGAGATCGAGACCGTCCTTCATGCGGGCGGTGAGATAGGCGGCGGCGACTTCGGAATCGTTCTGGGTCTCGAACCGCATGCCGAGGCGCTTCAGCTCGCGCCGGAGATTGTTGTGGTTCGAGAGCGACCCGTTGTGGACGAGGCACTGGTCGGCCCCGGTCGAGAACGGATGGGCGCCGAGCGTCGTCACCGCGGATTCGGTCGCCATGCGGGTGTGGCCGATGCCGTGGGTCCCGGACATCGAGCGGATGTCGAAGCGCGAGACCACGTCCTTGGGAAGACCGACTTCCTTGTAGATCTCCATGGTCTCGCCGACGCTCATCACGCGAACGGCGCCGTCCAGACCGTCGATCATCGCCCGCACATCGGCGACGCGGCCGGTCGGCACCTCGGCCACCGCATGGGTGTCCTTGATGCGGAGGGACGAGCCCTTGCCGACGAGATCGCCGAGGCGCCGCTCGAAATCGGCGAAGGTCACGTCCGGCGTATCGGACTGGATGGTCACCTTGCTGCGACCGGCCGTCTCCTCGCCGTAGATCGCGATGCCGGCCGAGTCCGGGCCTCGATCGGTCATGGTCACCAGCATATCGGACAGGAGTTGCCCGAGATTCGTGTCGAGTGACCGGTCCTTCAGAAACAATCCGACGATTCCGCACATGTCATGCACCTTCCGAACTTGCCGTTTGACGAAACCATTCCACAGACGATCGTCGAAGGCAACTGAGAGGAAAGAAATTTTCTTTAGGAGATTTTTGCCTTGTCCCGATCACGGCTCGGGAGCTAATCTCCGCCCCGCGCAGGACGGAGCGAACATCGCAAACCGGGGCGCGCCTTCGCCCCGGCGGGATGACCCGGCGGGCATAGGGTCCGGGCTTTCGCGAGGGGCGTGATGCGTCTCGTCCGGGCACATCGGTGCGAACCGGATCGAAAAGCCCGTTTCGCGCCGCCCGTGGTTCCGCTAGGGGCGGATACGTCCCTCCCATCGGCGCATTCGTCGCCGCGTCATCCCAAACTCGAAATCGTCACGAAACGGCTGCCATGAACATCTGCACCCTCACGGTCTTCTGTCCCTCAACGCGCGGGATCGTCGCGGCGATCTCCGGTCATCTGGCCGAAAGAGGCTGCAACATCGTCGATTCCGCCCAGTTCGACGATCTCAGCACGGGTCGCTTCTTCATGCGGATCGGGTTCATTTCGGAGGAGGGCCGCACGCTCGGCGAGATCGAGGACGGTTTCGGCACCATCGCGGCCCCCTTCGACATGACCTTCGCCTTCCACGACGGACGCGAGCGCATGAAGGTGCTGCTGATGGTCTCGCGCTTCGGCCACTGTCTCAACGACATCCTCTATCGCTGGCGCATCGGCGCCCTGCCGATCGACATCGTCGGCGTCGTCTCCAACCATCTTGATTACCAGAAGCTGGTGGTGAACCACGACCTGCCCTTCCATCACATCCCGGTCACGAAGGATAACAAGGCGGCGGCCGAGGCGCGCATCATGGAGATCGTGGACGGGACGAAGACCGATCTCGTCGTCCTTGCCCGATACATGCAGGTTCTGTCCGACGAGATGTGCCGGACGATGGCGGGCCGCATCATCAACATCCACCATTCCTTCCTCCCGAGCTTCAAGGGGGCCAATCCCTACAAGCAGGCCTTCGAGAGAGGGGTGAAGCTCATCGGCGCGACGGCCCATTACGTGACGGCCGAGCTCGACGAGGGCCCGATCATCGAGCAGGACGTCGCCCGCGTCACCCATGCCCAGTCGGCGGCGGACTACGTGTCGGTGGGCCGCGACGTCGAGGCCCAGGTCCTCTCGCGCGCGATCCACGCGCATATCCACCACCGGGTCTTCCTCAACGGATCGAGCACGGTGGTCTTCCCCGCCTCCCCTGGAAGCTACGCCTCCGAGCGGCTCGGCTGAGACCGGTCCGCAAGATCGCGCACAGCCGGCCCCGGACGTCATCCTCCGGGGGCCGCTTCGCTTTGCCGTGATCGCATTCGCGATTATGGCAGGTCTCGCCGCCATCGAGGGCGCGAATATCAACCAGTCCGGTCCCGGCAGCACCCGGCCGAAACCATCGCGGCCGGGCCGTGCGAGAGGCGTATCTCATGATTTCAGGCAAGACCCGTCTCATCGCCCATCTCGGATACCCGACCGGCTCCTTCCGGGCGCCGATGATCTACAATCCGTATTTCGAGAAGCACGGCATCGATGCCGTCGTCGTGCCGATGGGCTGCAAGCCCGAGGACTATCCCGACTTCCTGCGACTGGTCTTCAAGCTCTCCAATATCCACGGCGCGCTGGTCACGATGCCGCACAAGGTCACGACGATGGCGCTGCTCGACGAGGCCACCACGACGGCCCGTGTCGCGGGCGCCTGCAATGCCGTTCGCCTCGGCCCCGGCGGTGAGCTGGTGGGCGACCAGTTCGATGGAGAGGGCTTCGTGCGCGGCGCCTTGCGCAAGGGCGCGGTTCTTTCGGGCGCGCGGGTCCTCGTGGTGGGAGCCGGCGGGGTCGGCTCGGCCATCGCCGCCTCGCTCGCGGCCGCAGGCGTGGGCGAGATCGCCCTCTTCGACAATCACGCCGCCACGATGGAGGCGCTCGCCGCCCGCCTGCGCCGCCACTATCCGGCTCTCATCATCCAGACCGGCTCGAAGGACCCGGATGGCTTCGACGTCGTGGTGAACGCGACGCCCCTCGGAATGGCCGAGGGCGATCCGCTGCCAGTGGACGTCTCGCGGATCGCAGCATCGACATTCGTCGGCGAGGTGGTGATGACGCAGGAGATCACCCTCTTCCTCCACGCCGTGCGCGAGCGCGGATGCGCCTTTCAGGTGGGCACGGACATGCTGTTCGAGCAGATCCCCGCCTATCTGGAGTTCTTCGGCCTGCGCACGGCGAGCGCCGAGGAACTGCGCGAGGTGGCCAAGATCGCCTATTGACGCGGCGCGAGACGACGATTCGCGTCCTGCCGTCCTTTCGGGGCGGAAGAGAGGAACGGACGATCGAAGCGCGGCCGGTCCGTGGCACGCGCGCGCAGGCAGAGCGGGCGAGCAAGCCGTCGGTGCGAGGGCATGGCTTGCCAACCTCCTGATAAACTGCATCTATAGTGGGCAGTTGCGTCGAATGCCTAGCCAGGAGGCCGATGATGACCGGCGCCTTTCGCAATGTGGTCGGGGACAAGACCTATCGCTTCGACGACCTGCGCACATTGATGGCGAAGGCGACGCCGGCCCGCTCGGGCGACCGCCTCGCCGGCCTCTCCGCCGAAAATGCCGAGGAACGCGCCGTCGCGCAGATCACGCTCGCCGACGTGCCCCTGAAACGGTTTCTCGAAGACCTGCTGATTCCCTACGAGGACGACGAGGTCACGCGGCTGATCGTCGATGGCCACGACCCTGACGCCTTCGCGCCCGTCGCCTCGAAGACGGTCGGAGAGTTCCGCGAATGGCTGCTCTCGGACGCCGCCGACGAGGCCGCGCTCGCGAGGTTGCGCCCGGGCCTGACGCCGGAAATGGTCGCGGCGGTCAGCAAGATCATGCGCAATCAGGATCTCATCCTCGTCGCGCGCAAATGCCGTGTGGTCACGAAATTCCGCAACACGATCGGCCTCGAGGGCCGCTTTTCCACCCGCATCCAGCCGAACCACCCGACCGACGACGTCAACGGCATCGCCGCCTCCATTCTCGACGGGCTCCTCTACGGGGCGGGCGACGCCGTCATCGGTATCAATCCGGCGACCGACAACGTGCAGCAGGCCGGCCGGCTCTCGCGCATGATGGCCGAGATCATCGACCGCTACGAGATCCCGACCCAGTCCTGCGTCCTCACCCATGTCACGAACACGCTGGAATGCATCGAGGCCGGCGCCCCGGTCGATCTCGTCTTCCAGTCGGTCGGCGGTACCGAGGCGACCAATTCCTCCTTCGGCTTCACCCTCGCCGATCTCGCCGAGGCCCGCGATGCGGCGCTCTCGCTGAAGCGCGGCACGGTCGGCGACAACGTGATGTATTTCGAGACCGGCCAGGGCTCCTCGCTTTCGGCCGAAGCCCATCACGGCGTCGACCAGCAGACCTGCGAAGCCCGGGCCTATGCGGTCGCCCGCCATTTCGATCCGCTTCTCGTCAACACGGTGGTCGGCTTCATCGGCCCGGAATATCTGTTCGACGGCCATCAGATCATCCGCGCGGGGCTGGAGGATCATTTCTGCGGCAAGCTCCTCGGCGTGCCCATGGGCTGCGACGTCTGCTACACCAACCACGCCGAAGCCGACCAGAACGACATGGACAACCTGATGACCCTTCTCGGGGCGGCCGGTTGCACCTTCATGATGGGCATTCCGGGCTCGGACGACATCATGCTCAACTACCAGACCACCTCGTTTCATGACGCCCTCTATCTGCGCAAGATCCTCGGCCTGAAGCCGGCGCCCGAATTCGACGACTGGTTGCGCCGCATGGCGATCTTCAGGAGCGGCTCGGGGTTCAGCCTGTTCGAAGGCCTGCCGGACGGTTTCTCGCGCAGCCTCGAAGCCGTGCCGGAGGAGGCCTGACATGGACCAGGAAGGCAAGAACGGGGCAGGCAAGAACGGGGCGGGCGAGGACGGGACGATCACCGTGAGGGCAGCGAGCGGCGAGGCGGCGCGCACTGGCAGCGTCGTCGAGAACCCGTGGCGACGCCTGCGCCGCTTCACCGATGCCCGGATCGGGCTCGGACGCGCGGGAACCAGCCTTCCCACGCGCGAACACCTCGAATTCCAGCTCGCCCATGCGAGGGCGCGGGACGCCGTCCATCTGCCCCTCGACATTGACCGGCTGACGGCCGCGATGGCGAAGGCGCCGCGGATCGGTGAACTCGGAGACCCGGTCCGCCTGCGCAGCGCCGTCGCCGATCGCAGCGAATATCTGCGCCGTCCCGATCTCGGCGAGAGGCTCGACGAGGCTTCGAAGACGGCGCTCGGCACGATATCTGCCGAGGGAGGGATCGCCATCGTCATCGCGGACGGCCTGTCCTCCTTCGCCATCCAGGAGAACGCCGTTCCCTTCCTCTCGGCCTTCCTCGATCTGTGGGACCGGGAGGGGCTCGATCTCGCCATCGCTCCACCGGTCGTCGTCGAACAGGCACGGGTCGCGATCGGCGATGCGGTCGGCGAGGCCCTCAAGGCGAAGGCGAGCATCGTCCTCATCGGCGAGCGGCCGGGCCTCTCCTCCCCCGACAGTCTCGGCATCTACTTCACCTGGGCACCGGCGAGCGGGCTGACCGACAGCCGCCGCAACTGCATCTCCAATATCCGCCCCGCCGGCCTCTCCTTCGAGGAGGCCGCGCGGCGCACGCTCTACCTCCTGAAGGAAGCCGCGAAGATCGAGACGTCGGGCGTCAAACTGAAGGATCGCTCCGTCGCGCCCGAGATCGGCAGCGACGAGCGCGAACAGAGCTTCCTGACCGGTGGGCGGTCGGACGAGTAAAGCAACGAGACAACGGAGACAGGGCATGGCGGACGCGCAGATCGGCAGAACCGGAACTTCCCGCAGCGCAGCCGCCGTCGACGCGGATTATCTCGCGAGGCGCCAGCTCCAGAGCGGCACGGCCGGATGGATCCTCCTCGCCGGTCTCGGCGTCTCCTACGTCATTTCCGGCAATTTCGCGGGCTGGAACTTCGGCATCGCCCAGGCCGGCTGGGGCGGTTTCGTCATCGCCGCGATCCTGATGGGCGTGATGTATTTCGCCCTCGTCCTCGCGCTCGCCGAAATGAGCGCGGCGATCCCGGCCGCCGGCGGCGGCTACTCCTTCGCCCGCCAGGCCATGGGGCCGACGGGCGGCTTTCTCACGGGGCTTGCCGTCCTCATCGAATACGCGCTTGCCCCCGCCGCCATCGTCATCTTCATCGGCTCGGCGGTCGAGGAACTCTTGGGTCTCGACGGACCGCTGGTCTATGCGGCCTTCTATCTCGTCTTCGTCGGCATCCACCTGACCGGCGTCGGCGAGGCGCTGAAGGTGATGATGGTCATCACCGTCCTCGCCGTCCTCGCCATTCTCGCGACGGCCGTCGCCCTCGCAGGTTCGTTCGATGCCTCGCGGCTCTTCGACATCGCGCCGACCGATGCCGTCGGCGCCTCCACCTTCCTGCCGTTCGGCCTCTTCGGCATCTGGGCCGCCCTCCCCTTCGCCATGTGGCTGTTTCTGGCGGTCGAGGGCGTTCCGCTCGCGGCGGAGGAGGCGCGCGACCCGGCCCGGGACATGCCGAAGGGCATCATCGGGGCGATGAGCTTTCTCGTTCTCACCGCGATCCTCGTCGTGGTCTTTCTTGCGGGCGTTGCCGGCGCGGCGGCGATGGGCGACAGCGCCGTTCCGCTGGTCGACGCGCTGCGGGCCGGCGGCAGCCCGACGCTCGCGACCATCGTCAACGCGCTCGGGCTCGCGGGGCTGATCGCCTCCTTCTTCTCGATCATCTACGGCTATTCGCGCCTCGTCTTCGCGCTCTCGCGCGCCGGCTATCTTCCGCGCTGGCTGTCGGTGACGACCGGGAACAAGATCCCGGCAAGGGCCCTGATCGTTCCGGGCGTCCTGGGCTTCTTCGCCTCGCTCACCGGCGAGGGCGACCTGATGCTCGCAATGGCCGTCGTCGGCGCGACGATCTCCTACGCCCTGATGGCCTGGAGCCATATCAAGCTGCGGCGCGAACAGCCCGGTCTGAAACGCCCCTATCTGACGCCCGGCGGAACCGTCACCTCCGGCATCGCCCTCGTTCTCTCCCTGATCGCGCTGACCGGGGTCTTCGCTTTCGATCCGCGCGCCTTTCTCCTGACCCTCGTCCTCTTCGCTATCGGGGCCGCCTATTACTGGTTCTATTCCAGGAACCACCTCGTCGCGGCGACCGCCGAAGAGGAGTTCGCCCTGCTTCAGGCCGCCCAGCGCAAGGATCTCTGATCCGCTCAAGCGCGGATGTCAGGAAGGCGGAAGGCCAGTCGCCCCGAGAGGAAGACGTATCCGCGTCCGGATCGCGATCGATCCGGACGCTCCCGAAAGAGATGGCTCCCGAAGGCCCCCTCTTCCACGGCGCGCGAAAACCCGCTCTCGCACGCGTTGCAATCTGCCATTTTACCCTGTCCAATGGCATCCGGAGCGGAAGACCGATGCGGCGAATCAGGATCGGGTTGATCCGCTCTTCACGGGGAGAATCACCGCCTATGAAACGCATTCACCTGTTCGCGCTCGCACTGCCCGTGGCGGGCCTCGTGGCGACGGCGGCCTGCACGAGCATGCTGCAGGGCGGCTCCGGGAACGGGGACGTCATCGCCCTCGTCAACCAGTACCGTGCGAGCGGCGCGACCTGTTCGGGCACCGGAACCTCGTGGGGAGCGACCAGCCGCCTGGAGCCGTCGGCGAGCCTCACGGCGGTCGCGAGAGACTGGACGAGCCGCATGTCCAGCGCCGGCCGGCTGTCCCATGGCGATCCGAAGGGACGCATCAACGCCGCCTGTCCGAAGCCCGGCTATGTGGGCGAGAACATCGCCTGCAACCCGTCGGCCGCCGGCGCCGTGCGCCGCTGGATGGCGAGCAGCAAGGGCCATTGCGAGGTGCTGATGGATCCTCGCTTCAACGTCGCAGGTGTCGGCTACGTGCCGGGCGGTGTCTGCGGCGGCTACTGGACGATCGATCTCGCCGGTCAGTGCTGACGGGCGGCGGGCCGGGTCTTTCCAGCCGCGCCGGTCTCACCCCTCCACCGGCCCGTCGAACAGGGCAAGGGTGATCCATTCGGCCGCGAGGGCAGGCTTGGTCGCGCCTTCGATGGCGACCTCGGCATTCCAGGAGGTCTGGAGACTGACCGCCCGCTCCTTGAGGCCGATCATCCGGAAGCTGCCCCGAACCCGGGCGCCCGACTTCACCGGGCTCAGGAAGCGCACTTTGTCGAAGCCGAAATTGACGCCCATCTTGGTGCCCGTCACGCCGGGCAGCGCGTCATAGGCAAGGGTCGAGAGCAGGGAGAGGGTCAGGAAGCCGTGGGCGATGGTGCCGCCGAACGGCGTCTCGGCCTTCGCCCGCTCAGGGTCCACATGGATGAACTGATAGTCCCGCGTCGCACCGGCGAAGGCGTCGATCATCGCCTGGTCGACGGTCACCCAGTCGGAGGTGAAGGCCTCGCCGTCCAAATAGGAGCGGTAGGTCTCGAAGGGTACGAGACGCGCCTTGAGGCGTGCCTCCATCTCCTCGCGGAACGCCTCGTCCATCTGTCGTCTCCCGAAGATCCCATCGATGAGGACATGACGGGCGACCGATCGCCGGCCCTTGTCCTCGGGTGCCGGTTGCCACGAGCCCGGCCGCATTGCAACGAATTTCCGGCTCCCGCCCTTTCCGTTCGATCAGTTGCAAGAACGATTCGAAAGGCTCCGCCATGTCCGATCTGCCGAACACCATGAAGGCTCTCGTCCTCAAGAACGAGGGCTATGCCGAGACGATGGAGGGCCCGAGCCTCGACGACCTTTCGCGCTGGGCGAGCCTCGAGGAGATCGAGGTACCCTCGCCCGGCGAGCGGCAGGTCGTGGTGAGGATGGCGCTCGCCAACGTCAATCCGTCGGATCTCCATTACATCAAGGGCGAATACGGCAAGCCGCGGGAAAAGGGCCGGCCGGCCGGCTTCGAGGGCTGCGGCACCGTGGTCGCCGCCGGCGAGAAGGCCAGGGGACTGGTGGGCAAGCGGGTGACGGTTTCCACCAGCCAGGGCGGCTCGGGCACCTGGGCCGAATACGCCATGACCGACATGGCGGCGGTGATCCCGGCCCCGGACGGGCTGAAGGACGAGGATGCCGCCGCCCTCCTCGTCAATCCCATGACCGCATGGGCCATGGTGGATCTCGTGGCCGAGGCCGGCGCCAAAAGCTTCGTGATGACGGCGGGCTCGAGCCAGCTCGGCAAGCTGATCGCCTCGCTGGCAAAGGAGCGCGGGCTCCATTCGATCGCGACCGTCAGGCGCGAGGAGCATCGCTCGATGCTGGAAGGGCTCGGCGTCGGCACCGTCCTCAATGTCGAACGGGACGATTTCGGCGCCATGCTGAAGGAGGCCATGAAGCAGCACGGGCCGACCGTGATGCTGGACGCGGTCGGCGACAAGGCGTCCGCGCGCATCTTCGAGGCGATGCCGGCGGGCGCGCGCTGGGTGCTCTACGGCAAGCTCAGCCCGGAGGTGCCGGCCCTCCCCAATCTCGGCCAGCTGGTCTTCATGAAGAAGAAGATCGAAGGCTTCTGGCTGACCGAATGGATGGAGGATGCGAGCGCGGAGAAGAAGCAGGATGCCGTGCGTCAGGTCCAGCAGCGCTTCATCGAGGGCCGCTGGACCACCGATGTCGCGGCCAAGCTGACGCTTTCGCAGGCGCCCGAAAAGCTCGCCTCCGCGCTCGAAGGCATGAACAGGGGCAAGGTGCTTCTTTCCTGCTGAAGCCCCGCATCCGTCTTCGGGCCCAGCCTCACCCCGCTCGTTTCCCGGTCCGCACCTTTCCATAGGTGCGGGCCGTTCCCTTGAGGCTGCGCTTGGCCGCATAGAGCGCGGCATCGGCCTGGTGTAGGAGGGTCGCGCGGTCTTCACCGGCTTCCCGCGACCAGGCGATGCCGACCGAGGCCGTCACGCGTCCGATCCGGCCGCCCTCGCTGATGACGATGTCGAGATTGCGCAGCAGGCGATCCACCTGGGGGGCGAGATCCGCCGCGCTGGTGCAGGTCGGGACCACGACCGCAAATTCGTCGCCGCCGAGACGCGCCGGAAACCAGCCCTCCCGGCAGGTCTTGCGCAACTGGTCGGCGACCTTGCGCAGGATCTCGTCGCCCGATGCATGACCGAGGGCGTCGTTGATCTCCTTGAAGCCGTCGAGATCGATGAGCAGCACGGCGAATTCGCCGCCGTCATTCCTCAGATCGCCCAGCCGCGCGTCGAGGACGCGGTTGAATTCAGCCCGGTTCGAGAGCTGGGTCAGATCGTCGGTTCGGGCCAGGCGGAGAAGACGGCTTTCCAGTTCGTGCCGCGCGGTCACGTCCTGAAGCATGCCGATCAGGGCGACCGGACGGCCTTTGGAGAGTTCGACCTCGCACGAGCAGCGCACCCGGCGTCGGTTGCCCTTGGCCGTGGTGAGTTCCGCATCGATCTGCAGGGGCGCGCCCGTGGCGAGCGTCACCTTCACCTGTTCGATGAAGGTGTGTCGGTCGGGTTCGGCGAAGAAGGCGAGGATCTCGTCGTTCGGCACCCCGCCACTCACCGGCAGTTCGTGAATGGCGAAGACGCCGTCCGACCAGGACGTCTTCTTCGATGCGAGATCGTAGCGCCATGAACCGATCTCGGCCATGCGCTCGGCCTGCTTGAGGAGGCGGCGCTCGCGCTCGAGGAGTTCGTTGGCGATGCGGTGATCCTCGGCCGCCCGCGTCGCGCGCACTGCGGCCGCCCGGGCATCTACCAGGGCCTCGGCGACGCAGGCGAGTTCACTCAGGGCATCGAGTTCGGCGGCAACAGGCTCGCGCGGGCTGCGGTCGAGAACGCAGAGCGTACCGATCGTCACCTGCGAACCGTCGGAGTGACTGAGGCGAATCGGGACACCCGCATAATAGCGGACATAGGGGTAACCGGTGACGAACGGCGCATCGGCAAACCGCGGGTCGAGCGTGGCGTCGGGGACGACGAGGGCTTCCTCCGCCTCGAAGACGGTCGTGCAGAATGTCTGGTTGCGAGGGATCGCAGGGTAGTCCAGCCCGCAACGCGCCTTGAACCAGAGCCGGTCGTCATTGACCAGCGACATGGACGACATGCCGGTCGAGAGCAATCGCTGCGCCGATCGCACGAGTGCGTCGAACTCGCGTTCGGGCGCCGTATCCAGGAGTTCGATCTCGGCGAGTGCCTTCTGGCGGAGCGCTTCGCGCTGGCAGTCGGACATACACCCATCTCCACATCATGACGGCCTGCTCGCTCCCCTTACGGTCGGCAGGGCGCAGGAATTAGATATCGCGGAAAGTCTTTAATCCTCGATAACCGCGGACCCGACCGGAAGGCCCCGCATCTTCGATGACCGGGCCTGTGATGCCCCCGGGCTTGCGGCTTCCCACTCCCGCATCGACCCTCGCGACCATGGTTTGGTCATGTTCGCACCCGAGAACGAACGAAGCATCGCAGGTGGGCGCTGCGATCGCAGCGAGAATCCGGACCATGGAAACGACGGGGCGCGCCGAGGTGAAAGACCTCGCACTGATCGCATTCATCCTTTTCATCGCATTGGGGTGGACATCCGGTGCGTTCGCCATCGAGGCCCCCCATCCGGCGGAACATTCGCATTCAGCCCAGGCAGACGACTGTTCCGATGCCCTCAGCATCTGCGGCGACTGCCGAATGAATCTCTGCCATCCGGCCATCGGTCCCGATGACGTCCCCGACGCGTCGAGAGATCTGCGGGGCGAGCGTTTCGTCCCGCCCATGCAGCGGCGCGCCGGCATCGAGCCTGCGATCCTCGACCCGCCTCCCCGACCTCCTCTTCTTCGAAGCAGTTGACGCAAAACCGTTCAGAAGAGAGACGAGAATGAAGACCCCTATCCTGTTCGCATCCGGCCTTGCCGCTTTGATAGCCATGCAGGGCGCAGCCGCCGCACAAAGCCGGGACGGCGATTTCCAGTTGCCGCAGTCATGCCTGTCCAATTCCGCCGGAGCGCCGATGGCCATGGACCATTCGGCCATGGGTCACGGGCAGATGCATGGCGGCGATGGCTCGATGCCGGCCACGGCGGAGACCGGGACGGCCGGTCATGCCGGTCACGCCGATAGCGGCACCGCACAGCCCGAAGCCCCCGAGCATGTTCGCGAGAACATGCGCCTGATGGCGATCACCATGTCCGCCATGGAACAGGGCATGGCGAACGAGAACGCCGATATCGCCTTCGCCTGTGGAATGATCGCCCATCATCAGGCCGCCATCGACATGGCCGAGGTGCAGCTTCGATACGGAACCGACGGGAAGATGAGAGACCTCGCCCAGGAGATCATCGAGGCCCAGACCGGCGAGATCGAGACGATGAAGGCCTGGCTCCAGAGCCGGACCGACTGAAGCCCAAGGGCGATCGAGCCCTGATCGACGCGCCGCCGTCCCGACGGCGGCGCGATGCCCCGGTGCGCTGCGCGGACGCTCGCCGTGACGGCGGCGGCACGGGACGAGGCTTCAGGCCGCCACCCGCGAGAGATTTCGGCCATCGGCCTTCGCCCGGTAAAGGGCGCGGTCGGCGCGCCGCAGGAGGCTCGCCCCGTCCTCCTCACCGTCGAACACCGCAAGCCCGATGCTGATCGTCACCGGCGGACATTCCTGCGCCCCGCCATCGCCGGTCTCGATCATGGTGCGCATCCGCTCGGCGATGGCGAGCGCGACGGCGCGATCGGCGCCGGGAATGATCACGACGAATTCCTCGCCTCCCAGACGCCCGACGAGATCGCCTCGCCTGACGGCAGCCGTCGCCGTGGACGCCACACGGCGCAGGACGGCATCTCCCGTCTCGTGCCCGAAGGTGTCGTTCACACGCTTGAAGTGGTCGATATCGAAGATGGCGAGAGCGCAGGGCGCGCCCGAAGTCCGCGCGGTTCCGACAGCTTCCGCGATCTCGTCGAGGACCCGTCTGCGGTTGGCGAGCCCCGTCAGGACGTCCGTCTCGGCGAGACGGGTCGCCTCGGAGGCGAGCGTCAATGCCTGTTGGCGAGACTCCTCGAGGCCCTGCTCGATCTCCACCTGATTTGTCACGTCCTGAACGACGCCGAACAGCGCGCGCACGATGCCGTTGACGAGGATGGTTTCGCCGGAGATGTCCACATGGCGAATCTGCCCGTCCGCCCGCAGGATGCGCGCCCGCATCTGGAAATCGCCGCCGGCGCGGATCGCCGCATCGATTTCGGCCGTCAGCCCCTCGCGATCGTCCTCGTGATAGGCGGCGAGCCCGGATTCGAGATCGGGTTCATGGTCTTCGCTGAGCCCGTGAAGGCGATAGACTTCCTTCGACCAGGTCACCGCCCCGTTCGACAGGTCGAGGTGCCAATGGCCGATCTTGGCGACGCGCTCGGCCATGAAGAGGAGCCGGGTCCGCTCCGTCAGATCGGCGACGAGTCTCTCCTGCGCCGTCTGCAGAGCGGCGATCGAAAGGCTGCAGGCCATCAGGACAACCAGATAGAACTGGAAGAAATAGGCCTGATTGTCGGAACCGTCCTCCATCAGCGTCGTCGGACCATGACCATTGGTGATGGTCACCGAGCCGACGAGAGCGACGATCATCGTCCCGGTGGCAGCTCCGAGCGGTCCCGTCGCGTAGGCCGCAAGGATCAGCGCGGCCACGGGAACGAACATCAACGGCAGGGTGGACTGCGCGAAGACCGCCAGCGACACGACCGCGACGCCCGCCATCGTCAGCGCGAACCGCTTCGGTTTCCACTGATCGGACGGCATCGGATTTTGGCCGCTCATCCGGTCGAGGACCATGAAGGCGAGAGGTGCCGTGATGAGGATGCCGAGAAGATCGGTCGTGAACCAGGCGAGCGCGAAGCGCCAGTCGCTCCAGCCGAAGGCCGCGCTCGCGATCGACGTGCTCGCCAGCGTCGAAAGCCCCGCGATCGCGCAGAAGCAGGCGACCTGCCGAACATGGATGAAGGACGGCCTGCCATAGGGACAACGCGACAGGAGCAGGACTGCGACGAGACATTCGGTAAGGTTCGCCGCCGTGAAGACGACGCTCGTCGCGAGCGGTGTTCCGCAGGCCGCATTGGCCGCCATGCTGGCAAAGGCGACGGCGATGGCATGGCGCGAGCGATGGGCGGGATCGACCGAGGCGAGAACCGCGACGGCCAGGCCGCCCGCCGGCCACATGGTCGCGATCGCCTCGCCCGAGCGTGTGGCGAGGAGCGCGGCGACGGCGAGGACGAAATAGCCGGTCGCGGTCAGGATCGGCCCGAGGGATGATTGCGCTCGCCCGTTCTCCATCGATCCCGCCCCTCGCCCCTGTGTCACATCCGAATGCCCGTCAGCCGGCCAAACCGATTCCCCATGCGATGAAACTTTAAGCAGCCGGGATTTCGAATTGACTAAAGTCCGACTTGTTGACGAACTGGTCGGCCGCCGCGAGGCGAAGCGAAAGGTCGCAGCGACAACGATCGCATGAGAGGCGGTCGCGGCACCGGGGCCGAGGTGCCCACAGCAAAACACCTGAACGGCAGGCTCGGCGGCCCATCTGCTGCCCCGATGCCTTTTTGCAGTGCAGAAAACCCGGTTCAACGGGGTTTATGCGACCCGGCTGCCCTCTATATCGGCCGTTCGAAGGCATTTTTCGAACGAAACGAGTGGGGAGCAGCCATGTGCGGCATTTGCGGTGAGATCCGGTTCGATGGAACGAACGCCTCGCCGGAGCGGGTGCAGCGCATGGGCGACTGCCTGGCACGGCGCGGACCCGACGGGGCCGGGCAGGTCATGCGCGGCCGTGTCGGGCTCGGCCATCGGCGCCTGAAGATCATCGATCTTTCGGAGAAGGCCGAACAGCCGATGGTCGATCCGCAACTCGGGCTCACCATCGCCTTCAACGGCTGCATCTACAACTATCCCGAACTGCGCGAGGAACTGGAGGCGAAGGGCTATTCCTTCTTCTCCACCGGCGACACGGAAGTCATCATCAAGGCCTATCACGCCTGGGGCCGCGACTGCGTGAAGCGCTTCCACGGCATGTTCGCCTTCGCCATCCACGAGCGCGAAAGCGGCCGCGTGATGCTGGCGCGCGACCGGTTCGGCATCAAGCCGCTCTATCTCTCCCAGAACGAGAAGCGGCTCTATATCGGCTCCTCGCTGCAGTCGATCCTGAAGACCGGCGACGTGGATACCGGGATCGATAAGATCGCCCTCCACCATTACATGACGTTCCATGCCGTGGTTCCGCCGCCGCACACCATCGTCAAGGGCGTGCGCAAGCTGCCGCCGGCGACGACGCGCCTGATCGAGGCGGACGGCTCCTTCACCGACGAGGTCTACTGGGCGCCGGACTTCCGGCCCCTGGAAGGCGACGAGAAGCTCGGGCCCGACGACTGGCGCGACAGGGTGATGGACGCCATGAAGACCGCCGTCGCCCGGCGCATGGTCGCAGACGTTCCCGTGGGCGTTCTTCTGTCGGGCGGCGTCGATTCCTCGCTCATCGTCGGGCTTCTCGCCGAGGCCGGCCAGAAGGGCCTCAACACCTTCTCGATCGGCTTCGAGGACGCCAATGGCGAGGTCGGCAACGAGTTCGAATATTCCGATCTCATCGCCCGCCATTACGGCACCGAGCATCACAAGCTGTTCGTGCCCGGCGACGAATTGATCAAGGAGCTTCCGAACGCCATCGAGGTGATGTCCGAGCCGATGGTCTCCTACGACAATATCGGATTCTACCTCCTGTCGCGCGAGGTCGCCAAGCACATCAAGGTGGTCCAGTCGGGCCAGGGGGCCGACGAGATCTTCGCGGGCTATCACTGGTATCCGAAGGTCGCCGGCGCGAACGATCCGCTTGCCGCCTATAGTCGCGCCTTCTTCGATCGCAGCCACGAAAAGCTCGCCCGCCATCTCAGCCCCGAATGGATGACGGACAGCGACGTCTCGAAGGATTTCGTCGCCCGCCATTTCGCCATGGAGGGCGCGCACGAGGCCGTGGACAAGGCGCTCCGGATCGACGCGCACGTGATGCTGGTCGACGATCCGGTCAAGCGCGTCGACAACATGACCATGGCCTGGGGACTGGAGGCCCGCGTGCCATTCCTCGACCACGAACTGGTGGAACTCGCCGCCCGCGTTCCGGCATCGGAGAAGCTGAAGCAGGACGGCAAGGGGGTCCTGAAAGAGGTCGCGCGCCAGGTGATCCCCTCCGAGGTGATCGACCGCAAGAAGGGCTATTTCCCGGTCCCGCAGCTGAAATACCTGTCCGGCCCGACGCTGGATTTCGTGA
Source organism: Fulvimarina endophytica (assembly GCF_003403015.1). GTDB lineage: Bacteria > Pseudomonadota > Alphaproteobacteria > Rhizobiales > Rhizobiaceae > Fulvimarina > Fulvimarina endophytica. The sequence goes on from NZ_QURL01000004.1 coordinate 522,007, forward strand.
AGGACGCCCTCCATTCGGACGCCGCGCGCTCCCGCGGGCTCTTCCAGGAGAGCTATGTGAACGACCTCTTTGCGAACCCGACCGATCACATCACGCCGCTGCGCGGCTCGGAACTCTGGCAGGTCGCGCTTCTGGAGATGTGGCTGCAGTCCCAAGACATCTGACGATCAGGACAAACCATCATGGACAGACGTGCCAAATCCGGCGCCGAACTGCGGCTTCGCAAGAAGCGCGAGGCGAGCCTGACCGCGCCCGCCTCCCAGATCGGCAAACACCTCAAGGACGTGCGGCCCGACGCCTATCTCGATTGCGGCTGGGGCCGGCTGATCTTCGCCCAGACCTTCGTCGACACGGGCAATCTCGTCGCGAACCTGCGCGAGGAGGGTCCGGACCAGCGTGATATCGCGGTCTATGTCTCCGACCCGCACGTGCTGCTCGCCTATGCCCCCCAGGAGCTCTTCCTCGATCCTTCCCACACCTACCGTCTGGATCTCGCCACCTACCGGCCGAGTTCGCGGCGCCCGCGCGGCTATTTCATCCGCCGCATGTCGAGCGATCAGGACGGCACCCAGATCAACCGCATCTACCAGACGCGGGGCATGGTGCAGGTGCATCCCGCCTTCTTCAGCGCCAATCACGACAATCGCGCCCTCACCTATTTCGTCGCCGAGGACGAGACCACCGGCGACATTCTCGGCACCGTGACCGGCGTCCACCACGGGCGCGCCTTCGACGACACCCAGAACGGATCCTCGCTCTGGTGCCTCGCGGTCGATCCCCAGGCGGTCCATCCCGGAATCGGCGAGAGCCTCGTGCGGCGCCTGTCCGAGCACTATCAGGCGCGCGGATGCTCCTACATGGACCTCTCGGTGATGCACGACAACGAGAAGGCGATCGCGCTCTACGACAAGCTCGGCTTCCACCGGGTTCCCTTCTTCGCCGTCAAGCGCCGCAACCAGATCAACGAGCGGCTGTTCACCGGGCCCGACGATTTTGACGAACTGAACCCCTATGCCAAGATCATCGTCAACGAGGCGCGGCGCCGGGGTATCCATGTGGAGATCACCGACGGACCGGGCGGCTTCTTCCGCCTGACCCAGGGCGGGCGCACGATCCACTGCCGCGAGAGCCTGTCGGAGCTGACCTCCGCGGTCGCCATGTCGATCTGCGACGACAAGACGGTGACCCGCCGCATCGTCGAGGCGGCAGGCGTCAGGGTGCCCGAGCAGATCGCCGGCGAGGAGGCCGGGGACGCCGAGATCGCGGCATTCATCGAGACCCACGGCTCCATCGTCGTCAAGCCGGCGCGCGGCGAACAGGGACGCGGCATCGCCGTCGGCATCGACAATCTGGAGGATGCGAAGGTCGCGATCAAGGCGGCCGCCGAGGTCAGCGAACGGGTTCTCCTCGAAGCCTGTTTCGAGGGAGACGATCTGCGCCTCATCGTCATCGACTACAAGGTGGTCGCGGCCGCCGTGCGCCGCCCGCCCGAAATCGTCGGCGACGGGCGGAGCACGATCCGCGACCTCATCGAGGCCCTGTCGCGCAGGCGCTCCGGGGCGACCGGCGGCGAGAGCCGCATTCCCATGGACGCCGAAACCGAACGCTGCGTGCGCCATGCCGGGCACGGCATGGAGGACGTGCTCGAGGAAGGCGCGTCGATCGCCGTGCGCAAGACCGCCAATCTCCACACCGGCGGCACGATCCACGACGTGACTGGCAAGCTTGACCCCGTTTTGATAGAGGCTGCGGTCAACGCGGCGCGGGCCATCGAAATCCCGGTGACCGGGATCGACCTGATGATCAAGGATCCGCGGAACGCGGACTACGTGTTCATCGAGGCGAACGAGAGGCCGGGGCTTGCCAATCACGAGCCCCAGCCGACGGCCGAGCGGTTCGTCGATCTTCTCTTTCCGCTGTCGATGCCCTACGCGATGCGCAGCGCCCGCAACAGGCAACGGAAAGCAAAGGAATAACCCTCGTGCCACGTCTCGCCGTCGACACCCATTACCTGACGGAGCAGCTGAAGGCCCTTCTGGCGATCCCGAGCCCCACCGGATACACCGATACGGTGGTCCGCTACGTGGCCGGCGAACTGGAACGTCTGGGGCTCAAGGTGGAGCTGACCCGGCGCGGCGCGATCTCGGCCCTGCGCCAGGGCTCGCGGCGCGCCTCCGCGCGCGCCATCGTCAGCCATGTCGACACGCTCGGCGCGCAGGTGAAGCGGCTGAAGGAGAACGGCCGCCTGGAGCTCGTTCCCGTGGGCAACTGGTCGGCCCGGTTCGCCGAAGGCGCACGAGCCCAGATCTTCTCGGACAAGGGCATCTATCGCGGCACGATCCTGCCGCTGAAGGCCAGCGGCCACACCTTCAACGACGAGATCGACACCCAGCCCGTGGGCTGGAGCCATGTGGAGCTGCGCGTCGACGCCCTGTCGCGCGATCTGACGGAACTCGAGAAGCTCGGCGTCCATGTGGGCGACATGATCGCGATCGATCCCCAGCCCGAATTCCTCGAAAACGGCTACATCGTCTCGCGCCATCTCGACAACAAGGCGGGCGTCGCGGTGATGCTCGCCGCCATCGAGACCATGGAGCGCGAGGGCGCCGCAACGCCGGTGGACATCCACTGGCTGTTCACCATCGCGGAGGAAGTGGGGGTCGGCGCCTCCTCGATCCTGACGCCGGACATCGCCTCCATGATCGCGATCGACAACGGCACGTCGGCGCCCGGCCAGAACTCCGCCGAATTCGGCGTGACGGTCGCGATGGCCGACCAGACCGGCCCCTTCGACTACCATCTGACGAAGAAGCTCATCAATCTGTGCGAGAGCGAGGAGATCAAGTATCAGCGGGACGTCTTCCGCTATTACCGCTCCGATTCCGCCTCGGCGATCGAGGCGGGCCACGACGTGCGTACGGCCCTCATCACCTTCGGCGTCGACGCCTCGCACGGCTATGAGCGCATCCATGTCCATGCGCTGAGATCGCTCGCCGAACTCGTTACCGCCTATGTGACCTCGCCGGTCGAGATCGAGCGCGACCGCAACCTCCATGCCGGCCTCAAGGGGTTCACGCGCCAGCCGAACGACGAGGCCACGCAGGAGCTCGCCGAGAACTCGGACCCGGCGGAATAGGCTCCGCATGGACGGGCTTCTCGCGGCAGGCCTTTCCGCCCTTGCCGAACGGGCCTCGGCCCATCCCCTTCTGACAATGGGGGCGGGCCTGATGCTCGGCCTCGCCTTCGTGGTGACGCGCAGCCTCCTCGTCCTTTCGGCGGTGTCCTTCCTCGCCATCGCGGCGATCGCCGGCACGCAGCCGGTTCTCGATCCCCTCGCCCGCCAGGTCTTTCCGATCGGGGTCTTCCTGTCGATCGGCGCGATTCTCGCGGCCTTCGTTCGGGAGCGCCGGCGATAGGCGGACCGGGCGCCGGCCCTCTCGACGCGTGGCCTCAGCGCGAGGCGAGACGGACCTCGTCCGCAGGCTTGAGATCGACCACCTTGAAGCCCAGCCGATCGAGTTCCTTCAGAAAGTCCGGCAGGAGCGCCGCGGTCCGGGCCTGGATGTCGTGGAAGAGGATGATCCCCTTCCGCTTTGCCTGCAGCACACCGAGCGTGCGGGCCATCACCGTATCCGGCGCATCGCGAAAATAGTCCTTGGAATCGATGTCGACGTCCAGCGGAACCATGGCCTCAGTCGCAAGCCTTGCTCGCAGGGCCTTCGTATCGGCGAGATAGGGAAAGCGGAAGAAGGGTGCGGGCGGCTCCCCGAGCGCCTTTGCGACGGATGCCTCGCCGCGCCGGATCTCGGCGAGGGCGGCCTCGAAGCTCATGGTGCGCAGATTGGGATGGCGTTCGGTATGGGTTCCGACCGTGTGACCGCCGGCGGCGACCTGGCGGGCGATCTCGGGATGGGCACTCGCCATCTGGCCGACCATCAGGAATGTCGCGCCGACGCCGGCTTCGGCCAGCGCATCGAGGATCTTCGGCGTCTTCTCGGGCATCGGCCCGTCGTCGAAGGTGATGACGACCTCTCCATCGGCCAGATCGATATCCTCGATGCTGGCGACCGAAAGCGTCCTGCCTGCCAGCGAGGACCGTCTTGCCGGAAGGAAGGAGTGCGACAGGGGGAACAGGGAGCGCTCGTCGTCGGAAGACGCGGCGAAGGCGAGCGTCTCGGCCTCGCTGCGCGGCGCGTCCGCAACGGGAACCGCCGCACCGGAAAGACCGGGCGCGCGGGTGGCGCAGGCGGGCAGCGCCGCCACGCAGAGGAGAAGGCAGACGGAGCGAAAGAGGCGCATGGGAAACCGAAACCATTGGAAACGGCTCGGACCATCGCCTGTTAAGGTTAACGGGCCGTTCGCGTGCCCTTAGGACGCCGCATGCGCGCCCTCGTCTTCACCTCTGACTTCCGGGGCGAGGCTCTCGGCATGGACCTCCTCGATCGAGAGCCCGTCGACGGAGCGGACCTCAAGGCGCAGGCCATCGGTCTCGATGCTGTCGCCCACCTCCGGCACCTTGCGCGACCGCTCGATGATGAGCCCGGCGATCGTGCGCGCGGAGCGGCTTTCGAGCGTCCAGCCATAGGTCTCGCGCAGCCGGGAGAGCGGCGTGGTGCCGGGGATCGTCCACATGCGCGCCTTCAGGCTTTCGGCGTCCGGAATGTCCAGCTCGAAGCCGCTATGGACCTCGCCGACCACCTCCTCGATCGCATCCTCGAAGGCGACGACGCCCAGCACGCTGCCATGCTCGTCGCCGACGAGAGCCATATGGGTGCCGTGGCGGCGCATATTGTCGAGAAGGCTCGCCGTATCGACGCTCGCCATGGTTCGCGGCAGGGGACGCAGCAGTCGTTCGAGGCTTTGGGCGTCGAGCGCGGTTCCGGTCTCGGTCCGGTGCCGGATGACGTCCTTGACGTGAACGACGCCGAGGGCGTGATCGAGCCCGCCTCTCGTCACCGGCAGGCGGCTCGGGCCTGCATCGAGGATGATGCGGGAATAGTCCTCGGCCTTCGTGCGATCGAGATCGAGAGCGATGACGTGGCGGCGCGGGGTCATCAGCTCTTCCGCCCGCCGCCCCTGCATGCGCACGATGTTCTGGATGAACTCGGCCTGCTCCTCGGCGATCGATCCGCCGGCCGAGGAATCCTCTGCGATCGCCGCCAGTTCGCGCGGCGAGTAGTACCGCGCCTCGGCCCGGTCGAGACCGAACAGGGACAGGAGCGCCTGGCTGATGACGTTGAGGCTGTAGACGAAGGGCCTGAACAGAAGCTCGAAGAAGCGCAGGATCGGCCACATCGCGAGAAGCAGCGTCTCGGCGCTCTTCAGCGCCATCGCCTTCGGGATCATCTCGCCGAAGACCACGTGGAAATAGGTGAGGATGGCGACCGACAGGATGAGCGCGACGAGGTGGACGAGCTCGCCGTCGATGCCGATCGCGGCCATCGGCTCCTCCAGCCAGAGGGCGATCTGGTGCTCGCCATACATTCCGAGCCCGATCGATGCGAGGGTGATGCCGAGCTGGGCGACGGCGACGTAGCGGTCCTGGGCCTTCGGGCCTTCGAGGAGATGGGCGATGCGCGCGCCCCTCGGCGACATCGCCTCGAGCCGCGACAGACGGCTGCCGACTATGATGAACTCCATCGCGACGAAGAGGCCGTTAATGGCGATGAGGAGAAGGATGATGGCGATCGCGATCATGCCTCGATCTCCTTCCGGCTCGCCGCCTTCGGCATGGACAGGAGGCGCGGCAGGCCGTTCTCTACGCTTTCGACCGTGAAGGCGACGCCGTCGATCTCGACCGTCGAGCCGGTCCTCACATCCTCAACGCCGAGCCGCAGGGCGACGAGGCCGGATATGCTGTCGGCCTGATCCTCGGGAAGGTCGAGGCCGAACTTGTGGTTGACCTCGGGCGTCAGGAGATCGCCGCGCAGGACGATGCGCTCGCCGGCCACCTCCATCCGGGGCTGCTCCTTGTCGAACTCGTCGACGACCTCGCCGATGATTTCCTCGACGAGATCCTCCACCGTGACGAGGCCTGAGACGATGCCGTATTCGTTGAAGACGACCGCGATCGATTCACGGCTTTCCTCCAGCCGCTGCCAGGCCTCGGACAATGGGAGACTGTCCGGGAGAAGCTGCACGGGGCGCACGATCGTGTCGAGCGAGGCCTCTGGATCGCGTTCGGCAAGGTCGTAGACGTCGCGCAGATGGACATAGCCGTCCGGCTTCTCGGTCTCGCTCCCCTCGATGACCGGAAACCGGGTGAAGGGGGTTGCGAGCATCTGGCGAAGGGCCTCGCCCGCCTTGGGCCGGCGCGAGAGGAATTTCATCCGGGCGCGCGGCGCCATCACCTCGCCCACCGTCCTGTCCTGGAAGGAGAGGACCTGGCGCAGCATCTCGTGGGCGTCGCGCTTGATGACGCCGCCCTCCAGGCTGTCCTCGATGAGCTGGCGCAGCTCGTCGTGGCTGTGCTCGTCGCCGGTCTCCTTCGGCTTGTCGAGGCCGATGCGGCGCATGACGAAGAGGGCCGATCCGTTGAGGAGCGAGATGAACGGACCGAGGACGAAGAGCGACCAGCGCATCGGCCGCGCCGTGCCGGTGGCGACGCGCTCGGGCGCTCGCACCGCGATCGATTTCGGAAACAGCTCGCCGAAGATCACCTGGAGCGATGTCAGGACGATGAGAATGATCGGCGCGCCCAGCACCGCGCTCGACCAGCCTTCGGGCAGCACGCTGTCGAGGGGCGGGCCCACATAGGGAAGAAGCGCGCGCTGGGCGTAGACGCCGATGACGAGGCTCGAAAGCGTAATGCCGATCTGGGCGCAGGCGATATAACGGTCCATCCGATATTCGTCGGTGACCGTCTTGGTCAGATAGGCCGCGTTGGCATTGCCATCCTCGGCCTTGGCTTCGAGCTTGGGCTTGCTGGCGGAGACCGCCGCGAACTCCGCCGCCACATAGAAGGCGTTGGCAAGGAGCATCGCCAGAATGACGAGGATGATGACGATGAGGGCCATGCGGCCGCATTCTCCCGCGCAAGAGGGAGCCGCCCCGGGTCGTCGTCCGTGAAACCGGAAGACCCCATGGCGGCTCGATCAGATTGCGCAGACACATAGGGCGGCGGCACGAATGCGCACGGGCCGGCCTTCGGGGAACGGCCGCACGGGCGCATCCTCGCGCAGATTTGCTCGATTTTCGTCGGAAGCGGCCGGGACGAAGCCCGGCCCCGCGCTCTCAGTGCTGCTTCGTCGCGCGTTCTTCCAGCGGCTTCTCGGGCCGGCGGATATCCGCCATGGCTTCGAGGACGAGGGGATGCAGATCGTCCGTCGCGCCCGAATCGACGCGCTCGAAGAGCTGGGTGCGCATGCGCGGCTCCCAGAACTTGTTGATATGGTCGGCAACGCCTGCCGAGCGCGCGCCCTCGGGCGTCGACTGGAAGAACGTGGCGATCTGGTTCGCCATGTGAACGAGTTTGTCGCGTTCCATGCGAGCTATCCCCCCTTATGCGATCTGACTGGTCATGCCCTGGCCATGGCGAGGGTCGCGGCCGCATCGACCGCCCCTTCCATGCGCTCGGGCACCGTGAAGAGTTCGAATTCCTCGCCGCGAACGACCGCGATGAGCGTGACATTGGCGGCGACCGCCTCCGCGATCGCAAGTTCCGTCGGCGCCGAGATCGCGGCGATGAGGCCGGTTCCCATCATCGCCGCCTTCTGGATCAGTTCCACCGAAACCCGGCTCGTGATGGTGATGAAGCCTTTGGCCGGATCCACGCCTTGGCGCGCGAGATGCCCCGCCACCTTGTCCAGCGCATTGTGCCGTCCGACATCCTCGCGCAGGACGACCATGCCACCATCCGTCAGGTGAAAGGCGGCGGCATGGACCGCGCGGGTGAGGCGCGAAAGATCCTGCGCGCCGGCCATCTCCTCGATCGCCCGCACCAGCCGGCTTGGTGCGATCGTCTCCACCGCGTTGACGCGGGGCAGGACCGGACCTGCGAGTTCGAGGGATTCCACGCCGCAGAGGCCGCAGCCGACCGGCCCGGTCATCTGCCGGCGGCGCGCCACATAGGTCGCCGCCTTTTCCGGAACGAGCCGGATCTGACAATCGAGGCCGGCCTCGGTCTCGACGATCTCGATCGCCTCGATCTCGGACACCGTCTCGACGATCCGCTCGTTGAGGGCGAGCCCGATGCCGAGATCCTCGAGATGCGAGGGCGTCGCCATCATCACGGCATGGGTCGAGCCCCCGACCGAGATCGCGACCGCCTGTTCGGCCGGGACGCTGCGTGCCGTTCGAACGAATGCGCCGCCCCGAAAGGCGAGGCAGTCGACCGAACGGCTCTCTCTCGATTCTGTCACACCGCAACCCTGCGAGACGCTGCTTCAACGTGAACGAAGCCGCGCCCATGCGCGGCTTCGTCTGATGCCCACGAACGGGGTTCGACTATTCGGCAGCTTCCAGCGGACGGACCTCGCGGCTCTTCTCGGAGAACTCGCGATAATCCTCCTGCCATTCCGTCGGCCCGTTCGACGGCGAGACCTGGACGGCGGTCACCTTGTATTCCGGACAGTTGGTCGCCCAGTCCGAGAAGTCCGTGGTGATGACGTTGATCTGGGTCGAGGGGTGATGGAACGTCGTATGGACGACGCCCGGCGCGATCCTGTCGGTGATCGAGGCGCGCAGCGAGGTATCGCCCACGCGGCTCTGCAGCTTGACGTAGTCGCCGTCGCGAACGCCCCGCTCCTCGGCATCGTGGGGATGCATTTCGAGAACATCCTCCTGATGCCAGGTGATGTTCGCGGTGCGCCGGGTCTGCGCGCCCACATTGTACTGGGACAGGATGCGGCCGGTTGTCAGGAGCAGCGGGAAGCGCGGCCCCACCTTCTCGTCCGTGGCGACATATTCCGTGCGGATGAACTTGCCCCGGCCGCGCATGAAGCCGTCCACGTGCATGACCGGCGAGCCGACCGGATGGGCCTCGTTGCAGGGCCACTGCACGGAGCCCTCGCGATCGAGCAGCTCGTAGCTGACATTGGCGAAGGACGGCGTCGTCGCCGCGATCTCCGCCATGATCTCGGACGGGTGGGCGTAGTTCATGTCCATGCCAATGGCGCGGGCCAGAAGCTGGGTGACCTCCCAGTCCGCATAGCCGTTCTTCGGCTCCATGACCTTGCGCACGCGGTTGATGCGCCGCTCGGCATTGGTGAAGGTGCCGTCCTTCTCGAGGAAGGTGGAGCCGGGCAGGAAGACGTTGGCGTAGTTCGCCGTCTCGTTGAGGAACAGGTCCTGGACGATCAGGAGTTCGAGGGCGGCGAGCCCGGCCGAGACGTGCTTGGTGTCGGGATCGGACTGGAGGATGTCCTCGCCCTGGACGTAGAGCCCCTTGAACGAGCCTTCCACTGCGGCGTCGAACATGTTCGGAATGCGAAGGCCCGGCTCGCGGTCGATCTTCACGTTCCACAGGTCCTCGTAGACCTTGCGCACGTCGTCGTTCGAGATGTGGCGATAGCCGGGCATCTCGTGCGGGAACGAGCCCATGTCGCAGGAGCCCTGCACGTTGTTCTGGCCGCGCAGCGGGTTCACGCCGACGCCCTTGCGGCCGATATTGCCGGTCGCCATCGCGAGATTGGCGATGGCCATGACCGAGGTCGAGCCCTGGCTGTGCTCGGTGACGCCGAGGCCGTAATAGATCGCGCTGTTGCCGGGGCGGGCATAGAGCCGTGCGGCGCGGCGCACGAGATCGGCCGGAACGCCGGTGACGATCTCGACGGCCTCGGGCGAACGGTCCGGGCTCGACACGAATTCGCGCCAGTCCTCGAACTCGTCGATCTCGCAGCGCTCGCGCACGAAGTCCTCGTTGACGAGGCCCTCGGTGACGATCACGTGGGCGAGCGCCGTCAGGATGGCGACATTGGTGCCCGGGCGGGTCGGCAGATGGACGTCGGCCTTGATATGGGCGGACTTCACGAGGTCGATCCGGCGCGGATCGATGACGATGAGCCTTGCGCCCTCGCGGATGCGCTTCTTCATGCGCGAGGCGAAGACCGGGTGGGCATCGGTCGGGTTGGCGCCGATGACGAGGATCGTATCGGTGTCCTCGACGGAATCGAAGTCCTGGGTGCCGGCCGAGGTGCCGAAGGTCGTCGCCAGACCATAGCCCGTCGGCGAGTGGCAGACGCGGGCGCAGGTGTCGATATTGTTGTTGCCGAAGCCGGCCCGGACCATCTTCTGGACCAGATAGACTTCCTCGTTGGTGCAGCGCGAGGAGGAGATGCCGCCGACGGCGCCGCGGCCGTATTTCGCCTGGATGTCCTTGATCTTGCCGGCCGCAAAGCCGAGCGCCTCGTTCCAGGAGACCACCCGCCAGGGGTCGTTATAGGTCTCGCGGATCATCGGCTCGAGGACGCGCTCCTCGTGCTTGGCATATTCGGTGGCGAACCGGCCCTTGACGCAGGAATGGCCGCGATTGGCCTTGCCGTCCTTGTACGGCACCATGCGGATGACCTCTTCACCCTGCATCTCGGCCTTGAAGGAGCAGCCGACGCCGCAATAGGCGCAGGTCGTGACCTTGGAGGAGGTGGGCAGGCCCTTGGCCTTCACCGTCTTTTCCTGCAGCGCCTCGGTCGGGCAGGCCTGCACGCAGGCCCCGCAGGACACGCATTCGGAGGTCAGGAAATCGTCGACCGGCGTTCCGGCGCGGATGCGGCTGTCGAAGCCACGGCCCTCGACCGAGAGGGCGAAGGTGCCCTGGACCTCGTTGCAGGCTCTGACGCAGCGCGAGCAGACGATGCACTTGGAGGAGTCGAAGGTGAAATAGGGGTTCGACTCGTCGAGCTCGGCATCGAAGTGATTGCGCTCGGAGGCGTCGTAGCGGACCTTTTCGAGCCCGACCTTCTCGGCGACGTCGTGGAGATCGCAGTCTCCGCCGCCCTTGCGCTCGTCCCAGTTGCCCGGATGATCGGAGGCATAGAGCTCCATCACGCCCTTGCGGATGCGGCTGAGCCGGTCGCTCTCGGTCCTGACGACCATGCCTTCGGCCACCGGCGTCGTGCAGGAGGCCGGCGTTCCGCCGCGACCCTCGACCTCGACGACGCAGACCCGGCAGGAGCCGAAGGCGTCGAGCATGTCGGTGGCGCAGAGCTTGGGGACCTGAACCTCCACCTCGGCGGCGGCGCGCATGATCGAGGTGCCCTCGGGCACCGTGACCTCCTGGCCGTCGATGGTGAGGGTCACCAGCTTCTCGGCCTTGGACTTCGGCGTGCCGTAGTCTTTTTCGTGTACCAGGCTCATCTCGTTCTCCCAATCAATCCTGTCCGAGCGGGCGGCCTATTCGGCCGCCACACGCATCGGAGTACCGTTGAAGTCTTCGGGGAAGTGGCGGATCGCGCTCATCACCGGATAGGGCGTGAACCCACCCAGAGCGCAGAGCGAGCCGAATTCCATCGTGTTGCAGAGATCCTCGACGAGTTCGAGGTTCTCGGCGGGCCGGTCGCCGGCGATCACCTTCTCGACCGTTTCGAGGCCGCGCACCGCGCCGATGCGGCAGGGCGTGCACTTGCCGCAGGATTCCACCGCGCAGAACTCGAAGGCGAAGCGCGCCTGCTTGGCCATGTCGACCGTCTCGTCGAAGATGACGATGCCGGCATGGCCGATCAGCCCCTTCTTGGCCGCGAAGGCCTCGTAGTCGAAGGGCGTATCGAAGAGCGAACGCGGGAAATAGGCCCCGAGCGGCCCGCCCACCTGGACGGCGCGCACGGGCCGGCCGGAATTCGTGCCGCCGGCGATGGTCTCGACGATCTCGCCGAGGGTGAGGCCGAAGGCGACCTCGAAAAGCCCGCCATGCTTGACGTTGCCGGCGATCTGCAAGGGGATGGTGCCGCGCGAGCGGCCCATGCCGAAATCCTTATAGTAGGCGGCACCCTTGGCGAGGATCTCCGGCGTCGAGGCCAGTGAGATGACGTTGTTGATCACCGTCGGGCGACCGAACAGGCCCTTGATGGCCGGCAGCGGCGGCTTGAAGCGCACCTGTCCGCGCTTGCCCTCGAGGCTGTCGAGAAGCGAGGTCTCCTCGCCGCAGACATAGGCCCCTGCCCCGACCCGGACCTCGATATCGAAGGCATGGCCGGAGCCGAGCACCGAGACGCCCAGCCAGCCGAAAGCCTCGGCCCGGCGGATCGCCTCGCGCATGACGCGGATGGCGACGGGATATTCGGAACGCAGATAGATGTAGCCCTTGCTCGCACCGGTGGCGAGCGCCGCTATCGTCATGCCCTCGATCAGGCAGAAGGGATCGCCCTCCATGATCATGCGGTCGGCGAAGGTGCCCGAGTCGCCCTCGTCGGCATTGGCGACGATGTATTTCTTATCGCCCTCGGCCTTGTGCACCGTCTCCCACTTGATGCCGGTCGGGAAACCGGCCCCGCCGCGCCCGCGAAGCCCGGACTCCTTGACCTCGGCGATGATCGCCTCGGCGCCGATCTCCAGCGCGCGGCGAAGGCCGAGGAGACCGCCATGGGCCTCGTAGTCCTCGAGGGACAGGGGATCGGTGATGCCGCAGCGCTTGAAGGTGAGGCGCGACTGTCCCTTCATGAAGGGATGATCGAGCGGATCGCCGATGCGCTTGTCGTGCGCGCCGCCTTCAAGGAAACCCGCATCGAGAAGCGCGGCGATCTCGCCGGGCTCGACCGGACCATAGCCGATGCGGCCATTGCCGGTCTCGACCTCGACGAGGGGTTCGAGCCAGGCCATGCCGTGCGAGCCGTTGCGCACGATCTCGATCTCCAGGCCGCGATCGAGCGCGAGCTTGGCGAGTTCCTGGGCGATCTCGTCGGCCCCGTTTGCGACGGCGAAGGAATCGAGCGGAATGTAGACGCGGGTCATAGGCGGGCCTCCGCGGTGAGCTTTTCGACGCGGGCCTCGTTGAGGCGCCCGACGATGCGGTCGTCGAGCATGGCCGAGGGAGCGGTGGCGCAGAGGCCGAGGCAGTAGACGGCCTCGAGGGTCACGGCGCCGTCGGGCGAGGTCTCGCCGAACGAGATGCCGAGGGCACGCTCGATCGAGGCGGCGACCGCGTCGCCCCCGGCCGCCTGGCAGGCTTCCGCCCGGCAGACCTTCAGGACGTGGCGTCCATGCGGCTCGCGCTTGAAGTCGTGATAGAAGGAGACGACGCCGTAGACTTCGGCGCGGCTGAGATTGAGTTCGTGCGCGACGACCCGCACGGCCGCGTCGGTGATATAGCCGTAGCGGTGATTGAACGCATGCAGGATCGGCAGGAGCGGACCCTCGAGATGCTTATGCTCGCCAATGATGACGAGCGCGTCTTCTTCGTCGAATTCTACGTGGTATGCCACGCCGGTGCCTCCCCGCATGGAAATAGAGTCATTCCAGCAAACACCCTGCACAGTTTGTGATCAAGCGCTCCTTTCCGTGCTTTGATAGAACCTTTCTATCATAGAACCCTTCCAGACTGATGGCCCGGACCGTTTCGACCCCTATCGCGGAAGGGCTCGCGCGCATCGGTCGCAGATGATTGGGACACGCAATGCGAGCAGTCGCGCGCTCGGGCGGGCTCTTTCGATCGAACAAAGGCGCCCAAACGCGGACCCCGTCTCTGTTGCAGTGCCGCATTTCCAGTCAGGCGGCCGGACGAATGGATCGACCTCTCGGGTCGGAAGCGAACAGTCGAAAGCGATGCTTTCATATGCCCGCCGCTATCAGGCGGCGGAGCCCGACACCGCGAAGACCTCGGCCTCGCTCCAGAAGGCCGCGACGATGGGGGGCCTCAGGTCGCGTCTCGCCGTCACCAGCCCCACCGAATAGCTGACCTCCGGCTCGACGAGCGGAATGACGACCAAAGGCTCGACGAGGCCGAGCATCTGCGCCGCGTTGTAGGGGATGATCGTCGCAAGGTCGGCGAGGCGCACCTGGGCGAGGATCGCGGTGATGGAATTGGACTCCATGACCGTCTCGACCGGCCGGATCGAGCCGCCGAGATGCCGGTTGAGGATCCGGCGGTTCTGCATCGAAGGGCTGAGGAGGCAGAGCGGCGCGCTCGCCGCTTCCTCCCAGGTGACGTGCTCCTTGGCCGAGAACGGACTGCCGCGCGTCGTCACGAAGCTGTAGCGCTCCTCGTAGATCGGCTTGGCGTCGACGCGCGCGACCCGCTCGTCCTCCAGATAGGTGAGGCCCACATCGATCTCGAAGTCCTCGACCGCCGTCAGGAGATCGGCGGATGAGAAGGAGGTGACGTCGAAGGTGACATCCGGGTGGCGCGCGCGAAACGGGGTCGTCAGGCGCGGCACGAGGGAGAGCGCCGTCGGAATGGCGCCAATGCGCAGGAAGCCGGTGAGCCCGCGCCGGACGCTGCGCACCTCCTCGCGCATGGTGCGGATGTCGTCGGTGATCTTGCGCGCCCAGGCGAGCACCCGCTCGCCTTCGGCCGTCATGCCCTTGTAGCGCGAACCGCGATTGACGAGCGTGACGCCGAGCCGCTCCTCGAGCTGGCGGATCCCCGCCGAAAGCGTCGGCTGCGTGATCCCGAGCTTGTCCGCCGCGCGCCCGAAATGGCGCTCGTGGCTGAGCATGATGAGATATTCGAACTTGTCGATCACGATCGGGGGTCTTCCTCACGCCCATAGTGCGCCGGCCCGTCCGATTCGGCAAAGGCCTTTCGGCGCGGGCCGGCTCGCCTCAGTTCCAGGCGGCGAGGAGACCGGTCCGCTCTTCACCGACCGGATCGCTTCCCGGCAGCGCCAGCGCCGCGATCCGTCGGCGCGCCACCTCGATCGCTATCGCCCCCTCGCGAGAGATCGCGCCGTTCTGGCCCGGCGGATAGGCGCCGACGACCTGAAAACCGCCCGTCGCCTCAAGGCGCCTGTGACCGACCCCGGCCGGCACGATCACCGTATCGCCGGGCGTCATCTCGACCACGAGACCGCCCTCCTTTTCCTCCCCGCCAAAGCCGATCCGCGCCCGGCCGCCGACGCAGGCCAGCACCTCGTGGCCTTCGAGATGGAAGTGCCAGTAATCGAAGACCGTGTATGTCCAGGTGCCCTGCCAGCCATTGCGCTCGAACAGGCGCTCGACCGTCGCCGATTGCGCTTTGCCCGCCGCAATCGCGCCGGGTGCGATGATGAGGGGCAAATCGCTGTTGGGAATGCCGCCGATGGGGCCGAACCGGTGCGTGCCGAGCTCGCTCACGGCCCTACCCCGCCATTCCCATCTCGCCGGCGAGCGCGTCGAGGCCGTCGCGCACGGTCGCGACCACGGTATCGATCTGATCGTCGGTGATGATGAGGGGCGGGCAGAAGGCGAGCGTGTCGCCGATGGCGCGGGAGATGACGCCGCGCTCCTGAATGAGACCGAAGGCTTTTGCCGCAAGCGCACCCGGCGGCTGGACGGCGATCTTCTTCTCCTTGTCGGTGACGAGTTCGACACCGGCGATCAGCCCGATGCCGCGCACCTCGCCGACCAGGGGGTGACCCGACAGGGTCCGCAGGCCCGACTGGAGCCGTTCGCCGCGCTCGCGGGCATTGGCGACGAGGCCGCGCTCCTCGATGATGGCGAGGTTTTCGAGCGCGACGGCGGCCGCCACGGGATGGCCGGAGGCCGTGAAGCCGTGGCCGAAGGTGCCGATGCGCGCGCTCTCTTCGGCGATCGGGCCGTAGACCTTCTCGTTCATGAGGACCGCCGAGATCGGCAGATAGGACGAGGAAAGCGCCTTGGAGACGGTCATGATGTCGGGTTCGAGACCGTAATAGGTCGAGCCGAACATCTCGCCCGTGCGGCCGAAGCCGCAGATGACCTCGTCGGCGACGAAGAGGATATCGGGATAGTCCGCGAGCACGGCCTTGATCTCGGCCCAGTAGGTGGGCGGAGGAACGACGACCCCGCCCGCGCCCATCACCGGCTCGGCGATGAAGGCGGCGATCGTCTCCGGCCCCCGGGCCTCGATCGTTGCGCGCAATTCGGCCGCACACCGCGCGGCGAACGCCTCCTCGCTCTCGCCCGCCTCGCCCTCGCGCCAGTAATGCGGGCACATGGTGTGGACGACGCCCTCGCCCGGCAGGTCGAAGGAGGCGTGATTGTTGGGCAGGCCCGTGAGGCTCGCCGAGGCGAGCGTGACGCCATGATAGCCGCGAAGGCGCGAAATGATCGTCTTGCGCGCAGGCTCGCCCAGCGCGTTCGAGCGATAGCGCAGGAGCTTGACGATGAGATCGTTGGCTTCCGAGCCCGAATTGGTGAAGTGCACCTTGGACATCGGCACCGGGGCGAGCGCGATCAGCTTCTCGGCAAGGTCCACCACCGGGGCGTGGGTCTTGTGGGTGAAGGAATGATAATAGGGAAGCTGCGCCATCTGCCGGGCGGCGGCATCCACGAGCCGCTGTTCGGAAAAGCCGACGGCCACCGACCAGAGCCCCGCCATCGCCTCGATATAGCGCTTGCCGTCGATGTCCTCGACATAGACCCCGTCGCCCTTCGCCATCACGATCGGGCCGATCTCCTCGTGTCGCCGGGCATTGGTGTAGGGATGGAGGTGATGGGCGACGTCGCGGGCTTCGACGGAATTGGGACGTGGCGGCATGACGAGGCGCTTTCTGTGCGGGAGCCGTTCTGCGTCGATACGCAGCGCCCATGACTAGCCCATCGGGCAGCATGGTTCAAACGGCCGGGCAGCGTTCGCCGCCTTTCCTTGGCCTGCAGGAAAGGCTTTCCCGGTTCAGGCCGCCTTCTGCTTTCCTGTGGGCGCCGCCGCGCTCTTCAGGCGGTTCTGAAGCTCGGCCCAGACCTGGCTGCCGCCGGCGCGATCGGCCTCGCTCGCCTTGCGCAGGACCGTGTCGAGGCCGTCGAAGACCCGGCAGGAAATCGCGTTCTGGAAGTGCGAGGCGTCCTGCACCAGACAGTAGATCGTGACCTGGAACTGGATCTTGCCGATCTCGCTGGTCAGTACCAGGACTTGAGTCTCGGGACCTGCGATCTCGGCCCCGGCCTTGCGGCGGGCGAACTGGTGGAAGCGGGCCGCAAGCTCGCGATCGGCATCGAGGGTCTCGCGCGCGGCGGCCTCGATCAGCGCCATGGTCTGCCCGACGGCGACCTCCCGCTCCATGGTGAGGAGAAAGCGATGGGGCGCATAATGCCGGGGCTGAGCCTCGACCTTCACCGGCCCCGAAAGAAGCACCGAATTGGGCAGCATCACCGTGCGGCCGGTGCCGCAGAAGCCGGCATGGGTGGGCGGCAGTTCCATGATCGTGGTGGAGAAGAGGCCGTGATCGACGACCTCGCCATGAATGCCGTTCAGCTCGATCCGGTCGCCGACCTTGAACAGGTGGCCACCGAAGCGGAGGATCGAGCCCGCCACGCACATGATGAGTTCCTTGGTCGCGACGACCAGGGCGACGAGGACGGCGGTCAGCGAGAACAGCGCGTTCTGGATCTCGGCGAGCCAGATGCCGAGAAGACCGATGGCGATCACCGCATTGGTGAGCGCGCGCACGGTGAAGCGGCGCCGGCGCATGAGGATCGGATCGGCACCGGAGGCAAACAGCCATTCGGCCGCAAAGCGCACCAGAAGGCAGCAGGCGAAGAGCCCGAGGCTCCACTTGAGATTCGAGGCAACACCGGACGGAATGAAGAAGTCCTGCATCCTTCGCGATCCTTAGCATCGAGCCTGTCGGCATGACGTCCCGTTCGCCGGGAAGCGAGGGGATCGGGGCCGGTCTACCGCGCCAAGGTTACCGAAACCTTTATCTTCCCAATCACTTGCTCCCGTTGCGGGCGATCGCCCGACCGGCCCGCGCGCTCGGCATGGAAAGATCGGCGGACCAGCGCGCGTCGATCTCTGCGACCACGCCTGCGATATCGGTTGCCGGGCGCGGCTTGGCGAAGAAGTAGCCCTGCATGTCGGTGCAGCCCTCGTTGATGAGGATGTCCATCTGCTCGCGCGTCTCGATGCCCTCGGCAAGGACGTTCATGTTGAGGGCGCGCGAGAGGCTGATGATCGAGCGGACGATGGCGATGTTCTCCGGACGCCGCAGGTCGCGCACGAAGGACTGGTCGATCTTGATCTTGTCGAAGGGGAAGCGGGAGATGTAGCCGAGCGAGGAATATCCCGTGCCGAAATCGTCCATGGAAAGCGTCAGGCCGCGCTCGCGCATTGCGCGCAGCATGCCGATGGTCCTGTCGCCCTCGTGCATGAGGACCGACTCCGTGACCTCGATCTGAAGCCTTTTGGGGTCGAGGCCGGATTCGGCGAGTGCCCGGTCGAGATCCTGCAGCAGGGTCGCGCTGCCGAACTGGATCGGCGACATGTTCACCGAGACCGAGAGGTCGGACGACCATGAGGCGGCCTCCCGGCAGGCCGTCTGCAGCGTCCAGGCGCCCATCTCCTCGATGATCCCGATCTCCTCGGCGAGCGGGATGAACACGCTGGGGGAGAGGAACCCCCTGGTCGGGTGCTCCCAGCGCATCAGGGCCTCGAATCCGCTGACGGCGCAGCGCCCAGCATCCACGAGGGGCTGGTAGTGGAGGACGAGTTCGCCGTTTCTCACCGCCTGGCGCAGGTCGAACTCCATCTCGCGGCGTTCGCGCTGGCGCTCGCGCAGGACAGGAGTGAAGATGAGGGCCGACTGGCCGGTGCGCTTGGCTTCGTCGATCGCGAGATCGCAGTTCTGCAGGAGGAAGTCGGCATCCTCCTTGCCATCGCGCCGTGCGATGCTCGAATGGGCGAGACCGAAGAGCGGCGCGACCGCAATCCGCCGGCCCTCGATGTCGAAGGGTTCGGAAAGCGCGCCGATCAGCTGGTCCGATATCGTCCTCAGACGCATGGCATCCTGGGGACCGGGAAGCAGGAGGCCGAACTCGTCGCCGCCGAGACGCGCGACGAACGCCTTCTTTCCGGTCTCCGCGCGCAGCCGAGCGCCGACCGCGACGAGGATCCCGTCGCCGATGGCGTGGCCATAGGTGTCGTTGATCGACTTGAAATTGCGCAGGTCGAGGACGAAGAGCGTCACGTCGTCCGCCCGCTTGGACAGCGCACGGTCCACTTCCTCGACGAAACGATAGCGGTTGGGCAGATCGGTGAGGCCGTCGTGAGCCGCGATATGCTCCAGTTCGCGGGCGATCTTCTGGCGCTCCGTCACGTCGTCGAAGGTGACGAGAAGACCGCGATCGGACATGCCGTGGCGCCGGACCGCCATCACCTCGCCCCGCTCCGTCTCGGTCTGCATGGCGGCCGTCTCGTTCGGCGCCAGCGGTGCGTAGATGCGCGGATCGCTCAGGAACTTGCGGGCCGGGGTGCCGATCGGCTGGTGGCCGAAATAGGAGGCGAAAACCTCGTTCGCCATCACGAGGTTCTTCTTCCCGTCGAGCATGCAGAGCCCTTGGGTCATGTTGTCGAGGGCGGCCGAGAGATGGTCCTGCTTGGCCTCCAGCTGACCGGCCAGGGAATTCGACCGATTCGAAAGGGTCGCCGCCATGGACACGACCTGCGCATTGATGGCCGAGAAACACTGCAGCATGGCGCGCGTCTCCGAGGGCGCACCTTGCGTCTCCGGTTCGCTCCATTCGTCCGAGCCGATATTGGCGGCCACCTTCTCGGCGTCGGACAGCGCCTTCAAGATCGATCGCGCGAGAAGCAGCGTGGCGGCGGCGAAGGCGGCGAGACTGACGGCGACGAGAGTGCCGATCATCCAGAAGCCGGTCTGGGCCTTTTCCTGCGCCTGCGTCTTCAGCATGTGAAGACTGCTCTGGGTGGTTGCGATCGCGTCTTCGAGTTCCTTCGAGAGACTGGCGAGTTCCGAGCGCGCGAAGCGTTGGGATACCACGCCGTCGGTCTGCGCCAGCCGGCTCAGCTGATAGCGCAGGTTGCCCATAGCATTGGCCGTGGACTGGGGAAGCGGGACCATCTGGGCGATGTCGATATCGGCGCGGATGAATTCGATGGCCTGCCGCAGATCGCCGGCCTCGCTGTCGCTGAGGCGTCCGCCCGCTTCGGCCGGTGCAAGCTCCCGGATCGTCTGGAGTTTCGTCTCGAGGACGTTCACCCGCTCCCGGGCCGCGAGCAGCCGGTCGAGCGGCACCACGGCGCTGTCATGGGTCTGCACCGACAGGTCGAGTGCGGCGGTCTGGGTTCGCAGGGACAGAACGGCGACGGCGATCGTCAGCACCACGAAGATGCAGCACGTCAACACCAGTCGTAGGACAATCGACATTGCCTGCTTCAAACTCCGGGTTCGGTCCTGTTCGGCCCGGACACTGACACAAGCACAATGACGTTTACTTAACGCGCGGAACAATCGATCGATCGCATATTCGATCGCCATACGGGCGTTTTACAGGCTTAAATCATTGCTGGCCAAGCGAAAGCGGGGCGATGCGGACGAATGCGGGACGATCTGGAGCGATGCAGGAATATCGCGGTCGGCGCGTGAATTGCATGGATCGAACGCTTCGGAAACGAAATCGAGGCGCCCCGCGATAGGCATGGCGGCCTTCCACGGTTATAGGCCGGCGTCATGGCAGATCCCGAACAGACCCCCCTTGCCCGCAAACCCCGCAAGCTGCGCCTGAAACAGCGTGAGGATCGCGGCGTGATGCTGCGGCTCATCCGGCGCATGTTCGAGGAAAACGCCCATCGCTTCGTCAAGCAGTATGCGATCGCGATCGTCTGCCTGATCCTCGTTGCGGGAACCACCGCCTTCCTCGCCTGGATCATGCGAGACGTGATCGACGAGATCTTCGTGGAGGGCAATCGCGCGGCGATCGTCACCCTGCCGCTCATCGTCTTCCTCACCTTCGTCGTGCGGGGCTTTGCCTCCTACGGCCAGGGCGTTCTTCTCGCGCGGATCGGCAACAACATCGTCGCGCGCTATCAGCGGCGGCTCTTCACCAAGCTGACGGAGCTGTCGGTCGACTTCTTCGCCGACAACCGCTCCGCCCAGCTCGCCGCCCGCGTCAACCAGAACGTGACCGGCATCCGCGACACGCTGAACCTCACCATCACCTCCCTTGCCCGCGACCTGCTCAGCCTCGTCTTCCTGGTGGGCGTGATGATCTACCAGGATCCGATCCTCTCCTTCATCGCGCTGCTCGCCGCGCCGCCCATCACCATCATGATCGCGGGGCTCGCCCGGAAACTGCGAACCGCGACACGCGAGGTGGTGGACGTCAACGCCCGCGTCCTCGCCTCCATGCAGGAGGCCGCCCAGGGCATCACCGTGGTCAAGGCGTTCACCATGGAGCGCCCCCTCACCGAGCGCCTCGAAGTCCTCGTGGAACGGGCCGAGGAGCGCTCCAACCGCATCGCCTCGATCACCGAGCGCACGACGCCGGTCACCGAGGTCGTCGCGGGCCTCGCGATCGCCGGCGTCATCGCCTATTCGGGCTATCGCGCCATCGTCTACGGCTATTCGCCGGGCGCCATGTTCGCCTTCATCACCGCCCTGCTTCTCGCCTACGATCCGGCACGGCGCCTCGCCAAACTCCAGGTCCAGCTCGAACGGGCTATGGTCAACGCCGCGATGATCTACGAGATCCTCGACATCGAGCCGCGCCAGGCCGATGCGGGCAATGCCCGCCCGCTCGCGATCGACAGGGGCGAGATCGTCTTCGACGACGTGACCTTCTCCTATCATCCGAGCGAGAAGGTGCTGAGGAATCTCAGCTTCACCGCGCCCGCGGCGAAGACCACCGCCGTCATCGGCGCCTCCGGCGGCGGCAAGTCGACCATCGTCTCCCTCATCCAGCGCTTCTACGACGTGGAAGGAGGCGCCATCCGCGTCGACGGGACCGATATCCGCGAGGTGACGAAGGCCTCGCTGCGCAGCCAGATCGCCTACGTGCCCCAGACGCCGTATCTGTTCGAGGGAACCATCGGCGAGAATATCCGCCTCGGACGCCCCGACGCGAGCGACGAGGAGGTGCGGGACGCCGCGCGCAAGGCCCAGGCCGAAGAGTTCATCCTGCGCCAGCCGGAGGGCTACGACACGCCGCTCGGCGAGAACGGCGTGACCCTTTCCGGCGGCCAGAGACAGAGGCTCTCGATCGCCCGCGCGCTGGTGCGCAATGCGCCGATCCTGCTTCTCGACGAAGCGACGAGCGCCCTCGACACCCAGTCCGAGACCCTCGTCCAGGAGGCGCTGGAGGCGGCCATGCGCGACCGCACGACCATCGTCGTCGCCCATCGTCTGTCCACGATCGTCAATGCCGACCAGATCCTCGTCATCGACAAGGGCGTGATCGCGGAAGCCGGCACCCACGAGGAGCTTGTCGACAGGCCCAATGGCCTCTATGCCCGTTTCTACGCCCTGCAGAACAGACGCCAGGGCGACGACATCGTGACGCTCGCCTGATCGGGCGGGCGGGACCGCTCGGCAAGCGCGAAGGCGAGATGGCATGGACGACACTCAGATCGTGGTTTTCGGTGCGGCGGGCCGCATGGGGCGGACGATCGTCAGGATCGTCGCCGAGGCCCGTGGCGCGAAACTCGTCGGCGCGCTCGAGCCGGCCAGTTCGTCGGCGCTCGGCGACGATGCGGGAATGCTCGCGGGCCTGAAGCCGCTCGGGGTCACCGTGACATCGGACATCGCGTCCGCGCTTTCGAAGGCCGATGCGGTGATCGACTTCTCAGCGCCCGGCGCGAGCGCGATGCTGGCCGAAGCGGCCGCGAAGGCCGGCGCTGCCCATATCATCGGAACGACCGGGTTCTCGGCCGATCACGAGGCGGCGATCGCACGGGCCGCCGAGCGCTGCGCGATCGTCAAGTCCGGCAATATGAGCCTCGGCGTCAACCTGCTCGCCGGTCTCGTCGAACAGGCGGCCCGGGCCCTGCCCTCCGACCTCTTCGATATCGAGATCCTCGAAATGCATCACCGCCACAAGGTGGACGCGCCGTCCGGCACGGCGCTGCTTCTGGGCGAGGCGGCGGCGAAGGGCCGTCAGGTCGACCTCGCCGAGGAGAGCGTGCGGGTGCGCGACGGACAGACCGGCCCGCGCGAGGCCGGCACGATCGGCTTCGCCACGCTTCGCGGCGGCTCGGTGGTGGGCGAGCATTCGGTGATCTTCGCCGGCGAAGGCGAACGCATCGAGCTCACCCATCTGGCCGGCGACCGGGAGATCTTCGCGCGCGGCGCGGTCTCGGCCGCCCTGTGGACCAAGGGCCGCGCGCCCGGCCTCTATTCCATGCGGGACGTTCTCGGCCTCGGCGCCGAAACGACCGGACGACCCTGATTCCCTCTCCTAAACCTCCTCTCTCAAAGGACCCATCCCGATGTCCGGCACCCTCGTCCTCGTCCGCCACGGCCAGAGCGAATGGAACAAGAAGAACCTCTTCACCGGCTGGAAGGACCCCGACCTCACCGAGGCGGGCGTCGCGGAGGCGAAGGCTGCGGGCGAACGCCTGAAGGCCGCCGGCCACGCCTCCTTCGACAGGGGCTTCACCTCCAAGCTCGGCCGGGCCCAGCGCACCCTGAAGCTCATTCTCGAGACCATCGGCCAGACCGATCTCGAGATCAGCGAGAACGTCGCCCTCAACGAGCGGGACTATGGCGACCTTGCGGGTCTGAACAAGGACGATGCGCGCGAGAAGTGGGGCGAGGACCAGGTGCATGTCTGGCGCCGGTCCTACGACGTGCCGCCCCCGGGCGGGGAAAGCCTGAAGGACACGGGCGCGCGGACCTGGCCCTATTATCTCCACGTGATCCAGCCGACGGTCCTGCGCGGCAACACGGTCATCGTCTCGGCCCACGGCAATTCCCTGCGCGCGCTGGTGATGGCGCTCGAAGGCCTGACCCCGGACGAGATCCTGAAATACGAGATCGCGACCGGCGTTCCCATCGTCTACAAGCTCAATGCGGATTCGACGATCGCCGAGAAGAGCGTCCTCGAAGCCTGAGAGCCCGGCTATGGACACGCAGCCCTCGATCCGTCCGGCCGAGCGTGAGGACCGCCCAGCCATCTGGGCGATCCTCGAACCGGTTCTGAGGGCCGGCGAGACCTATGCCCTCGACCGCGACCTCACCGAGGACGCGGCCCTCGACTATTGGCTCGGCACCGATCGGACGAGCTTCGTCGCCCTCCTCGACGGCGAGATCCGGGGCACCTACTACCTGAAGCGCAACCAGGCCGGTGGCGGGTCTCATGTGGCCAATTGCGGCTATGCGGTCTCGGAGAAAGCGCGCGGACGCGGCCTTGCCCGGGCGATGGCGCTTCATTCCTTGAGCGAGGCCGGGCAGCGCGGCTTCCGGGCGATGCAGTTCAACTTCGTCGTGGAGGCGAACGCCGCAGCCGTCCATCTGTGGCGCTCGCTCGGCTTTGCCGAGGTCGGGCGCCTGCCGAAGGCCTTCGATCACCCCGTGGACGGCCCCGTCGACGCCCTCGTCTTCTGGCGCGATCTGTGACGCACAGGGCCGGCTGAGCGGCGCGAAACTTGACGCCTAGCCCGCGAAAACCGGGAAATCCTCGGCTTGCGGCGGCCCCTTGCGATCTGCTACCGGCGCCTGGGCACCGAAGCGAAAACTCTGGAGATCCCATGTCCGACCGTATCGTCATGCGCACCGGCGAAGCTCTCGTCGCAGGCGGGCCTCCGGGCACCGCGGCCGAACCCGAGGTCGTCATCGGCGAGCTCGACGGCCCGGTCGGGACCGCGCTCGCGACGCTGACCGGCGATCAGGTCGCCGGACACAGCCGCGTCTTCGCGCTGCTGAACACCGACATCATGGTCCGCCCGGTCACGCTCTGCGTCTCGAAGGTGACCGTCGAGGACCTGCGCTATACCAACATCCTCATGGGAACCGTCCAGTTCGCCATCGCCAACGGTGTTCTCGACGCCGTGCGCGAGGGCATCCTGCCCAAGGACAAGGTCAACGATCTCGGCATCATCTGCTCGGTCTGGCTCGCCCCGGCGATCATCGAGCAGGAGACGATCGACCACAAGGCGCTGTTCGAGATCCATCGCAAGGGCATGACCAATGCCATCCGCAAGGCGATGACCAACGAGCCGTCCATCGACTGGCTCCTCGAGAACCAGGACAAGATCGTCCATAAATACTACCAGCAGGGTCTCGACGGAAAGATCTGACCGGATCGATCCCATCAACGGGGAGCGTCTTCGTCCCGGCATGACCGGCAAGAGACGAGGACGCCACAAAGAGAACCAGCCGCCCGCAGCCTTCCGGCGCGGGCGGCTTTTTTCGTTTCGCCGTTCATCATCGCGAATACGCAAGGGCGCCGACGAACGCGATGGCCCGGCCCCGGCATAACCCTTGGTCGCGGGCCATTGCCCTGGCGTTAGCGAGGGCTTTTCAACGCCGCGATCTGATCGGCGAGCGCGGCCCTGCGCTCGCCGGGCGCCCGCTCCCGGCCCACCGTCGTATCCTCCGCCGTCTGGTGCTCGAGCTGTGCGTTCACCTCGGCCCCGGCGAGGAGGACGATCATCATGATCCACGTCCACATCAGGAAGACGATGACCGAGGCCATCGACCCATAGGTCGCGTCGAAATTCTTGATGTTGGAGGCGTAGAAGGAGAAGGCCACCGAGGCTGCGAGCCAGCCGAGGATCGTCAGCACCGCGCCGGGCGTCAGCCATTTCACCTTCGCGCCGCGCCGGTCGGGTCCGAGCCGGAACAGGGCACCGACCCAGAGGACCGCGATCACGGCGAGGACGATCGGCGGCACCACGGCGACCACCCAGGCGAGACTGGACGGAATCGGCAGGACCGAGAACACCGAAGGCAGGACCACGATCGTTCCGAGCGCCAGGATCACGAGAACGATGCTGGCGAGGACGAAGCCCATGGACAGAAGATTGGTCTTCAGGAAGCCCCGATCGTCCGTCTCCTCATAGGCGATGTTCATCGCCTTGAAGAGGGCCTTCACGCCTTTCGTCGAGGAATAGATCGACAGGAGAAGAGAGCCGGCGAAGGCGAAGGACAGGGACGAACTCGACTGGCTGGTCAGGCGCTGGAGCTGGCCCTCCAGAACTTGGAGCGCACTCTGGGGAACGATGCCTTCGAGATTTGCGACGTGGGACTGGATCGTCTGCGGGTCTGCGACGAGACCATAGATCGAAACGAGC
This sequence comes from Fulvimarina endophytica, assembly GCF_003403015.1. Lineage (GTDB taxonomy): Bacteria > Pseudomonadota > Alphaproteobacteria > Rhizobiales > Rhizobiaceae > Fulvimarina > Fulvimarina endophytica. The sequence continues at coordinate 548,078 of NZ_QURL01000004.1, forward strand.
GCGGTGATCGCCGGAAACAAGGCGAGAAGGACATAGAAGGTGATGCCGGCCGCAATCAGCGTCACACTGTGCTCGTCGAAGCGGTCCTTGACGCGGGACAGGACCGCGCCCCACCCCTTCGCGGGCATCTGCGTCGGCGAATGGGCATGGCGTCCCGCGCTGGTCTCGCTGATGGTCATGGATATCCGTCCCCCGAGGTGATCCGTTGCGTTGGCCGCCTCGCTTCAGGATCGCGATCGCGCGGCTTCTCCGTTGCGGAAGTTCCCGGCGCGAGCGAAGTTCCCGACATTGCCGCATTTTCGACATTTTATGGCCGGGTCCCTCGGGACTTGTTGGGAGTTTGCACCCGTCCGGCGATGCGAAGACCGGAGCCTGAACCGGTGGTGAACGCCCTCGACGGAGAGGGTTCAGAGACGGGATGCGAGACTGGAACCATCGAAACCGATCGCGAAAGAGCCCTCCGATGACCTTCTCCACGATGATCCGCAATGCCTGTCTCGCCGCAGCCGTCGCCGCCGCGACACTCGGTGCGAGCCTTGCTCCGGCAGCGGCCGACAGCGTCCGCTTCGGCGTCACCATCGGCAATGGTCCGGTGGTCGTGGATTCGCGCCATGGAGGCTGGGAGCGCGGGGATCGCGGCCGCCATCATCGGCGCGATGCGCGCCGGGACCGGGGTTGCAGCCCGCGCGAGGCGGTTCACAAGGCCGCCCGCATCGGAGTTCGCCATGCCCGCGTCGTGCGCGCCAATGGTCGCTCCATCGCCGTCGCCGGCCGCCTCGGCGGCGAGCGCACGGTCGTCCGCTTCGCCGACCGGCGCGGCTGCCCCGTCGAGCGCGTGCGCTCGCGCTGAGGCTGGTTCGAACGAAGAGCGGCCCCGCCGGGCATAACCAGCGAGGCCGTGGCTCGAGCCACTTCAGTCTTTAACCGTCGGGTCCGCCGGCCCGCCTCAGCGCCCCAGACTGAACACCATCTCGATCGCGGCGGAGCGCGTGAGTTCGCCCGCCTCGATCGGCACGCCCGCATCCGCGCTCTCGGCCGCCATGCGCATCATCGGCGCCTCCACCGGACGGTAGCCGGACGAGGGCTCGGAGATCGAGACGAGATCGCCGAGCGGCACCCCCGCCGCCTCGGCATAGAGCGCGGCCTTGGCCTTGCCGTCCGCCACCGCATTGCGGCGCGCCTCCGACAGGAGCGCTTCGTCGTCCGAGATCTGGAAGCGGACATCGCCGCCCTCGTTGACCCCTTCGGCGACGGCTTTGTCGAGGAACTCGCCCACCTTCGCGATGTCGCGGACCGTGACGACCAGCGTGTTGCTCGCATCGTAGCCGACGATCTCCATGGACTGGCCAGCGTCCTGCCGCGTCGGATCGGGCTGTCGATATCGCGGCCGGATCTGGATGGTCGCGGTCTGAAGATCCCTGTCGCCGGCGCCGAGTTCGCGCATGGCGGAAATCACGCCGCGCATGCTCTCGCTCGCCGCGTCGACGGCGGCCTTGGCGCTGTCGCCCTGCGCCAGGACGGAAAAGGTCAGCACCGCCTCGTCCGGCCGTGCCCTCGCCTCGCCATGGCCGGAAACGGAAATGGTGCGCTCGCGCGCCTCTCGCGCCGCCGGTTCCTGGGCGAGCGCCGTCTGCGGCAGCGCGGTCGCGGGAAGCGACAGAGCGAGCGCCATCGCGACCGTGAGGGCCTTCGAACGGTTCGTCCTGATCGGGTCTGGCATGGGTCTCGTTCCTTGCATGCGGGTTCCTGCGGATCATCGCCGGGCGAGCGGCCCGGCGGCGCCAGAGCGGGCGGCAACCATGGCGATTTGAGGACGCCGGCGAACTTTCCCCGAGACAGGCCGCAGGGCGCGTCCCCGACGCAAGACGGATTGCCGTCCGTCACGGTTCGGCTTATTCAAATCCTCATGGCCACGAAGTCTCCCCGTCTTTTCGTCCTCAGACACGCCCACTCCTCCTGGGCGCTGCCGGGACAGCGCGACCACCAGCGGGTTCTGGACGAGCGGGGACGGCGCGACGCCGAACGGCTGGCCGACGAATTGAAGGACGAGGCGATCGAGATCGACAGCGTCCTGTGCTCGACCGCGGCGCGGGCGCGCGAAACCTTCGAGATCGCAAAGCCCGCTTTCGCCCGGATCGGCAAGACGACGTTCACCGACGATCTCTACGCCTTCGGCCCCGAGGCCTATGTCGCCGCCATCGAGGCGGAAACGGATGCCAGCACCATTCTTGTCGTCGGCCACAATCCGATGATCGAGGATTTCGCGCTCTCGCTCGTCGGTACGGACAGCAAGGCCTACCAGAAGCTGCGCGAAGGACTGCCGACCTGCGGTTTCGCGGAATTTGCCTGCGAGGACGGCTTTGCGACCATGGCGAAAGGCGGGGCGAGCCTCAGCCGCCTGCTTCTGCCGCGAGAGATGGCTTAAGGCTTCCCGGCACGGGTGCGAGGCACGGGTGTGAGGCTCCAGGGCGTCGCAGCGGCGGGTCCTGCCCCCTATATGATCCTCGCGACCTGAACCCATGCCGAGCCTTGCCCCATGACATCATTTGCCGACGAGGCGCGTATCGCGTTCGACAACCTCGCCGACAGGACCTCCGATCTCATCAACCCGACCGTGAGGCTCGGCGTGACGGGCCTGTCGCGGGCCGGCAAGACCGTGTTCATCTCGGCCCTCGTCCACAATCTCCTGCATGGCGGACGGCTGCCGCTGTTCTCGCCCGCCGCCGGAGACCGGATCGCGCGCACCTATCTGGAGGAACAGCCGGACGACGCGGTGCCGCGCTTCCAGTACGAGGATCACATCGCTCGCCTCCTCGACGAGCGGGACTGGCCGAACTCCACCCGCGCGATCTCCGAATTGCGGCTGACCATCGAATACGAGTCGGCGTCGGGCTGGTCCCGTCTCTTCTCGCGCGGCAAGCTCTCCATCGACATCGTCGACTATCCGGGTGAATGGCTCCTCGACCTGCCGCTGATCGACAAGAGTTTCGCGACCTTCTCGGCCGAATCCATCGAGAGGGCGCGCCTGCCGGGTCGCCGGCAGATCGCCGGCGAGTTCCTCGCCGCGCTGGACGCCGTGGACCCCGCCGCCCCGATGGACGAGCCGACGGCCCAGCGCCTGTCGCGCGCCTTCTCGGCCTATCTGACCGCTGCGCGCTCCGATAACACGGCCCTCTCGACGCTTCCGCCGGGGCGCTTCCTGATGCCCGGCGACCTCGAAGGCTCGCCCGCCCTGACCTTCGCGCCGATCCCCGCTGCGAAAGACGGCAGCTATCCGAAATCCTCCCTCGGCGCGGTCCTCGAACGGCGCTACGAGGCCTATAAGACGGTCGTCGTCAAACCCTTCTTTCGCGATCACTTCGCACGGCTCGACCGGCAAATCCTCCTCGTCGACGCGCTCCAGGCGATCAATGCGGGACCGGAGGCCGTCCGCGACCTCGAGATCGCGCTCGCCGACATCCTCAGATGCTTCCGGCCGGGCCGGTCGAGCTGGCTGAGCTCTCTCCTTTCGCGCCGGATCGACCGGATCCTCGTCGCCGCAACCAAGGCCGACCACCTCCACCGCGAAAGCCACAGGCGGCTCGAGGCGGTCGTGCGCCGCCTCGTCGACGGAGCGGTGAAGCGGGCCGATTTTTCCGGTGCCGAGACGCAGGTCATCGCCATGGCGGCGATCCGGGCGACCCGCGAGGCGCGGATCGAGGATCGTGGCGAAGATCTGCCGGTGATCGTCGGCGTGCCCCAGGCAGGCGAGCGGATCGGCGAGGAGACCTTCGACGGCCGGCGCGAGACCGCGATCTTCCCCGGCGACCTGCCGAAGGACCCGGGCGTTCTCTTCACCGATGCGGACGGCAAGGCGGAACGGGCCGATCCCATCCGCTTCGTCCGCTTCAGGCCGCCCCGGCTCGAACGCACGGATGAGGGCCTCACCCTTTCCCTTCCCCATATCCGCCTCGACCGGGCGCTCGAATTCCTCGTCGGGGACCGGCTGAAATGAGCGAGACCGATCCCCACCGCCGTCGCCCCCAAGCCTTCCGGGTCCCGGGCGAGGGCGAGACGCACGAAGCGGCAACCGATCCCATGATCGACCGCGCCCCGCGCAGTCCGCGCGCGATCGCTACGATCGAAGCCCTCGAATTCGAACCGGACGAGGCGATCGACGACGATCTGAAGAATCTGCCGGCCACGGCAGCGCCCCGGCGCAGGCGCTTCTCCTTCGCGAAGATCGCCCTTGCGGCCCTCGGAACGCTGATCTCCCTCGGCATCGGCCTCTGGGTGGACGCACTGGTGCGCGATCTCTTTTCCCGGTCGGACTGGCTCGGCTGGGCCGCCCTGTCGGTGGCGGGCCTGCTGCTCTTCGCGGTTCTCGGCATCGTTGCGCGCGAGATCCTCGGCCTCATGCGTCTGTCCGCGGTGGAGAAGGACCGGCGGGCCTCCGAGGCCGCGTTCCATGCCAACAGCCGCGAGGAGGCGAACCGCGCCGTCGCGCGGCTCGACGCGATCGTCTCGAGCCGGCCGGAGACCGCGGCCGGACGCGCCAGGCTGCGCGATCTTCGCGACGAGGTGATCGACGGCGCCGACCTCATCCGCATCGCCGAGCGCGACGTTCTCGGCCCGCTCGACGCGCAGGCCCTCGCCCTCGTTCTCGCCACCGCCAAGCGCACATCGGTCGTCACCGCCGTCAGCCCGCGCGCGATCGTCGACGTCTCCTATGTCCTGTTCGAGAGCGTGAAGCTGATCCGGCGCATGTCCGAACTCTACGGCGCACGTCCGGGCACCCTCGGCCTCATCCGCCTCACCCGCGACGTGGTGGCGCATCTCGCCGTCACCGGATCGATCGCGATCGGCGACGATCTCGTCGCCCAGCTCCTTGGACACGGCGTTGCCGCCAAGGTTTCGGCGCGGCTCGGAGAGGGCATCGTGAACGGGCTTCTGACCGCCCGCATCGGCATCGCGGCGATGGATCTGTGCCGCCCCTTCCCCTTCATGACGCGGGAGCGGCCCAAGCTCCGCGACGTCCTTTCGGAGCTGACGAGCTTTGCTTCCCGGCAGGGCCGCAAGGTGTGATCATTTGAGCGAAGCGACTGACTCCTTTTTGCAATTGTCGCTTTGCCAAGGCTCGGTTAACCATTCGGGCGGATAGTTCGAGCAATGTTCGGAAGCCTTGCTTCAAGCCCGGAAGGTTCATCCATGTCGCGTCTGAAGACCCTCGGTCTCGCCACCCTCGTCGCCTTCGGCGCGCTCGCCTCCGGCCCGGCTGCGGCCAATGGCGACAAGACCTTCTTCCGTCAGGCGGTCGGCAAATGGGCCGGTCCCGGCGAGATCGTCGCGGGCAAGTACAAGGGCACCAAGTTCACCTGCACCTTCGATGGATTGCAGCATTCCCAGAAGCTCGGAATGGTGCTCGACGGCTCCTGCCGCGTCGGCCTCTTCGCCCAGCCCATGCGAGCCGAGGTGGTCCAGGCCGGCAAGTCCTATCGCGGCGCGTTCCAGGACGGCGCCAAGGGCAAGGGCCTCGACATCGTCTCGGGCGAGATCCAGGGCAACAAGATGGTGGTCGGCCTCGACCGCGCTCAGCTGAAGGGTGCGATGGTCGCGCGCCTCTCCGATCCCGACTCCATGGCGATCACGGTGTCCGTGCGGGTCGCCGATCAGCTCGTCCCGGTCATCGGCATGAACCTGAAGCGCTCGGGCGCGAGCCGCCAGTCCAGCCTCGAACAGCGCTGATCTCGGCCATCTCGATATCGGGCTCGTGACGCCCGGTAGCCGAGTTCCTCGATCCCGATTCCACGAGAAAGCCGTGGCCTCCAGCCTGGAGACCACGGCTCTTTTCATTCCGGTGCTGCGGGTCGGACCTTGTCGCTCGTCCGCTACCTGCTGCTGATCGATCAATCCCGGATCCGATCAGTCCGACGTCTTGCCGGGAACGAGTTCCTCGTCGCCGTCCGCCATATCGTTGTCCTCATCCGTGGACTGGGCGGCGACCGGACGCTCCTCGGAGCTCTCCATTCCGGCATCCGTGGTGGGCGTTGCGACCGCTGCGCCGTCCGCCTCGCCCATATCGGTATCGGTGTCCTCGCCCTGAACCTGCTCGCCGCCGACGCCGTTCGCCTCGTCGGACGTGCCGAGGCTCTCGGAGCCCGGAACGATCTCCTCCGCGTTCTGGGCCGAGGCCGGAATGGCGAAGGTGGAGGCCGAGAGAAGTGCGGCGGAGAAGAGTGCAGCTGCTTTTTTCATGACTGATCCCGTTCGTTCTCAAGGTGCGCGGTGGGCACCGTTCCTATCGGATGCCAGCGCCAGGCCCCGGACGGGCCGACGCGGTTTCGCATCCGTCATCCTTGAGGCAACACGCGGGAGGAGCGATCGTTCAGCACGAAACCGTTAGCCGGCCACGATCCGCCGGCTTGCAAGGCCCGGTCGGGGGGTCGCGTCTCAACGTTCGGCAAGCGCCGATTTCAGCGCGTAGAGGGCGTCCAGCGCCTCGCGCGGCGTCAACCGGTCAGGGTCGATCCCGCGCAGGAGTTCGGCCACCGGATCGGGCTCGGCGCGCGTCTCGGCTTCCTCGGCACGTCTGACGGCCGCCGAGAACAGCGGCAGGTCGTCGAGGAACATGCCCCGGCTGTCGCGCTGGTCATGGCGCTCCAGTTCGGCGAGCACCGCCTTGGCGCGCATGACGACGGATTTCGGCAGGCCCGCGAGCTTGGCGACCTGGATCCCGTAGGACCGGTCGGCCGCGCCCGGGCCGACCTCGTGCAGGAAGACCACGTCGCCGCGCCATTCCTTCACGCGCATGGTCACGTTCGACAGGCGTTCGAGCCGGTCGGACAGCGCCGTCATCTCGTGGAAATGGGTGGCGAAGAGCGAGCGGCAGCGATTGACCTCGTGCAGGTGCTCGACCGCCGCGAACGCGATCGACAACCCGTCATAGGTCGCCGTACCCCGCCCGATCTCGTCAAGGACGACGAGGGCCCGTTCGCCGGACTGGTTGAGGATGGCGGCCGTCTCGACCATTTCGACCATGAAGGTGGATCGGCCCTCGGCGAGCTCGTCCGAGGCGCCGACGCGCGAGAACAGCCGGTCGACCACGCCGATATGGGCCGAGCGCGCCGGCACATAGGCGCCGATCTGGGCGAGGATCGCGATCAGCGCGTTCTGGCGCAGGAATGTGGACTTGCCGCCCATGTTCGGGCCGGTGACGAGCCAGATCGCCCCGGCATCCGCCTGGCGTCCGGGCGGGGAGAGGTCGCAGTCATTGGCCACGAAGCTGTGCCCCTGGGCCTCCGCGAGGGCCGCCTCCACCACTGGATGGCGCCCTCCATCGATGCGGAAGGCGAGGCTGTCGTCGACGCGCGGGCGGCTCCAGTCCTGCGAAACCGCGAGTTCGGCGAGGGATGCGGCGACGTCGATCGCACCCAGCGCGCTCGACGCCGCCTGGAGCGCTTCGGCCTGCCGGACGGCGGCCGCCGACAGTTCGTCGAAGACCCGCAATTCGATGCGCAGCGCATCCTCGCCGGAATTGACGATGCGCTCCTGAAGCTCGGCGAGTTCGCGCGTCGTGAAGCGCATGGCCGAGGCGAGCGTCTGGCGATGGATGAACTGGTGGCTCCCCTCGCCCGCCATCAGCGCCTTGCCATGGGTCTCGTTCATCTCGACGAAGAAACCGAGGACGTTGTTGTGCTTGATCTTCAGCGCCCGGATGCCGGTCTCCTCGACGAGACGGCCCTGAAGCTCGGCGACGAAGCGGCGGGCGTCCTCGCGCAGGGTGCGGGCCTCGTCGAGCTCGCGGATCGCGCCTTCGCGCACGAAGCCGCCGTCGCGTTTCAAAAGCGGCGCCTCCTCGCCGAGCATCATGCGCAGCGTTTCGGTCAGCTCACCGGGAAGCGCCCTCAGGGCGTCGGTGCATCCGGCAAGTTCGGCAGGCAGGTCCGCGCCGAGGATCCCGGCGATCTCCGCCGCGCCTTCGAGGCCCGCTCGGATCGCCAGGAGATCGCGCGGGCCGCCGCGATCGAGCGCGAGACGCGAGAGCGCGCGCTCGATATCGGGCACCGCGCCGAGGCGGCGGCGGATCTCCTCGCGCAGGCCCGCCGCCTCGACGAAATGGGAGACCGAGGCCTGGCGCTCGCCGATCGCGCGCGGATCGGTGAGCGGGCTCGACAGGCGGCTCGCCAGAAGCCGGCCGCCGACGCCGCTGCGCGTGCGGTCGATCACCGAGAGGAGGCTTCCCTTGCGCCCGCCATGGACCGAACGCTGAAGTTCGAGGGAGGCGCGGGTCGCCGGGTCGATCTCCATGGTCTCGCCGGCAAGGCGCCGCTCGGGTCGGCGCAGGGCCGGGCGCGCGGCGAGCTGCGTCTTGCCGAGATAGGCGATGAGGGCAGCGGCGGCGGAGAGTTCGGCCCGCGAGAAATCGCCGAACCCGTCGAGGGCGCCAACCTCGAAGAAGGCCGCGATCCGGCTTGCTGCCGTCGCCGCATCGAAGAGCGGCTGGGGCTCGGGCCGGGCGCGCCGCCCGAGCCGGCGGAAGAGCGGCGCGAAGGCTTCGTCCCGGTAGAGCGGATCGGCGACGATCACCTCGGAGGGCTCGATCGCGGCGAGATCGGCCTCCATACGCTCCGCCGTGGTGGCCGAAAGAAGGAAGGTGCCGGTTGACAGATCCGTCCAGGCGAGCGCGAATTCGGCGTTGCGCCCCTTGCCGCCGAGCCGCGTCAGGGCGGCCAGGTGATTGCCCCGGCCCGGCTGGAGCAGCGCTTCCTCGGTGATGGTGCCGGGCGTGACGAGGCGAACGACATCGCGGCGCACCACCGATTTCGATCCGCGCTTCCTCGCCTCGGCCGGGTCTTCCAGCTGTTCGCACACGGCGATGCGATGGCCGAGCGCGATCAGCTTCTGGAGATAGTCGTCGGCCGCGTGGATAGGCACGCCGCACATGGGGATGTCCTCGCCCAGATGCTTGCCGCGCTTGGTGAGCGTGATGCCGAGGGCGCGGGAGGCTTCCTCGGCATCGTCGAAGAAGAGTTCGTAGAAATCGCCCATCCGATAGAACAGGAGGCAATCGGGATTGGCCGCCTTGATCTCGATATATTGCGCCATCATCGGCGTGGGGGCGGACTGGGGCGCAGCTGACATCTTCGCTCGCTCGCGGACGGACGGTTCTCGGAAGGGCTCGAAGGCGAAAGCGCCGATCGGTCACGGGTTTAAAGAAAGCTCGGGTCCGGCGAAAGGGACGGGACCGGTCTATCAACGGTTTCGAGCCCGCAGGCCCGCGCAGACGTGAGCTGCGCAGGCATCGCCCGTCACCTGCGCCGTTGCAAATCTGCACCGCTTCGCACGAAGGCGCGGGGCCCGGCCGGAACCGCTCAGCGTCTATTCATCTTCCCAAGGTCAGAACGTATATTCGGGAGCCAAGCGGCGTTCCAGCCCGAATGCTTCAGGAGTTTCGCATGAACCGTTTCACGATCGCACTTGCCGCATTGCTCGCTTCCGCCGTCGTCGCGGTGCCGGCGAACGCCCAGTCGAGCGTCAGCGTCGTTCAGTTCGCGACGAGCAATCCGGTTCCCGATGCCAATATGCAGAACGAGCCCTCGCTCGGCGCGTCGGTTCCCTCCTCGGTGTCTCTGACCCAGGTCGATGGCGCGCCGAACTTCGGCTATTTCTATTATCGCGGCATGCCGGTGATCGTCGACCTGCGCACCCGCGCGATCGTCAAGATCGGCAACTGATCCAAGCGCCCGCGTCAGAGGTCGAGGACGAGCACCCGACCGGGATCGGCCGGACGCGGCAGGACGATCCGCCCGGCCTCGACCGGGCGGTAGCCGAGAGGCGCGTAATAGGAGCGGTCGCCGACGAGATAGATCGCGGAAAACCCCTCGCGGCGCGCGGCATCGGCCGCATTGCGCATCAGGAGCTTGCCGATCCCCCTGCCCTTCAGGTGCGGGCGAACGGCGAGCGGTCCGAGCATCAGGGCCAGTCCGCCATCGTTCGGAAGGCGCGTCAGGCGCACCGAGCCGACGATCGCGCCCGGAAGGACGGCCACGGCACAGAGGCTCTCGACGACCGGATGAAGCTCGCGCACCCGCTCGGCGGCACGCGCGAACCGCCCCGGCCCGAACGCCTCGCTGGACAGGGCCTCGACATCCGCGGCATCGCCCGGCTCCTCCCTTCGGATCACGAGATCGGCGAGAGGCGGCACGGGAGCCGGTCCGCGAGAGGGCGTCGCATCGGCAGGATGTCCGGCCTCGGTTCTGAAAGCTGTCATGGGTCGTCATTCGGATCGGGGGGATCGCCTCTCGGCGATCGCGACCGCCATGCCGGCGGCAGGCGAAGGGCTGCGAACAAGGGGAGATCCTTGCCTCAGGCCTGTCGTCGTCGCTGCCCGCCCCGTCTCATGAAGATCTCCGGCCGTTTTCCGCAAGGACCGAAGGCCCCGCCACCGCACCGGCATGCCCGCTGCCGGGCTCCGATGGTCCGCTCCAAGCTTTAGCAGCCGGCCTAAGGGTCGTCCACCGGGTTCCCGCCGACCTTCCGGAGGCCCCTCGCCGGTGCGATGAACCGAAACGCACGGTTTCTTCATGGAACGGCCGGCTTCGCCGCGCGGTTGCCCCTCGTCAGGAACACGAACGGGCCGCATGGCGGCCGAAGGAGACGTCCATGGGCCTTCTCGTCGACGGGACTTGGCAGGACAAGTGGTACGATACCGAATCGAATGGCGGAAAGTTCGAACGCCCCACGACCGATTTTCGCGACTGGGTGACGCCGGACGGTTCGCCCGGGCCGGACGGTCGAACAGCCTATCCCGCGGAGGCCGGGCGCTATCACCTCTATGTCTCGCTCGCCTGCCCCTGGGCCCACCGGGCGCTGATCGCCCGCAAGCTGAAGAAGCTCGAAGACGTCATCTCGGTGTCGGTGGTCGACTACCATATGGGCGAGAACGGCTGGGAATTCTCGGACCGTGCGGGCGCGGTGCCCGATACGGTTCTCGGCAAGGACAAGCTCTACGAGGTCTATCAGGAGGCCGACCCGTCCTATACGGGCCGGGTCACCGTGCCGGTCCTGTGGGACAAGAAGCGCGGGACGATCGTCAACAACGAGTCGGCTGATCTCATCCGCATCCTGAACACGGGTTTCGCACCCTTCGCCGACAATTCGGTGGATCTCCTGCCCGAGCATCTTCGAGCCGAGATCGATGCGATCAACGAAGAGGTCTACGACAACGTCAACAACGGCGTCTACAAGGCCGGCTTCGCCACGACGCAGGACGCCTATGAGGAGGCCTTCGACAACCTCTTCCGGACGCTCGACGGACTGGAGGAACGCCTGTCCGGCCAGCGCTATCTCACCAACTCGAACGAGCCGACCGAGGCCGACTGGCGCCTGTTCACCACGCTCGTCCGGTTCGATCCGGTCTATCACGGCCACTTCAAGTGCAATGCCCGCCAGATCGCCGACTATCCCAATCTCTTCGGCTATCTTCTCGAGCTCTATCAGTGGCCGGGCGTTGCCGAGACGGTGAACTTCCATCACATCAAGGGCCACTATTACACGAGCCACGGCACCATCAATCCGACGCGGATCGTGCCGAAGGGCCCGTTCCAGGATCTGACCGTGCCGCACAACCGCCACCGGCTCGAAGCCCGCGAGGCGGCCGCCTGACCTACCAGCGCGGATCGGGCACAGCGACGCCGACAAGTTCGTCGAGGCGCCGCCGGGTGGCTCGGCTCGTTCCCTCCGGCAGGGCGCCCGCCGCGAAGAAGCCGGTCTCGGCGATCTCGCGATCGGGTGCCCTCGGCCCTGTTTGGGTCACGCCGCGCGCCTCGTAGAAGAGAACGTGATCGCGCCGCGAATAGGCGGGGTTGAAGTGGACGGAGCGCAAGGCGAGGCCGTTCGGCGCTTCGAGATTGCCCTCCTCGGCCATCTCGCGCAGAGCCGCCTCGCCGGCGCTTTCGCCGGCATCGACCCCGCCGCCCGGCATGTGCCAGCCGGAGACATAGGTGTGGCGCACGAGGAAGACGCGGCCCGCCTCGTCGAAGGCGGCGACCCGCACCCCGAGGGTCATCGGGCGCGTCAGAAGGAAGCCCGCATGAAAGACCCGTCTCTTGAGTTTCTCGAAGGCCATCGGTTTCTCTCGCGTTGACGGGCCATAGATAGCGAAGGGACGTTTCGCAGGATAACCGATGTATCGCCTAGCCCATCTCTCCGACATCCATCTCGGACCGCTTCCCTCGCTGTCCTTACGCGAACTCGCCTCCAAGCGCGTCACCGGCTATGTCAACTGGCACCGCAATCGTCGCCGCTCGATGTTCGGCGACACGCTCACCGATCTCGTTCTCGACCTCAAGGCCGAGGCGCCCGACCATATCGCGGTGACCGGCGATCTCGTCAATCTGGCGACAAAGAAGGAAATCGCGGGCGCCCGGATCTGGCTCGAACAGCTCGGTCTTCCCCACGACGTCTCGCTCGTTCCCGGCAATCACGACGCCTATGTCCCGGGTGCGCTCAAGCGCTCCTTCGAGGCATGGAACGAGTATCTCGTGGGCGACAACCCGCTTGCCGCCATCGGCAACTCCTTTCCTTATCTGAGGGTGCGCGGCAAGGTCGCGATCTTCGGCGTCTCGACGGCCGAGGCGACGGCGCCCTTCTTCGCCACCGGCTCCTTCCGGCGCGGGCAGGCTCTGGGGCTTGCGAGACTCCTGGAGAGCTGCCGCTCGACCGGCCATTTCCGGGTGGTGCTCATCCACCATCCCCCGATCTCGGGCGCGGCCTCCTGGCACAAGCGGCTGATCGGCAAGCAGTTCTTCTCCAAGGTCATCCGCGACGTGGGCGCCGAACTCGTGCTGCACGGCCACACCCATCTCGATACGCTCTACTGGCTCGACGGCACGGACGGAAAGAAGGTGCCGGTGGTGGGCGTTCCCTCCGCCAGCCAGTCGCCCGGCACCGACAAACCGGCGGCCCGCTACAACATCTTCGAGATCGACGGGGGCCCCGGCGAATGGTCGCTGGTCCAGCGCGAGCGCGGACTGCACGAGAGCGTCGACGGGATCGGCTGGGTGCGAGAGCGCCAGCTTCTGTCGGACGGGCGCGCGGTGGATGCCCGCCCGCGCGAAGACATGAAGCCGGCCGAGAAACCGGTGCGCACCTTCGGGTGATCGCCCGGCCGGTCGAAAGGTGCCCACCCGGCCGAATGGACGCATGCGCGCCGTTCGGGACAGAGCCCGGCGGGCGCCCGCGATGGAACTGACCTGAAGCCGGGCCCGGCTTCGGCCCGATGCTTCAGATCAGTGCTTCAGATCAGAAAAAGATAGGATATGAGCAGCGGCACGCCCGCGCCGGCCACGATGCCGAGCAGGAACCAGACGAGCCCGGTGACGAACCGGCTTCCCCCGCGATCCGGCCGATCGACGATCGGCGAGGTCAGATCCGAGGCCGGCAGGGGGTCGATGCCGCGCTCGGGATGGGTGTTCTGGCGCGCCGGGTCCCTCGTGCGCTCGCTCACCCCGTCGTCGAGGGCGAAGGCCCTGTCCCTCTCGACGATGCGCTCGGCCACATAGGTCGTCACGTGATCGGCGATCTTGCGAGGCTCGGTGGATTCGGCAAGCGTCACGCGGCCGAGACGCATCTCGCGCACGAAACGATAGGTGCGCCGGTCGCGGGCCATCATCACATGGGCGGTCCCGTCGATCCAGTAACGCGAGGTCATGCCGCCGGTGAGGACGAAGTCGAAGAGATCGTCGTCGCCGACCTCGCTCGCGATCGGTCCCAGTTCCTCGGCGAGCATTTCCAGCCGCGCGCGGTCGGCCTCCCGGATGTCCACCACCACGTCCGAGCGCTGGGCGGCGGCGATCTTCGCGGCGCGCACGGCGTCTGCGAGCCGCCGCGTGCCGGAAAGGGGTGCCGTCTTTTCAGAACTTTCCGCCATCGATTCGTGAGCCTCGCACGCCGTGCAGTCAATGTCTTGTCAACCTATCGGCGATCCGTGGCAGTTCCAAGATGTTTGCACTACGGAACCCAGAATTGACGTGTGGACGCGCACGGATCGGGCTGGATCCGTCCCAATATGAAACAGTCGATCCATTCTGATGCAGGCATGTCGGGCCGTCTCATCATATGGGGACTGCCGAGGCGGACCCGGTAACCGTCGGCGCGCCGGATCGTCAGACGCGCCGGGCGATGCGGATTGCCGGTCCCGCGAACCGGCCAAGGGGGACGCCCGCCGGCTTCCAACGAGGTTCGAAGCCTCGGACCCCCATGAAATTGGGCCCGAGGCTTCGCTTTCCCGCCGATCCATCGGACGATCCGAAAAACCAGAGCCGCTTTTCGGTCCGATGCTTGGGTCTGACGCATCGGATGATCCGAAAACCGGAACCACTTTTCGGTCCGATGCTCGTATCAGCCCTCGAGGATCCGGTTGGCGGCCGAGACGATGGCGATGAGCGAGGCGGTCACGATGTTCTTGTGGATCGCGACCCCGAACAGCCGGCCGCCCGGATGGCTCATCTCCATGTAGCAGATGGCGCGGGCGTCCGAGCCGGTACCGAGGGAATGCTCGGAATAGTCGTGAACCGAGATCGGCACACCCAGATGACGCGACAGCCCGTCGAGGAAGCCGTCGATCGGCCCGGTGCCCCGACCTTCGACCGTGACCTCCTCTCCCCCGTCGATGATCGTCGCCTCGACGATCCGCCCCTCGGCCACGTTCGGGTCGGGCTTCGTCACATGCTCCTTGAAGCGCAGGCGCCCCTCCGGCTGGGTGACGTAGCGCTCCATGAAGCGCTCGTAGATGCTCGCCGCCTGGAGTTCGCGGCCGCCCTCGTCGGTGATGCGCTGAATGTCCTCGCGGAACTCCACCTGCAGGTTGCGCGGCAGGTTCAGCCCGTAATCCTCCTGCAGGATATAGGCGATGCCGCCCTTGCCCGATTGGGAATTGATGCGGATGATCGCCTCGTAGGAGCGCCCCACATCCTTCGGATCGATCGGCAGATAGGGCACTTCCCAGAGCGTGTCGTTCTTCTGGCGGACCGCCTTCATGCCCTTGTTGATCGCATCCTGATGGGAGCCGGAAAAGGCCGTGTAGACGAGTTCGCCCACGTAAGGATGCCGCTCGCCGACCGCCAGCTGGTTGCAGTATTCGTAGACGTCCTTGATGCGGTTGATGTCGGAGACGTCGATCAACGGATCGACCCCCTGGGTGTAGAGATTGAGCGCCAGGGTCACGAGATCCACATTGCCGGTCCGCTCGCCATTGCCGAAGAGCGTTCCCTCCACCCGGTCGCCGCCCGCCATCAAGGCGAGCTCGGTGGCGGCCACGGCGGTTCCGCGATCGTTGTGGGGATGGATCGAGACGATCAGGTTCTCGCGATTGTCGAGATTGCGGCACATCCATTCGATCTGGTCGGCATGGACGTTCGGCGTCGACATCTCGACCGTCGCCGGCAGATTGACGATCAGCTTGTTGTCGGGGGTCGGCTGGATGATCTCGGCGACCGCGTTGCAGACTTCGGCAGCAAATTCCAGCTCGGTTCCGGTGAAGCTCTCGGGCGAATACTGGAAACGATATCCGCCGCCGGCCTTGGCCGCCATGTCGGCGATCATCTTGGCGGCATCCGTCGCGATCCGCTTGATGCCGGCGCGGTCCTTGTCGAACACGATCCGCCGCTGCAGTTCGCTGGTCGAATTGTAGAAGTGGACGATCGGCCGACTGGAGCCTTCCAGCGCCTCGAAGGTGCGCGAGATGAGCTCGGGCCGGCACTGCACCAGAACCTGCAGCGAGACGTCGTCGGGCGTGCCGCCCTCCTCGATGCACCAGCGGGTGAAATCGAAATCGGTCTGGGAGGCGGACGGAAACCCGATCTCGATCTCCTTGAAGTTCATCGCGAGCAGCAGCGCGAAGAACCGGGCCTTGCGATCGTGGCCCATCGGGTCGACCAGCGCCTGATTGCCGTCGCGCAGATCCACCGAGCACCAGATCGGCGGCGTGTCGATGATCTTCGAGGGCCATGTGCGGTCCGGCAGATCGATCTGGCCATAGGGCCGGTATTTCTGCGCGGCATTGGTCATCGTGCGCCCGCGCCCTTCGGGAAACGGCTTCTTCGCCTCGATGCTCGTGTCACCGGCAGGCGCCGGGATGTTGTGGATGGCAGACATGGTCGTCCTTCAAACCTCGCTTCGACCGGCGGCTCTCGCGCTCACATCGGGGTGAAACGTCTTCCGCGATCGGTCCGAACTTGTAAACCCGCGCAAGACGCGCCGGCGGGGGAGTGTGGAGTTCGAAGGAGCAGGTTCGCCGCGCGGCAGGGAGCCGGCCGGTTCGTGCCGACCGCCGGGCGCCCCTTCCTTACCGGGCCCGACGGTCGCCGCTAAGGATAAGAAGGAGGGCGCGCAGGACGACGCTCGTGCGCGAGGGCACGGCGAAAGTGGTCGTCATGGCAGCGTTCGATCCGTTCATGGCGCCGATGATGCCCCATCGAAACCGCGATGGCAAGACGGCTCAGGCCGCACGGTACGGGGCCTTGGGCGATCGCGGTTTCGATGCGGACCGCGCGGCGGCCATGGGCGGCACCGTACGTCAAAGGGCGACGGAGGGCGGCGGAGGGCGGGCGATCCGCCATCCCCGCCGCGCCGAAAAAGCCCGTAACCCTTCTCTAACGTCGTCCCGCCATGCTTGCGGGGCCATGCCGCCGTCTCGAAGGGACCTTGCGCTCCATGTCCGATGCCGTCCGTTCCTCGAAGGCCTTCGCGGATCTGCGCGACACGCTGTTCTCGCCGCTTCTGATCCTCGCCCTCGCCTGCGTCTCCGCCGCGATCCTTCTGTCGTTTGCCGTGACCCTGCCGATCGGCGCGTTCTACTGGGACACCTTCATCTATTTCGACGCCGCCCAGCGGCTTTCGAACGGCCAGCTTCCATCGGTCGACTTCTTCGCCCCGGCAGGCCCCCTCGGCTACTGGCTCTTCGCCTGGCTCATCGACGTGTTTCCAAGCGCCCAGCCGGTTCTGCTCGCCCAGTGGATGATCCTGATCGTCGCCGCACCCCTCTTCGCGCTGGTTCTCGCTGATGCCGACCGGCGATCGCGCACCATCGCTCTCGCGCTGCTCCTGCCCTTCCTCTTCTTCGTGGCGCTGCCGATCAACGCGACTGATTTTTCGAGCTATCCCTCGATCGACGGCTTCGGCTATTACAACCGGCAGTCCATCCACCTTCTCTACGTCCTGACCGCGGCGCTGATCTTCGCGACCCGGCGATGGGTGATCCTCACCGTACTCGGCGGCACCATGACGGCGCTGTTCCTGACCAAGATCACGGGCTTTGCGGCGGGCGGTCTCCTCTGCGCCTTTGCGGTGCTCGCCGGCCGGGTGACGATCCGCGAAGGCTTTCTGGTTCTCGCCGCCTTCCTCGCCGTGCTTCTCGCCATGCAGCTGGCGAACGGGGTTCCACTCGCCTATGTCGGCGACCTCGTCACCCTCGCCGCCATGAACGAGGGTGTGCTTCTGCAGCGCTTCCTGCAGGCCGCATCCCTGCATTTCGGCGTCTTCGCCTCGGCGAGCCTTCTCTGTCTCGCCCTCCTCTACGCCGAGCGCTCGGACCTTGCGCAGAAGGCCTCCGCCCTCGCCCGCACCCCGAGCCGGGCCGCCCTCTCCGCCCTCTTCGATCGAAGCGCCTTCTGGCTTGCGGCCGGGCTCTTCGCGGGTCTCTTCTTCGAGACCCAGAACACCGGAAGCCAGCCCTTCGTCTTCCTCTGGCCGATCGTCCTTCTCGCGCTCACCGGCATCTCGCATCTCGGCGGCAGAATGCTCGTCGTCTGCCTGGCCCTTGCCGCCGCCGCGGCGCTGCCGAGCGTCGTGCACACCACGCAGAAGGCCGCGCGGGCCCTCATCGGCCAGATCAACTACGTCATCCTCGACCTGCCGGTCCTGAAGACCCTCGGCCAGGTGAGCCAGCGCGCCGAGATCATGGAACGTTCGGCGACCATGCTCGATCTCTACGAGCGGTTCCCCGAAACCTATCAGGCCCATGTCAACGACAAGATCCTGCCGAGCTTCACCTTCTACACCGATCCCGATTTCCAGCTGACCTGGCTGCGCGCGACCGCCGAGGGCGTCACCGCGATCGAGGCCTACGAGGCGGAACATGGCGTCCGGTTCGGAACGATCCTGTCCCTCAACTTCACCAATCCGTTCCCCTATCTCCTGAACCGCGACGCGCCGCACGGCGTCTCGATCGGCGCCGATCCCTCGCGCACCGTGCCGAAGCCGAGCGCGG
Organism: Fulvimarina endophytica; assembly: GCF_003403015.1. Lineage (GTDB taxonomy): Bacteria > Pseudomonadota > Alphaproteobacteria > Rhizobiales > Rhizobiaceae > Fulvimarina > Fulvimarina endophytica. The sequence goes on from NZ_QURL01000004.1 coordinate 566,325, forward strand.
AGGTTCTCTCGAACGTCGCGCGGACCGATCTGATCCTCAAGGCGAAATGCCCGCTGACGATCTCCGACGAGGAGCTCTACGAGATCTACGAGCCGGCCCTTCGCGACCGCGACCGCATCACCCTTTCGCCGTGCTGGGACGGGCTCGTCCGCAGGCCCTGACGGGCCCGCGGCCTTTTCGCCTTGCCGGTCGCCTGCGCCCGGGCGCCCCTTACGACCGGGCGCGTTCGACCCGCTCGATCACCTCGTCGGCGAGTGCGAGGGAAGAGGTCAGGCCCGGCGATTCGATGCCGAAGAGGTTGACGAGGCCGCGAACCCCGTGATCGGCCTCGTCCTGGATGAGGAAATCGGCAGCTGGCTCGCCGGGACCGCCGAGCTTGGGGCGGATGCCGCTATAGGCGGGCACCAGGCTGTCGTCCGGAAGGTCCGGCCAGTAGCGCCGGATGCTGGCGTAGAAGCCTTCCGAGCGTTTGGGGTCGACGCGGTAGTCGAAGGGCTCGGGCCCGGCCTCCGGGCGGCGCGTGGGCGTCTCGTCCAGCCATTCCACATCGGGGCCGAACCGGGCATCGCCCGACAGATCGAGGGTCAGGTGGACGCCGAGCCCGCCATCCTCCGGCACCGGATAGATGAGGCGCGAGAACGGCGCGCGCCGGCCGGACAGGGCGTAATAATTGCCCTTTGCGAAACGCCGTTTCGGCAGGGAGCCCGGTCGCAGGCCCTCGACGGCACCCGCGACCGCCCAGGCACCGAGACCGGCCGCGTTGACGAGCGCCCCGCAGGCGATCCGCATCGGTTCGGCCCCGCCGACATCGAGAACGATCCCCCCATTTTCGGGCCATGCCGCATGGAGCGGGCTGCGCAGCGCGATCATCGCACCGTTCTCCTCGGCCTCGCCGCGCAGGGAGAGCATCAGCGAATGGCTGTCGACGATGCCGGTGGAGGGCGACAAGAGCGCGCCCCGGCAGGCGAGCGCCGGCTCCATGGCCCTCGCTTCCGCCTCGCCGACGAAGGTGAGATCGGCGACGCCGTTCGCCGCCGCGCGCTCGCGGATGGTCTCGAGGGCCGATAGCTGCGTCTCGTCGGTGGCGACGATCAGCTTGCCGAGCTTGCGGTGCGGCACGGCGCGTGTCGCGCAATAGTCATAGAGCCGCTCGCGCCCCGAGACGCAGAAGCGCGCCTTCGACGAGCCGGCCGGATAATAGATGCCGGCATGGACGACCTCGGAATTGCGCGAGCTCGTGCCCGTGCCGATCGCCGCCTCCGCTTCGAGGACCACCACCTCGCGACCCGTCAGCGAAAGGGCCCGCGCTATGGCAAGGCCCACCACACCCGCTCCCACGACCACGCAATCGACCCGGTCCATCACCCACTCCTTCGCCTGACGAATGCGTCCTCTACACCATCGCCGCGCCCGGTGGATATGCAGCGCGCGTGCCCGCGCCGAAATACGCCGCCGACTTGTCCCCGGGGCACCCGTTCCGTTCGACACTCCGCCCCGACGAGTGCTGCAAGCGAGGACGAGGATGAGCGAAGAGACCCCCCTGATCGGCCTGCCCTACATCATGGCGAGCCAGGCCCAGAAACACGTGACCCACAACGAGGCGCTGGCAAGGCTCGACGCGCTGGTGCAGCTCGCCGTTACGAGCCGCACGCGGGCCCTGCCGCCCGAGGCCCCGCTGGAGGGCGAGCGCCATATCGCGGGCGAAGGCGCGGGCGGGCCCTGGACCGGGCTCGACGGGCAGGTCCTCGTCTTTTCCGCCGGCGCCTGGATGGCGCTCTCGCCCCGCGCCGGCTGGACCGCCTATGTGGAGGACGAGGCCGCCACGCTCCTTCACGACGGCACGGACTGGCGCGCCCTTGCGCCAGCGCGCCTTAACCGTCTCGGCCTCAACACCGATGCCGACGGGCACAACCGGCTCGCCGTGAAGGCGAACGGCGTCCTCTTCTCCCATGACGACGTCTCGGGTTCGGGCACGGGCGATGTTCGCGCCGCCTTCAACAAGAGCGCGCCCGGCCAGGATGCGGGCTTTGCCTTCCAGACCGGCTTTTCGGCCCGCGCGCTGATGGGCCTCTACGGCGACGACGATTTCCGCATCAAGGTCTCGCCGGACGGCGCCGCCTTCCACGATGCGATCGTCGTCGACCGGGCGAGCGGCCATGTGGGCATCGGACGAAGGCCCGCTCATCCCCTCGACGTCGACGGGGCGATCGATGCCGGCGCGCTGATCGCCCGCAGCCAGATCGGCGGCGTCTCCTGGTTCGGCGATATCGACGGGGCGAAGTGGTCGACCAAGCTCGGCGGCTATTATCTGAGCTTCCTCAGCGACGGGGAGGACGCCGCCAATCTGGAGGGTGGCGACATCCCCTTCGAGGGGCGCCCCTTCCGGGTGAAGGCGCGGCTGCATCCGAGCGGCACGATGGATCTGGCCGGCACGGCGCGGCTCGCCGCCATGCCGACGACGGCCTCCGGCGCGAACGTCTATGCCGATGGTGGGGGTCTTCTCCTGCGCTCCACCTCGAGCGCGCGCTACAAGCGCGAGATCGAGCCGCTCGACATGGCCTATGCCGAGGCCCTCCTCGCCCTTCGCCCGGTCTGGTATCGCTCGAGCGCGCCGGCCGACGATCCCGCCTTCAGCTGGTACGGGTTCCTGGCCGAGGAGGTCGCGGCCATCGATCCGCGCCTCGTCGCCTTCGGCTACGCGGACGAGGCCTATGAGGTGGTGGAGATCGAGGACGAGACGGGCCGCCGCCCCGAGCGCCGCCCCCGCCCCGGCGCGGTGCCGGAGCCCAGAGGCGTCGACTATGCCCGCTTCACCGTGATTCACCACGCCCTGATCGCCGAGATGCGCGAGACGATCGCCGGGCTGGCGGCACGCGTGGCGAAGTTGGAGGGCGGGGGTGGGTGAAACGGAGAGCGCACGGATCGGGCCTGCCGCCGATCAAGCTCGGGGCCCGGTCCAGAGAGCCGGCCCCGTGCTTTCCGGCGCCGAAGCATGAGACCCGACAGAGCGACCGGTCTCACACTTCTGTCTTTGGACCCGGCACAGGGTCGCCCGGAAGAAGACGCGGCCTCCGGTTCGAGGCATGGCCCTATTTCTTGGACCGTGCCTTCCGATCTCGCACGCGCAGCAGCGGCGGAATGGTCGCATCGAGAAGACGGGCGTCGTGTGAAATCCCTTCTATGGCCTCGGCACCGAAGGCGTCTTCGATGACCTGAGCCATAGACCAGAGGATCGGAGCCCGCTCCGGATTGTGCAGCAACAATTCCTTTTTGATCAGAGGCAATTGGTAATCGAGCAGCAGTTCCCGCCAGAACGTGTGCTGCGGATTGACGACGTAGCCTTCGCGCAGGTTCGAGGCCTTGTTGATGTACCAGTCGACGGCATAGTCGACATGCCCGCGGCGACGGTGAAGGAATTGCCTCTCGTCGAGCGAGCCATGCTCCATCGCACCTTCCGGAAGAGCAATCGCCTCATTGACGCGCTCCTCAAGCCGAGAAAGCCACAATGCCGAGATTTCCTCGAACGGCGCATGGACGCCGCATTTCAATTCACCATTCAGAAGAAACCGGGAAAATCCGATCTCTCCGGCACGGATGATTTCGTCCCGATCGTCGGAAAACGTATAGGAATAGAGGAAGCGCCAGAAGGCGGGGCTCGAAAGCGCCGTCTTCGACATGAAGAATAGCGAAGACTGGATATGGTAGCCACGATCCCAACTGTCGGTAAGACCAAATACGTCGTAGCCGCCCGCTGAGAACTTCTCGAACAGGCTCTCCATGGACCCGAACGGCCCGATCATGCTGTCGTTGAGGAACAGAACATAGGGAGCCGAAAGCACTTCGTCCCTGAACAGATCGATCTGGAGCGCCCAGGACGCGAAGTCCCGCCCGAAGTTGGTCCGGAAAATCATCTTGGCGCAATAGGGCGCAGCCTGTTGAGCGAAGCTCTCGAACTTTTCGAGAGTCGACTGGCAGAGGATGACCGAAAGGCCTCTGTCGTTCAGTTCCTGCAGCATCCGCCGCTGAGACCAGCTGAGATTGCCAGTCTTGTTGAAGATTGCAAACAACGCAATCGGCGCGTCCGCCTGCAATTCCTTCTCGCCACTCAACGTCACCGACCCGGTGCGCAACGCCTCCATTTGCAGGCGGTATCGCTCGACTTCGCTTTTGCCGACACCCAGGCGAAAACGGTTCAAGCCGTTACTCGGGAGGATGTAGTTGGCATTCATCACGCGAACGGAGAAGTCGTGCCACATTCCATCGCGCCAGCGCTCAGGTATTGAAAAGCTGAAGCCGCAATTTCCCTCGGACGTATTCGAGTCCTTCACATCCTGACGAAACGCAGACGCCTTCCTGGATTCGACCGGAACATTGTCAATCAACAGGGTGACGAAAATCGGATGCTCATCGTCGACGGATAGAGCCCATCCCTCAATCTTTCCATTGATAAGCCCGTCGAGATATCCTTGGAACATTCTCATCTCCAATCAGAATTATGCGATGTGAAAACTGATCTCTGATCAGATACGGATGAAGCCTTGTTTATGAGAAACGAAGCAGAACCGATTTCGATAGTTATGAAGGACATGCCGACACAGGGTTATTCGATTTCATGAAGAGCTACCATGACCCGCATATGGCTTTTCGTTGTCGGTGGATCGGCGTGTCCCGCTGAGTGACTATCTTAGGAACCGTTTGGGTTTCGATATCTCTCTTTTGCACGAGATCGAACGTCGCTCTGAACCGATGGCAAGTCTCGTCCGCCATCCATCTGCAGACGGGCATACGCAGATTGCGCATCGCTATCATCGCCCAGTGCTTCACAGGATAGGCCATAATGGAGAAACGATCGCCACAAGAGATCGGATTCAACGACCGATACTGCCGGACGACGGCGGATTTTTTCGATTGAAATCTGCCAGCAAAGAAGAAAATAAAATCGGGATAACTCGTAATTTCCTTTGTAGGCGTAGTAGTGCATACCGATGTAGTAGTAAATATAGGGAACGATTGTTGTCGTATTTTCCAGAAAAGCGTCGAAATTTGAAATTGGATGAGAAACGTCGGACAGCTTGATGACGCGCTCTAAAAGCGGGTCCGCCTTGTCGAATTGACCGTGGTTCACATAAAAACTGAAGAGTCTCGAAACAACTCCCATTTCCAGCATCGGATCCATGGCGTCGACCTCGATGAGAGACCGCAAGTAAGCCTCGTAGAATTCCTCCATTGACCGCTTCGGTTTTTTGTAAGGGACTTTGGACGCAACGATCAGATGCGACGTGCCGCGCAGTTCACAATGGATATTCGAAAGACCGACACTCTCGAACAATTGCTCCAGACCCGAGCGACTGAACAAAACAGTATGCGCGCCTATGCTCAGAACAGACAGCTTGATACTCCTGCTCATCGCGTCGTTATCGAGCACGGATATATCGGGCGTACTCGCGATAATCATCCCATCTTCCGACAGCAGACTCGCAAGGAAAGCGATGAAAGACTGCGGCTCCTCGATGTGCTCGATGACCTCGGAAACATGAATGACGTCATACTTTTGCTGCGCCATCGGATGGTCAGCGGTGAGATACTCGGGACGAATATCGACGCCCAGAATTTCCGCCCCTCTCACGCCGTATCTCGACGGCTCGAAACCGACGACTTCCCACCCGAGCAGACGGCGGACCGAGTCGGCAGCAAACCCGAAGCCGCATCCAATGTCGAGCAGCCGTCCAGGCGGTCTCTGGTCGATGAGGCGAAGTATAGACCCAGCTAGAAATCCAATATTCGCATTGAGCTCCACATAATCACGAAGATCATAGTCGGAGTTCGTATGCGTCCGATAATCGATTGTCGGGAGAGGCGAAAACGTTCCCGAGCCGCATTGGCCGCAGATTTTCAAGACAACGTCTGTACCGAATTCCTTGAGCTCCTTCTCGGAGTCAAACAAACCGATCGATCCGCAGGCCAAACAATTCATGAGAAACACGTCCGCGTAGACATCAGTGCCCGTTCGGGATGATGACAGAAAAATTGCTGCTATCGATAAAAATCCGCCGCCTCGTCCCAGGCTGCCGTCTCGTTCCAGCCGAGGGCTGCCGTGTCGAGGGGTTGGGTGTTGACGCGCATCAGCGGCTCGTCGAACACCGTCTGGTCCTTCAACACGACCTCAGCGCCGAGACCAAGGCGCGGGCCGATCTCGCGGGCGAAACGCTCCGCGAACGCGCCCTGCGTTTCCACATAGCCGCTGGGGTTCAGCCGGGTGTCCGCGCGGGCCAAAAGGGTCTCCTCGCAGAAGGCGGCATAGGCCTTGGCCAGAAGCCCCACATGGATGTTGTCGCGCACATAGCGCGGCGTCTGCACGGAGGCCGCCTCGCCCTTCGTCCAGCAGCGGATCAGATAGCTGCAGAAGCGCGGCTCCTCCAGCGGGCCGAAGGGATTGGGGATGACGAACTTACCCATGCGAAGGCCGAGAAGCGTCGTCCAGTAGTCGAAGACCTCGGCCGTCAGCCCCTTGGAGAGGCCGTAGGGGGAGAAGGCGCGCATCGGCTCGTTGCCGGCGCCCTCCCCCTGCTCGAACACGCTGCCCGTCAGAACCACGGCCCGGCCGCCGCGCTCGGCGAACAGGCGCAGGACGGCGGAAAGGTTTCGCGTGTTGTCGGCGAGCGCGGCCGTGACGTCGAAATCGAGGCTCTTGTAGTTCGTCACATTGGCGGCGTGATGGGCGAGACAATCGAACGCGCCGGACCCCAGAAGTTCGAGAAAGCCCTCGTCGCCGAAGGAGAGGCCCGTGCGGACCTCGGCGATCTCGGACAGGCGCCGCACCCGCTCGCCGCGCACGCGCCTAGGGCGTCAAAGGCGATCGCGTAAAACTCGATGCTAACTTGCGCTCACACCCATGGACAGCACGCGCAAGGCTGGTGTTTAAGTCCGCGTGCGCTTGTATCGCGCGAAATCGGATGGACCAGATGAGCTTGAGCCAACGCAGTGCCGAATATCCCTTTAGCCAAATCATCAATTGAAAATTGCGCCGGAAAAAGAAGGTTCGAATAGCTGAAATGGTTAAGAGAAAACACGAGCTGGCGGTTAGCTGGAATTTGGAGGATTTAAGTGAGGGCGCTAAATGGCGTGGCGCAATCGACGCTGTAACCAGTGACTATGTTTACGGCTGGACACTACTTAGCACTGATCCGAAAAAGAACGTACAGCTTGACATTTCTATACTTGGCCGACACGTCGCCATTATTGAATGCAGCGATTTTCGCGGCGATGTCATAGAGCTTATTGGCAGTGACGTCCGTGTGGGATTTCGCTTTGATTACAACACTTTGCGTGGCCCAATAACAGAAGAGCTCTTAGCAAGAGTCAAATCCACAAATGCCGAAATGATCACCGGAAGTGAGCTCGTACAGGTATACATTTCGGGAACCGATGTACGCGTTCCGCTTGTCAACGATGAATTATGTAGCATAAACGATTTCAAGAAGACATTGGTGAAGCCGAAGCGACCTGCTGGAAACACCGAGAGCGAAAGAATTCGCTTGCGCAACACTCTGATCAATAATCCCCCGACACCACAAGAGCCGGCTGCGAAAATTATCGCCTATTATCTCCCTCAGTTCCATCCGATTCCGGAGAATGATGAGTGGTGGGGAAGTGGCTTTACTGAATGGACCAATGTTTCGTCCGCACGCGCATACTTTAAGGGTCATGATCAACCACATCTGCCTGCAGACTTCGGCTACTATGACCTTCGCATTGGAGAGATTCAACGAAAGCAGGTAGAAACCGCCCGGAAGTACGGCGTTTCCGCATTCGCATACTACTTCTATTGGTTCTCAGGGACACAGATCCTTACAATGCCGATTGATCGACATGTTGAGGAAAATCTGGATCTCGATTTCTGTTTGTGCTGGGCGAACGAGACATGGTCGCGGCGGTGGGACGGTTCTGAGCAAGACGTTTTAATGGAACAGTCACATACGTTCGAAAGTGACGTGGAGTTCATACGGTCTTGTATACGCTATTTTAAATCTCCCAAATATTTGAAAATTGATGGAGCACCTTTCTTACAGGTATATCGGGTTTCTCTAATGGAGAAGCCGGTTGAAACGATCGCAAGATGGCGTGAAATCGTACGGGCCGAAGGATTCCCAGACCTGCACGTGTGTATGGTTGAGTCTTTCGGATTGCGCGAGCCCTCGAAGTACGGTTGTGACAGCAGCTCGCAATTCCCGCCGCATGGGGTGATTGCACCTCGTTGCAACGATAAAATGGAAGACCTATCGCAGAGCTTCAGGGGGGAGATATACGACTACGAAGATATTGTCCGAAACGAAATTTCACATACTGACCGAACGCATCTGCATTTTCGTGGTGCGATGCCGTCGTGGGATAACACGAGCCGCAAAGGGCCGAACGGCAACGTCTTCGCTAATGCAAAGCCTGAAACATTCGAAACGTGGATGAAATTTCTCGTCGATGATGCGGCGAACAGACTACCGGAGGAATGTCGCTTCGTATTCGTGAACGCTTGGAATGAGTGGGCTGAAGGAGCCCATTTGGAACCTGATCGACGCCATGGTCATGGATATCTTCGTGCTGTACGCAATTCGCTTACTCGTCAGTCCCAGATTCAATCCGCATTACTCCTGCGCAAAGGTCCGTTGAACGAAAGGGATCTGGAGATTTTGCGCGAGTATGTGGGGAGCTTGATCAACACTAACGGCGTACTCACAAAACTCCTGAGTACGAGTAGCGTATCGGCAAAGCTCAGCAGGGACTCCCTGTTCGTTGAGGTTACCAACGAATTGCTCGCCGTTAGAAGCAGCGATGACGCTCGTCTTCATCTAGACTCGGTGAATGGTAATCGCGGAGTGAGAGGCAAACTCAACGCTCTTACGAAATCGCAGAGCCTTGAGCTTAGTGGCTGGCTTGTCACCGCAGCGCCGAAGCAGATGCCGCTTTACGTTTCACTCCGCAAGATATCTTCAGCGGATTCGAGCCCGAGATATCTCGCGTCGATAGAGACCTACATAGAGCGCCCTGACGTGACGGAATTTCTCGGTCTACTTGATCCCTACGATTGCGGTTTCTCATTTTCAGGAAACCTTAAGAATGTTGAAGAAGGGCATTATGAAATTGAGCTTATCTGTTTGGAAAGCGCCGATGGGCTCTCGGCGATAGCATATCGAACTGGGTTCCTGGCGTCGATTGGAGAATGATTGTGTCATCCACGCGAACGGTCAGCGTTATTGTCCCCAGCTTTGGACATCAAGATTTTATCCAAGAGGCGCTAAGTTCTATATATAACCAAACATATCACGACATTGAGATAGTTTTCATCGACGACTGCTCAAGTGATCAGACATTCGAACGCGGCGCAGCCCTCTTGAAGTCGTCAGATTTCGTACGACGCTTCAAACGAATTCATGTAGAACGGAACGAGACGAATATGGGCGCTCACGCGACCATTAATAAGGGCATTGCAGTCTCCCGTGGAGACTACATAGCCATTATTAATTCGGATGATCGCTATCATGCAGATCGTCTCTCGCGCCTTATAGACGGAATGACAGCCTCTTCCTCCGAGTTTGGCTTTTCGCTCGTAAAGCCATTCTCCAATGAATCCACGCAGGATTTTCCTGACAACATTCGGATGATCGGCGTTAATCAACTTTTGGCACTAGAGCGAGATCCGACTGTCGGCTTTTCGCTCCTCCGTGGAAACCAAGCAATTTCGACTGGAAATTTTGTTTTCACCCGACGACTTTACGAACTGGTCGGCCCCTTTCTGCCACTAAGATATTGCCATGATTGGGATTTCGCTCTTCAGGCGCTATACTTTACCGAGCCATATGTAGCCAAAGATGCGCTTTACGAATACCGCCTTCATGGAAGTAATTCATTTTCCGGCCTGCAGCATGTCGCTGAGGTAGAAACGGAGGCGGTGATTCGGCGTTTCCTTCAGTCGGCCGCCCGTGGAAACGCGCCAAATTTGCTGGCACCAACCGCAACAAACTGGCCGGGCCTATTCGAAATCTTCATCCGAGAGTGTGGTTTCGAGCGTTTCTATGCCATCGAAAATGGATTAGGGATGTCGAGTTGGCGGATCTACGACTAACCAATAGTCGTTGGCATGTTGTAAGTTTGTCGCACTGATTGTTCGGATAGGGTATTGGTTGTGTTAAATACGAGTGAAACAGCGATGATCGTCGAAGATCTCGATACGATTCGCGCCCGCCTCGATTCCGATGTTGATCGCCTGCACCCATTTATGCGACGCGTACTGGCTCATCAAAACATGGGTGAAGCCGACCTTGTAAAATATTTTCGCACCGTGACAGACCATGCGCGCGAACTTGCCCTCAATCCTCCATCTGCCACTCAATTTGCAGGGGAGGAGGTTCGCGAAATACATAAAATTTGGCTAACAAATCTTTCGTCGCCGGCGGAGCCCCCAGCGCATTATATAGACGCATACACCGAGTATGCTCGGAAATATAGCGCTGACGGATGGAGGTTCACACTTTGGGTCCAAGATGAATCGGCAATCAAGTCAGTCTGCGACGGGATACGGTCATCTGAAGTACCATTAGATATAAAAGTCATATCCCAACACCTAAGCGCAGGGCAATGGCTGGATAGCTTTAACAAGTTCATTGAGGATCGGAAATTCCCGTTCGCCGCCGATATCCTGAGAATGAAAATCCTCCATACCTTTGGAGGTATTTATATGGATCTTGGGGCGTTTCTCACTGATCTAAATGTGATGAAATTCGTCACTGCGAATTTTGATTACGGACTAATATATTGGGAGAATCTTTTCTTCCAGAATTCCCTCATGTACATGCGCAAAGGGAACCCTGTCGGCTCGGCCTTTCTAGAACTAGCTGATGATCCTTACCTAATGCCCAAAAGTCTAGTCGATCCGCTAGATGCACTTACCGAGGGTGAAATATTCTCCGGCCTTGGTGTAACGATAATTCTTCTTACGTTATCAAAAAGTCATGCCAGAACGTTTCCGTTTCTGGCAAACGGTAATTTGGTCTCGTGGTCATCTCAACAGTCTTGGTATTTCAACGAGAACGGACAACGTGGCAGATTCGGCAACACTTATGTCCCCGAATCTAAGCCGAGCATTTTAACCGAAGACGGATGGGACCGTAAGAGTACAACGATCTTCGACGTTGTTAATACGGGCTGAGACGTTAACCGATCCTCTCGTTGGCAAGCGCGAGGAGATACTGGCCGTATCGGCTCTTTCCGAGGGTCTGGCCGAGGGTGCGCAGCTGGTCGGCGTCGATATGGCCGAGCGAATAGGCGATCTCCTCGGGACAGGCGATCTTGAAGCCCTGGCGGTGTTCCAGCGTGCGCACGAACTCGGCCGCTTCCAGAAGCGCGTCGGGCGTGCCCGTATCGAGCCAGGCATAGCCGCGCCCCATGAGCGCGACGTTGAGCGTGCCTTCCTCCAGATAGAGCCGGTTGAGATCGGTGATCTCCAGTTCGCCCCGCGGCGAGGGCTTCAGGGAGCGGGCGAACTCGGCGGCGCGCCCGTCGTAGAAGTAGAGACCGGTCACCGCCCAGTTGGATTTCGGCCGCTCGGGCTTCTCCTCGATGCTGACCGCGCGCTGCTGATCGTCGAATTCGACGACGCCGTAACGCTCGGGATCGGCGACGTGATAGGCGAAGACGCTCGCCCCGTTGCGCGCCAGCGCCTCGTCCCGGGCCCGGGTCATCAGTTTGGGCAGTCCGTGGCCGTAGAAGAGGTTGTCGCCGAGGACGAGGGCCGAAGGCTCGCCGGCGATGAAGTCCTCGCCGATCAGGAAGGCCTGGGCGAGACCGTCGGGCCGGGGCTGCTCGGCATAGCTGAGCGTCAGCCCCCAGGCCGAGCCGTCGCCCAGAAGCGCCCGGAAGCGCGGCAGGTCGTGCGGCGTCGAGATGATCAGGATCTCGGTGATGCCCGCCAGCATCAGCGTCGAGAGCGGATAGTAGATCATCGGCTTGTCGTAGACCGGCAGAAGCTGCTTGGACGCGGTCAGCGTCATGGGATGCAGGCGCGTGCCGCTGCCGCCGGCCAGAATGATGCCCTTCATGGCGTCGTGCGTCCTTCGTTGCGTGATGCGGGTTCGGTTTGGGTATCGGTATCGGTTTTGGGCCCGGGTCCTTCGATCAGCCGGTCGAGAACGGTCTCGAGCGAGGTCCGCCAGTCGGGCAGCCGAAGGCCGTAGCGGGCGTGGAGCCGGTCGGTGGAGAGGACAGAATTCTTCGGGCGCTCGGCCGGCGTCGGATAGGCGCTGGTCGGGATGGGCGCCACCTCCGGCACTGTCAGCCCGCGTCTTCCAGCACCCTCGAAGATCGCCCTCGCAAAGCCCGCCCAGCTGGTCTCGCCGCTGCCGGCGAGATGGAAGGTGCCGTGAAGCGAAGCGTCATCCGCCCCGCCGTCGAGCCGCTCGGCGATGGCGAGGACGGCATCGGCGATGTCGAGGGCGGAGGTCGGCGAGCCGCGCTGATCGTCGACGACGGACAATTTGTCGCGCTCGGCGCCGAGGCGCAGCATGGTCTTCACGAAGTTTTGACCGAACGGCGAGTAAACCCAGGCCGTGCGAAGGATCACATGGCGCGCCCCCGAGGCCCGAATCACCGCCTCGCCTTCGAGCTTGGAGCGGCCGTAGACGCCGAGCGGGCCGGTCGCGTCCTCTTCCATCCAGGGTCCGGCCTTCGAGCCGTCGTAGACATAGTCCGTCGACAGATGGAGGATCGGGATCGCGAGCCGTCTCGCGGCCTCGGCCAGCGCCCCGGCGCCTTGGGCGTTGACGGCCCTTGCGAGCTCCGGTTCGCTTTCCGCCCGGTCGACTGCCGTATAGGCCGCCGCGCTGACGATCGCGCTTGCCCCGTCTGCCGCCTTCAGCACGGCCTCGACGATCGCCTCGCGGGGCCCCGACAGGTCGAGATCCGGCCGGCCGAGCGTCGTGACGGAGACCCCGCGCGCTGCGCCCTTCTCCTTCAGCGCGGTCGCGACCTGGCCCTCCCGTCCGGTGACGAGAAGCCTCATCGGAAGGGGGTCTCGAGTGCTGCAAAGCGCGGCAGCACCCGGTCCTTGTCCGAGAGGATCGCGCGTTCACGGCTCACGCCCCAGTCGATGCCGAGATCGGGATCGTCGAAGGCGAGCCCCGCATCGCAATCGGGCGCGTAGGCCGCCGTGACCTTGTAGAAGACCATGGTGTTCGCCTCCCGGGTGACGAAGCCGTGGGCGAACCCCTTCGGCACCAGAAGCTGAAGGCCGTTCCCGGCCGAAAGTTCGACGGCCACGTGCCGGCCATAGGTCGGCGAGCCGGCCCGCAGATCGACCGCGACGTCGAGAATGGCGCCGGCGAGGACGCGCACCAGCTTGTCCTGGGCCGCCGGCGGCGTCTGGAAATGCAGGCCGCGCACCGTGCCGATATCGGCCGAGAAGGACTGGTTGTCCTGAATGAAGTCCAGATCGAGGCCCGCCTCGCGCATCCGCGCCTCGTTCCAGCTTTCGGTGAACCAGCCGCGGCTGTCCCCGAAGCGCCGTGGGTTGAGGATGACGACGCCGTCGAGATCGGTGGGCGTCACCTCCAGAAGCGGTGTCGTGTTCATGATTCGGTCTTCCCGTTCGAGGTGAGGCCCAGCCGCTCGCCGTGATACCGGCCGGAGCGGATGGCGCTCCACCAGGCCTCGTTATTGAGATACCAGCGGACCGTCTTCTCCAGCCCGCTCTCGAAGCTTTCTTCGGGCCGCCAGCCGAGTTCGGCCTCGATCTTGGACGCATCGATCGCATAGCGCGCGTCATGGCCCGGACGGTCGGTCACGAAGGTGATGAGCCGCTCGTGCGGTCCGGCCGGATCGGGACGGATCGTGTCGAGAAGGCCGCAGATCGTGCGCACGACATCGATATTGGAGCGCTCGTTGTGGCCGCCGATGGCATAGGTCTCGCCCGGCTCGCCCTGTTCGGCGACGCGCACGAGGGCGCGGGCATGATCGTCCACATAGAGCCAGTCGCGCACGTTCTCGCCCTTGCCGTAGACCGGCAGGGGCTTGCCCTCGAGGGCGTTGAGGATGACGAGCGGGATCAGCTTCTCCGGGAAGTGATAGGGGCCGTAATTGTTCGAGCAGTTGGTCAGGACGATCGGCAGGCCGTAGGTGTGGTGCCAGGCCCGCACCAGATGATCGGACGCGGCCTTGGAGGCCGAATAGGGCGAACGCGGGTCGTAGGCGGTCGTCTCGGTGAAGAAGCCCTCGGGGCCCAGCGATCCGAAGACCTCGTCAGTCGAGATGTGATGGAAGCGGAAGCGCGCCTTGCGCTCTTCGCCAAGACCCTGGAAGTGGCGCAGCGCCGCCTGGAGCAGCACGGCCGTTCCCACGACATTGGTGTCGACGAACACCATCGGGCCGTCGATCGAGCGATCCACATGGCTTTCTGCGGCCAGATGCATGACGACGTCCGGATCGAACTCGGCCATCGCCCCGGCCATCGCCTCGCCGTCGCGGATATCGGCCTTCAGGAACCGGTAGCGGGGATGGTCCGCGACCGGCTCGAGGCTGGCCGGATTGCCGGCATAGGTCAGCGCGTCGACGACGAGAACCTCGTGATCGCTCGCCTCGATCAGATGCCGGGCGACGGCCGAGCCGATGAAACCGGCCCCGCCGGTGACCAGGAAGCGCCGCGCTTCCCGGGGGGAATTCTTGCTGGATGACATCGTCTCGATCGCCCTGGACTTCATGAAACGGGACGGATCTTCCGGAGCCGCCATCACAGAGCAAGCCCCATCGACGTCGTTCAAAGACCCGTCAGCGCCGTCCCAACCGCATAATGCGCTCTCACCCGATGCGCAATGTTTGGGGCCCGGGCAAGGCCGGAGGGGCGCGCTGGCAAGCCATCCTCCTGCCTGCACGGCCGAGGTTTCCGGCCCTTCGCGAGGGTCCGGCACGCGAATGGGACGGCGCCGGACCCTTGCGGAGGGCCGGCAGGGATATTAGAGCCGGGGCGGTGTTCCGGGATCCTCATGTCGCTCGGTGTCTTCGGGCGCTTGCGTCATGCCGCGGCGGGTTTCGGGACCGTGCTCGGGTCGAGCATCTCCGCACGGCACTCCGGCGATCGGATCCCGGCAACATCCCAGCGTTCGGCAAGGTGAGAAAAGCGGTGGTTGAATTGCGACGAGGCAACGTCCATTCCCGACCCGGCAGACAAGCGCGGCGCGTCTTTCTTTCGATGGCGAGGCGACCTCGGTCATCGCGCGCACGAACGCCCCGCTGGGCCATGCGAGCCGAACGCTCGAACGACGGCCTCACCCGTGACCGGCGAGCCGACCCGGCGGCCCGTTCGGCGGGCGATGGCGGGCCTTACGAGACCGGATCGCCCCATGGCGGACCTTGCCGGGGCGAACATTTCGCGTCCCGCCATGGATAAGCATCGGTTCGCGGTCGGCCTCACCGTGTTCAGGCCCGACCGGTCGCTGTTCGACACGCTTCTCGAAACCGTTCGCGGACAGGCGGGTCACGTCTTCGTCGTGGTGGACGGCCCGAGCGGCGAGGCGATCGAGGCCGAGCATCTCGACGTCCTGCGCGACACGCAGAATGTCACCGTGCTGGCGCTTTTGGCGAACGCGGGCATCGCGGCAGGCCTCAACCGACTGGCCGAGGCGGCGGGGACGGCCGGTTTCGAGCGCATCTTGTTCTTCGACCAGGACAGCACGGTCGATCCCTCGCTGCCCGCCCGCCTCTCTTCCGCTCTCGACCGTCTCGCGGAGCGCGGCGAGCCTGTCGCAGCCGTCGGCGCCAGGCCCGTCGCAGCCGCCGGAAGTGATACGCGCGCACCGCGCTACAGGCCGCGCGGCGAACCCGTGGCCGGCTTGAGCGCAGTGGAGTTCGCGATCGTCTCGGGCCTGATGGTCGATCTCAAGGCCTTTCGCGCGATCGGCCCCTTTGCCGAGACCCTACGCATGGACGGGGTCGATCTCGAATGGTGTTTTCGTGCCTGGAGCCGGGGCTATGCGATCTTCGTCGACCCCGAGGCCGTTCTGGAACACCGCGTCGGAACCGGTGTCGTGCGTCTCGGTCCCTTGGCCTTCCCGCGCCAGCGCGAGGACCGGATGCTGAACTATGTCCGCAGCCAGGCGATCTGCCTGCGCCTTGCCCATGTCCCCTTGCGCTGGAAGATGCGCACGCTGCTCTACGTTCCCGTGCAGTGTGCGGTCTTCGCGCTTCGATCACCTCGCCCCGTGCGAACCCTTTCCCGCCTCGTGCGGGCCGCTATGAAGGGTTTGCTGATAACGCTTTCGAGACCGCTCCTGCCATGAAACCCGTCGCCGTCTTCGTCCATATCCATTACGTCGAAGCCTGGCCGGCGCTGCGCGAGCGGATCGAACGGTCGATCCAGCTGCCCTTCCGCATCGTGGCGACAGGGGCCGCGGCAGGCACGGTCGCACCGCCCGACAGCCCGCATCTGTGCGGGTGGCAGACCGTGGAGACCGCCAACAGGGGACGGGACGTCCTGCCGTTCATCGAGGCGTTGCGCCAGGCGGGCGATTTCGACATCGGCCTGAAACTGCACGGCAAGCGCTCCGTCCACCGCCTCGATGGCGAGGCCTGGGCCGAGATGCTCACCGGCGAACTCCTTCCCTCGCCCGCCGAAGTCGCCGCTCTCGTCGCGCGGTTCGAAGGCGACGAGCGCATCGGCCTTGCCGGAGCACCGACCTCCTTCTGCACCACCGCCTTCCACATCGGACACAACGAGGCTGCGATCGAGACGGTCGCAAGGCGCCTCGACCGCGATCCGGCGGACCTGATGGCGCGGACCCCCTTCTTCTGTGCGGGGACCATGTTCTGGTTCCGCCGGACCGCCTTCGCCTCGCTCGCCTCCACGGATCTCGCTGATCTCTTCGAGCCGGAAGCGGGGCAGACCGACGGGACCGCCGCCCATGCCCTGGAGCGGCTCTTTCCGGCACTGTGCGAAGATGCAGGCTATCTGGCGCTGCCCATCGACCTTGCCCTGTCGAGCGATCCAAGCACCAGCGATTCCGACCTGGCCCGAGCGACACGCGAACAGCTCGATACGGACAACGCCTTCGTTCGACGGCCCGGCATGCTTGCAGCCATCGTCCTGTCGCGGCTTCCGCACCTCGCCCGGGTCTATCAGGCCCTGCCGCAACCGGTGAGGCGCGTGATCAGATGGGGCACGGCGCGCGGCGGAACGGGCAGCGGCCGCTGAACGAAGGCAGGCAGACGGGCCCTTCGTCCGCGAAGGGCGATCGGATCGCCTGAGGCACCGGCCGCAATCTCCTTCAGCGGCTGGTCTTTCGCCGCCCCTTCATCTGATGGCGGGCATGGGCGCGCAGCTTCCAGCGCTCGGACAGGGCGACGCCGCCGGTGCGCCAGGCCCGGCGCGTGCGATAGCCGATGCCGGTCGCCGTCTCGCTCGGCTGCTCGTCGTCCGTCGCATGTGACGCGGTCGCGGCCGTTTCCTCGGCCGCTGGCGGGATCGAGGCGGACGGCGTCGGCGCCGGAGATCCGAACTCACGGCCTTCGTAATCCGCCGGATCGATCGAGCGGACCGGCTGCTTCCTGCGATAGCGACGTGCGGGCTGACGCGGGCCTTCGGCTTCGTCTTCGCTCACGGCGGGCTGCAGATCCGGTTCGGGTTCCGCCGCACCGGGCTCCGGTCGCTCGGCGAGGATGCGGCCCGATCGTGCTGCTGCCTCGACCTTTTCCTTCATCGCCGACTGCTCGGAAGTGTCTTTCACCGGCTCGGCGGCCCGCCTGGGTCTTTTCAGGGCCTCCGGCTTGGCCGGCTCGTTCGACGCCTCGGCGAGAGACATGAGCGTTTCGGACGCCGAGCCCGAGCGCCGACGTTTCTTGGTTTCGACCGTGAAGGGTTTGCGCGTGCGGGGCATGAAGGGTCCGCCGGCTCCTTTGTGAGGACAGGATGATCTGGCTCGCTTGCCTTTCGCAGCCTTCGGCAGGAATGCCGGAAGTCTCGAAGGGTTCTGGAAGCCAGATGGTGTGCGAATCTTGGTGGTTGAATGGCCCGAACGCGGATTTTCGGCAAGATCGGAGGATGGTTTGCCGGACGATCGGCACAATCTTCTCGTCATTCGGCCGGACCGACCGATGAAACGGGAAAAATTCCGGCCGCCCGCCTCCTCCCGATGCCGTCCCGTTCGGGCGCGCTCCCCGATGGTGGCCGAAACCGGAGCCGGCCCCTTGCCGGGCGGCGCAGAAGCGTTCAGACAGCCGGAACCTGCGCCGAAGTTTCAGATTCGAGAGCCGAACGACGATCGAACCATGTCCCGCACACTCGTCTTTGTCGTCACCGAAGACTGGTTCTTCGTCTCCCATTTCCTGCCCATGCTGCGATCGGCCCGACGCGCGGGGTTCGAGCCGGTGGTGATCACCCGGGTGCGCGAGCACCGGGGCGCCATCGAGGCGGCGGGCGGGCGGGTGATCGCGCTCGAAGCCGACCGGCGCAATCTCAATCCCCTGGCGATCCTCAAGACGGTCCGGCGCCTCGCCGCGATCCTTCGCGCCGAAGATCCCCGCTTCGTCCACTGCATCGCCCTTCGTTCGATCCTCGTGGGCGGGCTCGCGGCCCGGCTCTCTGGCAGGCGGCACTGCATCTTCGCCGTGACCGGCGGCGGCTTCCTGATGGCGCGCACCGACCTCGTCGGCCGCGCCACGATCGCCGCCATCGCCTTCGTCATGCGCCGCATTCTCGGCCGGTCGCGAACCCAGTTCCTGTTCGAGAACGAGGACGATCCGAAGCGTCTCGGACTGTCGCCGCGCGATCCGGACGTGACGATCGTCGGCGGCGCGGGGGTCGATCCCGACCATTACCGGCCGACGGGGCGCGTCCCGGACGACAGGTTGCGGGTCGCCGTCGTCTCGCGCATGCTCTGGTCGAAGGGCGTCGATCTCGTGGTCGAGGCCGTCACGCGGGCCCGCGCCTCCGGTGCGCGGATCGAGCTTGCCCTCTACGGGGCCCCCGATCCCGCGAACCCCCGATCGATCGCGACGGAAACGCTCGCCGAATGGAGCGGGCGCGAGGGAATTTTTTGGCATGGCCCGACCGACGATCCCCGTAAGGTCTGGGCCGAGAACGACGTGGCATGCCTTGCCTCGCGCGGCGGCGAGGGACTGCCGCGGACGCTTCTGGAGGCTGCCGCCTGCGGCCGGGCGCTCGTGACCACCGACGTGCCCGGATGCCGGAGCTTCGTTCGCGATGGTGTCGACGGCTTCGTCGTTCCGCCGAACGATGCGGAGGCCCTGAAGCGGGCCCTCGAACGGCTGGCGGGCGACCGGGACCTCGTCGAGAGGATGCAGCGCGAAAGCCGCGCCCGGGTCCTCGACGGCTTCACGGAAGACGCGGTCTCGGCGAAGGTCGAGGCGATGTACGGGCGTTGAGCATGGATCCGTCTCAGCATCGATCCTCCCCGGCGACGCCGATGCGGCCCGCCTTGCGGGCGAACGGGGCTGAAGCCCTTGACAAGGCCGGCGCCGGTCTCTCGGATGAGCCGACGAGCGGGCAGGCTTCCTCGGGCCATGCCGGGACGCCGCGGGGAACCGAGGCTTCTAAGTTTCACGAATATCAATCGGAGGGCCGATGAAAAAGGTTTATGGCAGCGCGGACGAGGCGCTGGAGGGCTTGCTGCATGACGGCATGTTCATCGCGGCGGGCGGGTTCGGCCTGTGCGGCATACCCGAGCTTGCGATCGAGGCGCTGGTGCGCTCCGGCGTCAAGGACCTGACCGTCGCCTCCAACAATGCGGGCGTCGACGATTTCGGCCTCGGCAAGCTCCTGGCCACGCGACAGATCAGGAAGATGATCAGCTCCTATGTGGGCGAGAACGCCGAGTTCATGCGCCAGTATCTGTCGGGCGAACTGGAACTGGAATTCAATCCCCAGGGCACGCTCGCCGAGCGGATGCGGGCCGGCGGCAGCGGCATTCCGGGCTTCTACACCAAGACCGGCGTCGGCACGCTCATCGCCGAGGGCAAGGAGGTCAAGACCTTCGACGGCGAGGACTACATCCTCGAACGCGGCATCGTCGCCGACCTCTCGATCGTCAAGGCCTGGAAGGCGGACGACACGGGCAATCTCGTCTTCCGCAAGACCGCGCGCAACTTCAACCCGCCGGCCGCCATGTGCGGCAAGATCTGCCTGGCGGAGGTCGAGGAAATCGTTCCCCGGGGCTCGCTCGACCCGGACATGATCCATCTGCCCGGCATCTACGTGCACCGCATCGTCGAGGGCGCGCACGAGAAGCGCATCGAGAAAGTCACCACCCGCCAGAAGGAGACCGCGTGAATGCCCTGGGATCGTAACCGGATGGCCGCGCGCGCGGCCGAGGAACTGGAAGACGGCATGTATGTGAATCTCGGCATCGGCATTCCGACGCTGGTGGCGAACTATGTCGGCGACAAGGACATCACGCTCCAGTCAGAGAACGGCATGCTGGGCATGGGCCCCTTCCCCTTCGAGGGCGAGGAGGATCCCGACCTGATCAATGCCGGCAAGCAGACCATCACCGAGCTTGCACGCACCTCCTATTTCGACAGCGCGACGAGCTTCGGCATGATCCGCGGCGGCAAGATCGCGGCGGCGATCCTGGGTGCGATGGAGGTCTCCGA
>NZ_QURL01000005.1 GCF_003403015.1 Fulvimarina endophytica
CCGACACCCATATCGTGCCGGTTCTCGTCGGCGATCCGGACCTGTGCAAACGGGCCTCGGACCATCTTCTCCACCGTCACGGCATCTATATCCAGCCGATCAACTACCCGACCGTCCCGCGCGGCACGGAACGCCTTCGCATCACCCCGACGCCGCTCCACGACGATGCCCGCATCGATCACCTGAAGGCCGCCCTCGTCGAAACCTGGAACGCCATCGGCATCCCGTTCCAATCGGATCGCCCACACGCCCGGGAAGATGTCGTCGACGCCGTGCCGCTCGTGGTCTCCAAGGCCGGCGGCTGACCTGCCGGTCCGAACGACCCTGGAGCCATGGGTGAATCGCAAAAGGGTCTTCGGCCTGCTCTCGCCCGCTCTCAGCCTGACGCCGCCTTTATTGCCTATTGGTCTTCCAGCCTTGCGCGCCTTCGCTTCACGCGACTTGCGAGGAACGGCACGATCAAGGCGATGCCCATGAAGCGCACCACATGGTGGGCTGCGACATAGGCCGGATCGATATCGAACTGGAAGGCGAGGACCGTGAGCGCTTCGAGCGCCCCGGGCGAATAGGCGAGCGCCACCTTTCCCGGCTCCAGCGGCAGGGTCAGGACGGCGAGGAGACCGGCCAGCGCCGAAAAGGCGATCCCGATCAGGAAACAGACGATCGATATCGGCATCAGGGAAAGAAGCGCTTTTCGCTCGATCCCATAAAGACGCGAGCCGATCAGCGTTCCGAGAAGGACGAGGCAGGGCAGTGCGATCGCGCTCGGAACGGCAACCTCCGACACGCCGCTCGCATGGATCGCGGCACTGCCGATGAGGGCTCCGAGCATCAGGCCGCCGGGTATCCGGAGCATCCGTCCGAGAAGCGCGGCGACGAGGCTGACGGCGAAAAGAAGCGCATATTGCGACGGCGAGCCCGGTTCGCCACGTGTCGCCGCCTCCGTGGCCCCACCACCCTCCAGCCAGCCGAGAAATGGCGTCAGCGCTCCGATCAGGAGGAGGAGCCGCGCCGTCTGCACGATGAGCATCCGCTGCATATCGGTGCGGGTATCCTCGGCGGCAGCGACGACGAAAGCGAGCGCTCCGGGCAGGCTCGCGAAGAGGGAGGTCTCGTGGTTCCACTTCAGCCCGAAATGGAGATAGGCATAGGTCGCGAGCGTGATGAGACACACACCCACCATCTGGATCGCGAAGGAGAATGGCCAGATCGCGATCTGGCCGACCACGTCGGGCGTCACGCCGGAGCCGGCCTGAACGCCGAGGACGAAGAAGGCGACCTGGCTGAGCGCATTCGGCAGCCGCGTATCGAGACCTGTCGCACTTGCCACTGCGACCGCCACCATGGGGCCCAGCAGCCAAGCCACGGGAAGCGAGAGTGCGGATGCGAGGAGGCCTCCGGCGCCGGCGATCGCCAGCGTCGCCAGGACCTTTATGGTCTGATACCCGTCGAAACGCATCACGTGTTTCTGACGATCCATTCGGCGATCCGGTCGGCGGCCAGATCCACTTCGTCGAGCCGGCGGTGGAAGCAGGCGCGCAGGAATTGCGGTCCCGCAGGACCGAAGGCCGTTCCGGGCGCAAGACCGACCCCTGCCTCGTCGACGATGCGGAATGCGGCCGCACGGGTGTCGGTGACGCCGTCGATCGAGAAGAACGCGTAGAATGCACCGGCCGGCGGCGTGAGCGAGACCCGATTGGTCGCCATCAACCGCCTCGAGAACCGATCGCGCGCCTCGTGCGCCCGCGCGATCTGCTCCTCGACGAACGATTCTCCCTGCGTGAGCGCCGCGATCGCCGCGCGCTGCATGAAGGCGGCGACGCCGGAGGTCGAATACTGGATGAGATTGGCGAGGACCTCGTCGAGTTCCGCCGGCGCCTCGATCCATCCGACCCGCCAGCCGGTCATCGCCCAGTTCTTGGAGAAGGAGTTGACGAAGAGGACCGTATCGCCGTCCTCCATCACGTCATGAAAGGACGGCGCTCGCCGGCCTGCATAGTAGAAGCGGCTATAGATCTCGTCGGCGATGATCGCCGTATCGCTCTCGCGCGCGATCGCGAGAATGGCCCGCAGTTCCTCTTCGCTCGCCGTCCATCCGGTCGGGTTCGACGGCGAGTTGACGAAGATCGCCCTGGTCTTTGCGCCGACCGCCGAACGCAGCCTGTCGAGATCGAGCCTCCAGGCTCCGTCGACGGGTTCGAGCGGCACCTCGATCGCACGCGCTCCCGCAAGCTCGGACGCCGCCGCGAAATTCGGCCAGGCCGGCCCGAAATACACGACCTCGTCGCCGGCCTGAACGAGAGCCGCGATGGCGATCTGGATCGCCTGCATGCCCGATCCCGTCACGAAGAAGCGATCGGGCGACTGCGGCCGGCCGTAGAGGGTCTGCGTGTAGTCGGCGAGGGCCTGGCGCAGTTCGGGCAGGCCCCGTTGATAGGTATAGAAGGTCTCGCCCTTGGCGAGGCTCGCCGCAGCCGCATCGCTGATGAAGGCGGGCGTCGAGAGATCGCCCTCTCCCGCCCAGAGCGGAACGACACCCTCGCGCCCGAAGGCATGCTGCATGACGGCGACGATGCCGCTCGCGGGCGCGGCAAGAGCTTGGGCGCTGAGGCGGGAGGTGTGCGACATGGAACGATCTCCGGGTGACGGCCGATGGCATGTGGCGAAGCGTCTGCGGCCACGCTCGTGCTTGCTAGCTCAAGAGCCGGCCCACTCCAACGGCAGGATGAACGAAAAGCGGCGCGCCGACCCTGCCGGTCGGCGCGCCGCCTCGATTGCGACGAGAATGACGCAGATCAGTTCGCGAGCTTGGCCGCGATGCCGGCGATCCGCTTGCCCTGGAATCGTGCGCCGCCCAGGTCGATCTCGCTCGGCTGACGCGATCCGTCTCCGCCGGCGAGCGTCGAGGCGCCATAGGGGGTGCCGCCGATGACTTCGTCCATCACGGTCAGCTTGTCGTAGGAATAGGGAAGCCCGACCACGATCAGGCCGTGATGCTGGAGCACCTTCTGAATGGAGATCAGCGTCGTCTCCTGACCGCCGTGCTGGGAGGCCGTGGACGTGAATGCGCCGCCCACCTTGTCGATCAGCTGACCCTTGGCCCAGAGGCCGCCGGTGCGATCCCAGAAGGACTGCATCTGGGAGCTCATATTACCGAAACGGGTCGGCGAGCCGACGATGACCGCGTCGTAATTCGCCAGTTCTTCGACTTCACAGACGGGATGGGACGAGTCCGTCTTGAAGCCGGCCGCTTCGACCACTTCCTTGGGTGCCGTTTCCGGAACGCGCTTGATGTCGACCTCGGCACCGGCTTCGCGGGCGCCCTCGGCGACAGCCTCCGCCATCTTTTCCACATGGCCGTAGCTCGAATAGTAAAGCACCAGAACCTTCGTCATTGCCGTCACCTCTCGGTTGTGTTTTCGGTGTGTTCATGGCCGATCTAGCAGGCCGTCCCGGGCGAGATAAGGTCCGGTCGAGGGAACGCAACGTCACCTTTTCGAGGGCGAATCGAGGCTCGATCCCCTCAACTCCGTGATTGACGTTCGCCCGCCGAAGGCGATCTGTCGTTCCACGTTTCACCGAGCACCGGATCCTTCAATGAGCGACACAGACAGTTTCACCGCCGGCATGGTGGCGATCGGCGACGAGATTCTCTCCGGACGGACCAAGGACAAGAATATCGGTCACTTCGCCGAGGTTGCGACGCTTGCGGGAATCGACCTGATGGAGGTGCGGATCGTTCCCGATGTCGAGGCGCGGATCGTCGAGGCCGTCGACGCCCTGCGCGGGCGCTACGATCTGGTCGTCACCTCCGGCGGTATCGGTCCGACCCACGACGACATCACGGCGGATGCAATCGGCGTGGCGTTCGGCCTGCCCGTCGAGGAACATCCCGAGGCGGTCTCGCGGCTCGAGGCCTATTACGCCGGCCGCGACATGCCGTTCACCGAAGCCCGGCGCCGGATGACCCGGACGCCGAAGGGCGCGCGCCTCATCGACAATCCGGTCTCCACCGCACCCGGCTTCTCCGTCGAGAACGTCCATGTGATGGCGGGCGTGCCCCACGTCTTCCAGGCGATGCTCGACAATCTGATGGCGACTATCCCGCATGGCCGGCCGATCGAGAGCCGTTCGGTGCCCTGCCCTTACGGAGAAGGTGATATCGGCGATGCGCTCGCCCGCATCGCGAAGGCAAGAGACGGCGTCTCGATCGGCTCCTATCCACGCTTTTCCGAGGGACGGTACACGACGGAGATCGTTCTTCGCTCACGCGATCGCGATAAGCTCGACGAGGCCGAGAGCGCCGTGCGTGCGCTTCTCGCCGAAATGGGATGACGTCCGGCATACCGACGAACGGGGTCTTGCAACGGCCACCAAAAGACGACTATCGCTTCGATCTCGTTTTCGGTTCCAGCGAATTTTCAGAGGTCGGGACTTTAGTAAGCCATGTCGACAGTCGAGAAGTCCTTCCCCGTCTCCTGGGAGCAGTTCCACCGCGATGCGCGCGCCCTCGCCTGGCGGCTCGCCGGCATGGAAACCGATTTCAAGGCGATCGTCTGCATCACGCGTGGCGGGCTCGTGCCGGCAGCCATCATCGCGCGTGAACTCGGCGTGCGCATGATCGAAACGGTCTGCGTCGCATCCTATCACGAATACACCGAGCAGGGCCGGCTCCAGGTGCTGAAGGGCGTTTCCGAGGAACTGACCGCGGATGGCGGGCGCAATGTTCTGATCGTCGACGACCTGACCGATACGGGCAAGACCGCCAAGATCGTGCGCGACATGTTGCCCGAGGCTCATTTCGCAGCCGTCTACGCCAAGCCCATGGGCCGTCCGATGGTCGACACCTTCATTACGGAAGTCAGTCAGGACACGTGGATCTTCTTCCCCTGGGATCTCGGCCTCACGTTTCAGGCTCCGATCAGCAAGGACTCCAAGGGGTAACCCGCTCGGTATCCCAAGGAGCATGAGTCCCTGACTTGAGGGTCCCGCAGTCACGCGCTTTCGCGGCTATCCGACTGTTCTGTCGAACTGACGCCGGGTGCCGGCTTGAAGGGCCGCGACAATCTCAGTTCGAGCGCGATCGTCAATCCATCCGGCTTCGCCATCCGCTCGATCGAACCCCTCAGCTGGTTCATCACGAGGATATCCAGAAGTTCGGAGCCGAAGCCGCCGCGAGGCTCGTTCCCGCTCGGCTGCGCCGCCGCCAGATCGAGACCGCTCTCACGCCATTCGAGCGACAGGAGCTTTTCCTCGTCGCCCGGCTCTTTGTCCCAGGACAGATCGAGGCGCCCTTTCGAAGAGCTTCGCAAAGCGCCGTACTTCACGGCGTTTGTTGCCAGCTCATGGATGATCATGGAGAGGAAGACCGCCTCGTTCGCAGTCACCTCGACCGGCGGCCCCCATGCGTCGTAGCGATCCGGGGATGTGAACGGCGCGAGTTCGCGCGCGAGAATGGCGTCGAGGAGGATCGTCCCGCCTTCACTCTCGGCGATGAGTTCCTGGGTCGCCGCGACGCTGGAGATCCGATCGATGATTTCGAGCTTCAGCGATGTCAGCCCGGCATCGCGCATGGAAAGGGAGATGACCGCCTGGAGAATGGAGAAGGCGTTTCGCGAACGGTGCTGGAGTTCGCGCGCGACGAGACGTGTCTCCTCTTCGGCGGCCTTGCGGCGTTCCACCTCCGTGCGGAGCGCCACCTCGCGCATGATGATCTCCGAAAAATCCTGCATCAAGGAGAGGTCGTCCGCCGACCAGTCGCGAACCCGTGTATCCATGGCGCAGAGAGACCCGATCACGTTCCCCGATGAGAGGCGGAGGGGAACACCGATAAAGGCTCGCACGGACATCTCGCCGGTCGCCGGTTCGGCCCGCACCCAGCCGTCCCATGACATGTCCGCGATGACGACGACCTCTCCCGACCGGGTGACGCGCTCGCACAGGGCGCGGTTGGAGGGCGCCTCGAGCATCTGCGACCAGGCCTCCTCGAAACCCGCTTCGGGATCGACCGTCTTCCTCCGGTTTCCGGCAAGGGTGAGATAGGCGACCGGGACATCCAGCAATCGTCGGACGAGAGCCGTGACGCGATCGAACTCCCTCTCCGGTTCGGGTCCGATGATGCTCCAGTCGATCAGTGTCTCGTTCCTTCGTTCGAACCGTCCAGGGCCATCGCTTGGAAGCCCAAACTCTACGAGGAACCGGTTTGTGAATCACTGTTCACGCGAACTGGCCACCAATATGGCAAACCCGCCCTCTTGCGCACCCGCTATGCATTTCGCATCGAGAAGGCTTCTGCGCCGGGCTCGGCGGACGTCTCCCGGTCGCCAAATCGAAAAAGGCTCTTCCGAACCCGAGGCTAGCGCCCGAAGATATCCACAGACTTCTGCATGTCCCGGAAAGACTGGGGACAGTGCGATCTTTCAAATTGTCCGAATCGGCCCGCGAATCTATCCTTCGGGGCAGCTCTACAGGGGTTGTCCTCGTCCGCGATCGGCATTTCGCAGCTCGTGGACCGGAGATCGCCGAGGGTCCGGGGTTCGAGATTCAGACTCGATTAAGCACTCTCGATCTACTATATGTAGCGGCAAGGCCGTGACGACTGGATACATCTTGTAGCATGCCGATATCCCCTCGGCGGAGGGGTCGTCACATGCCGCTTCCTGCCGTTCATACGCCGCCGCCATTACTGAACATCTTAAGGGAATCGAGCCGTCATGGGCATCACTATCGAACGCCGCTACACCAAGGCCGGTGAAAGCGCATATGCGAGCATCGAATTCCGCAAGGCGACGAGCGAGATCAAGAACCCGGACGGATCCGTGGTCTTCAGGCTCGCCGATATCGACGTTCCGGCGCAGTTCAGTCAGGTCGCGTCCGATATCCTCGCCCAGAAATATTTCCGCAAGGCCGGCGTGCCGGCTCGCCTGAAGAAGGTCGAGGAGAACGACGTTCCCTCCTTCCTCTGGCGCTCCGTCGCAGATACCGATGCCCTCGCCGAGCTGCCCGAAGACGAGCGCTACGGCTCGGAGATGGACGGCCGACAGGTCTTCGACCGCCTGGCCGGCACCTGGACCTACTGGGGCTGGAAGGGTGGCTACTTCGCCTCGGAGGAGGATGCCGCCGCATTCCGTGACGAGCTCGCCTTTATGCTGGCCACCCAGAAGGTGGCTCCGAACTCCCCGCAATGGTTCAACACGGGTCTTCACTGGGCCTATGGCATCGACGGTCCCGGCCAGGGCCATCACTATGTCGACTTCCGCACCGGCGAACTGCGCGCGTCCGAATCCGCCTACGAGCACCCGCAGCCCCATGCCTGTTTCATTCAGTCCGTCGCCGACGATCTCGTGAACGAAGGCGGCATCATGGACCTCTGGGTTCGCGAAGCCCGTCTTTTCAAATATGGCTCGGGCACCGGCTCGAATTTCTCGCATCTGCGCGGCGAAGGCGAAAGCCTGTCCGGCGGCGGTCGCTCCTCGGGCCTCATGTCCTTCCTGAAGATCGGTGACCGGGCCGCCGGCGCCATCAAGTCGGGCGGAACGACGCGCCGCGCCGCGAAGATGGTCGTCGTCGACATCGACCATCCGGATATCGAGAAGTACATCTCCTGGAAGGTTCGCGAGGAGGAGAAGGTCGCCGCCCTCGTCACCGGATCGAAGACCGTCTCCAAGCATCTCAAGGCGATCATCGCGGCCTGCGTGAACTGCGAAGGGCCGGAAGGCGACTGCTACGAGCCGGCCAGGAACCCTGCCCTCAAGCGCGCCATCAAGGACGCCAAGAACGCGCAGGTTCCCGAGAACTACGTCAAGCGCGTGATCCAGTTCGCCCGCCAGGGCTATACCGACATCGAATTCCCGGTCTACGACACCGACTGGGACTCCGAGGCCTATCTCACCGTCGCCGGCCAGAACTCCAACAACTCGGTCTCCCTCACGGACGACTTCCTTCGCGCCGTCGAGAACGACGAGGAGTGGCAGCTGATCCGCCGCACCGACGGCAAGGTCGCCAAGACCGTCAAGGCGCGTGAACTGTGGGATCAGATCGGCTACGCCGCCTGGGCGTCCGCCGATCCGGGCCTCCACTTCAACACCACCATGAACGACTGGCACACCTGCCCGGCCGCCGGCTCGATCCGTGCGTCCAATCCGTGCTCGGAATATATGTTCCTGGACGACACGGCCTGCAATCTCGCCTCGCTCAACCTCCTCCAGTTCGTCGAGCGCACCGGCGAGACCAAGCGGTTCGACACGCCGTCCTTCGAGCATGCCACCCGGCTGTGGACGATCGTCCTCGAGATCTCCGTCCTCATGGCGCAGTTCCCGAGCCGCGAGATCGCGCGCCTGTCCTACGACTATCGCACGCTGGGTCTCGGCTTCGCCAATATCGGCGGGCTCCTGATGTCCGGCGGCATTCCCTATGATTCCCGGGAAGGCCGGGCCATCTGCGGCGCCATCTCCGCGCTCATGACCGGTATCGCCTACAAGACCTCGGCCGAGATGGCCGGTGAACTGGGCGCCTTCCCGGACTACGAGCGCAATGCCGAGGCCATGCAGCGCGTCGTGCGCAACCATGCAAGGGCCGCTCAGGGCATCGCCAACGGCTATGAGAAGCTCGCCGTCGACCCGGTCCCGCTCGACCATGCAAACCTTGCCGACAAGCGCCTTTCGGCCCGGGCGAAGGCTGCCTGGAGCGAAGCCGTCGAACTCGGCGAGAAGAACGGCTATCGCAACGCGCAGGTCTCGGTGATCGCTCCGACCGGCACGATCGGTCTCGTGATGGACTGCGACACGACCGGCATCGAACCCGACTTCGCGCTGGTGAAGTTCAAGAAGCTCGCTGGCGGCGGCTACTTCAAGATCATCAACCGCGCCGTGCCGGAGGCCCTTCGCACCCTCGGCTATTCCGAAAGCCAGATCGCCGAGATCGAGGCCTATGCGGTCGGCCACGGCAATCTCAACCAGGCGCCCGCGATCAATCCCGGCTCGCTGAAGGCCAAGGGCTTCACCGATGCGCTGATCGAGACCGTCAACGGCGCGCTGACCTCGGCCTTCGACATCAAGTTCGTCTTCAATCGCTATACGCTCGGCGACGACTTCATGAAGGACGTGCTCGGAGTCTCCGACGAGCAGCTCGCGGACTTCACCTTCGAGCTCCTGCCCTTCCTCGGTTTCTCCCGCAAGGATATCGAGGCCGCGAACGTCCATGTCTGCGGCGCCATGACCCTCGAGGGTGCGCCGCATCTCAAGACCGAGCATCTGCCGGTGTTCGATTGCGCCAATCCCTGCGGCCGTCTGGGCAAGCGCTATCTTTCGGTCGAAAGCCATATCCGCATGATGGCGGCGGCCCAGCCCTTCATCTCGGGCGCGATCTCCAAGACCATCAACATGCCGAACGATGCGACCGTCGAGGACTGCAACGCCGCTTACATGCTCTCGTGGAAGCTCGCGCTGAAGGCCAATGCCCTTTACCGCGACGGCTCCAAGCTCTCCCAGCCCCTCAACGCCTCGCTCATCTCCGATGACGAGGACGAAGACGACACGGTCGAGGAGGTGACCGCCGCGCTGATGGCAGCGCCCCAGCAGGAGCAGGCCGTGCAGATCGCCGAGCGCATCGTCGAGCGCATCGTCGAGAAGGTGGTTCGCGACCGCGAGAAGCTGCCGAACCGGCGCAAAGGCTACACCCAGAAAGCCATCGTCGGCGGTCACAAGGTCTATCTGCGCACGGGCGAGTTCGACGACGGTCGTCTCGGCGAGATCTTCATCGACATGCACAAGGAGGGCGCAGCCTTCCGTGCGATGATGAACAACTTCGCCATCGCCATCTCGCTCGGCCTGCAGTTCGGCGTGCCGCTGGAGGAATATGTGGAGGCCTTCACCTTCACCCGCTTCGAGCCGGCAGGCATGGTCCAGGGCAACGAGGCCATCAAGAACGCCACCTCGATCCTCGACTACATCTTCCGCGAACTCGCCGTCTCCTATCTCGAGCGGCACGATCTCGCCCATGTGCAGCCGGACGATTTCGGAGCCTCCTCGGTCGGCCGGGGCGTGGAAGGCGACAAGCCTGCCCCCTCGCCGATTTCGACCGGAATGGTGCGCGGCCAGACGTCCAAGTTCCGCGTCGTCTCCTCGAACGAGCCTCAAGGCTCGCTGAAGGAGGGCTCGCTGAAGGAGGGCGCGTCCAAGGATGCCGGGCAGGTCCGTCCGCTCGGAGCCCCTGCCCCGACGGCCAAGGCGTCGGCTCCGTCGAATGTCGCGCAGATCGGCACGAAGCCGGGCGCGGTCGCGGCCGCCAAGAGCGCCGGACCGGTTTCGATCGCTTCGGGCACGAAGGGCGGGCAATCGGCAGCGTTCAAGCGCGACTACGAGACGGCCCCCGTCTCCGACCCCGCGCCGATCGCCGACCGCTCGCCGGCCCAGGGTCTCTTCGACCAGCCCCTCGCTTTCGAGGCGACCGCGCGGGACCGTTCCAACCTGTCGGATGCCCCCGTCCGGCCCGCGGCCCGCGACACCTCCGGCGCACCGGCCGAAACCGCCAGCGCCGTCGCGCCGGCGGCTGCCCCCACCGCAGGCGAACGGCGAGCCGTCGCCATGATGAAAGGCTATACCGGCGACAGCTGCACCGAATGCGGCAACTACTCCATGGTCCGCAACGGCACCTGCCTGAAATGCGACACCTGCGGATCGACAAGCGGCTGCTCGTGATCTGTCAGCAGCGTGTCGGAAACACCAAAGTTGTGGAATCGGAACCAAAGTTGTAAGTGGCGTTGAGATGCTAGGAAGAAAAACCTAGTTCGATCAACGCTCGAAAGCGAAGCCTATAGAACAGCTTAACCTGCGCGGCACCTGTCGCGCAGGAATGCATAAAGGAACAAACAGGGATCAATGAAGCGCTGTCGGGGGACCGGCGCATCACGGCAGAAGGCTGAAAAGACATGAACGCCATCATCGGCATCATCACTCCGGAGGCCGAGCGCTTCCTCGAGGCCATGGCCCAGGAGCTCGAGATCCCCCGCTCCCGGTACGAGCATGCGGACTCCCGCTTCCACTCTCTCGGCGACTGGTTCGGCCGGCCCGAGTCGACCATCCGCCATTACGACCCCCAGATCTACGTCCAAGGGTCGTTCCGCCTCGGCACGGCCATCCGCCCTTGGACGGAGGCTGAGGACTACGACGTCGACTCGGTCTGCGTGCTCCGCCTACTCGACAAGGGCTCCCTTACCCAAGAGCAGCTCAAGTGGCTCGTCGGGTATGAGATCGAGCTGTACGCGAAGGCGCACGGGATGGCGAAGCCCGTCCGCGAGGGGCGCCGCTGCTGGGTCCTTGAGTATGCGGACGGCGCGCAGTTCCACATGGACATCGTGCCCGCTGTCCCGGACGAGGCGGACCAGCGCGCCCTGCTCCAGCGCCACATGCTCGACGCGGCCGTTGCCAAGACGGCGATCTCGATTACCGACCGTGAGGACAAGGGCTACCGCATCTTCACGCGTGACTGGCCGAGGTCCAACCCGAAGGCCTACTCGGAATGGTTCCGCGCCAAGGTCGTTGCCGTCGAGGTCAAGCGGCGGAAGGACGGCATCCGCGCCGAGGTCGAGAACATGCCGACGTTCAGGATCAGGACGCCGCTCCAGTCGGCGGTCATGATCCTCAAGCGGCACCGCGACCGGATGTTCGCCAAGCGTCCGGACGAGCGCCCGATCTCCGTGATCATCACGACGCTTGCCGCGCATGCCTACGGCGGCGAACTGACCATCGGCAAGGCGCTCGTCTCCATCCTCTCGCGCATGGACCAGTTCATCGAGACGGTGAACGGCGTCGACTACATCAAGAACCCGACCGACCCTTTGGAGAACTTCGCCGACAAGTGGGGGAAGCATCCGGAGCGCAGGGCGGCGTTCCACGAGTGGCTCAGACAGGCCCGCGCCGACTTCTACAACGCAGCCGTCATGACGGCCAAGCAGGACATGGCCAAGGCGGTCCAAGACGGGGTGGGCGTCGGCCTTGCGGAGAAGGCTAGGGCCCGAGCCGTGGGCATCGGCGCCCCGGCCTTCCTGTCGGGAACGACGATCGGTTCGGCGGCGGCGGCGAGCACCAGGTCGATCCGCGCCGCCGGCGGAGGCCGGAATGCCTGACAGAGCTGTCTTGGCGGAACGAAGGAGTTCCGCGGAAGGGGCGGTCGAAGCGTGGTTGCAGGCGAACTCCGCGGATGTCCGTCGCCTGCGCCCAGACGAGCTGTCGTCGCTTCGGACGAAGCCGGTCGCCGGTTGGCGGCTTCCGATCGAGCTGGCGGACGCGGTCAGGCTGGTGGACGTACTCTTGGGCGCGGGCTTCCCGTTCGATCCCCCGCGGATCCGCTTGGTCGACGAGCCGAAGTTCGGTGCCTGGCCGAACGTCGAGCGTGATGGCTACCTATGCTTGGCCTCCGGCACCACCACGTTCTCGCCGGACGATCCGGTCGGCATGGTGGCGAACGTCCTCGCGCTTGCGCTCGGCGTCGGCCATCTGGTCGGCACGCCAGCCGGCGACGAGGTCCACCGCGAGGACATCCTCTCCTACTGGTCGGCGACCAGGACATTGGGAGGCGTCCGCGTGCTGAGCCTGCTCGATCCGGAGCTGGGCTCGCGATGGGTGCGAGCTTGGAAAGGCCGCCACCTTCTCCTGGCCGAGGACGACGAGACGATCAAGCGCTGGCGGCGCAACCTCTACGGCAAGCCATCGCGCCGCGATGGCGAGACCGGCACTGCGTTCCTCCTGCGGCTGGACCGTCCGCTCGTGCCGGCGGAAATGCCGGATACAGCGGCAGACGTCCTCGCGCTCGCCGAGGAGGCGGGCTGCGGCGAGTTGCTGCGCAAGACGCTTTCGACCCTTCCGGACGCGCTTCCCGTGGCGATCGCGATGCCATCGACCGCGGGGACCGCCATCGCGCTGGTGTCGGTGCGGCGGCCCGACGTCGAACGGGGCCGCGATCCGCTGACCCAGGGCTTCCGACCCGACCGCGTCCCGCAGGCCCTCGCCCTCGGGCGGTACTTCGGCGTCACCCCCGTCCGCAGGATTCGAGCGCAGCGCGCGGATCCCTCCTGGATCCACGGACGGGACGGCGATCCGCGCTTGCGATGGCTGCGGGCCTCGCACGTCGTCGTCCTTGGTTGCGGCTCCGTTGGCGCCCCCGTCGCGGTCCTCCTGGCCCAGGCAGGCGTCGGGCGCCTGACGCTCGTCGACATGGACGTCCTCAAGGCGTCGAACGTCGGGCGGCACCCGCTCGGCATGGGCGAGGTCGACCTGCCAAAGTCCACGGCCCTCGCTGTGAAGCTCGGACGCGACCTGCCCCACCTCGACGTATCCTTCGAAGTTGCACGGAGCGACTGGATTCTTCGGGAGAAGGAGGATCTGCTGCTCGGATGCGATCTTATCGTTTCGGCGATGGGTGACTGGCCAGCGGAGGCGATGCTGGACGAGTGGCACCAAGCTGTGGGCGCCGCCGCTCCACCCGTAGTCTACGGATGGACCGAAGCACATGCCTGCGCGGGACATGCAGTCTGCATAGCCCCGGGTGATGCGCCGTTCAGGGTCGGGCTTGATGTCACGGGCCGCCCTTACGTTCGCGTCACCGAGTGGACGCGTAGCCCGACCGCCAGGCGGGAGCCTGCCTGCGGTGCCGTTTACGAACCGTACGGACCAGTGGAACTTGCGCCCATCAATGCACTGATCGCGGAATGTTCCCTCGACACCCTTCTGGCACCGCCGACACACTCCATTCACCACGTCCGGACCGGGTCCCGGAAGGTGCTAGAGTCGGCGGGGGGAGCGTGGTCGTCCGGGTGGCTGGAACTGGTAGGAGGTAGTGAACCCGGCTCGCGCTCGCTGACGAGGAGATGGGGAACGGGCCATTAGGTGGTCGAAGCCGCCCGGGGTTTGACCAAAGGCTTGGGGACCGCCCGGTGTCTGTCTACGACGTCACCCGTACTACGATCGCGCCGTTAGGCATGCCTTGCCACACGTCGGCAACCGCGTGAGGCGACGCGCAAACCCCAATCAGCACACTCCCGCACCTGACGGCTGAACATCCGGCGGGGCGTATCCACGAGTCAGGCGTCGACCAATTTCAACTCCAGTTTCTTGCCTACGGTACGCGCGGCACGATCAAGCGACTCTACCGAGACGTTCACGTTGGTGGGATCAAGGACACGGGACAACTGGGTTCGGCTCGTTCCCATGGCCGCCGCCATGGCCGCCTTGGTCACACCCTTGGAAACCCGCTCATTCTCGAGCTGCCACGCGATAACTCGCTTTATCGCCTCACCGTACACTTCCTCGTGGATGCCAAGCTCGTCGATAAAACTTTCGAAAGAAGTGTCCTGATGAACTTTAGTATCACTCATCTCATTTCTTCCTGCTTTTATGGGCTTTATGACGCGAAATGGCCAAGTCGATCGCTACGTCCTGGCCGGACTTACCTTCGTGACCGTGCAGGAGGAGCATAACGCCGCCCTCTATGGCGAAGTACACACGCGCCTCCACCTTGCCGGACTTGATCGTAGAACGAACCTCCCGCAGACCGCCACGCACAGGTTTGCAGGTCGGCATACCCACGGGCCAGCCGAACTCGACAGTCGCGATGTCGCGACCCACGATGCAACAGTCGGCCTCGTTCAGACCTTTGAGCCAGTCCCTTACGGGAAGGTTCCCGGCGTCGGTCTCAAAGAATTCTGCCTTGATGCGTTTCACTTGATGCTTTGTACCTTATAAGGTTCACCCAGCGCAAGCGTTCCAACCTGCCCCCGGAAAAGATTTTGCGTTCGCGTCCGCCACCGTACCGATCGACACTCATGCGGGCGCCGGGAACAAAGCATTAACTCCTCAACCCTGAAGGGTTTCCAAAACACGACGCACACGCGGGGACAAGCGGCACCACAAATACGTTGCTCAGCCACGAGTTCCTGTTGCCATGCCGGTCTCACCGTCGGAAATCCGCATCGTTACCGCGCGGAGACGCATTAAGTGCTTCCCAGCCGAACCTCAACGGATCCACAGCGTTGGGATGAATCCTCCGCGCGTCCTGTTCTGGTCCCAGATCCTCATCGGCAGGTCTGCCTTGGGCATCCGGACCCTGCCGAACTCGACCGCCGCCGAGTTCGGCAGGGCCGGGAAGACGTTGATCTCGGCGCCCTCTCCGTGGACAGCCTTGATGCGGTCGAGGAGGTTTCGGACGCGCCGCTTGAACTCCGACAGATCTTTGGGCCGGCGCATGATGTCGTTGTGCGGATCCTCGGCCGTCAGGGACCAGATGGCAACGTCGTCCCCGAGGACGGCTGTAATGCGATCGTCGATCACGGTCGCGCTGAGGGCCAGCTTGAGGGCGACCGGCGAGTGTCCGGCTACGTCCCCGGGCACGGTCTCCAGAAAGGGAATCGCGGGTTGCCCCGGCTGCCACCGCCAAGTCGCGGGTTCGCGGTGGCGCTGATGGACCACGGCGGGCACGATGTCGCCGATCAGACGGCCGAGTTCCATCAGGAGGGGCTGCGGCGCCAGCGCGAAGACGTTGAGGTTGCGGATCTCCTGCATCTCGACGCGTCCCCTGACCTTCGCGTCGAAGTGCCTACGCAGGTTCTCAGCCTGGAAACGCCAGTAGTCCTCCTCGTCGTCCTTGTACGCACACGACACGAGCGAGAGGTCGATGGTCTGCCGCGACGCCGGATGGTGGTCCGGCGGCATCGCGGAGAGGATCGCCTTCGTCGACACGAGGGATTCGCTCCCGCCGATGTCGGCGGCGAAGCGGACGACGTGCGAGGCCCGGTCGGCATCCAGGTCCGCGACGATCGCGATGCGCTCCTCGTGTTCGCGTTTCATCTCGAGGAGAATGTCCTCCGGGTGCTCGTCCACTTCCTCCACGTCGATGAGCTTGTGGTGGGTGGCGCAGAGCAGCATGAGGTTGCCGAGCTCCTTCGCGAGCTGCGGTGACTGCACGGGATCGCCGCGCGGCCCGTTCTCGGAGTCCGCCACGATGTGGGCGACGAAACCGAAGGTGCCGTCCTCGTTGCCCGAGACGAGGTCGCCGACGAGCTCCCGGTTGCAACCTCTGTACTGGCAACGACCCGCCGCGAGGGCCCACAGGGCAGCCTGCTTCTTCGGCCCGACGTTCGTCTTCGCCATCGATCCTCCCGCCCTCGGTCGTCTGAGTCGCCGATGGAGCCCAGAGTGTCAGTCTAACCACCGTTTGTCGACGCCGACGACGGATCGCTGGAGTCTCGTCCCGAGCGCGGCGGCCGGAAACGGCAACGCGGCGGGAACGCCCGTCAGTAGCACGTCGTCGGCGGTTCCGCCGTCTCGCCGCACGCCCGCCACATGCGGGCGTCCCGTTCCTCGATGACCGCCGCGTAGGATGCGGACTCCCTGCCCCGCGCCTCGTTGCGACTGCGTTCGGCGGCGTCCGATGGAATGACGATACCCGGGTTGAGCGAAAGTCGATGCACGTTCCCTGCCCGGAAGAGGGAGTCGTCGGGGACGATCAGCACCCGCAGCAGCGGCAACTCGATGGAAGCCTGCCCGGTCGCGAGCGTGACGTCGGCGGTGAGGTTCACCGTCCGAAGCTCGAAGGCAGTCCTGATCCCGTGCGAGGCGACGTTCGGGGCCACTAGGCCCCGGGCGAGGCGTTCGGCCTGCTCCGGCGTCCCGACGTAGTCCACGACGTACCAGTAGCCGTTCCTGCTCGAAACCAGCGACCAGCTGAAGGAATCGCGCCGGTCGGCGTCCGGGTTTCGGAGGATTTCGACCTCGTGGTCGTCCAGCACGACGCGCCGTGCCTCCCCTTCTCCGCCCGGTCGGTGCCTCGGCTGGTCGTGTCGGCCCAGTCGTCTACGTTCCCTGTCCACGGTCATGCCCGCCTCCCCGTTCATGGCAGGTTTCGGCGACGGCGTGCAACCGACAACATGACGACCGAAAGGGACACGATGATCGACGACCCTGACCAGAAGCATCTCGAACGTTGCGTCGAAGTGGCGTCCGACGCCTTGCGTGCGTGGAACGAACCGTTCGGGTCGGCTCTCGTGTCCAGGGACGGCGGCGTCCTTTTCAAGGCGTTCAACCAAGTCGGGGGCGGCGAGGCCAACCGTCGACACGTCTGGGGAACCCTGTCCGATGTGCTCCGCCGCCCACGCTAGGGTGGGACTGGGGCGGAGCGCCAACTTCTCCTCGGCATCGCAGCTATGGACATGCAGGCGGAACTGGGAGCAGCCCCGTTCCCGATGCGACCGCTCGCGATCAACGAGGTCGCGCCTGGCATCCAAGTGGACGGCCCCGTGGCCGACCTGGCGAATGGCAAGTCGCCGTCTAGGCGGGCCGTGGGGCGGGCTTCTCCCTTACGAGATGTGGCGGGCGGTTCCCCTGCAAGTAGCCGCACAGGAACCGTGACGTCGGCGCTCCCAGCGCCTGCTGCAACAGCTCGAAGGTCTGATAACGGTTGCCCTTTCGCCTGTAATCCTCCTTCCAGGCGAGGTCGTCGACGTACCAGTCGAGATACTTCACCGAGGGGTCATGCGGGACCGAGGAGTCATGCGGGCGGCATTGCGCATGGCGGCGGACGGACCGCCGATGGCGTATCGTTGATCATCGTATCAACTGGGCATTGATGAAACCCCTTCGTTGATTTAATGATCAACCTATGAGCTTGGAATCCACACTCGACACCATCCGCAAGGAAGCGAAGCGCCAAGGCCTGACCGGGTCCGAACTGGCGCGCCGGGCATCTCTCACCAAGGAAGCCTACTCACGCCTCGGCAAGCGCAACGGCGCACGCTTCGACACGATCGAGCGCCTCGCGGCCGCCGTCGGCATGAAAGTGATTCTGGTGCCAGACGACGACTACCTCGAAGCACTTGCCACGGGAACCCTCGGCGTCGGAGAGACCGAATGAGCGACCAGAGCGCGGTCGTCTGGACCGCCGCGTACGGCGAACCCCGAAAGCTAGGCCTGCTGCTGAAGGCGGCCGGCCGGGTCCGGTTCACCTACGATCCAGACAGCGGCGACCTCCCGGGCCTCTCAGTGGTCCACGACACCGCCAAGCTCGCGGGCCGGACGGTCGAGTACGCCTCCACCGACGCCAACCCCCTGCCGCCGATGCTCCAGGCGCTCGTGCCGCCGCGCGCGGAGGGCAACCTCCAGCGACGGGTGCTGACGCGCATCCTCGAGCGCGACGGCGCGGTCGTGGGAAGCGCCGCCGACGTCGAGTGGCGCATGCTCGTCATGGCCGGCCGGAACGGCATCGGGCACCTCGACGTCTTCGCCAGCGACGAGGCGGCTGCGGCGCATTACGGCACCCCGTCCGAGGGCCTCACCATGGAGCAGCTCGCCGACCGTTCGGTCGTCCGCCTCGTCTTGGAGGCGACGGCGCCGACTGCCGACGCCATCGCCATCGAGAAGGTCGCCGAGGTCATCAAGGAGCAGCCGAGCGTCATGGGCATGATGCCGAAGCTCCTCGTGCGCATCCTTCGGGACGGAGGGGGGACGGTCGACGCCCTCGTGAAGATCGGCTCGCCCGACTATCCCGAGGTGCTGGCCCTCGAGAACCTCGCCTACTCGGCCCACGCTCTCGCCGGGTTCGACGACGACCGGCCGCGCCGCCGCCACTTCGTGTCGGAGGACGGGATCGAGCTGCTCGCCGTCGAACGCTTCGACCGCAAGGACGGGCTGCCGATCCCGATGGAGAGCGCCTTCACTGCCCTGTACGCGGCCTCGGCCGGGAAGATCCAGGACCGCTGGTCGATGAACGGCCTCAAGCCCTCTCTGGAGGACCTCCTGTCGAAGATGTCCGACCCCCGCGCCGGGATTTCCGTCGACCCCCAAGCCGACAAGGACCGCCTGTTCACGCGGACGATGATGGGCCTGCTGACGGGCAATGGCGACAACCACCTCGAGAACCACGCTTTCCTCGGACGGCGCGGGCGCTCGCGGCTGTCGCCGCTCTACGACCCGGCGCCGATGCGGCAGTACCACCGCCACCAGATGGTCTCGTCGATGTCGTTCGGAGGCGTCGCCTTCAACGAGGGCGCCGTCCCGTCGACGCTTCCGGAGGCGATCCTCGCGTTCGGAAAGTCGTGCGGGCTCCAGAAGCGGGGCGTCGCCTCGCGCCTCGACCGTTGCCTGACGGCCACCGACGGCTTCGGCAAGGCGGCGGAGAACGTGGCCCCACGTGTCGGTAAGGTCTTGGCCGCGCGGATCGAGGGTATCCGGTTCAGGGTCGAGAAGGCATGGGCCGCAGCGGCGGGCGTCGACTTGGCCGCACGACCGAAGCCCGCCGATCCGGCACCGACGTTTGAGACGCAGGGACCAAGCTGGACGTAGGGCCTCGGCGCGGAGGATGTTGTCGGACCCACGGAGGAGAGGTCAAATGCCTGGACGGGCGGCGAGACGGCGCGTGCCAAGGCCAGGGAGGTCGCGATCTTCCTCATCGGGCCTCTCCGCTTGCCTGGTTTCTGAATCCACCGAGCGGGACGCCGCCGCCTGCGCGCCCGGGCAAGCGGCCGCCATCGCCCCCATGCAGGCGTCGGGAGTTGTCACGCCGACTTCGAGCACTCGGTCGTGTTTGGCCGCTGGCCCTGGAGAGGCAACGGCATCGCGGGACGCCTTCCCTTCAGCGGGAGGGGACCCTCGCGTCTGGTGGCATTTGCTGCCTAATGCCAGAAATTTTCGGGGCAGGATCCGATCGAAGGCCATAGCACGCGTGCCTTTTGTGAGGAACCATCTGCCTTGACCTAGGACGCCCCGGCACCTGGCCCATGGTCGGGCGGGGGTGTGGACGACGTGCCGGGCGTTAGCATCCGGTCCTGCCGCTGCAACCTTCCCTCGGTCAGCAGAACCTCGACGTACATTCCGATGACCGCCCGGAGTTGCGCGCTCGTAGCCTTGAAGCCGAGTTGGCGCGACAGCGCACCCACGACCTCGTCGTCCGTCGCGCCAAAGTTGTCGATGACGATGCGCAGGATCCCGACCTTCAGTTCGTCCGGCGGAAGCGTCTCCGGCCTTCGCAGACCTGGGGAGAGAGTGTCGCGCCGGTCACGGACCGTGGGCTCCGTGTCCGCCAGCGAAAGAAAGTCACCGTCTTGTATGATCCCGCGGTTCGCGACCGCCTGCTTGACGCCCTGTTCGACGGAGGCCTGGATCCGTGCCCCAGCCCGCTGGAGCCCGAAGGCGTCACGAATACGAGCCACGACCTCGTTGACGTGAACGGGCGTTTCGACCTGAACCACCTGTGCTACGAGATCAGCCATCTTCCCGACGGGGGTCTCGTGCAGCTCGTAAGGTCCCGGGCGGGTCAGCGTAGCCTCGACGTAGGCCGTAGCTGGCGCGCGATCCTCGGGGACAGCATCGCCGAGACCAACCTCGATGATCTCGCCTCGATCGACGGTAACGATTTCGATGGGGACCGCTCGGTGGGCAGCAAGCCCCTGTTCCATGCGCTCGTCCAGCTCCGCCTTCGCCGCCTCGATCGCCGCGACGGTGCGCTCGAGCTGCTCCTGCGGCCGCTGGAACCAGTCGGTGCTCCAGATGCGGTGGATGATCCAGCCATGGTCCTCGAGCACCGCCTGGCGAAGGCGGTCGCGGTCACGGGCCGACCTCGACGAGTAGTACGACGCGCCGTCGCACTCGATGCCGATCAGGTAGCGCCCCGGCCGTTCCGGGTCGGACACTGCGAGGTCGATGAAGAACCCGGCGATGCCGACCTGCGGATGGACCTGGTAGCCCCTCGCCTGGAGCGCGGTCGCGACCTGCTCCTCGAAGACGCTGTCAATGTCGCGGCCGGTGGCCTGCGCGATGGAGAGCCGCCCCGTCCGTGCGTAGTGGAGGAAGAGCTTGAACGCGAGGATGCCCGCGCCCTTTCCGCGCTCCAAGTCGATATCTTCATCCGTAATCGA
Organism: Fulvimarina endophytica; assembly: GCF_003403015.1. Classification (GTDB taxonomy): domain Bacteria; phylum Pseudomonadota; class Alphaproteobacteria; order Rhizobiales; family Rhizobiaceae; genus Fulvimarina; species Fulvimarina endophytica. The sequence continues at coordinate 20,900 of NZ_QURL01000005.1, forward strand.
CGCATAGACCTCGCAGCGCCGCTTGGCGCGCGAGATCAGGACGTTCAGACGCCGCTCGCCGCCCTGCGCGCCAAGGGGGCCGAACCGCATTGCCATGTGTCCTTGGGCGTTCTTGGCGTAGCCGACCGAGATCATGATGACGTCGCGCTCGTCGCCCTGCACGTTTTCGAGGTTCTTGACGAAGAACGGCTCCGACGGATGGGCGTGGAAGAACTCCTCGGTGTCGGGGTTCAGGCGCCGGAGGAGTTCGACCTCGTCTTGGATCGCCCGCCGCTGTGACACGGAGAACGTCGCCACGCCGAGCGACTGCTCCGGGTTCGTCTTGGCGTGCCGGATTATCGCCCCGGCGACGGTCCGGGCCTCGACGGCGTTCACGGACGTGCCGCCCGAATCGAAGACTCCGTCGGGAACATGATGGAAGCGCAGCCCCATCCCGGCCTCGGCCGTGTAGGGGCTTGGCACGATGAAGAGCTTGTTCTGATAGAATTGCGTGTTGGAAACGGCGATCAGCGACTGGTGGCGACTGCGGTAATGCCAACGGAGCATGCGCTGCGGCAGGCCGCGGGCGGTGAACAGGCCGAGGATGCTCTCTATGTCACCCACGCGTGCGCCGTCCTCGTCGTCGTCCTCGTCGTCCCCGCCGGTCATCTTCGAGAAGAACTTCGTCGGCGGGAGCTGGCGCTCGTCGCCGACTACGACGACCTGCCGTGTCCGGGCGATGGCGCCCAGCGCGTCAACAGGTTGGATCTGCGAGGCCTCGTCCATGACAAGGAGGTCGAAGGCAAGCTTGCCCGGCGTCAGGAACTGGGCGACGGACAACGGGCTCATCATCATGACCGGCTTCAGCGCCTGGACGGCCGGCCCCGCCTTCTGCATGAGCTGGCGAATCGGCATATGGCGGCTGCGTTTGGCCATCTCGCCGCGCAGGATACCGACGGGACCGACGCCACCGTCACGCGGCGGGATGCGTCGGTGGTGCGAGCGCACCACCTCAAGGCTCGCCGCCTTGATGCGCTCTCGGTCGAGGTTGGCGAACTCGCGCACCTGCCGGCTGTGGAGGTTACCGTCGAAGCGGCCGAGCTCGGGGTTCACCCGGATAAGCTCGTCGAGGATCGCCTCGTGGTATGCGATCTCGAACGAGGGAAGCGTCTCCGATGTCGACAGGCGACCATCCTCAAGGTGGTCTACGAATACGGCCATGCCGTCCGCCCGGGCCCGGTCAGCGCGGTCACGGTAGGAGACCCACTTTGAGAGCTGCTCGGCATTGGCAAGCCAAGTTTCCATCCGTTCGCGGCAGCGGTCGAGCGCCACGTTGGCGCAGCCCTCGGCACCGAACAGACTCCGGGCGTCGGCCATGAGGAAGGAAGCGACCTCCGTCAACCTGCCCTGCGCCGCCTCGGACGCTGCAACAGCTCGTCCGGCCCGCTCGGCGACCACGGCACGGTCCGGTAGGCGCGCGGCGAGGTGCCGAAGGTCGCCATGCGCCCTGATCCACTCGACGGCTCCCGCCAAAGCATTCCAGTCCGAAGCCTTGCCTCGCCAGGCCGAACCGAATGCTCCCTCGCCGAGTGTTGCACGTTCATCGATCGACTGAGCGGCCGCTTGCCACTGAGCGATACGCTCGACGAGGCTGAGCCGCTCGGAGACGGTTTCGGGGACGGAGAGCATGACCTCACGACAGAGCCTATTGGCCCAGGCGAGGTTGCGGGCTCGGGCTTCGATAATATTCAACTGTGCGCGGTCGGCAGAGACGGCGTTCTCGAACGCGGGCCCCGCTGCTGTGCCGAGATCGGTCCAGAGCGTTTCGAGCAACGGCTTTATGGCGTCGACTTGACGGAGCACCAATGCGGCGTGCTCGCCAACGACCTGCCGTTCGGCGAGACGGCCGGCGATCAGACGAGGCTCGGCACCGAGGCCGCGCAGCGTCCGCATCCAGTCGACGAGGGCAAGGAGCGGAGAGGACGCCGAGCGTTCGCCACGCCAGTCCGCGCCGAACGCCAACCGCCCAAAAGCATCTTCCTCGCGCACGCGCCTCGCGGCCGCCTGTCCCTTCATCAGCGTGTCGAGGAGGTCGACGACCTCCTTTGTCGGCATGTCGGGGTTGCGCAGGATGGAGCGTACCAGTGCCTTCGCCTTTCGGTAGTCGCCATTGAGCGACTTCAGGAACCCGGTGTTCGTCGCAAGCGCTTGCCGCGCGGCCGAGACCTCGGTCGTCCAGGCCACGTCAAGGATCCGGTCGCCCATCGCCGCGCGCGAACGCTCGAGCATCTCGACGGCTTCGGCGAGGTCTCCCGCCTGCTCGACGCCCTGGTCCCACACGGTGGCCGCGAAAGCTTCGGGGCTGGCGTCAGGGGCGGCCGCGACGCGCTCGCCCGTGGTGACGAGGCGGGAGACGGCAGCGAGCGTGTCGACCGGGCCCGACACACCGAGTTCGGAGGCAAGCCGATCGGCCTCCGCGCGCAGGCGGGGAAGCAGGTCCGCGAGCTCGGCGGCCCGGTCGAACGCGGCCGCCGGGAAGTCTCGTGGCAACGAGACGAGCTGAGCTTCCAGCCCTTTGATGGACGTGTCGAGCGCCGACGGGTGGACGGCGTCTCTCAAGGATTCGCTCTGCCGCCAAAAGTGCGCGCCCGTCGTCACGAGGTCAGCAATTGCCCCGCGCCGGTCGTCCCAGGCCGCGGCCCGGAACGCCTCAGGCGGTAGGTCGGGCGCACGGGCCAAGATGTCCGCGCGCTCGTGCAGCGCGATCGCTCCACCGAACGCGGAGGGCTTCGGATCCAGCTCCAAAGTCGCTGCCAGTTCGCCGTACTCAGTCTCGAGTTCCGCTACGGCCGATCGGAGCGCCTCTATGCGCGGCAGCAGCCGCTCGAGAGTAGTCGGCAGGACGAGGTCGAGACCGACGCCATGCCACGGGTGAGAGACGGGCACGCCGATCTCGTCGACGCGCTGGATCAGCTCCATGATGAGCAGACGCCGCGACGACAGATCGTCGGGCGACCAACGCGTCGCGCCATCGAGTGTCAGGTCGACCGGGCGCTGCCCCTCTTGCCTCAGCTTCGTCAGCGCGCCGAACACTTGGTAGGGCGTCAGGCCGGACGCGGCGTGCGGCACGTGCATGCGCTCGGCGTGAAGGTTCAGGACGTCGCGCGCGTCGCGGAGCCTGCCCGCAAGGCTCGACGGGAACTCGCTACGCGGCGAGCCGAGTTCCCAAGTCCGGCGCAGCTCCTCAAGCAGGCCCCGCTTATTCGCCTTGTTGCTGTGGAGCTCGAGGCAGGCGTCGCCAACCCCGGCGTTGTCGAGGCGGCGCTTCACGACTTCGAGGGCTGCCATCTTCTCGGCGACGAATAGAACGGTCTTTCCGTCCGCGACGGCCGAGGCGATGACGTTGGCGATCGTCTGGGACTTGCCCGTCCCGGGCGGCCCCTGAATGACGAGATCACGTCCGCGTCTGACGTCATGGACGGCAAGCGTCTGCGACCCGTCGCTGTCGACGATGTGAAGCATGTCTGCCGGATCGATGTGGCGGTCGATCCGCTCGTCCTCCGACAGCAGGGGCTCGCCCGCATCGAACCCGTCGGACAGGAGCGATCGGATCGTGGACTGGTCGGTGATGCGCCCGTCCGCTGGCCAGTTCTCGGGATCGAGGTCCCGGTACATGAGAAACTTAGAGAACGAGAAGAAGCCGAGAACGATGTCGTCCGGCAGGACGGACCAGTCATCCTTCGTTGAGACTGCCGTGGTCACCTCGCGGAAGTAGGAGTCGGGATCGAAGTCGTCGCCGCCTTCGAAGGACGGCAGGCGAAGCTTGTGGACGCGGTCGAGATAGGCCTCGAGCGAGAGGTTCGACGTCTGGTCCTCGGGACGCACCCGCAGTCGGAACCGCTCGCCGGCCGTGCCGCGCTCAAGGCGCACGGGGACGAGGACGAGCGGGGCGTGCCGGATGTTCTCCTTGTTGTTGGGATCGACCCATTGGAGCATGCCGAGCGCCAGAAAGAGGACGTTGACACCTTGCTCCTCCTCCAGCGTCCTGGCGTCGTGATAGAGATCGAGAAGGCGTTTCTGAAGCCCTTTGGGCGTCATCCGGGTTTGCAATTTCGTGTCGAGGTGACGCTTCAGTCGACCTTCTTCGTCAGTGGTCTCGTCGAGATCGTCGGGAAGGGAGAGGTCAACGGACGGCTCCTCCTCTTCCGGAGAAGAAGGCTCGCTTCCATCGGCGGGGTTACGATCCGGCCGCCCTGCAAGGAAAGTGAACGCCTTGGCCTCTTTGACTAACAGCCGATAGACCTCGGCCGATCGCTCATCCACGACTTCGACTGATTTCGCAGATTTGGATTGTCGCGGAACGTTCAGGAGTCGGTTACGAGCCGAGAGATCAAGCAATTCAGTCCGTGCACGCTCGAGCTTCTCCTCGATTGGCAAGCTACTCTGATATAATGAACTGTTGGCTTCAGACATCGGCAACTCTCGGTTTCAGATCGCAGACTAGAGCTGAACGGATTGTCAAATTCAATCCTAGGCTTAGGGAATTTTCGAAGTCGCGCTTAGTATGATTGCTCTCGTTCGACTCGCCAGACGGAAGGTCGCATAACAGAGGCCAGCCGCGGTGTGCAGCACGGATCACCATTGACTCGCCGGTGAATGTTCCCTACTTGTTCCATCCATGGCGCAAAGATCGCACGAGTTCCGGATTGTAAGGCGCACGATGAGTGCCTCGGCCCGTTGCGTTCGCCTGATATCGATACGCTGATCCTCCCGAACCCATCCATATAGGTTCACGGCCCGCACGATCTGCGGCCCGGCACAGGACAGGCGCATCCATGTCCAGCGTTTCTCCCCAAATCCGCACTGCCATCCTTCGCCCCGGGCCCGACCGACGATGCCCTACCCCGCATCGGTTCGAGCCGAGGAACACCGTCCGGTGCGTCGGCGACCCGCAGTTCCGCACGCAGCTCGTTCGTGACGCCGCTTGCCTTCTCGACGTCGACCTGAACGTCATCTCGTGGTCGTGCGCACCTGACCCGGTCGACGTCCGCGGAACCGTGGTCCAGCCCGATCTCAGGGCCCTTCGAGATGACGGTACCGAACACATCCTCGTCCTCGACAACGATCAGAATCCACCGTTCCCGCCGAACGAGAACCGGGACGAGTCTTCGGCCCTTCGCATTCTCCGCCGTTCCGACGTCGAGGGCGACCGCCTCGAGAACGCGAGGGAGCTCCTGCGGTACGCCCGCTGGCGCGTTCCCCTTTCCGAACGGATCCGCCTTCTGGCGGCCCTCGACGCGGAAGGCTCCTTGAGCCTCGCGGAGTGCCTCTCCCTCGGTCGGCCGGGCTTCGACGCGATAGCGATGGTCGCCGCGCTTGCGCTGCACCGCTTCGTCGTCATCGACCTCGACAGTGGTCGCATCGGTCCCGAGACCCGGGTCACGCTCTACCGCGGCTGATGCCTTCCTCCAGCATTCCCCATTCCATCTGTCGCGCACCTTCGTGCGTGCGAACGAGGACTCATGTCCATGACCATTATCGTCACCGAAACGGGTGAACTCCTGAACCTCGACATCCACCTCGATCGTCTGCGTCGGCTTCTGGCCGATCTCGAACGCATTGCCTCGACGGGATCGCCAAAGCCCGCCTCACTCCGGAAGGCACCCATCCTGAACGACTGGACCGTGACCACTCGGCCGACGCCCTGCCTCGCGGGCACCTTTTCCGGTCACCCAAGGATCGGCGATCAAGCTGCCGGGATTACTTCGGATCTTTGGGTTCATGCCCCACACCACGGTTTCGCCCGCACGGTGAGCCGCTACTACCGACTGGGCACCCCCGCCGCCTCAGATGAGGGGACGGCGCTATGAGGCGGCCGCTCTACATGGTCGACGCCCGCGACTTTCGAGAACGGGATCGTGACGGCAGGAAACTGCTCTCGGCAGCCGTCGTCACAAGCGCCTTTCGCCGTGCGGGCCTCCACCACGTTCTGCTCGGACATCCGGGCGTCGTCGCGCTGACGGGCGTTCATCCGGAAGAGGTGGAAATCATCTCCGAGGCTATCCAGCACAAGATGCGACGGGACTACCGCGTAGCGGGCAAACGGGCGGCCGAGCTTCACGTTCACGACTGGACGAAGCACGACCCCAAGCGAGCCTACAAGGCGAAACCATTTCTCATCTCGAACGCCCAGGCGGAGTCGAGGGAGGTGGTCCTGTTCCAGAACCGGGACGAGGTTCCCTCGCTGTTCGAGACGGTTGCCGACGGTATCGCCGAGATCGTTCACCCCGGCGTCGAAACCATCCGCGCCGCGTTCAACGCTCGGTTCGGTCGGATCCCAAGCGAACGCGATCTGAATGCGGCCTGCGAGCTGCCGCTTCATCTACTCGAAGCCGCGTTCCGCAGAGGTTCCTCGGTCGAGCAAGTCATGAGGGCGGTCGGGAGGTTCGGCGCCCTCGCCGAGCCGCGAGATGCGACCGTTTCGAAGGGCCGGAACGCAGATCGAGAGGATGGACCGTCCCTGGACGACCTCCACGGCCTCGGCGAAGCCGCCGAGTGGGGACGCTCGCTCGCGGAGGACCTGCTCGACTACCAGACTGGTCGGATCGGATGGCGGGAAGTCGATCGCGGCGTCCTGGTGTATGGCCCGCCCGGGACCGGAAAGACGACGTTCGCGCTCGCCCTTGCGCGAACGTGTTCTTTGCCGATCCACGTACACTCGCTCGCCGCCTGGCAAGCCGCAGGTCACCTGAACGACCTGCTCAAACAGATGCGGAAGGCCTTCTCTGACGCTAAGGCGTCGACGCCTTCCATCCTGTTCGTTGACGAACTTGATTCCTTCGGAGATCGGCAACGCCTGTCCGGTCACAACGCCCAATACAGTCGAGAGGTCATCAACGGCTTCCTCGAATGCCTCGACGGTGCCGCCGACCGGGAGGGCGTCGTCGTGCTCGGTGCGACGAACTTTCCGGACCTCGTCGACCCAGCCATTAAGAGGCCGGGACGTCTGGACAGGCAAATCGAGATTCCCCTTCCGGATGCGGCGGCCCGCGCCAAGATCCTGCGGTACCATCTTGGGAGCCTCCTGCCGGACGCCGATCTGAGCGAGATCTCCGATCAGATTGAGGGTGCCTCCGGCGCCGAGATCGAACAGGTGGTGAGGGAGGCGAAGCGTCGGGCCCGGAAAGACAGTCGTCGTGTGATGCGGATCTCGGACCTCGAGGCCTCGCTCCCGCCTGCGATCGTCCTTTCCAAAAACGCATTCTGGCGCGGATGCGTGCACGAGGCCGGGCATTGGGTCGTCGGGCGGAAGCTCGCGGAAGAGTCTGGCGTCGTGCCGAAGCGGGCGCGCGTCTTCCGGAAGGTGCGCGATGGGGCGCGGGGCACGACGACGTTCGAGCGAGACCAGGGATTCGATCGAACGAAGGAGAGCCATCTCGCCGCAATCGTCGTCATGCTGGCGGGCGCGGCCGCGGAGGAGGTCATCCTTGGGTCTCGCGGCGACGGAAGCGGTGGAAGGATCGGCAGCGACCTCCAGTTGGCGACCGCCATCGCAACGCAGATCGAGTTGTCGTTCGGACTGGGCGACGATCTCGTCTATATCCTCGACGGAACAGCGAGCCGCTCGGGCGATCTGCTGTCGATCGATCCACTCCTGAAGCGACGGGTGGCGGCGACCCTTTCGGAATGCCTCGAGCGCGCACGATCCGAAGTTCGGTCCAGACGTCACGAGGTCGAGGAGTGTGCTCAGGCTCTGCGTTCGTTTGGAGCTTTGGACAATGAGCTGGCACGAGAGAGATCGGAAAACTTTTCCGTTTCATCGACGACGTCGACGTAGTCGATCCTGAGCGTCGTATCAGCACGACTTTCAGGGAAGCCGGACCGACGAATGACGCCTCATCAAGGGCAGCGGCGAGAACACAATGGCGGGATTGCCGTCTGGATCTCGACAACTGTTCTTCGCGACTATGCCCACCTCGTCGCAAAGACGATGGTCCATTCGCTGCTTGCAAAATTCGGAGAACTGCGCGCTGTAGGTGTCGTCTGACAGCGATAGCCTCGCACTCCTGTCCTGACTCGCCCCGCCGCCCCGACAATCGAACGCTCGAAGCCATTTGACAGCTTTCGACCCTTCCAAGCCGTTCTGGTCTGATCTCACGACACCGATAAGCGGACGTTCAAATCAGCGGCTCGGCTAGCTTCACCTGCCTGTCGCTATGATGAAGATGGCTAAGATCAGTAGCCACATGAAAACGCCGATCCAGCCTGCCATGGTCGATGTAAACACAAGACGGCGCTCGGCGTCCCGATAGCAGCCGAGCCAACCACCTGGCTCATCAGAGGTCAGGTCGGCGACCTTGATCCATCCTGCGCTCAGAATCGGAAGGAGCATCCTTGCAGTCTGGTAGCCGATCAAATCGACGATGACGTCTACGATGAACATCAGGGCAGTTTCCTAACCGAACGCCCGCAAGGTCATACCATACCGGCTCGGATGACATTCAAGCGAGATTGTCGGCTTTTGGTTAGGCCCTTTCCAGAAGCCGACGGTCGACTTTCCACCCAAACCAGACTTCCAATTAGGAAGCTTATCCCTAGAATTTTAAGCTCATCTTTCCCGGACCCTTCAACATCCAGCAGTTAGCTTCCCGCTGAACGCGATGGAGTGAATCGGTATGGCGAAAAGAACGGTGGAAGAGAAGCTCGCCCATGACCGGATGAACGGCCGACGTCTGGACAAGCTGAAGAGTACCGTCACCTCGATAGGCAAGCGCGGGCTGAAGGATACATTCGTCATCGGCGAAGCGCTCGAGGAGGCAGCGGTTCTGCTCCGCGGCGGGTTCACGGGATGGGTGCGGAGCGAATGCGGCCTCGACCCTCGAACCGCCCTCAACTTCCGGAAAACATTTCGCGTTCTCGCTCCTATGCAGGAATGGCTTCTTGATAAAGAGGTCGCCCCCAGCGTTGCTGTTACGATCGCAGCAGCTTCGCGTGAAGGCCGGGAGCGGGCGCTCAAAGAGATCGCATCCGGAAGAAAGCTAACAGCGGCCGACGCCAAGCTGATCGTCCGGAACGAAACGAAAGACCGCGCACATATCCGTCCTCATGGACTTACTTCACTCGAGCAAGCCGCTCGCGCCTTCTGCGCGCACGTGCTCGCCGAGGCGGAAAGAATCTTGGACGTCGCTTCCTGTTTGGACCCTAAGGACGAAGCGGCTTTGGCGAACCTTTCAAGCGCAGCACGCGACCTTCGTCCGTTCTTGGCGGCGGTCAACCAACATGCTGCCAGAGTTGGGAAATCCGAACACCACGAGTTTTCGGCAGCGATCAAAACGCTGGCCTGCGCGGCGCGTCACGACGATATTCGTGATGCAGCGAACGTCTTGGTCAGGGTAGCTCGCACTCGAACGCCGAGGGCAACCGAAGACGCAGCTCTCGGTTCCGTTGACGCTGACGGAACGCGCAGCTCGACTTCAAAGTCGGCCATCCGCTCCGTATCGTCGGCATTCAAGCACGGGTTAACGTGCTTCGAAGTCTGCGCGGGTGGTGGAGGACAAGCGGCGGGACTTGCGAAGGCAGGATTCCACCATGTGGGTCTGCTCGAACGTGAGACACAACCCTGCGACACATTGAGAGCTGCCTTCGGGTCACAATATGTCATCGAGGCTAGCTTGATCGGTTACGAACCGATCGATACCGGACCCATCGACCTTCTCGCTGGAGGGGTTCCATGCACTCCCTTTTCGCGCGCGGGTAAACAGAACGGAGAGTACGACGACCGTGACCTGTTTCCCGAGGCGCTGAGGCTCGTCGGTCGAATGCAACCGCGTGCCGTCATGCTCGAGAACGTCGCGGGCATCATGGATCCTGTCAACGACGGCTACCGCGCGCGAATCCTCTCCAAGTTATCGCAGATGGGCTATCGCTGGGATTGGTGGGTTCTAAACTGCGCCGATTTCGGAGTGCCCCAGCGCCGGCGCCGCGCAATCCTGATTGCCTTCCGGGACTCCGCTGCTTGGACCCGTTTTCGTCGTCTCGACTCCATCGGCAAGTATGCCGAGAAACCGATCACAACCGCGATGGCCATCGAAGCCCACCTCCGCTCGCGAGGCTACAATCCGACGCCGGAGCTTCTCGGCCGAATGAACCGAGTGTGTCCGACGATCATCGGAGGGAGTCTTCGAAAGCAGAGCTCCGACCTCGGGCAAGCGAACACCCGGAAGGAATGGGAAAAGATGGGTTTCGTGGGAAAGCGGTGGGGGATTGCCGCGCCCGGACACGAACACGTCGGCGACATCCTGCCGACGAATAGGATGATGGCAATTTTACAAGGCTTCCCTTCCGATTGGCCTTTCCGAGGCAAACCTCGCGACATCAATCGGCAGATTGCGAACGCCTTCCCAACCCCGGTTGCGTTCCATTTGGGTCTCGCAATTGCGGAGGCCCTCACGGGCGAGGAGTTTGACCCCTCGCGTCAGGTCTACCACGAGGCGATGCGCCGGAACCGTATCCCGCAACGAAATCGAAGCGCGAAAACTCAGTAAACCGTTAGGATCCCGGCTTCGTCGGTGGTGAAGGGCAAGCTTTGGACACCGCTCAAGGACTTACGTGATACCTCGTCGACGACTGAGTTCGAGGACGGGGGGCAATACGGTGTTGACCACGATATCGACTTCGACCGACTCCGCTTACGGTTCGGGCCTTGGCCAAAAGACCTTTGGAAACACCAAAGACAGTACGGCCCTCTATGAGAGTTGAGGTACCGATAGAGATCGGGGGAGCGTTACGAGTCGAGCGGGCAGTTACAGGAGGTTCGTCCCTGACAGAAACCATACGACCTCAACATCGACGTCGAAGCTTTCGCTTAGTTCGAGATCTCCGGGAGCAGATCCAGCTTGTCGAAACGGCGCTATCGATGTTCTGTCGGGCCGAACCGAGTTCAATCCGAAATGCATCGGTAGGGCCCGGCCCATTTGTGTTCGACCGTATTCGTCGGCACTCTTGAGAGGTCAGCTCGCTCGCTCGCGAAAATGTGATGTGATGTCAGGGCGTCTGGTTTTGCATTTCCCTTCGGTGAGCCGCGCAGAACACTGGCCTTCCAGTATGTCAGGCAACCCGGGCTAAACAAACAACTCAGCACTTCGGTTATTCGTCCCGGGTCTTACGACGCGAACCTATGACGTCTGGAACTTCGATTCACGCGCAGGGCGTATTCGAACGGCGACCGTTCCATCTGTCAACGCCAGAAACTCGGCCCCTGCTCGTTCAAGTTCCGATCTGAGCTTGTCCAGATTGCCAGATCGAGGCACCCGGGTTCCGGCTTCGAAATCATTCAGCAGGTTTCGCCCGACGCCCGACAGACGACACAGCTCACCCTGGGACAATCCCAGCATAGCCCGGGCGCCCCGACAGGACGCGCCGTCGATCTTTGAGGCAGGCCCTACAACAGATGGGACTGTCGTCACCGACGTGTCGCCCCCCTCCTCCGTACGATTTCGAGTTGACTCAAAACCAAACAAAATGATTGGTTTCCTCAACAGCATGCAAGCACAGGTAACAGGAATGACGTCGGCGGCTTCGGCTTATCGACGGCGGTAGACACTTTGTATCGAGTAAGGTCCCGTTCCATGCCCAGTTTCCAGTCCTCGCGCGAGAACGCGCAGCTCAGCGAATCCTTGTGGCGTAACGCCCGAGCTTCAGCCGCCCCCTTTGCATAGTGCATGAAGGGTGCATCGACGTCACCCATGCAGCACCCGGACTGATGGTTTCCTGATGACCGTTCTGGCGAGACGAGTGCCTCTCGTATGCATCGCCTCACCTGATCGACATTGCTGCGAAGGTCGATGAGGCTTCACCGAGTGCGTCCAACCAATTCTAGGTTCCGACGTGTGAACCCAGGACTCATCGGCGATTGCCCAAACGAGAATGTCCTGTCCTTTCCGCGACCCATTGGGGGCTACGAGATGCAATTTCAAACGTGTTTGAAGACCTCGATCTGCATTCGCCGCTCACGCGAGCTTTCGAAACCACAGCCTCGTTATCGACCTCTCGCTCTTAAGCCGACGCACGAGAACGTCGAACCGACTAGCAGGACGGCACATCTCTTCCTTATCGACACGAACATCGTTTCGGCACTCAAGAAGCCTTGGGCCTATCCTCGCGTCGTTTCCTGGATCGAAGCGGCGCCGATGGGATCACTCGCGATCTCTTGGAGCACGGTGTTCGAACTTCAGTATGGCGTTGAGAGGGCTCGCAACGCGGGTTCGCATCGAGCTGACGCTTATGAAGATGCACTATGCGACTTGATCGAGGATCCGCGCTTTCAAGTCCTGCATCCGACGACGGACGCTGCGAGAATTCGCGGGCGTATGCACGCCACGCCAGCGCTTAGGAACTTCTGGATCGCACACCCGGAATCACGGAAGCACGCGACGGGAGAAGACCTCACGATTGCAGCAACCGCCATTGCTGCGGGGGCGGTCATCGTCACCTTGAATGTTCGCGACTTCGTGCAGATCGGCAGGCACTTCCGATTACCCGGCCTCATAGAGCTGGAAGGCGGAGAATAGGTCCTCCCCCGGCCGCAAACGGTTCCGGCGTAAGAAGTCGAGCGGAAGACCCGACTGAGACACCGTTCTGGATCGACGATCGCTTGGCTTAAACGGCGGACCAATATTCGAGTTTGCATACACCATCGTGGCATCGGTGAGCGAGGAACCACCGATTCACCCCACCTAAGCTCATGTCCAAATCGAGAGGGGTAGTTTCGAAAAAATGGCCTTCATTAAATTTTTGCATTCGAGATCAACGCAATCGCAACGAGGCGGCAGGCATGTGGGCCCTTCCGGCGAGGGATCTGTGAAATCGAACGTATCGATCGGTTTTGATTGCCAGAGGATCGTCGGTCATGTGGCGGAACCCTTGGGTAGACTTTTCAACGAAGTCTCGGCGAAGAGCGAAACCCAAACCATGTCGGCAAACATGCCGCGAAACCAGGGAGGCAGTAAGATGAAAACCAGCATCGCGATCGCTTCCCAGTCCGTTTCCTGTCCCGCCAAACATCAAGGCTCCATAGCCGCCTGACGCGTCTCCCCGTTCCGGGGACCGATGCGCGCAGACGGTGGCCGGCCCTCGGGCCGCGTCGATTCCCGTCGCCATTCCGGCGGCGGTGACCCGGAGCCATTTTCATGTCCACGCACCAACCACTCTTGCGTTCCTTCTTGTCGGCAGCTCAGCCCGCGCAATTGCCCGGATCCATCGGCTCGCACGTCGCGGAGGTGGGCGGCCGCGCCACCTGGAGGAGCTGGCACATACCGACCTTCGAGCCGATGGACGCGCCGGAAAACCCTTGCGACGGATCAAGCCGAGTGTGGCGCACCGGATCCCACGACCGAAGCAACGCGGATCACGTACAGGGTCGATCGTCGACCCATTCCGTTGGGTGGTCATCTGGTTCGAGAGCGGCCTTGAGGAAGATGTGCTCTTTTCGTTGGTCGCCAGCCCTGACGTTCGAGCGGTGCGCGAGCAGCAGGTGATTCGTTACCGAGGCCCGAGCGGAGGTACGCCGGAGTACCACTCAGACTACGAGGTCGATTGGCGGAGCGGCACCGTCTCGACGATCGAGTGCAAGTACGAGGAAGACTCGGAGCGAAAGGCGGTGCCCGCGAAGATCGCCGGGATCGGCCGGAACGCTGTTTCGGGTAGCACGGACGACTACCGCGTCGTCACGCAATTCGATCTCGACGACGTCATGATCGCCAACGCGCGGGCGATCGTAGCCTGCGCCCTCGACGACGATCCAGAGGGTCTTGCGGCAGTGCGCCGCGCCCTGCCCTGCATGCCGCAGCGATTTGTCCTCGGTGACTTGGCGGAGACTTCCGGCTTCGGCTTCCGCGGCTACCGCGCGGCGGTCGCGCTGCTCCAGTCTGGCTCCCTTTCGCTTGAGCCTGGCGTCCGGGTCTCGCCGGACGCCGCCGCACGGGTTGCGCGACCGGCCGCATCTTGACGATGGCTAAAGGACTCGCCGCCCAGGCTAGCGATGGACCGAATCAAGGAGACATACGCGACATGTTCAGGCGTGCGTACAAGTTCGGGCGGCACGATCGCATCGTCATTGACGGGGCGCACCACCGCTGCGTCGAGTCCGACAAGGGGAGGCACGTCCTCCAACTCATGACGGGTTTCGTCTTCGAGGACCACTACGTCCCTATTGACGACGATGAGATCACTGAGCTGCTACGAGGGCCGTCGCCCCGCATGCGCATCGACGAGGGGCACTGGACAAAGCACCTCTCGATGCTGCGCATGCGCAACGACACATCGGACATGTTGCGCTGCTCGAAGGAGGATGCCCGCGACGCCGCTTGGAAGCTGGAATGGGTGCAACGATACCATCGTCGAAGACGTGACCTCTCCAAGCCGAGAATTGGCGTTGGCGCAGACCAGCTTGCCGCCTTCGTCTCGGAAGAGCGAGACTCGATGGACCGCTGGTACCTCGACAAGTACGGCGAGCGCCGCAAGCCCGGCCGCGTCTTCGAGGATCGGGAGCGCAAGGCCTTCGACTGGCCAAGCGCCAGCGGCCTCTACAAATGGCTGAGGATCTACCGCGAAAAAAAGGAGCGACAGGACTCCTTCCTTCCAAACTACGCCAAGTGCGGGAACCGCGACCAGCTCGACCCGCGCGTACGGCAGGCGATGGAACGCGCCGTCGAGCACTGGTGTACGCCGCTGAAACCGAAGATCAGCGACATTTGCGACCGCATAGAGCAGGAGTTGCTGCCTTTTAATAAGGGCCGCCCCCCCGAAGAGCGGCTTCGCGTCAGCGCCGCGACAGTTCGCAAGCGCATCGGGGAAATCGACCCTTTCCTGGCCGACGCCGGTCGTGAAGGCCTCGACCGGGCCTTGCGCCGCTACGCGCTCTCAGCCGTTGGCACCATGGTCACCCACCCGATGCAGCGCATCGAGATGGACGACTGGGACGTCGACCTTCATAAGCTCGCAGAGGGGTCCTCGGTCTGGAAGAAGATGACTTCCGAGGCCCGCAAGCGCATGCCCCGCGTCAGGTGCACCGTGACAGTGGCCATCGACGTCGCGACGCGGTGCGTTGTCGGCCTCCACCTGTATACCGGCGCACCGTCGACGGCCACGGCGCGCACCGCCCTGCGCAGCACCCTCGTCGATAAATCAGCTCTCGCCGCAGCCGTGGGATGCACCAGCACCTGGCACATGTACGGGCGCGGCGAATTCTTCGCGTTCGACGGCGGTCCCGCTTTCGGTGCCGAATTCCAGGCCTCCGTCCACCGGTGCCGCGCGGGGACAAGCGTACCCGACCAGGACCCCCGCATGCGCGGGACGATCGAGGCATTCTTCCGGACCCTGAAAAGGCTCTGCCGTCGCTTCGCGGGATACGCCTTCTCCAACGTCGTAGAACGAGGCGAATACCCCGCGCAGGAGATGGCGTCGCTGACCGTCGCCGAGTTCCATTCCCTACTCGTGCGCTTCATCGTCGATAGCTATCACAACCGCCAGCACAAGGGCTTAGAGGGGCGCTCGCCGCTGAAAACATGGAATGACCTCATCCGGAAGGAGATGGCTCCCGAATTGACCGAGGAGCAGATGAAGCTCGCATTCGGTTTCCGCCGAACCCGCAAGCTTTCACCGTCCGGCGTCGAGTTCATGAACGTGCCGTTCGTGAGGGGAAAAGGCCTTCAGGAACTTTTCAGGGCGGTCGGTAGGTCCGAGGTCGGTATCATTGTCGACCCGGCTGATGTTAAGTCGATCCTTATCGAGGTGCCAGAGCGCTTGAAGGGTCGCGAGTGGTGTCCTGACGGCACTGACTACATCCAAGTCCACGCGCCCGAGGGCATGTTTCCGGACAAGGTCGAGTCCTCGCTCGACAAGCTGCTCTTGGTGAACAAGCAGGTGCGCGAGTTCGTGCGCGCAGAGGCCGAACAGGGCCGTGAGATTCGCCTTGAGGCGGACCGCCACTTCTACCAAGCTGGGCTGGAGGCGATGCGGCGCTGCGGCATTCCTGTCTACGGCTACACCGAGAAGCAGTTCAACGCCATGGTCGATCACGCCGAGCGCAAGTCGCTGGCGGCTACAGAGCGCGTCGTTCACGCGTCCGAGCCCAAGTCCGTCGACGAGGCCTCCTTCGGTACCGTCGTCCATCGCAACCCGAAGACCAAACCGTCCGCTCCCGAAAAGAACGGCAAGGGCAAGCCGTTCGGCGGCTCGATGAACACATACGGAGATGACGGATGAGGCGGCAGCCAAACGTCCAGCCATCGAACCGCAAGGTCACCGACGACGATCGGGATGGGGCCGACACCGCGCCTTTCAACGATAGTGCGGACGCCGCCGACAATTTGTCGGACGACGACGAGTTCCTCGACGATTTCGTCTCCGGCTTGGGCGAGGACGCCGTCAGGATCGTGGGGTCCCTCGAGCGCGTGAAGGACGTCTACGTAGCCTGCGGCCGCGATAACCTCCTGAAAGCCAAGTTCGACAAGTTCCTGCACCTCGTCGCCTCCCGCCGGGATGGGCGCCGCGACGACGGACGCTGCTTCTTCCTTACCGGAGAAAGCGGGGCCGGGAAGACAGCGCTCGCCCGCCACCTCCTCGCCCAATACCCGAACCTCCAACCCCGGGTCCAGCCGTGGGGGAAGACGTGCCCGGTCGTATCGGTCACTCTCAAGGGCCCCGTGATCATGAAGACGCTCGGGCACAATATCCTGAGGGGCACCGGATACCCGCTCGTCCAAGACCTCGAGGAGAACAAGGTGTGGGACATGCTCCCCGAGCAGCTTCACCTGCGCAAGGTGATGCTCGTCCATATCGACGAGCCGCAGCACCTTCTAACGGAAACCCCGACGGGCAAAGAGCGCAAGAAGGTCGCGAAGGCCTTTAAGGGCGTCATGAACGACCCGACGTGGCCAGTGAGCTTCCTGCTCACCGGAATGCCGAACACCACAGAACTTGCCCGCCTCGACGAGCAAATCGAGCGACGCGGCTTCCAGTTCCCGCTTGTTGACGTCGCGCTGCCTGAAGAGCGCAGACTTGTGGTGCGCATTCTGACAGAGATGGCGTCGGCGGTGGACATCGACGTCGCGGGGATTGTCGCCTCCGACATTCCGGAACGCGTCGCGCATGCCGCGGCCTACCGTTACGCGCGCATCGCGCAGGTCGTCCTCGCCGGTATCCACGAAGCCTTAGTCGGCGAGGCAGCGGAACTCACCAGGGAACATTTCGCGACCGCCTTCATCGAGCATTCGCATGCGCGCGGCAACGACGACATGAACCCGTTCCTCGCGCACGACTGGGTCCGCCTCCCGCCCGGGGCGTTCATCGTAAAGCCTGACTGATGGCTGCCTCGTCCTCTACGACCAGACGCCTGGCGTGGGCGCACCCCCTCGAACCCATGCAAGGGGCAGTCAGCTTCACGTCCCGCGTCGCCGCGCTCAACGGTCGCCCGATGCCCAACTTCCTGCGCGAAATGGGGATTCACCCGAATGATATCGATCGCGGTCGCTCCCCTGCCGTACGGCATCTTGCCGAGATCGCAGGCGCAAATGCCGAAAACCTCGTCCGCGCCACGCCCGTCCGATCCAAAGACGAGGCCTTTACCGACCTCTGTGGCGAACGCCTGCGCCGATTGTCGGTCCACCGGACCTACTTCCGGTATTGCCCGATGTGTGTGGCCGATGACATCGCGACGTTCGAGGGCCCCATAACCGCCCGGCCCTGGCTCAGGACAGAATGGATTGTCTCTCACGTGCGCTCCTGCGACCGGCACGGCATCATCCTTGCGAACGCATCACCCGAGCGTAGGCGCTTCGAGGCGCCGGACTTCAACGGGACCATGGCGGAAGACCTCGGGCACCTCGACGCAATCCGAGCAGGATGCCCGACCGTCCCGTACTCGCCGTTCCAGCGTTGGCTACTGGGCCGCCTTCGCGGCGAGCGCGACGCCTCGAATTGGCTTGACGGCCTCGACCTCTATGTCGCGATCGGCGCCTGCGAGGGCTTGGGTGTTTCGGCCCTGCACCCGCCGAAGGTCAAGGCGAGCACCCTGACCGAAGCCGACTGGGCGGCGGCGGCCGACGAGGGCTTCGCCCATGCGTCCGGCGGGCCGGCGGCGGTGGAGAAGCTCCTTGGCCGCCTAAACGCAGTGCAGATGCAGACCAGGGGTGTATGGGCACCGCGGGACACGTTCGGTTACGGTTACGTCGTGCTCGAGCGCGACCCCGGCGACACCGCGTGGGATCCCGTCCGCGACGTCCTCGTGGATTTCGCGATGCGAGAGATGCCCCTGAAGGCGGGCATCAAGGTCCTCGGGCGCGTGGTTGAGCGGCAGGCTGTCCACACGATCAGGACCGCAGCTCATGCCTCGGGTGCCCATGCCCTCACCGTGCGCCGTCTCTTCGAGCGCGAGAACCTCGGCGCGGACGCGCTCGCCGCCGGCCTCATGGACCACCGCGTCACGGTCGACGCCGAAAGGATCGAGGCGACGGTCCGCGAGCTGAAGGGTGCCTTGTCCACGCCGAGGGTCCAAAAACTGACCGGCTTCCCGCTCACTTGGCTGAGGGCCATCATCGCGGACGGGCACCTGCCGACCGTGACCGGATCGAACGACCGGGAGTTTGCAAAGCATAGGTTCACACGTCAGGCAGTCGACGGGATGCTGGAGCGGATGTTCGCCGGAGCCGAGACCGTCGCCGCCGAGACCGACAACCGCGTCGGCGTCATGAAGGCGAGGCGCCGGACCGGAGCGACGATGTCCAAGATTTTGGAACCTGTGTTCAGCGGGACCCTTCGGTGGAAGGGACTCTTGGCCGGAGCCAAAGGACTCGACGCTCTGCTTGTCGATGTCGGCGAGGTCTTGCCTCTCGTCCGGAACGAAGAGCGCGGGGACGGCATCACCTTGCTCGACATCCTCGAGTTCCTGCCAGGCATAGGGCGCGATAGCCCGAAAGCACTGTTGGCGTGTGGCCTGCTCAGGTCGGAAATGCAGTTCAATCCCGAGGCCCGACGCATGGTGCCGGTCATCACCCGCGAGAGCGCTGAGCGGTTCCGGGCCGCCTACGTGACGCTCGGCGAGTTATGCCAGCGTACGGGCATGCATCACAAGCAAGTCCGCAAGCGATTGCGGGAGGCCGGGGTCTCTGAGGCAATGACACCGGAGAACCACCGTTGCTTCGCTTACGATCGGGAGCGGGCCAGCCACACATTGTGCCCCAAATCAAACTCGGTGCCAGACACGAGAACAAAGGCGTAGTGTGCATCTCGCCTTCTGCGATGTGGCTCCGCCGAGTTCACTACCCTTATCGATGATGCAAGAACGGCATGGTGAAGCTCTTCTGGCCTCTCCCGCTTTCCAGTTGGGTCTGGGTAACAGTTCGCGCGGTAGACACGCCACAACCCAAAGCAGAAAATGCCGCCCGAAAGGGTGATTCGCATGAATGACGTCCGGCAGCCCGTAGGCGGCCTGCACCTACTCACGATCGAGACGTTGCTGGACGACCTGATCGGCGGCCGGACTGTGGCCCTGGAGGACGGCCAAACGCTGTCGCTCGACAACGACCCACGCTCGGTCCTGGAATGGTATCGCAGCAACGTGGACAGGTGGTCAGGCAACCTGCGGGGCGACGATATGGAAGCGATCGTGGACGCAGTGGGTGCGCCCCCGCCGCCTGTGCGAGCCGAACGAACCGCCGCGACAGCCCGCCCCGCGAAGCTCCTCACGCTCGTCAGGGTCCGCGCACATCGGTTTGCGGGCCTTCACGCGTTCGGCTGCTCCGACGACGCGACCCACTTCGTGTTCGAACCCGAAAAGCGGGTCACGCTGATCGAGGGCATCAACGGATCAGGCAAGACATCGATCGCCAACGCCGTCATGTGGTGCCTAACAGGACACCTGATCCGCTCTCAGCGACAGCCGGGGCCCGGGACGGCCGAATACCCCTGCGAGGTCGACCGCGGCGGGACGACCACTACACACGAGTGTTCGTCGGTCACCCCGATGCCGAGGGCCGCGGACACCCTGCCCGCCGACGGGGCTCCCCTACCCGCCGACACATGGGTCGAAGTAACGTTTGCAAATGCGGACGGCGAGGTCCTCGCGCCCTTGCTGAGGGCGCAGACGCGCAACTCCCGCGGTAAGCTCGTCGAGGTGAAGCCCGACCTCGAGGCGGTTGGCCTCGACCCTGTGGCCTGGCGCATCCCGACGGTGATGCCGGCCCTCATACCGCACTTGGCAGTCGGTAATGCCTCGGAGCTAGGAGAGGCAGTCGCGCGCCTCACCGGCCTCGCATCGCTCGTTGACCTCTCCAAGCATGCGGGGAAGGCCGCAGACCGTATCAGCAGGAGGATGGTCAAGGAGCTGTCTCAGGAGCTGGGAGAGATCGACCAGCTCCATGCCGAGTCCGCGAGCGACCTTGACAGGATTATCGAAGGGTCGCCCCCGATGCGGCGATGGGGAGGCATTTCGCAGCCGGCCGACGCCGACGCCCGGGATCGTCTTACGGCAGCCGCTGAGTTCTTTGGTTCACTAAAGGCGACTGCCTTCGCGAACGCCCGCAGTGTCCTCGGCTATGAATTTGATCCCGAGAGCAAGGCGGACCGGGACGGGCTCGAGAAGGATGTGGGCCCGGCAGCCGACCAGGTTGCCAGGTTCGCGGACCTCCCCTCCATCAAGCGACTGTCGTCCCTTAAGGTCAACGAGGCGGCACGGAACGAAACGCTGGCTCTGCTTTCAAAGCTGGAAGACCAGGCAAGAGCCATAGACGAAATGGCAGCGAGTCCGGACCGCGCACGAAGAGCACAGCTTTACGCCCGCGTCTCCTCGTGGATGCGCGAGCACGGGCATGCCGGTGACACCTGTCCCGTTTGCATCCGGTCGCTCGACGGCGTCATCGATCCTGAGAGCGGCGCGGCAGTAGGATCGCATCTTGCGAAAGCGGAACGCGAGTTCCTATCCCATGCCGTGGCCGACTGGGGTGAATACTGGCGGGGTGCGCTAGCAGACAGGCTGCCGGAGGCATTTGCATCTGAGGCGAAGAAGTCCCTCCCAGCCTCACCCATAGAACTCCTCCGCATGGGCTTCGTCGACGAGTTGTTCGCGACCGATGGCTTCCGGGGAGTCCTTTCCTCGCTGCGGACAGACAACGCAGGCCTAGTCGAGGAATGCTTGGAGGCGCTTCCGCAGTTCGTCGAGCCTAAGCAGTGCCTGCTGCCGAAAGCGGTGGCGAGCCGCGCAACGACGTTGCAGAAGACAGTCGACGCGATCGTACGTGCTATGGCCTTCGCGAACTGGCTTGCGACCAACACGGCCGCCGTTCGTTCGGCCTGTATCGCCATACGCGATGGAACTGAGCGCGCGGACGACCCATCAAAAGCGATCGGCCAGCGACTGACCGCTCTAAGGGACATGGTGCGAAACGCCGGCCCACTCACTTCGGCAATCGGTCTTGTCGACCGGCTAGCAAGGATTCAGGAGAGACACGAAGCGAAACGCGGCAGAATCGCAACCTGCGAACGTACAGCAACAGCTCTCGCGGAACTCGTGCCGCTCGGCGGCCTGGCACAGGCGCAGGTCGATCTCTTGCGCGAGCGGCTACATCAGCGTGCGGATTACTGGCGCCGCAAGTTCTTCATGGACCCAACGACCTTCTCGCCCTCACTTGCGGACACGAGGATGGACGCAAGCGGAATCCTAGCGTTGCAGGCGGGACGTCTTGGTGTCACTGCGCCCGCCCAACACGTCTCCAACGCGTCGTCGCTTCGTGCTGCGATCCTCGGGTTCTTTATAGCTTTTCGTGAGCACGTTCTGGCGACGCGCGGCGGCTTGACGCTCCTCTGCCTCGACGATCCGCAGGAACTTCTCGACAACGATAACAAGGAACGCTTAGCACGGGGCCTGTCCTCGCTCGCCGCAGACGGCGCGCAGATCCTCGTGACGACGCACGACCGCAAGTTCGCCCGCTCACTGGTTGCCGAGTGCCGCAGCGAAGATCTCGTTCAACATCTATCAGTTCATCCAGTGAACGCGAACAGGCTCACCGTCGCCCTTTCGCCGGCAATTGAAGAGGTCGATCGAAAACGGCAGGCCTTCGATTCCAACCCGGACTCAGCACGCGACGCACAGGACTACGCTTCCGATCTGCGGGTGTTTGTTGAGGTCAGGCTCGGCGACCTATTTGACAATGCGGTTCATCCCGCGCACGCGGGGGCAACGAGGGCTCCGACGCTGGCCACGCTCGTGGACCGTCTGCGCTCTCTTGTCGCGTCGGGAAATGACGAGCTATTCACCCATCCCGTCGTGCGCCGGTTCGCGAAGGATCCGGCTCTCGCTGAAGGCGCAACTCCGCGTCGGATCCTCAACCAGTCCCACCACGACAAGGTTTCGATCGGCTACACTGACGTCTTGTCGGTGCGTGACGACTTTCAGCGACTGAGAACCGAGGTGGAGAAGGTACACGAGCAGTTCCGGCTGCATAGGTGGCGCGAGCCCTTGGATGCGTTCGAAGGCGGCGCCGGACCGATTGTTTCGTTCCCATCTATGCCCCGACCGACGTTCTCCGTGTTTGTATGTCCCGACCTCGCGGCCTTCTCTGCAAGCTTCGGTCCCGAGGGATCGCAAGACGCCCCCACCGAAACGATTGATGGGAGCTGGTTCGACGGAAAGGCTCTGTTCTACGTCCGCGGAGATTCACTCGGCTTTGCTGTCCCGTCTGGATCGGTTGTGATCGTGGAGGCCGAGCCTTATCCGGGCCGCGACCAAAACCTGGTCGTGGCGAAGACCAAGGGTCAGTTGATGGCGCGGCGCATGGTGAAGGCGTCTGGCGGCACGGGTGTGTCTCTGTCCGCGCAGATGCCGGATCCGCGGCGAAGCCGCGCCACCATGACCTTCGACGAGAGCAAGGTTCGTCTGCACCGGATCGTTGGCGCGATGTTCACTGATATGCCACCGCCGGAGGGCGCGCGCAACGAGGCAGCCCCGGTTGACAACGTGCCCGAGCTCCGACGCGTGCAGATTGCCTACCGAGTTAAGGAGGAGAGTGCCGTACCGCTGGTGTTGCCGGGTCAGATAGTCCTCGGCGGCGCCGAACTTTCCTCAGCCGACCTCGATCGGTACGAGGGGAAGTTCGTCGCGGTGATGCTCGACGACGGGAAGAACATCATCAAACGCGTCGGATCGCGACTGCCAGGGTCGCTATCGCATCTTAGGCAGTTCGAGACAATCGGCGGGTTCGGGGGATCTCTGGTTGTCGCGACTGAGATGGCCGCTGGATCGCGAGACATTCCCCTCATGGTGAGCGCACGTCAAATCGTGGGTGTGTTATACGACGCCGGTTGACTGGTCGACGACCAATCAGCATGGCCAACGAGAACGCGAGGGGCATTCGAATGCCTCTTTAAGGCTCGCGGATCTCAAGAAACGGTTGGCAAAGCGTCCTCGCACGATCGACGAACATTCCATGATACTTTAACTGCTCTTCGGAATTTTTTCCTACACGGGAGGCGGCACCGCTTACAACTTTGATTTTGTGCACATCCCAACTTTGGTTTCAGTTTTGCCGTAGTTCTGAAACCCTTATATTATTCAGTGTTTTGAAGGGATGCGTTTTTACAACTTTGGTGATTCCGACACAGCGGGTCTATCCGTCGAGACGCGACGCATAGATCGCCCGAACGACACGAAGTCCGCCTTTTTCGATCAAATTGGACGGACTCTTCGGGAGCCAGACGCATAAGCCCACCCGCCTTCCCGGCGGGTGGGGGTCTACTCGAGAACGGAACATGTCGGCATCTTTGGCGCCCAGGGGCAAGATCAGCCATGGTATGGATAGCTGCATCGAGACTTTGACCTCCATCCTCGCCGAAGCAGGTCACGATGTCGCCTCGTTGAATACGCAGATCCGTCTGCCGCGGCGGGACTTCGGGGACGCCAGGCGCGTCCACGTCCTCGATCGCGTACAAACGCTGCGCTCGGGCGTTCGCATCCACGAGGCGGTGACGCCGGAAGCGCTCCCAGAGTGATCGGGCATTAACGACCTGATCGCTGCCTCCCCCTTGCCGCGATCCTCGGATGCTGTTCCGAGTCGACATGCTGCCTCGCTGACGCGCCGCGAACGCCATGCTAATGCCGAGGCTCGCGGCCGCGTGGCCGGAACTCTTCGTATCGGTAACACCCTCGAAATTCGCCGATGACGATCGAATTATCGGTGACGGACGCCGACGGATGGGCCGGGAACGATTCCTTCCGGGCAGGCGTGTCGCTGCGTTCTCCCCATTCGGAGGTTTGACCGATGTTGTCATCGCTCTCTGGACGTCGCCGGTTCTCCGACCTGTCGGAGCGAGAGATCCTCGCTCTGGCGATCTCGGCAGAAGAAGACGACGGACGGATTTACGGGAGCTATGCCGAGAGGCTGGAGGCCGACTATCCGGCTTCGGCGGAGATCTTTCGCGAGATGGAGCGGGAGGAACAAGGCCATCGGTGGGCATTGATCGCCGAACACGAGCGTCGGTTCGGCCCGACGATCCCGCTGATCCGGCGCGAGCATGTCGCGGACTATGTGTCCCGCCGGCCGGTCTGGCTCATCGCCAATCTGTCGATCGAGCGCATTCGCGCCGAGGCGGAACGCATGGAAAAGGACGCTGCGCGCTTCTACGGCGAAGCAGCCAAGCGGACGAGCGATACCGGAACGCGTCGCCTTCTCGTCGATCTGGAGACGGCCGAGCGCAAGCATCGGAGCCGCGCCCACGACCTCGCCGACAGCACAGTCACCGACGACGTTCGCAAGGAGGAGGCGACGACGGCGCGGCGCCAGATGATCCTCACCTATATTCAGCCGGGACTGGCTGGCTTGATGGACGGATCGGTCTCGACCCTCGCGCCGATCTTCGCGACGGCCTTTGCGACACGCGATCCGCAGACGACCTTGCTGGTCGGTCTCGCGGCGGCCGTCGGCGCCGGGATTTCGATGGGCTTTACGGAAGCAGCCCATGACGACGGCAAGTTGTCGGGTCGCGGCTCCCCGCTCAAGCGGGGCCTCGCTTCCGGATCGATGACGACCGTCGGAGGACTGGGACATGCACTTCCCTATCTCATTCCGGACTTCTGGGTCGCGACGTTCGTGGCGTTCTTCGTCGTGTTTCTCGAGCTATGGGCGATTGTCTGGATCCAGAATCGTTTCATGGAGACCCCGGTTCTCAGGGCCACCGTGCAGGTTGTGGTGGGCGGTGCACTCGTTTTGGCTGCCGGCATCCTGATCGGCGGAGGCTGAGTGCGGGCTCGTTGAAGTGACGGGATCTCGAAAACGGCTGGAACTTCTCGGAACCTGTCAGAACGCCCCGCCGACACGGTTCGGTACGCTCCGGAGCGGTCGAGCCAGCGCAGCGTCACAACGAGGCCATTGGCGCCGAGGAGAAAGAAGACGGCGGCCGAACCGAGGTCCCTCGCCCTCTTCGCAAAGAGACTCCATTTTTTCGAGAGATGATCGACGATCGTCTCGATCGCCGTGTTCAGGGCTTCGGTGGCAGCTGACGCTCATGGCGCGAGAAGCAGTTCGCCCGCCCTGCCGTCCGTATCAATTCCAGGCCGGCGGAGGTCGCGAGGCATCGCGTGTCTGTCAGGATGTCGACGGGCACCCTGGCGGCGCATGGGGTGCCGAACCGTTTGGCGGACACGATGCGAGGCGCATGCGAGCCATGCCGAGCTCATGCGGTGCTAACGCCAGCTTCGCCGGCGACACCTCAAACTGATCCGGCGGGACAAAGATCGCGGGCACGTCGGAGGCACGGCCGACAGCCATTCATCGCTCTCCGGAAATCCCCCGCATCCATAGCAAGCCGATGGATGGCGGCGCTTCGGACTCCCGTCGGCGAAGAGGCCGATCCGACCCAAGAAAAATTGCTGACCTGTCCGACAGACAGTCTTGAATATTAGCAAATACTAAATTAGATTTCTCTCACACAAGGAGGCGCTCATGGACGGCATGCAGGAATTCGAAGCCAAGGCGAACGAGGTCGCCACGATCTTGAAGGCGGTCGCCAACGAGAAGCGTCTGATGCTGCTTTGCAGGCTTCTCGACATGGGCGAGGCGAATGTCGGCACGCTCGCAGAGGCCGTCGGCCTGTCACAGTCGGCGCTTTCCCAGCACCTCACCGTGCTGCGCGAGCAGGGCATCGTCGCCTATCGGCGCGAGAGCCAGACGCTCTGGTACCGCATAGCCGATCCCCGGATCGAAGCGTTGTTCGGGACGCTTCAGGGGCTTTTCTGCCCGCCGCAGGATGCGCCCGCCACTGCCGCCGCCTCGCCGGCAACCGTTCTTTGAGGCCGCTTCCACCATGGACCAGTTCACCCCCGTATCCGCCCTCGCAGGCGGCCTCCTGATCGGTCTTTCCGCCGCGATCCTCCTGCTTGCGAACGGACGCATCGCCGGCATCAGCGGCATTCTCGACGGGGCCCTGAAGCCCGCCAAGGCCGAGACCGGATGGCGCCTCGCCTTTCTCGCCGGGCTGCTTTGCGCCGTCCCCGTTCTGGCGCTCGCCGGCTATGCCCTGCCGGCCGTGCGCGTCGAGGCGACGCTTCCTCTCGTAGCATTCGCCGGCGTCCTCGTCGGCTTCGGCACGCGCCTCGGCTCGGGCTGCACCAGCGGCCATGGCGTCTGCGGCATCGGCCGCGGATCGGGCCGCTCGATCGCCGCGACGCTCACATTCATGGCGAGCGCCGGCGCCACCGTCTTCGTCGTCCGCCACATCCTCGGAGCCTGACCCATGGCCCGCATTCTCCTCGCCCTCCTGTCCGGTCTCGTCTTCGGCATCGGGCTCGTCGTCTCGCAGATGGTCGTTCCCGAAAAGGTCCTCGGCTTTCTCGACGTGTTCGGGAACTGGGACCCGAGCCTTGCTTTCGTGATGGGCGGCGCAATCCTCGTTTCCGCGCCCGCCTTCGCTCTCGCCCGGCACATGGGGCGTCCGCTGGCCGCCCCGCGCTTCGAGATCCCGACGCGTCGCGACATCGACGCCCGGCTTCTGTCGGGCGCTGCGATCTTCGGCCTTGGCTGGGGTCTCGTCGGCCTCTGCCCCGGTCCCGCGCTCGTCGCGATCGGCTTGAACCTCACGCCGGCGCTCGTCTTCGTCGCGGCGATGGTCGCCGGCATGCTCCTTTTCCGCCTGACGCTTGATCGGAACGCCGCGACGTCGTCGGTCGCGTCGGGCCGGGAGGCGGACGCATGACCGCCGCTCCCGCCATGCTCGCCGCCGCGACAGGCTCGGGAAGCCTCGTCGGCCTCGTCCTCGGTCTCTTCGGCGGGGGCGGCTCGATCCTTGCGGTCCCGCTTCTCGTCTACGTCGTCGGCATCGCCTCGCCGCATGTGGCGATCGGAACGAGCGCGGTCGCGGTCGCGGCCAGCGCGCTCGGCAACCTCGTTCCCCATGCGAGAGCCGGGCGGGTGAAGTGGCGCTGCGCCACCGTCTTCGCCCTCGCCGGGGTCGCCGGCTCTCTGGCGGGCGCGGCGGCGGCCAAGGCCGTCGATGGCGAGCGCCTCCTCGCCCTCTTCGGCCTCGTCATGGTCGGCGTCGGCCTCGCCATGATGCGCCGCCGGGACATGGCGGGCGATCCCGCCGTCAGGCTGACGAGGGAGAGCGCCACCCGCCTCCTGCCGATGCTGATCGGCATCGGGTTCGCGGTCGGCCTGTTCTCGGGCTTCTTCGGGATCGGCGGCGGCTTCCTGATCGTGCCGGGCCTCGTGCTGGCGACCGGCATGCCGCTCGCCTACGCCATCGGCACCTCGCTCGTCGGCGTCGCCGCCTTCGGCGCGGCGACCGCAGGAAGCTACGCCGTCTCCGGGCTCGTGGACTGGCCCGTCGCCGCCCTCTTCGTCGCTGGCGGTCTCGTCGGGGGCTTCGCAGGGTCCGCGCTCGGCGCGCGCCTCGCCAGCCAAAAGCAGGCGCTCGGCCTCGCCTTTGCCGGCCTCGTCGTCGCGGTCGGCCTCTTCATCCTCGCCAAGGGGTTCCGCGCTCTAGTCGCCTGATCCTCGGAATTCGAAACCCACGCCCACCGTCAGGAGAACCACCATGTCGTCCCAGACACCTGCCCGCCTCGCCGGCACACCCGTCGTCACCGGCTTCTTCGACAAGCGCACGTCCAGCGTCCAGTACGTCGTCGCCGACCCCGAGACGCGCGCCTGTGCCATCATCGACCCCGTCCTCGACTTCGACCCGAAGTCGGGAGCGACCGCCACGACCTCGGCCGACGAGATCCTCGCCTTCATTGAGCGGGAGGGCCTGCGCCTCGAATGGATCCTCGACACTCATCCGCATGCCGACCACTTCTCGGCGGCGGGCTACCTCAACGACCGCACCGGAGCCCCGACGGCGATCGGCGAGAAGGTGCGCGGGGTCCAGAAGCTCTGGCAGGGCATCTATCACATCGAGGGCTGCTGCCCCGCCGACGGTTCGCAGTGGAGCCGCCTTTTCGCGGACGGCGAGCGTTTCCGGATCGGCAATCTCGAGGTCGAGGTCCTGTTCACGCCGGGGCACACGCTGGCCTCGATCGCCTACCGCATCGGCGATGCCGTCTTCGTCCACGATACGCTGTTCATGCCTGACGGGGGCACGGCGCGAGCCGATTTTCCCGGCGGCAGCGCTGCGGCGCTCTGGGACAGCATCCAGCGCATCCTCGCCCTGCCGGGCGACACCCGCGTCTTCACCGGCCACGACTACCAGCCGGGTGGGCGCGAGCCGGCCTGGGAATCGACCGTCGACGAGCAACGCCGCACGAACATCCATCTCGTGAAGGCGCCAACCCTCGAAGACTTCGTCACGCTCCGCGAGGACCGCGACCAGGAACTCTCGATGCCGAACCTCATCCTCCATTCGCTCCAGGTGAACATCCGGGGCGGCCGCCTGCCGGAAGCCGAGGATGACGGCCGGCGCTATCTGAAGATCCCGCTCGACGCGCTCGAGGGTGCGGCCTGGTGAGGGCAACGGAGAGAACCATGACCATGCATAGCGCAAAGGACGTCGTCGCAGCCGCCCGCGCGGGCGAAACGAACGGAGCGAAAATCGCTTACTGACGGGGGTTCGGTGCCGGCTCGGCTCCCCTCAGGGCCTCGACGAAGAGATCCGGGCCGCCGAGTTGGCCACCCTTCAGAACCACCTGCAGTCCGTCGAAGGCAGGCTTGCTGCCGTGGCACCGGCAGATCGGGGCGCCCTTGCCGAGGGGGTGGGCGACCTCGAGGGCCGTGACCGGGACCGTTTCCAGAACCCGGCCCGCGGTATCCCCGCCGGCGACGACGATGCGGCGAAGGTCCAGCCGAGGAACGAGATCCGCCGCAAGACGCCCGAGGGCCAGTCCGATGTCGTCCTGCGCCTTCGTGAAGGTCTCCCGGTCGGAGCCGTATTCCTTCTGCAGATTTGCGAAGGCCGGATCGTCGACCGTACGGGCCGCGTAGACGAGAACCCCGTCATGGTCTTCGAACGCGGCGCGGACGTCCCTGCCGATCCGCTCGATCTCGCCCGCGACGCGGTCGGGATCCGCAGCCGCCAAGACATCGAGGCGGATCGAAGCGAACCCCGCCTTTTCCGCTCGTTCGATCTGCTGGGCGGTCACCACCGAGCAGCTGCCCGACAGGACGAGAAGCTTCTCCACCGGCGCGACGGGCGGAAATGCGGGCGCCCTGCTCGAAAGGATGCCGTCCGCGCGCCAGTGGGCGACGAGGGCGTATTGCAGGCCTGACGACGAGGCGCTGAAGACCTTGCCGTTCGCGCGCTGCCAAACGAGCCGCCCCGCCTCTTCCTGCGAAGCGTCGTGGACGACATCGATGAAGGCGACGGACCCCTCGGACAATGCCTTGTCGGCGGCCGCATCCGCGTGACCGGATGCCATCATCGCCACGTCGATCGAGACGATGGCTCGCTCGGTCTGCTTTGCGAGATGGCGCGTGAGGTCGCCCTCGGTCATCGGGGTGACCGGATGGCGCGACATCGACGGATGGCGATCGATGCGGAAATGCTCGCCGCCGGTCGCGGCGAACAGGTTGCCGAACACCTGCCAGCGACCAAGGTGAGGCGCACCCACGATCGAAGGCGCCCAGGTCGCCTCGCACACCCCGCATCCGATATCGATCGCCTTGCCGATCGAGCCCGTCTCGGGTGAGGAGTCGAAGGTCGAGCAGACCTTGTATTGGATGAGCCGGGGCTGGAGCGCCGCCAGACGCTCGAAGACGGCTGGCAGATGGGCCTCCATCCAGTCCGGGCCCTTGGAGCGGGCGGTCCCCGCGATGCCCACGACCGGATAGTCTTTGAATCGCTCCAGAGCCGCATCGTCCGGCGTCGCGGTGAAGAGCACGGTCTTCAGTCCGGCGAGCGCCGTCACTTCCATCGCGTCGGTCGAACCGGTGAAGTCGTCACCGTAGAAGGCGAGAAGAACGCCGTTCGGAAGAGATCGGGTCATGAGATTCGGGTCCGGTTGCCGTTGTGTCTTGGAAGGGTCAGGCGCCTTGGGACCGGCTGGCCTGGTGCCGGCGGCCGATCCACTCGGCATAGTCCTGCAAGCCCTCCTCGATCTGCGTGAAGCGCGGCGTGAAATTCAGGCGCGTCCTGGCTTTCGAGATATCGAGCGGAGCGCCGCGCGAAAAGTAGGAGCCGGGTCCGATCGACATGCCGTGGTCACCGCCGGCAATCCGGGCGGCGGCCCGCATGATGTCGCGATGGTTGATCGCGACGCCCGACGAGATGTTGAACGCCTCGCCCGAAACATCCCGGGCATCGAGCAGGGCCACGATCCCCCTTGCCGTATCGCGCACATGGGTCCAGTCGAGAGCCTGGTCGCCGCCGGAGGGCGAGGCGACGTCCCTCAGACCTTCCAGAGCGCCGAACATCGCCCTGTAGAGCGGATGCATCCGCGAGGGCATCCGGCCCGGACCATAGACGAAGTAGAGGCGCGCATTGCGCACGTCGATGCCGTATGTCTCGCCGTATTGCAGCGCGAGCGTCTCGTTGGCGACCTTCGTCGCGCCGTAGAGATCGGTCGCCTTGGCCGGCAGATCCTCGGTCTGTCCGCCCGGCAGATCGCCATAGACCGCGCCGGAACTGAGGTTCAGGAGCGTCCCGATCTCGAAGATGCGCGCGACTTCCAGCGCATTCAGCATGCCGACGGTGTTGATCTGGATGTTGCGGAACGGGCGCTGCGCGAAGGTCGGGCCGGCGATCACGGCGACGCCCCAGACGATCGCCTCGATACGGCCCTGATGCGCCCTCACCCGCTCGAACAGCGTGTGAACGTCGAGGACGTCGACCGGCTCGAAGGTGAGCCTGTCGGAGACCGCCACCAGATGATCGAGGCCGAGGGCGGCATAGTCACCGGAACCGGCATCGAAGATGACGACGTCCTGGCCCCGCGACGCGAGTTCGTGGGCGACCCACGATCCGACATGGCCGAGGCCGCCGAAGATTGCGATGGACATTGAGTTTCCTTTGGACTTGGCCCCGCAGAGCGCTCAGCGCAGCAGCACGCTCGGCACGAATGTCACCAGCCAGGGAATGAAGGTGATCAGGATCAGCGTGCCGAAGAGGGGAATGTAGAAGGGCAGGATTTCACGGATGAGGACCCCGAACCGTATGTCCGCCACCTTCTGGACGGTGAACAGCACGGTTCCGACCGGCGGGGTGATGAGGCCGATCATCAGATTGAGGATCATCACGACTCCGAAATGGATCGGGTCGATGCCGTAGGTCTGGATCAGCGGCACGACGATCGGCGTCAGCAGGAAGAGTGCCGGAACCGAGTCTATGAAACAGCCGATCAGGAGGATGAACAGGTTGAGGACGATGAGGATGACGACGACGCTCTCGATATTGGCCGAGAGGAAATCGACGATCTGCGACGTCACCTGATAGCGGGCGAGCACCCAGGCATAGAGGGCGGAACCGGCGATGATGACGAGGAGCGCCGCGGTGTCGACGGCCGTCTCCCGGCAGATGCGCCAGAAGCTCGCAAACGTGAGCGTGCGGTAGACCAGGGCCGCGATCAGCGCGCAGTAGACGACGGCCACCGCCGACGCCTCCGTCGGCGTGAAGATGCCGGAGAGGATGCCGCAGATGATGATCAGCGGCGTCAGGACGGGCAGGAAGCCCGCGACCAACGCGCGTCCGAAATCGGAGATCGAGGCGCGTGCGGCGACCGGATAGCCGCGACGATGGGAGATGAAGGCGACGAGCGCCATCATCATCACACCCATCAGGATGCCTGGAATGATCGATCCGAGAAAGACGGCCGCGATCGAGACATTGGCGAGTGCGCCATAGATGACGGCGGGGATCGAGGGCGGGATGATCGGACCGATCGTCGCCGAGCTCGCCGTGACCGCGGCACTGAAGCCCCGGTCGTAGCCGTCCCGCTCCATCGCCTTGATCTGCACCGGTCCAAGGCCGCCGGCATCGGCGACGGCCGAGCCCGACATGCCGGCAAAGATGAAGCTGGACAGGACGTTGACATGGCCGAGGCCGCCGCGAAGGTGGCCGACCGCGGTTCGCGCGATGTTGAAGACGCGCTCGGAAATGCCGGACTCGTTCATCAGCCGCCCGATCAGCAAGAAGGCCGGGATCGCGAGAAGAGTGAAGCTGTTGACGCCGTAGAGCGTGCGCTGTGCGACCATCTCATAGGGCACCATCTCGAAACCCCGGTTGAGGGCGAGGACGCAGATGGACGCGCCGATCATGGCGAAACCGACGGGGACGCCGATGAACAGGAGAATGAGGAGGACGCCGAAAAGCACCAGGAAGATCGTCATGACCGGGCCTCCGAGCCGCGAATGCCTGCGATGCGGACGCCGATGTCGCGCAGCACGAGGAGAACGAGCAGAACGAGGCCGGTCGCCTGCACGTAATAGAGATAGGAGAAGGAGATCGGCAGCGTGCTCGCCGTCACCGCGGTCGTACGCTGCGCCATGCCGACGGCGCCGTAGGCGACCAGAAGCGCGATGACCGCCATGAGGATATCGGCGAAGATTTCCATCGCGCGGCGCGCACCGTCCGGCAGAACGTCGAGGAGGACGGTGATCCGGATCTGCGCGCCATAGCGCTGGGCGATCGCGGCGCCGAAAAAGATCTCGCCGATGAAAAGGAAGCGGGACGTCTCGTCCGTCCATGGGACGCCGACCCCGAGCGCATAGCGCGATGCGACCTGGATGAACATGACGACGAGCATGCCGACGAACATCGCGATGACGAGAGCATCGAGCGCCCACCAGAACGCTCCGGCGGCGCGCAGAAATCCGGACGGACCGCTCTCGCGGCCCTCTCGCTCATTGACCACGACGCTTCCTCCCCCGCCGCGATGGATCGAAGGGCGGTCGCGACGTCGCAAGACGTCAGGCGCGACCGCCCGGCATGAATTGGACCCTTTCGCCGCGTCCTAGTCGAACTGCGACATCACGTAGTCGCGCACGCTCGGCGCGAAGCCCTCGGCGATCTGCTTCACCGCCGGCTCGGCCTTCGCACGGAAGGCGGCCACATCCGGCTCGACGATTTCCATGCCCTCGGCCTGAAGCTCTTCGTAGAGCTTGGCCTCGTTGCCGGTGACGAGTTCGTTGCCGTAAGCGACCGACTCGTCGATGGCCGTCTGGATCAGCTCGCGATCCTCGTCCGAAAGACCCTGGTAGAAGTCCTCGTTCATCAGCCAGTGGAAGAACGAGTGCACGTGCTCGGTCTTGTTGACGTAGTCCTGAACCTCGAAGAGCTTGCCGGCATAGATGTAGTCGACCGGGTTTTCCTGCATGTCGATGACGCCGGTCTGCAGCGAGGTATAGACCTCGGGCCAGGCGATCGGGGACGGCAGGGCACCGATCTCGGTCCAGATCTGCACCCATGGCGCGATTTCCGGAACGCGCATGCGCACGCCCTGGATATCCTCGGGCGTCTTGACCGGCCGCTTGGAGGTCAGGTTTCGCGGATTGCGGACGGACAGGCCGACGAGACGAAGATTGCCGGAAGCGATCAGAGCCTGCCGCAGTTCCTCGCCGGTCTCACCCTCGTAGACCTGACGGGCTTCCTCGCTCGAATCGAAGGTGAAGGGAAGGTCAGCGGCGGCATATTGCGGGGCATAGAGGCTCATCGGCATCGAGCCGCCGAGGGCGATCTGATACTCGCCGAAGCTCGCGCCCTCCAGATGGTCGCGTTCACCACCCACCTCGGTTCCGAGCAGCGTCACGGTGTGCTCGCCATTGGAGCGCTCCTCGATCAGCTGCTTCAGGCGCTCGCCGACCTGGAACATCTCGTGGGTCGGCTCGACGTGGAGCGCGATCGCGATGTCCTCGGCGGTGGCGGGAAAGGCGATGACCGACGCGGTCAGAGCGAGGGCGGCGATCCTGCTGCGATTCTTCATATTGGGTCCTCCCATGGACAGTCACGCCTCCTCCGGCGCGACGTTGAAGCCAACTTGTCAGATGTCTGATAAGCTGGCAAGTCTCTTCTTGCGGTGAAAGTCCGTCCCATGGCAAGACTGCGCTTCCCGGTTCGAAACAGCCACTGGAGTGTCGATGTCTGAGATAACCCGCCGTCCGCGACGCCCGATCAAACGGCGGCGAATGCACGAAGAGATGGTCGAGCTGATCTCCCACGACATCCGCGAAGGCGTCTATGTGATCGGAGACGAGCTTCCGTCCGAACGCGAGCTGATGGAAGAATTCGGAATTTCGCGGCTGACGGTGCGCGAGGGTGTCGCCGCGCTGGAAAGCCGGGGGCTGATCCTCACGCGCCAGGGCATGCGTGCGCGGGTCGCAGGCCCCAAGCCCGGCTTCGTTCTCGATCGCCTCTCCGATATGGCAAGGCTCTATCTCGTCGATCCGAAAGGCCTCGATGCCTTCATGGACGTGCGCGAGATCGTCGAGGTCGGCACGGCCCGCAAGGCCGCAAAGCTCGCCGACGAGACGGCGATCTTGAGGCTTCAGGACGTTCTCGAGCGCAACAGCGCGGCACGGGGCGATGTGGCCGAGTTCGGCAGGACCGATATCGAGTTCCATCGCGTGATCGCCGACATCACCGGAAATCCGATCCTCGTCAGCTTCTATCAGGCAGCGGCCGAATGGCTGGAAGAAGTCAGGTCGACCAGTCTCAAGGTTCCCGGGCAGACCCAGCGCGCCTTCGAGGCCCACGAAAAGATCTTCGCCGCGATCAAGGCGCGCGACACGGCGGCGGCCGGCCGTGAAATGTCCGAACACCTTCTGCAACTCGCCAGCATCTATCCGCCGCGCGAGCCGAACGACCCGTCCGAGCCGCTGCACTGAGGGGTGTCCGGCTCTTCGGCCAGATCATTGGCCGCGCAGAGCAGAGCATCGGGCAAAACGTGGACCGGGATTGCGGATCTCCGATGCGTCGGCACGAGACCCGGTCCGAGATTTTTCGAGACAAGGAGGACGAAACCAGACCATGAGCCCCGAAGCTTCGCTGCGCGAGTCGATCTGCACCTTCGCCCATTCCCTGCATGCGAGGGGACTGACGCACGGATCGACCGGCAACATCTCGGCGCGCACGGAAGACGGCGGGCTGATCGTCACCCCGACGGGCTCTTCGTTTCTCGATCTCGATCCCGCCAGACTCACGACATTCGACGCGAGCGGCAACCAGATTTGCGGCGACAAACCGACCAAGGAACTGCCGCTCCACCGCGCCTTCTACGAGACGCGGCACGGGTCCGGCGCCATCGTCCATCTCCATTCCTGCCATTCGGTCGCCCTCTCGATGATGCCGGATACGGACGAGGACGATTTTCTTCCGCCGCTGACACCCTATCCGATCATGCTTCTCGGCAGGGTGAAGCTCCTCCCGTTCTTCGTGCCGGGGGATCCCGCGATCGGCGATGCGATCCGTGGCCTGGCCGGCAAGCGCTCGGCGGTCATGCTCGCCAATCACGGCCCCGTGGTTTCGGGCAAGGACCTGCGCGCCGCCGTCAACGCCATCGAGGAACTGGAAGCCGGCGCGAAACTCGCAATGCTGACGCGGGGGCTGCAGCCACGACAGCTCACCGACAGTGACGTGCAGAAGATCGTGACGACCTTCGACGTGGAGTGGCCGGACTGACGATCGGGATAGGCGGACGCGCCGGTCAGCCGTAGGTTTCGATGGCTTTGGCGAGCGCCGCGCTGTTGCGTGCGGCCTCGCCGAGGGGAATTCCGGCGACCGCGGCGTCCCACGCATCGCGCAGGGACCGAACCCCGGCAGCCACGCCCTGCGGATGGGCGACGATGCCCCCGCCTGCGGTAAAGATGAGGTCGTCCGCACCCAGACGCTCGAAGGTCGGATGAGCGGTCATGACGGTCTGCCCCGAGGAAAACACCGGCATGACGCGGTCCGGCCGGTCGGCAAACAGCGGCTCGAGGCAGGCTTTCGCCGATACGACGACGCTTTCGTCGGGCTCCCAGAACTTGTTGGCGATCCCGTTCACATGCATGTGGTCGGCCCCGGCCAGCCGCCAGATCTTGTGCCATGCCCTGTAGGACCAGCCATTGTCGGGTGAACGGCCGAGATAGCCCCAGCCGTTGCGATGGGCGTGGATCGGCAAGGACGAATGACGCCGCAGCGCGGTCAAGCCGGTCGGCCCCACGGAATTGAGGCTGACCATGACGCAGGTTCCGCCGGCCTCGACGACGAGGTCGTGCCGGTGGAGCATCTCGTCGATCTCCCCGGTCAGGTTGACGGCATACATCACCTTGCGGCCGAGCCTGTCGGAATGCCTGTCGATGACGGCCATCACGGCACGCAATCGATCCTCGAACGGGCAGTGCGGGCCGTCCGCCTGCAGTTCGTCATCCTTGACGAAATCGATCCCGCCTTCGCAGAGCGCATCGACGAGGCTCGCGGTGCCCTCCGGATCGAGGCCGACCGACGGCTTGACGATGGTCCCGACGATGGGACCGGAGGCGACACCCGCCAGGCGCCGCGTTCCCTCGATGCCGAAGCCGGGGCCCGGATAGGCCGCCTTGAAGCTCCCGGGCAGATGGATGTCCTCGATCTTGAGACCCGCCACTCCCTTGAGTTCGAACAGATTGCCGGCGACCGTGGCAAGAAGATTGGGGATCGAGGGTCCGAGATTGGACATCGGCCAGGAGAGCCGCAGGCGGAACGAGCGCGCTCTATCAGCGCCGGACGAACCGGGAAGCACCGGGGTCGCGTCGTCCTCGACTTCCTCCAGTCTCTCGACGGTCGCCGAGGCGCGCTCCTTCAGCGCCAGATCCTCACCGGGGGTCGCGATGAAGGTTCCGGAAGACTGTTCTCCGGCGACCGTCTCGGCCACCTTGCGCGGGTCGTCCTGCGTGCGAAGACGATAGTCGACGATCAGTCGCTCAACCAAATGGATGTTCCTTCGTGAGGTGACGGAACTGCATGGGAGTCCCTCGAAGCGAACCCGGTTCATATTTCGCGATGGCGCCGAGTTCAACGCGTTGGCGTTGGGCGATCCACTCGCCCATCAGCGAAGTCATCGAAGAAGGAACGCCGGTTCGGTCCTCGACCATCGGCAATCAGGCTGAAGTTCCACTCATCCAGCCAAGCCCTTCGGATGTCGTGTGCTCGGGCACGTATTCGCAACCGATGAAACTGCGATAGCCGTTCTTCCGAAGCGCTGCCTTAACGGACGCAAAATCGATGGACCCGCTCCCCGGTTCATGACGACCCGGCACATCGGCAATATGGACATGCGCGATTCGCCCGTGTTCGGCGTTGATCAGGGCGACAGGATCGTCACCGACCGAGACCGTATGGAAGACGTCGAGGAGAAGGCCGAGATTTCGGTGACCGGCCTCGTCGATCGCTTCGCGCGCAGCGGCGAGCGTCGGGAGATAATAATCGGGAACGGCTGCGGGGCTCATTGCTTCGACGATGATGCGGATCCCCCGCTTTTCCGCTTCTTCGGCCGCCAGCGCGAGGTTTTCGATGTAACAGGCACGATGTTCGGGACGGCGCCGACCCTCGGGCAGGACGCCAGCCATTGCGTGCAGCATTTTTACGCCGATCGTCTCGGCATAATCGAGAGCTTCGGCGAGATTGGCGCGGAATTCCGCCCGCCTGTCGGGGAATAGACCGATCCCCTTTTCGCCCTTCGACGCATCACCCGAGCGCAGGCCGAACTGCACGTAGGGGAGTTCGGCATCGGCGAGAAGCCTCGCCATGTCCGGGGCCGGTGTTCCGTAAGGTGCCGGAAATTCGACGGCGGAAAAGCCGGCATCGCGCGCGGCTCGGATCCGCTTCTCGAACGGCAGTTCCGTGAAGAGATAGCCGATATGGGCGCTGTAGGCGAAAGATTCGGTCATCGGCGCCTCCCAGCGCTCGTCTCGTGTCATCGGTTAGAGGCAGAGCGCCGTCTCAGGCGAACATGTCCGGTCCGAACATTCCTTCACGCCTTGCGGGCCGCGCAGGTCGCCCTCCCCCGGCAAGCCTGTGATCGACGGCCCATTTGACGACAGGTTCCGACGGAGCCTTCCGCGACGACGCCGATCGACATCCCGTCTCAGTTCGCTTCGACAAGTTGCTTCATCCGCGAGACGGCGGCTTCCGGCGCGGTAAAGACCGGCACGTCGACCACGGCGCGAACGGCCTCAGCGGCGCGCGAGGTCGAGAAATGCGCGAGCATGATCGCATCGCGACCCGCAAATTCCGGCGCGCGTTCGGCGACCAGTCGGTTGTGGCTCTCGACGTCCCCCTTGCGCAGGAGATCGATCGCATCGGCAACGACGATGGTTTCGAGTTCGGCGGAAGACCCGGTTTCGGCTCTGAAATTCAGAAATTCGTCGGTCATCGTGGAGACCGACGGGCCGAAGGTCGCGATCATGCCGATGCGCTCGCCCGCCTCGATCGCTTCCCGAAACATCGCCTCGTTCGGACGAACCACCGGGATCGGCAGGACCTCGCTCATCCGGTCGATCGCGGGCCCGAAGGCGGAACAGGTGACGAGAACCCCGTCGGCTCCGATCCGGCGGGCATAGCGACCGAAATCGACGAAGCGATCCGTCAGTTCCTGCGAGATCGTCGGGCCCTCTTTGGCCCGATCGAGCGTCAGGCCGTCGTCGAGCAGGTTCACGGCCTCGGCCTGCGGCCAGAATTCGGCCATCGCGATGCCGACCGGCTCCATGGCGACCGGCGTTGCATGAAGGAGGACGATACGAGGACGGGCGGACATGGAGATATCCTCAGTTTGCTGGTGCATTGGAAAGACGGGAGGTCAGGCCGCTGGCCTCGTAGGCTCGAGCCGCCTCGGGCGAGGTCAGGTGCTGAACGAGGCGTGCCGCCTCCCTCGCATGTTCGGCATCGGCGAAGATCGCCACGGAGAAGTCGGTGCCGGACTGGACATCGGCCGGCAGCGGGCCGAGGATATCGACATCCTCGACCGACATCAGTTCGCTGATCTGCTGGATCGCGAGGTCAGCCTTTCCCTCGACGATCTGCCGGGCGGTGAAACCCTCCGGGATGACGGTCGCCTTCTCGTTGACCGCATCGGCGATCCCGAGCCGTTCGATCAGATCGGCGAAATAGATGCCGCTGGCACCCGCACGCGAATAGGCGACGGATCGAGCCTTCAGGAGCGCGCCCTTGAACTCGTCGACGCTTTCGATCGCAGGACGGTCCGCACCTCTCGCCATGGCGATACCGATCTTCGCGGTCGCGATGGGACGAACGCTGTCCGCGACGACGATGCCCTTCTCAACGAGTTCGGCCATGGATTTGTCGATCAGCACGAGCGCATCGGCTCGCCGGCCGTCCGCGATGCGCTGCATGATCACCTTGGTCGGGTTCCAGCTGACGTCTAGGGCGATGCCCGTCGTCTCGATGAAGGACGGAAGAAGATTCCGTTTCAGCGCGACCTCCACGGCGAGCGTGCTCATCAGGTTCAGGGTCATGGTCGATCCTCGTTGTTTCAGGTGCCACCCGTCAGCGCTTCACGGGCCGCGAGTTGGGGGATCAGAGCGGGCGACCGTCGGTTCGCACGACGAAACCCTGATCGAGATCGCCGGGCCGTCTGACGCCGAGGAGCGCGAGATCGCGATCGATCTCGGTGCGCAGGATGCCGATCGCATGACCGACGCCGTCCGCGCCCCCGACCGTCGCCGCATAGAGGAAGGGCCGGCCGAGAAAGACGAAATCGGCACCGAGCGCCACGGCTTTGAGAACATCGGTTCCACGCCTCAGACCACTGTCGATCATCACTTTCATGGCGCCCTTTTCGGACGCGGCTTCCGCGAGGCTGTCGAGCGGTGCGATCGTGTGGTCGAGCTGGCGCCCGCCATGGTTCGACAGGATAACGCCATCGGCCCCGCTCTCGCGGGCGATCCGTGCATCGGATGCCGTCACGATGCCCTTGATGACGAGGTTTCCCGTCCAGCGGCGCCGGATCGCCTCCACATGCTTCCACTGAAGTTCGTCGCGCTTGGCCGTGTTGCGCACCAGCTTCGACATCATCGGCGGCCCGCGCTCGGCATCCGTGTTCTCGAAATGTGGGCTGCCATGGCGCCAATAGGTCCGCCCGACCGTGCCGAGCAACCAGCCGGGCGCCATGGCGCTCTGCCAGACGACCTTCGGGGTCAGCTTCATCGGCATCGAAAAGCCGCTGCGAATATTGTGTTCGCGATTGCCGAGGATCGGCGTGTCACCGGTGACGACGAGCGTCTTGAATCCTGCTGCCGCAACGCGGTCGATCAGCCGGTCGATACGCGGCTGATCGCCGGCGAGATAGGCCTGGAACCATGCATCCGGATTGGCGGCATGCACGTCCTCGAGGCGGATGAGGGAGGACGCGCTGAGGATCATCGGAACGTTCTCGGTCCGGGCGGCTTCGGCAAGGCGGATATCCGCCCGGTAGGCCACGAAAGCCGCGCCACCCAAGGGAGCGATGCCGAAGGGCGAGGACCATCTGCGCCCGAAAAGCTCCACCGACTGGTCGCGCCCGGACACGTCGACGAAGGTTCTCGGCTTGAAGCGGTAGTTCTGGAAGGCAAGCCGCGCGGTATCGAAGGACGCGCCCGTCTCCACCGCACCCGCCACATAGCCGTAGACCATGCGCGGCAGCCGGCGCCTCGCGTGACGGTCGAAGTCCTCGATCGCGAGAAGGTCCCGGAACTTGCGCGGCGTCGGCCTCGGGCGCTGACCGATCGCGGCGCCGGGATCGATGCGGGATGTCGTCCGGGCCTGATCGGTCGCCGGCTCGGACACGCCGAACAACGCGTGATCGCCGGGACGCCCGCCGACGCTGCCGCTGCGCTCGTGACCCGTGACGGTCGCCGACCGAGCCCCGACGTCGCCGGCTGTCCGTTCGATCGCATTCGCCACAGTTCA
The DNA here is from genome assembly GCF_003403015.1 of Fulvimarina endophytica. Classification (GTDB taxonomy): domain Bacteria; phylum Pseudomonadota; class Alphaproteobacteria; order Rhizobiales; family Rhizobiaceae; genus Fulvimarina; species Fulvimarina endophytica. The sequence goes on from NZ_QURL01000005.1 coordinate 62,204, forward strand.
ACCTCCGTTGTTTCCGCTCCCTCTTGCTTACATTATTGTCAACAATTTCGTCAACATCACGGGACTCGACGATCTGAAGCCCTCGACGCCGTCCGGCATGTCGGACGATCGAAGGGTCGGGAAATGAATGATGAGAGAGCGGAGAAGACGTCGCCTCGCCGCTCGCTTCTCGATGCGACGAGGCCTCGGATCGCGAGCGGGTCGCTCGGGCAGCCGAGCGTTCGTCCAAGCGTCGGCCGCCGCCTTGGGGCTGCGATGCCCCAGGCTTCGCGAATTCGATCAGATCGCAGCACGCGGATCGAATTTCGCAAGGCGCATCAAAAGACGGTCCACATCCGCCCTGGTGCGATCGGTCAGCTTCGGTCCGGGCGTGCGCAGCGTGTCGTGCGCGATGGCGCCACGCTTCTTCAGAATGTATTTGCGGACCGAGAGACCGATGACCGGCTGCTGCTCGTAACGCAGCAGCGGCAGATGCGTGTCGAAAATGTCCTGGGCACCGTCGAGATCACCGGCAAGGCTCCGATCGACCACGTCGCGCAGCATCTCGGGAAAAGCGTATCCGGTCATGGCGCCGTCCGCTCCGCGCTGCATCTCGAGTTCGAGAAACAGCGCACCGTTTCCGCACAGGATCGAGATGTGTCGCAGATCGCCGCTGTCTTCCCAGTCTCGCAACTGGGAGACCTTATCGAGCCCGGGCCAGTCCTCGTGCTTGAGCATGACGCAGGACGGGTTGTCGTCGACGATGCGCCGGATCACCATCGGCGTTATCTGAACGCCTGTCGCCTGCGGGTGGTCCTGAAGCACGAACGGGATGTCGCGACCGATCTGCGCGATCGCCTGCGCATAATAGCCGACGATCTGATCGTCGGTCCGCAGGGCGGAGGGCGGAGCGATCATGACGGCGGCAGCACCGGCTTCCATCGCCTCGTTCGCGAGCCGCTTCATCGCGGCAAAGCCGGGGGCCGAGACACCGACGACGATCGGCCGCCCGTCCGCCTTCGCGATCACCTGCCGGACGATCTGCATCGACTCTTCGGGTTCCAGCTTCTGGGCTTCGCCCATGATGCCGAGAATGGTCAGGCCGTCGGCGCCGGCCTTCCAGTAGAACTCCGTCATCTGGTCGACGGAGGCCTCGTCGAGGCTGCCATCGGGCAGAAACGGTGTCGGAGCGATCGCGAAAACGCCCTTCGTGTCGGTCGAAAGCATCGTCCTGTCCTTATTTCTGTTCGTCGTAGCGGGCGCGGGTCTCGGCGTTCATCGGATAGAGACCGGGGAGCGACCGGCCCGCCTCCACCTCACCGACGATCCAGGCCTCCATGCGCTCCTGCTCGGGACCTTCCTTCAGCACGTCGTCGACCAATGCCTGCGGGATGACGACCGCGCCGTCGTCGTCGACGACCATCACATCGTCCGGAACGATCGCGACATGGCCGCAGCCGATCGTCTCCTGCCAGCCGACGAATGTCAGCGCCGCGACCGAGGGCGGAGCGGCAAAGCCCCGGCTCCAGACCGGCAGGCCGGAGTTCTTGACGCCGACGACGTCGCGCAGGACGCCATCCGTCACCAGTCCCGCGACGTTCCGCTTCGCCATGCGCGCGCAGAGAATGTCGCCGAAGATGCCGGCATCCGTCACGCCCATGGCATCGGCGACGACGACACATCCCTCGGGCATTGCCTCGATGGCCGCGCGCGTCGAGATCGGCGACCCCCATGAGGCCGGCGTCGCGAGATCTTCACGCGATGGCACGAATCTCAACGTAAAGGCCGGCCCGACGATGCGCGCCTGCCCCGGCGACAGGGGCATGGCCCCACGGACCCACACATTGCGCAGACCCTTCTTGAGAAGGATCGTCGTGACCGTCGCGGTCGAGACGCTTTGAAGGATTTCGATGGCTTCCTTGGACAAGGACATTCGGTAAACCTTTCTAGATGCTGGGGATGTAGCCGCCGTCGATCCGCACGACGCTGCCGGTGACGTAGGCGGCGCGTTCGGAGGCGAGGAATGCGACGACGTCGGCATATTCCTGCGGGTCGCCATAGCGCCCGAGCGCGATCGATCCGGTGCTCTGCGCCACCACATCCTCGATCGCCCGGCCCTCGCGCTCGGCCTTGTTCCGGTCGAGATAGGTGATGCGCTCCGTGGCGATGCGGCCGGGCAGCACGATGTTGGCGGTCACGCCGTCCCTGCCGACCTCGCCGGCGAGCGTCTTCGACCAGCCCAGAAGGGTGGATCGCAACGCATTGGACAGGCCGAGATTGGGGATCGGCGCGACGACACCCGACGATGTCGAGGTGATGATACGGCCCCAGCCGCGTTCCCGCATGCCCGGCACGACGCGATCGGTGATGGCGAAGACGGAGAGGACCATCGCCTCGAAATGCTTGCGCCAGAGATCGGGCGACTGGCCAAGGACGCCGCCGGGGGGCGGACCGCCGGTGATCGAAACGAGGATATCGACGCCGCCGAGTTCGGTCTCGATCGTCGAGACGTTCCGGTCGATCAGATCGAGGTTGGCAAGGTCCCATTCCAGCGCGATCGCGCGGCCACCGCCTTGCGAGATCGTGTCGACGGTTCGGCCCGCAGCGCCACGGTCGAGATCCGCGACGGCGACCTTCGCCCCCTCGCCGGCCAGCGTTGCCGCGATGGCGCTTCCGAGGCCCCCGCCGGCTCCGAGAACCAGCGCGGTTCTGTTTCCAAGTCCAAGATCCAAGACGATCTCCTTCGCTGCGATCACGTGGCACCTGCCGGAACCTTTGCATGTTGAAACGCGAAAGGAAGTCTGCTGTTCTCCGTTGAGAACGAAGAGAGGTTTCGCTTTCATGGACAGCCGCCTGCTCGAGACCCTGATTGCCGTCGCCGCGAAGGGATCGTTCGTCGGTGCTGCGGATGCGTTGGAGATCACGCCGAACGCCGTCTCCCAACGGCTTCGCGTCCTGGAAAAGGACATCGGAGTTCAGCTTGTCGCGCGATCCGGTCGCACCGTGCGCCCGACAGAAGCCGGCCATGCCGTGCTTGCGCACTCGGAGGCTGTTCTGCGGCAGGTTCGGGATCTGCGCACTGCGGCCCGCGGCGGCGACATCGCAGGCGAACTGCGGATCGGGGCCATCTCGACGACCCTCACGGGCCTCTTCCCGCAGGTGCTCGAACGTCTTTCGGAGCGTCACGCCAAGCTCGACATCTACCTCGAGCCGGGAACCTCCGCCGGGCTCTACGATCGTGTCGTGTCCGGTGCGCTCGATGTCGCCGCCATCGTGCAGCCGACCTTCGAGATGCCGAAATCCGTGGACTTCGTGTCATGGCGACAGGAACCGCTGGTCCTCGTCGCCCCGATCGGAGAACGGCGAACGGACGTCGTCGCGATACTCGAGACGACGCCGTTCATTCGCTACGATCGCCGCCAATGGGGCGGGCGTCTCGCAACATCCTTCCTCGAAGCCTTCGATATCGCGCCGAAGGAGCGTTTCGAGCTGGACGCTCTCGACGCAATCGTCATGATGGTCTCGCGCGGTCTCGGTGTTTCCCTGGTCCCGGATTTCGCGGGGCCCTGGGCTGAGGGCGTGCAGCGCCTGCCCCTTCCCCATCCGGCTCCCGTTCGCAGGATCGGGTTTCTCCATCTTCGCAATTCGCCGCGCAACCACCTCGTCAGCGTCCTCACGAGCGTCGCGGCCGAACAGAGCACCTGATGCACCGTTCCGGCCGACCCGACGGCGCGTTTCGACCGTGCTTCGCGCATTCGGTCTTCTTCTCGATTTTCGTTGCCAACTTTCGACGAGGACGCCGTCCGGCACCATGCGCTGGACGGCAGGGCTTAGTCTCAGCCCACGAAGCCCACGACTGCTAGCCGTTCAGATGGGAAGAAGGCTGCGTCAGTTCGTGCCGTTGTCGTTCTCATGCGGCTCGGCGAAGCGCGAGCGATAGGTCTCGACGTAGAAATTCTTGGCGGGCGCGAGATGGTTCCGGCAATGCTCGACGAACGCCTCGCGGTCACCGGCCTTAGCGGCGGCCACGATACGGGCATGGTCCTCGGCCGCCCACAAGAGATAGGATCGGTCGTTCACGAAGATATGCCGATAGGCATGCGACTTCTGCGCGAAGGTATTGATCGCCTCGATCAGGGCATCGTTGCCGCAAAAGCTGAACAGGGTCTGGTGAAAATCGATATTGGCGCGGAAGACGGTGTAGCCGTCTCCGGCCAGCACCGCTTCATGGTGGCGCTTCTGAAGCGTGTCGAGCAGTGCCAGCGCCTTCGGCGGCAGCGGAAGAGGCACGAGCGACGCCGCGCGGGACTCCAGCAGTTCGCGAACCGCGTTAATGTCCTCCACCTGCTTGGCGGTGTAGAGGCGCACGACCGCTCCGCGATTGGGATGGCGGTCGACGAGGCCGAGACTCTCGAGTTTGACGAGAGCCTGACGCACCACATGGCGCTTGGCATCGAAGCGGAGCGCGATGTCTTCCTCCACCAGCCGCTCGCGCGGATGAAGGCGCCCGAAGACGATGTCCTCCTCCAGGCGAGTGACGATCCTGTCGATCAGATCCTCGCTCTTCTGGCGCTTCTCGCCGGGGCGGATCGTGCTCTCTTCGGACTTTTGCTGAAGTTCGGACATCGGCTTCCCTCGCTCAACACCCGTCTAGGACAACCGAGGGTCTCTGACAATTTGTAACGCCGGGGGCCCGATACACGAAAAGTCGCATCCGGTCGCTCCCCCGCGCTCACTCTCAGTCGCGGCTCCCGGCCATGTCGCCGCCTGCCGGTTCCGCGCCCTTCGGCGGCTTCTTCCGGAACGCCTTGACGATCGAGCCAAACAGCGGGGTTGCCTGGAGGATGGAGAGGAGCGCGAACGCGAGCAGCGTCGCCGAGATCGGGTTCTGGAGGAAGACCATCCAGTTCCCACCGCCGATGAGCAAAGACTGCTGCAGCGTGGTGTCGAGGATCGGACCGAGGATCAGCCCGATCACCAGCGGCGGTGTCGGAATGCGGAAGGTATCGAAGACGAGACCCAGGATGCCGAAGGCGATCATCAGGCCGATGTCGAACACCGAATTGTTGATCGCATAGGCGCCGATGACGGACAGGACGACGATGACCGGGCCGACGACACGATTGGGGATCTTCGTCACGGCGACGCAGGCGCGGGTGAAGAGAATGCCGACGAGGAACAGCGCGACATTCGCGAAGAGGACAGCCCAAAGAAGCGTGTAGGTGACGTCGCCATAGTCCGACATCAGCGTTGGACCCGGAAGGATACCATGCACCATGAGCCCCCCGAGAAGGACCGCGGTCGAGGACGAACCGGGAATGCCGAGCGCGATGGTCGGGATCAGCGCGCCGCCGACGACCGCGTTGTTCGCAGCTTCCGGGGCGACGATGCCGGCGGGATAGCCGGTACCGAACTCGGCCTTGCGACGCGAGAACCGCTTCGCCTCGTTATAGGCGAACCAAGAGGCGGTATCGCCGCCCGTGCCGGGAATGAGGCCGACGAAGACGCCGATGAAACCGGACCGGATGCTGTTGGGAAGCAGCTTGACGAATTCGCGTCCCGTCGGAAGCATCCGGTCGGCGATGCGCGAGACCGTGCCCTTATCCCGTTTGCCGTTGCCTTTCATGACGAGACGAACCGCCTGGGGAATCGAGAACAGGCCGATCAGCGCGACTGTGAAGTCGATCCCGCCGAAGAGTTCGAGGTTGTCGAAGGCGAAACGGGGCGTTCCCGTCGTCGGGTCCATGCCGATGGTTGCGAGCAGCAAGCCGATGGCACCGGACAGGAGACCGAGGATCGTCGAGCCTTGCGAAAGCGAGCCGATGATCGTGATGCCGAGCACGGCCACGGCGAAGATCTCCACCGGGCCGAAATTGAGGACGACGCGGCCGAGGAGAGGCGCGACGGTGAGAAGAATGACGGAGGACAGAAGGCCGCCGATGAGAGAGGCGGTCAGCGAGAGGCCGAGCGCCTGACCGGCCTTGCCCTTCTGCGCCATCGGATATCCGTCCATCACGGTCGCGGCCGCGGCAGGCGTTCCGGGAGTGCGCAGGAGAATGGCCGCGATCGATCCGCCATACATCGCGGCGAGATAGAGCGATGCGAGAAGGGCAAGGCCCGTTTCCGGCTTGAACGAATAGGTCAGCGGCAGCAGGAGCGCGATGGCCATGGTGGCCGAGAGCCCCGGCATCGCGCCGACGAACATTCCGATGATCGTCCCGATCGCGATCGCGGTGAGGTTCATCGGATCGAGGACGTTCGTCAGACCGACCCAGAAGAAGGATTCCATGTCTCTACGTCCTCAGAAAGCCGGATAGAGGGGGATCGACAGGTTCAGGAACCAGACGAAGACGCCGAAGATGACGGCCGTCACCGAAACGATCGTGGCGAGAGTGGCGACGAGCCCGACGGGTCTCAGCACGATCAGCGGGATCAGCAGGAAGAGCGGCGTCGCGACGAGATAGCCGATGCGCGTGATGCTCCAACCGTAAAGAACGATGAGACCCAGGAACCCGGCCGCAACAGCAAGATCGCGCCATTCGGGCGATGGCTCCGCGGCCGCGACGTCCCCGCGAAGGCGCAGCCGTGCGACGCTCGCTTGGACGATCGCCGCAATGGCGAGAAGCGCGACGACGACCGCCAGAAGCTGGGGCAGTTGCGCTGCCGTTTCCGGATAGGTGGACGCCTCCGTCCAGAAGAAGCCGGCGAGCGCAATCGCCGCGAGCGCGACGCAGATTTGACCGATCAAGGGAAAGCCTCTCCGTGAGAAGACGGCGGCGCGCGTTCGCGCGCCGCGTCAGGCCTCGGATGTTATTGAGCCTGCGCCTGTCCTTCGGACTGCAACTCGCTCCAGAGTTCCTTGAACTCGCCTTCCTGCTCTTTCAGCATGGCGCGGTAGTCCTCGCCGAAGACGAAATCGAGGTTCAGGGCCTGGGCCTTGGCGGCGGCCTGGAAGTCGGGATTTTCCATGACCCGCTGGAAGCCTTCGATGAGCTGCTGGCGCGCTTCGTCCGGCAGCCCGCCGGGACCGCTGTAGCCGCGCGAGGACCCGGCGACGAGGTCGTAGCCGAGTTCCTTGGCGGTCGGCACATCGGGCAGTTCGGGCAGACGCTCCTCGGCGAACACGGCGAGCGCCCGCAGATTGCCTTCCTTGATCTGCGGATAGGTCACGCCGACATTGGTGAAGCTCGCATCGATCTTGCCGCCCATGGCGGCGGTCCATGACGGGCCATCCCCCTGGAACGGCACCTTCTGCAGCTGGACCCCGGCCTGGCGCTCGAACTGGAGCGAGGTGAAGTAGTCGTCGCCGCCAACGCCCGAATTTCCGACCGTTACCGTGGAAGGCTTCTCCTTGGCCGCGTTGACGAAATCCTCGAAGCTCTGGAAGGGCGAGTCCGCTGCGACGACCGCGATCCCCGGATCGGTGACTACATTGGCGATCGGGGTGATCTCGTCGATCGTGTAGGTGATCGACGGGTTCATGATGTAGTTTGTCTGCAGCATCGGCGTGTTGGTGATGCTGATGGTGGAGCCATCGGCGGGCGCCTGCTTTGCAAGGCGCGTCCAGGCGATGGCCCCGGTGGCGCCGGGAATGTACTGATTGACGAAATTCACGCCGAGTTCCCGGGCAAGATAGGGCTGAACGAGCTGGGCGAGCGCGTCCGATCCGCCACCGGCCTTGAAGCCCTGCATGACGTTGATCTCGCTCGCCGCCTCGTATTTCGCATCCTGTGCAAGGACCGGTGAGACGAGGACGGTGGTCGCAACGAGGGTCGCAGCGAATGCGCGTTTCATGATGAACCTCCCATAAATTTGGCCGGCGCTCCTCCAGCGCCTCACGATGATAGGAACATCGTTCCTTTTTTGTCAAATATATTGTTGACAATTTTGATGACGGAATGCTTTGACGGATCTTGGTGGTTGCAGGGAGAAGCGGAATGGCCGAACGCGCGGAGCAAGGGTTGAAGAAGGGGCTGACGAGCTACGGGGATACCGGGTTCTCCCTGTTTCTGCGCAAGGCTTTCATCAAGGGCATGGGCTATTCCGACGACGCGCTCGATCGGCCGATTGTGGGCATCATCGATACGGCGAGCGGTTTCAACGCCTGCCATGCCAACGTCCCGGATCTCGTCGAGGCGGTCAAACGCGGCGTGATGCTGGCCGGCGCGCTGCCGGTGCCGTTTCCGACCATTTCGGTTCACGAGTCTTTCTCCCACCCGACCTCGATGTTCCTTCGGAACCTGATGGCGATCGATACCGAGGAGATGATCCGCGCCCAGCCGATGGATGCGGTGGTCATGATCGGGGGATGCGACAAGACCGTACCCGCCCAGCTGATGGGCGCGATCAGCGCCGATATTCCGGCGATCCAGCTCGTCACCGGGCCGATGCTCACCGGGCGCCATCGCTCGGAGCGGGTCGGCGCCTGCACGGACTGCCGCAGGTTCTGGGGACGCCACAGGGCCGGCGAGATCGACGAGGCCGAGATCGCGGAGGTCAACGACCGGCTCGTCCCGGGCGCAGGCACATGCGGCGTGATGGGCACCGCTTCGACAATGGCCCTCGTCACCGAGGCGATGGGGATGATGGCGCCCGGCGGTGCGACGCCGCCGGCGGTCTCGGCCGATCGCAGGCGCGTCGCCGAGACAACCGGCGGGCTCGCCGTGCGCCTCGCTGCCGAAGGGCGAAAGCCCTCCGAGATCGTCACACGCGATTCGATCGAGAACGCTCTCGTGGTTCTCCTTGCGACCGGCGGCTCGACCAACGCCATCGTCCATCTCGCCGCCATCGCCGGCCGGGCCGGCCTGAAGCTCGACCTAGACGCCTTCGATGCCATCGGGCGCCGGGTGCCGGTGCTCGTCGACCTGAAGCCGTCCGGCAGCAACTACATGGAGGACCTTCACGCGGCGGGCGGCCTGCTGACGATCCTGCGCGAGCTGACCGGGCATCTGCATCTCGATTGCATGACGGTGACCGGGCGCACGCTCGGTCAGGAGATCGAGGCGGGTCCCGCGGGCTGGCGGCAGGAGATCGTCGCGCCACTCGCCAAGCCGATCTATCCCGAAGGCGGCATCGCCGTTGTGCGCGGCAATCTGGCCCCCGGCGGCGCGATCGTGAAGCAATCGGCCGCGACCGCGAACCTTCTCACCCATCGCGGACGTGCGATCGTCTTCAGTTCGATTGCGGACATGGCCGCTCGGGTCGACGACCCCGATCTCGACGTGAGAGCCGAGGATATTCTCGTTCTTCAGAACGCCGGACCGAAGGGTGCGCCCGGCATGCCGGAGGCCGGCTACATGCCGATTCCGAAGAAGCTCGGCGCAGCCGGTGTGAAGGACATGGTCCGCATCTCGGACGCGCGGATGAGCGGAACCGCTTCAGGGACGATCGTCCTTCACGTCACGCCGGAATCGGCCGATGGTGGCCCGCTCGCGCTCGTCAGGACCGGCGACATCATCGAGCTCGACGTGCCGGGACGCCGCCTGCATCTCGATGTTTCGAACGAGGAACTGGAAGAGCGGCGCAAGAGCTTCGTCGCCCCGGACCATCAAGGCTCCGATCGCGGCTACAAGAAGCTTTTCCTCGATACGGTTCTCCAGGCCGACGAAGGCTGCGACTTCTCGTTCCTGCTGCCGGCGCGGACGGGCGTCGTGCCGGGGAGCGAATGACCGGACTGCATCGAGACGGTTTCGCAATGACCGATCGGCCCAAGGACGAGGGTCGCTCCACCCCGGAACAGGACAGAAAAGAGGTATCATGGTGAGCAATTCCGGACCCGGCATCTTTCGCCCCGACGAGATCCCTGCCCGCGAACGCGGAGGCGGCGCGAAAACGATACCGCTTGTCAACCGGGCATCGGGAACGACCAGTTTCATCAACGGCATCACGATCTTCGCACCGGGCGCCGCGATCCCGTTGCACAGCCACAATTGCGAGGAGAGCGTCATGCTTCTCGAAGGTCATGCGATTGCCGAGATGGGCGGCGAACGCCATGAGCTGAAGCCGCAGGACACGACCTTCATTCCGGCAAACCTTCCCCACCGATTCATCAACAAGTCGGAGACGAAGCCCATGAAGATCCTCTGGATCTACGCTTCCGTCGACGCGACGCGGACGATCATCGAAACCGGCGATACGCGTTCGATCGACGACGAACACGCCGCTCGAACGGCTGAATGAGGAGACGAGGATGTTTCTGGAAATCGCCGAGATCAATGTGAAGCCTGGTTCCAATGCAGCCTTCGAGGCAGCCGTCGCAGAGGCGGTCCCGGTCTTTCTGCGGGCGCAAGGATGTCTGGGGGTCGAACTCCACCAGACGGTCGAGGAGCCGCAACGCTACCGGCTGATCGTGCAGTGGCAGCGCGTCGAGGATCACATGGAGACTTTCCGCAACTCCGAAGATTTCCAGGAATGGCGCCGCCTCGCCTCCCCACACTTCGCCGCGCCCCCGCGCGTGGTGCACACGCGGTCGGTGGTCTCGAGATCGGCTGCGACCGATGTGGATTGAAGAAGCCGGCCTTGGGCAGAAAGGGCGACATTCTACTACGCGCGACACCGGCGATCCGGTCCATCATCGAACAGTGAGAGATTGCTTATCGCGAACCGGGTGACCGGGAAGACGTCATCGAACGGGTCTTCGTCGCCCCGCCCGTCGAAGTCCTCGGAGAACTTCGGCAACTTGCCGTGTCCGTGCACCGGACGCGCAACGATCGCGTCCAGTACCACTTCACGTTCAGCAAGGACGACGGGAGCCCTGGAATCGGTGTTGCAGGTGGACACTCGAGCGCGAGCTCGAGGAGGTCAGCGGAAGAAGGCGCCCCCGACGCTTCGACCGAAGCACAAGACATCGAGGAGAGCAACGACACCAGCGACCCGGGGAGCGGTACCCGGTTGGCCTATCGGATAACCCGATCGACAGCACAGAAAGCGCCGCTGGCGATGCCGACGCGAGGCCGGGAATCAACCCCGGAGGGCCATCCGCCGAAGACGGACCGCTACCTGGCTTCGAAGTGCCACTTCAACGCGCCGGCACGGCCAATCTATTTCGATCCCCTAGAAAGAACAACCAGGGGACGGGATGTCTAACTCGACTGTCTAACGCGACATGGTCGCGCACAATCGTGCTGGTCCGGAGCTCTGGAAGGCCTGCAAAACAAGGGGTTAGGTGGTAGCGGGAGAGGGACTTGAACCCCCGACACGCGGATTATGATTCCGCTGCTCTAACCAGCTGAGCTACCCCGCCACGATATGCTGCCGACGCTCGTAAGGGCCGGAGGCATGGCGGTCCTATAAGCAAGGATCGCCATGCCTGTCAACGGTTCGCCATCGCAGCTTCGTCCAGCCAGAAGGTCGGGAGTTGATAGCCGTAGAGCGGCGTCTTCTCCGGATGCTCGACGAAGGCCCAGCGGGCCAGCCGCTGTTCGGGGAGATGGAAGAGCGGGATGACGTACTGACCGGAGACAAGGACGCGGTCATAGGCGCGCACGGCGGTCACGAAGTCCTCGCGGGAGCGAGCGGTCACGATCTTCTGGATCAGCGCGTCGAGGGCCGGATCGGCGACGCCTGCGAAGTTGAAGGTGCCCTCGACGTCCCGCGAACCGGAGCCCCAGCGATAAACCTGCTCAGCGCCCGGTGAAAGGGAGGCGGCATAGGTCGCGAAGATCATGTCGTAGTCGTAGCTCGCCCTGCGGGCCTGATACTGGGAATCGTCGACCGTGCGCAGCTTCAGGTCGATCCCGAGCCGCGAAAGCGTTCGCTTGTAGGCGAGCGCGATTCGCTCCTGCTCGTTCGTCTGGGCCAGAACCTCGAAGGAGAGCGGCCGTCCGTCAGGCCCGACAAGACTGCGACCCTCGAATCGGTATCCGGCGTCGTTGAGAAGTTTCAGCGCCCTGCGCATCACGTCGCGGTCGGCCCCCGATCCATCCGTCGTCGCCGGCCGGTAGGTGCCGTCCATCACGTCCGGGGCCACGGCACCCGGGAACGGGGCGAGAAGCTCGCGTTCGGCCGCGCTGGCCGGAATACCGGAGGACGACAGCTCGGAGTTCTCGAAGAAGGAGGAGGTCCGTGCATAGGCCTCGTAGAAGAGGTTCCGGTTCACCCATTCGAAATCGAACAGCATGGCCAGCGCCTCGCGCACCTTGCGGTCCTCGAAGACCTGTCGCCGGGTGTTGAAGACGAAGCCGAGCATGTTCGACGGCGCGCCGACCTCGAACCTGTCCTTGATCACCCGGCCGTCCCGGACCGCCGGAAAGTCATAGGCCGTGCGCCAGTGATTGGGGTCGCCATCGGGATAGACGTAGGTGTTGCCCTTCTTGAAGGCCTCGAACTGGGCATTCGCATCGCGGAAATAGTCGATGACGATCCGGTCGTAATTGTCGAAGCCCTTCTTGATCGGCAGGTCCCTGCCCCAATAGTCCGGGTTCTTGCGATAGGTGATCTGCTGTCCGGGACGCACGTCGTCGATGACATAGGGGCCGGAGCCGATCACCGGCTTCAGCGTCGTGCGCTCGAACGTCTCCCGGTCGAAGGCATGCTCGGGCAGGACCGGCAGCCCGGCGATCAGAAGCGGCGTCTCGCGGTCGGCCGTCTCGTCGAAGGTGAAGCGCACGCCGTGCTCGCCGACCTTCTCGATCGTCTTGGCCGGGCGCAGCCAGTTCGCATAGAACGGCCGGCCGTGCTCGCGCAGCATCTCGACGGTGAAGAGGACATCCTCCGGGCGAACCGGCTCGCCATCGGAGAATCTGGCCTCGGGGTTCAGCTGGAACTCGACGAAACTGCGCTGCTCGTCCGTCTCCACGGTCTCGGCAAGGAGCCCGTACATGGTGAACGCCTCGTCCCGGGAGCGCTGCATCAGCGGCTCGAAGACCAGATTGCCGAATTCCCGATCGAACCAGATGCCGCGCGCAGTCGTCAGGGCACCGCGAACGATCACCGGGTTCAGGTTGTCGAAACTGCCATAGACGCCGTAGCGCATGGTTCCGCCCTGGGGCGCGTCCGGATTGACCGACGGCACGTGATCGAAATCGGCGGAAAGCTCCGGCTCTCCCTGCATGGCGAGCGCATGGGAAGGCTCGGCCCTCGAAGGACCCGCCATCAGACCAGCGGCGCCCGCCAGAACGACGACGAGGAACGAGAGGGTTCGTTGCCGGGCAAGGAACGTCAAAATGCAGTCTCCACGCAGCATGTCTGTCATCGGGCACCCGCAGGAGGCGGTGAGCCGAAGGGAGGCCCGGAATCGCCATTCCTGCGGTGCCGGGCGCGTGCTGTCTAGGTCTTCAATTGGCCTTATTTGCGTCAGACGGAGCGGCCGGCTAAGGAACGACCGAATACCGGCCGGAGCCGATCTCGCGATGCGATCGAAGGGTCATCGCGTTCGACCCTCGGACCGGAGGGACATCACCAAGGTCCGTCGCGAACCCCAGAGGAACAAAGGCCCGATTTCATGCACCGCCATTCCCTTTCCCTGACGATCGCCGCCGCTCTCGTCGGCGTTGCAACGCTCACCGGTGGAGCCGCCGCACAGCAGGCCGAGCCCCAGCGTGCAGCGGGCGCTGCCGGCCAGGCTCCTTCGGTTCCCGGCGAATGGTTCAAGGTCTGTTCCGAACAGGGTGAGAACAATATCTGCAACACGCAGTTCACTCTCGTTGCCGATACCCGTCAGCTGATCACCGCGGTGAACCTCATCGAAGTCACCGGCAAGGTCAATCAGAAGGTGGTTCAGGCCGTCGTTCCGACCGGCCGCGTCATTCCGGCGGGCGTCCAGATCAAGGTCGACGAGAACACCCCCGTAACGCTGAACTATTCGGTCTGCTTCCAGGATCGCTGCATCGCGGAGGCCGAACTGACGGACGCGCTCGTCAGCAGCATGAAGCGCGGCCAGCGGATGGCGGTCACCTCAATCAACTTCCAGCGCCAGCCCAACCCCGTTCCCATCACGCTTGCCGGCTTCACCGCCGCGATCGACGGCGAACCGAGGGATGCGTCCGAGATCGCATCGCGCCAGCGCGAGCTCAACGAAGCTCTTCAGCAGCAGGCCGAACAGCGCCGCCAGAAGTTCGAGGCGGCACAGGAAGCGGCCAAGAGCGGTGGAGCCGAAGGCGCAAGCAGCGCTCAGTAATCAGAGCGGTCTTCTCGATCGAACCGAAGGAGCGTCCCGGCCAGTCCGGGGCGCTCTTTCTTTTTGGGAACTCCGCGGACCGGGGAAGGTCTTCGAGCCTCGCCCGGCAGCGAGCCTACTTGCCCGCCTTCTTCTCGAATGTCAGGTCGGACACCGTCACGTCCTCGCCGTCGATCTTCTCGACGACGGTCATCTGGAAGGTGCCGTCGCCCGTGTTCGCGATGCGCATTTTGGCCGTGTCGTCGTCATAGATCTTCTTGTTCCAGGTCACGGTGAGATCGAGCGCATCGCCTTCACGGCTTCCCGCAAGTTTGGCCGGCCCGCTCTTCGAACCCGTATAGACCCCCGTGTAGTCACCGGTCGCTTCGTCGAGGGTAATCTGCGCACCGATATCGTTGCTCATCACGAGGAAGGCGCTGCAATTTCCGGCGAGCGAGAATTCGGTGTCGCTCTCGACCACGCCGTCGAGATCGCAGGACACGTCGACGGGAGCCGGCAATTGCTGGACCCTCACCTGTCCGCCGCCGGTCCAAGGTCCGGCATAGCGTTCGAAATAGTCCCGCGAGCCGTCCTGCGCCATCGCCGAAAGCGGCAGAGCGAATCCCGCCGAAAGGGCGATCGCTAAGGCACGTGCGCAAATCTTCATTCTCGAATTCCTGTTCTTGTTCTGGGCAGTCCGTCGGGTTCGGTCCTCGGAGACAACCCAACGGAAAGGGATCCATCGCTTCCGGCCGGCGTCCCCTCCGGATGTCCCGGACCCTCCTGAATATCGGATGCCATGATCGGATGGCGATATTCGGACACGGAACGTCAGGGGGACACGCTGCGTTGCACACCGAATTTCAAACTTCCAAACCGGAGCATCAGAAGTCATGGACATCATCAGGATCATTCTGGCGATCATTCTGCCGCCGCTCGGCGTCTTTCTTCAGGTCGGTCTCGGCAAGCATTTCTGGATCAACATTCTTCTGACGATCCTCGGCTTCATCCCGGGCGTCATTCATGCGATCTGGGTGATCGGGCGTTACTGAGCGCGACCGCGCCACGGACGATTCTGAAAGCGGAGAGCCCGGATCCCAAATCCGGGCTCGATTTATGAGAGGATGGCCCGATGCCGCATTTTTCCAGCGATGGTCTCGACCTCCATTTCGTGGACGAAGGGCCCCGCGATGGAGCCCCGATCCTCCTCGTCCACGGATTCGCTTCCTCCATCCGCTTCAACTGGACCGATCCGGGCTGGATCGAAACCCTGACCAAGGCCGGCTACAGAGCCATCGCGTTCGACCATCGCGGCCATGGCGAAAGCGCCAAGCCGACGGAGGAAGCGGCCTACCGGCCCCAGCGTATGGCCGAGGACGCGTTCCGCCTTCTCGATCATCTCGAACTCGAAACGAGCGTCTTCTTCGGATATTCCATGGGCGCGCGGGTCAGCGCCTTTGCCGCGATCGACCGGCCAGAGCGGGTTTCCAAGCTCGTCCTCGGGGGTCTCGGCTCGGGGCTGATCGATGGCGTCGGAGACTGGGACCCGATCGCACGGGCCTTGCGCGCTCCTTCCATCGATGAAGTGAAGGACGCCCGCGGCCAGATGTTCCGCGCCTTTGCCGACAAGACCCGGAGCAATCGCGAGGCACTCGCCGCCTGCATCGCTCACTCGCGCCAGGAACTGACGGAGGATCAGGTGCGGTCGATCACCTGCCCGACGCTCATCGGGGTCGGATCGAAGGACGACATCGCGGGTTCGGCGGAGAAACTCGCCGCGATCATGCCGAATGCGACGGCCTTCGAGATCGCCAATCGCGACCACATGCTGGCGGTCGGCGACAAGACGTTCAAGGCAGCGGTGCTTCAGTTTCTCGAAACATGATTGCGGCCAAAGGCCCCGGCGCGCAAACTTGATCCATCGCGGTTGGATCGAGAAGCAGAACAGCCTATCTTTACGCCCAGCAGCCTACCATCGGTTCGCGATAGCGCAACAGTCCATGAACCGGAGCCCGTCGATGGTCACCCGAAACGCGACCAAACTCAGCACCATTCAGAACGTCGATCCGATCTGGACCACGTTGCGTGACGAAGCCAAGGCGATGGCCGATTTCGAGCCGTCGCTTGCCGGTTTCGTCTATTCGACGATCCTCAATCAGAATTCGTTCGAGGCGGCGCTCGCCCACCGCATCGCCCAGCGAATGGATCACGGCGACGTTCCCGCCTACATGATCTCCCAGGCGTTCGAGCAGATGTTCGCCGACGATCCGGAGATCTCCCAGATCGTCCGCACCGATATCCAGGCGGTTCTCGACCGGGACGCCGCCTGCGACCGGTACATCGAGCCGTTTCTTTATTTCAAAGGATTCCACGCGCTCCAGACCCACCGTCTGGCCCACTGGTTCTGGAAGAACGATCGTCGGGACTTCGCGCTTTTCCTCCAGTCGCGCTCGTCCTCCGTTTTCCAATGCGACATCAATCCGAATGCGCGCTTCGGGCGGGGCATCTTCCTCGATCACTCGACCGGGATCGTCGTCGGCGAAACTGCGGTCGTCGATGACGACGTGTCGATCCTTCAGGAGGTCACTCTTGGCGGAACCGGCAAGGAAGACGGTGATCGCCATCCGAAAGTCGGCAAGGGCGTGCTCATCGGTGCCGGAGCCAAGATCCTCGGCAATATCCGCATCGGCGACTGCTCGAAGGTGGCGGCCGGCTCGGTCGTCCTGAAGGACGTTCCGCAATATGCGACCGTCGCCGGCGTTCCCGCGCGCGTTGTATCCGTTCGCAAGGGCTGCGAGCCACCGTCCCGCGTGATGGATCAGGGCATAGAGCGCTGATCCCTACGGGGTCAGCCGTGCCAGATCGTTTCGGCGAGGATCGGAAGCACGGATAGCACCAGCAGTCCGGCCATCGCCCCATTGAAGATGCGGCGGCGCCGGCTGCTGGAGAGCCATTTTGAGACCGCGGCTCCGCCGACCAGCCAGATGCCCGAAAAGGGTGAGCCGGCGACGAGGAAGACGGCGGCAAGAACCATCGCCTGAACGATCGGGTCGGAGTGGCCTGTCGCGTAGGTCACGCTGGCACTCGTCGCCATGATCCAGGCCTTGGGATTGACCCACTGGAACAGTGCGGCTTCCGTAAACGTGATCGGCTGGCCACGGCCCGCCTGGGTCCCCGACGTCTCCGCCGTCGCGATGCGAAAAGCGAGGTAGAGGAGGTAGGTGATCCCGACGAAACGGAGCACTGCCGAAAAGATCGGAAACTGGAGAAGCGTCGCGCCGAGACCGGCCGCGACGACAAAGACCATGGCGGTAAATCCGAGATTGACGCCGAGGTAATGCGGCAGAGCCCGCCGAACCCCGAAATTGGCGCCAGAGGCAAGAAGCATCGCATTGTTCGGCCCCGGGGTCCCGACGGCGACGATCACGAACAGGACGAGAGGGAGGAGGGTCTCGCTCATCGACCTTCGACCGAGGGATCGTCGACGGTGCCGAGAAACGGCTCCACCTCTCGCCCGGGCTCGAATTCGCCGATGCGCTTGATCTCCCACTCCAGAAGGATGCCCGAATTCTCGTGAACGCGGCGACGGACGGTTTCCCCGAGCGTCTCCAGATCGTGCGCGCTCGCAGTGCCCGTGTTGATCATGAAGTTGCAGTGCATTTCGGACATCTGGGCATCGCCCACCATCAGGCCGCGACACCCGGCCTTGTCGATCTCCTTCCAGGCCGATGTCCCCTCGGGGTTCTTGAAGGTCGAGCCGCCCGTCTTCTCCTTCACCGGCTGCACGGTTTCGCGGTGATGCTGGACCTCGTCCATCTTCGCCTGGATATCGGACGGATCGCCCGACGGGCCCTCGAAGACCGCGCCCGTGAAGATCAGGTCCGTATCGGCGGATGAATGCCGATAGGCGTAACCCATCTCCTCGTTCGTCAAGACGTGGCGCCGCCCATCACGGCCGAGAGCGTGAACCTCGACGACGCGCTCGCGGGTCTCGACGCCGTTGGCGCCTGCATTCATGCGCAGGGCGCCACCGACGCTCCCGGGAATGCCGTGATAGAAATGAAAGCCGGCAAGCCCCGCATCGAGAGCGGCTGCCGCAAGCCGCTTGTCGGGACAAGCCGTTCCTGCCCGAAGCCGCGTCTCGCCCACCCGTTCGACCGACCCGAACCCCTTCGCCGAAAGCCGGATCACGACGCCCGGTATGCCGCCGTCCCGCACCATCAGGTTCGAGCCGATCCCCACAACGCGCACTGGAATGTCGACTGGGATCGCGGCGAGAAGGAGGGCGAGATCCTCTTCGTCGGCCGGCATCGCGAGGAGGTCCGCCGGACCTCCGACGCGGAACCAGGTGACCTTCTCCATAGGCGCATTGGCCGTCAACCGGCCGCGGAAGTCACCGAGACGGGCCTGAAGATCGGCGAGAAGGGCATCACCGCCCGTCATCGTGCGGCGTTCCGTTCGCGCAGCTCTTCCAGCTGCTTAGGCAAGGCATAGGCCCACTGGGTGATCGAACCTGCACCGAGCAGGATCACGAGATCGCCGGACTGCGCGACGATGTCGACGATGCCGGCGAGTTCTTCCGGTCCGTCGATCAGGCGGGCGTCGCGATGGCCGCCGAGCTTGATGCGTTCGACCAGAAGCTCGGAATCGGCAAATTCGATCGGCTCCTCGCCCGCCGCATAGACCGGCGCGACGATGACCGTATCGGCATCGTTGAAGCAGGAGGCGAAGTCGGCGAACAGCGCTTGCAGGCGCGAATAGCGGTGGGGCTGCACGATCGCGATCACCCTGCCCTCGGCCGAGGCCCGTGCGGCCGAAAGCACCGAGCGGATCTCCACGGGATGGTGTCCGTAATCGTCGTAGATCGAGATCCCGTCGACGGTCCCCGTATGGGTGAATCGACGCTTGACGCCGCCGAAGCTCGCGAGGCCCTTCTGGATCTGCTCCGGCTTCAGACCGATGCGATGGGCGAGCGCGATGGCCGCCGTCGCATTGGAGACGTTGTGCTTGCCGGGCATCGGAAGCGTCAGATCCACGAGACGCTCTTCGGTTCCCTTGGCACGGTCGCGGATCGTCACCGAGAAATGGGACTTGCCCGGCTCGAAGCTCACGTTTTCGAAGCGGACATCGGCCTGGGGGTTCTCGCCATAGGTGATGACCCGTCGATCCTCGATCTCCGAGACCACGCTCTGGACGACCGGATGGTCGATGCACATCACCGCGAACCCGTAGAAGGGGACGTTCTCGACGAAGGACCGGAAGGCCTCCTTCACCTTGTCGAAGGTGCCGTAATGATCGAGATGCTCGGGATCGATATTGGTGACGACGGCAACGTCGGCAGGCAGCTTCAGGAAGGTGCCGTCGGACTCGTCGGCCTCGACCACCATCCAGTCGCCCTCGCCCATCCGGGCATTGGTGCCGTAGGCATTGATGATGCCGCCATTGACCACCGTCGGATCGAGACCACCGGCATCGAGAAGCGTGGCGACCATGGACGTCGTCGTCGTCTTGCCATGCGTCCCGCCGATCGCGATCGCCTGTCGGAAGCGCATCAGCTCGGCCAGCATCTCGGCGCGGCGAACGATCGGAAGAAGGCGCTCGCGGGCCTCCGAGAGCTCCGGATTGGACCGCTTGATGGCGGTCGAGACCACCACCACCTCGGCCTCGCCGAGATTGTCGGCATGGTGGCCGATGGCGATCGTCACGCCCTTGTCGCGCAACCTCTGCACATTGGCGTTCTCGGACTGGTCCGATCCCTGGACCCGGTAACCGAGATTGACGAGAACCTCCGCGATCCCGCTCATCCCGATGCCGCCGATGCCGATGAAATGGATCGGGCCGATATCTGGCGGCATCTTCATGGGGATCTCCTGTGCGGCGGTTCCGGCTGCCGGTTTCACGGGTGAGAAACCGGAAGGCGCGGAAATTCGAGAACGAGACGGGCGCCCTGCCCCTATGCGGCTCGCGTCGCGGCGCGGGCCGTCGATCAGACTGAACGCGGCATAGACTCTACGAGGTCGGCGAGCAAGAAGGCGGCATCGGGAACGCCGGTTCGCTTGGCCGCCGCCGCCATGGCGGATGCGCGTTCCGGGTTGTTCGCGATCTCCTCGATGATGCCTGCGAGATTTTCCGGGGAAAGGTCGTCCTGGCGCACGACCATGGCTCCGTTTTCGGCCTCGAGCCGTGCGGCATTGGCCGCCTGGTCGTGATCGAGCGCGTAGGGATAGGGCACGAGAACGGCCGGGCGTCCGATCACCGCGATCTCCGAAACCGTCGACGCGCCCGACCTGCAGATGACGAGCTGGGCGTTCGCGATCCGCGAGGCCATGTCGTTGAAGAAAGGCGAGACCTCGGCCGGGATACCCCTTTCGGCGTAATAGGCCTTCACTTGGTCCGCATCTTCTGGGCGTGCCTGCTGGGTCACCCTTAGGCGCCTGCGCAATGCATCCGGCATGCGTTCCATCGCCTTGGGCACGACTTCGCCGAAATACTTCGCGCCCTGACTGCCCCCGAAGACGACGAGCTCGAACGGCTCGTCGACGCTCGGCACCCGGTAGGGCGTCTCGGCCGCCTTCAGCACCGGCCCGCGAACCGGATTTCCGGTGACGGTGGTCTTGTCCGCGATCGCCTGTTCGGCATCGACCTGGGGAATGCCGACGGCGATCTTCGTGACGCGGCGGGCGAGAAACTTGTTGGCCCGCCCCATCACCGCATTCTGCTCGTGGATTAGCGTGGGCCGGCCAGCCCGGAATGCCGCCATCAGCGGCGGAACGGTCGGATAGCCGCCGAAGCCCACCACCACGTCGGGCCGGATCCGACGCACGAGACGTCCGGCCTCGCGAAATCCGCGCCAGAGCGTCAGCAGCGTCTTGAGGACCGCGACCGGATTGCGGGAGGCGAAGGTCGCCGACTGAATGACGTGCACGGCCTCGCCGGGGAAGCTGTCGATGAAGCGTCCTGCCCTGTCGTCCGTTGCGAGGTGAACGCTGTGGCCGCGTGCGGCAAGCTCCTGCGCCAGAGCCTCGGCCGGGAACAGGTGACCGCCGGTCCCGCCGGCCGAGAGAAGAACTGTGCTCATGAAATTCCTGTCAGCGCCTCATGGGTCGCAGATGACGTCTTCGATGATCCGAAGCACGGGCCGCGACGTTCGCGGCAGCATTCCGCCTGGCACCGGAAGATATGGCGAGAGCGCCGGGCTTCGAGGCCCGGCCACTCCGTCTCAAGTCCCGTGAACGAGTGCCGTCCGCTCCAGGAGCCTGTCCGTATAGGACCGGTTTTCCGGCCGCCTGCGCGTCAGGGCGAGAACGAAGCCCGCGCTGATCGAGATCGCGATCATCGAGGAGCCGCCATAGGAGATGAACGGAAGCGTCATGCCCTTGGCCGGCATCAGCTGAAGGTTCACCGCCATGTTGATGATCGACTGAAGCCCGAACACGAAGACCAGACCGGAAATCGAGAGACGAACGAACGGGTCGCGCTGGGCAAGGGCGACCGACAGGCCACGCATGACGATGAAGGCGAAGACGAGCGACAGCGCGATGCAGGTGATGATGCCGAATTCCTCGGCGACGACGGCAAACGCGAAATCGGTATGACTGTCGGGCAGGAGGCGCTTGACCGTTCCCTCGCCCGGACCCTGGCCGAACCATCCGCCGTTGAGGATGGCCTGGTGGGCCGTATCGGTCTGGAAGGTATCGCCCTCGCCGGTGAGGAACCGGTCGATACGGCTCGCCACGTGGTCGAACACTTCATAGGCGAAGAAGGCGCCCGTCAGACCGATGGCTCCGAGAACCGCGATCCAGAGCCACGGCATGCCGGCCATGAAGAAGAGCCCGCCCCAGGTCGCGGCGACGAGCAGCGTCTGCCCGAGATCCGGCTGTGCGACGAGAAGCGCGACCGAGATCAAAAGCAGCACGAGAGCGCAGAGATTGCCGGGGATCTCCGAGCGCCGTCCGTTCTCGGCGAAGAGGAAAGCGCAGACGACCACGAAGGAGGGCTTCAGGAATTCGGACGGCTGGATGTTGATCGGACCGAAATCGATCCAGCGGCGCGCGCCCTTGATCTCCGTTCCGAAGAACAGGGCAAGGATCATCAGCACCATCGCCCCGCCGAGCATGATGAAGGCTGCGCGCCGAACGCCGCGTGGCGTCAGAAGCGAGGTTGCGAACATCACCATCGCGGACGGAATCAGGAAGAAGATGTGGCGCTCGACGAAATGGAACGGCTGAAGGCCGATCCGCTCGGCGACCGGCGGGCTTGCCGCGAAGGAGAGAACCGCACCCCCGATCAGGAGGATGAGGAACGCCCCGAGGAGCCAGTGGTCGAGCCCGCGCCACCAGTCCGATATCCTGATGATCTTGTGTCCGCTATCGCTCATTTCTTCGTTTCACTTTCGACATCGGCCAATGCGAGCACGCACTCGCGGAAGGCATCGCCTCGAACTTCGAAGTTACGATACTGGTCGAAGCTGGCGCAGGCCGGGGAGAGCAGGACGGCGGACGGCCGATCGTCGGCTGCGGCATCCCGGGCGGCACTGACGACCGCATTCGGAAGCGTCGCCGAAATCTCGAACGGTACGCTCATTCCGAGCGTTGCGGCAAAGGCCGGTGCGGCTTCACCGATGAGATAGGCTTTCGCGATCTTCGGGAAGAAGCGGGCGAGATCCGCGATTCCGCCTGCCTTGGGCAGGCCGCCGGCGATCCAGTAGATCCGATCGAAGGAGGCGAGCGCCGTCGCGGCCGCATCCGCATTGGTCGCCTTGGAGTCGTTGATGAACAGGGTCTGGCCGATCCGCCCGACCTCCTCCATCCGGTGCGAAAGGCCCGGGAAGCTCTTGAGGCCGTTTCGGATCTCGTCGTCGGAGAGACCGGCGAGGGTCAGAGCGGCGACCGCCGCCGCAGCGTTCTGGCCATTGTGACGCCCGCGCAGGGACCCGATGCCGGAGAGGTCGAAATCGGCCTGCGGATGACCGCCCATCCGGCGCCGCACGACGCCATCCGAAAAGCCCACTCCGTCATCGACGTCGCCGTTCGCGCTGACCCGCACCACCGGTCGGCCCTGGGCTTTCAGGTCGTCGGCGATGGCGGCGCACCAGCTGTCGTCGATCCCGACGACCGCCTGCTCCGCGACTGCGACGAGCCTTTCCTTCACCGCCGCGTAATGCTCCATCGTGCCATGGCGATCGAGATGGTCGGGCGTGAGGTTCAGGAGAAGACCGATCGAGGGCGCGAGACCCGGCGCGAGATCGATCTGATAGGACGAGCACTCGACCACGTAGTGGCGCTCGGGCGCCGGATCGTCCAGCGTCAGAACGGGCACGCCGATATTCCCGCCGAGCTGCGTAACGCGGCCGGCGGACCTCAGGCAGTGGGCGATCAGTGCCGTCGTCGTCGACTTTCCGTTGGTGCCGGTGATCGCGACGAAAGGAGCACTCGGCGCCTGCGCCGCGCGTTCCCGGCCGAAGATTTCGACATCGCCGATGATCGGCACACCCGCCGCATTCGCAAGATCCACGGTCCAGTGCGGCTTGGGGTGCGTCAGCGGCACACCGGGCGACAGAACGAAGAGTTCGATCTCCGACCAGTCGATCTCTTTCAGATCCTGAACGCGAAGGCCCGCCTCCGCCGCCACTTCCGCCCGCTCGGGGTTGTCGTCGAAGACGAAAAGATCGGCGCCGCCCTCGGCCAGAGCCTTCGCGGTCGCAAGTCCAGATCCTCCGAGACCGAACAGGGCGAGCCTTTGTCCGGAAAAGCTGACGATCTTCATGGGCCTTACCGCAGTTTGAGAGTGGACAACCCGACGAAGGCGAGAAGGAAGGCGATGATCCAGAACCGGATCACGACCTGGCTTTCCGTCCAGCCGAGCTTCTCGAAATGGTGGTGGATCGGCGCCATCAGGAAGACCCGGCGGCCCGTCAGCTTGAACCACGCCACCTGGATGATGACCGAGAGGGCCTCGATCACGAAGAGCCCGCCGATGATCGCGAGCACGAGCTCATGCTTGGTAGAGACCGCGATCGCGCCCGTCATGCCGCCGAGGGCGAGGGACCCCGTATCGCCCATGAAGATCGCCGCCGGAGGGGCGTTGAACCAGAGGAAGCCGAGGCCCGCGCCGATGACGGCGCCGCAGACGGGCGCGAGCTCCCCGGTTCCCATCACGTAGTGGATCTGGAGATAGTTCGCGAAATTGATGTTGCCGGCGAGGTATGAGATCAGCCCGAGAGCCGCGATCGCGATCATGATCGGAACGATCGCCAGCCCGTCCAGCCCGTCCGTGAGGTTCACCGCATTCGCGGCTCCCACGATGACGAAGGCCGCAAAGCCGATATAGAACCAGCCGAGATTGAGAAGCAGTTCCTTCACGAACGGGAAGGTCAGGGACGTCGCAAATCCGCCTTCGGTTCGCATGACGACGAGGAGCACGGCGAGCGAGGCGATGATGAACTCCAGAAGGAGCCGCATCTTGCCGGAAAAGCCCTTGTCGCTCTGCTTGGTCACCTTCAGATAGTCGTCGTAGAAGCCGATCGCGCCGAAACCGACGGTCACCAGCAGCACGGACCAGACATAGACATTGGTAAGGTCTGCCCAGAGCAGGATCGAGACCAGGACACCCGAGAGAATCATCAGACCGCCCATCGTGGGCGTTCCGGCCTTCTTGAAATGGGTCTGCGGTCCGTCCGCGCGGATCGGCTGGCCGCGCCCCTGTCGCAGGCGCAGACCCTGGATGATCGCCGGTCCGAACAGGAACACGGTGATGAACCCGAAGATCATCGCCGCGCCGGTGCGGAAGGTGATGTACCTGAAGACATTGAACAGCGCGATCTGATCCGCGTACGCTCCGAGATAGGCGATCATCGGGTCGGATTCTCCGGTTGTTCGTCGTCGTTCTGCGGCTCGGCCGCCTCTTCGGCGGTTTGGATCGGCGCAGGGGGCACGTCAAGTTTGGCAGGCGGCGGGAAGCGCGAGACGAGCGCTTCCACGACGCTCTCGAGGCCGATGCTGCGCGAGGCCTTGACGAGGATCGCATCGCCGGCGCGCATATCGGTGAGAAGCGACTCCTGCGCCTCCTTCGGCGATGCGTGCATCGAGACGGTCATATCGTCTTCGGCAAGAGCCTGCGCGAGCGGCGCGATCTCCTCACCGACGAGGAAGAGGCGCGACACGCCTGCCTCGCGAAGAGGATCGGCGAGACCCGCGTGAAGGTCGTGGCTGTGGCCGCCGAGTTCCTTCATGTCGCCGAGGACCGCGATGCGGCGTCCGTCCTCTCCGAGCCGGGCCTGGGCGAGCGTCGCGATCGCTGCCCGCATCGAAGCGGGATTGGCGTTGTAGCTGTCGTCGAAGAGCTGGATCTCGCCGCCGGACGGCATCGGCAGGTGATAGCGCTGCCCCCTGCCCTTGACCGGCTGCCAGCCGGCGAGTTCGGCGGCGACGGCCTCCACATCGGCGCCCATCAGGCTGGCCGCTCCGAGGACCGCAAGCGTGTTCTGCGCGAAATGGCGTCCCGACATCGCAAGATCCACCGAGACGGTCGTCCCGGCGATCTCCGCGATCATCGTCGCGCCATCGGCGGAGGCTTCGAAGTCCGTCAGCCGGAAGTCGGCGCCATTCGCCTCGCCGAAGGTCGAGACCTTCGAGACGCCGACGCTCCTTGCGATCGATGCCAATTTCACGGATTTCGGATCGTCCGCATTGACGATCGCGGTGCCACCGGTGACGAGACCTTCGAAAATCTCGGCCTTCGCATCCGCAATCTCGTCGAGATCGCGGAAGTGACCGAGATGGGCGGCCGCGATCAGGGTGACGATCGCGACATGCGGGCGAACGAGCTTCACCAGCGGGCGGATCTCGCCCGGATGGTTCATGCCGATTTCGAAGACCGCATAGCGCGTCTCGGCCGGGAGACGGGCGAGACTGAGGGGGACACCCCAGTGATTGTTGAAGGATGCCGCGCTGGCATGGACGCTGGCGCCGTTGGCGGCCAGACCGTGACGCAGGGCCTCCTTGGTCGTGGTCTTGCCGACACTGCCGGTAACGGCGACGATCTGCGCCTTGCTGCGCGCGCGCGCCGCTTCCGCGAGGCGGCCGAGCGCGGCGAGCACGTCGTCGACGACGAGCATCGGCGCCTGAAGGCGGCCGAGGGCCGGCAGGCGCCGTTCGGAGACGATATGGAGCGCGGCTCCGGCCTTACGCGCATTGGTCAGGAAGTCGTGGCCGTCGAAACGGTCGCCGGCGATGGCGAAGAAGGCGTCGCCCGGCTCGACCGTGCGGCTGTCGATGGAAATGCCGTTGATGCCGCCCGGCAGCCCCGTGCCGATCGGCCGGGCCTTCATGGCGTCGATCAGAACGCTCGTTTCCCAGAGAAAATCGGTCACGCGCCCAACTCCGTGATGGCCGCCGCGACCTCTTCATGGTCACTGAAGTGCTGGGTGACTCCCCCTGCCGACTGACCGGTTTCGTGGCCCTTGCCGGCGACGACGACGGTATCGCCCGTGCGCGCCTCCGCGACGGCGGCGCGGATCGCCTCGCGGCGGTCGCCGATCTCGCGGGCACCGGGTGCGGCGGCGAGAATTTCGGCACGGATCGTCGCGGGAACCTCGCTGCGCGGATTGTCGTCCGTCACGATCACGACATCGGCGAGCCGGCTTGCGATCTCGCCCATCATGGGGCGCTTGGCCTTGTCCCTGTCGCCTCCGCAGCCGATGACGACGACGACACGGCCGGTGGTGAAGGGGCGCACCGCCTTCAGCACGTTTTCGAGCGCATCGGGCTTGTGGGCATAGTCCACGAAGACCGGGACCCCGTCCCTCGTGGTGCCGGCCTTTTCCAGCCGGCCCGAAGCGCCCTTCAGGCCTTCGAGCGCGGCGAGCGCATCAGGGATCGCGGTTCCAGTGACGATCGCAAGGCCCGCGGCGACGAGGGCGTTCGACATCTGGAACTCGCCGGCGAGCGGAAGCACGATCCGCTGGATCCCCTCGGGTGTCTTGATCTCCGCCGCCTGCCGGTCGCGCTCATGCTCGAGGCGGCTCAGGGTCAGGAGCGACCCGTTCCGGCCGACCGTGTGAACCGTGCAGCCGCAGCCGGTCGCGATCTCGATCGCCCGTCCCGACCAGCGGTCGTCGGTGTTGATGACGGCCGGCGCGCCCTTTTCGAGCAGGCGCGTGAACAGCCCCATCTTGGCGGTGAAGTAGTCTTCGAGATCGGCATGATAATCGAGATGGTCATGGCCGAGATTGGTGAACGCCCCGGCCGAAAGCCTGACGCCGTCGAGGCGATGCTGGTCGATGCCGTGGCTGGAGGCCTCGAGCGAGGCATGGGTCACGCCCTCACCCTTGAGATCGGCCAGAAGACGGGCGAGAGCGACCGGGTCCGGCGTGGTCAGGGTTCCGTAGTCCGAGCGGGTCGGCGAGACGACCCCGGTGGTTCCGATCGATGCGGCCTGAAGACCGGTCCGCGCCCAGATCTGGCGCACGAAGGAGGCGACCGAGGTCTTGCCGGCGGTTCCCGTCACCGCAACGATGGTTTCGGGCTGGGCGCCGTGAAAACGCGCCGCCATTTCAGCCACCGCCATTCGGGGGCTCACGGCAGTGACGAGCGGCAGCGTTGTCGAGATCGAAGCGCCTTCAGCACAGAGAACCGCGACGGCCCCGTTCGCCTCGGCATCCCTGGCGTGGGCCGCCCCATCGACCTTCGAGCCGGGAAGCGCGGCGAACAGAAAGCCTCGCTCGACGGTTCGCGAATCGAGGCTCAGGCCGCCGATCTCGATCTCCTCGGCACCGGACGGCACATGCCCGATACCCTCTGCAAGTTTTCCAAGCTTCATTCTCTGCGCGTCCAGTTGCTCGCATTCGGTGCGGGCGAGGCATCGCCCCGGCCCTCTTATTGCAACCGCCATGTTGCGTGAACCGGGATTTCAAACAGACGCGGCGTCATTAGGGCGAGATCCGCCGACCGCCCGATGACCCCGTCAGTACGAGACCAGAAGCGTCTTGCCGGTTTCACCGAGATCGGGCTTGACGCCGAGCAGGGCTCCGGCACGGCGGATGATGTTGCCGACGACGGGAGCTGCGTTCATGCCGGCGGTCGCATAATACTTGCCGGGCTCCGGCTGCGGCTCGTCGATGAAGACGAGAACCACGTAGCGCGGATCGCTCATCGGGAAGCCGGCCAGGAAGGCGTTGAACTTCTTCGTATCCGAATAGCGGCCGTTGACCACCTTGTTCGCGGTGCCCGTCTTTCCGCCGACCTCGTAGCCGTCGATATCGGCGTAGTTGCCCGAGCCGCGCTGGTCGGCGACGTTGAGGCGGAAAAGGTAGCGCATGTCGTCGCTGGTCTCCTTGGAGATGACCTGCGTCGAGATCTTCTTGGCCTCCTCCTCCGTGCGCGGCAGGAATGTCGGCGGAATGAGAAGCCCGCCATTCAGCAGCGACGTCGCGGCGACCGCGGTCTGAAGCGGCGTGGTCGAGACGCCGTGGCCGTAGGAGATCGTAATCGAATTGACCTGCTTCCAGACCTTCGGCTGTGTCGGCGTCGCAACCTCTGGCAGTTCGGTCTTCAGGCGCGTCAGGAGGCCCAGCTTGGTCAGGAACTCCTGATGCCCCTTAATGCCGACGAGTTCAGCTTCCTTCGCCGACCCGATATTGGAGGAGTAGATGAACACCTCCTCGAGGGTCAGCACGCGCTTCTTGCCGTGGAAGTCGGAAATGCGATGGCCGCCGATATGGATCGGGTTCCTCGCATCGAAGGTCGAATGAAGGTTCACCTTCTTGGTGTCGAGCGCCATGGCGCTGGTGAACGACTTGAAGGTCGATCCCATTTCGAAAAGACCGGCGGATGTCCGGTTCATCCGGTCCTTTTCCAGCGCCTGACGGGGATCGTTCGGATCGTAGTCCGGCAGCGAGGTCATCGCGAGGACCTCGCCGGTATGGGCGTCGAGAACGACGCCGCCGGCTGCGATCGAGCGGTAGCGCGTCATCGCCGCCGTCAGCTCGTCATGCAGGATGTTCTGCACCCGAAGATCGATCGAGAGACGGACGGGCTCCAGTTCGGCGTCGACCGCGAGGCCGGAATTCTGGAGCGCCAGGTAACCCTGGTCGTCCAGATACTTCTCCATGCCAGCAATGCCCTGATTGTCGACATTGACGTGGCCGGTCACGAAGCCTGCAACGGTTCCGCCCGGATAGAAGCGCCGCTTCTCGGTGCGGAAGCCGATGCCGGGTACACCGAGATCCAGGATCGCCTGCTGCTGGCTCGGCGTCAGCTCGCGCCGCAGCCAGAGGAAGGCGGCTTCGCTGGACAGGCTGTTATAAAGCCATTTCGGATCGAGATCGGGCAGGACGGTGCGAAGGCGTTCGCTCGCCTCGTTGGCGTCGACGATCTTGCGCGGCTCGGCGAAAAGCGAGCCGACGCGGATATCGGTCGCCAGCACATTGCCGTTGCGGTCGACGAGATCGGGGCGCGAAGCCATGAACTGGTCTGCCGCACGGAAGGCGAGCGCACGCTCGTCGGGCTCGGTTCCCCAGGTCACCAGCCGCCCGGCGATCACGCCGTAGACGCCAATGAACATGGTCATCGCGATGATGTAGCGGCTCTTGCCGAGCGGCACCGAACTTGCGCGATCCCGGCGGCGAACGGCATTGCGTTCGGCGCGTCGCGGCAGATCCTCGGAGATCTCTTCGGGTTTGGGCTTGCGTTTGAACATCAGCGCACCGCCGCCGCGTTTTCCGCGACCAGTTGAGCCTCGATATCCTCGATCGTCAGCTCCTTCTCCTTGGGCGGAGCGGGACGCGGAAGCTGGTTCTCGGCGACGAACTGATCGGGCCTGATCTCCACGAGGTTCAGCTGATCGGCATAGGTGCGCGCGAGCGTCTGAAGACGGGAAGGCTGGTTGAGAAGGTTCCAGTCCGCCGAAAGAATCGCGATCGCTTCCTTTTCGGACTTGATGGCGCGCTCGACCTTGCGGATCTCGGTCTCCACCAGATCGGTCTCGTATTTCACGTGGAAGGTATAGGATGCGACGCCGATGAGCGCGACGATCGACAGAATGTCCAGGGTTCTCAGCATGTTGGTCTCAAATCCTCGACAAGTCGGCGAGAGCTGGAAGGGACGCGAAGGAGAGATCGGAGGCATCGCCGCGCGGCGGGGCATCAAGCCTGACGCCGAGCCGCAGCTTGGCCGATCGGGCCCGTGGATTGACCGAGGCCTCGGCCTCGCTCGCGGCCACCACCTTGTTGCGCGCCTCGAAGGTCGGCCTCGTGACGACGACGTCCGGCAGGTGCCGCGAACCGCCCGCCGTTCCCGAACGATCCTGTAGGAAGCGCTTGACGATCCGGTCCTCGAGCGAATGGAAGGCGACGATCACCAGACGCCCGCCCGGCTTCAGGAGGCGTTCGGCCCCGACCAGGGCACGCGCGAGCTCGCCGAGTTCGTCGTTGACGAAGATGCGCAGGGCCTGGAAGCAGCGGGTCGCCGGATCGATCTTGTCGTTCTTTCCGCGCCCCACAGCCTTGCCGACGACATTCGCGAGATCGAGCGTACGCGCGAAAGGCGCGTCTTCGCGCCGCGCGACGATCGCCCGTGCCGCACGCCCGGCATACCGCTCGTCGCCCAGAAAATTGAAAATGCGTGCGAGATCGCCGACCGAGAGCGTGTTGACCACGTCGGCAGCCGTCGGCCCATGATTTCCCATGCGCATGTCGAGCGGCCCGTCCTTCTGGAAGGAGAAGCCCCGCTCGGCCTCGTCGATCTGCATCGAGGACACACCGATATCGAGGACGATGCCGTCGATATCGCCCTCCCGGCCCGAGAGCAGAGCGGCCATCTCGCCGAACCGCCCGGCGACCGGCGTCAGACGGCCGTCATGGCCTTCGGCGAGCCCTTTCGCGCGCTCGACGGCGGTGGGGTCGCGATCGATCGCGAACACCCGTGCACCGGCATCGAGGATCGCACGCGTGTAACCACCCGCGCCGAACGTCCCGTCGACGATTGTTTCGCCCGGCTTGACGTCGAGCGCCTGCATGACTTCGGCAAGGAGGACAGGGACGTGAAGGGTCGGTCCGCCAATGGCCGAGCTGTGGGGCTCGCCATGACCCTTCATCGTTCCGTCGTTCCCGCCGATCCCGTCGCGGCAGAGCGATGCTTCGCCTGCCGCTCGCGCAGCGCCGCGATCTTCTCCTCGAAGTCCTCCGGTCGCCACAGCTGAAACATCTTGCCCACGCCCACGAAAGTCGCGCGATCGGTGATCCCGGTATGCTCCCGAATGAGATCGTTGATCACGATGCGCCCTTCCGAGTCGCTCTTCAGATAGGTTCCGTCGCCATAGGCGAGGATCGCAAGTTCCTGATATTCCGGGGAGAAGGGATCCAAAGTCTCCATCTTCGCCTCGAAATGGCTCATCAATTCCGGCCCGCCGACATTCATCACCGGCAGATAGAGATCGCGCATCGAGAAGAGATCGCGAATACCCCGGGACGCCAGAACCTGCCGATAGGCTGCAGGTACGGAAACGCGCCCCTTGGAATCGACGCTGTGGACATAGTGGGAAAGGAACCGATCCATCAGAGCGGCACGCCCGCTCCGACCCGAACCCTCTGCTCAGCCTCCTTATCCGCGACGACGAAACGCAAGACAAAACCTTTCCTGCGGCTCGGCGCCATTGCCCCGACCGTACGAAACGCAGCCTCGCTTCTGCGCCCTCGAACTGCTCAAAAATGGGTCCGCCAGACCCTCTGGAAGATGACGTAGGGGATATCATGGGACCCCATGGGCGTCAATGGTAAGGCGCCCTGTGAACAGGTGGTGGAAAGGCTTGATTAAGCATGCGCCGAGGGCGGTTAACAGGCGGTTAATAATGAGGAATTCGCGATAAATGCAGCTCGCCCCATCGCGTCCCATGAACACCGTCCGCAGCCGCCTCCAGACCGTTCGCGGCGGTGCAACAGCCCGGCTCACAAGGGCTTTTGGAAGGGTGGGGAAACAGGCACGATTTTTTTGCGATCGACCGCTGATGAGCGCACGAAGCCTCGACCCATAGGGCGCCACAAAATGTCCGCAAGATGCCTTCGGACCCGAATTTTCAGGGAATCGAAGAGTGTCAGCCGGCCTGTAAGCCGGGTTCTGTTCGCGCACCGCCAGACGGCGAAAGCGCGCGGCGACCATTCCTCTGGGACGCCTCTTGCGAGACGCCTCGAGCAACCCACCCGAACGACTGTCCCGGAGATCGGATGGACGACCATCGGCCGTCCGCGTCGTTCCTATTCGGTCTTGCTCCCGGTGGGGCTTGCCGTGCCGTTCCCGTTACCGGCAACGCGGTGGGCTCTTACCCCGCCGTTTCACCCTTACCCTTCCGCACGAAGTCGAATGGGCGGTCTGTTTTCTGTGGCGCTATCCCTGAGGTCACCCTCGCCGGACGTTATCCGGCACCGTCTCTCCGTGGAGCCCGGACTTTCCTCCCCCGCCACCTTTCGGCGATTGGCGAGAGCGGCCGCCCGGCCGGCTGACAGCCGGGCATTTGCGGGTTCGGTGACGGGAAGTCAAATCGTTTCGGCGGCGCCGAGGCGTTCAAACGAGATCGCCACGCCCTTCGAATGGCGAGCGATCGAGGGCCCGCAGAAGCGTGTGCAGGGTCTCGACCGTCGAGGTGTCCACGACGCCGTCGACCCGGGCCGGGCGAAAATGGCGTTGGAACGCGACCACCGCGAGCCGGGTCGCCTCATCGAAGACGCCGTCGATCTCGACGCCGTATCCATAGGCCGCGAGCATCGCCTGGAAGGCTGCGACCGGCTCGCCGCTGTCGCCGCGCGAGAAGAAGCGGCCGCCACGCAGCGGCGCCGGCTCCACCAGATGACCGATGCCGGCCTCATGCAGCGTCCGCCACGGGAAATGCTCGCCCGGATCCTCCTTGCGCGCCGGCGCGATGTCGGAATGGGCCAGCACGAATTCCGAGACGATCCGGTGGCGGGAAAGGATATCGCGGCAGAGTGAGACGACGGAGGCGATCTGCTCTTCGGGATAGGCCGGAAGCCCCCCGGAATGCCCGCCATTGACGATCTCGATGCCGATCGAGCGCGAATTCACATCCGCCTTTCCCCGCCAGGACCCCTCGCCGGCATGCCAGGCGCGATGGGCTTCTTCGACGAGTTGCAGAATGCGGCCGTCCTCATGGACGAGATAGTGGCTGGAGACCTTGCTCTCCTCGCGGCACAGCCAGTCGAGGGCCTGATCGCCGGTTCCCATGCCCGTGTAGTGGAGAAGGAGAATGCTCGGCTCTCCTTCGCCCGAACGGGTGTCGAAGTTCGGCGATGGCCTGACATCGCAGGCAAGACGTGTATCGGGTGTCACGCAGCGGTCTTTCCGGCGATCTGTTCGTAGGCGGTGTTGATCGCCTTCATGCGTTCGGTGGCGATGAAAAGAAACTCCTCCGGCACGCCGCGCGCCTGCAGCTGGTCGGGATGGTTCTCGCGCACGAGCGTCAGATAACGGCGCCGTGCTTCACGAGGCGTGCTGTCCGGATTGATGCCGAGGACGGCATACGGATCGTTGGGTCCTTCCAGATGCCGATGCTGCATCCGGGCGAAGGCCTGTTCGGAAAGTCCGAAGATCGTCGCGATATCCTGAAGGAAGACGAGTTCACGCTCGTGAATGAGCCCGTCCGCCTTGGCGATATGAAACAGCGCGTCGAGGACGTCGGTCAGAAGCGGGCAGTCGCCGTCGCCGTTCGAGCAGAAATCCTTCAGGCGCTGCGCATAGATCTCGTAGCCGGCGGTATCCTGCTTGGCGATATCGTAGAGACGGAAGACGTTTCGGGTCTCCTCGGCCGGAATGTCGAGAATGTCGCGGAAGGCATCGACCTCGTCCATGGTTACGACGCCGTCCGCCTTCGCCATCTTGGCCGAGAGCGCGATGATCGCGACGGAGAACGCGACCCTGCGGCGGGTCTCCGGATCTCCGCTCCAGGCCGTCCGCACCGCATCGATGATCGCGTCGATCGTCGAGCGCCCCCGTGCGGCAAGCATCTGGAGCAGCTCGTTGAGCCGGGTGAAAATGCTCATCGCTCGTTCGGGCCTCGGATGTCCTTCGAAGGGGTGATCTGGTCGCCTCGCCCAGCCTTTCAACACAAAGCCGGCCGGGAAACATACCCGCTATGCACAGCGAAGGCCACGACGGATCGCGTCTTCGATGCCTGAACGCGTGAGAGTCCCGTTCCGCGACAGGCCGGCATGGCAGAACGGAGGCGACCGCAATATTTCCGCCGTTTTCCCGGAGAGGGTGTCGGCGTCAGACAGCTATCGATGGGGGAAGGAATGGCCGACAGCAGATCGTCGACGACCGGGCACGGGCGCCCGTTCGCACGTCACGGGACGGGCCGCCGCCCCGCAGGCGCACTCGCTGCCGGTGTTCTCGCCCTCTTCCTCTCCGCCTGCAGTTCCTCGATGCCGCTCAGCACCGAATCGCTGGGCCTCGGCTATCCGGGCATCGCGCTCAGCGAGTTCAAGGGCCAGAAGCCATCCGACTACCCGGTGCACGGCATCGACGTGTCGAAATATCAGGGCACGATCGACTGGAACGCGGTGCGCGCGGGTGGGATCGAATTCGCCTACCTGAAATCCACCGAAGGCGGCGACATGCTCGACAGCCGCTTCATGGACAACTGGAACGGCGCAGCCCGCGCAGGCGTGCCTCGCGGCGCCTATCATTTCTGGTATCACTGCCGCTCCGGCGTGGAGCAGGCCGACTGGTTCATCCGCAACGTGCCGAAGGACCCGCGCGCCCTGCCGCCGGTGATCGACGTCGAGTGGACGCCGTTCTCGCCGACCTGCACCGCCCGCCCGGCCCGCGAGAACCTGATCCGCGAAGTGATGGCCATGGCCGACAAGCTCGAGCGCCATTACGGGCAGCGGCCCGTCCTCTACATTCCGATCGACGTTCATCGCGAGCGCTGGGTGGATGCGACCAACACCCACGAGATCTGGGCCCGAGCCGTCGCCGATCATCCGGACAATGTCTACGAGCGGCGCAAATTCCGGTTCTGGCAGTATACGGAAAGCGGAACGGTGCCGGGCATTCGCGGCGGCGTGGACAAGAACGTCTTCGCCGGCACCCGCGACGACTGGCAGAAATGGCTGCGCCACCACACGCGCGGCTGAGGTCTCGGCGCAGGTGAAGAGCAGTCAGGGCGCCATCGGGCGCTCGTCCGTCTCCGGAGGAGAGGCGCGCTCCTCGCTCGCCTTCGAACGCGCCAGCGCCTTGGCCTTGCGGCGCCGGTTCACGGCGCGGCGCAGCGCGCGCAGGCGCACGCGCAATGCGAGGCCCGCATCCCCCACCGTCTCCACCTGATCGTTCAGAAGCTCCGCGAGCGCGGACTTGAACTCCGCGTAGCCGAACCGCGCCTCCCCCTCGATCGCCCGCATCACGATCATCCAGGCCGGCGATACGAGCAGCGAGACGGCCGTGACGGCAAGCGCCAGACGGTAGACGTCCATCCCGATCGCACCCGAAGCGAAGGCCGCCGCCGCCAGCACGAAGGAGAATTCGCCGATCTGCGCCATGGACAGGCCGGCCTCCACCGCCGTCTTGTGCGGCAGACCGGCGAGGCGGATCAGCGCGATGTTCCAGGCGCTCTTTGCGACGACCACGAAGATGCTCGCGGTGAGCACAAGCACCCATTCGCGTTGGATGTAATCGATATCGATCAGGAGGCCGATGGAGAGGAAGAAGACCACGAGAAGGATGGCCTGGATCGGTTCGACCACATGGATCACCGACGAGCGCAGCGAGGACGCGCCGACGATCAGGCCTGCGATGAACGCGCCATAGGCCGGCGACAGACCGGCAAAACCCGAGATCGCCGCCGCTCCGAAGCAGAAGGCCAGCGCGCCGAGGGCCAGCATCTCCACATTGCCCTCGACGGCCGCCGCGAAGCGGGGCTTCAATTTCGAGCGGTTTCCCAGATACCAGAGCAGCCAGGCGAGGACGGCGACCGAGACCGCGATCTTGATGGAGAGGCCGATCCAGCCGGCCGCGTCCATGCCGTCACCGCCCAAAGAGGTCGCGATCATCAGCATGGGCACGACCGCGAGATCCTGCGCGATCAGGACCGCGACCGCGATGCGCCCGGGCTGCGAGCGCAGCTCGCCGATATCGTCGAGCATCTTCATCGCCACGACCGTCGAGGAGAGCGCGATGATGAAGCCGAGAATGATCGCTTCGGCAAGCGACGCGTCGGAGATCGCCATCAGCCCGAAGGAAATCGCCATGGCGGCGCCGAGCTGACCGCCCGCAATGAGGATCGCTGGTCTCAGGGACGCGACGAACGCCTTCAGCGACAGCTCCATGCCGATGAAGAACAGAAGCATCAAGACGCCCATCTCGGCGAGCATCGTGATGTCCTCGTTCGAGGCATCGACGACGCCGACGCCGGACGGACCGAGGATGATGCCGGCCAGGATGAAGCCGACGAGTGGCGGCTGCTTCAGGCGCATGAGGAGAATGCCGACCGACACCGCCATCACGATGACGAACGCGATCTCCGTCAGGCCGGTCCCGTGGGCTTGTTGGGCCGCATGTTCCATAGGTCCTCCAGATAGTCGTTCCGCGTTTCCGTTCCCCCTCGCCCGCGGCACAGGTCATGAAAGGCGGGCACTCCCCGTCGCCCTGTCACTCGGGGGCGCCGCCGGCAGAGCGATTTCCGGTCGCCGGGGCCGACACGGTTTGGTGAACGGGCACGGCCTTCCCATATCGGCAAGCAACCGAATTGCACAGGACCAGACCGAATGCCCGAGGCCACACGAAGGCTGACGCCCGACCAGCTCCGCCGATTGAAGCGCGTCGCCAAGATCGCCCGCTTCATGGACACCGCCCTGCGGATTCCGGGGACGGGGATCCGCTTCGGCGGCGATGCGATCGTCGGCCTGCTTCCCGTCATCGGCGATTCCGGCGCTGCCGTCGTGCAGCTCTGGGCCGTCAACGAAGCACGCCGCCTCGGCATGCCCAAGGACAAGCTGGCGCGCATGGTGGGCAATGTGGGCGTGGATACGGTCGTCGGCTCGATCCCGATCCTGGGCAGCGTGTTCGACGTCTATTTCAAGGCGAGCCGCCGAAACCTTCAGATCATTCTCGAACATTTCGGCGAGGAGCATCTCGTCGATGTCATCGACGACGACGAGATGGATATCTCGCGCATGAAGGACATCACGCCCGGCCGAAAGGACAGGCGCTAGCCGGCCTCTGCGCGGTCCCGGGCGAAAGGCTCCGGCCTGTCGTATCCTCGTCATCAGGATGTGAGATCGGTCGCCGATGGTGGGATTTTCCGGACAGGACGAGGACGGGCGATCGAGCGGTCCTCGCACGATCGCCGAAACCTCTGCAGGCGCTACGGCGGTGGAGGCGCCCGACCACGGCGAGATCTTCCGCGCCTTCCTGGTTCTTGGACTGACCGCGTTCGGCGGACCGATCGCCCATCTCGCCTACTTCCGGGAAGCCTTCGTCGTGCGCCGGCGCTGGCTTACCGACCGGGCCTATGCCGATCTCGTCGCCCTGTGCCAGTTCCTGCCCGGCCCCGCGTCGAGCCAGGTCGGCTTTGCGATCGGCTTCTCGCGTGGCGGCCTCCTTGGCGCATGTCTCGCCTGGACCGCATTCACGATTCCCTCCGCTCTCGCCCTGATGTTGTTCGCTCTCGGAGCCGGCCTCGCGAGTGACGGGATCGGCGCCGAGATCATCGGCGGGCTGAAGGTCGCCGCCGTCGCGGTGGTCGCCCATGCGCTTCTCGGAATGGCACGCAATCTGACACCGGACCCGAAACGGGCCGGGATCGCGGTCCTCGCCATCGCGATCCTCGCCTGGATGCCGGGGGCCTTCGGTCAGGTCACGGCAATCTGTGCCGGCGTCGTCCTCGGTCTCGCCATCCTGCCCGGCGTGGCGGTCCAGCCCGAGGCACCCGCGATCTCGACCACCATATCCCGCAGCCTCGCCGCGATCTGCCTGACCGTCTTCCTCGTGCTTCTTCTGGCAGGCCCGATACTCGCCGGGATCGATCCGCTCGGCGAGTTCCTGGCCGGCATCTACCGCGCGGGCGCCCTCGTGTTCGGTGGGGGTCACGTCGTCCTTCCGTTGCTCGAGGCCGAAACCGTCGCGACGGGTTTCGTATCGAAGGAGGCGTTCCTCGCAGGCTATGGCGCGGCGCAGGCCGTGCCCGGCCCGCTCTTCACCTTTGCCGCCTTCCTCGGCACGACAGCCGACGGACCCTCATGGGGCGCGCTCGCCCTCATCGCCGTCTTCATGCCGGGAATGCTTCTTCTCATCGGCATCCTTCCGTTCTGGTCGGCGATCTCGTCCTCGGCAAAGGCACGAACGGCGCTGAGCGGGGCGAATGCCGCCGTGGTCGGCATTCTCGCAGCCGCGCTCTACGATCCGGTCTTCACGAGCGCGATCCTCGATCTGCAAGCCTTCGCGCTCGCGGCACTGCTCTTCGTCATGCTCACCGTCTGGAAGCTTCCGCCCGTCCTCGTCGTCGGCGTCGCGGCCTGCGCTGGGCCTTTCCTTCTCGCCTAGCCGCTCACCATCGCCGGGTCCGCGCGAAGTAATCGTCGGTCGCCCGGCCGAAAGCCGATCGCAGGCCGCGTTCCTCCGCGCGCACGAAGCGGGCGGTGATGAGGAACGGGAAACCGAGCGCGACGATCGCGGAACTCAACGCTCCGAGCCACAATGCCAGACCGAGGAGAACCAGGGTCATCCCGGTATAGATCGGATTGCGATTGATCCGGAACGGTCCTTCGACGATGAGCGCGCTCGGCGTCTCGCCGGGCTCGATCGCCGTCTTCTTGCGCGCAAACCAGAACGCGGCCCAGCCTGCGAGACCGAGGCCGAGACAGGCGAGGACGAGGCCGAGCGCCGCCGAGATCGGGGAGCCGAAGACGTTGATCGGGACATAAAGAGCCGCAAGCCATTCGGCTGCGAAGAATCCGATCGCCCAGACGGGCGGGAGATCGGGAAACCGCTGTCTCATCCCCATGGATCTCAGGCCCCGCCCAGCGTCTCTAAGGAAGCGTCCCGCTCCCGCTTGGCGACATCGAACACCACATGGGCGACGTCCGAGCCGGGTTCGGCCCCTTCCCGTTCGAAGCCGAGATTGCGAGCCATTCGGATCATGTTCGTGTTCTCCCTCAGGATCTCTCCGTAGACCCGCTTCAGGCCGCGCTGGCTCGCATAGTCGAGAATCGCGTTCATCAGCGCGTAGCCGAGCCCCTTCCCCTTCATATCCGAGCGAACGAGCACGGCATATTCGGCTTCCTCGTTCTCGGGATCGGCGATCAGCCTGACGACGCCGAAGATCTCGCCCGTTCCGTAGGCCACGCCCGGCTCGACGGCGACGAAGGCCATCTCGCGGTCGTAGTCGATCTGCGAGAATCGCGCCGACATCTGGTGGGGCATCTGCTTCATCGGGCCCATGAACCGCAGGCGCAGGTCCTCGGCATGGGTCTTTGCGACCATTTCGGCAAGCGCGTTCTCGTCGTCCGGCCGGATCGGCCTCATGAGGAAGCGTTCGCCGCTCTTGAGGTCGACCGCGCGCTCCAGGGCGAACGGATAAGGCCGGATCGCGAGGCGGTCGGCATCCTTTGGAACCGGGCGAACGGCGATATGGGCGTCCAGAGCGAGAACGGCTTCGCCCTGGACGAGAAGCGGATTGATGTCGAGTTCGACGATCTCAGGCACGTGAACCGCGATTTCGGAAAGACGCACCAGAATGTCGACGATCATGCCCATCGGGGCTGCCGGCACGTTTCCGTAGCCTGCAAGGCGGCGCGCGACCCGTGTCTTCTCGACGATGCGCCGGGCGAGCGCAGAATTGAGCGGCGGGAAACCGACGGAGCGGTCAGCGATCACCTCGGCTGCGCGCCCGCCCCGACCGAACAGGACGACCGGACCGAAGGTCGCATCAGTCGCGATCCCCGCGAGAACCTCCAGCCCGTCCCGGGTCTTCGCCATGGGCTGCACGCTGAGACCGAGGATACGGGCCTCCGGCAGGTCCCGGCCGATGCGATCGAGCATCTCGCGCGCGGCTTCGCGGACCGCCTGCGGTCCCCTGAGGTCGAGGCGCACCCCGCCATGGTCGGACTTGTGCGCGATGTCGGGCGAGACGATCTTCAGGGCGATCGGCCCGTCGATGTCAGCCGCCTTCGCTGCCGCGTCGTCGGCATCGGTGGCGATGACCGTTCGCACGGTGGGAATGTCGAAGATTTCGAGAAGACGTTTGCTCTCGGGCTCGGTCATCACGGATCGACCCTCGCCGAGAACCGACGCGATGAGGTCGTGTGCCGCTTCGATGGCGAAGCTCGAAATGTAGATGCCGGCCTCCGGCGTTTCGATGAGATCCCTCTGGTTCGCCTGGTAGCGGACGAGATGGGTGAAGGCCCGGACGGCCTTCGAGGGGGTCTCGAAGGTCGCGATGCCGCCGCTCGTCAGGATCTCGCGCACAGAGCGGCCATTGCGGGCGCCCAGCCAGTTGGCGATCAGCGGCAAGGTGCGCCGATCCTGCTTGAACCGGACGAGC
This sequence comes from Fulvimarina endophytica, assembly GCF_003403015.1. Lineage (GTDB taxonomy): Bacteria > Pseudomonadota > Alphaproteobacteria > Rhizobiales > Rhizobiaceae > Fulvimarina > Fulvimarina endophytica. The sequence continues at coordinate 102,819 of NZ_QURL01000005.1, forward strand.
TCCTGCGCCACCGCTACCGGATCGACGATCGCCTGAGGGCAATGGATGGCAAAGACGGCGCCCTGTCCGTCACGCTCGGCGAGAACGTCGAGAACCGCACGATATCGCTCCGGTCCCGCATCGCCGAGAATGTCGATGGGATTGGCTCGCGACCATCCCTTCGGCAGAACCGCGTCGAGGGCGCTGCGCGTTTCCTCGTCGAGCGGCTTCAGGGTGCCGCCGTAAGCCTCCAGCGCGTCGACTGCGAGAATGCCCGCCGCACCGCCATTGGTGACGACCGTCAGCCCGTCGCCGCGGATGCGAAGACCGGTCGCGAGCGTCTCGGCCGCCTCGAACACCTCCTCGATCTTGTTGACGCGCAGGAGGCCCGCCCGGTCGAAGGCCGCGCCATAGACGAGATCGCTGCCCGCAAGCACGCCGGTATGGCTGAGCGCGGCCCGCGAGCCGGCCTCGCTGCGGCCGGCCTTCATGACGATGACGGGCCGCGAACGGGCCGCGATGCGCGCGGCCGACATGAACTTCTTCGCCTGCGTGATGTTCTCGGCGTATAGGAAGATCGCCCGGGTGCGCCGATCGCCGGCGAGGAAATCGAGCATGTCGCCGAAGTCGACATCGCTCATATCGCCCAGCGAGACCACGTGGGAGAAGCCGATCTCCCGCTCTTCGGCCCAGTCGAGCATGGCATTGATGATGGCGCCCGACTGACTGACGAGCGCGATGCCGCCCGCCTGCGGCGTTCGTGCGGCAAAGCTTGCATTCAGCTTCAGGTGCGGGGCCGCAAAGCCCATGGAATTGGGGCCGAGAATGCGCATCAGGCACGAGCCGGCGATATCGAGAACGTCCTGAAAGACGAGATCGGTCTCGTCGGCGGCGCCGAAGCCGGAGGAGACGACGACGGCCGCGCGGCACCCCTTCTCGCAAAGCTGCCGAATGGTTTCGAGGACGAGCGGCGCCTTCACGGCAACGATCGCGAGATCGGGCACCTCCGGGAGCTCCGGGATGCTGGCGAAGCTCGGGAGCGAATGAACCGAACTTCGATGCGGGTTGACCGGCATGATCCGTCCCGCAAATCCGCTGGAGGCGAGATTGTGCATGAGAACGCTGCCGACCGAGCCGGGCGTCTCGCTCGCGCCCACCAGCGCGATGGAGTTCGGACGGAAGAGTTTATCGAAGTTTCGGGTGCTCATGGCGACAAGATGGTCCCGTGCCGGGCGCTCGTCCAACGGGGAGCGGCAGGGTTACGCAGAGCGCATGGCCGCTCGGTTCGCAGAATCTCCACCGGCTGCTATAGCGGGGCCCCGATCAACCGGCCGGACGAGAGCGACAGAATGACCGATACCGAGGCCCGCACCGTTCCGGACGCATTCTTCGACATCCACCGCCACGGCTTCGTGCGGATCGCCGTCGCGACCCCGCCGGTTCGCAATGCCGATCCCGCCTTCAACGGGGCCGCGATCCTCGCCCAGGCCCAGGAGGCGGCGAAGGCCAAGGCAGATCTCGTCGTATTCCCCGAACTCAGCCTGTCGGGATACGCCAATGACGATCTCCATCTTCAGGAGGTTCTCTGCGAAGAGACCGAGCGGCAGCTCGTCGCCCTCGCCCGTTCGACGGCAGGCCTTGCGCCGCTGCTTCTCGTCGGCGCCGTCCTGAAGCGTGCGGGACGCCTATACAACACCGCCGTCGCCATCCATCGCGGCAGGATCCTCGGCGTCGTTCCGAAGATCTTCCTTCCGAACTACCGGGAATATTACGAAAAGCGTTGGTTCGCCTCCGGCGACGGCATGGATGGTCTCACGATGTCGCTCGCCGGACTGTCCGTTCCCTTCGGCCCCGATCTTCTGTTCGCTGCCGAGGATCTTCCCGGCTTCACGGTGCACGCCGAGATCTGCGAGGATTACTGGAGCCCCTTCCCGCCCTCGATCGACGGCGCACTCGCCGGGGCGACGATCCTGTGCAACCTTTCGGCCTCCAACATCACGATCGGCAAGAGCCGCGATCGTCATCTTCTCTCCGCGTCCCAGTCCATGCGCTGCCTCGCGGCCTATGTTTATTCGGCGGCGGGTCACGGCGAGAGCACGACGGATCTGGCCTGGGACGGCCAAGGAGGCATCTACGAACTCGGTGACGAGATGGCGGCCTCCGAGCGCTTCTCCCATGCGAACGATCTCCTCGTCTGCGATATCGACGTGGATCGGATCACGCAGGAAAGACTGCGCATGCCGACCTTCAACGATGCCGCCGCGCGCCGGGCCCATCCGGAAAAGCGGTTTCGAAAGATCTCCTTCGAACATCGGCCCGCGATGCTCGCCGATGCGCTGAAGCGGCCCATCCGGCGCTATCCCTTCGTGCCGAACGATGCGGGCCGGCTCGACGAGGACTGCTACGAAGCCTTCAACATCCAGGTCGAGGGCCTCGTCACGCGCTACAGGGCGACCCCCGGCGACACCATGGTCATCGGCATTTCGGGCGGTCTCGACTCGACCCATGCCATCGTCGTCGCGGCCAAGGCCTGCGACCGGATGAAGGTTCCGCGCTCGAACATCCTCTGCTTCACGATGCCCGGATTTGCCACCGGCGAGACCACGCGTTCGAACGCCTGGACACTGATGAAGGCGATGGGCGTCACCGCCGAGGAAATCGACATCCGGCCGGCGGCGCGGCAGCTTCTCGCCGACATGAACCATCCGTTCTCGGACGGGGAGCCGGTCTACGACATCACCTTCGAGAACGTTCAGGCGGGTCTTCGGACCGATTATCTCTTCCGCCTCGCCAATCAGCGCGGCGGCTTCGTGGTGGGAACCGGCGACCTGTCGGAACTCGCGCTCGGCTGGTGCACCTATGGCGTCGGCGACCAGATGAGCCACTACGCGGTCAACACCGGCGTTCCGAAGACCCTCATTCAGTATCTGATCCGCTGGTGCATCGCCTCGAACCAGTTCGACGCGCAGACGGACGCGGTGCTGGACGCGATTCTCGACACCGAGATTTCGCCCGAGCTCGTTCCCCAGGATGCGCCGGGCGGACTGCAGAGCACCGAGGAGAAGATCGGGCCCTACGAACTCAACGACTTCTTCCTCTTCCACATCCTGAGATACGGATTGCGTCCGTCGAAGGTCGCCTTCCTCGCTCATCAGGCCTGGCATTCGGTCGATGGTGGCAGCTGGCCCCACAAGTTCCCGGATGCGAAGAAGAATGCCTACGATCTCGACACCATCGCTCACTGGCTCGAGAAATTTCTCTTCCGCTTCTTCCAGACCTCCCAGTTCAAGCGATCGGCCCTGCCGAATGGCCCGAAGGTCTCGGCGGGCGGAAGCCTGTCGCCGCGTGGCGACTGGCGTGCGCCGTCCGACGGCCGCGCCGATCTCTGGCTTGCGGAATTGCGCGAGGCTCTGGGCCGGGGATGATGGCCGGACGCGGCGGAGGAACGGGACGGCAGACGATGGGAAACGCGCCGCCGGTCCGATCTTCACCACGTGTCGGCATCGCGGGCGCGTTCAGCCTATCCATTGGATATGTTCGGTGAGAGCGGGGTTGCGTGAGATGCACGAACGCCGCCGGGCCGTTCGGCTCGGCGGCGCCGGTCTCAGGTTCGATTGTCCCAGGACTGGATCGCTTCCTTGAAAACCCGGTCGCCGGGCAATCCCTTCTCGATCGAGACGAGAGCGCGGCGTCCGGTCGCGTAGGCAATCGGAATGTCGATCCATTCCTGATCCTCGAGCAGGGCCAGATTGTTCTGAACGGCCTGGTCGAGATTGTTGAGCGCGATGATGAAGAAACCGTCGGAGATCTTGCCCGCAACGCCGATCAACGGTTCGCCGCGCGCCTGTTCGGTCTGCTTCAATGCGAGGCGCTGGACGGTCGCGACATCGCCTCCCGGGAAATTGTCGGGCGTATCGAAGAGCAATTCGATGACATGGCTCGCCGGCAATGTCGGATCGGCATTGCGCCGGATCGTCATCGTCATCGTCATGTTCTCTTCGGGGATATCCGCAACGGCCCGGATCGCCGGCTCGGGCGGCTGGCCCTCAATCGGCGGTTCCTGGACGACGGACCAGACCACATTGCCGGTCTCCTGCGTCCCCGGCTGTTCGCCGGTCCGCTCCTGATAGAAGACGGCACGCTGGGCGACGGGAACGGAGGGATCGGCCTGGGATGTCGTGGGTGCGGGTTCGGCTCCCTCGGCGCTCGCCGCCGTTTCCGGGGTCTCGCCCCCGACGACCTGCGGCTCCTGGCCGATCTCGCTCGAGACGGTCGGGCTGGTTCCCTCGCTCGCCGCATCCTCGGCCACCGAGGCAGCCGCGACGTCCGTTCCCTCGCCGAACTGGTTCTCTTCACGCTCCGCAGGACCCTCGTCCACCTCGCTGCCGTCGGGCAGCAGGCGCTGGGTGAACTGCCGCGTGCCTTCGCTCTGCGCTCCGGGTTGCGAAGTTGCGGCGCTTCCATCGCCAGCAGCCGTCTGCGTGGCGTCCGTGCCGTCCGTCGCGGCGCCGTCCGCGACCGTGGTCTGGTCTTCGCCCAGGATCGCGCCGGAAATCTCGTCGCCGTAGAACCATGCGACGGCACCCAGGCCCCCGACGATCACCACGAGGGACAGGATCGCGGCCATCGACCCACCGCGATTGCCATGTCTGGCCTCACGCGGGGGAACATAAGCGGGACCCGAGACATCGGCCTCGGGGATGGACACCGAACCATCGAAGTCGCCCGAATAGCCCTGGCGGTCCAGTTCGAAGCTCTCGCGGTCTTCGTTCCGTTCGTCCGGGTGCCGGTCGTCGTGCGAATAATCGGCATAGGCCGCAGCATCCGCCTCGGCCGTCGTGGCTCCGGCGGCTGCGCCGGCAAAACCCGTTGCGGTGCGGGCGGAATAGCGATCGTCCTCGTAACGGCGGCGGTCGTCCTCGTAGGCATCGGCCTCGTGCGTGCCGCTCGCCTCCGACGACGGCGCACCCCAGTTCGACCGGCCGGTATGGACGCCGTAATCATCGCTGCGGGGCAACCCCTCGCCCCGATAGGTCGAGACGCCCGGGGTCGGCGCAAGCGGCGCCTCTTCCAGACGATCCTGAACGACTTCGGCCTGGATCGTCTCGTCGGTCGAGCTTCTGGCCTCGGCGGGCGTGTAGTCGTGGTGAGCGCGATCGTCCGCGTCCGCGTCATCGCCCGAAGGTTCCGGTTCCGGCGGAACTGCGGTCTCCTCGGGATCGATCGACGGGCCGTTCTCCAGCTCGACGTAATGATCCTCGGTGCGCCCGATCGCATCCTCGAGCGCGGCGAGCCTCGCATCCGCGACCTCCGGCGACAGGGGCGGATTGGCGGCCTGAATCTGACGCTGAATAGCGGCCCGCGCCTTCTCGTAGACGCGTGCCCGCATGTCAGGCGTCGACCGCGGCAGACCGTCGATCGTCTTGCGGAGTACGCCGCTCAAGTCAGCCATGAAACGCTATAACCTGGTTCATCAAAGCTTCGATTGATCCCGTTGAAGTTTAATCCTGAAACGGATCGCGAACAAGTATCGTGTCGTCCCGCTCGGGCGAGGTCGACAGCAGTGCGACAGGGGCCGAAACCAGCTCCTCGATATGGCGGACATACTTCACGGCCTGTGCCGGCAGATCGCTCCAGCGGCGGGCGCCGCGCGTGGTCTCGCTCCAGCCGGGCAGGGTCTCGTAGATCGGCTCCAGGGCCTGCTGGTCGGAGACACTCGCCGGAAGATAGTCGATCTCCTCGCCATTGAGCCGGTAGCCGGTGACGACCTTGATCTCGTCGAGACCGTCCAGGACGTCGAGCTTGGTCAGCGCCAGACCCGACAGGCCGTTGATCGCGACCGCCTGTCGCACGAGCACCGCATCGAACCAGCCGCAGCGGCGTTCGCGCCCCGTGACCGTTCCGAACTCGTGGCCGCGCTCGCCGAGGAAACGGCCGATCTCGTTTTTCTGCTCGCTCGGGAACGGACCCTCGCCGACACGGGTCGTATAGGCCTTCGTGATGCCGAGAACGTAGCCAACCTGCCCCGGCCCGGTTCCCGAACCCGCGGCCGCCTGGCCGGCGACGGTGTTGGACGAGGTCACAAAGGGATAGGTGCCGTGGTCGATATCGAGGAGCGAGCCCTGCGCGCCCTCGAACAGGATGCGCTCGCCGCTCTTGCGGCAATTGTCGAGGAGGCGCCACACGCGGTCGATATAGGGCGTGATCTGCGCCGCGACGCTGGTCAGCTCCTCGAGGATGTCCGCATGCTTGATCTCGGGTTCGCCGAGACCGCGCCTCAGCGCGTTGTGGTGGGCGAGCAGTCGCTCGATGCGGGCCGGCAGACCGTCGATATTGGCGAGATCCATCACGCGGATCGCCCGGCGTCCGACCTTGTCCTCATAGGCCGGCCCGATGCCGCGCCCCGTGGTGCCGATCTTCATGCCCTTGGCGGCGGCATTCTCGCGCGCGGCGTCGAGTTCGCGGTGGATGGACAGGATCAGCGCGGCGTTATCTGCGATGCGCAGATTGTCGGGCCCGATCTTGACCCCCTGCCCCTCGAGCCGTGCCTTCTCCGCGACGAAGGCATGGGGATCGAAGACGACGCCGTTGCCGATGACCGAGAGCTTGCCTTCACGCACGATGCCGGAGGGCAGAAGGGACAGTTTGTAGGACACGCCATCGATGACCAGCGTGTGGCCGGCATTGTGGCCGCCCTGGAATCGCACGACGACATCCGCCCGCTCGGACAGCCAATCGACGATCTTTCCCTTTCCTTCGTCGCCCCATTGGGACCCGACGACGACGACATTGGCCATGGTGAACGTACTCCTGCTTCAACGGGTTCTACCGGCCCCTTAACAGGGCGACGGCACTATAGGGAACCGATCTCGCAGACGCGAACGGCCAAACGCGATTCTTTTGTTCACCCATCCTTCTGATCCATCAGGCTTGTCCACCGCTTGCGCGGGCTGCAGCCGGTGCCGTTTGCATGAGCGCTCTGCCCCGGTAGAAGCCGTCTCATGATTCGCATCGTCTCCCATCCTTACGTCCTTCTGGCGCTCACCACTCTCTTCTGGGGCGGCAATGCGGTGGCCGGAAAGCTCGCGGCGGGACATGTCTCGCCGATGCTCCTGACGCTGATGCGCTGGACCTTCGCCTGTTGTCTGATGGCGCCCTTCGCCATCGCCCATGTGCGGGCGGAATGGCCGATCATCCGCCGTCACCTCGTGAGGCTCTTCCTCCTCGGCGCCTGCGGTTTCACGCTCTTCAACGCCTCGCTCTATCTCGCGCTCAACTACACGACGGCCATCAACGCGACGATCGAGCAGTCCTCGATGCCGCTCGTCGTCTTCGTCCTCAACTTTCTTCTCTTTCGAACCCGCGTGACCCCGTATCAGGTCGCGGGCTTCGGATTGACGCTGGTCGGCGTCGCTCTCACTGCCTCCCATGGCGACGTGACGACGCTCCTGACGCTCTCGCTGAATGTCGGCGACGCCATCATGCTGTTCGGCGTGCTGGTCTACGGAGCCTATACGGTCGCGTTGAGGGTCAAGCCCGATCTCTCCTGGCAATCGACGATCTTCTGCCTGTCCGTCGCCGCATTCCTCGCCTCGATCCTCGCCGCGGGCATCGAATATTCGCTCGGCAACACGATCTGGCCGGATCTCACCGGAACCTCGGCCGCGCTCTACACGGCGATCTTCCCCGCCCTCATCGCGCAATCGCTCTACATCAAGGGCGTCGAGGCGATCGGGCCGAACCGGGCCAATCTCTTCGTCAATCTCGTCCCGATCTACGGGGCCGGTCTCGCCGTCCTGATCCTCGGGGAGACGCTCGAATTCTATCATCTCCTGGCGCTCGCCTTCGTGATCGGCGGCATTCTCCTGGCGGAGCGGGGCGGCCGCAAAACCTGGGCTGACAGCGCGAAGAACGCCGGCCCCTCCCATCCGGGCTGACCCTTTCCCGTTTTTCGCAAGCCGCGACGATGCGCGCGGCTTGCCCGTGCGGCGGGCGCCGATAGCTAACGGCCGGATCGAGACCTGCCGCGATCGCGGCCCGAGCCGGAAAGGACGACCCCGTCATGACCAAGCGAAGCCTCGTCATCGGCGCCAGCGGCGGCATCGGCGCGGCTCTGGCGGATCGCTGCCGAGAGGACGGCGAGGTGGTGACGCTATCGCGCAGCCGTAATGGTCTGGACGTCACCGACGAGCGGAGCATCGAGCGGGTTTTCTCGACCATCGAAGGGCCGTTCGACCGGGTCCTGATCGCGATCGGGATCCTCACCGCCGAACGCGAGACGCCGGAGAAGAAGGTTTCGGAATGCGAGGCGGCGGAACTGGCGCAGCTCTTCACGGTCAACGCCATCGGCCCGCTTCTGGTGCTGAAACATCTTCTGCCCCATCTTCCCCGCGAGCACCCGGTTCGGATCGGCGTCCTGTCCGCGCGTGTCGGCTCGATCGGCGACAACGGCCTCGGGGGCTGGTATGCCTACCGGGCCTCCAAGGCTGCCCTCAACCAGTATGTCCGCAGCTTCGCCATCGAGATGCAGCGCAGCCATGACGACGCGGCCGTCCTCGCGCTTCATCCGGGCACCGTGGCAACGCCGTTCACGGCGAAGTTCCAGGGACGGCACAAGACCGTCGAGCCCGATGAGGCCGCACGGAACATCGTCGCGGTCCTCGACGCCCATGGTCCGGGCGATACGGGACGGTTCTTCGACCAGAACGACGAACCGATCGAATGGTGAGCCGACACCGCCCCGCCCATCGTCCGGGCCCGGGCGGGGACGGGGTTTCGCCGCATGCGTCCATGAAAGACGAGAACGACCCGGCGGTTCGTCGCCCGAGGATCAGGCGGACGTCTTCGCCATCGCGGCGAGATCGGCCCCGTTGAGCCTCGCGACGTAATCGGAGATCGTCGTCACGTAGTCGCTTCCGGCTCCGCTGGCTTCCGCTTCCTTGAAGTAGTGCCACATGGCCGGCGCCACCTTGCCGTCGACGCCGTTCGCCTCGGCCATGGCGTTCAGATAGCGCAGATCCTTCGAGGCGTTCTCGATCGTGAACTTGTGCACTTCGAGGTCGCGGTCGACGACATAGCGCATGAAGGTATCGAAGAAGCCGTTCGTAAGCCGGCTGGAGCCGATCACGTCGCGTACCGTCCCGGGCGCGATGCCGGATTTCGCCGCGACGACGACCGCCTCGGCGTAGAGGGCCGCATATCCCATGGAGATGAAGTTCATCACGAGCTTCATCTTATGGCCCGAACCGACAGGTCCGACATGGCGGATATTGGAGGCCCAGCATTCGATGACCGGCTTCACCCGCTCGAAGACGTCCTCGTTGCAGCCGACCATGCAGTCCAGAGTGCCCTCCTCCGCCTCCTTCGGGGTGCGCCCGAGCGGGGCATCGACGAAGATTCCGCCCTTGGCGCCAAGTCTTTCGGCCAGAGCGAGGGTCGAATCGGGGTCCGCCGTCGTCGTATCGATCACGATCAGGCCCTCATGCGCACCGGCGAGAAGGCCGTTTTCGCCATCCATGACCGCTTCGACCTGGGACGAATTCGACAGGCAGAGATGGACGATCGAAGAGGTCTCGGCGAGTTCGCGCGGGCTTTCGGCCTCCCTCGCCCCGATCGAGACGAGATCCTCGACCGGCTTTCGATTGCGATTGCCGAGAACGGAGACGTGATACCCCTTTCGGATCAGGTTCTTGGCCATGCCGTGGCCCATATAGCCGACGCCGATGAAGCCGATTGCCGGTTTGTCGTTCATAATCGCTCTTCCCCTCGAAGCGTTTCAGTTCACCGGTGTGAGCAAGGGCTGCCCGGCCAGATAGGCCTCGATATTGTCACGCTGCAGACGGCCCATATCCGCCCGCGTCTCGACCGTCGCCGAAGCCTGGTGGGGCTGGAGAACGACGTTCTCCAGATCGAAGAAGCGCGTATGGGCATGCGGCTCGTTGCGGAAGACGTCGAGCCCGGCTCCGCCGAGCCGGCCCTCCTCCAGCGCGTCGATCAGGGCGTCCTCGTCGATGGTCGTTCCACGTGAAATATTGACGAGAACGCCGCGCGGTCCGAGCGCCTCGATCATCTCCTTCGTGACGAACCCTTCCGTCGCCGCCCCGCCAACGAGCGCGACGACGGCGAAGTCCACGGCCTTCATCATGGCGAGGGCATCGTCGTGATAGGTCCAGCCGGACGCGGCCTCGGCCTTCGGCGAGCGCGACCAGTAATGGACCTCCATCTTGAAGGCGGCGAGCCGGCTGGCGATCTCGACCCCGATCCGCCCGAGCCCCAGAATACCGACCTTCTGGCCGCTCATCTTGCGCTGAAGCGGGAACGGCTCCTTGCGGCTCCAGGCCCCCGAGCGCACGTGGGCATCGGCCTTGATGACCGAACGCAATTGGGCGAGCAGCAAGGCGACCGCAAGATCGGCCACGTCGTCGGAGAGGACATCGGGCGTGTTCGTGACCTTGATTCCCCGCTCCGAGGCGGCATCGACGTCGATCGCGTCGTAGCCGACCCCGTAATTGGAGATCAGCCGCAGGTTCGGGAAGCGGTCCATCAGGTCGGGACCGAAGGGGTGATGGCCGAGATAGGCGACCGCCTCTATGGCGCCCCGTTCGGCCTCGTCCGCTTCGGCGGCTCCGGTGATCGCGTCGTAGCGAAGCCAACCCTTCTCCTCGATCGCCTGCCGGCTCGCTGCATCGAACCGCCCCACCGCCAGAACCTTGTTCATATTCCTGCCTCTCCCGCTGTCTCTGCCAGTCTTTCGTATCTCCGCTCCCGCCAAGTTGCCTTCGAGAGCCCGGAAGTAAAGGCGCAAAGCGCCCGAAGGGCGGGTGATGGGAACGATCCGGCCGCCCTGCGCTCGTCAGGCGGTCGTGAATCGATAGATCGACACCTGCCGGAAGGTCTCGCCCGTATCGAGGCGCGCGGACGGGAAATGCGGCTGATTCGGTGCGTCGGGGAAGAGCTGGGGCTCGAGGCACAGCCCGTCGCCCATCCGGGTCAGGCGACCGCCCTTTCCCGGAATCCCGCCGAACAGCGAATTTCCCGAATAGAACTGAAGCCCGGGAGCCGTTGTGAGGAATTCGAGAACCCGTCCGCTTCGCTCGTCCGCGAGTCGGGCCGCAAATCTCGGGCTCGGGGCGCTGTCATCGGCAAGAACCATGCAGTGGTCGAAGCCGCGGGCAAGCGCCATCTGCGCCTCACTGCCGTCGCGCAATCCCTCGGCGACCCGTTTCCCGTTCCTGAAGTCGAAGACGCTTCCCTTCACCGAACGAACCTCGCCCGTCGGAATGAAGGTGTCGTCCACCGGCAGATAGCGATCGGCCGCAAGGGTCAGATGATGGTTCTCGACGCTCTCGGTCGTCGGCACGCCGCCGAGGTTGAAATAGGCGTGATTGGTGAGGTTGCAAAGCGTCGGCGCTTCGGAGACCGCCTCATAGGTCAGGGTGAGCTCGCCCGGCCCGGTGAGCTCGTACCGAGCCGTCGCGTGCAGCGTGCCGGGATAGCCGCCGTCCCCGTCGGGGCTCGAGAGCGCGAAGGTCACGGACGGGTTCGCACTCTCCGCCTCCACGGCCTCGACGCGCCAGTTCATGACGCCGAAGCCCGCCGAGCCGCCATGCAGATGATTCGGTCCGTCATTGGTCTCCAGCCGATAGTCGCGTCCGTCGAGGGTGAACCGGCCCCGCGCGATCCGGTTGGCGAACCGCCCGACCGAAACGCCGAAATGCTGGGGGTGGGTCTCGTAGGGCCGCAACTCGTCATAGCCGAGAACGACATCGCCGATCCGGCCCGTCCGGTCCAGCACGCGAACGGCCTGCAGCATCGCGCCGAAGCCGACCACCGTCACCGACAGCCCTTCGGTTTCGAGATCGAATGCCAGGGCATCCTCGCCGGTCGACAGCGTTCCGAAGCGCCTCTCCGTCACCTTTGCCATCAGTTTGTCTCCCCTCCTTATTGCTCGCATGGATCATATCGCGCAGAGCTTCGCCGGACACGGCGACACAGCGAATTCCGGGACAGGCTCGATGCGATCTGCGATGACCATGAAGAACGGACCGATGCTGGGCATTGCGGTCATGTCGTTCGGCATCTTCCTGTTCATGGCGAACGATGCGCTGGGCAAGTTCCTGATCGGAAACTATTCCCTCGGCCAGGTTCTCCTGCTGCGTTCGCTAGCCGCTCTCTTCATCCTCCTGCCCATCGTCGCGCGGATCGGATTTCGGTCGCTCTTCGCCGTCGACAAGCCCGTGCAGCTTGCCTTTCGCAGCACGCTGGCCACAGCGGAAGTGGCCGCGTTCTATGCCGCGGTGTCCGTTCTGCCGCTCGCCGCGACGCTCTCCTTCTGGCTGGCCGCACCGATCTTCGTCGCGGCGCTGGCCCCGCTTCTCCTCGGTGAGCGGGTCGGCGCGCGGCGCTGGACCGCGATTCTCATCGGCTTCGTCGGCGTCGTCATCGTTCTGCAGCCGTCCTCCGCCTCGTTCTCGGGCGGTGCGACGATCGCGATCTTCGGCAGCTTCGCCTTCGCGCTGATGATGATCACGACCCGCAGCCTGCGCGGGACGGGCGATGCCGTCCTCGTCTTCTGGCAGATGATGGGCGCGCTGATCGCCGGCATCGTCCTTTCCTTCGTCAGCTGGTCGCCGATCGACGTGACGGGCTATGCCCTGCTTTCGGTCCTGGGGGTGACGGCGATGGTCGCGCATCTGTGCATCGCACGCGCCTTCAAGCTTGCCGATGCGGCGACGATCGCGCCGCTCCAATATACGATGCTGCCCTGGGCGACGCTCTTCGGTTTCGTCTTCTTCGACGAAGTGCCCGCCGCAACGACCCTCATCGGAGGCGTCGTCATCATCGGCTCGGGCCTTTTCATCTTCTTCCGCGAGCGCCAGTTGTCGAAACGATCCTCCACGATTTCGGAAGCGCCTCTGCCGCCCGGCGCATGAGACCGGAGCGCGCGACCTCACTCGCGCCCCTTGTGCGGGATACACCGCGCGCGTTTAGATCGCGCCTCGATCCGCGCCCACCTTTGAAGGATGCCGCTTGTCGCGCTTCAGTTTCATCCACGCCGCCGATCTCCATCTCGGCAGCCCCTTCCAGGCCCTCGCCGTCAAGGATGCCGCGATCGCGGACCGGTTCGCGCAGGCGATCCGCATCGCATTCACCCGGCTGGTGGACGAGGCGATCGCCCGCAAGGTCGCCTTCGTGGTGATCGCCGGCGACGTCTATGACGGCGAGTGGAAGGACAATGCGATCGGCCTGTTCTTCAATCGGGAAGTGGCCCGCCTCGCCCAGGCGGCCATTCCGGTGGTTTTCCTGCGCGGCAATCACGACGCCGACAGCGTCGTGACCAAGAGCGTGCCGCTACCCCGGAGCGTCCACCAGTTTCCGACCGGCAAGGCGGCGACGATCCGTCTGGACGAGGTCTCCGTCGCCCTTCACGGGCGCGGTTTCGCGGAGCGGGCGAGCGGCGAAAATCTCGCCGCTGCCTATCCGGCGCCCGTTCCCGGCGCCTTCAATATCGGCGTCCTTCATACCTCGCTCAACGGCCGGCCGCCGCACGATGTCTATGCCCCCTGCAGCATCGACGATCTTCGCAGCCGCGGCTACGACTACTGGGCCCTCGGTCATGTGCATGAATTCGAGATCGTCGGCGAAGACCCGCATATCGTCTTTCCGGGCAATCTCCAGGGCCGCAGCATCCGCGAGACCGGGGCGAAGGGCGCGGTCCTCGTTCATGTTGACGACGGACGCGTCACGGGCACCGAGCGTCTCATTCTCGACGAGGCGCGCTGGCTTCGGCTTACCGTCGACATATCCAGCGAGGCGGGGCCGGGAACGATCCCCGGCGCGGTGGCGAAGGCGTTCGAGAGCCATGCCGAGGCCGCGCGCGACAGGTTGATCGCCTTGCGGATCGAACTCGTCGGCACCTGCGGCTTTTCGCGGCGGCTCTCGGCGCTCAGGCAGTCGCTCGCCGACGATATCCAGGCCGAATGCCATCACCTTCATTCGGACGCATGGCTGGAAAAGCTGGTGATCGACGTCTTGCCGGCCCGCGAGGCGGCCAGTGTGCCCGCAGTCGACGCCTCGATCGATCTCGAAGCCCTGCTCGCGGCCGTGATGGCGGACGAGATGGTGCTGGGCGAGACCCATGAGGTGATCGCCTCCATCACCACGCGCCTGCCGGGCGGGATCGGCGCCGGCGAGAACCCCCTCGGCGATCCGCAGTCCCTCCTGCGCGATGCGCGCGATCTGCTGCTCGCCAAGACCGCAATCGGAGGCTGATCGGCGATGCGCATCGAACGGCTCGACCTCATTCGCTACGGCGCCTTCACGAACCGGACGATCCCGTTCCGGCCCGGCGCGCGGCTTCACATTCTCTACGGCCCGAACGAGGCCGGCAAATCGACCACGCTCCAGTCCCTGTCCGATCTCCTGTTCGGCTTCGAACATGCCGTAACCGCCGCTTTCCGGCACGACGCCCCGACGCTGCGCATCGGCGCGAGCCTCATCTCGAGCGACGGAACGACCCTCTCGTTCAGACGGCGTCGCGGCAGGGCGAAGACGCTGCTTCAGGACGACGACACCGAGACCGCCTTGCGCGACGACACGCTCGCGCCCTTCGTCGGCGGGTTGACGAAATATGTGTTCGAGAGCGCCTTCGGGCTCGATTCGCATCGCCTCAGGGCCGGCGCCGATGCGATGCTGGCCAATGACGGAGAACTCGGCGGCTCGCTTCTCGCCGCAGCGTCCGGGCTGACGGGCCTCAGCGACCTCAAGCGCGAGTTCGAGGAGGAGGCAGGCCAGCTCTATGCGCCGCGCGCCAGCACAAAAGCGTTCAACACTCTAAAATCCCAGTGGGACGAGGCTCGCCAGAAGGTGCGGGACCGCGAACTCAAAGCGACCGACTGGAGGGCATTGAACGCGGAGATCGACGCGCTCGCGGAGCGCCATGACGAGATCCGGCAGAAGCGGGCGGACACCCTCAAGCGGTACGCCGAACTGACATTGCTTCAGCAGCTCGTTCCCGTGATGCACGATCTCGACGCCGATCTTCGGAAGCTCGCCGACACGTCCGATCTGGCGCACCTGCCGGAGAATTTCGGTGCCCGCCTTGCCACCGCACTCGAACGGCGCGACAGCGCGAGCGAGGCGAGCGCCAAGGCCGATATACGGGTGGCCGAGGCCGAACGCGCCTTGTCGGACATCGCTCTCGACGAAAAGATCCTCGATCACGCGAAGAAGATCGGCTCGCTCCATGCGCGCACCGGCGACTATGTGAAGACCCGCAAGGATCTGCCCCGCATCGAAGCGGAACTGCGCGAGCGAGAAGGTGAGATCGAGGAGCGACTGGCCCGCCTTGGGATCGATGGCCGACTGGCAAAGGAACGTCAGCCGAGCGACGCGGAGATCGCGCTCGCCGAAGCGCTGTCGAAGGAAGGCGAGGAGCTTGCGCGCGAGGCTGGAGTCATCGCGCGCCAGCGCGAGAGCGAGGTCCGCGACAGGGCCGAACTCGAACGGAAGGCGCCTGCCGGCCATCTCGCCGACCCCAAACCCTCACGCGAGCGTTTCGCCAGCCTGAAACCGGAACTCGAAGCGCTCGCCGCGATCGATGGGATGGAGGCGGAGCATCGACGCGAGAAGCGCCGCATCGAGGACGAGGCCTCACGTCTCGACCCGCCGCTTTCCGATATCGGCGCGATCGCGGCGGCCGATCTTCCGAGCGCGGAGTGGCTGACGACCCATCGCGATCGCCTCGCCGCCATCGACCGGGACGTTCAAACGAGGTCCGGGCGCCTCGATGAGACCCACCGGGAGATCGAGACCAATCGCAAGTCCATGCGGGCCCTCGAACAGGCCGGAGACATTCCGAGCCGCGAGGCGATCGAGACGGCACGCGCAAGACGCGACGAAGCCTTCGAGCCGATCGCGAGCGCCCTGACTTCGTCGTCCCGGCCACCGGAGCCAACTGAGATGCGGCGAACGCTGCGTGCGTTCGAGACCTTGTCGATCGAGGCCGACAGTCTGGCCGACGCTGCCCTCAAGGATGCCGAGCGGGTGGAACGCCACGGCTCCCTGAGCCGGCGCACCGCAGAGCTTCAGGACATGGCGGACCATCTGCGAAAGGATCTGGAACGGCTCGGCGAGGATCGGGCCACCCTCTGGTCGGCCTATGCCGGAGCCTTCCGGCCGCTCGGCATCGCCCCCTATCCGCCGTCGAAAATGATCGAGTGGGTAGGCGAGGTTCGCCGCCTCGTTTCCGATCGCCGGGAGAACGAAGAGCGGTCCGCTACGCTCGATCGCCTTCGTTCGCGGGAAGCGGTTCTGCGCCCCCTGCTGATCGCGCTCGGTCGATCCCTCCACCTCGAGGATGCGGAGGCGCTACCATCGGAGGTTCTCGGGCGCGCGATCGAGCGCCGGATCGAGGATATCTCGGACCTTTGGACGTCGAGCCGCGGCCATGCCGAACTGGTGCGCAGCAGCGAGGCGAGGCTCGCCCTCCTCGATGGCCGGGCCGCTGAGAACGGGACTGCGAGACGCCTCTGGCGGGAAAAGGCGGACGGCGGTTTCGGCAAGCTCGGCCTTGCTGCCGGCGCGTCCCCGGCCGAGGCGAATGCGACGATCGCCCTCTGGCGGGAGCTTCCCCAGCTTGAGGGCGAGCGCCGGAACCGTGAGGGCCGCGTCAACGGAATGCGCCGGGATGCTGCACAATTCGAGAGAGAGGTCGGCGAATTCCTGGCCGAGAACGCCCCTTCGCTCTCGGAACTGCCGACCGAACAGGCTGTCGAGAGCCTCTACGCCATGAGCGAAGCGGCCTTCGGCGCCAAGGCGAAAAGGGACGAGCGGGCCCGCGCGCTCGCCGATGCGAAACAGGAAGCGGACAGTCGCTCGGGCGAACTCTCGCGGGCCGGAGCCGAGTGCGACGCCCTTCTCTCCCAGTGCCCCGAGGGATCGGATCCGGAAACGCTCGTTCGCAGGCTCGGCGAGCGCGATCTTCTGGCCGGCCACCTTCGCCAGACCCGCCAGCGACTGGCCGATCTGGCGCCGAACAGGACGGAAGACAATCTGCGGGAAGCCCTCGACGGTTTCGATCCTCAGGCCGCCACCCTCGAAGTGGAGGACCTCGGCACCGAGGAACAGGATCTCGAAAGCGAGGCGCGCGAAGTGTTCGCGGATCTGCGCGATCGCCAGAAGCAGAAGGAGACGCTCGCTCGCGGCGGCGGCGCGGAAACGGCGGCTTTCGAGCAGCGTGCGATCGAAGCCGAACTTCTCGATCTCGCCAGACAGTGGGCGGTTCTCAAGATCGCGGCCAATCTCGTCGGCGGGGCGATCGACACCCATCGCCGTCGCCAGGACGCGCCTTTGATGCGACGTGCCGGCGAGCGACTCGCCCGCCTCACCGGTGGTGCCTTCGGCGGGCTGTCGCAGCAGTTCACCGATGGAGACCGTGCCGAACTTCTTGCGGTTCGCGAAAACGGGGAGCGCTTGCGGATCTGCGATCTCAGCGACGGGACGCGCGATCAGCTCTTCCTGGCGCTCCGTCTCGCCTTCATCGAAGACTATGCGACGCGGAACGAGGCGATCCCCTTCGTCGGCGACGACCTGTTCCAGACATTCGACGACGAGCGTACGGGTGCGGGGCTGGAAACGCTCGCCGATGCGAGCGAGCACATGCAGCCGATTCTCTTCGCCCACCACCGGTCCGTCATCGAGATCGCGCGTCAGCGCCTCGGAAACGACGTGGACGTCATCGAACTGGAAAACTGCTGAACAGAGGACGGCCGGTCTTCGGCATTCGTGCCGACCCGGCCGCCATCTCGCAGACTTGTCTCATGCGACGGGTGCGGTTTCCTTCAAGCCGGCGAGCGCCGCCATCCAAGGCGATGATGCACCGTCAGCCCGTATTCTTTCCGGTCCCGGATCTCGATTTGGCTTGCGTCGCCGCCTGTGACCGATTATCTCTGCGCGCGGCGGAGCGTAGCGCAGTCTGGTAGCGCACCTGGATGGGGTCCAGGGGGTCGGAGGTTCGAATCCTCTCGCTCCGACCATCCCCCGAACACCCGATCGAAGAGTTACAGCGCGTCCGCGCCGATGGCTGCGAGAGCCGCGCGTCCGACTTCCAGATCCTGATCGCCCGTGCCGGAGCCGACACCGATTCCGCCGATCACATCGCCGTCGAAGGCGATCGGAAGACCGCCCGGAAGCCGAGTCACGTTGAGCTGAGTCGCGAACTCGATCGCCGGGATCATCTTCTCGGGAATATTGGCCGAAGGGCTGCGGTTCGAGGCCGCCGTGCGCGCTTTCGTATAGGCGCTCTTGCGGCTGAGGAACTTCGCCCCCGTCATCCTCACTTCCGCGATGACCTCCCCCGAAGCGTCCACCACGACGATGCATTGCGGCTGGTCGATCTCGTCGGCCTTCTCGATGCCCGCGGCGAGCATCGCCATGGCGCCCTGATGCGTCAGAACCTTCGTCTGTTTGGTGTGCATCGACAGCAATCTCCCCATTCTCGTTTCGAACCTATGACAGCCCGCCAAATGGAACGATCGGCGCCCGTGGCAAATCGGCCGGTCGCAGGTCTCAGCCTCCGGACGTCTCGTTCGCCTGCGACGGCGCGGCACCGTCCGGCGCGACGGAGGAGCCCATGGCGCGCTCGAGGCGGCCTTCGAGGTCGATCGCCTTGCCGATATAGGGCGTGATGCGGCCCTCGATCGTGCAGTCGGTTCCGATGAAACCGCCCGCTTCGTCGAGAGCTCCGGCGCAGAAGGCCTCGCCCGGAACCCGGAGACGATCGGCCGAGAGGCCGACGAAATCGAGAATGGCGCCGTTGGAATTGGGTTGGCAGCCGAAATTGATGGTCGCCTCGAACGATCCCTCGTTCTGGACGAAGTCCGTGACCCGATGGGCGTTCTGGTTCCAGCGCAGGTTCGGATCGATCGGAAGGAAGCTCGGGATCGCGATGCCGAACAGGCTCGTGATGTCGTTCACGTTGAGCGTCAACGGCGTGCAGATGTCGGATGCGTTGAGCCGGGCCGTCAGTTCTTCGGCCGTCAGGCTGGGCTTCAGGGGCGCTTCGGTGACGGCTCGCTCGTCGGCAGCGCTCGTGGCGGTGCCGGTCGGCACAACGGGCTGCGCCGTGTCTCCTGCGGCCGCACCGGACGCCGGGGGCGGCGTCTGCGCGGTGTCGTTCGCAGCCGGGTTCGCAGCAGGATTTGCCGCCGGCTCATTGGTCTGCGTCGTCTGCGCAACCACCGCCTGCCCGCTTGCGGCCAGCGCCAGGGCTACCGCGAGAACCGTCGTCTTCCGCATCGTCTGTCCTTCCTCGAAACCGAAATCATCGGCCCGTACGTCCGACGGCCTCGCCGAAGCGGACGCCTTTATGGCAGCCCGTTCCCGCATGGCCCACCGGATACCGAACCTTCAGGCGGCCTGCTTCTGCATGTCGTCCGCCATCTTGGCCAACTGACTTGCGATCGTGGCCGTTCCATTCAGGCGCTTCTTGGGTGTCGGCCAGTCCCGGATCAACACTATCGATTGATCGGGCCTGATCTTGGCCGATGATCCCTGCTCCGAAATGTAGCGGATCAATGCGGGCGGATTGGGGAAGTTCTTGTCGCGGAACTGCACGACGAGCCCCTTCGGGCCCGCGTCGAGCTTCTCGATATTCGCCTTCCGGCACATGGACTTGATGACCATGACCTTCAGGAGGTGCTCGACCTCGTCGGGCACCGGTCCGAACCGATCGATGAGTTCGGCGCCGAAGGCATCGATCTCGCGGATCTCGGTGAGCTCCGCCAGACGCCGATAGAGCGTCATGCGCAACTGAAGGTCGGGGACGTAGCCTTCCGGAATCATGACGGCGGTGCCGACGGAGATCTGCGGCGACCACTGGCCGGAGGTCTCGGGCTCGGCTCCCTTCATCTCCGCCACGGCCTCCTCCAGCATTTGCTGGTAGAGTTCGTAGCCGACCTCCTTCACATGGCCGGACTGCTCGTCGCCGAGGAGATTGCCCGCACCGCGCTGATCGAGATCGTGGGTCGCGAGCTGGAAGCCGGCACCCAGCGTATCGAGGCTCTGCAAGACCTTCAGACGCCGGTCGGCGCCCTTGGTGGGCGTCTTGTTCGCCGGAATCGTCATCAGCGCATAGGCGCGGTTCTTCGAGCGGCCGACGCGGCCCCGGATCTGGTAGAGCTGGGACAGGCCGAACATATCCGCCCGATGCACGATCATCGTGTTGGCGGTCGGAACGTCGAGACCCGATTCCACGATGGTCGTCGACAGGAGCACGTCGTACTGCCCCTCGTAGAAGGCGTTCATGATGTCGTCGAGTTCGCTTGCGGCCATCTGGCCGTGGGCGATGGCAACCTTCAGTTCCGGCACCTGTTCGTCGAGGAAGCTCTTCACGCCGGCGAGATCCGAAACGCGCGGGCAGACATAGAAGCTCTGCCCGCCACGATAACGCTCGCGAAGCAGAGTCTCGCGCACGACGAGCGGATCGAAGGGGGTGACGAAGGTCCGCACCGCCATCCGGTCCACCGGCGGCGTCGTGATCAGGGACAGCTCCCGCACGCCCGTCAGCGCAAGCTGCAGCGTGCGCGGGATGGGTGTCGCCGACAAGGTGAGGACGTGCACGTCGGATTTGAGCTCCTTCAGCCGCTCCTTGTGCTTGACGCCGAAATGCTGCTCCTCGTCGATGATCAGAAGACCGAGATTCTTGAACTCGACGCCCTTGCCGAGAAGCGCATGGGTTCCGACGACGATGTCCACCGTGCCGTCCGTCACGCCCTTCTTCGTCGCGGCGAGATCCTTGCCGGTCACGAGGCGCGAGGCCTGCGCGATATTGAGGGGCAAGCCGCGAAACCGCTCGGCGAAGGTCTTGAAGTGCTGGCGGGCGAGAAGGGTGGTCGGAACGACCACGGCCACCTGCAGCCCGTTCATGGCGGCGACGAAGGCCGCCCGGAGCGCGACTTCGGTCTTGCCGAAGCCGACATCGCCGCAGATGAGGCGGTCCATCGGACGTCCGGCCGCAAGATCGTCCACGACCGCGTCGATCGCGTTTGCCTGATCCTCGGTCTCCTCGTAGGGGAAGCGCGCGGCGAATTCGTCGAACAGGCCGTCCGGCGGCTGAAGCTTCGGCGCGCCGCGCATGGCACGTGCCGCCGCGACCGCGATGAGCCCGTCCGCCATGTCGAGAAGGCGCTTCTTCAGCTTGGCCTTGCGCGCCTGCCAGGCCCCGCCGCCGAGCTTGTCGAGGGTCGCCTCCGTCCCCTCTCCGCCATAGCGCGAGAGAAGTTCGATGTTCTCGACCGGCAGGAACAGGCGGTCGTCGTTGGCGTAGCGCAGTTCGAGACAGTCGTGCGGCGCGCCGGCCGCCTCGATCTGCTGGAGACCGACGAAGCGGCCGATGCCATGATCCACGTGGACGACGATATCGCCTTCGTCGAGACCCGAGACCTCCGAGATGAAATCCGAGCCGCGCCGCTTGCGCTTGGACCGGCGCACGAGCCGGTCGCCCAGAATGTCCTGTTCGCCGACGACGACCATGTCATCAGTCTGGAACCCGGCCTCGATGCCGATGACGGCCGTCAGCACGAAGTTCTTGGGCGCCTCGCGGGCCTGCTTGAGGTTCGCGACCGGCTTGATCTGGCCGAGACCGTGCTCTTCCAGAACCTGGGTCATGCGATCGCGCGATCCGTCGGTCCAGGCCGCGAGGATCACGCGCTTGCCGTTCGCCCGCTCGTTCGAGATGTGATCGACCGCCGCCTTGAAGACATTGGCATTCTCCGACTGGCGCTCGGATGCGAAGTTGCGGCCGCGGACCACGTCGAGATTGAAGACCTCCCGCGCGCTCGTCCCCGCCACCGCATAGGCCGACAAGCGGATCGGGTCCACGATTGCGAGCGCGCCCGACAACTCGTCCGGCGTCAGGTAGAGTTCGGATGGCTCGACGGGATTGTAGACGATCGTCTCGGCGCTCTTGCCGGCATTCTCGCCGCTCGTGCGCTTGCGAGCGGCGTAGTGGTCCTCGATCGTCTCACGCCGCTCGGCGACGCTTTCGAGCGCCAGGTGATCGAGGACGAAGGGAAACCCCTCGCAATAGTCGAAGAGCGTATCGAGCGTCTCGTAGAAGAACGGAAGCCAATGCTCCATGCCGGCGAAGCGCCGCCCGTCGGAGATGGAGGCATAGAGCGCGTCCGAGGGAAGGGCCGCGCCGAAGCGCTTCACGTAATTGGTCCGGAAACGGCTGATCGTCTCCTTGGTAAGCGACACCTCGGAGACCGGAGCGAGTTCGAAGCTCTTGCGCTGCTCGGTCGTGCGCTGTGTCGCCGGATCGAAGGCACGGATCGTCTCCAGCGTATCGCCGAAGAAATCGAGGCGGACCGGCTCCTCCTCGCCGGGTGCGAAGAGATCGAGAATGCCGCCGCGCACGGCGAATTCACCGCGTTCGCGCACCGTCGCCACCCGCTCGAAGCCGCCGCGCGACAGAGCCTCGACGATATCGTCCATCCTGATGCGCCCGCCGGCCTCGGCACGGATCGCTTCTTTGGCGAGGACGTCGGCGGGCGGCATCTTCTGGAGCAGCGCGTTCGCCGTCGTCAGGATCAGAGCGCGATGGGGGTTCCGGCGCAATGCGTTGAGAGAGGCCATGGCCGACAGACGCCGGGCCGCGGCTTCTCCGGAGGGGCCGACACGGTCATAGGGCAGGCAATCCCATGCCGGCAGCGTGAGAACGGGCAGATCGGGCTGCACGAACCGGAGCGCTTCCTCCACCTCCGAGATCCGCGAGCCGTCGCGCATGACGAAGATGACGGGCTTCTTCCTGTCGCCCTGACCGCCGCGCTCGCGGGCGATGTCGGCGAGCAGGAACGCCTCGTAGCCATCGAGCACATGACCGATTTCGATACCGCCGCCCTTCTTGAGGGCACGCTTCAGTTTGTCGTCAATGGCCATCGTGTCGTCTTGTCTAGGAAGCTGAATTCGTGATCGGTTGCTGATGCCGCGTCGGCGACGCCCGATCAACCCGATATAGGGCTCGGCGGAGCTTCCTGCGAAGGGCCTGCGCCCCGCGCGCCGTGAAAACGATCATCGATCCGAGCTCACTTGGCTCGACAGGACCGCCGGCTCAGGCGCCCTTCTCGGCACTCGTCAGCGCCTCGATGTCGAAGTCCGTGTAGAATGCCTTGATACGGCGGAAGACAGGCGTGTCGTAATTGCCGGGAACCTGTGCCGCTCCCGAAACCCATTTGAAGATTTCCGGGTCCGGCGCCAGCATCAGCTCCTCGTAGATCGCCATCTCGTCGTCATCGAGATCGGCGATCTCCGCATCGGCAAAGCGCCCGAAGACGAGATCCATCTCGCGCGTGCCCCGATGCCAGGATCTGAACAGGGCTTTCTTGCGCCGGGTGTCGAGATCGGCGGACGTGCGTCGGCTGCCGGTTTTCATCGCAAGGGACCTTCGTTCTGGGGACGGGCGGCAGAGTGCCGCTCGCTGCGGGACGGGTATGCCGGCGATTTAACATCCACCTCCGCGGCTTTCAATTTTTGGGCGATCCCTGCGGATCGAAGCCGGTTCCCGAAGCCCTTGCCTCTGACCCGTTTCGTCGCAGCACTTTGACTTTCCCGAAAGCCCCCGCAAGTGCCCCACCGAAGCCGTGCGACGGATAGCCTCGCACCAAGTCAATCGAAGGACGATCCATGCCGAACGACAATGCCGTCATGGCCCGGCGCCGCGAAATGGCGACCGAGCACCTCCTCTTCAAGACGATGGAATATGTCGAGCAGCGCCATCCCGGTCTCCTCGATATGCTCGAACAGAGTCTCGATCATCTGGGCGATCCGGCCGAGGACGAGACCAAGGACGACAAGGCGGTGCAGGAGATCGCCCGCCGCATGATCGAAGGCGCGCGGCGCGAGATCTGACGCTATTTCGACGATCGGCGGCCTGCCTTAGAGCCGGCCGCCGATCGTCACCGACACATCCGGTGCCCTGCGCCTGCCGCCAGGATTTCCCGGCCCTCACCACGGTCCTGGCCGACGCTCGGTTCGCCCGGATCAGGCGGACCTCTTGCGGGTTGGTCTTTTCGAACGGACCGACAGGTCCAGTTTCCGGCCGGACGAGACATCGATACGAGGAGCTTCACCATGCGTGCCATCGGCTACAGCACGTCCCTGCCCATCGAGGACGAACACGCGCTCGAGGACATCCAGCGTCCGGATCCGGATATTTCCGGCATCGGACCGCGCGACCTCATCGTCGAGGTGAAGGCCGTTTCGGTGAACCCCGTCGACACCAAGGTCCGCCGCCGCGCGGGACCGGAGGGTGGCGAGACCCACAAGGTGCTGGGATATGACGCATCGGGCATCGTCAGGCATGTCGGTTCGGAAGTCGCATTGTTCGAGCCCGGAGACGAGGTCTTTTATGCGGGCGCGATCGGACGGCCGGGCACTAACAGCGAGCTGCACGTGGTCGACGAGCGGATCGTCGGAACCAAGCCGCGCACCCTCTCCCACACCGAAGCCGCCGCTTTGCCGCTGACGACGATCACGGCATGGGAGCTCCTGTTCGACGGCATGAAGGTCCCGCCCCGCCCCGTCGACGCGGACGCATCGAAGGGTGAGACCCTTCTCGTCATCGGCGGCGCCGGCGGCGTCGGATCGATCCTGGTCCAGATCGCGAAGACCCTCACCCATCTGACCGTCGTCGCGACCGCATCGCGGGACGAGACGCGCGACTGGTGCAAGGCGATGGGCGCCGATCACGTCATCGACCATCACGGGGACATGAAGGCGCAACTCGACGCCCTCGGACTGAGCCCGCGTTATGTCGCGTCCCTGACCGCGACCGGCGACAATTTCGAAACCATCGCCGATCTCATCGCCCCGCGCGGCGTCATCGCCATGATCGACGATCCGGGACAGATCGACGTCTCGCAACTGAAGACCAAGGCCCTCACCCTGCACTGGGAGTTCATGTTCACCCGCCCGGCCTTCGAGACCGAGGACATGATCGAGCAGCACCGCCTTCTCAGCCGGATCGGCGATCTCGTGGACGACGGCATCATCCGGACGACCTACAATCACGACGGCGGGTCGATCGACGCCGCCAATCTGCGAAAGGCGCACGCCCTGCAGGAAAGCGGGAAGGCCATCGGCAAGACCGTCCTCACCGGGTTCAGCTGAATCAGGATGGGGAAAGGCGAACACCGGTTTTCCGCTCTCATTCCCCAGAACGGAGTATCCAACGCGATGGCATCCGATCGGATCGGATGCCATCGCGCTCCCGGATCGGCCCCGGCGAACTGGCCTTGAATCGCACCTCTGTGTAAGCGTTGGGCATGACCGAACCCAGCCATTCCCGACGCTATCTTCTCAACGGCATCAACCGCGATGCGCCGCGTCCCGAACCGGGTCTGTATCTCGTTGCAACGCCGATCGGGCACCTCTCCGATATGAGCCTGCGCGGCCTCGATCTCATCGCGGGCGCCGACGTTCTGGCCTGCGAAGACACGCGTGTGACCGGTAAGCTCCTGCAGCGCTTCGGCATCAAACGCCGGATGACGGCCTATCACGAGCATTCGGGCGAGGACGTCGCCCGAATGCTCGTCGAGGATATCGCGGCGGGCGGATCGCTGGCACTCGTTTCCGATGCCGGCACCCCCCTCGTCTCCGATCCCGGCTACGCGCTGGTGCGAACGGCAATCGAGGCTGGCGTGCCGGTCATCGCCGTTCCGGGCGCGTCCGCGATCCTCACCGCCCTCGCCGTCTCGGGCCTGCCGTCCGATGCCTTCTTCTTCGCCGGGTTCCTGCCTGCCAAGGAGAAAGCGCGGGCGGACCGGCTGCAGGCGCTCGTGCGGGTTCCGGGCACACTCATCTTCTACGAGGCGCCGCATCGCATCGCCGAAAGTCTCGTCGCCATGGGCGAGCCGTTCGGCGAGCGGCCGGCGGCCGTCTGCCGCGAACTGACGAAGATGCACGAGACCGTCTATCGCGGAACGGTCCACGAACTTTCGAAGCGCTTCGGCGAGATGGATCAGGTCAAGGGGGAGATCGTCGTCTGCATCGGTCCTCCGGGCGAGGACGCGCCGCCTGCCGAAGAAGACGTGGAGACGATCCTCATCGGCCTTCTCGCGGAGATGAAGCCGACAAAGGCCGCGCAGGAGGCGGCCCGGATGACCGGGCTCAATCGCCGCGATCTCTATAGCCGCGCCCTCGATCTGAAGGGCCGGTTGCCGTGAGCCGAGGACCGAATGGCGGGAAGCAAGGCGCCGAGCGCCGGGCACGCTGGCGACGCGGACATATTGCCGAATATCGGGCCGCCCTCGCGCTCGTGGCGAAGGGCTACCGGATTCTGGCGATGCGGTACAAGGTGAAGAGCGGCGAGGCCGACATCATCGCCCGCCGAGGGGATCTCGTCGCGATCGTCGAGGTCAAGGCGCGCCGGTCGATCGAGGAGGCCATGGACGCCGTCAATCCGGCGTCCCAGCGGCGGATCGAGAACGCGGCCGATCACTGGCTGCGGCGCCAGAAGGATCATGCGGCTCTCAGCCTGCGCTTCGATATCGTCGCGGTCCTTCCCTGGCGCTGGCCGAGGCATGTGGAAAACGCCTGGGCTGGCCGATAGGTCTCGGCCAGCCGGCGGTTCTCAGCGTCGATCAGTGGAGGCTCACCGTCTCGAGGCTGTTCTGGCTTGCGCTCTGCAGGATCGAGCCCGGATCGTCGGAGACGGCGAGCGGCGTTCCGTCGGCGCCGAACAGCGCCCAGATATCGAGGCCGGGCTGGATCTGATCGCCGACCGGAAAGCGCTGGATGATCTCGTCGGACGACATCCGCCGCATATAGGCGATGTGTCCCTCGCCGAGATTTGCAAGATCGGTCTCGGTCATGTGGTTCGTCGAAACTTCAGTCATAGTCGTCTCCTCGTAAGGCAAACGGAGTTCGCGTCGTTTCAATCTTCGAGCGCGATCTCGATCCGTCTGACGATCCGTTCGGGTTCGGGCTTCGCCAGATCGATGGAAAGGAGGCCGTTCTTCAGTTGAGCGCCGATGATCTCCATTCCATCGGCGAGCAGAAACCCCTTCTGAAACTGCCGCGCTGCAATACCACGGTGAAGATAGACCCTCTCGCCCTCCTCGGCCTGACGACCCCGGATGATGAGCTGGTTTTCTTCGGTCACCACCTCGAGATCTTCCGGCCTGAAACCGGCGACTGCGAGCGTAATACGGATCAACTGAACATAACCTGAAGCGGCAGAGGCTTCGATCCGTTCGATATTGTAGGGCGGGTAGCCATCTCCTCCCTTGGCGAACCGTTCGAGCGTGCGCTCGATTCCGTCGAAGCCGAGAAGCAGAGGGCTGGAAAACAGGGGGGTCCGGCTCATGGTTTGGGTAACTGGATCCTTCGTGAAGCGACCTGACGGCACCGGCCCTCAAAGGCACCGTTGCCGTCCTCCCCTATGTGGCGTCCTGAACCGGCGTTTTCAATCGAACCGCTCGTTCTCCACAATCGACTTCGCGCGTCCTCGAAACGGAACGCCGCACCCCTGATGGGAACGGCGTCACCGGGCACGCTGGCTCAAGCTCGTTCAGCCGACGGTGGATGCACCGGGCTTGAATTTGAGCGCGACGCCGTTGAGGCAGTGGCGCTTGCCGGTCGGCTTGGGGCCGTCGTCGAAGATATGGCCGAAGTGTCCGCCGCAGGTCGCGCAATGCACTTCCGTTCGCGGATAGATCAGGGCGTAATCGTTCGAGGTGCCGATCACGCTCGCGCTTAGCGGCGCGTAGAAGCTCGGCCAACCGGTTCCCGAATCGAACTTCGTCTCGGAGGAATAGACCGGGGTGTCACAGCCGGCACAGCTGTAGAGCCCGCTCTTCTTGTTGTCGTTGAGAGGGCTCGAGAACGGCGCCTCCGTTGCGTGATCCCGCAGAACCGAGAACTGGGCGGGCGTCAGACGCTCCCGCCACTGGTCCGGCGTGAAGGAAACCGGGAACGCACCATCGGAGGCGGCGTTCGCGTCGTTGCGAAGATAGAATGCGCCGGCCGCAGCGCCGATCAGGGCCGTCGCGGAAGCGAGAAAGGTTCGTCTTGCCATCGGCATGAAGGTTCTCCCAAAGGCTGTCACCGGTACGCGGATCGCGCCGCCGATCATATGTCTTCGAAAGGATATTCGGCGGACGCGGTCGAAAGGTTTCCAAGCTTACAGAGACTTCATGAAACCCGCGAGCCCGCCAGCCTCCCCTCATCCGTAGCGTCTCCGAGAGAAGACCGATTTGAGCGTCGACGAGCGGGCTGAGACAAGGGACCGTGCGAGGCCCTTATTCCGGCATCAGAACCGTATCGATGACATGGACCATGCCGTTCGACTGGGCCACGTCGGACTGGACGACGCTCGCCTTCTCGCCCCGGGCATCATCCAGAACGAGTGTTCCGTTCTCGCTCGTCAACGTCAGGGATTCGCCTTCGATCGTCATCACGGAGTGTGAGCCGCCATCCTCTGCCACGGCCTTCAGGGCATCTTCGAGCGTCATGTCGGCAGGAAGGACGTGGTAGGTCACGATCGCCGAAAGCTTCTGCTTGTGCTCCGGCCTCAGGAGATCATCGACGGCACCCTCGGGAAGCTTCTCGAACGCGGCGTTGTTCGGTGCGAAGACGGTGAAGGGTCCGGCGCCGGCGAGGGTCTTGTCGAGCTCGGCAGCCTTGATGGCCGCGACCAGCGTCGACATGTCCGAGGCCTTCGACAGGTTGACGACGATGTCCTCGCGCGGATCCATCTCGGCGCCGCCGACCATGGGCATTTCGCCCGGCATCGTGTTGCTGCCGGATTCGCCAGTGGAGCCCGCCTGCGAACTCTCCTCTCCCTGCTTCGCACTGCCGTCCTGCGAGGGCACTTCGGCCTGGGCGAAGGCTGCGCCCGCCGCAAACAGGGATGCAAGTGCAGTGGTCCGCAGGATGGTCTTCAGCATCGTTCGATCCTTTTCGCTCTGCCGGCCGCGAGGCGCGACCGTACGACATCGGCGCCGGAGAGGACCGGCATGACCTGATGGTGAGACGCTTGGATCGCCAATTGGTTTCGCGACTGCACGTCGCTCATGAAGTGTTGATCGAGCGAGAGGCATGGATGGCGCACCTTCCACGCGCTCCAAGAAAGACGAGTGCCGGCCCTTCGTCAGCCGTCTTCGACGCGGCCTCGCATCGCCTTGATCGCCCCGCGCCCCTTCTTGGCCTGCAATCGCCTTTCCACGGCACCGCGCGAGGGCCGGGTCTTCTTGCGCGGCGGTGGTGGCGGCTTCAGGGCCTCCAGCACGAGCTCGCGCAGGCGCGCGCGCGCGTCCTCGCGATTGCGCTCCTGATGTCTGAAGCGCGAGGCATCGATGAGGATCTCCCCCTCCTTCGTCGCCCGCCGTCCCGCAAGCTTGATCAGGCGGCGCTTGGCGTCCGCCGAAATCGCGCCGGACCGTTCGGCATAGAAGCGAAGCTGGACCGCCGTCGCGACCTTGTTGACGTTCTGCCCACCCGGCCCTCCAGCCGTGACGAACTGCTCGGACAACTCGTAGTCCGGGATCGTGATGCGGTGGGTGATGACGAGTGGATCGGGCATCCGTGCCTCAGGTCGCGAGTGGCTCGGTGCCCGTCATACAGGATGAAGCCGGCCCGCACGAACCCCAAACGAAATGAAGCCCGCATCGGATGATGCGGGCTTCGAACCAGCCATGGATCGGCAGGACGTGTTATTCGGCCGCCAGCTTGACCGAAGGCGCAGCTTCCAGCACCGAACCGTCGACGGCGTCCTCGAAGCGGCGGAAGTTCTCCTGGAACATGGAGACGAGCCGCTTGGCCTGAGCGTCGTAAGCTGCCGGATCGGACCAGGTGGAACGCGGATCGAGGATCCGGTCCTCGACACCATCCACGGACACCGGCACTTCGAAGCCGAAATAGGCGTCGGTGCGGAACTGGGCGTCGTTCAGCGATCCGTCGAGCGCGGCGCCGAGCAGGGCGCGGGTCGCCTTGATCGGCATGCGCTTGCCCTCGCCATAGGCGCCGCCGGTCCAGCCGGTGTTCACCAGCCAGCAATCGACCTCGTGCTTGGCGATCAGATCGCGCAGCAGATTTCCGTATTCCGACGGATGGCGCGGCATGAAGGGGGCGCCGAAGCAGGTGGAGAACGTCGCCTCGGGCTCGGTCACACCCTTCTCCGTACCGGCGACCTTCGCCGTGTAGCCGGAAAGGAAGTGGTACATGGCCTCGGACGGCGTCAGGCGGGCGATCGGCGGCAGGACGCCGAAGGCATCGGCCGTCAGCATCACGATGGCCGTCGGATGGCCGTCGCGCCCGGTCTCGGACGCATTGGCGATGTAGTGCAGCGGATAGGCCGCGCGGGTGTTCTCGGTCAGCGACCCGTCATCGAAATCGGGAACGCGGTGCCCGTCGAGGACGACATTCTCGAGAACCGTCGCGAATTTGCGCGTGGTGCCGAAAATCTCGGGCTCGCTCTCAGCCGAGAGCCGGATCGTCTTGGCGTAGCAGCCGCCTTCGAAGTTGAAGATGCCGTTCTCGCCCCAGCCATGCTCGTCGTCGCCGATCAGCGTACGGTTCGGATCGGCCGACAGGGTCGTCTTGCCGGTTCCCGAAAGCCCGAAGAAGACGGCGGACTGGCCCTTGTCGTCGACATTCGCCGAGCAGTGCATCGGCATCACGCCCGTCTTCGGCAGACGGTAGTTCAGCGCCGTGAAGACGCTCTTCTTCATCTCACCGGCATAGGAGGTGCCGCCGATGAGGACGACGAGATTTTCGAGATCGCAACCGATGACCGTCTCGGTCCGGCAGCCATGGCGCTCGGGATCGGCGGTGAAGGAGGGAAAATCGATGATCGTCATCTCGGGGACGAAGTCAGCGAGGTCCTCGCGGTTCGGGCGAATGAGAAGATTGCGGATGAAGAGCGCATGCCAGGCGAATTCCGTGACCACACGGACCTTGATCGCGTTTTCGGGATCTGCGCCGCCGATCAGGTCCTGAACGAAGAGGTCGCGCCCTTGGCCATGGGTCTTGAAGTCGTCATAGAGGGTGCCGAACGCCTCGGGCGACATCTGCTTGTTGTTGTCCCACCAGACGGCATTCTCGGTGGCCGCGTCGCGCACCACGAACTTGTCCTTCGCCGAACGGCCGGTGTGCTTGCCGGTGGTGACCGCGAGAGCGCCGTGCGCGGTCAGCTGACCTTCGCCGCGACGGACGGCGATCTCCACGAGCTCGGCCTCCGTCAGGTTCCAGCGGATCGACGACAGGCCGGCAAGCCCGGTGGTTTCGATCCCGGCATTCGGATTGCGTGTTCCGATCTCGGTCATAGCGCGACTGTTCCCTGAAAGACTTCACGGGCTGTGCAATCGCCAGCCCTCCTCGCGGCAAGACGTAGCGGATGGCCCGATATGTGACAACAGTATAACGCCCGTTTCCCAAGCAGAGCCTCAAGTTTAATCGATTTTAATTTCGTCACTTTTCTTTAAACCGGTTTGAACGAAGCTTTAATCGGTTCAATTCAAACAGCACTTCAGATGGGATCATGCAAAAGTTTGTCATGCGCCCGCTCGCGCCGCCCGCGAAGGGCAAGGAAGACGTCCTTCTGCCGGATCGAAACGCGGGCCTCGCAGGCTCCTTCCGGTCCGACATGCCGCTGGGGCAGGCATTGCGAGCCGGACGCTTCCGGCGGCGGCGGTCGAACTCGATCGCATTTTGGTAACGTTCGCTTAAGCATCCCGCGGTCATAATAACCGATCAGTAGGATTTCCTATTCGAGGTTCGGACTTTGAAGAACTTTGTCGCCACAGCCGCCTGCGCCGGCCTTGCAGCCGTCGTCCTCGTCGCCAATCTGCAGGGCGCGCCCGTGTCCGCCGAGACCACGCGGGCCGATGTCACGGTGATCGATCCGAAGACGACCGCCTCCCTGGCCGTACCGGGTGCCCAGGCTGCGCCCGCGAAGGCGTTGCGGATGATCGATCTGCGCAGCGGCGCGACCTGTCGCATCGCGGCGCCGGCCAAGACCAGCCAGGATCTGACGCGCGCCCCGGTCGGACCCGAATGCCAAGGCTCGCCCGCGCTTTCCCGCGTCGCCAAATGGCGTCACACGCCGGACGGGTCGCTCGAAATGCTCGACGAAGAGGATGAGACTGTCTTGCTCTTCATGCCCGGTGACGGCGTTCTGTATGAAAGCATCTATCCGAGCGAAGCCTTGGTGACGATCGTCTCCGCAAACGGCTAAAAAATCGGCACGGGAGCCGGACTCGGCTTCGGGTTCAAGGGATCCGGAAGCCAGAGCATTGCAGACGCGACTGTCAGAGCGAACCGGTCTCGGAATGCGTCAGCGTCCCGAGAGCTTTGCGCTGCGTGCCGTCTCTCTCGAAATTCTCCTCCGCCAGCCAGACGCCGAAGGCCGCATCGAGCCTGGGCCATTCATGATCGAGAACCGAGTACCATGCGGTATCGCGGTTCTCGCCCTTGGCGATCATATGCTGGCGGAAGAGCCCCTCATAGGAGAAGCCGAGGCGCTCGGCGGCCCGTTTGGAGGGTAGATTGAGATCGTTGCATTTCCATTCGAGCCGGCGGTAGCCAAGCGTCTCGAGAACCAGCTTCATCGTGAGATAGAAGGCTTCGGTCGAGGCGCGCGTTCGCTGCAGATCCGGACCGAAACAGACGTGACCGATCTCGATGACACCGTTTTTCAGGTCGGCCCGGAACAGCGCGAGCACGCCCACGGCCTTTCCGCTCGCCTTCGATATGACGGCGTAGAAGCGGTGACCTTCGCGCAGGTAGAGATCGCGCGCCGACGCCTCGAAGGCGTCCCGCGTCTCGAAGGGACCGTTGAAGAGCCAGCGCCAGATCGCGCCTTCCCGATCCTTGGAGAAGGCCTCCCACAGCTCCCCGAAACGCGTCTCGTCGGTGATCGGCTCGACGATCGTGAAACGGCCTTCGAGGGTGTCGGTGCCGGGGAACGCTCGCGGTTCATAGGTTGAAAGCGGCTTGCCGCCTCCCCTCGTTTGCTTCGTCATCGCGCGTGCCTCCGAATGAAGTTCAGGACCTCGGACCTGATCGAACGATCGCTGAGATCGAGAGCGGTCGCGAAGGCCGTGATCACCCCGATATGATCGACACCGTCGACGATCCGGCTTTCTACCGGAACGCCGGCGGATCTCGCCTTGGCGGCAAGAGAACGGGTGTTCTTCGGATCGACCGTCGTATCGGCACTGCCCGCGATCAGAAGCATCGGCGGCTCGTCCCCATCGACGAAGTTCACCGGCTGGCTGGCCGCTCTCGTGGCTTCCGGGAAGATCCGCTTGTAGCGCTCCTCGGTGAGCGGCAGGAAATCATAGGGCCCGGCAAGTCCGACGAAGCCGGAGAGGTCGCGGATCGATCCGCCCGCGCGCGACAGGTAGCGCCCGTCTGTCGCGAGAAGGCCCGCGATCTCGGCACCGGCGGAATGGCCCATCAGGAACAGCGGGTGACGCCCTGCCGCAATGCCGTATTCGCCTCGGTCGGCAAGGCGTGCGGCCGCAACCGTCGCCCTAGCCGCGTCTTCCACGAAGCCGGGAAAGCGCGTCTCGGGATAGAGCCGGTAGTTCGGCACGGCGACGATCATGCCCTCGCTGGCGAGCGACTGACCGACGAAAAGATAGATGTCCTTGCTGCCCGAGTCCCAGCTTCCCCCGTGCACATAGACGACGAGCGGTGCATTCGCGGCGACCCCGTCCGGTATGTAGAGGTCGAGGGTCCCGCGTTCGCCGGGCATGTAGCGGACATTCTCCACCACCCGGTAGCCGGCACCGCTGGTGACCGCGTTGAGCGCGCCGGCGCAGCCGGCAAGAAGGACGAGTGAGAGTGAGGAAAGGATCGTCGCCAGCCGGGCGAAGGGCCATGTGCGAACGAAGCGACGGGAAAAGCGGAAGCGGGCGGGTCTTGTCATGGATGGTCAAGATAACGCCCGTGCCACCCGGCGCAATGGAGGCTTGCGGCCAAGGGCGCCCATTAGAGGCAAGGTGCGACCGGCCGAGCACTTTCGTTCACGAAAGGCGCCGGGCGAAGCCTTCGATGATGTCCGCCGCCCCGTTGATCGCGTGGGTGAAGCGTGAGCGGATGTCGGCGAGCGTCGCCTCGAGCCGGCGGGCTTCCGATCGCAGGCGCTCGTTCTCCTTCTCCAGAACGTTGAGGCGAAGGCGGACATCGGACAGTTCGTCGGCGGTCATGATGGCGGCCATGATGGTCAACCGCTGATCCCCGATCTGGCCGACACCGTCCTTGAGGCTTGCGATCTTCTCCTCGATCCCGGCGGCCAGATCCTGCAGGTGATCCTCCTCGCCGGGCCCGCAGGCCATGCGATAGGTCTTCCCGTCGATTTCAACGACCACCTGCGGCATGAACGAACTGCACCTCCTTGGGTTCGGGGCGGCGCCCGCCCCCGTGCGTCACGTCTCGGAACTGGGCGGGGAGACGATGTTGCGAACCCTCTCCATCGCGTCGACCAGCCGGTGCGAGACCTCCCGATTGGCCTTTTCCAGCCGCTCGCTGCGGGCAAGGGCGAGGTCCAGCTCCTTGGCGAGGCGCCCGCGATCTGCAGTCATCCGCTGGAGAACGACCTCGGTATCGACGAGAATCGCCTCACGCGACAGACGCGCGTCGATCGCCGTCGAAAGCGTTTCTTTCGCAGCGGAGAGGCGAGCGAGACTGGCCTCGAATTCGTCCTGCGTCGCCATGTTCCTGCCCGGCCATCCTTCGGTCTTGCTACCGCCTCCGGTGTAACGCGCCAAAGGCGGAAGGAAAAGGCGGGCCGAACGCGCCACGGACGAACCCTCCCGCCGCTCGAATTGACAGCGCCCGGGGCCTATGGTGTCTCCCCGATAAAGGTGTCGAACGGCGCTCCGGGGGACCAGACATGAATTCGGGGGACCTGACGGAGACCCGATGCTCCCGGCGCGGCCCTTCGGAACTCGGAGCGAAACACGCGTTCTCCGGGGTCGCCTCGCCGAAGACCCGAACACTTATCGGATTCTGGAATGACCACATCTGAAACCGCTCGTGACATGGCAAACGCTGTCCGCTTTCTCAGCGCCGACGCGATCGAGAATGCCGGTTCGGGCCACCCCGGCCTTCCGCTCGGCGCGGCCGACGTCGCGACGGTCCTCTTCACGCGCTTCATGACGTTCGATCCCACCCAGCCGGACTGGCCGGACCGGGATCGCTTCGTCTTTTCGGCCGGTCACGGCTCGATGCTGCTCTACAGCCTGCTCTATCTCCTCGGCTATCCGGATATCGACCTCGACGAGATCCGGTCCTTCCGGCGCCTCGGCTCGAAAGCCGCCGGCCATCCGGAATGGGGTCACGCCGCCGGTATCGAGACGACGACCGGTCCGCTCGGACAGGGCCTTGCGAATGCCGTGGGAATGGCGATCGCCGAATGCCATCTGTCGGCGAAATACGGAACGGACATCGTCGATCACCGGACCTTCGCCTTCGTAGGCGATGGCTGCCTGATGGAGGGCATCTCCCAGGAAGCGATCTCGCTTGCGGGCCATTTGAAACTGTCGAAGCTCGTCGTTCTTTGGGACGACAACGCGATCACCATCGACGGCAAGGTGTCGCTCGCCGACTCCACCGATCAGATCGCCCGCTTCGAGGCGTGCGGTTGGGACACCTTCTCCTGCGACGGACACGACCAGGACGCGATCGCCGCGGCGCTGGAGGCGGCCATCGCCTCCGACCGGCCGGCACTCGTCGCCTGCAAGACCACCATCGGCTTCGGCGCGAGCGGCAAGGCCGGAACGGCGAAGGTTCACGGATCGCCGCTCGGCGAGGACGAGATCCGGACCATGCGGGAGACCCTCGGCTGGCCGCACGAACCGTTCGAAATTCCGGCCGGCATCGTCGATCAGTGGCGGATCGCGGGGCTGAGATCGGGCGCGGCACGGCGCAAATGGGAGGAGCGTTTCGCCGGCATCGATGCCGAGAAGCGCGGCGATTTCGAGCGCTCGATGCGCGGCGATCTGCCGAGCGGC
Source organism: Fulvimarina endophytica (assembly GCF_003403015.1). GTDB lineage: Bacteria > Pseudomonadota > Alphaproteobacteria > Rhizobiales > Rhizobiaceae > Fulvimarina > Fulvimarina endophytica. The sequence goes on from NZ_QURL01000005.1 coordinate 138,815, forward strand.
CTGAAACAGGGCTTCGACCGGGCCAAGCGCGAGGCGAATGCGGAACGGCCGGACCTTTCGACGCGCAAGGCATCCGAACTCGCTCTCGAAATGATCAACGCGATCGTGCCCGAGACCATGGGCGGCTCTGCCGACCTCACGGGTTCGAACAACACGATGGCCGGGCCGATCGAGGTCTTCGACGCAGAAAACCACGCCGGTCGCTATCTCCATTACGGCATTCGCGAGCATGCGATGGCCGCGATCATGAACGGTCTCGCCCTTCATGGCGGCCTCATCCCCTATGGCGGGACCTTCCTCGCCTTTTCCGACTATGCGCGCGGATCCATTCGCCTCTCGGCCCTGATGGGAACGCGGGTCATCCATGTGATGACGCATGATTCGATCGGTCTCGGCGAGGATGGTCCCACCCATCAGCCGGTGGAGCATCTGGCGGCCTTGCGGGCGGTGCCCAATCTCTGCGTCATGCGCCCGGCCGATCTCGTCGAGACGCTCGAATGCTGGCAAATCGCGCTCGGCGCACAGCACCGGCCGAGCGTTCTTTCGCTCACGCGGCAGGCCGTCCCTGCGCTTCGCACCGACGAGCACGACGAGAACAAGTCCGCCCGGGGCGCCTACGAACTCGTACCCGCCAATGGCGATGCGAAGGTCACGCTCTTTGCAACAGGGTCCGAGGTCCATCTCGCAATGGCTGCCAAGAAGGTGCTCGACAGGGACGGACATGCGACGCGCGTCGTCTCGGTACCCTGCTTCGAACTCTTCGCCGAGCAGAGCGAGGAATATCGCGCGGCCTTCCTCGACGATCCGTCCCTGAAGGTCGCGGTGGAGGCGGGCGTGCGCCAGGGCTGGGACGCACTGATAGGCCGGCACGGCATCTTCGTGGGCATGGACGGATTCGGTGCCAGCGGGCGGGCCGAAGAGCTCTTCGCCCATTTCGACATCACGTCGGACTCGATCGTGCACCGCGTGCGGGAACGGCTCGCGGAGATGACACCGACGGAAGAGAGCGATCCAGACGTCTAGAGCGATTCTCCGCGTATGGGACTCGGTGTCATGGTCTCGCCTGAGGCCGAGGCTCGCCGTGCGGTTCGTCCTCGTTCGCCGAACCGCGCTCGCGGGCGAGCGCCCATGTGAACTCGGCGCCGAACAGAAAGATCTGGCAGCTGTAGAAGATCCACAGGAGGATGGTGACGAGCGAGGCGGCCGACCCATAGGTCGTGACGACGCCGCTCTGGGAAATATAGGCGCCGATCAGGAACTTGCCGATCTCGAAGAGGACGGCGGTGAGGAGAGCGCCAGCCAGGACCGTCGGCCATTCCAGGCGCTTCTCCGGCAGGAGTCGAAAGATCGCGGCGAACAGCATGGTCTCGACCGAGAGGCTCAGCATCATCTTCAGGAAGACGATGAGTGGCTGCATCGAATCGAACCGGTCGAGAAGATAGTTCGAAACGGCGGTCAATCCCGCGTCGAGCACCAGCGAAATGAGCAGCAGGAAGCCCAGCGTCAGCACCATGGCGGCGCTGATCAATCGGCTGCGTACGATGACCCAGAAGTCGCCGCCCTTGGGATGCGCCTTGAAGATGATGTTGAGATCGTCCTGCAATTCGACGATCGCACCCGTCGCGAGGATGAAGAACATCGTCATGCCGAAGGCGATCGAAAGCGGGCTCGACCCGAAATGCGTCGCGGCGCCCAGCATCGAATCGAGCGCGGCCGCAGCGCTCGTGCCGATGAGCCCATCCGCTTCGGCGACGACGGCGCCGCGCGCCGCCTCCTGCCCGAAGAAGAAGCCCGCGATCGTCACGCTCGCTAGGAGAACCGGTCCAATCGAGAACAGCGCGTAGAAGGAGATCGCGGCGCCAAGACTGAGGGCGCGGTCGTTCCACCATCCCAGCATCGCCGTTCTGAACACCCGCACAACCGCCTGCATGGATCGCTCGCTTCCCTTCGCCGGATGCCGGCCTCCGACGTCGACCGCACGGGCCCTGAAATTCGATCCCGAAGCCATCCCGTCGGGATGGACTGCCGGGGACAGCAACACTCGCGGTCGTCTTTCGATTCGCCGCGAACACGGTGGATCGCGTTTTGCGTTGATCGGAAGGTCGCTTCGGCTTACGTGAGGTCCGCACGCCCGGTCGCAAGTCCGGCAGTTCTCGAATCACATCTATAGCACCGGGAGACAACCAGTCATGGCAGTTCGCGTCGCAATCAACGGCTTCGGTCGGATCGGTCGCAACATTCTGCGTTCCATCATCGAGTCCGGGCGCACCGATATCGAAGTCGTCGGGATCAACGATCTCGGTCCGGTCGAGACGAACGCTCATCTCATTCGCTACGATTCCGTCCATGGCCGCTTTCCCAGCACCGTGAAGGTCGACGGCGACACCATCGATGTCGGCCGTGGACCGATCCGCGTGACGGCGGAGCGCGATCCGAAGAACCTTCCCTGGGGGGAGCTCGACGTCGACGTCGCGCTCGAATGCACGGGGCTCTTCACCGCGCGCGACAAGGCTTCCGCACACCTCGATGCCGGCGCCAAGAAGGTGCTGATCTCGGCGCCCGGAACCGATGCCGACCTTACGGTCGTTTACGGCGTCAATCATCAGAAGCTCACCGCCGAGCACAAGGTCGTCTCGAACGCCTCCTGCACGACGAACTGCCTCTCGCCGGTCGCCATGGTCCTCAACGAGGCCATCGGCATCGAGAAGGGCATGATGACGACGATCCATTCCTATACGGGCGACCAGCCGACGCTCGATACGATGCACAAGGATCTTTATCGCGGCCGTGCGGCGGCGCTGTCCATGATCCCGACATCGACGGGCGCGGCGAAGGCGGTCGGTCTCGTCCTGCCGGAACTCGACGGCAAGCTCGACGGCTTCGCGATGCGCGTCCCGACCCCGAACGTGTCGGTGGTCGACCTGAAGTTCGTCGCCAAGCGCGAGACGAGTGTCGACGAGATCAAGCAGCTGATCCGGACGGCCGCCGAAGGGCCGCTGAAGGGCGTTCTCGGCTATACCGACGACAAGAACGTCTCGATCGACTTCAACCACGACCCGCATTCGTCGATCTTCCATATGGATCAGACCAAGGTCATGGGCGGCACCTTCGTGTCGATCCTGTCCTGGTACGACAACGAATGGGGCTTCTCCAACCGCATGTCGGATACGGCCATCGCGCTTCACAACGCGGGCTGATACGGCGGCGAGAACATCGCTTGATCAGCGACGGCACCGTTCCTTCGGGAGCGGTGCCGTTTTCGTTTCCGGTGCGCTGGACGATCGTCCGGCCAGGGCCGGACAGGAGCCGCGTGGTGATTGCACAGTGCAGCGAAAGGCCAAGCCTGGCGCAGGCCGAGGCTCAACCCAAGTCCACAGCGACGAGGCGTCGCGGCTGGATTCGGCGGTCGATGACGGAACGCGCAGTCGGCGATCGGGCGTCAGTTGCTCTTGGCGATCGCGCCGGCGGAGGCGAGCTGCTGTTCCGCATAGGACTGGGCGGTGCGACGCGTGACCTCGCTCGAGACCGCGAAGGCCTGTTCCTGAAGATTGCGGATCCATTCCTTGTCGGCCGGCGTCGCCCGCTTCAGGGCCATGGTCAACATAGCGAGCCCCCGGACCGGCTCCGGCGTGATGGAGATCGTCTTTCCGTCGAACAGGAGGTAGCCGAACAGCGCCTGCGAGCCCACATGGCCCTTCGAGGCCGCGAGCTTCAGCCAGCGTGCCGCCTGCTTCGGATTGGTCCGCCCGCCCTCGCCTTCGAGCATCATGCGCCCGAGTTCGAACTGCGCCTTCGGATTGCCGAAATAGCTCGCCGCATGGAAATAGAACTGGCGTGCTCGAGGCAGATCGACGTTCACATGGCCCGGAATGCCGCGACGCAGATAATCGGCGAGTGCCGTGACGGCATTGGCCACATAGGCATTGTCGGCGCTGGAATTGTCGGGCTCGCGCACGATCTGCTCGAAAATCTGGAAGGCCTCGAAATCGTCCTCCGGCACGCCGTCGCCATCGGCATACATGCGGGCGAGCTTCCAGAGCGCACCGCGATGGCCTTTCTGGGCCGCGTATTTCAGGCTCTTGAACGCGACGTCCTTTTCGCCGCGCTTGTAGGCCTGAAAGCCGTGGCTGAAGAGTTCGAGGGAACTCGCATTCGGATCGACGATCGCGTCCGGATCGAGGGCGAACGCCGTGGCGGGGCACCCCGCCGAGAACAGCGCGCCCGCGAGAAGGACGAGAACGAACCGACTAGATGTCCGCATAGCAATGCTTCTCGGCTGCGCCGCCCGGATGGGTCACCGCTCCGAGACGAGCCGTGCCGACCTGCTGCGCATATTTCCAGAGGGCTCCCGACTGGTAGTCGGTCTCACGCGCGACCCAGGTCTTGCGACGCTCGGCGAGTTCGTCTTCCGAAAGCTCGACTTCGAGCGTTCCCTCGACGGCATCGATCGTGATGATGTCGCCATCCTTCAGAAGTCCGATCGGCCCGCCGACGGCGGCTTCGGGACCCACATGGCCGATGCAGAAGCCGCGTGTCGCGCCCGAGAAGCGGCCGTCGGTGATGAGCGCGACCTTGTCGCCCATGCCCTGGCCGTAGATCGCGGCGGTCGTCTGCAGCATCTCGCGCATGCCGGGGCCGCCCTTCGGTCCCTCGTAGCGGATGACGAGAACCTCGCCTTCCTTGTAGTCGCGGGCCGAAACGGCCTTGAAGCATTCTTCTTCCGAATCGAAGCAGCGCGCAGGACCCGAGAACTTCAGGTTCTTCATGCCCGCGACCTTCACGATAGCGCCGTCGGAGGCGAGATTGCCCCTCAGCCCGACGACACCGCCGGTCTTGGTGATCGGGTTGTCGGCGGAACGGACGACGTCCTGCTGCTCGTTCCAGGAGACCTTTTCCATGTTCTCGGCAAGCGTGCGCCCGGTGACCGTCATGCAGTCGCCGTGCAGATAGCCGTGCTCGAGCATGGTCTTCATCAGGAGCGGGATGCCGCCGGCCTCGAACATGTCCTTGGCGACGTATTTGCCGCCAGGCTTGAGATCGGCGATGTAGGGCGTCTTCTTGAAGATCTCGGCGACGTCGAAAAGATCGAACTCGATGCCGCACTCATGGGCGATCGCCGGCAGATGCAGCGCGCCATTGGTGGAGCCGCCGGTCGCGGCTACCACGGCCGCGGCATTCTCGAGGGCCTTGCGGGTCACGATGTCTCGCGGGCGGATATTGCGGCGGAGAAGCTCCATGACGATCTCGCCCGAGGCGTAGCAGAAACGGTCGCGGATCTCGTAGGGGGCCGGGGCACCGCAGGAATAGGGAAGCGCCAGACCGATCGCCTCGGCGACGGTCGCCATGGTGTTGGCCGTGAACTGCGCGCCGCAGGATCCGGCGGACGGACAGGCGACCTGCTCGATCTCGTCGAGGTCCTCGTCGGACATCTGGCCGGCGGAATGCTGGCCGACGGCCTCGAAGATGTCCTGAACCGTGACCTGCCGGCCCTTGAAGGTTCCTGGCAGGATGGAGCCGCCATAGATGAACACGGAGGGAACGTTGAGGCGAACCATCGCCATCATCATTCCCGGCAGGGACTTGTCGCAGCCGGCGAGCCCCACCAGCGCGTCGTAGGAGTGACCGCGCATGGTCAGTTCGACTGAGTCGGCGATCAGGTCGCGCGAGGCGAGCGACGACTTCATGCCCTGGTGACCCATGGCGATGCCGTCCGTGACGGTGATCGTGCAGAACTCGCGCGGGGTGCCGTTGGCCGCGGCCACGCCCTTCTTCACCACCTGCGCCTGGCGCATCAGGGAGATGTTGCACGGGGCCGCCTCATTCCAGCAGGAGGCGACGCCGACGAGCGGCTGGTGGATCTCCTCCTTGGAGAGCCCCATCGCATAGAGGTAGGACCGGTGCGGTGCGCGCGTCGGGCCCTCGGTCACATGACGGCTCGGCAGCTTCGATTTGTCGATTACGCGTGCGTCCATCATGTCCTCGCTGAATATCTCATCGTCCGAGCGGCGTTCACCACGTTCGGAACTCTTTCGAAGTGTCGACGTTTTGTGGCGGCAACACGGCATATTTCAAGCCGGGCTTTCGCGAATAATGCGACGGCGAGAGAGTGTTGCTGAACGGCACCTGAAGGCCGAGCCGCCCACGGCAAAACGGCCACGGCAGACACTGTCCACCGTGGCAGTTCGATGCTCGGAAGGTCGAGGCCGGAACTCGCCGCTTACCAGGTGAACTTCAGGCTCGCATTGCCGGCATAAACGACGTCGTCGCCGACAGTACCGTTGAAGTACGCGCCCTCGCCGATCGACTGGGAACCGTCGGTCCAGTAGCCGATCAGGCCGCCGAACCGGAGCTCGGCCCATTCGGAGCCCTTGAGGGACATGCCGGCCGAGAGCGTGTAGAGATCGGTATAGGTCGTCTCCGCACCCGAAGACACGCCGCTGTCGTAGCCGACGCTGACCGCACCCGAGACCCGGTCCGTGAACGCGCGGCCGAGGCCGAGCGAGGCGGTGTAGCCGTCGTCCCAGAAATAGGGCTGGTAGGACGAGGTCTGGCCGAGCGGGCTCGAGATCGTGTTGACGACCGCGTTGTTGGTGCTCCAGTCCGTCCAGCGGAAGGACGCCAGAAGCAGGGTGTCCTCGGCAATGCCGGTCTGCAGCTTGATGTCGAGATATTGCGGGCTCGTCACGTCGGACAGGGAGCTCTTGAACGCGCCTGCCGAGTTCAGCTGGCCAACGGCACTCGCCGCCGTCAGACCGGCACCGGCGACAACGTTGCTCAACTGGCCGAGCGCAACTTCCTGGCCGCCGCGAGCAGCGAACGCATTGCCGAGAACCGCGACATTCGCCGTACCGACGATGTCGTCATGGTCAACCTCGGAGCGATACATGACCTGCGCGCGCAGGGCGATATCAGGATATTCGTAGGCAAGGCCGATCCGGTAGCCGGTGCTGTAACCGGACGAGACATCGCTATCGACCTGGGTCGGAAGGAATGCCTGAAGGCCAGCCGCATTCAGGCTGCGCGCAAGTCCTGCGCCCGCAGGACCGGAGGCGGCGAACTGGTTGTTCAGGCCGGTGAAGCCGAAGCTCGTTCCCTGGAAGTTGAAGTCCTCGAGGAACAGGCCGCCGAGCACGCTGAAGCGACCCGCATCGCTCGTATAGCTCACGCGGCAGGTCGTGCCGAATTCGTTGGAATCGAACTCGATGCGCTGGGTACGCGACAGTGCCGTCGCCCCGGGATTGAGCGTCGGGACGCGGTCTGCGGCCCGGGTGCTCTGGGTCGAGGAAACCTGGAAGGGCAGCGAACCACCGGGAGCGCCGCTGTAGTCGGCCTCGGCAGCGAAGGATTCGGTATAGTGAGCCGCGCAGCTGAAGGGCTCGCCGCCGAAGGCGATGGCGAGCGAGGGGATCAGGTATTTCTGCGTGTAGTCGCCGAAATTCCCGCTCTGGCCGTTGATCGTCTCGAAGCCGCGCTCCGGGTTGACGTAGGTGTAACCGGTATGGATGGAGACCGTGCCCGGCGCGAACAGAACGTCCGTCTCCGGCGAGCCGCGCTGGAAGCCGGCAGCCAGAGCAGAGCTCGCCAGCAGCGTCGTGGCAAGCGCGCCACCGATGATGGTCTTCGTGGTTCGAGTCATGGTCCCCCCCAGATCAAAGCTGATGCTTCAAACAACGCTGTTCCGCGTTATTGACGTGAAGGTAACTCGTAAAATTCGGGCGAGGAATAGCGCCGGGACGGGTCGTGGCAATGCTGTGACATTGTTGTGACGGATTCCGTGGCCCGCCCGCCACATTTCGCGGAGCCCGGCCCCGACGCGCAAGCCTGGCGACGGTTTCGATGGGAGCGAACCGATCACGGTTCGCTCCCATCGTCGGTCGGCCCTATTGAAGCCGGGACAAAGCGGCCTTCAGGCTCGCCGTCTCCGCGGCATAGGCCTCCCGCTTCTCGCGCTCCTGCGCGACGATCTCCTCGGGCGCATTGGCCACGAACTTCTCGTTGCCGAGCTTCTTGTCGATGCGGGACACCTCGGCTTCGTTCTTGGAAACGGCCTTGGCGAGCCGGGCCTTTTCCGCCTCGATATCGATGACGCCTGCGAGCGGGATGGCGAAGGTCGTCCCCTCGACCACGATCTGCGCCGACTGGGCCGGCACGTCGCTCGATATCCGCGCCTCCTCCAGCCGTGCGAGACGGACGAGTTGCGGGCCATGCCGCGAGAGGCGGTCGGCCGACGTCCCATCGGGCGAGATGGCGACGAGCGCGACCTTCGCCGAGGCCGGCACGTTCATTTCCGAGCGCACGGAGCGGATCGCGCTCACCAGTTCGATGAGCCAGTTGATGTCGCTCGCCGACTCGGGTGCCGCGAACGGAACCCCTTCCCAGGCGGTATGACAGAGCAACGCCTCGCGACGACCCGGTGCGGTCTCCTCCCACAGCTCTTCCGTCACGAAGGGCATGAAGGGGTGGAGCAGCACGAATATGCGATCGAGCACGAAACCGGTCACGCGGCGAACCTCTTCGGCCGCAGCCGCGTCGTCGCCGCCGAGCGTCGGCTTGCTCAGTTCCACATACCAGTCGCAGAAGAGATTCCAGACGAAGCGATAGAGGATCGCCGCCGCATCGTTGAAGCGGAACGCCTCCAGCGCGGCGGTCGCCTCCCGCTCGGCCTTCGAAAGCTCGGTGACGATCCAGCGATTGATCGGCTGGGTCAGGGCTGAGGGGTCCACGTCCTCGCCATGGCGCGCCTCGTTCATCTGGGCGAAGCGGGTCGCGTTCCAGAGCTTGGTGCAGAAGTTGCGATACCCCGCGATGCGCGCCGGATCGAGCTTCACGTCGCGACCCTGAACCGCCAGCGCGGCGAGGGTGAAGCGCAAGGCGTCGGCTCCCACCTCGTCGATCAGTTCCAGCGGGTCGATGCCGTTGCCCTTGGACTTCGACATCTTCTGCCCGAGCTTATCGCGAACGAGCGGATGCATGTAGACGGTGTGGAACGGCTCCTTGCCGGTGAAGTGCAGGCCCATCATCATCATGCGGGCGACCCAGAAGAAGATGATGTCGAAGGCGGTGGAGAGGACCGAAGTCGGATAGTATTTTTCCATCTCCGGCGTCTCGTGGGGCCATCCCATGGTGGAGAACGGCCAGAGAGCCGAGGAGAACCAGGTATCGAGAACGTCCTCGTCGCGCGTCAGCTCCGCCGGCGATCCGTAATGAACCCTGGCCGCCTCGTTCGCCGCCTCCTCGCTGCGCGCCACGAAGACGTGACCGTCAGGTCCGTACCAGGCCGGAATGCGGTGTCCCCACCAGAGCTGGCGCGAAATGCACCAGGGCTGGATGTCCTCCATCCAACGGAAATAGGTGTTCTCCCACTGCTTCGGCACGAACTTGGTGCGCTCTTCGCGGACGGACGCGATGGCGGGCTTGGCAAGGGTCTGCGCATCGACGAACCACTGATCCGTCAGCATCGGCTCGATCACGACGCCCGAGCGATCGCCGAAGGGCTGCATGATCGTCTTGGCCTCGACGAGCGGCACGAGTTCGCGCACCTCCCCGCCCTCTTCGGGGGCGACCGGTGCCTTGACGGCCCCGAGCCGCGGATCGGTCTCGGGCACCATGATCGCGCTGCCTTCGGCGTTCAGCGCCTCAACGATCTTGCGGCGCGCCTCGAACCGGTCGAGGCCGCGATATTCGTCCGGAACGAGATTGATGGTGTCGACATAGGCGGTATCCGGCGTTCCACCGGCCTCGCGGACGGCGCGCGCCAGCTCGACCGCCTCGGCATAGGGCGCACCATCGGAGCGCATCGAGGCGGTCTCGTCCATCAGGCGATAGAGCGGGATCGAATTGCGCTTGGCGACGCCATAATCGTTGAAATCGTGCGCGCCGGTGATCTTAACCGCACCGGAGCCGAAATCCGGATCGGGATAGTCGTCCGTGATGATCGGAACGAGGCGCCTCTGCCCCTTGGGACCGACCGGGATCTCGCAAAGCTTGCCCACGATCGGCGCGTAGCGCTCGTCGGACGGATGGACCGCGACGGCACCGTCGCCCAGCATGGTTTCGGGACGGGTGGTCGCGATGGAAATGTAATCGCGCGTCTCGCGCAGGATCACCGCCCCGTCCGCGTCCTTCTCCACATATTCGTAGGTCTCGCCGCCGGCCAGCGGATATTTGAAATGCCACATATGGCCGTCGACTTCGCGGCTCTCCACCTCGAGGTCGGAGATCGAGGTCTGGAAATGAGGGTCCCAGTTGACCAGCCGCTTGTCGCGATAGATCAGGCCTTCCTCGAACAGGCGAACGAAGACCTCGAGAACCGCCTCCGACAGGCCCTCGTCCATCGTGAACCGTTCGCGGGACCAGTCGAGCGAGGCCCCGAGACGCTTCAACTGCTCGGAGATCCTGCCGCCGGACTCCGCCTTCCACTGCCAGATCCGCTCGACGAAGGCCTCACGCCCCATCTCGCGGCGCGTCTGGCTTTCACCCGCCGCCGCCATCTGACGCTCGACCACCATCTGGGTCGCGATACCCGCATGGTCCGTGCCGGGCTGCCAGAGCACGTCCTTGCCGCGCATCCGCTCGAAGCGGACGAGAATGTCCTGAAGGGTATTGTTGAGGGCGTGCCCCATATGGAGCGAGCCGGTCACGTTGGGCGGGGGAATGACGATCGAGAAGGCCGGAGCGCCGTCGCGCTTGCCTGCACCGGCACGGAAGGCATCGGCCTCTGTCCAGCGCTCGTAGATACGCGGCTCGATGGCCGCGGCGTCGTAGGTCTTTTCGATCATGCAATGTCCAGTCACGCGCTAATTTTCAGCGTTGGTGGCTGGGTTATGACCGAACAAGCTTATGTGTCAACGCAGTTGCGCGCGCCTCGGTGCGCGGGTCTGCGATCGGCGATCAGGCGCTGCGAGGTCCACGGGCGACGCGCTCGATTTCCTCGCGCACGAGACGCTCGACGATCAGCGGAAGATTGTCCTCCAGCCAGTCGCTCAGCATCGGCTGGAGCATCTCGCGAACGGTCTGGTCCATCCGCTGCGCCTGCTCGTCGCGAAGGGCCGTGGCGAGTTCGAGGAAGGAGGAGGAGATCTTGGATCCGGCATTGTCGGAGATCAGCGAGACCAGCGCCCCCTTCGACGCCGCGAAGACCGCTTCGTTGTCGCCGAGGACCGGCGATGCCGGGGCGGAGCCGGTGTCCGGAGCGCCGGCATCGCCAGCCGCGAAGGCCGTCCGGACGACGCTCTCGCCGACGGCATCCACCGTTACGGAATCCCTCCCTTCGGAGGACGACATATCGGACACCGCGCCGCGTGCGGCCACGTCCTGCGCCACCGGCTCGCCGGCCGGAGCGACGGTGTCGGACAGGTCGTCGCCGACGGCCGCGATCGCCGCGTCGACGGCGTCGGATAGGTCGGCATCGGGCTCGGCGCCACCATCGTCATCGGCGCTCGGGCTTTCGGGATAGGCAAGGCGCAGGTTCGCGGCCTCGGACAGCGTGACGGTCTGGGGATGGTCGTAGGGCTCGGACAGCAGTCCGGCATTCATCAGCAATTCGTTCGCGAAAGCCGCTTCATCGAACTCGTCGAAGAACGCCATGTTGTCGGCCGGCGCCGGTTCCTGCTCCGGCTCACTCTGGGATGCAGGACCGGCCGCCTTCCGGCGGCGCTGGTCGCGAACGGCATCCTCCAGGCTCGCGGCCCGCATGCGTGCGACCGAAAGCGTCGCGAGTTCCGCCATTTGCGTGGCGACCTCCCGCTCGACCGGTGAGGTCAGCGAGGACGCAGCCGCCGCCGTGCTGTCGTCGTTGACCGCCTTCAGGGGAACGGTGTGGGACACCTCGTCCCTGACGGAAACCGTTTCGGCTTCGCTTCGTGCATCTCCCGTCGTCGCCATGGCGACCGGCTGGGACACCGCACGGGGCTGCGCCGAGTTTTCAGTAACCGCCGCAGTAGCCGCAACCTTTGCGACGAGCGCATCGACGATCGCCACATCGTCGTCGGAAACCGTTTTGGGGGCCGTTGCAGGTCTGTCGAGGGGTCGCAGATCGGGCTTGGCTGCCCGGGACGGCGCGCGATCGGCATCCTCGCCGCCTTCGATGATACGGCGGATCGAAGCGAGGATCTCGTCCATCGTCGGTTCCTGGACTGGAAGCGCGTTACCCATCACCTGGCTCCTGCGTAAACCCCGGTTCGATCGTTAACGATCGAATCGTGTCCGAAACCTACGGGTGGAGAGAACCAAAGTGAATCCGGGGAACCGCGCTTTTCGGCGATTTGCCCGAATTTTTTAAAGGGATGCTCCCGCCCGCTCCTGTCACCCGGTCGTCAGCGACCGTCCGGGGTCCGCAGGCCGAACCACTTGTCCTCGACTTCGATATAGTGGTCGTTCGGATCGTAGCGCTTGCCGCCAAGCTTCAGAAATTCGGGCGAAAGGCGCCCGACCGCCGACAGGACGGCATAGCCGGCCACGACTTCGTCCCGCTGGGACCCGGCGAGCAGGATGCGCGCGGTGATGACGTCGGCCTGGGCGTTGAGCACGTCGAGCGTCGTCCGCTGGCCGACATTGCGCTCCTCGATCACGCCGTTGAGCGCCAGCTGGGCCGCCCTCACCTGCGCGTTGTAGCCGGTGATGTTGGCGCGCGCCGCCTGCAGCTCCGCCCAGGAGGTGGCGACTGCCGCCCGCACCTGATCGCGCGTGCCGTCGACCTCGATCCGGCGCTGGCCGAGGACTTCCTTCTGCTGGCGCACCACCGAGGAGGCCCGTCCGCCCTGATAGATCGGAACGGTGAGCTGCGCGCCGATCGTCGCGCTCAGTTCGTTCGAGCTCTGATCGGAAAGGGTCTGCTGGAACGACCGTGTCGTGTTGACGCCGGGAAGGCCGTTCGAGGAGGTCCCTGTGTTGATCGAGTTGCTGCTCTGGTTGCCGTCGACATCCTGATACTGGTTCTGGACGGAGGCCTGGAGCTCCACCGTGGGCAACAGCGCGCCTTCGGCCGACTTCACCTGGAAGGCCGCGGCATCGACGGCGGCGAGCGTCGCGCGGATCGCGGGATGCTCGCGCTGGGACAGATCATAGGCGGCGGTCACGCTAGCGGGCACCGCGGCGGGCACGCGCGCCGGCTCTAGGTCGCGCGGGGCATCGCCGATGATCTCGAAGTAATTGGCTTCGCTCTGCGCGATCTGGGCAAGAGCGCTGTTGAGAAGCGCGGTCGCCAGCGCTTCCTGCGACTCGGCCTGGCTGACATCCGTGCGCGTGCCTTCGCCGACCTCGAACCGTGCCCTGGAAGCCCGGACCTGCTCGCTGAGGAAAGAGAGGTTCTGCCGGCGAAGGGAGGCGATCTGCCGGTCGCGTAGAACGTTCATATAGGCGGAAGCGGCGTTGAAGAGCGTCGTCTGGACTTCGTTCGAGAGATTGTACTGGGACGCCCTCACTTGCGCCTGCGCGGCCGAGATATTGTTCGGCGTCTGGAATCCGTCGAAGAGCGTCTGCGTCACCTGAATGCCGACGGTCGCGCTCAACAACGTCGAATTGCTGTCGGTCGACTGGATCGAGTTCTGGATGATCGGGTTCGTGACGCCGCTGATCGTATTGCTTCCGCGGACCCGGCTCGTCGAGTCGCTGCTGGAATTCAGACGGGTCGCCGCGGCACTGCCGGTGCCGGAGATGAAGGGCCGCAGGCTGGCACGAGCCTGAGTGACGTTCTCGTCCGTCGCCCGCAGGGCGGCGCGGGCAGCGTTCAGTTGCTGACTGTTGGCATAGGCCTTGGCGAGGGCGCCCTGAAGGCTCTCGGCATGGACTGAGACGGGAACCGCCAGAAGAACACCGGCGGTCGCCAGCGCTCTGAACCACGATCTTACGAACACGTGCGCTACTCCAGTCTGAAATTTCGCCAGCGGGACAAACGGGACGGCTCGACGCCATGCATCCGAATTGACGGCCGGGCTGCGCTATTGATCAGACAGGCAGGCTATTATTCAACCCCCATGGCGGAACCTGAGATTGATTGATGCCCGAACGGCGCAATCGTGCAACGCGTCGACCGGCGCCGAGCCGTCAGAAAACGAATTCGGCCTTCTTGGAAAAACCCGGCAGAGGCTTGATGGCGCAGTTGAAACCGAACCGATCCGAGACGATTCCGTCCTCGTCCTTGATGAAGAGACGCGCTTCGGCCGAAAGACCGCGGCCGATGACCGCCACCAGTCGTCCGCCCTCGCGCAACTGGTCGAGGAAGGTCTGCGGCAGGGTGTCGATTGCCCCTTCGAACAGGATGACGTCGTAGGGCGCTTCGTCCGGATAGCCCTTTTCGAGTTCGCCCGTCACCACCGAGCAGGTCACGTAGTCGAGACGGTTGAGCACGTCCGTCGCGGTGCCCGCGAGTTCCTCGTCGCATTCGAGCGCGACGACGGAACTTGCCAGAAGCGACAGGATCGCGGCGCCGTATCCCGTACCGGTCCCAACGTCGAGAACCACGTCGTCCTCGCTGATCGAGGCAAGCTGCAGGATCTTGGCGAAGGGAGACGCCTCCATGAGGAAACGGCCGTTGCCGACGGAAATATCCTCGTCGATATAGGCGAGAGGCCGCTTTGCGGAGGGCACGAACTCCTCGCGCGGCACCGTCAGGAATGCGCGCAGAATGGCGTGCGATGTCACGTCGGTCGTCCTGATCTGGTTGTCGACCAGCTTGGTCCGGGCGTCCTTGAAGTCCATCGACCACGTTCCTTTCTGCAAGCTCCCGCCTTTTGCGGGCAGGCATCAGACCTCCATATTAGGAGGTCCTTCCATTCGCAAGACTGCATGACTTCGGCCCGCGAACGATCGCATCGCCGCGCCGCCCGTTCGAGGCCTTGATCCGAGGGCGATGAGGCGCGTCCGGCGACCATGGGTTGATTATGAAGGGCATCTGGGTCACAAGTTGCACCGCAACATGGACCCGTGCGCAACGGGTGGCTACGCCGGGCGCCTATCCCTCGGCCAATCTCCTCGTCGCGGCACGACGCATCGATCGTCACCGCCTGAATGGTTCCGACCGGATTGGATCCGGCCGGCCCTTTGCCGACGCGACGACCCGATATCGATCTGACACTCATGTTCTCGACCCGAAATCTCCAGGCCGAATGGCTCGGCAATATTCGCGGCGACCTGCTTTCCGGCCTCGTCGTCGCCCTCGCCCTCATTCCGGAGGCGATCGCCTTCTCCATCATCGCAGGCGTCGACCCGAAGGTCGGCCTCTACGCCTCGTTCTCGATCGCCTGTCTGACGGCGATCTTCGGCGGCCGTCCGGGCATGATCTCCGCAGCGACAGCCGCGACCGCGGTCCTCATGATCAGCCTCGTCGCCGATCACGGTCTCCAATATCTGTTCGCCGCGACGATCCTCGCCGGCATCCTGCAGATGATCGCGGGCGTCCTGAAGCTCGGCGACGGCATGCGCTTCGTCTCGCGCTCGGTGATGACGGGCTTCGTCAATGCCCTCGCGATCCTCATCTTCCTCGCCCAGATCCCCGAACTCGTCGGCGTTCCGAGCATGACCTACGTCATGGTCGCCCTCGGTCTCGGCATCATCTACCTCTTGCCACGGCTGACGACCGCCATTCCGTCTCCACTCGTCGCCATCGTTGTCGTCACCAGCGTGACGCTTCTCTTCGGCTTCGACCTTCGAACCGTCGGCGATATGGGCGAACTGCCCGATTCGCTGCCATTCTTCCTCATCCCCGACGTTCCGCTGACGCTCGAAACCCTTCAGATCATCCTGCCTTATTCGCTCGGCATCGCGGTGGTGGGGCTGCTGGAATCCCTGATGACGGCCCAGGTGGTCGACGATCTCACCGATACGGGCTCGGCCAAGAACCGCGAATGCGTCGGCCAAGGCATCGCCAACACCGTCACCGGCTTCTTCGGCGGCATGGCCGGCTGCGCGATGATCGGCCAGTCGGTGATCAACGTGAAGTCCGGCGGCCGCACCCGCCTGTCCTGCTTCTTCGCCGGGGTCGCGCTTCTGTTCCTCATCGTCGTTCTCGGCGATCTCGTCGCCATCATCCCCATGGCGGCACTCGTCGCGATCATGATCATGGTCTCGATCGGCACCTTTTCCTGGGAGTCCATCGCCAACCTCAAGACCCACCCCCGGCGCTCGTCCATGGTGATGCTCGTCACGGTCGTCACGGTCGTGTGGACGCACAATCTCGCCATCGGCGTCGTCGCCGGCGTTCTCCTTTCGGGCATCTTCTTCGCCTCGAAGGTTGCGCAGCTCTTCGCCGTCGAAAGCGAACTGGAGGATGACGGACGGCATCGGATCTACCGCGTCCACGGCCAGATCTTCTTCGCCTCGACCGGCGATTTCGGCTCGGCCTTCGACTTCCGCGAGGATGTCGACAGGGTCACGATCGACGTCTCCCGCTCCCATATCTGGGATTTGTCCGGTGTCGGTGCGCTCGATCGGGCCGTCCTCAAATTCCGGCGCGAAGGCACGGAAGTCGAACTCGTCGGGTTGAACGAAGCGAGCCGGACGCTCGTCGGTCGCCTCGGCATCGCCGACAAGCCGGACGCGCTTGCCCGCATGAACGCCCATTGACACAATCAAGCGGAAAGGCCGGAACCGCTCGCGCCCCCGAGGCGCTTCGGTTCCCCGCCCATCAGCAAGGAAGCGATGCATGACCAAGGTCCTCGGATTGATCGACGGTTCGCAGCATTACACCCCGAGCGTCGTCGACCATCTCGCATTCGCCGCGAAGGCGCTCGGCGCCCGGGCCGAACTCATCCACGTGATCGGCCGGCGCGACATCGGATCGGCGCCGGCGGATCTGTCGGGCAGCCTCGATCTCGGAGCGCGGGACGAGTTGCTGCGCGATCTTGCGGCCCATGACGAACAGCGCGCGAAACTCGCCCGCAAGCGCGGTCACGTCATCCTGTCCGACGCGGCGCAAAAGCTGCGCGAGAGCGGCCTCCAGGACGTCGGCGAAGAACTCGTTCTCGGCGATCTTCTCGAAGCCGTCGAGAAGCGGGAACAGGGCGCGGAGCTCCTCGTCATCGGGAAGCGCGGCGAGGCCGCCGATTTCGCGCGGATGCATCTCGGATCGAATGTCGACCGCATCATGCGTCACGCGCACGTTCCGGTGCTCGTCGCATCGCGTGCGTTCCGGCCGATCGAGAAGATCCTCGTTGCCTATGACGGCGGCCAGAGCATTCTGAAGGCCGTCGATTTCCTGCGGCGGTCCCCGCTTCTCAAGGGACGGCAGATCGAGATCGTCCAGGCTTCCACCAACTCGTCGAGTTCCGATCTCGAGCGCCTGCGCGCCGATTTCGAGGCGTCGGGCTTCGAGGCGAGTTGCAAGATGCTTCAGGGCGAACCGGAGGATGCGATCGCATCCGAATGCGAGCGCTCGGATATCGACCTCGTGGTCGTCGGTGCATCGGGCCATTCGCGCCTGCGTGCCTTCTTCGTCGGCTCCACCGCCAACGAGATCGTGCGTAAGTGCATGCGACCGGTGCTTCTGTTCCGGTAGTCGATGGGCCCGGACCCTCGGGCCTTACCCGTTCTTAACCAGGACTTGGGTCTCGAACGGCCATGGAAGGATCATTCACCCTTCCATGGCTATTCTCGTCCCACGCCAATCCTGCGAACGGTTGCCCCATGAAGCCGACGATCTCGATCCGCCATGTCTCGCCGGCGACGGCGCCCGTCGAGGCCGTGGTCATCCTGCCGACCTTCAAGCGGCCGGATCATGTGGTTCGCAGCCTCGATTCGCTCTACGCTCAGACCACCGGGCGGCGCTTCGCGATCATCGTCATGGAGAACGACGCGGTCGGGCTTGAGGGACTTGGCGCCGCGACAAGCTGGTTCGAAGCCCATCCATCGGTCTGCGGCATCGCTCTCGTCGCCCATGAGCAAGGCAACTGCTCGGCCTACAATGCGGGCATCGCGACGGCTCTCGAAACCTATCGCGAATTCTCGCATCTGCTGATCATCGACGACGACGAACTGGCGAGCGAGACCTGGCTCGAACGCATGCTCGAAACCAGCGAGCGTCTGGATCTCGATCTCGTCGGCGGTCCCCAGATCCCGGTGTTCGAGGATGGAACCGGCGAGCGCTGGGCGCGCCACCCGGTGTTCACGCCGCACTACCGGACGACAGGGCCGGTTCCGATCCTGTTTTCTTCCGGCAATGTCGCGATCCGCAGGCACGTCCTTACCGCGACGGGACCGGACTGGCTGGACCCTGCCTTCAATTTCATCGGTGGTGGAGACGCCGATTTCTATACGCGGTGCCGGGCGCGCGGATATCGCTTCGGCTGGTGTCAGGACGCGCCGGTGATGGAGACGATGCCGAGGCGCCGTACCGAGGCCTCGTGGATCAACGCCCGCTCGGTGCGCAATGGCGCAATCTCCTCGATCGTCGAGCGGCGCAATGGCGACGGGCGCAACGTGAAGCGTCATCTGCGCACGATCGCCCTCCTGGGCGCCTCTCCTCTGCGCTCGGCTGCCCTCGCGCTGAAGACCCGGTCTCTCTCCATCGGCATCTACCATATGCAGGTCGCGGCGGGCCGGTTCCTCGGCGAGTTCGGAAAGGTGGCCGAACAGTATCGGCAGCCCGAGAAGAATTGAGATTCCGACGCGCCCGCTCTTCGATCGCACGTCGCGCTCGAAAGGTTCGGCCTGGTGCCGATCGGCCTGTTTGAAGGCGCCTTGAGTGACCTATATCGAGGGTGCCGCGCGATCTGCACGGCAGGACGTCCATTCTCTTCCGAAAGATCGATCCGCCGCGATGACTCATGACCGCCTCCGCCTTCTCGCCGTCGACCGGGACGATCTCGACATCGTCTCCGCCCATTGCCAGGATGCGATCGTACGGCTCGGCGACTGCCTCTACCGCAAGCGGGAGCAGCAGTTCGCAATGGAGATGAACCGGTTTGCCTGGGAGAATGCCCAGAAGCGCACGTTCAAGGTCTTCTCGGCACCGAAATACGAACGGCGCCGCTCCGCTCTCCACTTCGACCGGGTCGTCAATGTCCGCAGGCAGGGTCTGGAAAATGCAGGAGACGACCAGGTGCTCGTCCTCCTCGCGATCCGTTTCACCGAGACGGAAGCGCCCTCCGGCAGCATCGATCTCGTCTTCGCCGGCGGCGCCACCATCCGGCTGGAGGTCGAAGTCGTGGAAGCGCAGCTCGCCGATGCGGGCGGGGCGTGGTCGACGGTGTCGAGGCCCGATCACGATCGCCCCGCCCGCAATGCCTGACGCCGCGAACGGGGCGCTCAGCGGGCGGGCAGCAGGATGTCCGCCCACCGACCGCGCCCTCCCGGTTCAATAGTCTTCGAGCTTCTCCTCCGCATCCCACGCATCTAGCTCGGCCTTGCGCCATGAGCCGTATGCGGCATTCGGGAAGACGATCCATTTGTCACCGAATTCGGCAGCCTTCTCCTCGACCAGCTGTCGGCGCTCCGCGACCGAGCCCTCGGCGAAACCGCCGTCGAAATCGGGCAGGGAGTCGCCGAGGAGAAGCACGATCTCGTGGTCCTTGGAGACGTTCGCGCGGCGCTCCGTCTTGTCCGGCCCGAGGAGTTGCACCGTATCGGCGCTGACCTGAGGCAATTCCAACGCCTGAAGGGTCTTCAGCGTGAATTCCTTCTGGTCGTCGGTCCTGTCGGAGATATAGGCGATGGTCACGCCCAGCTCGTCGGCGTGATCGAGAAAGGCCTTTGCGCCGGGAATCAGCGTCGGCTCTCCGTCGCGCTCCCAATGCCGCCAGGTGTCCCAATTGTCGTAGCGATGGCAGTTTTTCAGGTCCCGGGCGAGGAGCGCCGTGTTGTCGATCACCGTTTCGTCGAGGTCGGTCACGACGGCAAGCTTTTTGGGGTCCTCGGCGCCCTTCACGGCCGCATCGAGACGAAGGGTCGCGAGATTGAAGGCCTGCAGCTGGAGGGCGGCGATCTCGGCGGATTTCTGCTGGAACTTCAGCCCTGCGGTGAATTCGGCGACGGAGCAGTCGGCATCCTGCGCCGCGGCGTTCGTGGCACCGATGAAAAAGGCGGCGAGAGCGGCAAAACGGATCATCGATTACTCCAGACAATTGCAAATATCGCCGAGCCTAGGTTTCGGTTGATTGGCTTGTCAATCAACTGAGAGCCGGGGGCATGCTCCAACACGAGGAAGGCCGCCGCACCATTTCGGTACGGCGGCCTTCGACGGAAGCGGCATGCTCATCCACTGATGCGGACGTCCGACTGATCAGATGTGGATCGGCTTGCCATAGGCGGCCGCCATGGCCGCCTCCCGCATCGCCTCGGATAGGGAGGGATGGGCGTGGCTGGTGAGTGCCATGTCCTCGGACGCGCCGCCATATTCCATGACGAGCGCGGCTTCGACGATGAGATCGCCGGCGGAGGCACCCAGAATGTGACAGCCGAGCAGCTTGTCCGTCTTGGCGTCGACCAGCATCTTCACGAACCCGTCGGTCGCCAGCATGGCGCGCGCACGGCCGTTCGCCATGAACGGGAACTTGCCGACCTTGTATTCGATGCCAGCCTTCTTCAGCTCCTCTTCGGTCTTGCCGACGGAGGCGACTTCCGGCGCCGTATAGACCACCGATGGGATCGCGTCGTAGTTCACGTGTCCCGACTGGCCGGCAAGCATCTCGGCGAGCGCAACGCCTTCGTCCTCGGCCTTGTGGGCGAGCATCGCACCGCGAACCACGTCGCCGATCGCATAGATGCCGTCCACATTGGTCTTGAAGTGGTCGTCGATGGCGACGCGGCCACGATCGTCCACCTCGACCCCCACCTTGTCGAGGCCGAGCGCCGCCGTATACGCCTTGCGTCCGGTCGCAACGAGAACGACCTCGGCATCCAGCGTCTCGGCCTCGCCGCCCTTGGCCGGCTCGAAGGTGACCGATGCGCGGCCCTTCTCATGCTTCTGGACGCCCGTCACCTTGGCGCCGAGCTTGAACTCGATGCCCTGCTTGACCAGCAGCTTCTGGAAAGCCGTCGAGAGTTCTGCATCCATCGGACCGAGAACCTTGTCGAGATATTCGACCACGGTCACCTTCGAGCCGAGACGCGACCAGACCGAACCGAGCTCCAGGCCGATCACGCCGCCGCCGACGATCACCATCGTCTCCGGAACGCTCTCCAGCGCGATCGCCCAGTCCGAGGACACGATGGTATCGCGATCGAAGCTGAGATCGACGCCCGGAATGCCGGAGACTTCCGAACCGGTCGCGATGACGATGTTCTTCGCCTTCAACCTCTCGCTCGACCCGTCCTCCTTCTTGACGGAGACGGAGCCCGGACCTTCGATCGAACCGGTGCCGATATAGCCGTCCACCTTGTTCTTCTTGAACAGATAGGCGATGCCGTCGACATTCGCCTTCACGGTCTTGTCCTTGTGGGACATCATCGCCGGCAGGTCGAGTTCGGGCGAGACCTTGATGCCGAGGCTCGCATAATGATGTCCCGCCTCGTGAAAGCGTTCCGATGCGTGGAGCAGCGCCTTCGACGGGATGCAGCCGACATTGAGGCAGGTTCCGCCATAGGTCTCGCGCTTCTCGATGCAGGCCACCTTCAGCCCGAGCTGCGCAGCCTTGATCGCACACACATAGCCGCCGGGCCCCGAGCCGATGACGACGAGATCGTATTCCATGGGTTCAGTCACACTTCTTGGTTTCGAATTTTCAGGAGCGCGGGCGCCTCAGCGACCGCCGGAGACATCGAGGAGGGCATTGCTGACATAGGATGCGTCCTCCGAGAGGAGGAAGAGGATCGTCTTTGCCACCTCGTCCGCCGTTCCGGCACGCTTCATCGGCAGCTGGTTCGCGATCTTACGGGCCCTGTCCGGCATTCCGAGATCGGCGTGAATCTCCGTGTCGATGATACCGGGCCGGACGGCATTCACGCGGATGCCCTCGCCGGCGAGTTCCGTGCCGAGCCCGAAGGTCAGGCTGTCGACGGCGGCCTTGGATGCGGAATATTCGACACTCGCGCCCGCTCCGCCGAGCCGGCTCGCGATCGAGGAGGTCGTGACGATCGATCCGCCCTTGCCGCCCCGGCTCCTCGCCATGCGTTTGGCGGCCTCTTGCAGCACGAGGGTGGCGCCCACGGTGTTGACCGCATAGAGGCGCGCGATCTCGTCGGCGGACTTCTCGATGAACGGCTTGGCGGGATTGATCACCCCGGCATTGTTCGCAAGGCCCCTCAAGGGCGTTCCGAGACCGTCGATCTCATCGAAGAGCGCCTGGATGGAGGCCTGATCGGCCGTATCGCAATGATGCACGCTCGCCGTGCCGCCGGAATTTTCGATCGCCGCCGCAACGGTCTCGGCTTCGTCCCTGGCCGAGCGATAGGTCAGGGCGACCGTCCAGCCTTCCTCTGCCGCGAGTTTCGCCAGCGCCGCGCCGATGCCGCGCGAGCCACCGGTGATCAGAAGCAGTCTCGGTTCATGATCGCTCATGCGATATCCCCTTCACGGTCGTCTCGTTCGGCCGTCTTTCGCCCGGAACCGATCATTTCGAACCCGCGCGGCGATTACCCGGGATCGGCGCAGGTGCCCGCCGCCGTCTCGAAGCTCTCCTTCGCAGGCGACAACTCGCCCTTGACGATCTGCAGCGGCACATAGGGCGGGGCCGCCTGATTTCCGGGCTCCACGAAACGGGTCACGTAGCAGCCGGTGAAGACCTCGGTCGTCTCCGAGCGCGTCTCGGCTCTGATCGCGACCGGAACGTTCGAATAGACGGAGCCGGCTGCTCCCTCGCTGGTCACCGCTCCGGTCTTCACGGTCACGGTCCGGGTCTGCGCGAAGCCGGCCGGATAGTCGTCCCAGGCCGGGCGCCCCTCGCCCTCGGCATAATAGCTCCAGGCCCGGAGGTATTCCTGCCGGTCGATCGCATTGTAGAGCGAGGCGATCAGCGCCTCCGGCGTGGACCGATCGTCGAGGAACGGGGCGGGCCCGGCCTGCCCCGCCCTCGTCGTACCGAGAACGGAAACGACGAGAAGGGCTGCAAGGCCCAGTGGACGAAAGACTTCCCTCCACCCACTTCGCCCGCCGTTCCTCATGACCGATACGCCTTACAGGTCGAGGATCAGACGCTCGGGATCCTCCAGGCTGTCCTTGACCCGCACGAGGAAGGTCACGGCTTCCTTGCCGTCCACGATCCGGTGATCGTAGGACAGAGCGAGATACATCATCGGCCGGATCTTCACCTCGCCGCCGATCGCCATCGGCCGCTCCTGGATCTTGTGCATGCCGAGAATGCCGGACTGCGGCGCATTGAGGATCGGGGTCGACATCAGCGAGCCGTAGACGCCGCCATTGGTGATGGTGAAGGTACCGCCCTGCATGTCGGAGACGCCGAGCTTGCCGTCGCGCGCCGAGCGAGCGAGGCGTCCGAGTTCCTTCTCCACCTCGGCGATCGTCATCTGGTCCGCGTCGCGGATGACCGGGACGACGAGACCCTTATCCGTGCCGACGGCCATGCCGATATTGCAGAAGTTCTTGTAGACGATCTCGTTGCCGTCGATCTCCGCATTCACGGCGGGGATCTCCTTCAGCGCGTGGCAGACCGCCTTGGTGAAGAAGCCCATGAAACCGAGCTTCACGCCATGCTTCTTCTCGAAGAGATCCTTGTACTTCTTGCGCATCTCCATGGTCGCGGTCATGTCCACCTCGTTGAAGGTGGTCAGCATCGCGGCCGTGTCCTGGGCGCTCTTCAGGCGCTTGGCGATGGTCTGACGCAGGCGCGTCATCTTCACCCGCTCTTCGCGTCCTGCATCGTCCGGCTGGGCTCCGGCGCGCTTGGGCGCCTCGTTCGAGGCTGCCGGCTTCTCCTGGGCACTCGAGGGCGCACCACGCGAAACCGCGTCGAGGACGTCGCCCTTCAGGATCTGGCCGTCGCGGCCCGATCCGCTCACCTGATCGGCGGTGAGATTGCGCTCCTCCATCAGCTTGCGGGCGGACGGTGCGGGCGGGCGGCCGGCTTCGGTCGCCTTCTGTTCGGAGCGAGCCGTGACCGGCGCCTCCTGATCCTTCGACGTCTCGGGCGCGCGGTTCGCGACGGCCGCGCCGGACCCGTCGGAGGAAGCCCCCTCCTCGATCTTCAGGAGCAGCGCGCCGACCTTCACTTCGTCGCCCTCGCTCACGGCGATCTCGCGAATGACGCCGGCCACCGGCGACGGCACTTCCTGGGCGGCCTTGTCGGTCTCCAGTTCGAGAAGCGCCTCGTCCGTTTCGACCCGGTCGCCGACCTTCTTGAAGATCGAACCGACCGTGGCTTCGGTCACGGATTCACCTGCCGACGGCACGTTGACCTCGGTCATCTTGCCACCCGAAGAGCCACCGTCCTTCGCGCCGCCGGACGCCTGGCGGTCGCTCTCGCTCTCGTCACCATAGCCGCCCGAACCCGAAGAGGCGGCTTCGCTCTTAGCGGCCTGCGACGGCTTCTCTGTCGCGTTCGACGAGCCGTCGCCTGACCCCTCGCCCTCGCCGAGCGTTCCGATCAGCGCACCGACCTCGACCGTCTCGCCTTCCTTGGCGACGATCTCCTGCAGAATACCGGCCGCCGGTGCGGGGACTTCCACCGTCACCTTGTCCGTTTCAAGCTCGGCGATCGTCTCGTCGAGTTCCACACGGTCTCCGACCTTCTTGAACCACTGTCCGATCGTCGCTTCGGAAACGGATTCGCCGAGGGTCGGAACTTTGATTTCGGTGCTCATGAAATATGTCTTTCGGCGTCTTGATAGTGTCGGATCGGATCGAAGGAGGCGCCGGCGTCAGCCGAGCGCTTCCTCCAGGAAGGCTTCGAGCTGCTTCATGTGGATGGAGGTCGTACCGGCCGCCGGCGAGGCTGCGGCCGCGCGGCCCGCATAGCGCACCCGCGACTTCTGGGCGCCGATATGTTCGAGCACCCATTCGAGATACGGATCGACGAAGGACCAGGCACCCATGTTCTTGGGCTCTTCCTGGCACCAGACCATCTCCGCGTTCTTGAAGCGCGAAAGCTCCTTGATCAGCGCCTTGGCCGGGAACGGGTAGAGCTGTTCGAGGCGCAGAAGATAGACATCGTCGATGCCGCGCTTCTCGCGCTCCTCGTAGAGGTCGTAATAGACCTTGCCCGTGCACATCACCACCCGGCGGATCTTCTCGTCAGAGACGAGGCTCGTCTCCGATCCCTCGACCCGTTCCGCATCGTCCCACAACAGGCGATGGAAGCTCGTATCCGCACCCATTTCATCGAGACGCGAGACCGCGCGCTTATGACGAAGGAGCGATTTCGGCGTCATCAGGATCAGCGGCTTGCGGAAGTCGCGCTTCAGCTGGCGGCGCAGGATGTGGAAGTAGTTCGACGGCGTGGTGACGTTGGCCACCTGCATGTTGTCTTCCGCACAAAGCTGCAGGAAGCGCTCGAGGCGAGCCGAGGAATGCTCCGGCCCCTGCCCCTCGTAGCCGTGCGGCAGAAGCAGGACGAGACCCGACATGCGCAGCCACTTGCGCTCGCCCGAGGAGATGAACTGGTCGATTACCACCTGCGCGCCGTTGGCGAAGTCGCCGAACTGGGCTTCCCAAAGCGTCAGGGCGTTCGGCTCCGACAGGGAGTAGCCGTATTCGAAGCCGAGCACGGCCTCTTCCGAGAGCATCGAGTTGATGACCTCGTAGATCGCCTGTCCCTTCGAGACATGGCCGAGCGGGATGTAGCGCTCCTCACTCTCCTGATCGTAGAGAACCGAATGGCGCTGGGAGAAGGTGCCGCGCTCGGAATCCTGACCGGAAAGCCGGACGGGATGACCTTCCGAAACGAGCGAGCCGAATGCCAGGGCCTCGCCCGTCGCCCAGTCGATGTTCTCGCCGCTCTCGATCATCTTCGAGCGGTTGTCGAGGAAGCGCTGGATCGTGCGATGCACGTTGAAGCCGTCCGGAACGGCGCAGAGCTTCGTGCCGATATCGCGCAGCGTGCTGACCGGAACGCCCGTCGCACCGCGGCGCGGCTCGTCTTCCTCTTCCGCCCGGCGAAGACCCGACCAGGCCCCGTCGAGCCAATCGGCCTTGTTCGGCTTGAACGACTGGCTCGCCTCGAGCGCCTCGTCCAGCATGGCGCGGAACTCGGCGATCCGGTCGTCGACCTCCTTCTGGGAGATCAGGCCTTCATCGACCAGCTTCTTCGAATAGATTTCGAGCGTCGTCGGATGCTCGCGGATCACCCGGTACATCTTCGGCTGGGTGAACGAGGGCTCGTCGCCTTCGTTGTGCCCGTAGCGCCGATAGCAGAACATGTCGATCACGACCGGCTTGTGGAACTTCATCCGGAATTCGGTCGCGATCTTGGCCGCGTAGACGACCGCTTCGGGATCGTCGCCGTTCACGTGGAAGATCGGTGCCTCGACCATCTTCGCGACGTCCGAGGGATAGGGCGACGAGCGCGAGAAGCGCGGATTCGTCGTAAATCCGATCTGGTTGTTGATGATGAAGTGCACCGAACCGGCAACGCGGTGCCCGCGCAGCGCCGAGAGGTTGAAGCATTCGGGCACGACGCCCTGCCCCGCGAAGGCCGCGTCGCCGTGAAGGAGCAGCGGCAGCACCTTGGCGCGGTCTTCGAGCGCGACCGTCTCGGTGCGCGTCGAGCCGGCGATCTGGTCCTGCTTGGCGCGCGCCTTGCCCATCACCACCGGATCCACGATCTCGAGATGGGAGGGGTTGGCGGCAAGCGACAGGTGAACGCGGTTGTCGTCGAACTGGCGATCGGAGGAGGTACCCAGGTGGTACTTCACGTCGCCCGAGCCCTCGACGTCCTCGGGCTTGAACGATCCACCCTTGAACTCGTGGAAGATCGCCCGGTGCGGCTTGCCCATCACCTGGCTGAGAACGTTGAGACGGCCGCGATGGGCCATGCCGAGAACGATCTCGCGCAGGCCGAGCTGGCCGCCGCGCTTGATGATCTGTTCGAGGGCCGGGATCAGGGCTTCGCCGCCGTCCAAACCGAAGCGCTTGGTGCCCTTGTACTTGACGTCGAGGAACTTCTCGAAGCCGTCGGCCTCGATCAGCTTGTTGAGGATCGCCCGCTTGCCCTCGGCCGTGAAGGCGACGCCCTTGTCCGGCCCCTCGATGCGCTCCTGCAGCCAGCTCTTCTCCTTGGGATTGGAGATGTGCATGAACTCGACGCCGAGAGTGGAGCAATAGGTGCGGCGCAGAACGTCGATCATTTCGCGAATGGTCGCGAACTTCATCCCGAGGACGTTGTCGATATAGATCTTGCGGTCGAAGTCGGCTTCGGAGAAACCGTAGGTCTGCGGCGACAGCTCGTTGTAGTCGTCGTCCGGCTGGTTCGCGATGCCGAGCGGATCGAGCTTGGCGTGAAGATGGCCGCGCACACGGTAGGCGCGGATCAGCATGAGAGCCGAAATCGAGTCCTGACGAGCGCGGTTCGCGGCGGCCTCGCTGATCTCGACGCCCTGCTTCTTGGCGGTTTCACGAACCTTCGTATCGATCCGCTTCTCGACTTCGGCCCAGTTGCCGTCGAGCGCCGAGACGAGTTCGCCATTGGCCGCGATCGGCCAGTTGGTACGCTCCCAGGAGGGGCCGGCGGCGTTCTTGCGGACCGTCTCCGGTTCGTCCTTCAGACCCTTGAAGAAATCGGCCCATTCGCTGTCGACCGATGACGGGTCCTTCTCGTAGGCGGCATACAGCTCTTCGATATAGTCTGCGTTGCCGCCATACAGGAACGAAGTTTCGGCGAAAACTTCGTTGGCGTCATCGTTGCGTGCCATCGTCTTTTATCGCGGGGGTTTTAGGGCACCCCGCCTCCTAGCTGTGAAAAAGAAAGGGCGACGACCCGCCCCCTCGCCTCGTCCAATCCGCATCGTTCGGGTACGATTTTGTACCCGAATGTGCCGTTACGCTACCACGTCGGCGATGTCCACGCAGTCAGATGGGGACAAACCGGGTCGGGAGCAATGCCAATCTGTCCCGGTTTGCGCCATCCGTCACCGTTTGTGAAGACGCGTGATACGCCGTCGAAGGTTCAGCCCTTCAAAAGTTCGACAAGCGTCTTGCCGAGCTGGGCGGGCGACGGGGAAACGCGAATGCCCGCCTTCTCCATCGCCTCGATCTTGTCCTCGGCACCGCCCTTGCCGCCAGAGACCACGGCGCCCGCATGGCCCATGGTGCGGCCCTTGGGAGCGGTGCGTCCGGCGATGAACCCGACCATCGGCTTGGCGCGGCCCTTCTTCGCCTCGTCGGCGAGGAACTGCGCGGCCTCTTCTTCGGCCGATCCGCCGATCTCGCCGATCATGATGATCGACTTGGTCGCATCGTCGGCGAGGAACATTTCGAGGACGTCGATGAACTCCGTGCCCTTGACCGGATCGCCGCCGATGCCGACCGCCGTCGTCTGGCCGAGACCGGCATTCGTCGTCTGGAACACCGCCTCGTAGGTCAGGGTGCCGGACCGCGAGACGACGCCGACCGAGCCCTTGGAGAAGATGTTGCCCGGCATGATGCCGATCTTGCACTCCTCCGGCGTCAGGACGCCCGGGCAGTTCGGGCCAATAAGGCGCGACTTGGAGCCTTCGAGCTTGGCCTTGACCTTCACCATGTCGGACACCGGGATGCCCTCGGTGATGCAGGTGATGAGATCGATCCCGGCATCGATCGCCTCTTCGATGGCGGCGGCGGCCCCTGCCGGCGGCACATAGATCACCGAGGCGGTCGCACCCGTGCGATCCTTGGCTTCGGCGACGGAGGTGAAGATCGGAAGCTCGGTGCCGGACGCATCCTTCGCGCCTTCGCTGGCCTTCCACGTCTCGCCACCCTTCTTGGGATGGATGCCGGCGACCATCTGCGTGCCGTGATAGGCGAGCGCCTGCTCCGTATGGAACGTGCCGGTCTTGCCCGTCAGTCCCTGGACGATGATCTTGGTGTGCTTGTCGACGAGAATGGACATAAAGTCTCCTGGCGCCTTCTGCGCCTCTAGGTTCGAAGGAAGGGGTTGATGGCGGTGACCGATCCGTAGGTCCGGTCGTGACCGAGATCTTCGGAATAGAGCGTGCGGGCCCCGAGACGTTCGGCTGCGGCGAGGATCGCGCCGTGCCAATAACTGATTTCGTAATTCTCGGAATGCTCCGCCCCGAGACGGACGATGTCGGCATCGATCGCGACGAACGGCTTCTGCGAAAGAAGGGCGATCCAGCGTGCCGCATCGCCGCGTGAGAGCGGATGCGTGCCTTTGGCGACCGCACTCGAATAGAACTCCGACAGCACCTGGGCACTCGTTCCGAAGCGCGTCGTCAGGAGACCCTGGGCGATCTCCCACTTGTCATAGGCAGCCTTCCGGCCGCTCGCGGCATAAAGGAGAACGCCCGTATCGAGGAACACGTCCGCACCCTCGATCACGACTGCCGCCTCATCACGGGATCCTCGCGGCTCGGACGCCACTCCCCCATATCCGCGACACTCTCCCGCGAGAGCCGGAGCAGTTCCTGCGTGATCTCGTCGCGACGGGTCTCGGCGGCCACCGTGCGCTCCAGAAACTCGCGCACCATCGCATTGACGCTCGTGCGGCGGACGGCCGCCAGAACCCGAACCTTGTCGAGAAGGTCTTCGTCGATTGCGAGGGTGATGTTCTTGGGCAAGGCTCGGCCGTTCGCACGTGATCCGTGTTCCACATATCCTGTGTCGAGGCGCCGGGCAACCGTGCAGGTCCCGGCCCGAACGAAAAAGGGCCACCCAATGGGCGGCCCTCTTAATATCTTCCGGGATGCGACGCCTTCGCGGCTTACTCGGCCGCGTCGTCGATGGCGGTGAGCAGATTGTCCGTCTCCACCGTGTTCGCGGCCTTGCGGCGATCTTCCAGAATGAGATCGTCGCGGGAGGACGCGATGCGGCGGATCTGGGTCATCATGCCGCCCGTACCGGCCGGGATGAGACGGCCGACGATGACGTTCTCCTTGAGCCCCTGCAGCGTATCCATCTTGCCGGCGACCGCTGCCTCGGTGAGGACGCGGGTGGTCTCCTGGAAGGAGGCCGCCGAGATGAATGACGGCGTCTGCAGCGAAGCCTTGGTGATGCCGAGCAGCACCGGCACGCCGGAAGCCGGCTTGCGGCCGTCTTCCTCGAGCTTCTCGTTGAGTTCGGCAAGCTCGATCCGGTCGACATGATCGCCCGGAATATAGGTGGAGTCGCCGGACTCGGTGATCTCGACCTTCTGCAGCATCTGCCGGACGATGACCTCGATGTGCTTGTCGTTGATCAGAACGCCCTGGAGCCGGTAGACCTCCTGGATCTCGTTGACGAGGTAGCTCGCCAGAGCCTCCACGCCCTTGATGGCCAGGATGTCGTGCGGCGCCGGATTGCCGTCGAGGATGTAGTCGCCCTTCTCCACGAAGTCGCCTTCCTGGAGATGGAACGGCTTGCCCTTCGGGATCAGGTATTCCGCAGGCTCGACACCGTCTTCCGCCGGCTCGACGATGATCCGACGCTTGTTCTTGTAGTCGCGTCCGAACTTCACCGTGCCGTCGATCTCCGCGATGATCGCGTTGTCCTTCGGCTTGCGCGCCTCGAAGAGCTCGGCCACGCGCGGCAGACCGCCCGTGATGTCCTTCGTCTTGGCGCTTTCCATCGGAATACGCGACAGGACGTCACCGGCCGAGACCTTCTGGCCCGGCTCGACCGACAGGATCGCGTCCACCGACTGGTAGTAGCGGGCGTCGTTGCCGCGGGCGAGCTTCTGCACCTCGCCATTCGTGCCACGAATGGTGATGGCGGGTTTCAGATCGGTTCCGCGCGGCGAGGCACGCCAGTCGATGACGGCACGCTTGGTGATACCCGTCGACTCGTCGGTCTGCTCGGTGACGGACACGCCATCGACCAGATCCTCGAAGTCGACCACGCCGTCGAGCTCGGTGAGAACCGGGCGGGTGTAGGGATCCCACTCGGCGATACGCTGGCCGCGGCGAACGGCGTCACCGTCGTCCACATAGACGCGGCTGCCGTAGGTGACGCGGTGCGCGGCGCGCTCCATGCCCTTCTCGTCGAGAATGAGGATCGCCATGTTGCGGCCCATCGCGACGAGTTGGCCGTCGGAATTGCGCACCACGTTCCGGTTCCGGATCGCGACCTTGCCCTCGTAGGAGGCCTCGAGGAAGGACGAGTCGACCACCTGCGCCGTTCCGCCCATGTGGAAGGTGCGCATGGTGAGCTGCGTGCCCGGCTCGCCGATCGACTGAGCGGCGATGACACCGACAGCTTCACCCATGTTGACGGGCGTTCCGCGCGCAAGGTCACGGCCGTAGCACACGCCGCAGATACCGGTGCGGATCTCGCAGGTGAGCGCCGAACGGATCTGGACCGACTGGATGCCGGCCTTCTCGATGAGCTCCACATCGGGCTCCTCGATCATGCGGCCGCCTTCGACGATCACCTCGCCCGAAACCGGGTGCAGGATGTCGATGAGGGCCGTGCGGCCGAGGATGCGCTGGCCGATCGAGGCGACGACCTGCCCGGCGTCGACAATGGGCTGCATCGTCAGGCCGTTGGTGGTGCCGCAATCGGTCTGCGTGATGATGCAGTCCTGGGCGACGTCGACGAGACGGCGCGTCAGGTAACCCGAGTTCGCGGTCTTCAGCGCCGTATCCGCGAGACCCTTGCGGGCGCCGTGGGTCGAGTTGAAGTATTCGAGAACCGTGAGGCCTTCCTTGAAGTTCGAGATGATCGGCGTCTCGATAATCTCGCCCGAAGGCTTGGTCATCAGGCCGCGCATCGCCGCAAGCTGACGCATCTGGGTCGGGGACCCGCGGGCGCCGGAGTGGGACATCATGTAGATCGAGTTCATCTGCTTCTGGCGGCCGTTCTCGTCGAACTCGACTGCCTTGATGCGCCCCATCATCTCGTCGGCGATCTTGTCCGTGCACTTGGCCCAGGCGTCGACGACCTTGTTGTACTTCTCGCCCTGGGTGATCAGGCCGTCATTGTACTGCTGCTCGTATTCCTTCGCGAGCGCCTGCGTCTCGCCGATCATGTCCTTCTTGGTCTCGGGGATCAGCATGTCGTCCTTGCCGAAGGAGATACCGGCGAGGCAGGCATGCTTGAAGCCGAGCTGCATGATCTGGTCGCAGAAGATCACCGTCTCCTTCTGACCGCAGTGGCGATAGACCGTGTCGATCATCTTGGAGATCATCTTCTTGGTCATCAGCTGGTTGCAGGTGTCGAACGGCACCGATGCGTTCTTGGGAAGAAGCGCGCCGATGAGCATCCGGCCCGGCGTGGTCTCGTGGATGGCCGAGACCGGATTGCCGTCGGAGTCGATCGTCTTGAACCGGCCCTTGATCTTCGAATGGAGCGTGATCGAACCGCTGTTCAGCGCATGCTCGAGTTCGCCGATATCGGAGAAGGCCATGCCCTCGCCCGGCTCGTTCTCGTTCATGATCGACAGGTAGTAGAGACCGAGCACCATGTCCTGCGAAGGCACGATGATCGGCGCGCCGTTCGCCGGATGCAGGATGTTGTTCGTCGACATCATCAGGACGCGGGCTTCGAGCTGCGCCTCGATGGAGAGCGGCACGTGCACCGCCATCTGGTCGCCGTCGAAGTCGGCGTTGAAGGCCGTGCAGACCAGCGGATGAAGCTGGATCGCCTTGCCCTCGATCAGCACAGGCTCGAAGGCCTGGATGCCCAGACGGTGCAGCGTCGGCGCGCGGTTGAGGAGAACCGGATGCTCGCGGATGACCTCGTCGAGGATATCCCAGACTTCCGGACGCTCCTTCTCGACGAGCTTCTTGGCCTGCTTGACGGTGGACGAATAGCCCTTGGCGTCGAGGCGGGCATAGATGAACGGCTTGAACAGCTCGAGCGCCATCTTCTTCGGCAGGCCGCACTGGTGCAGCTTCATGGTCGGACCGGTCACGATGACCGAGCGGCCCGAATAGTCGACGCGCTTGCCGAGAAGGTTCTGGCGGAAGCGGCCCTGCTTGCCCTTCAGCATGTCGGAGAGCGACTTCAGCGGACGCTTGTTCGCACCCGTGATGACGCGGCCCCGGCGACCGTTGTCGAACAGGGCGTCGACGGCCTCCTGAAGCATGCGCTTCTCGTTGCGCACGATGATGCCCGGCGCCCGAAGCTCGATCAGGCGCTTCAGACGGTTGTTACGGTTGATGACGCGGCGATAGAGATCGTTGAGATCCGAGGTCGCGAAGCGGCCACCATCCAGCGGCACCAGCGGACGCAGGTCCGGCGGGATCACGGGCACGATCGTCATGATCATCCATTCGGGCCGGTTGCCCGACTCGATGAAGTTCTCCACGATCTTCAGACGCTTCATCAGCTTCTTGGTCTTCAGCTCCGACGTCGTCGAAGCGAGTTCCTCGCGAAGCTCGGAGGCGATCTCGTCCAGATCCATGGACCGCAGGAGTTCCTGGATCGCCTCGGCGCCAATGAGGGCCGTGAACTGATCCTCGCCGAACTCATCGACCGCGATCATGTACTCCTCTTCCGAGAGGAGCTGATTCTCCTGCAGGGTCGTGAGGCCCGGCTCGGTGACGATGTAGTTCTCGAAGTAAAGGACGCGCTCGATATCCTTGAGCGTCATGTCGAGCAGCGTGGCGATGCGGCTCGGCAGCGACTTCAGGAACCAGATATGGGCGACGGGAGCTGCGAGCTCGATATGGCCCATGCGCTCGCGGCGCACGCGCGAGAGGGTGACCTCGACGCCGCACTTCTCGCAGATGATGCCCTTGTACTTCATGCGCTTGTACTTGCCGCACAGGCACTCGTAGTCCTTGATCGGACCGAAGATGCGCGCGCAGAACAGGCCGTCGCGCTCGGGCTTGAACGTACGGTAGTTGATCGTCTCGGGCTTCTTGATCTCGCCGAACGACCAGGACAGGATCTTTTCAGGCGACGCCAGCGAGATACGGATCGTATCGAAGGTCTGCGCGGCGACCTGCGGGTTGAAGATGTTCATGACCTCTTGGTTCATGCTCTGTCTCCTTCAAGGCTTTCGCCTTTTGATAACGGCCTCGCTGAGACCGTTGAAAATTCACCGATACTCGAACGCAGGCGTCCCCTTTCGAAGGACGCCTGCGGCTTGGCCGGCCCGGGGCCGGCCCTTCGTATCGCGCGACCTATTCGGCCGCGTCCGGCAGTTCCTGCACACCGCCGCCGGCATTCTCCGGATTGGTCGCCAGATCGACGTCGAGGCCGAGCGAGCGCATTTCCTTGACGAGAACGTTGAAGCTCTCCGGAATGCCCGACTCGAACGCGTCGTCGCCGCGCACGATCGCCTCGTACACCTTGGTTCGACCCGCCACGTCGTCCGACTTGACCGTCAGCATCTCCTGCAGCGTGTAGGCCGCGCCATAGGCTTCGAGGGCCCAGACCTCCATCTCGCCGAAGCGCTGTCCGCCGAACTGGGCCTTGCCGCCCAGCGGCTGCTGAGTGACCAGCGAGTAGGGTCCGATCGAACGGGCGTGGATCTTGTCGTCCACCAGATGGTGCAGTTTCAGCATGTAGATGTAGCCGACGGTCACCTGACGGTCGAACGGCTCGCCGGTACGCCCGTCATAGAGCGTGACCTGGCCGGAACCGTTGAGACCGGCCGTCTCCAGCCACTCGACGATATCCTTCTCGTTCGCGCCGTCGAAGACCGGGGTCGCGATCGAGACGCCCTTCGACATCTGCTTGGCAAGGGTGATGACGCTGTCGTCGTCGTAGTCCTTCACCTTCTCATTGCGCTCGTTGTCGCCCAGAAGGCTGGAGATCTCGGTGCGCAGCGGCTGCGCATCGTGGTTCTCCTGATAGGCCTCGAGCATCGCGCCGATCTTCTTGCCCATGCCGGCACAGGCCCAGCCGAGATGGGTCTCGAGGATCTGTCCGACATTCATGCGGGACGGAACGCCCAGCGGATTGAGGACGATATCGGCATGCGTGCCGTCCTCGGTGAAGGGCATGTCCTCCACCGGAACGATGCGCGAGACGACGCCCTTGTTGCCGTGACGGCCGGCCATCTTGTCGCCCGGCTGGATCTTGCGCTTGACCGCGACGAAGACCTTGACCTGCTTCATGACGCCGGGCGGCAGCTCGTCGCCGCGCTGCACCTTCTCGACCTTGTCCATAAAGCGCGCTTCGAGCGTCTTCTTGGCTTCGTCATAGACCTTGCGCAGGTCCTCGAGCTCACCCTGGACCTTCTCGTCCTCGACGGCGAACATCCACCACTGCGAGCGGGGATACTCCTCCATCATCTCCTGGGAGATCTCGGTGCCGCGCTTGAAGCCCTTCGGCCCCGCGACGCCCTGCTTGCCCGAGAGCATCTCGATCAGACGGCCGTAGACGTTGCGGTCCAGAATCGCCTGCTCGTCGTCGCGGTCCTTGGCAAGGCGTTCGATTTCCTCGCGCTCAATCGCCATCGCACGCTCGTCCTTTTCGACGCCGTGACGATTGAAGACGCGCACCTCGACCACCGTACCGTAGGTGCCCGGGGGCATACGGCTGGAGGTGTCGCGGACATCCGAGGCCTTCTCGCCGAAGATGGCGCGCAGGAGCTTCTCCTCCGGCGTCATCGGGCTCTCGCCCTTCGGCGTGATCTTGCCGACGAGGATGTCGCCCGGCTGAACCTCGGCGCCGATATAGACGATGCCCGCTTCGTCGAGATTGCGGAGCGCCTCTTCCGAAACGTTCGGAATGTCGCGCGTGATCTCTTCCGGCCCGAGCTTGGTGTCGCGGGCCATGACCTCGAACTCCTCGATATGGATCGAGGTGAAGACGTCGTCGGAAACGATCCGCTCGGACAGGAGGATCGAGTCCTCGTAGTTGTAGCCGTTCCAGGGCATGAACGCGACGAGCACGTTCCGGCCGAGGGCGAGATCGCCGAGATCGGTCGACGGACCGTCGGCCAGGATGTCGCCCTTCTCCACCCGGTCACCCACCGCGACCAGCGGACGCTGGTTGATGCAGGTGTTCTGGTTGGAGCGCTGGAACTTCATCAGCCGGTAGATGTCGACGCCGGAACGACCGGCCTCAAGATCTTCCGTCGCGCGGATGACGATACGGGTCGCGTCCACCTGATCGACGACGCCCGTCCGGCGCGCGGCGATCGCGGCGCCGGAGTCGCGAGCGACGATCGGCTCCATGCCGGTGCCGACGAACGGCGCTTCGGCTCGCACCAGCGGCACGGCCTGACGCTGCATGTTCGAGCCCATGAGGGCGCGGTTCGCGTCGTCGTTCTCAAGGAACGGGATGAGCGCGGCTGCGACCGAAACGAGCTGCTTGGGCGAGACGTCCATGAGGTCGACGTTCTCACGCGGCGTCATGAAGACGTCGCCGGCATGACGGCAGACGACGAACTCGTTCTGGAACGTGTTCTCGTCCGTCAGGACAGCGTTCGCCTGAGCGACGTGGTGCTTGGACTCCTCCATCGCCGAGAGATAGACGACTTCGGTCGTCACCTTGCCGTCCACGACCTTGCGATACGGGCTTTCGATGAAGCCGTACTTGTTGACGCGGGCGAAGGTCGCGAGCGAGTTGATCAGACCGATGTTCGGGCCTTCCGGCGTCTCGATCGGGCAGATACGGCCGTAATGGGTCGGATGGACGTCGCGCACCTCGAAGCCGGCGCGCTCGCGGGTCAGACCGCCGGGTCCAAGCGCCGAGAGACGACGCTTGTGCGTGATCTCCGAGAGCGGGTTCGTCTGGTCCATGAACTGCGAGAGCTGGGACGAGCCGAAGAACTCGCGCACGGCGGCCGCAGCGGGCTTGGCGTTGATCAGATCCTGCGGCATGACCGTGTCGATCTCGACCGAGGACATGCGCTCCTTGATCGCGCGCTCCATGCGGAGCAGACCGACGCGGTACTGGTTCTCCATGAGCTCGCCGACCGAACGCACGCGGCGGTTGCCGAGATTGTCGATGTCGTCGATCTCGCCGCGACCGTCGCGCAGGTCGACGAGCGTCTTCACCACGGCAAGGATATCCTCCTTGCGCAGGGTGCGGACGGTGTCCTCGGCCTGCACGTCCAGGCGCATGTTCATCTTCACGCGGCCGACGGCCGACAGGTCGTAGCGCTCGGCGTCGAAGAACAGCGAGTTGAACATGTTCTCCGCGGTTTCCATCGTCGGCGGCTCGCCGGGACGCATCACGCGGTAGATGTCGAACAGTGCATCCTGCCGGTTCTCGTTCTTGTCGACGGCCAGCGTGTTGCGGATGTAGGAACCGATGTTGACGTGGTCGATATCGAGAACCTGGAAGCTCTCGTAACCGGCGTCGGTGAGAACCTTGAGGGTCTTCTCGTCCAGCTCGTCACCGGCCTCGAGATAGACCTCGCCCGTCGCGAAGTTGACGATGTCCTCGGCGAGATAGTTGCCGTAGAGATCGTCCTCGGTCACGCGGAAGGCCTTCACGCCCTGCTCGGCGAGCTTGCGGGCCTGGCGTGCGGTGACCTTCTTGCCGGCCTCGACCAGGACCTCGCCGGAATCGGCGTCGATCAGGTC
Source organism: Fulvimarina endophytica (assembly GCF_003403015.1). Lineage (GTDB taxonomy): Bacteria > Pseudomonadota > Alphaproteobacteria > Rhizobiales > Rhizobiaceae > Fulvimarina > Fulvimarina endophytica. Next base: position 176,255 of record NZ_QURL01000005.1, read on the forward strand.
TGTGACCATGCCCTGGCCGCGAACGCGCTCGACGGAGAACGGGGCGCGCCAGCCCTTGTCGTCCTTCCGGAACTCGACGAAGTTGTAGAACGTCGACAGGATCTCTTCGCCGTCCATGCCGAGCGCCATCAGGAGGCTCGTGACGGGGATCTTGCGGCGGCGATCAATGCGCGCATGGACCACGTCCTTGGCATCGAACTCGATGTCGAGCCAGGAACCGCGATACGGGATCACGCGTCCGGCGAACAGCAGCTTGCCCGACGAATGGGTCTTGCCCTTGTCGTGATCGAAGAAGACGCCCGGCGAGCGGTGCATCTGCGAGACGATCACGCGCTCGGTGCCGTTCACGATGAACGTGCCATTGCCGGTCATGACCGGCATGTCGCCCATGTAGACGTCCTGCTCCTTGATGTCCTTGATGGACTTGGAACCGGTATCCTCGTCGATATCGAACACGATCAGGCGCAGCGTGACCTTGAGCGGCACCGCATAGGTGAGGTCGCGCTGACGGCACTCGTCCACATCGAATTTCGGCGGCTCGAACTCGTACTTAACGAATTCGAGCATAGCCTGGCCCGAGAAGTCGGAGATCGGGAAGACCGACTTGAAGACGGCCTGAAGGCCATCATCGGTGCGTCCGCCTTCCGGCTCCTCGATCATCAGAAACTGATCGTAGGAGGCCTTCTGGACCTCGATCAGATTCGGCATCTCCGCGACCTCGGGGATGTGACCGAACACCTTGCGAACGCGCCTGCGACCGCTGAACGTCGTCGTCTGTGACATCGTCGCTCCTCTCGTAATCTGTCGCCCTTGACCAGAGGGCTTGCAACTCAATCTCCCCGTGGGGAGCACTCCGGCGTCGGCAATCCGCACGGAGTCAAACGTCGAAGCAGGCCTCAATGCACCCGAGGCCCGTGCGTTTCCTGAAGGCTCGACATCGCGAACGAGACTTCAGGAAACGCAGAATGGTCGCCGCCTTGACGCGAAGAGATTTCGCTGCGGGACCCGATGGCCGTCACCGGCCGAGTTTCGTCACTTCCAGCACGGAAGGCGGAACGGCATACGCCGCCCCGCCCACGTTGAAACGATCTGTTTCAGCGCGGCACATGCCGCACTTACTTGAGTTCGACCTTCGCACCAGCCTTCTCGAGCTGGTCCTTGATCTTGTCGGCCTCGGCCTTGTCGACGCCTTCCTTGACCGGCTTCGGCGCGTTGTCGACGAGGTCCTTGGCTTCCTTGAGGCCGAGGCCCGTGAGAGCGCGGACTTCCTTGATGACGTTGATCTTGGAAGAACCGGCATCGGCGAGAACGACCGTGAACTCGGTCTGCTCTTCGACGGCTTCGGCGGCAGCGCCACCACCAGCGGCGGCAACAGCCACCGGAGCGGCGGCGGAGACGCCCCACTTCTCTTCGAGCATCTTGGAAAGCTCAGCCGCCTCGAGGACGGTCAGGGCCGAAAGGTCTTCAACGATCTTGGCGAGATCAGCCATGTTTCTATTCCTTTACGATTCGAACTTGAGTTTGAGCAGCGAGGAACCCGAGCCTCACGCCGCTTCGTCCTTCGTGGCATACGCATTGAAAACCCGGGCGAGCTGGCCCGCCGGGGCCTGGACGACGGCTGCGATGCGGGTTGCCGGGGTCTGGATCATACCCACAAGCTTGCCGCGCAGTTCGTCCAGCGACGGCAGGTCGGCCAGAGCCTTCACACCGTTCGCATCGAGCGTTGTCGTCCCCATGGAACCGCCGAGAATGACGAGCTTGTCGTTCTTCTTGGCGAATTCGTTGGAGACTTTGGCCGCCGCAATCGGATCGCTCGAATAAGCGATCAGAGTCTGGCCCTCGAACAGGTTCGAGATGCCTTCGGCGTCCGTGCCTTGAAGAGCGATCTTGGCAAGGCGGTTCTTCGCGACTTTGACGGTGCCCCCGGCCGCGCGCATCTGTGAACGAAGATCGTTCATGTTTGCGACCGTGAGTCCGGCATAGTGGGCCACCACGACGACACCAGCCTCTTGGAAGGTCTGGTTGAGCGCCGTGACGAATTCGCGCTTTTCCGCTCTTTCCACTGCCTCTCTCCTATTTGGCTTCGAGCGCTCGGAACGAGACGCCTGAAACCGGTTGCCTTTACGCCGCATGCGAAGGGGACCTTCGAAGCGACGCTCGGAGATCCTGTCCCCCTGCATCGGTCGTCCGCGTTCCTGTGGAACTCGAAACCGGCACAAGGCATTCAGAGGTTCGAACCGCAATGTCGGGACCGAAGATCCCGGAATTGTCGGACATCACCCCGTCTCATGAAGGCTTTCTGACGATTATGGATCGCGCCCGTTCAGGCACTCGATCCGCCTTGCAATCTCGGACAGGCATTCGGGAAGGCGACCAGAGCCCCCTTCCCGTGTCATCCGGGTCTCCCCGGAATTTCATTGAGAAGCATCGTATCTGGGAACGATGCCCGCTCTTTTGAAGGCCCCGCCATGCGCGGCCTTCGAATGTCAGCCGTTCGCGGACTGCGCGACGCTCGACGGATCGATCTTGAGGCCGGGCCCCATGGTCGAGGTGATCGCGACCCGCTTGACATAAGTGCCCTTGGCACCCGTCGGCTTGGCCTTGGTCACCGCATCGGCGAAAGCGCGGATGTTCTCGGCGATCTTGCTCGCCTCGAAGCTCGCCTTGCCGACGCCGGCATGGACGATACCGGCCTTCTCGACGCGGAATTCGACGGCGCCGCCCTTGGAGGCCTTGACGGCTGCGGTCACGTCCGGCGTGACGGTGCCGACGCGCGGGTTCGGCATCAGGCCGCGCGGGCCGAGGACCTTACCCAGACGACCGACGAGGGCCATCATGTCGGGCGTCGCGATGGCGCGATCGAAATCGATCTGACCACCCTGGACCTGCTCGACGAGGTCTTCCGCACCGACGATGTCCGCACCGGCTGCGCGAGCCTCGTCGGCCTTGTCGCCGCGAGCGAAGACGGCGACGCGAACGTCGCGGCCCGTGCCGTTCGGCAAATTGACGACGCCGCGGACCATCTGGTCGGCATGGCGGGGATCAACGCCGAGATTCATCGCGATTTCGACGGTCTCGTCGAACTTCACGCTGGAGCGCGATTTGATCATCTCGACAGCCTCGTCGAGGCCGTAGAGCTTCGTGCGATCGATGCCCTCGCGAGCGGCGCGGATGCGCTTACCTTCTTTAGCCATCGTATTAACCCGTCACCTCGAGGCCCATGGACTTTGCCGAACCTTCGACCATGGCCATGGCGGCGTCGACGTCGTTGGCATTCAGATCCTGCATCTTCTTCTCGGCGATTTCGCGCACGGCGTCGCGCGAGATCGTTCCGGCGCTTTCCTTGCCCGGAAGCTTGGAACCCGACTTCAGGTTCGCCGCCTTCTTGAGGAAGTAGCTGACCGGCGGGGTCTTCATGGCGAAGGTGAAGGACTTGTCCTGGTAGTACGTGATGACCACCGGGATCGGGGAGCCCTTCTCCTGCTCCTGGGTCTGCGCGTTGAACGCCTTGCAGAACTCCATGATGTTGATGCCGCGCTGACCGAGCGCGGGGCCGATCGGGGGCGACGGGGTCGCCGAACCGGCCGGGACCTGCAGCTTCAGCTGGCCCGCAATTTTCTTAGCCATTCTTTCTGCCTTCTGTTTTCATGCCCGGCGCCGGAGCGCTCGGGCTTCGCAGTTCGCGGTGCGGCGTCACGAAAACCCGGCTTCAGGTCTCCGCCGCCTCCCGCAAGAGTTCGAGACCGAAGTCCCGAACCTCGATCAGACCTTCTCGACCTGACCGAATTCCAGATCGACGGGCGTCGCACGCCCGAAGATCGACACCTCGACCTTGAGGCGCGACCGCTCGTCGTCGACCTCCTGGACGATCCCGTTGAAGGAGGCGAACGGACCATCGGAGACGCGCACCTGCTCGCCGATGTCGAACATGACGGTCGGCTTGGGACGCTCGACACCCTCCTGAATGTGATTCAGGATCTGATCGGCTTCCTTCTCGGTGATCGGAACCGGCCGGTTGTCCGGCCCGAGGAAGCCGGTGACCTTCGGCGTATTCTTGATGAGCGAGAAGACCTTGTCCGTCAGATCCGCCTTCACGAGCACGTAGCCCGGGAAGAACTTGCGCTCGGCATTGACCTTGCGGCCGCGACGAACCTCAACGACGTTCTCGGTCGGCACGAGGATCTTCTCGAACTTGTCGGACAGACCCTTCTGGCGCGCCTGTTCCTCGATCGACTCGGCGACCTTCTTCTCGAAATTCGAATATGCGTGAACGATGTACCAGCGAGCGGCCATTAAATTCTAAAGACTCCCGAAGTCGCTATGTTGAAGCGCCAACATGTTTTCCGTCCGGCGATCAGGCGCCGACATTCATGATCAGACCGACCAGATAGCCGAGAGCCTGATCCGCCACGAAGAAGAACAGCGCCGCGAAGGCCACCATGATGAACACCATGATGGTCGAGATCGTCGTCTCCCGCCGGGAGGGCCACGTCACCTTCGCGGTTTCGCTGCGCACCTGCTGGAGGAAGGTAAAAGGATTGGTCTTGGCCATGCTCACTCGACTTGCCGTTCGATCGATATTGTCTCACGAACAAAGCGCGTGCAGGCCCGGACCGGCCCCACGCGCAAAAGATTTAACCGATGTTTATACGCGTGCGGATTGATTCACAAGGGGGTCGCACGGAACAAACTGCCCCTCTCGGGCAGGATGGCAGGGGCAACAGGGCTCGAACCTGTGACCTGCGGTTTTGGAGACCGCCGCTCTACCAACTGAGCTATACCCCTAACGAGGTCGACCTCATAAAGCGATGATGGATGAACTGCAAGACGAAAACGTGAGGCATCGACCGTCCCGGCCAACCGCGCCGCTCGAACGGCGCGCTTGGCGGCCCACTCGTCAGACAGGGCCCGACTTTCCGCTCGCCGCCTTGTCACGCTGCTTGCGTGTCGCCGGCTTCAGGCGACGCAGCAACCGGTCCACACGGCCCTGAAACTTCGTCAGGGATACCAGATTGTCGATTGCAAGGCTCGCGCTCTCCAGCCTGTTCCCGAGGACTTCGACCGCCGCGGCGGCGACCGCGCCATCGCCGATCTCCGGGAAGCGCCGCGCGAGTTCGACATAGGCGTTGGACGGTTCGACATTGTTCATGTGGAGACGGCCCGCCCGCGCAAGAAGTCTGAGGCTCGTCTGCTCGAAGGTCCAGTCGTGATCGGCAAAGAGCTTCCAGCGCAAGGAACGCTTGGCCGAAAATCCTTCGAGATGGACCTCCGTCCTGCACGTTTCCGCAAGCCAGAGCGCCAGCGCGAACCCGCTCGTTGGAAGATGCGTCGTCGGATAGAATTCCCGAAAATAGCCCGCGAGGCTCAATCGTCCGGCCCGCCGTCCCTCGAATGCCGCAATGGGGCTGAACCGCTCCGTATCCGCGCATGCCAGGTTGAGGATGCCGAGCAGGGCGTCCTTCCGGAAATAGCTAAGGACCTCCTCGACTTCGCGCCGATAGACGATGTTGGCGCCGGAGGGGCTGGACCGGGCGACGAGCAGGCAGGGTGCCTCGAAGGGTGCGTCCAGCACCTTGTAGACCTTGTTGAAGAAGACGAAGAGAGCGCCCTCGCCGTGCTTCTTCACGACCTCGGCGATTGCGACCTCATCACTGTTGGCAATGAGGACGACGCGTTCGTAGGCATCGAAGAATGCCTGCCAGTCCTCCGGCGATACGAGCCATTGCGACTCCTCAGGGTCCGAAACGGTCGTTCTCGTCATCTGCGTCGATCCTGCGTTTGAAGTTGGGCCGCGCGAGGCCGTAGTTCTGGGGGTCTTCGGCCGTCGGACGCCAGTACCCCCGCGTTATCACCCGACGGACAAGGGACCATTATTTTGTCCGACGGCGCCTGCCTGCCGAGCCGTCCCGAGCAGTTGCATGAAAAACCGATTGCATGCCAGTACGCCGGGCCGAGGCGAAAACGGGGCGGAGCATGGACTACCCAATTCGAGACCCGAAGACGTGGCGACGCTTCGGGCAGTTGTCCGTGTTCGATCGGCTCGTCCTTGCGCTTCGCAATCGCCGCTATCGCAGGCGTGCTGCGAAGCGCGGACGCGGCACCGAGATCTATCCGGTCCGGTTGGTCGAAGGCGAGCTTCGATCGAAGGATCTCGTCCTGATCAGCGTTCTGAAGAACGCCGAGCGCTACCTGCCGTCCTTCCTTTCGCATTATCGCACGCTCGGCATCACGCGCTTCGCCTTCGTCGACGACCGATCGGACGATCGAACGCGCGAACTGCTGCTCGCCGCGCCCGATGTGGATATCTACGAATCCAACGTGAATTTCGACGTGGCAGGCGGTGGCCTCGTCTGGCGCGACCTTCTCGTCGAGCGGTATGGTCGCGATCGGTGGTATATGTCGCTCGATTGCGACGAGTATCTCGTCTTCCCGGGCAGCGAAGACCGCAAGCTCACCGATTTCATCGCCGATCTGGAACGAGAGGGCCGCAAGCGCGCCCTCGCCGTCATGATCGACATCTATCCGGATGCGGCCCTTGATGGGGCGCCGCCGCACCAGCCTCTCGAGGCCTCGCCCGTGACCGTCTGCCCACTCTACGACGAGACGGGATACGCGATCGAGAACGAAAAATTCTGCACGGCGATCAGAGGAGGAGCGCGCCAGCGCATGTTCGGGACGGATATGCGCATGACGAAGTTCCCGCTGATCTATGTGGACCGCCGGACTCGCTTCAACAGCGGAAGCGCCCACGGCCCCCTTCCGATCGACCGGAATTTCTCCCCGGTCCATGCGGCGCTGCTTCACTACAAGTTCTCGGCCGACTCGCTGGCGGAATTTCGCACGATGTACGAGTGGGGCACCCATTTCGATGGCGGCCGGTTCTACAAGCAGATTCTCGATCATGCGGAATTCAACGCCGAGATCGATTTTCGCTACGCCGGATCGACGGTTTTCACGGGCTCGGAAAAGCTCGTGACGACCGGCTTCATCGAGGACATCCGCGCCGATTGTCCGAGAGAGGGCGCAGCGATACGGGCCTGATCGCAGTCTCTCGAACGGCCCGGTTCCGGTCGATTACAGCTGGACATCGCCAGGACGGCGCATGCATTCGCCTGTCCCGCTCCGACCGTGCGGCCCTGCCACTTAGTGGGCGTCCGATGCGATCGGTGCAGGGCCATAAACGCAAAGCGCACAGCGAACCGGGGTTCACTGCGCGCGAATGCATCAGGTGTCACCGCTCCCCTTGCGGGATGCGGAAACCAGTCGTTACTCGACGATCGCGGCGACGATGCCGGCGCCGACGGTGCGGCCGCCTTCGCGGATCGCGAAGCGCAGCTTCTCTTCCATCGCGATCGGAACGATCAGCGTCACGTCCATCGCGACGTTGTCGCCCGGCATCACCATCTCGGTGCCCTCGGGAAGCGTGCACACGCCCGTCACGTCCGTCGTGCGGAAGTAGAACTGCGGACGGTAGTTCGTGAAGAACGGCGTGTGACGGCCACCCTCATCCTTGGTCAGGATGTAGGCTTCGGCCTTGAACTTCGTGTGCGGCTTCACCGTACCCGGCTTGCACAGCACCTGGCCGCGCTCCACGCCCTCACGATCGACACCGCGGATCAGCGCGCCGATATTGTCGCCGGCCTGACCCTGGTCGAGCAGCTTGCGGAACATCTCGACGCCCGTGACCGTGGTCTTGCGGGTGTCCTTGATGCCGACGATCTCGACTTCCTCACCGACCTTCACGACACCGCGCTCGACGCGGCCCGTCACCACCGTGCCGCGACCCGAGATCGAGAACACGTCCTCGATCGGCATCAGGAACGGCTGGTCGATCGGACGCGCGGGCGTCGGGATGTAGGCGTCGACTTCCTTCATCAGCTCGCGAACCGCGTTCTCGCCGATCTCCTTGTTGGAGTCCTCGAGAGCGGCCAGAGCCGAGCCCTTGACGATCGGAATGTCGTCGCCCGGGAACTCGTAGGACGACAGAAGCTCGCGAACTTCGAGCTCGACCAGCTCGAGGAGCTCCTCGTCGTCGACCTGGTCGACCTTGTTGAGGAACACGACGATCGCCGGAACGCCGACCTGGCGGGCCAGGAGAATGTGCTCGCGGGTCTGCGGCATCGGGCCGTCGGCCGCCGAGCAGACCAGGATCGCGCCGTCCATCTGCGCCGCACCCGTGATCATGTTCTTCACGTAGTCGGCATGGCCCGGGCAATCGACGTGGGCGTAGTGGCGCGCTTCCGTCTCATACTCGACGTGAGCCGTCGAGATCGTGATGCCGCGTGCCTTCTCTTCCGGCGCCGCATCGATCTGGTCGTAGGCGCGGAATTCGCCGAAGAACTTCGTGATCGCCGCCGTCAGGGACGTCTTGCCGTGGTCGACGTGACCGATCGTGCCGATGTTCACATGCGGCTTGTTGCGCTCGAATTTACTCTTGGCCATAACCTCTCCGCTGCCTCTTTCGCTGCTTGCGCGGTTGAAAAGTTCCGGCGCGATGTAAAGCCAAGGCGGCAAAAGGGCAAGTGTCTGCGCGAAGCCGAAGCCCCGAATGCTCTGGCTTTCGGATTTCAGCTGGCCCTGCGGTGTCGTGCCGCGCTCGCAGCGGCTCGCCTGTTCTGGCGGGGATCCGGCAGCGGGACCTATCGCAGGATGACGATCTCGTCCTCGGCCGCCATGTTCAAGGCCCAGCGTGCCCGCTCGTCGAGCATGTCCCGCTCCAGCGAGCCGGGGCTGAGGAGTTCCACGCGCTTCTGGAGAGCCTTCTTCTCGGCCTTCAGGCTGGCGAGATCGGCCTTGACCACGTTCAGCTCACGCTCGAGTTCCACCTTGGATGTGAGCCCGTATTCGCCGGTTCGCACGTGCACGGCGAAATAGGCGAGCACCATCGCCGAGACACCCGGGATGATCAATCGAATGAGGCGGCTTCGGCGAGTCTGAATGGTGCGCATGGGAGTCTCTCCTTACGCCGCAAGTTTCTCATGACGGCCGTTAACAGCCGGTCAACTCTGCTCGTAGGAAATTGCGCTAACCATGATCGTCGTGACGTCATCACGTTTTCGGCAGCGGCGGGATGCCGGGTGCTGCGGCGCTATCTTGAACGAAATGTGAATGTCTGGCCGACGGGCTGCAAGGGGACGGTTTCATGAACGACACGACGAAGCGGAACGGCAGAGAAGACGAGGAGGCGATGCTCCGAAAGGACCCGGACGAATCGCTGCTCAACGCGCCCAGCGAGGGACGCAATCTTGCGGACTACTTCTCCTTTGAGGAGGTGTTCGCCCGCGTCCTGTCTTCGGCCGATCACGAACTCGACGTCAGCAATCGCTATCTGTTCTGGAGCGCGCTGGGCGCAGGCGGAGCGATCGGTCTCACCTTTCTCGCTCGCGTCATCCTGACGGAGACGGCGGGCGAAGCGACCCCCGGTTTCCTCGGAAACCTGATGTATCCCGTCGGCTTCCTCATTATCGTTCTCGGGCGCTACCAGCTCTTCACCGAGAACACCCTCACGCCCGTGGTTCTGGTCCTCACCAAACTGACGAGCATCGCCGAACTTCTGCGGTTGTGGTCCGTCGTGCTCGTCGGCAACTTCCTCGGCGCGATCGCGGTCGCCGCACTCATCGCCTATGTGGACGTCCTGACGGTCGAACGCGTGGTCGTCGCGATCGAAATCGGCCGGCATGCCTACGAGACCGAGTGGATGACGATCGCGGCCCGCGCCCTCATCGCCGGCTGGATCGTCGCCGCGATGGTCTGGCTCGTCCATGCCTCGCGCGAGACGACCTCGAAGATCTATATCGTCTTCATCCTGATGTACTTCCTCGGAATCTGCGGCTTCTACCACGTCATCACCTCGTCGGTCGAAGTGTTCTTCCTCGCCTTCCGGACCGAGGTGTCCTTCTTCGCCCTCTTCCCGAACTTCATTCTGCCGGTGCTTCTCGGAAACACCGTCGGCGGCGTGATCTTCGTGGCGGTCCTGAACTACGCACAGTTTGCCGAACACAAGGAATCGAAGCTCTTCGAGCCGTATGGCGAACCGCTCACCTACAAGAAGTGGATCTTCGGCCGCGGGCGGGGCTGAACAGAACCGCCGGATCCGAAGTCCCTGCGAACGAACGAAAGGCCGCGGCATCCCTCGATGCCGCGGCCTTTTTCATGGCGCCGTCGTCCCTTGGCCGTGTCGAGGCCGGCTCGACCATCCGACCGGGGACCCTGTGCAAGTCCAGCATCCGTGGGAAAGCGGCGACGGAGTTCTTTATCGTTTCGGCAGAAGCCACGAGCGATGCCCGGAACGAGTGCGACCGTCGTGCAGGATGCCTGGCTTCGGGCAGACCGGTCCGTGTCGCGTCCCCTCGCCGGTCCTTATCGAAACGGGAGCGAGCGGCCGTGGACCGGGACGGGACAGCATTGCGCCGGGAATCGGGATCGCGCACGAGGCCTGAGCCGGGCGGATCGGCACACGCAGCGCTGATACAGGCATGAAGACCGGGCGCCGACGGCGCAGGATCGGAGCCTCGCTTTACAGGCCCGATCCCTCGACCGACCGGATGATCACTCCGCAGCCTGCGGTGCATCGCCACCGGAACCGGCCGTCCGGTCGCCGGCACCGCCCGCCCAGGGGAAGCGCGAACGCGTCCCGGACTCGCCCTCGCCGGCCGTTGGCTTGCCGGCTGCTCCCTGCTCGTCCTCCCGTCCCCAGAACTTGCCCTTCCGCCCGCCGGCGATCCGCTGGACGAAGGCATAGAGCGCCGGGACGATGAAGATGCCGATGAAGGTCGCAGCCAGCATGCCGCCGATGGAGGTCACACCGATCGCGTTGCGTCCCGCAGCGCCCGCACCCGTTGCCAGCGCCAGCGGAACGATGCCGATGACGAAAGCGAGCGCCGTCATCAGAACGGCTCGCAGGCGAAGCCGGGCGCCCTTGATCGCGGCCTCCGTGATCGGCAGGCCATCGTCCTGCTGGAAGCGCGCGAATTCCACGATCAGGATCGCGTTCTTAGAGGCCAGACCGATGAGCATGACGATACCGATCTGGGAGTAGATGTTCGAACTGTAGCCGAGCATCAAAAGCGTCGCCGTCGCGCCCGCTGCCGCGATGAACAGGGAGAGCATGACGGCCATCGGCAGAAGCCAGCTCTCGTATTGTCCGACGAGGAAGAGGAAGGCGAAGACGAAGGCCAGCGCGAAGGCCAGATAGGTCACGTTGCCCGCCTGCTGCTCCTGATAGGAGGTGCCGGCGAACTGGTAGGCGTAACCCTCGGGAAGCGTCTCGTTCGCGATCGTCTGAAGCGCCTGCAGTGCGGCGCCCGAGGACGAACCGGGCGCGGGATTGCCGGAGACTTCGGCGGCGAGGAACAGATTGAACCGCGGAACCGCATAGGGCCCGAAAGTCGTCTCGACATCGACCACCGTTCGGATCGGCACCATCTCGCCGTTGCGGTTCTTGGCATAGATGTCGAGGATGTCGCTCTCGTCGGCGCGGGCGTTCTCATCGGCCTGAAGCCGGACCTGATAAACCCGTCCGTTGTAGTTGAACTGATTGACGAAAACCTCACCCAGCGTTCCGCCGATCGCATCGTAGATATCGGCGACGGTCAGGCCGAGGGTTTCGGCGCGGTCCGCGTCGATGTTCAGGAACAGGCTCGGCACGTCGGCCGAGAAGGTCGTGCGCGCACCGGAAATCGCCGGGTTCTGGTTCGCCGCCGATACGAAGGCACGGGCGACCTGGGCGAGTTCGGCCGGGTCCTGACCCTGCTGCGCGAGCAGCTGAAAGGTGAAGCCACCCACCGAACCGATACCGGGAATGGGCGGCGGCGGGAAGGCGGCGACCGTCGCACCCGGTATCTGCGAGAACTTCCCGGAGAGTTCACCGAGAATCCTGAATAGGTCACGCCGTTCGCCCCACAGCTTCAGACTGATGATGCCGATGCCGGCCGAGGGCCGCTGCGCCGACTGGAGGAGGCTGTAGCCGGCGGCCGTGGTGAAGGTCTCGACGCCCTCGGTGGAGCGGATGATCTCCGAGATCTGGTCGAGAACCTGATCCGTGCGCTGGAGCGAGGCGGAGTCCGGCAGCTGGACGTCGAAGAGAATGGCGCCCTGATCCTCCTCGGGAACGAGGCTGGACGGCAGGCTGAGGAAGGAGAAGGCGGCGACGGCAAAGCCGAGGCCGACGACGGCGAGCGCGATGAGCACGCGTCGCACGAGGAAGCTCACGACGCGCGCATACCCGTTCGTCGTCGCCTCGAGGCCCTTCGAGAAAAGGCGCAGCGGAAGCCAGCTCGCCGTCGGCGGGCGCAGGAAGATCGAGGCCAGCGCCGGGGTCAGCGTCAAAGCGACCATGGAGGAGAGAAGGAGCGAGATCGAAAGCGTGACGCCGAACTGCTTGTAGAGCTGCCCCGACAATCCGGGCAGAAAGGTCGTCGGCAGGAACACCGCGAGAAGGACGAGCGTCGTCGAGATGATCGGTCCCGTCACCTCCCGCATGGCGATCCGCGCCGCCTCCTTCGCATTCACCTTGCGCTCGGTCATCACGCGCTGGCAGTTCTCGACGACGAGGATCGCGTCGTCGACCACGAGGCCGATCGCGAGGATCAAAGCGAGCAGCGTGATGACGTTGACCGTGAAACCGAAGGCGAGAAGGAAGGCGAAGCTGCCAACGAGTGAGACCGGGATGGCGAGCGCCGGAACCAAGGTCGCACGCCAGTCCTGAAGGAAGACGTAGACGACGACCACGACGATCAGCGCGACGAGGAAGAGGGAGAAGATGATTTCCTCGATCGTCGCGCTCACATATTCCGTGGAGTCGTAGACGATCTGATATTCGAGTCCCGGCGGAAAGGATTGCGAGAGACGGTCGAGTTCGGCCCGGACCGCCGTCACGGTCTCGAGCGCGTTCGCGTCAGGCGACTGGTTGACCTGGACGAGCTGCGAGGGCGCCCCGTTCGCGGCATAGGAATTCACCGAATAGTTCTCGGCGCCGAGCTCCACGCGCGCCACGTCGCGAACCCGGACGATCGCACCGTTGGGCTGGGCGCGCACGACGATGTTCTCGAACTGTTCGGGATCGGTCAGCCGGCCTTGGGAGGTGACGGTATAGACCGTCGCCTGCCCGTCGGGCGCGGGAGAGGCGCCGATGGAGCCGACCGAAGCGACGGTGTTCGCCGCCTGGATCGCCGTCGAGATATCGGACGGTGATACGTCGAGGCTCGCCATCTTGTCCGGATCGGTCCAGATGCGCATGGCATAATCGGCCGGCCCGAGCGGCTCTGCGCTTCCGACGCCCGTCACGCGCGACAGTGCGGTGGTGACATTGGTCGCCACATAGGCGCCGACCTCGATCGGCCCGAGCGACTGGGTGTCGGTCGAGTAGAAGGTGAGCGCGAGGAGGAAGTTCGGCGATCGGCTCTCGACCGTGACGCCCTGCTGAGAAACCTCCGTGGGAAGCTGGGAGGTGGCGAGCTGGACCCGGTTCGAGACGTTGACCTGCGCGATATCCGGGTCCGTCCCGATCTCGAACGTGATGGACAGGGAGTACTGCCCCGCATTCGTCGAGGTCGAGCTCATGTAGATCATGTCCTCGACGCCGTTGATTGCCTCCTCAAGAGGCGCCGCGACGGCATCGGCGACGCTCTGCGCCGAGGCGCCCGGATAGGTTGCCGAGACCGAGACCGTCGGCGGTGCGACGTTCGGAAACTGCGAGACCGGCATGACGAAGATCGAAAGCGCGCCGGCGATCATCACAACGAAGGAGATGACGGTCGCAAGTCTCGGTCGGTCGATGAAGAGATCGGAAATCATTGGGCGTTGCCGCCATTCGAGGAGGCCTGGCTGCCGCTGTCCGCATTCGCCGCCTGATCGCCCTCGGTGCCCTCGCCGGCATCGGCCGCGCCCTGCGCTCCGCTCTCGCCCGATTGTCCGGCCTCAGGGGTCTGGCCCGCCGGCTCGCCGCCATCCTCTCCGTCGCGGATCGGACCGCCGGGCCCTTCCGAGCCCTCTTCGAAGTTCGGGTTCACCTTCGCGCCGTCCTGCAGGTTCTGAACACCCTGGACGACGACGAGTTCTCCCGCCTCGATACCGCTCTGGATGGCGACATTGCCGCGCATCTGCTTGCCGGTCTCCACCACCCTGCGCGAAACCGTGTCGTCGGTCTCGTTCAGAACGAAGAGCGTGCGGCCCTCGCGGTTGAGCTGGATCGCCGCCATCGGGACGACCGGCAGCATCGGCGGCTCCTTCTCGCTCGCGCGCAGGCGCACGTTCTCGTTGGGCAGAAGCCGGCCGTCCTCGTTGCCGAACCGCACGCGCACCTCGATGGTCCCGGTCGAGGGATCGACCGTGTTTCCGACGAAGGCGAAAGAGCCGTCCTGCTGGTAGGTTTCGTCATTCGGCAGGATGAGACCGAGCCGGAAATCGTCCGCGCTCTGCCTCTCGGCCGCGTCCCGGTCGCCCTGCCCGATCCGCCGCCACTCGGCGAGACGATTCTCGCCGATCGGGAAGTTGCCCCAGATGGGATCGAGCTGGACGATCTCGGCGAGCGTGCCGCTGGCCGCCGACACGTAGTTCCCTCGCGTGATCATCGGTGCGGATATGACGCCGTCGATCGGGGCGGTGATCGAGGTATAGTCGAGATTGAGTTGGGCTTGGCGAACCTGCGCCTCGGCCTGAAGCTTCGTCGCCTGCGCCGATTCGTAGGTCGCGCGCGCATTGTCGAGCTGGGCTTGTGGGATCGTTCCCGAATCGATGAGTTCCTGTGCGCGGGCGAGGCTGCGCTCGGCCTCGGCGAACTGCGCCTGCGCACCCGCGAGCTGAGCCTGTGCGGCATTGAGGGAGGCCTGATACTGATCGTCCTCGATCTTGAACAACCGCTCTCCGACGGAGACCGTGTCGCCGCCCTGGAAGAACACCTCCTCGATGAAGCCGTTCACACGCGCCTGAAGCGTGACGTTCTCGATGGCCTCGATCGTACCGATGAATTCGAGTTCCTCGCCGACAGACTGGAGCTCGGCTCGCGTCACGACCACCGCAGGCGGCTGGGACGATCCCTCGCCGCCGCCTGCTCCCTGGCCCTGCCCTTCTCCCTGTGCCTGTCCGCCACCACCGCTACCGCCGGACGAAGCGTCCGCATTGCCACCCTCGTTCGAGGAAGCGTCCGACGTGCCGAGGAAGGACAGCCAGCTTGGAAGCTGGATGTCGCCGATGAGGGGCAGTTCCAGAACGGCGCCCTGATCCTCGCTCTCGGTGCTTGCCTGGCTGGGTCCTTCCTGCGCGGAAGCGGTCGCATGGCAGGCGAGAAAGAGGGAGGTCGCGAAGATGAGGGTCCTGCCGAGGTTCGATACCCCGATTGCGCAGCCTTGCTCCCCCGCATCCGTCCCGATCATGCCTGTCGTCCCTTCCAAATGCGTAGCCGGCTTCTCGCCGCTCTCGCAAAAGTAGCCGATTCCGTCGTCTGGAGAAGCGACAGGCCTGTGCAAAACAGTGTGTCGCTCTCCTGCCAGTCGAATGATCGGCGCCTAGACGCCCCACAACGCAACGAAAGACCCGCGCGAGGGGCTCGCGCGGGTCGATCAGTGGCAGTATGTCGCAAGTGTCAGGCGGCGTCCCGGTTCTCCGGCGCCACCACCATGGATCGATAGCTTTCGATGATCGCCATGAACTCGTCGCGCTCCGGTTTCGGCACGCCGACCTGGAAGAGAGACTGTTCGATCGTCGTGTAGACGTTGTCGAATTCGTCCTCGGTCACCTTGAGATGGGTGTGGCTTTCGCGCATGTCGCGGCCAGGATAAACCCGAGGTCCGCCGGTTTCCTGCACGGACCATGCCGTCACCAGAAACTTGAAACCGGCGTGTCCGCCCTTTTCGTGAAACTGGCGAACCGCCGGATTCCGGTTCGCGCTCTCGTTGTCGTAGAGACGGTCGACCAGATCGTCGACGGCACCCGCTATTCCGTAGATGCCTCCCAGCCGTTCGTAGAGAGATCTGCCTTCATTCGCACCGGACATTCGTTCCTCCCTGTCCCTCGAATTCGAAGCGCTCCCGGCTGTTACTTCACCGGCCCCGCTTTCAGCAGTTCGCCGTCCTCCATTCCCGCGACGATGCGCTTGAGATCGAGCAGGAGCGGCCGGTGGCGGTTGGCCTCGACGGCGATGTTGCAACTGATCGCCTGCTGGATGATGGATGCTTCCTTCTCCAGCTCCGCGCCCCGATCGGTCAGGTGGATCATCGCGGTCCGGCGATCGGTCTCGGACGCGACCCGGGTCACGAGTTCGATCTTCTCCAGCCGGTCCACCAGAGGCGTGATGGCGTTGGGAGCCAGATCGAGCCGGCGGGCGATGTCGACGATCCGCAGCGCGCCCTCGTCCCACAACGTCATCATGACGAGATATTGCGGATAGGTCAGACCGATCCGCTGCAGCAGCGGCCGGTAGGCGCGGATGATCGCGTTGGTCGCGTTGTAGAGCGCGAAACACAAGGCGTCGTCCAGCCGCACGCGCTGGGCAAAATCGGCGTCCCCCTGGGGGTGATTCTCGTTCGGTACTGCGGTGTCGCTCATGATGGCGAAGGAATATCACGCATGACCGATTTTTGAAACATGTGATGGAAACCTTCCGTAGCGTTCTCATCGGCCCGCGAGCAAGCGCACAAGATGGGAGAGCTGCAGACTCCGCGCTCTCGCACCCCTTTATTCCGGCGGCGGCGGCGCGTATGGCAGGCGGGACTTTCGACCTCTCAATTCCAAGTCTGAGCGAGGATTCTTATGGACAAACGGACCGAGACCGACTCCATCGGCGCGATCGAGGTGGCTTCCGACCGCTATTGGGGCGCCCAGACGGAACGCTCCCGCAACAACTTCAAGATCGGCGGCGACCGCCAGCCGATGCCGCTGATCGTGGCTCTCGCGACGGTCAAGAAGGCGGCCGCCCGGGTGAACAACGCCAAGGGCAAGCTCGACAAGACGCTGTGCGAGGCGATCGAGAAGGCGGCGGACGAGATCATCGCCGGAAAGCTCGACGATCATTTCCCGCTCGTCGTCTGGCAGACGGGATCGGGCACCCAGACCAATATGAACGTCAACGAGGTGATCTCGAACCGGGCGATCGAGATGGCCGGAGGCGAGATGGGCTCCAAGAAGCCCGTCCACCCGAACGATCACGTGAACATGAGCCAGTCCTCGAACGACGTGTTCCCGACGGCGATGCATGTCGCGACCGTGGTCGAGACCCATGAGCGGCTGATCCCGGCCCTCGACCGCCTGCATGCCTCGCTTCAGAAGAAGGTCGAGGAATATGCCGACATCATCAAGATCGGCAGAACCCACACCCAGGACGCGACGCCGGTGACGCTCGGCCAGGAGTTCTCCGGCTACGCGATGGCCCTGGAACTCGGCCGCAAGCGGATCACCGATGCGCTGGACGGCGTTCTCGCCCTCGCACAGGGCGGAACCGCGGTCGGGACCGGCCTCAATGCCCCGATCGGCTTCGACACCGCGATCGCCGCGGAGATCGCGTCGATGACCGGCTATCCGTTCCGCACCGCGGAGAACAAGTTCGAGGCCCTCGCCTCGCACGGTGCCCTCGCCTTCTACCACGGTTCGCTGAACACGCTCGCCGCCGACCTGATGAAGATCGCCAACGATATCCGCTTCCTCGGTTCGGGCCCGCGTTCGGGTCTCGGCGAGTTGAACCTGCCGGCGAACGAGCCGGGCTCCTCCATCATGCCCGGCAAGGTCAATCCGACCCAGGCCGAGGCGCTGACCATGGTCGCGACCGAGATCTTCGGTCACGAGACCACCGTGACGGTCGCCGCCTCCCAGGGCCATTTCGAACTCAACGTCTTCAAGCCGGTGATCGCGAACGCGGTCCTGTCCTCGATCCGCCTCCTTGCGGACGGGATGGAAAGCTTCGCGGAACATTGCGTCGACGGGATCGAGGCGAACGAGGAGCGCATCCGCAGCCTCATGGAGCAGTCGCTGATGCTGGTGACGGCGCTGGCGCCCTCGATCGGCTACGACAATGCCGCCAATATCGCCAAGACGGCCCACAAGAACGGGACGACGCTGAGAGAGGAGGCCATCGCCTCGGGTCTCGTCTCCGAAGAGGACTACGATCGGATCGTCGACCCGACGACGATGATCTCGCCGCACTGAACCTGGACGCACAGGGGGCGGCGCGCGCCGTCCCCTCGCCTGTCCGGATATTCATGTCGGCGGTGGAGCGATCCGCCGGCCGTGACACCTCGCTCAGACAGCCCCTCCATCGGGTGTCCGAGACCGGCAACGGCCAGGCGCGCTGCGCTATGGATGAGAGGCTCGCACGCAGCCCCTTGCTCGGAGCGCCTTGGTTCCCGACCGGACCGAATCGCGCGCCGAGCTTGGTTCTCGTCAGGCCTCGGGCTTCGGACCGTTGCGCGCCGCCAGCAGATCGCGAATCTCTTCGAGCAGGCGCTCGTTTCTCGGCACTTCGGCGACGGCCGCCGGCTTCTCTTCTTCCTTGCGTTTCAGCGTGTTCATCATCCTCACGATCATGAACAGGATGAAGGAAACGATCAGGAAATTGATCGCGAGCGTCAGGAAGTTGCCATAGGCGAGAACCGGACCCTGTGTGCGCGCCTGGGCGAGGTTCGTCGCGGTGACCGCGTTGTCGAGACCGACGAACTTGTTCGTGAAATCCACGCCGCCGGTGATGGTCGCGACGATCGGCATGAACAGGTCTTGGACGATCGAGTTCACCAGACCGGAAAACGCCGCGCCGATGATGATGCCGACCGCCAGATCGACCATATTGCCACGCAGCGCGAAGGCCTTGAATTCCTTCAACATAGTCGCTTCACTTTCTCGATTTCGTATCTCAGGTTTTAAGATGATCGGGACCCGGTTCGCGGCTTCGCGAAGGGAACGACGGCAGAAAGGCAAGCTTCGGCACGACCGGCTTCTGCCGCGACCGGCCACCCCGGACCGTCCTTCGGCAAGTCCGTGATCTCCGTCCGGCCCCGGTGATCCGTCAGACGACCCCCTCGAGGCCGAGCATGCGTACGATATCGGCGCGCTGCAATCCAGCTTCGCGAAGGGACCGGATCGAGGTGTCCCGCGCACTCTTCGAGAGCTTGCGCCCGTCCTCTGCGAGGATCAGGTCGTGATGGTGATAGCGCGGCGCTGGCAGTCCCAGAAGGTCCTGAAGCAGGCGGTGGGCGCTGGTCGCGTAAAACAGGTCGCGACCCCGCACCACGTCCGTCACCCCCTGGATCGCATCGTCGACGACCACCGCCAGATGATAGCTCGTCGGAACGTCCCGGCGCGCCAGAATGAAGTCGCCCCATTCGGCGGGCTTGGCCACGACCCGGCCGCTCTCGCCGTCCGGCCCGCGCCCCCATTCCTCCCATTCCAGTGGCCCCGTCCTCTCGACGGCAGCCGCAACGTCGATCCGCCAGGCGAAACTCTCCCCATCGCGCGCCCGCCGATCCTGCTCCTCGGCCGGTTGCCTGCGATCGAGACCCGGATAGAGCGGTGATCCGTCGGGATCTCTCGGCCAGAGATCGCCCGTCTCCTCGACCCTCAATTCGGCGAAGCGACGAATCTCGCCCCTTGTCATGAAACCGCGATAGCAGAGCCCGGTCTCGCGCAGCACGTCGAGACCCTTTGCATAGACGTCGAAATGATCGGACTGCCGCCGTCTCGTCTCGTCCCAGTCGACTTTGAGAAAGTGCAGATCCTCGACGATCTGCTCCTCGTAGGCGTGCGAGCACCGGGCCAAATCGATGTCTTCCAGGCGGAGCAGGAAGCGGGCGTGATTTTCACGGGCGAGGCGATGGTTGAGAAGAGCGGAATAGGCGTGGCCGAGATGCAGTTCGCCGTTCGGGCTCGGCGCGAAGCGGAAGACCCGCGTGGAATGGTCGATTTCCCGTGCGCCGGCTGCGATATCCATCCGCTCCCCTGCCCCCATGGTTCGGTTGCGTGATCTCTCCTCCTGAACCAATTATGCGTCACGAGGAAGAGCCGGCGAGTGGACCGATGAGCAAGGCGATCGCAACGCAGGCCGATATCGATCGCGGGGTCGCGGCGCTTCTCGACCTCGATCCCTCGCTCGCCGACGTCGCCGCGCGGGCCGGACCGGTCCCGCTTCGTATGCGCTCGGGCGGATTGCGGGGGCTCTGCGCCATCATCGTGGCCCAACAGGTCTCGAAGGCGAGCGCGGATGCGATCTTCGCCCGTCTGGAAGCCGAGACCGATCTCGACGATGCGAATGAAGTCGCAGGGTTGAGCGAGGAGGCGTGCCGCCGCGCCGGACTTTCGCGGTCCAAGCAGACGACCGTCATCGCACTGGCTGAGGCCGTGGCCGACCGGCGCCTCGATCTTCCGAGGCTCGCCCATCTGCCGCCCGGGACTGCGATCGCCGAACTCGTCGCCCACAAGGGCATCGGGGTTTGGACCGCGGAATGCTATCTTCTGTTCTGCATCGGCCACCCCGACATCTTCCCCGCCGGCGATCTCGCCCTGCAGGTCGCCGTCGCCACGGCCCTCGAACTCGACGAACGCCCGAGTCCGAAACAACTGGGCGAGATCGCCGTCAGATGGTCGCCCCATCGCTCGATCGCCGCGCGGATGTTCTGGGCCTATTATGGCGATCTGACACGCCGGGACGCGATGCCGGTCGCCGGCTGAGCACCCGGGAGAGAGGCTTTTCCACCCTCATCCACAGCTTTCGCACGAGACCCGACCGGCTTTTCCACACCTTGTGAACAGGCCGGTCGCGACAACCCGTCCGCAGGTGGTGCCTACGGGTTCGGCCATCTCGCCGCATGCCGCGTGGGAAAGGCTTCACAAAGCTGTCGCGTTGGCGCACGATAAAGCCCGGGAGCCTGTCAACGGGCTTTCGATGAGAAAAGGAGTTTGTCTGTGACGATCGGCGTTGCACATGATTTATCTCCGGCGCTCGTCCTTAACGCAGACTACCGACCACTGAGCTACTACCCGCTATCGCTCTGGTCTTGGCAGGACGCGGTCAAGGCGGTGTTTCTGGACCGGGTGACGATAGTTGCCGAATACGACCGGGCGGTTCGCAGCCCGACGGCGTCGATGCGCCTCCCTTCGGTCGTCTGCCTCAAGACCTACATCAAACCGGCACGAAACCCCGCCTTCACCCGCTTCAACGTCTTTCTCCGCGATCGCTTCCAATGCCAGTATTGCGGCTCGCACAACGACCTGACCTTCGATCACGTCATCCCGCGTTCGCGCGGCGGCCTCACCACCTGGGAAAACGTCGTGGCGGCCTGTTCGCCGTGCAATCTGAAGAAGGGCGGCCTCATGCCGAAGGCGGCGGGCATGTTCCCCTCGCAGAAGCCCTACGAGCCGACGATCCACGACCTGCACAACAATGGCCGGATGTTCCCGCCGAACTTCCTGCACGAAAGCTGGCTCGATTACCTCTACTGGGATTCTGAACTCGATCCCGAGTGAGGCCGGACCGCCGTCACCGCGAGAAAGGACCGGTCGAGGCAGCGAAGCGGATCTTCGCCGCGCCGGTGCCACCGAGATATTGCCTGTCCGCCATGCAGGAGGGCGCCGTTCCCGTCATCTCACAGAACCGGAACGCCGGTACTGCGGGCCTCGTCCTCGGGCTCCACGTGAATGTGGATGCGAGCGGTCGCGAACTCCGCGAGAAGCGCGTCTTCGATGCGGTCGCAGATCACGTGGCTGTCTGCGACCGTCATGCGCCCGGGTACGACGAGATGGAACTCGATGAAGATCATCCGCCCCGACAGGCGCGTTCTGAGGTCGTGGACCTCGATCGCACCGTCCGCATGGGATGAGACGATCTCTCGGACGCGAGCCTCCTCGTCCGGCTCCATGGCCTGATCCATCAGGCCCGACAGCGAGCTCGAAATCACCTTGAAGCCTTCGCGAAGGATGTTCAGCGCCACCAGCGCCGCGATGACCGGATCGAGGACCGGCGTCTCGGTCCATGTGGCGACGATAAGGCCGGCGAGAACGCCGACCGAGGTGAAGACGTCCGCGAGAAGATGCCGTCCGTCCGCCGCGAAGGCCGGCGAGCGGTGACGGGCGCTGAGGCGCATCAGATAGGACGCCCAGAGAAGGTTCAGCACCGTCGCGACTGCGTTGAGCGCGAGGCCGGTCGCGGGCATGTCCAGGGCTCTGGGATCGAGGAAAGCGTTCCAGGCCTCGTAGAGGATGAGCACGGCCGCGAGCGTGATGAGGACGCCCTCGACCACCGCGGAAAAGTATTCGGCCTTCGAATGGCCGAAGGGATGATCGTCATCCGCCGGCTTGTAGGCGACCGTGATCGCCCACAGGGCGATGAGCCCCGCGACGACGTTGACGATCGATTCCAGCGCGTCGGAGAGGAGCGCCACCGAACCGGTCAGCAGATAGGCCGCGTATTTGATTCCGAGGACCACGATCGCAACCGCGACCGAGGCCATGGCCACCCTCTTGACGAGGGGGGCGCTCTCTTCGGGCATTTCGTTGACTGACATCGATCAGGCGGCTCGCTTGGCCGCTCGGCGCGCGAGCTTCGCCACGACGTTCTCGATCATCTTCAAACCGGCTTCTCCTGCGAGACTCATGATACTCTCGGGATGGAACTGGACGGCGGCGACCGGTTCGGACCGATGCTCGAACGCCATGACGATGCCGTCGTCGCTCTCGGCGGTCACCTCGAACTCCCTCGGCAGACGCACCGGATCGGCGAAGATCGAATGATACCGGCCGATCGTCACGTCCTTCGGCAGGCCCGAGAAGATGATGCCCGGATTGGAGACGCGGATCTTCGACGGCTTGCCGTGATAGGGCACGTGCAGGGTCCGCAGTTCGCCGCCATAGGCTTCGGCGAGGGCCTGGAGCCCGAGGCAGACGCCGAAGATCGCAGCCCCATGGGCGCGCGCCTTCTCGATGGTCGCCCGGCAGTCGAAGTCCGTCGGCGTTCCCGGCCCCGGCGAAAGCACGACGAGATCGGGATCGATGCGATCGAAGATCTCCTGCGGCACGGGCGTGCGGACGGTCGAGACCGTGGCGCCCGTCTGGCGCAGATAGTTGGCGAGCGTGTGAACGAAGGAATCCTCGTGGTCCACGAGCAGAACCTTCACGCCCTCGCCGACCCGGTCCTCCGAGATCTTCGAGGCAGTGTCCGAGCTCTTGCCCGCGTCGCGGATGGCATTGAGAAGCGCGGAAGCCTTGAGTTCGGTCTCCGCCTCTTCCGCTTCCGGGTCGGAATCGAACAGAAGCGTCGCCCCCGCCCTGACTTCCGCGATCCCGTCCTTCAACCGGATGGTCCGCAGCGTCAGGCCGGTGTTGAGATCGCCGTTGAAGCGCACCATGCCGACGGCGCCGCCATACCAGGCGCGCGGGCTCTTCTCGTGCTTCTCGATGAAGCGCATCGCCCAGAGCTTCGGGGCCCCGGTCACCGTGACGGCCCAGGCATGGGACAGGAAGGCGTCGAAGGCGTCCATGTCCTCGCGCAGAACGCCCGTGATGTGGTCGACGGTATGGATCAGCCGCGAATACATCTCGATCTGCCGGCGGCCGACCACCTTCACGGAACCGGGCTCGCAGACCCGGCTCTTGTCGTTGCGGTCGACGTCGGAGCACATAGTCAGCTCCGACTCGTCCTTCTTCGAATTCAGAAGCTTGAGGATCTGCTCGGCGTCCCCGATCGCATCGCGTCCACGCGGCACCGTTCCCGAGATCGGGCAGGTCTCGACCCGCTTGCCGTCGACCCGGACGAACATTTCCGGAGAAGCGCCGACGAGAAACTCGTTCGATCCAAGATTGATGAAGAAGGAATAAGGCGACGGGTTCACCGCCTTCAAGCGGCGCGAGATCTCCGAGGGCTTGTGTTCGACGCGCTCGTAGAAGACCTGTCCGGGCACGACCTCGAAGAGATCGCCGCGCCGGAAGCTTTCCTTGGCCGAGCGCACGAGTTCGGCATATTCGCCCTTCTCATGGTCGCCGCGCCCGGGAATGCGCTCGCTGCGGGCAAAGCCGTCGTCGGTGCCGCCGCCCTCGATCCCCTCGGTGGTCTGCCCGTCCTTCTCGAATTCGTAGGAGGAAAGCACCGCGGAAGCGGAATAGTGATCGACCTCCAGAACCTCGTCCGGCATGTAGAGAACGAGATCGCGCTGGTCCGCCGGGCGCTCCAGTCGCGGGTCGATGGGGTCGAACTGGAAGGCGAGATCGTAACCGAAGGCGCCGTAGAGGCCGCAGCGCGCGTCTTCGCCCGATCTGAACAGCTTGACGATCGCGCGCAGCACCGAAAAGACGGTGGGGATGCGCGAGCGCTCCTCCTCGGTGACGGCCCCCTGCGGCTCGCGAACGACGATATCGAGACGGCGCGCATCGGCGCTCTCGCCGAGTTCGGCGATATCCGGGTTATCACGGAGCGCATCGCGGATCATGGCCTGAAGGACCACGCCCCGATCGTTCAGCGCCTCGATCGTCATGGTCCGGCCGGTCGAGGTCAGCACCAGCGGGGGATCGACGAAGGCGATATCCTGCTTGGTGTAGCGGCCGGGATATTCGTAGTTCGAGAACAGGATCGCGCCCCGGCGCGTGTCCAGCTTGTCGAAATAGGGCTCGATCGCCTGCGCGTAGGGAATGTCCCGCGAACGCCGCACGACCGTCACGCCGCCTTCGGTGCGGAACGTCTCGCGATGATCGGCCTGACTTTTGATTGCCATGGTATCTGTCCTTCAAGAACGAGCTGCGGACCGGACGGCACCATAAGAAAAAGGCCGCCGGCGTTTCCGCAGCAGCCTTCGACATCCTGTTCCAATACACGTCGAATGGCCGCTAGAGCGAGCGCCACCAACCCTTCGTCGTGATCGTCTTCGTGTTCATGGGAGCATCGATAGCCGAGGACGGACGGGACGGCAAGCGTCCCGTTTCGCCCGGGGCGATCGCGGCTAGAACAAGCCCTCGACCTGCCCCTTTTCGTTGAGGCGGATCGTCTCGGCCGCCGGCTTGCGCGGCAGGCCGGGCATGGTCATCACCTCGCCGCAGATGACGACGATGAAGCCCGCGCCAGCCGAGATTCGCACTTCGCGAACGGGGATGGTGAAGCCGGTCGGCGCCCCACGCCGGTTCGGATCGGTCGAAAAGGAATACTGGGTCTTGGCCATGCAGACCGGCAGATTGCCGTGGCCGGCCGCTTCCCATTCCTCCAGCTGCCTGCGGATCCCGTCATCCGCCGTTACGCCGTCGGCCCGGTAGATCTCCTTGGCGATGGTCTCGATCTTCTCGAACAGGCTCATCTCGTCGGGATAAAGCGGCTTGTAGTCGGCCTTCCCGCTCTCGCAGACGCGGACCACAGCCTCAGCGACATTTGTGATGCCCTTCGAACCATCGGCCCAGTGCCGCGCGATCAGCGCATCCTCCGCGCCGGTCTCCTTGGCATAGTCGAGCACGGCCTGAAGCTCCGCCTCGGTGTCCTTGATGAAGTGGTTGATCGACACGACGACCGGGATGCCGAATTTCTTCAGGTTCTCGATATGGCGACCGAGATTGGCGCATCCGGCCTTCACCGCCTCGACGTTCTCCGTCCCCAGATCGTCCTTGGCGACGCCGCCGTTCATCTTCAGGGCCCGCACGGTGGCGACCAGCACGACGGCCTTCGGCTTCAGACCACCCTTGCGGCACTTGATGTCGAGAAACTTCTCGGCGCCGAGATCGGCACCGAAGCCGGCTTCGGTCACCACGTAGTCGGCCAGTTTCAGCGCGGCCCTCGTCGCGATCAGCGAATTGCATCCATGGGCGATGTTGGCGAAGGGACCGCCATGCACGAAGGCCGGATTGTTCTCGAGCGTCTGGACGAGATTGGGCTGCAGCGCATCCTTGAGGAGGACCGCCATGGCCCCATCGGCCGCGATGTCCCGGCAGGTGACCGGCGTCTTGTCGCGGCGATAGGCGACGATCATGTCTCCGAGGCGCTTCTGCAGATCGGCCGCGTCATTGGCGAGGCAGAGAATGGCCATGACCTCGGACGCCACGGTGATGTCGAAACCGGCCTCGGCGGGGAAGCCGTTGGAGACGCCGCCGAGGGATGTCGTGATCTGGCGCAGCGCCCGGTCATTCATGTCGACGACACGGCGCCAGGTGATGCGCCGCTGGTCGATCTCCAGCTCGTTGCCCCAGTAGATATGGTTGTCGATCATCGCCGACAGGAGATTGTGCGCCGCTCCGATGGCGTGGAAATCGCCGGTGAAGTGGAGGTTCATGTCCTCCATCGGCACGATCTGGGCGTAGCCGCCGCCGGCCGCGCCACCCTTCATGCCGAAATTCGGCCCGAGCGAAGCCTCGCGGATGCAGATCATCGCCTTCTTGCCGATGGCGTTCAGCCCGTCGCCGAGACCGACGGTCGTCGTCGTCTTGCCCTCGCCCGCCGGGGTCGGGTTGACGGCGGTGACGAGAATCAAGTTCCCGTCCTCTCTGTCTGCGAGGCTCTTGATGAACTCGGCCGCGATCTTCGCCTTGTCGTGGCCATAGGGCAGCAGATGGTCCTGCGGAATATCGAGCTTGCGGCCGATATCCTGGATCGGCTGCTTGTTCGCAGCCCGCGCGATTTCGATATCGGATTTCACGTCGCTCATTGCCTCTCCTCCCGGACGTTCGGAACGTCGAACTCTCGTCATTATGAGGAAAAGAACGGCGAAGGGAACGCCGCGACCGGCGGTCTACCGGACGGATGAACGGATTTTCGCCATTCGGGTCATGCCATTTCGGTCGCCGGGGTGCGAAACGACGACCGACCGGCAAGGGGCGACCGGGAAACAGTCCGCGAGACGGCGGATCGAGCCTCTGGAGAGAGCCCGGCCGAATCTCCTTGCGCCCGGTCCCAAGCGCGGAGCGGGCGGCGTGCTTGCGCCCGTGGCCGTCAGGCCATGGCCCGCTCGCGCGGCACGATGCGAAGATGGCTCGCGGTCTTGCCGCCCGGCAGCGCCGCGATCCGATCGGCGGCGGCAAGCAGCTTGCCCCGGTCGATGCCGGTCGCGATGCCGCCCTCCTCGAAGGCGAACTGAAGGTCCTCGGTCGCCGTATTGCCCGTCGCGCCCGGCGCGAACGGACAGCCGCCGAGCCCTGCTGCCGCGCTCTCGATGATCGTGACACCCGCATCGAAGGCATAGAGCGCGTTGGCGACGCCCATGCCGAACGTGTCGTGGCCGTGAAAGGCCCACACGGTTTGTGGCGACGCGAGTTCCATCATGCGTTGGAAGCGGTGCCTGACGGTCAGGGGATCGGCCCGGCCGGTCGTATCGCAGAGCGCGAATTCGGCCTTCGGCGCGATGTCCAGCGCCTCGGAGAACACCCGGCCCACGGAATCGAGAGCCACCGCACCCTCGAAGGGGCAGTCGAAGGCCGTCGCGAGATCGACGCGCAGCCCTTCGCCGGAATGGCCGGCTTCACTCACGATCGCGCGCAGCTGGTCGAGGGACTGGGCGACCGTCTGGCGCACATTGTTGAGATTGTGCGCCTCGGAAACCGAGACCACGAAAACGAGATCACGATAGCCGGCCTGGAGCGCCATGCTCGCCCCCTTGGCATTGGGCACCAGCACGGACATCCGGCATCCCTCGCGGCCTTTGAAGTGCGCCGCGATCGCTGCCATATCGGCCATCTGCGGGATCGCCTTGGGGCTGACGAAGGAGCCGAGTTCCATCCGGGTCACGCCGGACGCCACCAGATCCTCGATGATCGAGACCTTCAGCTCCGTCGGCAGCGGGACGGCGATCGACTGGAACCCGTCGCGCGGCGCGACCTCGAGCAATGTCACGGAAGGGGATGAAGAAAGGCTCATGCGGCACCTGTCGCGCTTCGATTGTCGCGTCGGTGCGCGATCCAGTTGATCACCCCGCCCCTTGTCAGGATATCGATCTGGCGAGGACTGAGATCGTGACGGAGAACGAGGTCCGAGCGGCGCCCGTCGGCGTACCGGATGGCGGCCTCGACACGACTGCCCCTTGCGATCTGGTCGCGCACGCCCTCGATCGTCAGCATATCGCCTATCTCGATCGAGACGGCCTCGTCCTCGAAGACCAGCGGAAGCACGCCGAAGCTCGAAAGATTCTGCCAGTGGATGCGCGCGAAGCTGCGGGCGATCACCACGCGCAGTCCCATGATGCGCGGCACGAGAGCGGCATTCTCCCGGCTCGAGCCCTGGCCATAATTGACACCTGCCACGATCACATGCCCGGTATCGGCCGCTTCTTTCGCCCTCGCGGTATAGGTTTCGTCCACCTGCTCGAACGCATGTTCCGCCGTGGCGAAGACGTTGGACCAGAGAGGCAGAACCTGGCCGGCCGGGATGATGTCGTCGGTGGAGACGTCGTCTCTCAAGGAAAGCAGGACCGGCGCCTCGACCCTGTCCGGATAGGCGTCGAAATCCGGCAATGACGGCGTATGCCGGGTGCGGTAGAGGCCCGGACGCTGGTTGGCCGCCGGCATTACGAAGCCCGCCAGCGACATCGGCATTTTCTCGGGCTCCCCGATCTTCGGATACGGCATGGCGAGCGAGCGCGGATCGGTGATCTTCCCGGTCAGGGCGCAGGCAGCCGCCGTTTCGGGGCTTGCCAGGAAGACCGCGTCCTCCCGCGTTCCCGAGCGTCCCGGGAAGTTGCGCGGAACCGTGCGGATCGAGTTGCGTCCCGTTGCCGGCGCCTGCCCCATCCCGATGCAGCCATTGCAGCCGGCCTGATGCAGCCGGGCGCCTGCCGCGATCAGCGCGCCGAGCTTTCCCTCCGAGACGAGTGCCTGGAGCACCTGCCGCGAGGACGGATTGATATCGAGCGAAACCCCTTCGGCGGCCCTCTTGCCGGCCATGATCTCGGACACCATCGCGAAGTCGCGATAGCCCGGATTGGCCGACGAGCCGACATAGGCCTGATAGACGCTCTCGCCTGCGGCCTCCGACACCGGCACCACATTGCCGGGGCTCCGCGGCCTAGCGATCAGCGGTACCAGTTCGCCGAGATCGATCCGGTCGTGGCGGTCGTAGTCGCAGCCCTCGTCGCGTTCGAGCAGTATGAAGTCGCCGCCGCGACCACGGGCTTCGAGGAACCGTTCCACGGCCGCATCGCTCGGGAAGACGGACGTCGTCGCGCCCATCTCGGCACCCATGTTGGCGATCACATGCCGATCCATCGCCGACAGGCCGGCGAGACCTGGCCCGTAATACTCGATGATGCAATTGGTCGCGCCGGAGGTTCCGTGTCGGCGCAGCATCTCCAGAACCACGTCCTTGGCCGAAACCCAGTCGGGCAGCGTGCCGGTGAGTTCGACCCCGAACACCTTCGGACAGGTGATGTAGAAGGGCTCGCCCGCCATCGCGAGTGCCACCTCCACGCCACCGGCGCCGATCGCCAGCATTCCGAGGGAACCGGCCGCGACCGTATGGCTGTCCGAGCCGATCAGCGAGGCGCCGGGAACGCCGAACCGCTCCATGTGCACGGGATGGGATATGCCGTTGCCGGGACCCGAATAGATCACCCCGAACCGTTCGCAGGCGCTCTTCAGGAAGAGATGGGCATCCGCGTTCACCTCGTCGGACTGGACGAGGCCGTGATCGATGTACTGGACGCTCGGCCGGGTCACGACCCGTTCGACCCCCATGGCCTCCAGTTCCAGCATCACGAGCGTTCCGAGCACGTCCTGCAACAGGGCCTGCTGCATCGTCAGTGCGATCTCCGCACCGGGCTTGAGGTCACCGGAGTGAAGATGCCTGCGCAGAAGCTTCGTCGCGAGATTGTCAGACATGGGAGGCAACCTCGCTCGGCTTCTCCTTTGTGGGTCTCACCAGGTTGAGCAAGAATTGCAGTGCCAGCATCCCGAACCCGATCGGGAACATGGAATACGGAATCCAGTTGGGTGTGCCGAAGGCGGACGAAACCCGCTCCCCGTAGATCCATGCGTCATAAGCCATATGCCAGCCGCGCCAGGCCAGGATCGAGGAGAAGACGATTCCGACGAGGCTGACGACGACGAGGAGCAGCTTCCGCCCGATCGGCCCCATCGAATCGGGCAGGAGCGTGATGCCGATATGCTCGCCGCGCCGTTCGACGTCCGCCGCCGTCATCAGGGCGAGATAGACGACCAGGAACGAGTTGACCTCGAGGCTCCACGAGGTCGGAGCCGCGAAGGCGTATCGCATCAGCGCGTCGTAGCTGACCGTCAGCGCCATGAATGCGAGAGCGACGATGCCGCCGACCTGGAGGAACCAGGAGATGCCGTCGATGGATCTGAAGAGAGCTGCTTTCATGTTGTCTCCTCCGCGATGGCGGACAATTGCGCGGTCGGGCCGCCGACAGCCGTTCGATCACCGCCCGTGGCAGCTTCGTCCGGCCGGTTCGCTCGGGAACCGGCTCCGACGGCACCACGTCGGACCCTGGTCCGGCAGAGACGAAGGGGGGCGCGGTTCGCCCCCTTCCGGTTCAGCCGGTCGTTTCGAACCGAGATCTCAGGACGCTTCGCCCATGGCGAGAGCGATGGCGCGGCGGCCGACCTCCTCGCCCACTTCGGAGACCCAGGCCTCGCGGACATTCGCGCTGACTTCGGCGAACCGGTCGAGGGCCGCCTGATCGGGCTCGACGACTTCCAGACCGCCTTCGCGGAATTTCGGCCAGAACTGCTTCTCGTAATAGTCGACATTGGCCGCGAGCGAGCTGTGCTCGTCGAACCATTCGGCGCCGGCCGTCATCGCCTGGCGCACCTCCTCCGACATCCCTTCCCAGCGGCTCGTCTGCACGAAGATGCCGATGGAGAACGCCGTGACCGGGATCTCGTAGACCTGGCGAACCTGTTCTTGGATCGAACGTCCGTTGATGGTCGAGATGTTGGCGACCGCCGCATCCACCGTGCCGCGCTGCAGGGCGAGATAGAGCTCGGAGGACGGGATGCGGACGGCCGCGCCGCCGAAGTCCTCGATCGCCTTGGTCGCCTCAAAGGAAACGACGCGGACGCGCTTGCCCTCGATGGAATCCAGCGAGCGGATGCCCGGATCGCCGGCCGACCAGATGTATTCGGGCTCGAGCAGGCCACCGCCGAGCGAGAGCGCCGTCAATCCCTGCTTCTGGAGTTCGGTGTTGACGAGATCGAACAGCGGCGAGCCGCGCTTCATCCGGTCCGGATTCTCGTAGAGCGGACCGACGACGCCCGGCAGACCGGTGATGCCGAGGATCGGCAGCGAGCGCGTGATGTAGCTCGTGGTGTGGAACATGAAGTCGATCGTTCCGGCGCGCAGCGCGGGCAGCTGCTCGTCCGCCGAAAGAAGGCGACCGGAATCGTAGAAATCGATATTGACCACGCCCGCGCTGTTCTCGTTGACGTAGTCGACGAAGCCCTGGCTTCCGTAGGCAAGGTCCTCATAGGCCGGCGGCAGATAGGTGACGCCGGTCAGCGTCGTCGCCTCGGCCCTCGCAGCCTTCATGGAGAGGCCGAAGGCGGCGCTCGCGGACAAGGCGGCGGTTCCGGTCAGAATGGAACGTCTGTCGATCTTCATTTTGGTTTCCTCCCGATTGAAAATCTAGCGCATGAGATTGGGCAGCCAGAGCGCGAGCTCGGGCACCGCGACGAAAAGGGCGAGCATCGCGAACTGGATGAGGACGAAAGGCACCACGGAGCGCACGATCTCCTCGATCCGCAGCATCGGTGCCACGGCCTTCAGGGTGTAGAGATTGAGCCCCACCGGCGGCGTGATCACGGCGATCTCGAGATTCATGACGAGGATGATGCCGAACCAGAGCGGATCGTATCCAAGCGCCGTGATGAGCGGCAGAAGGATCGGCGTCGTCACGACGATGAGAGAGACGGCGTCCACCAGCATGCCGAGACCAACGAGAATCAGCATGATGAGAAGCAGGATGGCGACCGGGGGCAGATCCGTCCCGATCAGCAGGCTCGTGATCGTATCGGGCACCCGCACGAGATTGAGATAGTCGCCGAAGATTCGCGCGCAGCCCATGATGATGAGAATGGCGCCGGATATCCGCGCGCTCTGTCCGAGGACTTTCAGCACGCCTTTGAAATCGAGGCAGCGGAAGATCCCAACCGCGACGAGAAAGGCGCCGACCGCACCGAAAGCTGCGGCTTCGGAGGGCGTTGCGATACCGGAATAGATCGCACCCAGAACGATGACGATGAGCAGCATGGCATGCCAGATGCCGCCGAGCGCGCGCATTCGCTCGCCCCAGCTGTAATGGACGTACTCTCCCCGCGGCGCTTCCTCCGGATGAAGGCGTGCCCGGATATAGACGTAGACGCACAATGCGAGCGCGAGGGAGATTCCGGGAACGATGCCGCCGATGAAGAGATCGGCGACCGAGACCGAGGAGACCGCACCATAGATGATCAGCGGCACGGAGGGCGGGATGAGCATCGCCAGAGCGCCGGAGGCGACCACCGAGCCGGCCGCGAGCCGCCGCGAATAGCCGCGTTCGAGCATCTGCGGGACGGCGATCGAGCCGACGGCTGCGACACCAGCGATGGAGACGCCCGAGACCGCACCGAAAACGGCGGAGGCACCGACCGTGGAGATGGCGAGACCACCCCGCAACCATTGCAGCCAGATGACGGCCGCCCGGAAGAGGTTCGCACCCACCGGCGTCGCCGCCAGGAACGCGCCCATCAGCACGAAGAGCGGCAGCGCCAGAAGCTCGAAGGAGTTCAGCTGGCCGAAGAGGGATGTGGGGCCGAAGAAGAAGGCCATCGATCCACGCGCCATGTAGAGGCCGGTCAGACCGGCCGCTCCAAGCGCCAGGAAGATGGGGGCTCCGAAGGCAATGAGGCCGAGCAGGATGACGACGACGATAACTGGCTCGATCATCTCTCGTGATCCCTCCCCCGGATGGCGAACATTGTGAGATCAGACCACATCGGCGGACCTCAGATCTGCGATGGCGGCGTCGTCCAGACCAAGCCACTCCCGCAGCACCGCGTCGGTGTGCTCGCCGAGCTTCGGGCCAGTATGGGAGATGGCTCCGGGGGAGCGCGAGAGCTTCGGGAAGACGTTCTGCATCGCGGTCGGCCCGAGTTCGGGATCCTCGACACGCGTGATCGCCTCGCGCGCCTTGAAATGGGCGTCAGCGATCATGTCCGGGGCGCGGTAGGTGAGGCCCGCGGGGACCCCTGCATCGGACAGGAGATCGACGATGGCGGTCGCCTCGTGCCGCTTGCTCCATTCGCTGACGATCGCATCGATCTCGGCCTGGTTCTCGCCGCGTGCCCTGTGGGTCGCATAGCGGGGGTCCGTCGCCAGTTCCGGCTGGCCCATCGCCTCGCTCAGGCGCTTGAAGAGACTGTCCTGGTTGGCCCCGATGATGACGGTCTGTCCGTCCGCAGTCGGATAGGCGTTGGATGGTGCGATTCCAGGAAGGAAGCTTCCGGAGCGCTCGCGGATATGGCCGCCCTTGTCGTATTCGGTGACGACCGCCTCCATGACCGTAAGGACCGCCTCGAAGATCGAGGCGTCGACCATCTGGCCTTCCCCGGTGCGGTTGCGGTGCTGGAGTGCGAGAAGCGCGCCCTGGAACCCGCTCTGGCCGGCGAGCGTGTCGCCGATCGAGATGCCGGCGCGCACCGGGGGGCGGTCCGCATAACCGGCGATGTAGCGCATTCCGCCCATCGCCTCGCAGACCGAGGCGAAGCCCGCGCGCTCCCTGTAGGGGCCGGTCTGGCCGAAGCCGGTCACACGGACCATGATCAGCCGAGGATTGATTGCCTTCAGGGCGTCGTAGCCCAGGCCCCACTCCTCCATGCGACCGACCCGGAAGTTCTCGACCAGGATATCGGTGTGCTCGACGAGCTTTCGCACGATCTCCTGCGCCTCTTCCTTCCGCAGATCGAGGGTGATCGATTTCTTTCCGCGAGCGATCACGGGCCACCAGAGCGGGCGCCCTTCCCCGTCGGTGCGGCCCCATTGGCGCATGGCATCCCCGGCACGGGGAGGCTCGATCTTGACCACTTCGGCTCCGAAATCGGCCAGCATCTGGCCGCAGAAAGGCCCGGCGATCAGCTGGCCCATTTCGAGCACACGAATTCCATCGAGCGGTTTGACGCCGTCGGCGACCATCTGCTTCCTCCCTTGCCGGGATGCCTCCACATCCCTTCGAACGCCAAATTTGCATCTGGCATCTTGCCACAGGAAACGCGATTGTATCCAATGTGTCGATAGATGCAGCATTTATTCGCCGTACTACGGACCAATTGGATACAAGGATCGCCGGACATGGCCCGAACCAGATCGAACGCGAAGCCGGGCCTGCGGACGGCGGATCGGGTCTATGAGGAGATCCGGCGCGAAATCCTGTCAGGTCGGCTGCAGCCAGGTGAACGGATCACGGAAGAACTGATGGCGGAGCGGTTCGGCGCGAGCCGCACGCCGATCCGGTCCGCCATGGTCCGGCTCGAGAGCGACGGGTTCGTCGAGACGACGCCTCGATCGGGCACGACCGTGAAGCAGCGTTCGCCCCGCGACATCGCGGATATCTACGATGTGAGGGCGCTTCTGGAGAGCGCTGCCGCCGGGCTCGCGGCACAGACGCGTAGCGCGGCCGATCTGCGCGAGCTCGTTCGCGTCCAGACCGAGATGGAGGAATGCTTTGCCCGACATCCGTCGTCCGGCGGCGGCGAGATCGAGGATCTGTCACGCCTCAACAAGGCGTTTCATCACCGCATTCTCGAAGCCTCCGGCAACACGACGCTCGCCGACTCCGCCGTTCGGCTGATGGATATCGGCTTCCTCATCAACACCTATGCGAGCTTCAGCCAGGAAGAGATCGCACGCAGCCTCGACGAACATCGCAAGCTGATCGTCGCGATCGAGACCCGCGACGTCCACTGGGCCGAGGCGATGATGCGTGCCCATATTCTCGGCGCCCGCAACAGCCTGCGCCCCTAGCGCCTCGGACCCGGTTTCCTGCCGACGTATCAGTTGGTCCGAGAACCGGGGCCAGGTTTCGACTTTGTGCTTCAGCGGCCGGGGCCTGCTCGGCATCCGGTGGATCGGCCGCATGGCGCATGGCGAGGCAAGCGTGGATGCACCGCGGGCAGATGCGCCCTATGTCCGTCCGGCATGGTGCGGGTCGTTCGGGGACGACCGGCCGCGACCTGACGCGGCAGCGGCCGATGGGACGAGAGGCATGAGGACAGCGAGCATGGCTTATCGAGACGGGGCGTCCGGGCGCGAACCGACCCTCATTACCGGCAAGGACGTCCTCCTGGTGGTCGACGTCCAGAACGACTTCCTTCCCGGCGGATCGCTCGCCGTCGAAGGCGGCGATGCGGTCGTGCCGATCATCAACGATCTGGCGTCCCGCTTCGCCCATATCGTCCTCACGCAGGATTGGCACACGCCCGGTCACGGCTCCTTTGCGTCCTCGCATCCCGGTAAGACGCCCTTCGAAACCATCGACATGGCCTATGGCAGGCAGGTCCTGTGGCCGGATCACTGCATCCAGGGCACGACCGGCGCTCAGTTCGCCGAAGGCCTGGACCTTCCCCGGGCGGAGCTCGTCGTGCGCAAGGGATTCAATCCTTCGATCGACAGCTATTCGGGGTTCGTCGAGGCCGATCGCAGAACGAGAACGGGCCTTGCGGGCTATCTGAAGGAGCGAGGCTTCGAGCGGGTCTTCTGCGCCGGTCTCGCCACCGATTTCTGCGTGGCCTGGACGGCGATCGACGCGGCAGAGGAAGGTTTCGAGACCTATGTCCTCCTCGACGCCACCCGGGCCATCGACACGAACGGTTCGCTGGACGAGGCCCTCGCGGCCATGCGCCGCGCCGGGGTCGCGATCATCGAGACGGCGTCGATCGCATCCTGAAACCTGCGCCTGCGGAACCCGTTCTCGCCGATTGCGAGCGCAACCATTGCGGCCTCGCGGTGTTCGGCCCTTTGACCGAACGAAATTCAGGGACAGACGAAATCGCCATGCATATCGATCTCAGTGGAAAGACAGCCATCGTCACCGGCTCGACCGTCGGAATTGGTTTCGCCAGCGCCGTCGGTTTGGCGCGGGCGGGCGCCCGGGTCGTCATCAACGGGCGCGGCTCCGAACGGGTGGAGGACGCGGTGCGCCGGGCCTTGAGCGCAGCGCCGGGCGCCGACATCTCGGGTAGCGCGGCCGATCTTTCCAACGCGGCGGGCGTGGAGAAGCTGGTCTCGGCCGTCGGTGAGACGGATATCCTCGTCAACAATGTGGGGATCTTCGGCCCCAAGCCCTTCTACGAGATCGACGACGAGACCTGGGAGACCTTCTTCCAGCTCAACGTCATGTCGGGCGTGCGCCTGTCCCGGGCGCTTCTGCCGAAGATGACGGAAAAGGGCTGGGGCCGCATCGTGTTCCTGTCTTCCGAATCCGCGCTGAACATTCCGGCCGACATGATCCATTACGGCTTCACCAAGACCGCCCTCCTCTCCATCTCGCGCGGCCTCGCCAAGTTCGCGGCGGGAACGGGCGTCACCGTCAACTCCGTCCTGCCCGGCCCCACGCGCTCCGAGGGCGTCGAAGACATGCTCGAGGACATGGCCAAGGAGGAAGGGCTTTCGATGGAGGAGGCCGGCATTCGGTTCGTGAAATCCGAACGGCCCTCCTCGATCATCCAGCGCCCGGCCGAGGTCGAGGAGGTCGCCAATATGGTGGTCTATGCCTGTTCCAAGCAGGCATCAGCCACCTCGGGCGCAGCCCTCAGAGTGGATGGCGGCGTCGTGGATTCGATCGTCCCCTGACGCGCGCGCCCCATTTGCCGTTGGCACGAGAGAACGCCCGCCGGAGACATCCGGCGGGCGTTCATGTGACGGGGACAGCTTTCGAAGCGGAGGGTCCCGCGATCAGGATCGGGCGAATTCGGCGATGTCGTCGACCAGCCTCTGCTGGCTCGTATAGTGAAGGCCGTGCGGTTCGCCCTCGTAGACCTTGAGTTCGGCGTTCGCGATCATGCTCGCCGCTTTTTTGGCCGAGGTCTCGAAGGGCACGATGTCGTCACCGGTGCCGTGGACGATCAGCGTCGGTACCTCGAACGCCTTCATGTCTTCACGGAAATCCGTCGTCCCGAACGCATTCACGCAGGCGATCGTCGCGCGCAGCGATCCCATCATCGCCATCTGCAGCGTCCAGTCGAGATAGGCTTGCGAGACGGCGTCCGATCCGTCCTTCACCCCGTAGAACATCTTGCCGAAGCCCGACAGGAAGCCCGGCCTGTCCCGGTTCAACTCCTTGACGAAGCCCTCGAAGGTCGCCGGATCGAGGCCTTCGGGATTGCTGTCGTCCTTCGCCATGTAGGGGGTGACGGCGGAGATCAGAGCGGCCTTGGCGACCCGCTTCCCGTTCGGCTGATGGCGGCTCATATAGCGGGCGACTTCCCCGCCACCCATCGAGAAGCCGGCGAGAACCGCGTTCTCCAGCTGCAGGAAGTCCATGATGTTGGCGAGATCGTCGGAAAAGGTATCGTAGTCGTAGCCTTGACCTGGCTGTTCGGACCGCCCGAAACCCCGACGATCATAGGCGACGACCCGATGCCCGCGCTCCACGAGCTGGTTGGCCGTGAAGGCCCACATATCGGCGTTCAGCGGCCAGCCGTGGACGAGGACGATCGGTCGTCCCGATCCCCAGTCGTTGTAGAAGAGGTCGACATCGTCGTTGGTGGTCAGAAATGGCATGATCGTTCCCTTTCGGTGGGTCTTGCGACTCCCTGACCGAAATGCAGAAAGCCCCCGCATCGTTGCGGAGGCTTTCAAACGATCTGCCTGTCGGCCGAGGCGGTTCGAACCGCCCCGGGGCCTGCCTGCCTCAGAAGAGGTCGAGCGAGAAGCGCTTGGAGACGCCGAGGCCGATGTAATACTGGTCGTCGTCACCCGCGACCTTGACGATCGGGGAGTCGCCGGCATCGCCCACGAGACGGTTCCAGGACGCGTCGAGATTGACGAAGTAGTCGGTGAAGATCTCGTAGCGCGCCTCGCCGTGAATGCCGACGCTGTTGAAGCCGCCGCCGGCATCGTAGGCCGCGAACCGTCCGCCGGAATTCACGAACTCCCGCGGGCTCACCGAGAAATAGGCATCGTTGTAATCGGCGTCCGCGAAGGTCGCGACGGGACCGGCCTTCAGGCGAAGCCGATCGGTGGGCCGGGCGATGAGGTTAGCGCCGATATCGCCGGTCAGGCCCTCGGCTCCGCCCAGACCGTAGCGAAGCGCACCGTAGACTTCCGCATTGTCCCACTCATAGCCGGCGCGAAGACCGAGCTCGTAGGTGGCGTCCACACCGTCGATGCCGGCGAGATCGTTGCTGTCGCGCTCGCCCACATAGTTGAAGGACGGGCCGATGGAGAAGCCGCGACCGTCGCGGCCACCGAAGGCACCGAGGCCCGGAATGTTCAGGTATTCCACCGAGCCGAAGCCGTAGATGGAGGCCATGTAGTTGTCGGAACCGAGATAGTCCGGCTGCGCGGCGACGCCGATGCCGAGTTCGAAGACGAAGTCGGTATCGCCGTAATCATAGGCCGCGGCGACCGGAGGCGCGGGATTGGGCTCGTAGGGAGCGTAGACGTCCTGGGCGGCTGCGGGCATCGCGCCAGCAAGGACGATCGCGGCGAGCGAGGCGGTGAGATTGAGACGCATGATGACCTGATACTCCATGGTGCGGCGCTTCTTCGCGGTCTGGCGGAGGGGACGCTCCCTGCCCGACCCGGGCGCTGCTTCGACATCGTTCTGGGGCGGATGACGGCCGGGCGCAATTCACACCGCCGGAGGAAAAGCGACATCGGCAGAGTTCTCGCCCGGGCGTTGCCGAGGGGGCACAAATTTCTACCCGACGGGTAGGAAAGCTCGACCATCGCCGCGTAGGAAATTGTCCGATATTCGCGTAACTGGCCGGATGTCGACCGGTCCACGGCCAGACTCGTGGTTGCATCGGACGCTGCGCCGCAGCAAACTCGGATTTCGGGACCATCGACGCGAAGGCTCCGTCCCCTCGCTCATACCCTACTCTTTCGAGGAGCAAACCGAGTGCCGATCCGCAAGATTCTCGTCGCCAACCGTTCCGAAATCGCCATTCGCGTCTTCCGCGCCGCCAACGAGCTCGGCATCAAGACGGTCGCCATCTGGGCCGAGGAAGACAAGCTGGCCCTCCACCGCTTCAAGGCGGACGAGAGCTATCAGATCGGTCGTGGTCCGCATTTGGAAAAGGATCTCGGGCCGGTCGAGAGCTATCTGTCGATCGACGAGGTGATTCGCGTTGCGCGCCTTGCCGAGGTGGACGCCATTCATCCGGGCTACGGACTTCTGTCCGAGAGCCCGGAATTCGCCGATGCCTGCGCCGAGAACGGCTTCGTCTTCATCGGCCCCTCGGGCGATACGATGAGGAAGCTCGGCAACAAGGTCGCCGCGCGAAATCTGGCGATCGAGGTGGGCGTGCCGGTGGTGCCCGCCACCGATCCCCTGCCCGCAGACATGGACGCGGTGCGCGAGATGGCCGAGGCGGTCGGTTATCCGCTGATGCTGAAGGCTTCCTGGGGCGGCGGCGGACGCGGCATGCGCGTGATCCGGTCGGCCGAGGAACTCGAGCGCGGCGTCACCGAAGGCAAGCGCGAGGCGAAAGCGGCGTTCGGCAAGGACGAGGTCTATCTGGAGAAGCTCGTCGAGAAGGCGCGTCACGTGGAGGTGCAGATCCTCGGCGACAAGCACGGCACCGTCGTCGACCTGTTCGAGCGCGACTGCTCCATCCAGCGCCGCAACCAGAAGGTCGTGGAGCGCGCGCCCGCGCCCTATCTCGACCACGAAAAGCGCCGCGAACTCGCCGGATATGCCCGCAAGCTCGCCGATGCGACGAATTACGTGGGTGCGGGCACCATCGAGTTCCTGATGGATGCCGATACCCAGGAATTCTACTTCATCGAGGTGAACCCGCGCATCCAGGTCGAGCACACCGTCACCGAAGAGGTGACCGGCATCGACATCGTGAAGGCGCAGATCCACATTCTCGACGGCGAGCGGATCGGCGACCCGGCCTCGGGCGTCCCCCGCCAGGAGGATATCAAGCTCAACGGCCACGCCCTCCAGTGCCGCATCACCACCGAGGATCCCGAGCAGGAGTTCATTCCCGATTACGGCCGCATCACGGCCTATCGCGGCGCGACCGGCTTCGGTATCCGCCTCGACGGCGGCACGGCCTATTCGGGCGCCGTCATCACCCGCTTCTACGACCCGCTTCTGGAAAAGGTCACGGCCTGGGCGCCGACGGCCGAGGAAGCGATCAAGCGCATGCACCGCGCCCTGCGGGAGTTCCGCATCCGCGGCGTCGCGACGAACCTGACCTTCCTCGAAGCGATCATCGCGCATCCGAAATTCCAGGACAATTCCTACACCACGAAGTTCATCGACCAGACCAAGGAGCTGTTCGAGCAGACCAAGCGGCGCGACCGCGCGACGAAGCTCCTGACCTATCTCGCCGACGTCACGGTCAACGGCCATCCCGAGACCAAGGGACGGCCGGAGCCTTCGAACGACCATGCAGCTCCCGTCGTCCCGCTCTTCGACGCGCCGGTCGTCGACGGCACGCGCCAGATCTTCGAGGAGCTGGGCGCCCAGGGCTTCGCCGACTGGCTGCGCGCCCAGAAGCAGGTCTTCGTCACCGATACGACCATGCGGGACGCCCACCAGTCGCTGCTGGCGACGCGGATGCGCACCCATGACATCGTCGCGGTCGCCGAGGCCTATGCGCGCGGCCTGCCGAACCTCTTCTCGCTGGAATGCTGGGGCGGCGCGACCTTCGACGTCTCCATGCGCTTTCTCACCGAGGACCCGTGGGAGAGGCTGGCGAAGGTTCGCGAGAAGGCGCCGAACATCCTTCTCCAGATGCTGCTGCGCGGCTCGAACGGCGTCGGCTACACCAACTATCCCGACAACGTCGTCCGTCGTTTCGTTCAGGAGGCCGCCAAGGGCGGTGTCGACGTCTTCCGCGTGTTCGACTGCCTGAACTGGGTCGAGAACATGCGCGTCTCGATGGATGCGGTCATCGAATCGGGCAAGATCTGCGAGGGCGTCGTCTGCTATACCGGCGACATCTTCGATCCCAACCGCGCCAAATACGATCTCAAATACTACGTCCAGAACGCCAAGGAGGTCCGCGACGCGGGCGCTCACATCCTCGGCGTGAAGGACATGGCCGGCCTCCTGAAGCCGGGCGCCGCGCGGGTGCTGTTCAAGGCGCTGAAGGAAGAGGTCGGCCTGCCGATCCACTACCACACCCACGACACCTCGGGCATCGCCTCGGCCAC
Source organism: Fulvimarina endophytica (assembly GCF_003403015.1). Lineage (GTDB taxonomy): Bacteria > Pseudomonadota > Alphaproteobacteria > Rhizobiales > Rhizobiaceae > Fulvimarina > Fulvimarina endophytica. The sequence continues at coordinate 217,506 of NZ_QURL01000005.1, forward strand.
CGTTCTCGCCGCGATCGAGAGCGGCGTCGACGTGGTGGATGCGGCGATGGATGCGCTGTCCGGCAACACCTCGCAGCCCTGCCTCGGCTCCATCGTGGAGGCCCTCAAGCATTCCGACCGCGACCCCGGCCTCGACGCCGAGGCGATCCGCCGCATCTCGTTCTATTGGGAGGCGGTGCGAAACCAGTACGCCGCTTTCGAAAGCGACCTGAAGGGCCCGGCCTCGGAAGTCTACCTGCACGAGATGCCGGGCGGCCAGTTCACCAACCTCAAGGAACAGGCCCGGTCGCTCGGCCTCGAGACGCGCTGGCACGAGGTCGCCCAGACCTATGCCGACGTGAACCAGATGTTCGGCGACATCGTGAAGGTGACCCCCTCCTCCAAGGTGGTCGGCGACATGGCGCTGATGATGGTCAGCCAGGAACTCGGCGTTGCCGACGTCATGTCCGGCAAGGACATCTCCTTCCCGGACTCGGTGGTCGCCATGATGCGCGGCGATCTCGGCCAGCCGCCGCAGGGCTGGCCGAAGGACCTGCAGAAGAAGGTTCTGAAGGGCGAGGAGCCCTCGACCGCCCGGCCCGGCTCGCTGCTGCCCGACGCCGATCTCGACGCGGAGCGCAAGGCGATCGAGGAGAAGCTCGCGCGATCCGTCACCGATCAGGAATTCGCGTCCTATCTGATGTATCCGAAGGTCTTCTTCGAATTTGCCAGGACCATCGAGAACTACGGTCCGGTCTCGATGCTGCCGACGCCCTCCTACTTCTACGGCATCGGTCAGGACGAGGAGATTCTGGTCGACATCGAGAAGGGCAAGACGCTCGTCATCCGCTGCCTCGGCTTCGGCGAGACCGACGAGAAGGGCGATCGCACGGTCTTCTTCGAACTGAACGGCCAGCCTCGCCGCGTGAAGGTGCCCGACAGGGCCCATGGCGCGACCGGCGGCGCCTCGCGCCCGAAGGCCGATCCCGCCAACGAGAACCATGTGAGCGCGCCGATGCCGGGCGTCATCTCGACCCTCGCGGTCGCCAAGGGACAGACGGTGAAGAAGGGCGACGTGCTCGTCTCGATCGAGGCCATGAAGATGGAAACCGCGATCCATGCCGAACGCGACGGCCGGATCGAGGAAGTCCACGTCTCCGCCGGCTCGCAGATCGACGCGAAGGATCTGCTCGTCGTCTACGCAGCCTGATCGGGGCCGCGTGCCCGGCTGGTTCGATCGACCGGCCGGGCACGCGGCTTTGCCCTTCAAAGCCCTAGGTTCGGCCTTATGTTTGCGCTCATCAGGCGGGCGTGAAGCCGGCCGGCGAACCGCCGAGGGTGCGGCAAGATCAGACACCAGCGATGTAACGATGCTCGACCGCTCGGCGAATTCAGACAGATGAAGTCCGGCGAAAAGCCGGGTCGCGGCGATCTCGCTCAACTCTTCCGTTCGGCCCTTGCCGGAAACGAGGACGACTATCGCCGCTTCCTGGAACGGGCTGCGGCGTCCCTGCGCGGTTTTTGCAGGTCCAGGCTCCCGCCGGGACTGCCGGGCTTCGACGCCGAGGATCTGGTGCAGGAGATACTCATGGCGGTCCACGCCAAGCGCCATACGTGGAAGACGGACGAGCCGGTGGAGCCGTGGCTCTTCGCCATCGCCCGCTACAAGGCGATCGATGCATTCCGAAAGCATGGGCGGCGCATCGAAGTCGATATCTCCGATCATGCGAACACGATGGCCGTGCTTCCTGACGAGTCCGGCCTGCGCGAATCCGACATGCGCCGGTCCGTCGACGCGCTCGACGGCCGCTCGCGCGAGGTGGTGACCGCGATCTCGATCGATGGTCACTCGATCGACGAGACCGCCGCGAAACTGAAGATCACGCCGGGCGCGGTTCGCATCGCGTTCCATCGCGGTCTGAAGGCGCTGGCGGAGCTTCGGGAGCGCAAGCCATGAGAACGGAGGATCTCATCGCACGGCTCAGCGCGGACGGAGCGAGGAACCCGGCGATATCGGTCACAAGCTGGCGCTGGATGGCGGCGGGCGCGGCGATGGCGGCGGGCCTCGCACTCTTCGCAACCCTCGGCATCCGTCCCGATTTCATGTCGGCCCTCGGTTCCGTCTGGTTCGTCTTCAAATTCGTTCTCTCGGCCCTTGTCGCCGTCTTCGCCCTCAGTGCGGTCCGGGACCTCGCATCACCCACCGGTAGCGGGCGCGGAATGCTTCGGCTTGCCGCTCCGGCCGTCCTTCTCGTCTTGGCGGTGGCGTTCGAACTCTCCGCGACGCCGTCGGATCGCTGGGTCTCGCTCCTGTCGTTCTCGAATGGCGCGACATGCATGGTCGTCGTGCCGCTTCTCGGGCTCGTTCCGCTCGGGCTCTTCCTTTACGCGTCCTACGAGCGCGCGCCGGTGAGACCGGCGCTCCAGGGCGCGTTGTGCGGCCTTGCCGCAGCCGGGTTCGCCTCCTTCTTCTATGCCGCGCGCTGCACCAACGACTCGCCGCTCTTCGTTGCGACCTGGTACTCGCTCGCAGCCCTCGTTCTCGTCGCGCTCGGTGCCGTCGCGGGCTCAAAGCTTCTGCGCTGGTAACGTCTTCCTTCGCTTGCACGGGTCCGCAAAGCTTGCGACGAGAAGCGATGACCGCGCCTTTCAGCCCCCTCCTGCGCTCCATCTCGTTCCTGACGCGGCTGCCCGTGCCGGCTTCCGCATTCGGCGACGGCTCGCACCCTCTCGGCGACGATGCCTGGACATTCCCACTTGCGGGGCTCGTCGCGATCCTCCCCTCCGTGATCGTTCTCCTCGCTCTCTCGTCGAGCGGTCTCTCGGTCGAGGCAGTCGCTCTTGCGGCGATCGCGGTCTCCATCGTCGTGACGGGAGCGCTGCACGAGGATGGGCTTGCCGATGTCGCCGACGGGCTGTTCGGCCATCTTCCGCGCGAGCGCGCCCTCGAGGTGATGAAGGACAGCCGGGTCGGAACCTATGGCGCCCTCGCCCTCGTTCTGTCCTGCCTCGGCCGGACGCTCTTCCTCGCGCAGCTCGTCGCCGTCTCCCCGCTCGCTGCGAGCCTCGCCCTTCTCGGTCTTGCCGCCCTCGGCCGGGGCCTGATGGCGGGGCTCTGGGCAAGTCTGCCTCCGGCCGCGCCCGGCGGCATCGCCGATCGGGCAGGCCGTCCATCGAGACGGACGGGGCGTCTCGCCTCCGGCCTCGGAATGCTGATCTTCGCGGTTCTCGCCTGGCCGGCGTCCGGCTTCCTTGCGATGCTGACCGCCCTCGTCGTTGCCGCCGCGACCTTTGTCGCGTTTCGGCGATGTCTCGAGCGGCGACTGGGGGGTCAGACAGGCGATACGCTCGGCGCGCTTCAGCAGATCGTCGAAGCGGGAGGTCTCCTCACGCTCTGCTGTTTCGCGTGAAACCCGTATTCGGCACCGCGATTTCCCCATATATGTCGGCTATGAGCGATGACGGCAGGACAGTGAAACGGAAGGACGGCGCGACGGGTTTGCGGCGCGGCTGGACGACCGGGGCCTGCGCGACGGCCGCGACAAAGGCCGCGCTCAACGGCCTTCTCACCGGCGAATTTCCCGACCCCGTCTCCATCCGCCTGCCCAAGGGGGAAGAGCCCGCCTTCGCGCTATCCCGGCATCGCCTGACGAACGAGACGGCCGAGGCGAGCATCGTGAAGGATGCCGGCGACGACCCGGACGTGACCCATCTCGCGGAGATCGTCGTCACGATCGGCCGCGCCCAGGCAGGCAGAGGTCTCGTCTTCAGGGCCGGCGAAGGGGTCGGCACCGTCACCCGCGAAGGTCTGCCGATCCCGCCCGGCGAGCCGGCCATCAATCCCGTTCCGAGACAGATGATCCGTTCGGTCGTCGAAGAGATCTGCGAGGCCCATGCCCTCGCCCCGGATTTCGAGGTGACGATCTCCATTCCCGGCGGCGAGGCGCTGGCGGAAAAGACCTGGAACCCGCGTCTCGGCATTCTCGGCGGCCTCTCGATCCTCGGGACGACCGGCATCGTCCACCCTTTCTCCTGCGCCTCCTGGATCAACGCCATCCACCGCGGCGTCGATGTCGCCCGGGCCGCGGGGTTGAGCCATCTCGTCGGGCCGACCGGTTCCACCAGCGAGGCGGCAGCGAGGACGGTCTATCCCGACCTTCCCGAACTCGCCTTTCTCGACATGGGCGATTTCGCGGGCGGTCTTCTCAAATATCTGCGCACCCACCCGGTCGAGCGCCTGACGATCGCGGGCGGTTTCGCCAAGCTCTCCAAGCTCGCCCAGGGCGCGATGGATCTTCACTCGGGCCGCAGCCAAGTGGATTTCGCGTTCCTCGCCGGCCTTGCTGCCGAGGCCGGTCGGGATGATGTCGCCGCGCGGATCAGGGGGGCCAACACGGCGAAGGAGGCGCTCGATATCGGCACGGATGCGGGTTTCGATCTCGCCGGGCCGGTCGCCCGAAACGCACAAATCTGCGCGAGGGAGCTTCTGCGCGGCGCGCCCATCGCCATCGATATTCTCGTGACCGATCGCTCGGGCCATGTCGTCGCCCATGCCCGATGAGCCTTCCCCGCCTCCGGTGCTGATACTCGGCGGAACGTCCGAGGCCAATGCGCTCGGCCGCGCACTCCACGAGGCCGCGCCTCATTGTCCCGTCGTTCTCTCCCTCGCCGGCCGGACCCGCCATCCGGTTCTTCCGCCGCAGACCGTATCCAGAACGGGCGGGTTCGGGGGCGCCGATGGTCTTGCCGCCTATCTTCATGCGAACGCGATCGCGGCCGTCGTCGATGCGACGCACCCCTTCGCCGACCGCATCTCCGAGAACGCGCGCCAGGCGGCACGACTGACCTCCATACCGCTTCTGCGCCTCACCCGCCCGCAATGGTCGCCCCGCGAGGGGGACCACTGGATCCGGCGGCGATCGGAAGCCGAGGCTGTCATGGCACTGCCGAGAGGGGCACGGCCCTTCGTCGCGCTCGGATCGCAGCATCTCGCCGCGCTGTCGCTGCGACCCGACATCCGTCCCGTCGCGCGGATGATCGAGCCCCCGTCCGGCCCTCTTCCACCCACGATCGAGATCGTGTTCGCGAAGCCGGCGGCGGATGCCGGGGCCGAACGGGACCTCTTCGCCTCGCTCGGCGTCACCCATCTCGTCTGCCGGAACTCGGGCGGGTCGGCCTCCTACGCCAAGATCGAAGCCGCCCGGGGCCTGGCCCTCCCCGTCATCATGATCGAGCGCCGATCGTGCGACGCCGAAACGAGGACGACGACGGAGATCGGCGAGGCCGTCGACTGGGTGCTCGGACACCTTCGCTGGGCGCACCCGGTCTCCAGCCGCCGGTCTCCGACTTCGGTATCCGACTTCGCACTGGCACTCCCCTGTGCCGCCATGCGAGACAGGGCTCCGCGCCGTTTCCCATCTGACGAAGGATCACCCATGCCGACCACCATTCTGGATCGAGAGACACTGAGCGTCCGTGCCATTCTCGAAGGGATCGACGCAGGCGCCGTCACGGCCGAGGATGCGATCGCCGAGTCGGCGAGGCGCATCTCTGCGGGCGACGCGGACCTGAAGGCCTTCGTCCATCTGGCCCAGTCCCCGCGCCCGGCGCAGCAGGGCGGGCTCGCCGGTGTATCGGTCGGCGTGAAGGATATCTTCGACACGGCCGATATGCCGACCGAAATGGGCTCGGCCCTCTACAAGGGTCATCAGCCCCGTTTCGATGCACCGCTCGTGGCCATGGCCCGGTCTCAGGGTGCCACCATCATGGGCAAGACGGCGACGACCGAGCTCGCCTCCCTCGATCCGACCGACACGCAGAACCCGGCCGCACCGGGCCATACGCCCGGCGGCTCGTCCTCCGGCTCGGCCGCCTCCGTCGCCGCCGGCTTCTGCGCGGCCGCCTACGGCTCGCAGACCGGCGGCTCGGTGATCCGGCCGGCCTCGTTCTGCGGCATCGCCGGCTTCAAGCCGAGCTTCCGGCTGCTGCCGACCGTCGGCATGAAGACCTTTTCGTGGTCCCTCGACACGGCGGGCCTGTTCGCCCGGTCCGTGGACGATCTCGCGCTGTTCGCGGCACTTTTGACCGGCCGCGAACTCGCAATGCCCGCGCTGACCGATCTCTCAGGGCTCACCCTCGGCTTCTACCGCACGAGCCTCGACACCCGGATCGAGCCCGAAATGGCGGCGGCCCTCGAAAGTCTCGTCGCTTTGCTGGAGGGACAGGGCGCCCGAATCGTGGACGTAAGCGAGCCGGCAGCTCTGGAGGAAGGCCGGCAGAGCCATACCGCTCTTCAGGGTTACGAGGCGGCGCGCGCGCTGCACCACGAGTTCCATGGCGCGGCCGACCGCATGGGCGCCAAGGTGCGCGGCATTCTCGCGGACGGCCAGACGATCGATGCCGTCAGCTACGATGCGGCGCGCCGTTCGGCCCGGGTCGCCCGCAAGGCTGCCAATGCCCTTTTCGAGAGCGTCGACGGCCTGATCTCGGCTTCCGCCTTCGGTCCGCCTCCGAAGGGTCTCGGCTCCACCGGAGACCCGACGATCGCGAAGCTCTGGACGCTCACCGGCAATCCGGTCGTCAACATTCCGGGCCTTTCGACCACGGATGGCCTGCCGCTCGGCATATCCCTGATCACCCGTTTCGGCCGCGATGCCCGTGCCCTTGCGATCGCCTCGGCCATCGAGCGGACGATCGCCGGCCGGACCGGGTCCGTGGCTGGCAAAGTATGATTCGCACTGCGCGAGCGAAACGGTCGCGAGCCCTGACTTACGAAAGGTTGGATGGTGCGAGCCTTAAAAAATGTCGTGACGCTTCGCGGCGCACCATCGAAAGGCACTTGTTAACGGTCACCCGATCAACCAAGTTGAAGTCTTGTCCGATCGGGAGTGCGTGACGTCCAACGTTGCGCAAAGGTCGGTCTGAGAGCGCTTCGCAAGGCGACCGCCGTTCCGGCAGGTCGCGAAAGCAAGCGGAAAGAGGAGACAGACACATGGACAGCATTCGTTCATTCAATGTGCTGATGGTATGTGCCGCGTTCGCCTTTGTTGGGGCAATGGTCGTCGGCGTCCTGTAGGGCTCCCGCCCGAAACGACCTCTGAATCAAGAAAAACCGGGCTTCGGCCCGGTTTTTCGCTGTCTGGCCCTTCGATCGGACGATCGGGCGTTCAGTCCGACGAGCCGTCGGCCTCGATCTCTTCGCCCGAGAGGAATGCGCCGAACGCGGCGAGGCTTTCGATATAGGTCGCGAAGACCTTGATCGCGACCATCAGCGGCACGGCAAGGAACATGCCCGCGACGCCCCAGATCCACCCCCAGAAGGCGACCGAGAGAAACACGGCAGCGGCATTCATCTGAAGCCTGCGTCCGACGACCGTCGGTGTCACGAACTGGCCCTCGATCGTCGTGCAGGCGAGATAGATGAGAACGGGCACGGAGGCTTCAGCGAGACTCCCGAAATCGGCAAGCGCGATGACGCCGACCAGCGCCATGCCGAACAGGGATCCGAGATAGGGAATGAAGTTGAGAAGGGTCGCAAGGGCGCCGAAGACGACGGGCGACGGCATGCCGGCATACCAGAGGCCGGTACCGACGGCGATTCCGAGACCGGTGTTGATCACGGTGATGGTCAGAAAGTAGCGCGACAGCTCCCGCTCGATATCATGGGCGATATGAAGCGCTTTCTTCTTGTCGGAGAGGGTCGGCATCAGGCGGACGAGTTTGGCGTAGAACATGTCCCCCGATGCGAGAAGGAAGAACAGAAAGACGAGCGAGAAGAGAACGGATGCGAGAACGGTCGGCAATGCGCTGGCGGCGTTGTCGATCAGCCCGGGGTTCTGGACCACGACCTCCTGGGGCCCTTCGCTGGACGGCCGGGCGAATGGTGACGGCGGGAGCTCGTTGGGTCCCATCCGGCTTTCGCCCCCTTCGCCGCTCATCTCCCGAGTAGCCGCCTGCAGGGTCTGGAAGCGCCCCTGGACCTCGCGGATTTCCCGATCAACCGCCTGGGCGTAGCGTGGCGCGTTACTGATGATCTGGCCGATCGGAGCGCTCAGCATGTAGAAACCGAAGGTCAGGAAGGCCAGCGATCCGATCACGAGGACGAAGGCGGAGATCGGCTCCCAGATCTTCAGCCGGCGGCGCAGGAAGCGCACGATCGGGCTCATGATGAGGGCGAAGAGAAGCGCGAGGATGACCGGCAGGACGAAGCTCGCCGTCAGGTAGAGCCCACCGAAGAAAAGGATGAAGAAGATCCCGATGACCGCCCATCGCGGTCCCGCTTCGATGGTCTGGCGAGCGATAAGGCCGATAGAGGTGACCGACCCCTGGCTATCGGCGGACACCTTCTCGTCGTTCTTCGCCAAGTCATGGCCTCCGATATGCGCCGGAGCCTACTCTCCAACCCCACGCCTCGGTAACGTAAAACGTGATCGCTCGTTCCGGGATCGTCAGGCATCAATATCGATCTTCATCCGTACCTGGCTGACGGCTGAGATCCGGTGGAGCTTCTTCGAATTGGCGGCGACGCCGCATCCGCAATCGCCGTGGGTCCACGGACGCGGTCCGGCTCGGGACCGAAGATCATCGCACATGGGATGGGCCGCACGGACGAGCGCCCCGCGCACGACGGCCCCGCGGGCCGCATCCCGCGCCGGCCCGCCCTCTCCCTGATGTCGGCGCGTTTCTTCGCGCGTCAGTGAAGGATCTGCGACAGGAACAGCTTCGTGCGTTCGTGCTGGGGATTGTCGAAGAACGCCTTCGGTTCGTTCTGCTCGACGACCTGGCCGCGATCCATGAAGATCACGCGGTTGGCCACCTGCCGGGCAAAACCCATCTCGTGGGTCACGCAGAGCATGGTCATGCCCTCTTCGGCGAGACCCACCATGACGTCGAGGACTTCCTTGATCATCTCCGGATCGAGCGCCGAGGTCGGCTCGTCGAACAGCATGATGCGCGGGTTCATGCAGAGCGAGCGCGCGATGGCGACGCGCTGCTGCTGACCGCCGGAGAGCTGGCCGGGATACTTGTTCGCCTGTTCCGGAATCTTGACCCGCTCGAGATAGTGCATCGCGATCTCCTCGGCCTTCTTCTTGGGCATCTTGCGGACCCAGATCGGCGCGAGCGTGCAGTTTTCGAGAATGGTCAGGTGCGGGAACAGGTTGAAGTGCTGGAACACCATGCCGACCTCGCGGCGCACCTCGTCGATCTTCTTCAGATCACCCGTGAGTTCGATCCCGTCGACGACGATCCGGCCCTTCTGATGCTCTTCCAGCCGGTTGATGCACCGGATCATGGTCGACTTGCCGGACCCCGAGGGCCCGCAGATGACGATCCGCTCGCCCTTCTGGACCGTCAGATTGATGTCGCGCAGCACGTGGAACTCGCCATACCACTTGTTGACGTGATCCATCTCGACCGCGACCTCTTCGGAGATACGGGGCGCAGCGGGCGTTACCGGTGCCTGTTCCTGGGTATGGGACATGGAGAGACGTCCTTATCGTTTGTGTCCGGTGTCGAGGCGGCGCTCGACGAAGATCGAATAGCGGGACATGCCGAAGCAGAAGACCCAATAGATGCAGGCGGCGAAGAGCAGGCCCGTGGCGGGCGTCGTCGGCGTGATCCAGTTGGGGTCCGCAAAGCCCCGCTTCACGGTGCCGAGGAGATCGGCGAGACCGATGATGTAGACCAGCGACGTGTCCTTGAAGACGCCGATGAAGGTGTTGACGATGCCCGGGATCACGATCTTCAGCGCCTGCGGCAGGATGATGAGACGCATCTTCTGCCAGTAGGACAGCGCCATGGCATCGGCGCCCTCGTACTGCCCTCGCGGAATCGCCTGCAGACCGCCGCGGATCACCTCGGCCATGTAGGCACCCGCGAACATCGAGAACCCGACGACGACGCGCAGCAGCGAGTTGAAGTTCACGCCGTCCGGCATGAACAGCGGCAGCATGAAGGTCGCCATGAAGAGCACGGTGATCAGCGGAACGCCGCGCCAGAACTCGATGAAGATGATGCAGAACAGTCGGATGGCCGGCATGTGCGAGCGGCGGCCGAGCGCGAGCAGGATGCCGAGCGGAAGCGAGGCCGCGATGACCGAGAAGGCGACCACGAGGGTCAGCATCAGCCCGCCCCACCGATTGGTCGGGACATGGGAGAGGCCGAAATCGCCACTCAGCGCGACGACAAAGAGGAGAGCGAAGACGAGCGGCGTGAACAGCGCGACAACGCCGCCGGACCCCGCTCTGAGCCCTGCCGCGATGGCGAGCGCGATCGATGCGAGGGCGGCGAGCGCGGAGAGGAGCGTCAGGATGCTGAAATCGAAGACCAGCACCCTGACCGAGCCGAGATCGACGACGATCGCGAGAAGCGCGAGGGCGAAGGCCGCAAGGGCGAGCCAGATCGCGGCCCGCATGTCGAGCCGCGAAAACCCGACGCGCGGCGACGACCCGACGCCGCTCAGGGTGACGGCCGCAGCGAGGATGAGGGCGAGCGCGATCGTGCCGCCCGGCAGGTCGAATTCGCCGCCGGTGAGAAGAACGAGCGAGACGATCGGGAAGACCGCGAAGAGAAGAACGGCGTTGATCCGCTTGTAGGGCATGTTCGGAACCACGAGGGCTGCGATGAGCGCCGCGAGGGCAAGGAAGATCGCATCCACCCGCCAGCGCTGCTCGAGCGGGTAGGTGCCGTAGACGAACTGCCCGAACTTGGCCTCGACGAACGCCCAGCAGGCGCCGCCATGGCCCCCGCCCTCCACGAGGCAGGCTTCGCGATTGTCGCCGACGAAGACGGCGCTCACCCAGACGAAATCGACGAGCTTGACCGCGACCCAGATAAGGAACGCCGCGCAGGCGAGCGTCAGCACCGTGTCGAGGGGCGTCGAGAATAGGTTGGTCCGCACGACGGCAAGTGGGCCGTCGTTCTTGCGGGGCGGTGCGAGCTGCGGGAGTTCCCGCGTCGCGACGAAGGCGCTGCTGTGCTCTTGCATCTGTCCGCTCCTACCGCTCCGCCAGGGCCATTTTCGTATTGAACCAGTTCATGAAGAGCGACACGACGATGCTGATGGTGAGATAGACCCCCATGCTGATCACGATGATCTCGATCGACTGGCCCGACTGGTTGAGAACCGTCGTGCCGATCGCGAAGAGTTCGGGATAGCCGATCGCAAGGCCGAGGGACGAGTTCTTGATGAGGTTCAGATACTGGCTCGTGAGCGGCGGGATGATGACGCGGAAGGCCTGCGGGACGACGACGAGCCGCAGGATCTTGCCCCGGCGCAGACCGAGCGCCGAGGCGGCCTCCGTCTGCCCGCGTGAGACCGACAGGATGCCCGCCCGCACGATCTCGGCGATGAAGGCCGCCGTGTAGAGCGAGAGCGCCAGGAAGAGGGCGACGAATTCGGGCCGGATCTGGAACCCGCCCTGAAGATTGAACCGAGAGGGCGTCGGAACCTCGACGGTCGCCGGAAGGCCCGTCAGGACGAAGACGGCGAGCGGCAGGCCGAGAACGAGGGCCAGAACGCTCCACAGGATCGGCTTGCGAACGCCGGTCTTCGACTGGTGGGCCTTGTTGCGCTTTGCGAGCCAGACCGCTGCGACGATACCGACCGCGAAGGCGGCGAGGCTCGCCCAGGCCAGCGCGCCGAAGATCAGGGTCGGCGTCTGGAGACCGCGATTGGTGAGGTAGAAGCCGAAGGGATTCTCCTCGACGCCGCGCGGGCCGTCGAGAACCGAGATGACGCCGAAATACCAGAAGAGGATGACCAGGAGCGGCGGAATGTTGCGGAAGATCTCCACGTAGACGGTGGAGAGAAGCCGGACGAGAAAGTTCTGCGACAGGCGTCCGATGCCGATGATGAACCCGACGATGGTCGCGAAGACGATGCCGGCACCCGCGACGAGGAGCGTGTTGACGAGGCCGACGAGAAGCGCCCGGCCATAGGTCGAGGCGTTCGAATAGGCGATCGGCGTCTGTCCGATGTCGAAGCCGGCCCGGTTGGTCAGGAATCCGAACCCGGATGCGATATTGGCCTGGGCGAGGTTGCGAGCCGTGTTGTCGATCAGCCACCAGGCGAACAGCACGAGACCGACGATCATCGTCGTCTGGATCGCGATGGATCGGATTTTCGGATCGGTCAGCAGTCCGGAGGACGAGGACGCGGAACGTCCCTGTCAGGCGCCAGAAGTGTCGACGGCCATTCAAACCTCTTGGGGTAAGGGCTTCTTGTCGCTTTTTTGGTGTCAGGAACGGACCGGCGCGGTGCGCCGATCCGTCGTCTTCGAAGTCAGGGGCCGCGGCCGACGAAGGTGCCCGTCCGTCGCCGCGGCCGCGCCGCACTAATCTCAGCGGATCGGCATGCCGTACTGCAGACCGCCCTCGGTCCACAGCGCATTCTGGCCGCGCTGGATCTTCAGCGGCGTGTTCACGCCGATATTGCGCTCGAAGATCTCGCCGTAATTGCCGACCGCGGTGATGACCTGGGCGGCCCAGTCCTTCGGAAGGCCGAGCGCCTCGCCGAAATTGGCATCCTCGCCCAGGAGACGGCGGATATCCGGGTTCTCAGAGTTCTTCATCTCTTCCACATTGTCCTGGTTCACGCCGAGTTCCTCGGCATTGAGCAGGGCGTAGTGGGTCCAGCGGACGATGTTCGCCCAGGAGTCGTCACCCTGGCGCACGGCAGGTCCGAGGGGTTCCTTCGAGATGATCTCGGGCAGGATGGTGTGGTCGTCCGGATTGGCCATCTCCAGACGCGAGGCGGCAAGGCCGGATGCGTCGGTCGTCAGAACGTCGCAACGTCCCGAATCATAGGCCGAGTTCACGTCGGACTGGGACTCGATGACGACCGGATTGTATTCCATGTTGTTGGTCTTGAAGTAGTCGGCGAGGTTCAGCTCGGTCGTCGTGCCGGACTGAACGCAGATCGTCGCGCCCGACAGTTCCAGCGCCGAGCTGACGCCGAGGTCGTTCTTCACCATGAAGCCCTGGCCGTCGTAGTAGTTCACGCCGACGAAATCGAGACCGAGCGCGGTGTCGCGATCCATCGTCCAGGTGGTGTTACGGGCGAGGAGATCGATCTCGTTGTTCTGGAGGGCCGGGAAACGCTGGACGGCCGACAGGGGCGAGAAGGTGACCTTGCTCGGATCGCCGAGGACGGCGGTCGCGACGGCGCGGCAGTAATCGACGTCCAGACCCTGCCATTCGCCCTGATCGTTCTGCGATGCGAAGCCCGGCAGACCGGTGTTGACGCCACAGCGCAGCGTGCCTCGATCCTTCACCGTCTGGGCCGTCTGCGCCGCTGCACCGCTCGCGACGAGGGTGGCGACGGAGAGTCCGAGGGCGGCGGTCAGGAATTTGAGCGACATATACACTTCCCCTACACGGTTCTTGTTATCGTATTTCTGGAAGATCGACCCGCGAACCCCTATGGATGGGCTCTCGCAATTCGATGCGGACGGCGGCGCGCGGCACCAACCCGTTTCGCTTCTCGTCCGGTCGCTATGTCATGATAAATTTTTGTGCAGGTCAACCTTGTGCATAAATTCCGGAAGGCGTTTCCTCATCAAAATGGTGGGAAGCGTTAACGAAGAAGACCCGGGGTCCATTTCTTGAGCCATAAGAACAATCCGAACAAACCGAAACGCGGCGTCGAGACGCGGCTGGCCCATCCGCCCTACGACCCGATGACCATGCACGGTTTCGTCAATCCGCCGATCGTGCGCGGCTCGACGGTCCTGTTCGAATCGACCGCGGCGATGGAGGATCGCCAGTCGCTGAGATACAGCTATGGTCTTGCCGGTACGCCGACGACGCGTGTCCTCGAGGATGCCCTGAGCGACCTCGAAGGCGCATATGGCACGGCCCTCGTTCCATCGGGGCTCGCCGCGGTGACGCTGCCGCTTCTCGCCTTCGCCTCGGCCGGCGATCACGTGCTCGTCGTCGACTCGGTCTATGCGCCGACCCGGCGCTTCTGCCATCAGGTGCTGAAGCGCATGGGCGTGACCGTCGAATATTACGATCCGCATATCGGATCGGACATTGCCGGCCTCATGCGCCCGGAAACCAGCGTTGTCTTCCTCGAAACGCCTGCCTCCAACACGTTCGAGATCCAGGATGTCCGCGCGATCTGCGATGCGGCGCATGCGGGCGGTGCGGTCACCATGCTCGACAACACCTGGGCGACGCCGCTCTTCTTCCGCCCGCTCGACCACGGGGTCGACCTCTCGATCCACGCGCTCACCAAGTATCCGGGCGGACATTCGGACCTTCTGATGGGCTCGGTCTCGGCGAACGAGGCCAGCTGGGGCAAGCTTCTGAAGATGCAGACGGCGCTCGGCATCAATGCGGCACCGGACGACTGCTCCCTCGTCCTGCGCGGCTTGAAGACGATGGCGGTGCGCCTGCACCATCACCAGCAGGCGGCCCTCGATCTCGCCCATTGGCTGGAAGCCCGCGAGGATGTTCTCGAAGTCCTCCACCCGGCGCTCGCCTCGTTCAGCGATCATGAGGCCTTCAAACGCCAGTTTTCGGGGTCGACGGGGCTTTTCGGCGTGGTCGTCGACGGCGACCGCGACGCGGCGAGACGCTTCCTCGACGCCCTCGAGATCTTCGGTCTCGGCTATTCCTGGGGCGGGCACGAAAGCCTTGCCGTGCTCGTGGATCTCTCGGACCGCACCATCGCGAAGGGTCCCGACAGAGGCTCGCTTCTTCGGCTCCAGATCGGCCTCGAAAACGTCGGGGATCTCCAGGCCGATCTCGAACGGGGCTTTGCCGCCATGGCCGGCGGAGACGCGCAGTAGACGGGTCTTCGGCCCAGACGGGCGGGCTGGCTCAGGGGGTCAGCCATTCGCCTTCGACTTGCGCATCCGGACCGCGCCGGAAACGTGAACGGCGATGGCCCTCCCGGGCGAGGTAGAGAACCTCGATCTCCTCGCAGTCGACGGTGATCGCGGCGAAATTCGGCGCCCCCGGATCCGCATCGGGATCGCCGTCCTCGGTGCTGGCGACGTCGGCGTGATCGTATCCGCCCGGCTCGTCGAGCCGCGTGCCGGGACCGGGGCGCACCCTGTAGCAGACGCGGCTCATCGAATTGGCATCGGTGAAGGCCCGGGCGGCAACCGGCGCACCGCCCTGCCCGGCATCCCCGATCGCGTGGACCGTCGCCCGGCCGCGAAGGCGCAGCTGAAGCTTCAAATCCTTGTCGTGGAACAGGAGAGCGACGCGGCCTTCCCGTTCGAGTTCGCCGATCTTGGCGGAGCGAAGATCGGAGTTGAAGCGAAGCCGCCAGGCGCCCTCCTCCACCTCGCGCAATACGACGACCCGGGACCGCGGTGATCCATCCTCGGCAAGCGTCGCGAGCGAGAAGGTCCTGAACCCGTGCTCTCGCTCATCGACCGCGCTCGCCATTTCCCGCAGCGCATTGGCGAGCGTACCGTCGAGGTCGTCATACCAGTCGGGGCGGCCGGCCGTGGTCATCTCGTTTTCCCGTCCATCGCGTTCCGTAATGGCATCGGGATGGTTCGAATTCGCCGATGCCTCGACGATCAAACTGGGAGAAGACGGCGCGGCGACCATCCTCGGCAACGAGGATGCTCTTCCTCGATCCGCGTGGATTGCGCGTTCGCAGCGCCTGCCGATGACGACGGGCAAAAAAAGAGGCGGCTCGGAGGCCGCCTTAGAGTTTGGCTGGAGTATCAGGTCATGAGAAACCTGATGCCGGTCAATGCGCGATGTGATGCAAGGTTGCGACGGTCGCGATATTTTTCCGAACACGGTGAATCAGCCGCTGCGACCACGTGACCGTGGAACCCGCCTTCCCAACGAGCGCAGCGGTTTTTGTTCCGCATCGCAACCAACTCCACAGGCTTGGCGTTGGCGGTGGGAGATTGGCCGTTCGCTTTCTGAAGAGAAGCCGGACGGCAGAGAGACACCAGACCGAGCAGGAGTACGAGATGAGCCGCGATCGTTCAATTATGGACGGATTGTCCGACAGCATGCATTCGATTGGTGAACGACTGGCGGATCTGGAACACGACCTCGCCCATCGCTTCGACCCCCGGCCCTCGCGCTTCGAGCGTGTTCGCCATGCGGTCGCGCGCGCGACCCCGTTCTACAACGAACCGGCCTATGGCAGCTATCTGCCGAGCTTCCTGACCGGCTGGCATACGCCGTCGAAGTCCGATGCCAAGCGCCAGCTGAGGGCTCTCCGCGACACGACGGAGGACGGTTACGATTCGGCGCGCGGCGCCCTTGCCTCGCTGGCATCCTCCATGCCCGACCTGCGTCTGCCCAGGGCGACGAGCTTCAAGCGCGGCATGCAGAGCCAGCGCGGGATCGACAAGCTGCGCAATAGCGCCCGCGATCACGACCGGGAACTGACCGCTCTCCTCATCGCAGGTGGTGCCATCGCGGCGGTCGGCGCGGCCTACTACATCACCAAGAAGATCCAGGAAAGCACCGAGGAACCCGGTTACGACGTCGTTCGCGAGGATGGTGACATCGAGATCCGCGACTACGAGTCGATGATCATCGCGGAGACGGTGAAGAGCGGATATCACGAAAAGGCCCGCAGGGCTGGCTTCGACACCCTCTACGACTACATCGCGGCCAAGAATCGCGGCGGCAAGTCGATCAAGATGACGGTGCCGGTGCTCCAGCAGCTCGCCGACTCCGATGGTCACACGAAGGGCTGGGCCATTCGCTTCGTCATGCCGAAGAAGCACACGATGGCGACCCTTCCGTCACCGGAGCAGGGCGATGTCGCCTTGAAGGAAGTCGCAGCGCGCCGCGTCGTCTCGGTGCAGTTCAGCGGAAACTTCAGCGCGACGCTCGCATCCAAGAAGCTGATGACCCTCTACAATTACATCGCGGACAACAACCTGACCCAGAAGGGCGATCCGGAATACGCCTTCTACAACCCGCCCTGGACGCCCGGTTTCATGAAGCGCAACGAGATCATGATCGAGATCGAGCGCTGAGCCGTCCGAGACCCGAACCGCGAAGGACATTGAAACATGGCTGAACGAGACGACACCGCTCCCAAGGGCGGCGACAAGCCGGCCGGTACGATCGATCCGGATATCCTCAGCGAGGATCAGATTGCATCCGACCGGATGGGCGACAACAAGCTTCAGGCCAAGGACCAGATCGCGCAGCACAACGAGCGCAAGGCCCAGGCCGGGGTCAAGCGGGAACCCGACGAGAACACCCTCGACGCGTTCCGCAAGATGGACGACAAGTAACCGTTCCGTCGGATCGCATCAGACGAGAAAAAGCCCGGTTCAGGCCGGGCTTTTTCGTAGGCGATAGGCAAGGCCGAGTAAGGCGGATCAGAACGCCGCCAGGGCCTGATCGAGATCGGCGAGGATATCGTCGATCGCCTCGATCCCGACCGACAGCCGAACCACGTCCTCGCCGGCTCCGGCGGACTTCCTCTGCTCCTCCCCCAACTGCTTGTGCGTCGTGGAGGCCGGGTGGATGACGAGCGAGCGCGTATCGCCGATATTGGCGAGGTGCGAGAACAGCTTCAGGCTCTCGACGAAAGTGACGCCGGATTGGTAGCCGCCCTTGACGCCGAAGGTGAGAACCGCGCCGGCTCCGTTCGGAGCGTAGCGCTTCATGTTCTCGTGGCTCGGATCGCCTTTCAGACCGCCATAAGAGACCCAGGAAACCTTGTCGTGAGACTTCAGGTGCTCGGCCACCTTCACGGCGTTCTCGCAGTGGCGCTGCATGCGCAGCGGCAGGGTCTCGATGCCCTGGAGGATCATGAAGGCGTTGAACGGCGAGATGGCCGGCCCGAGATCGCGAAGACCGAGGACCCGTGCAGCGATCGCGAAGGACATGCCGCCGAAGGTCTCGTGGATCTTCACGCCGGCATATTCGGGCCTTTCCGCGGACAGCATCGGATACCGCCCCGAGGCCGACCAGTCGAAATTGCCGCCATCGACGATGATGCCGCCCATCGAATTGCCGTGGCCGCCGATGAATTTGGTCAGGGAGTGGACCACGATATTGGCGCCGTGTTCGAGCGGACGGCACAGATAGGGGGTCGCCATCGTATTGTCGACGATGAGCGGAAGGCCGTGCTTCCTCGCGATCTCCGCGATGCCCGCGATATCCGTGACGACGCCGCCGGGATTGGCGATCGATTCGATGAAGATCGCCTTGGTGCGATCGGTGATCGCCGCCTCGAATGTCGACAGATCCGTGATGTCCGCCCACTTCACGCGCCAGTCGAAACTCTTGAACGAGTGGCCGAACTGGTTGATGGAGCCGCCGTAAAGCTGGCGAGCGGCCACGAATTCGTCGCCCGGCGACATGATCGTGTGGAAGACCAGAAGCTGGGCCGCGTGACCGGAGGCGACCGCGAGGGCCGCAGCGCCGCCTTCGAGCGCGGCGACGCGCTGCTCGAGCACCTCCTGCGTGGGGTTCATGATGCGCGTATAGATGTTGCCGAAGGCCTGAAGGCCGAACAGCGAGGCGGCATGGTCGACGCTGTCGAACTGGTAGGATGTCGTCTGATAGATCGGTGTCACCCGTGCGCCCGTCGTCGGATCGGCTTTCGCACCGGCATGGATCGCCTTGGTCTCGAAGCTCTGCTCGCTCATCGTCGGTCTCTCCCCGTCTTGTCCCAATCCGCCATCCCTAACCCACGAGGCCGGGCTTGGACAGGACCGGCGTGGATGTCGCACGCCAAGCTTGCCTGCCGGGTGGTTCAAAGCGCGGCCCCGCGCACTACCATCGCAGGCAATGCCCGCCCACTCCGAGGCGGCCAGACATTCACGGAGTTGTCCCATGCCCAGTTTGGAAGGCAAGATCAGATACGGCGTCGTCGGCGCCGGCTGGATCTCGCAATGCGCCTTCATGCCCGGTGTCGCCCAGACATCGAACTCGATCCTGACCGCCCTCGTTTCCGGAACGCCCGAGAAGAACGATCGGCTCGGCAAGGATTACGGGCTCGAAACCTACACCTACGAGCAGTATGACGAACTCCTGAAGAGCGGGACGATCGACGCGATCTATATCGGCCTACCGAACGACCAGCATCGCAAATTCGCCGAGCCGGCCCTGAAGGCCGGCATCCACGTGCTTCTGGAAAAACCGATGGCGACAAGCCTTAAGGACGCGGAAGCCATCGAGGCCGCGGCCAAAGCATCGGGCGCCAAGCTCATGATCGCCTATCGTCTCCATTGCGAGCCTGGCACGATCTCGATGGTGGAGGCGGTTCGCAAGGGCGAGATCGGCAAGCCGCGCTTCTTCACCTCGACCTTCTCCCAGCGGGTGAGAGCGACGAACTACAGGGCGAAATCCGGCTATTGGGGCGGCCCGGTTCCCGATATGGGCAATTATCCGCTGAACGCCGTGCGCAATCTGTTCGAGGCCGAACCCATCGCGGTCTCGGCGACGGGGACGCGGACGGAGCGCGGTCTCGATTGCGAGGATATCGTCTCGGTGACGCTGACCTTTACCGAAGGCCGGCAGGCGAGCTTCACCGTCTGCTATTCGGGCGCCGGCGCCGACACTTTCCACCTCATCGGATCGGAAGGCTCCATTCGCGCCGATCCCGCGTTCGGGTTCTCACCGGACCTTGCGATCACCTATGAGATCGAGACGGCAGCCGGTGAAAGCGAGACGCGGAAGGCGGCCGTCACCGATCAGTTCGCCGGAGAGACGGACTATTTCTCCGACTGCATCCTCAACGATCGCGAGCCCGAGCCGAACGGCGAGGAAGGCGTCCTCGACGTGCGCGTTCTGGAAGCCATCCAACGCGCGCTCGAGACGGGAGAAGTCCAGACGCTGGAACCCCGGTCGCGCCAGCGGCGGATGGATGCCTCGCTGAAGCGCGAACTGTCCTACGGCAAGCAGCCGGACATGGTCGCGGGCGAGCCGCCAGTGGAGTGAAAAGCGTGAGGCGGGGCGTTCGCAAGGATGCGAACCGCCCTGCCCTGATTCCGCCGGCTGGTCGTTCGGGCGGTTACGCCTGTCGACCGGCTGCGCAGTCTGATCTTCCGGCCGCTATTGCCCGGTCCATTCGGGACTGCGCTTTTCCAGGAAGGCACCGATTCCCTCCTCGGCGTCCCTTGCCAGCATGTTCTCCACCATCACCTGCGCAGTCTGCTCGTAAGCCTCAGAAAGCGGCAGTTCGAGCTGGCGATAGAAGGCCTCCTTGCCGGTCCTCACCGTCAGCGGCGATTTGGCGGCGATCGTCGTTGCGTATTTGCCGATGATCGTTCCGAGATATTCCGGCGGCACCACACGGTTGATCAGACCGAATTCTCGCGCCGTGCGCGCGTCGATCCGCTCGCCCGTCAACAGCATCTCCATGGCGTGCTTGGGCGCGACATTGCGCGAAAGCGCGACCATGGGCGTCGAGCAGAACAGGCCGATATGGACGCCCGGCGTCTGGAACTGGGCTTCTTCCGAAGCGATCGCGAGGTCGCAGGAGGCGACGAGCTGGCAACCGGCCGCCGTTGCGAAACCGCCCACCTCCGCAATCACCGGCTGGGGCAGGCGCACGATCGTCTGCATGAGATCCGAGCAGAGCCGCATGGTCCTCTCGAAGAAGGCACGGCCCCGGTCCTCGTCGGAACGATGCGCGGTCAGTTCCTTTAGGTCGTGTCCCGCACAGAAGGTCTCGCCCTTCGCCGCGAGAATCACGACGCGGCAGTCCGGATTGGCGGCGCAAGCCTCGAAGGCCGCCTTCAGAGCCTCCATCACCTCAATGGAAAGCGTGTTGGCCGGCGGGTTGGACAGGACGAGCCGGGTGATGCCTGGTCCCTCCTGCACCTCGACCGGGCCGGTCTTGCGCGGTTCGGGCGACAGTTCGACGATCTCGGCCATGGCAGGAAGTCTCCGTTTCGAGGCGCTCTGTTCGCCGGCCGCGAACCATCTGCGACCGGATGAGCCGTTCCTTGCCGAAGCGCTTCGACGCTTTCAAGACCGAGCGCCTCGACCTCAGAGCGTCACCAGCCATAACCATCGGGGTTCGCCGTACAAACGAGCGGCCTCGGCCCGGAGAGAGCCGCACCGGGTGGTCATCCATCCCTCTGCAGGCGATACAGGGCAAAGCTGCCCGAAGCGGGCGCAAGGGGAGACAAGCCAATGCCGGGCATCGATGACATCGACGCAATGAACGCCTTCCTCGCGGACCAGTTTCCCGAACTCGAACAATCCCTCGGTGGCTACACGGTCGTGGAGCTTTCCCCGGGGCACCTGACGGCGAGGCTCGACGCGGGCAGCCGGCATCTTAGACCAGGCGGCACCGTATCGGGCCCGACCCTCTTCGCCATCGCGGACGTGACCCAGTGGCTCGCCATCCTGACGCAGATCGGACCGAAAGCCCTGACGGTCACCACCAATCTCAACATCAACTTCCTGCGCAAGCCCCAGCCCGGCGCCCTCCTCGGCAAGGGGTCCGTCCTGAAACTCGGCAAGCGCCTCGCAGTGACCGAGATCTCGATCCTCAGCGAGGCCGATGGCGAAGCGGTCGCCCACGCGACCGCGACCTATTCGATCCCCCAGACCTGATCGGGGATGCAGGCACGCCCGCGCGCCCGCACCGGAAGCCGACGGTCCGAGAGGCGGAGGGCAAGCAGGTTCGGCCCAATTCGTTGCGCCGCCCCGCCGGTCTGACAGACAAGCCGGAACCGCCTCGGATCGATGCGGTATCCAAATACCAATGCGGCGCGAACCGCGCAGATATGGGTTCTTCGGCACGCCAGTCATTTCCATTTGAGCTTGACAGGGCGTCTCTGAGCCCGTAGTGCGACCGTCATGAAGCGCGGGTCGATGGCCCGCTCTTTTTTGTATGGCGCGCGATCATGCCGGCGCCGACCGCAATTCCAAGCACCGGGATCACCCCATGAAGACTTTCATCCAGAAGGTCGAGACGATCGAGAAGAAGTGGATTCTGATCGATGCCGAAGGCCTCGTCGTCGGCCGTCTCGCTTCCCTCGTCGCGCTCCGCCTCCGCGGCAAGCACAAGGCCACCTTCACCCCGCACGTGGACGATGGCGACAACATCATCATCGTCAATGCCGAAAAGGCCGTGTTCACGGGCAAGAAGTTCTGGAACAAGACCTATTACTGGCACACCGGCTATCCGGGCGGCATCAAGGAGCGCAAGGCGCGCGAGATCATGGAAGGCCGCTTCCCCGAGCGCGTCCTCGAAAAGGCCGTCGAGCGCATGCTCCCGCGCGGCCCGCTCGGCCGTCGCCAACTCAAGAACCTGCGCGTCTATGCCGGCGCCGAACATCCGCATGAGGCTCAGCAGCCGACGACCCTCGACGTCAAGGCGATGAACTCCAAGAACGCGAAGGCCGCTTAAGACCCATGTCCCAGCTCTCCTCTCTCGAAGAACTCGGCTCGGCCGAAACGGGCCTCCAGTCCGACGCGCCGGTTCATGTCCAGAAGCTCGACGCCTACGGCCGCGCCTATGCGACCGGCAAGCGCAAGGATGCGGTCGCCCGCGTCTGGGTGAAGCCCGGCACCGGCAAGATCATCATCAACGACAAGGACTTCTCGGCCTATTTCGCCCGTCCGGTCCTGCAGATGGTGCTTCGTCAGCCGATCGTCGCGGCCGATCGCGATGGCCAGTTCGACATCATCGCCACGGTCGCCGGCGGCGGTCTCTCGGGTCAGGCCGGTGCGGTTCGCCACGGCATTTCCCGCGCCCTCACCTTCTACGAGCCGGGCCTGCGTCCGGTCCTCAAGAAGGGCGGCTTCCTGACCCGCGACAGCCGTGTGGTCGAGCGTAAGAAGTACGGCCGCGCGAAGGCCCGTCGCTCCTTCCAGTTCTCCAAGCGCTGATCGAGGGCGCCCGCGCGGCGCTTCTTTCGAATGCTTCCTTCAAAGGGCCGCCGGTCGACACCGGCGGCCCTTTTCGCATCCGCGACCGGACCGGCGGGAGATCGCGGGCGAGCCTCAACGGGTCGTCAACCCTCTTCATTTCGGAAGGCTTAGGACAGAACCGCTATTCCAGTCGTCGAGACGAATGCTCACGAACGGATATGCGCATGTCGACGACGACGCTCAACGATCCCGCAAGCTGGTCCAAGCCCGACCCCATGAGCGACCCGAAAAGCCTCGAACGCGGCTTCCGGTCGAAGCGCTTCGCCCATGTGCGCGAACTCATCGAAGCCTCCGTTGCGAGGACCGGCCGGGCCGACATCCTCGATCTCGGCGGCACCGAATCCTATTGGGTCATCGGCGCCGACTACCTGAAGAGCCTCGGGGACCGGGTGTCGATCACCATGGTCAACAACGAGGAAGCGCCGGACGCGGTGGGCGCCCAGTTCACCAATATTCTCGGTGACGGGTGCGCGCCCGATCTCTTCGCCGGCCGCCAGTTCGACATCGTCCATTCCAACTCGGTCATCGAGCATGTGGGCGAGCGCGACAAGATGAAGGCGTTCGCCGACAATGTCCGCCGGCTCGGCCGCAACTATTACGTCCAGACGCCGAATTACTGGTTCCCGCTGGAGCCCCATTTCCGCGTCGTCGGCTTCCAGTATCTCCCCCTCGCGGTGCGCGCGGGGCTGATGCGGCGGTTCAACATCGGCTTCTTCCCGCGCGCCAAGACCGCGGAGGAAGCCTGGGACAATGTGCGCGAGGTTCGCCTCCTCGACCGGCGCATGATGCGCGAATTCTTCCCCGATGCCGACATCCGAATGGAGAAGGTCGCGGGCCTCAACAAGTCGATCATGGCGGTGAAGCGGGCCGACTGAACGACTTCGTCACGCAACTCGTCCGGGGCGGCCGCCCGTGCCGCCTCTTTTTGCGTTCGCCGATCTGGCGCCTATCCGTTCGAAACTGCGGCGACGTACTCCATATCGCAGGTCGTCACCGCCAGTTTCAGGACGCGCCTCCATCGTGCCCATTCCATCGCCTGACCACGCCTTCACGGCCGCGAACGATCTCGGCCCCTCCGCCGATCCCACCTATGCCGGCGCCCTGTCGTTCATGCGCCGCCGCTTCTCGAAGGACGTCGAGGGCGCGGACGTCACGGTCTGGGGCGTGCCGTTCGACGGCCTCGTCTCGAACCGTCCGGGCACGCGGTTCGGCCCGCAGGCGATCCGGCGCGCATCGGCGATCTTCGACAACGATCCGCAATATCCCTTCCATCACGACATCTTCGAACATCTGCGCGTCGTGGACTACGGCGACTGCGCGCTGGACTACCGGTTTCCCGAGCGCGCGCACGAGGCGATCCGGAAAGAAGCCGGCGATCTCCTTTCGAAGACGGGCTTTCTCCTGACGCTGGGTGGCGACCACTCGATCACACACCCGCTGCTTCAGGCCCATCACGACCGCCACGGCCCGATCTCGCTCGTGCACTTCGACGCCCATCAGGACACCTGGCCGATCCCGCGCCGGGCCGAGGACGGCACGCCCCGCTCGGATCACGGTTCCTTCCTGACCGCCGCGATCGGATCCGGCCTCGTCGATGCGGCTTCGTCGATCCAGATCGGCATCAGGACGCATGCGCCAGAGACCTGTGGCGTCGAGATCCTCCATGGCTACGATGTCGAGGAGATGAGCGCGACCGCGATCGCCGAGCGCATCTATGCCCGCACGGGCGGAACGCGGGTCTATCTGACTTTCGATATCGACTGTCTCGATCCGGCCTACGCACCGGGAACCGGAACGCCCGTCGCGGGCGGCCCCTCCTCCGCCAAGATGCTCTCGGTTCTGTATCATCTGAAGAATCTCGACTTCATCGGAGCCGACGTGGTCGAGGTCTCGCCGCCATACGACCATTCGGATGTGACGGCGATCGCCGGGGCGAGCGTCGCGATGTATGTGCTCGGCATTCTCGCCGGGAAGAAGGCGGTGGCCTGATTGTGCCGGAGCACGCCGGCGGTGGCGCATCCGACGACCCCGCAAGCTCCGCGCAAGCTGCCGTTCACGCACCGGTCCGACGCCAGAGGCGGCGTGATGACGCCATATTCGGCGCCGATAGACGGGCATCGCCATCGAAGGCCAGTCTCCCGCAACCCGTTCCTTCGCCATCTGGTAAGGAAGCGTCACGTTTTTTGACTGGCCTTATCGCGCCGTCTCGGCCACCCCTCGCGCCGAACCTTTTCATCGGACGAAGCTCATGAACCGCACCCCTCCGCCCCAGGCCATTCCCTTCATCGATCTGGCGACCCAGCAGGCCCGCATCCGCGAGAAGGTGGACCGGCGCATGGCGGCGGTGCTCGATCATGGCGCCTATATCATGGGCCCGGAAATCGCCGAGCTCGAGGAGAAGCTCGGCGCGTTCGGCAAGGCGAAGCACACCCTGTCCTGCTCCTCCGGCACGGATGCGCTCGCCCTGCCGCTGATGGCCTGGGACCTGCGGATGGGAGACGCCGTCTTCTGCCCGAGCTTCACCTTCGCGGCGACCGCCGAGGTCGTCGCCTGGCTCGGAGCGACACCGGTCTTCGTGGATGTGGACCGGGACACGATGAACATGGATCCGGCCAAGCTCGACCTCGCCATCGAGGCCGTGAAGCGCGAGGGCAAGCTCAAGCCCCGTGTCGTCATCGCCGTCGATCTCTTCGGACTGGCAGCCGACTACGCCGCGATCCGCGCGGTCTGCGACGCGCATGGGCTGAAGCTCGTCTCCGATGCCGCGCAAGGATATGGCGCGACCACGGACGGCAAGCTCTCGATCGAATGGGCGGATGTCGTCTGCACGAGCTTCTTCCCGGCAAAGCCCCTCGGCTGCTACGGCGATGGCGGGGCCATCCAGACGAATGACGACGACCTCCAGCGCATCATGCACTCGCTCCGGGTCCATGGGCAGGGCAAGGACAAGTACGATTGCGTGCGCATCGGCATGAATGCGCGCATGGACACCCTCCAGGCCGCCATCCTGATCGAGAAGCTCGCGATCTTCCCGGACGAGATCGAGGCGCGGATGCGGATCGCACGGCGCTATGGCGAGCTTTTGAAGGGACATGTCGTCCCGCAGGCGCTTGCCGAGGGCGCGGTCTCGACCGTTGCGCAATACACCGTTCGCCTGCCCCAGCCGGAGCGGCGCGAAGCGGTCCAGGCCGCCCTGCGCGAGGCCGGCGTGCCGACGGCGATCTACTATCCGATTCCGCTCCATCGCCAGACGGCCTATGAGCGCTTCGAGGTCGCTGGCGGGGAGCTGACGGAAACGGACGGATTGTCCCGCGAGGTCATCAGCCTGCCCATGCATCCCTATCTGTCCGAAGAGACCCAGGACCATATCGTCGAGGCTCTGATCGGAGCCCTTTGAGGGGTCCGACAGAAAGCCGGTTCACAGGGGTCGGTCGGATGCTTTAAAGCGGGACTTCAAGACCGGACGATCACGGGAAAGCAGCATCATGGAAAAGATCAAGGTCGGCGTCCTCGGCGCCAGTGGATATACCGGGGCGGATCTCGTGCGCCTCGCCCTTCGCCACCCGGCGATCGATCTCACGGTGCTGACGGCCAACAGCCATGCCGGCAAGCCGATGCGGGACGTGTTCAAGCATTTCTCCCATGTGGACCTTCCGGATCTCATCTCCATCGACGATGCCGACTGGAGCTCGGTCGACGCGGTGTTCTGCGGCCTGCCCCACGGCACGACCCAAGCGATCGCGCAGCAGATCTTCCGGAACGATCCGAAGGTGAAGATCGTCGACATGTCGGCCGATTTCCGGCTGCGGGACCCGGACGTCTACAAGGAGTGGTACGGCCTCGATCATGTCGCGACCGAGATCCAGCCCGAGGCCGTCTACGGCCTGACGGAACATTACCGCGACGAGATCGCCGGTGCGCGGCTCATCGCCTGCCCCGGATGCTATCCGACGGCCGTGCTCCTGTCGCTCCTGCCGCTCGCGACCGCCGGCCTGATCGACACCACCGATATCGTCATCGATGCGAAGTCGGGTGTTTCCGGCGCCGGGCGGGGCCTCAAGGAGAACACCCTGTTCTGCGAGGCAGGCGAAGGCCTGTCGCCCTATGCGGTCGGCAAGCACCGGCACATGGCGGAGATCGAACAGGAAATCGGGAAGGCCAGCGGCAGGCAGGATCTGCGCGTCAACTTCACCCCTCACCTCATTCCCATGAGCCGGGGCGAACTGACGACCAGCTATGTGCGTCTGGAAGGCGGCAGCACCGCTGCCGATCTGAAGGAGACCCTTCTGACGGCCTATGCGAGCGATCCGTTCGTCACGATCCTCGACGGGGAGACCCTGCCGCAGACCCAGATGGTCCGCGGCTCCAACTATGTCGCGACGAACGTCATTCCCGACCGCATTCCGGGACGGGCCATCGTCATCTCCACGCTCGACAACCTGGTCAAGGGATCGGCCGGACAGGCACTCCAGAACTTCAATCTGGCCTTCGGTCTCGACGAGACGCTGGGACTGGAGCAGCTGCCCCTCTTCCCCTGAGCTGGGCGCCTGAAATCGAAAAGGCTCCGCGCATCGACGGGATACGCGGAGCCTCGTGACGGGACGGTCTCAGCCGAGACCGCGACGGCGTCGCCTCAGCCGAGATTGTCCTTCAGGAACTGCTGGAATACGAGCCAGGAATTTTCGTCGGCACGCTGCTGGTAGCGGTCCGATCCGAACACCGTGAAGGCATGGGGCGCGCCGGAATAGACGTGCAGGCCGTAGGTGATGCCCTGCTTTTCCAGCGTATCGGCGAGTTCGTAGGCCTCCGAAGGCGGCGTCGAATCGTCGGCTCCGCCCTGGAGGATGAGGATCGGCGCGGTATCGTCACGATAGCTTTGGCCTTCGGGCGTCGTCAGGCCACCATGGAAGGCGGCATAGCCCGCGATGTTCTCGGCACTGATGGACCGGGCCGCCTCCATGGCCGCCGCACCGCCGAAGCAATAGCCGATGATCACGGCCTGGCCGGCATCGGACTGGCCGCGCGCAGCTTCCAGGCCGCCGACGATCCGCGCCCGCATCGCCTCGCGATCCTCGTAGAGCTTGTTCGTCTCCGCCTTCTTGGCCTCGGTCGATTCGGGACGATTGCCCGCACCATAGAGATCGACCGCGAAGGCATCGTAGCCGAGTTCGGCGAGCATGTCGGCACGCTCCATCTCGTAGTCGTTGAGGCCGTCCCAGTCATGGATGATGAGGACGAGGCCGGCAGGCTCGCCATCGCCCGAGGCCGGCGCGTAATAGCCCTGATAGTCGCTGTCCTCGACCTTGTAGTCGACGCTTTCGCCCGCGAAGGCACCACCGGGGAACAGCGCCAGCGAGGCCGTGCCGGCGGCGGCCATCAAACGTTTGCGCATCTGCATGACGTGTCACTCCTGAATAAGGTTCGATCACAGGTCAGGCTAGGGCGCGCGGGGGCCACCTCAACCCGGCGGACTGTCGCGGCCTTGGCAGGGGGCTCGCCCAAGCTTCAGGCTGCGACCCGTTCCGGCCGCGGATACTCCCCGATGAGCCCGCGCGCATGGATGACGGCGAGCGCCAGCACCGCAACGCCGCCGAACTGGTGCAGGAGGCCCCAGGAGATCGGAACGACGAGTAGAAGAGTGACGATGCCGACCATCGCCTGACACACGACGCCGGCAAACAGCAGCCAGGCCGTCAGAGCATGGCGGGTGCCGGGCGCGATCACTTGGGCGGCGATGGCGTGGACGAGCGTGACCGCGAAGAGCGAATAGGCCGTCATGCGGTGGACGAACTGGATCGTCAGATGGTCCTCGAAGAGACTGACCCAGGCCGGGTCCATCGCGAAGAGGTTGGACGGGATCCAGGCGCCGTCCATCAGGGGCCAGGTGTTGTAGATGAGGCCGGCATTGAGGCCCGCGACGAGCCCGCCGAGATAGATCTGCAGGAAGACCAGCGCGAGGATGAAGAGCGCCACCGCCAGGGAGCCCTTGGTTGGCGCGGCCTGGAAGTCCCGTCGCTTCAGACCCTCCGCCACCCACAGACAGGATGCGAGGATGAACGAGGCGATGATGAGATGGGTCGCCAGGCGGTACTGGCTGACATCGGTCCGGTCGACGAGCCCGCTTGCCACCATCCACCAGCCGATGCCGCCCTGGATCGCACCGAGAACGAAGATCCCGCTCAATCGCGGCTTGAGGAAGGGTTCGAGCCGGCCCGTCGCCCAAAAGAAGACGAGAGGAACGGCGAAGACCACGCCGATGGTGCGCGCGAGAAGACGGTGCGCCCATTCCCACCAGAAGATGGTCTTGAACTCGTCGAGGCTCATGCCCCGATTGATTTCCTGATATTGCGGAATGCGCTTGTAGAGATCGAACTCCTCCTGCCATTCGGTGGCGGAGAGAGGCGGAACGACGCCGTGGATCGGCTTCCATTCCGTGATCGAGAGACCGGATTCGGTCAGCCGCGTCGCACCGCCGACCGTGACGATCGCGAAGACCATCACCACGACGATAAGGAGCCAGAGGCGGACCGCGCGTCGGTTTTGCTCGATCCGGGTGTCGGAGGGGGCCTGTGCCCTGTCGAAAGTCGCCGTAGTCATGGAAAAAGCGTCTGCACCCGAACTTGGGCGGAAGCAAGCTGGCCGAGCGTCGCACGTCCTTGCTCGATCACAAAAATTGCGGGCCCGTGCCCGGCCGCGAACCGATGCCATCGGTCGCGGCGGGAAGGTGCTGGAAACCGCCACGATCTTCGCCCATTAAGGGCCGACGCCACGAACGCGCCAAGGAGCACCATGCCCGTCCGCCTCAAGAAGTTCATCGGCACGATCGTCATCATCGTGCTCGTGACCCTCTACGCCCTCCTTGCGACGACGATCGCCGTCGGCTTCCTCGGCGAGTCGAGCGGCTGGGTGCACCTCGCCTATTTCTTCTTCACGGGCTTCCTCTGGATCATTCCGGCCATGGTCGTGATCAAGTGGATGGAAACGCCGCCCCGGCGCGAGCGCAGATAAGGACCGCTCAGGCGGCCTTGCCCGAAAAGGCCCCCGGATTGCGCTGCCAGACCGAATAGTTGAGACAGGCGGCCGCCGTGACCCAGACGAGATACGGCACGAGAAGAAGGCCTGCCACGAGATCGATCGGCAGGAACAGGACGATGTTCGCCACGACCGTCAGCCAGAGCAGGACGACATCGCCGAAAGCGAGATCGGCGCGTCTCGCCCCGAAGAAGAAGGCCGACCAGGCGGCGTTCAGAACGAGCTGCACGCCGTAGACGAGGAAGGGAAGCGCGACGAGGCCGTCCGCCTCGTAGACGCGCCAGCCCGCGATCGCGATGAAGAGGTAGAGGACCGACCAGACCGTCGGAAACGCCCAGTTCGGCGGCGTCCACGAGGGCTTTTCGAGCCGCTGATACCAGGGCCCCGGCTTGAAGACCGCACCACTCGACGCAACGACCAGCACGATCGCGAGGAAGGCGAGGAAGCTCATGACGGAACCCGTAAACATCGCCTGATCCGATCGTTACATCATTACTGTGCCCAACATCGGCGGTCTCGGCGCCGGGCGCAAGGGTGTGCGGCTGCGAAAGCCGATCAGTCCCGGCTGACGAAGCGGCTGAACTGCTGATTGTCGCCTGAGGCGTCGATCAAAAGGGCGAGCTTCTGGTCCTCGAAGATCTCGAAGAACCGGTCCCAGGAGATCGGCTCCAGCCCGTCATTGTCCTGGCCATGGTCGAAGCGCAACAGCCCCGGCCCCTTCGATCCGTCTTCGGTATCGGCGACGATCGCCGGACGCCCTTCGGAGTCCGCCGCCCAGGCCTTGATCTTGTCGTGATCGGTCAACTGCTTGGAATCGGCCATCGGATGATCTCCTCGAAATCCCGTTTCGTTCTTTGAGTAGACGCCTCCGGCCGCGTTCCGTTCCAGCCTTTGCATCATCCGTCTTGTCGGATCGGCGCCAGGATCGCTCAGTTGTGCAGCCGGATCGACCATCTCAGCAGGAAGGGAAGCGGCGTCCACATCCCGGTCGTCGCCCCCGCCTCGCGGAGCATCTCGCCCGTCCAGGTATTGCAGCCGAACAGGACCTGGAACCAGCCGACGGCCGGATAGAACCGGTCGACCGAGCCATAGCCGGGGAAGGTGGAGCCGGCTTCCGTCGCCGCGAAACTCGAAGCGATCGCGTCGAGCATGCGCCGATAGCCGGCCTCGGTCAGTTCGATCGGCATGAGGAAAGGAGCATCGGATGCAAGAGGCCCGGCGAGATCCACATGCAGCACCGATCGGTCGCCCAGAACGGAACGCAGGACCGGCCAGACCCTGAAATCGGCCCAGGTCGGTGTCGTGACGTAGAACGTCTCCCCACCCCAGCCGACGATCAGCCAGCGCGCGTCCGGCCGGGCGATGTCGACGCCGCCCTCTTCGAGGAAGGCGAACCGGGCGCGCGTCTCGGCATCGAGGGGAACCGCGATATCCGTGTGGATCGGATTGGACAGGACGTAGATCTGCCGCGCCGGAGCGTCCGCGTCGCCGGTCCGAATACCGGCTCGCGGCACGACCACGCCGAGTGCGAGCGCGAGGACGACAAGACCGAAGACGGCCGCGATCCATCCGAGGACGGAGCGCGTGCGTGACGCCCCCCGGCTCACGATATCGGAAAGGGGTGTGCCCCCGGAAATGGACGCACCCTACTGTTCGCCGAGCTTCATGTTGGGATCGTAGGTCTTGCCTTCCACTGTCTTCACGACGGCCTGGCCGCAGCGCATCGTCCCGCTCGCCTGATCATAGGCATAGGTCGGCGACCCGTAGAGGTCCCAGCCCTTCGACAATGCGAGCGAAACCTTGTGGCAGAACGAGGAGTCGTCCGGGCCGGACAGAAATCGGTAGAGGATCATCGAGGCTCTCTGTTCGTCGCGACGCGGGCGGCGATCGCATCCTTCAGCTTCAAGATATGGTCGGCGACGCCGAGATGAAGGCGGTCGATGCTGCGACCATCGAGGCTCGCCGTTCCGCTTTCGAGATCGGGCGAGGACTGGAAGGCCTCGATGACCCGCTCCGCCCAGGCGACCGCATGGGGTTCCGGGCTGAACCGTTCGTTGACGGTCGCGATCTGCGTCGGGTGAACGACGATCTTGCCATCGAAGCCGAGGCGGCTTGCGGCCGTGCATTCGCGTTCGAGCCCATCTGCGTCGGACACGTCGCCGAACGGCGCGTCGATGGCATCGAGCCCTGCGCTCTTGGCGGCAAGGATCAAGCTTGCGAGCCAGGGCAGGAGCTCGGTCCGCTCTGCGTCGGGGCGGATCCCGGCCGCGAGCTTCAGGGTCGCCGTCCCCGCGACGAGCGCGCTCAGGCGGCCGGGAGCCTCCTCTGCGATCGCGGCGACATTGACGATGCCCTTCGGGGTCCCGATCAGAGCCCAGAGCTTCAACCCCTCTGGGGCATCCGTCTCCGTGAGCGCCGTCGCGATCTGGGACACGACGCTTGCATCCTCCACCTGCGGCAAGAGGATTGCGTCCACGCCGGCACCCCGTGCGGCCAGGAAATCCTCCGTTCCCCAGACCGTATCCAGCCCGTTGATCCTGACGATCCGCTCGCCCCGGAACCGGGATTGGCGAAGATGGTCGCGCAGCCGCTCGCGCGCGGCCGGCTTTTCGCCCGGCGCGACGCTCTCGGTCAGATCGAAGATCAGGCCGTCGGCGTCGAGAGTGTCGGACGCTGCGAGCGCCCGCTCGTTGCCGGCGGATACGAGAAGCAGGGATCGGCGGGGACGTGGGGTATTCGGCATGGTCTCACATCGGGATCGTTACGTTTTCAGTCGGCAACCAAATCGCCGCTCGGTGATCTCGGCATCGCGCCTGCTCCGCCTTAGGTAGGACGGCGGTGGTTCGAGGACGGGAAGCGATCGAATGGGGTTCTGGAGCTGGATCGAGGAGCATACAAGTCTCGTCGGCCTCTTCGTCAACATGGCGATGCTGGTCGTCTGGATCATGTATCTCCAGCTGCTGCTCAACGGCTATCGCCGCCTTCGCCAGGCCTCGATCCTCGTCACGCGCGGGGCGGGTTCCGGCCTCGGCGCGCGCTGCCTGATCACGAATATGAGCCAGGAGCCGATCTACGTCACGAGCCTCATCGTCGAGGTTCGATCGAACGGAACATGGAACGAGACCCAGCTGACGGATATGCGCGATCTGCCCGAAGAGCTGGGTTCCGATCCGACCTCGGCGATGCGGCAGGGCAGTCTGGAGCGGGGACAATATCTCGATATCGGCCATTTTAGTTCGCTGCTCGATCAGCTGGCGAGCAACGATCCCGAAATCAGGAGTGCCCGCGATATCGACGCCGTGAAGATCACGGTCGTCGCACTCTACGGACCCGAGACGCTTCCCGTCGGGGCAAAGCGGATGTTCACGATCGACCGCAATCACGAGAACGGCTCGCGTGTCATACCGAACAGCGTGAGGACCGAGCAGATCTACCGCAAGAGGGAACGTCGACGCCTTCTGAAAGAACTCGAAAAATATCTTTGAACACCCGGCCGTGAGCGAAAGGGACCGGGAGACTGCGTCACAGAAGGAGGTTCAAACCGAATTGGAACTCGTCTAAGCTGCGCAGAACAGCGGGAATGGTCGCGGAGGGAACGTCACATGTGCCATCTGTTCGCCGGGATACCGGCCGAGGATATCGAGGGTGAGACCCGTTCGGTTCGGCTGGGCGGTCATTCCACGTCGATCCGGCTCGAAGCCGCTTTCTGGCGCACGCTCGAGAGCCTCGCCGAAGGCCAGAACATGAGCCTTGCGAAATTCCTGACGACGCTTCACGACGAGGTTCTGGATCTCAATGGCGAAGTGCGCAACTTCGCGTCCCATCTGCGTTGCGCCTGCCTCGTCTATCTGGAGCGCCGGAGCCAGCAGCAATCGGCCCGCCATGCGGCCGCCCGCATCGATCGGCTGAGGCAGGAACCGGCCGAGCCCCTTCCCCTCGCCAGCTGAACGATCGGGCCGACCGAGCGTGCCGGGCCCTCGCCGGCCGGTTCGCGAGATCGATGCGCCTGCTGCCTTCCGCAGCGTCCAGCGAGGTTGCGCGCGATCATCGTAGCGGCCTCGGTCCGAGCAGTCGTATCCACCGCAGGCGGAGGTCGATCTCATCTGCCGGAACCGGGCGGATGGGCGGGCCCCAAACGCTGCGCATTTCGCGCCGGACAACCCTCGCCGCCATCGGCCGAGCCGGGCACCGCGAGGGTTCGAAAACCCGCGAACGGCGATCCCGCCGTGTCACACGATCCTACTACCCGCTGTTTTTACAATCATCCTAAGATCGACATCCGACGCATCGCAAAGGTCGGGCGACGGCGGCTTCGTCCACCGCGAGGATCTGCCGTCGGATCTGAATGAAAGGGCGAGGACGACAGTTTTGGCAAAAATGATCCACACCATGATCCGGGTTCTCGAAGAGGCGCGCTCGGTCGCGTTCTACGAGAAGGCGTTCGGCCTGAAGGTCGCGGACCGCTACGCATTCGACGGTTTCACCCTCGTCTACATGTCGAATGCCGATGCCACGCACGAACTCGAACTGACCATCAATGCCGACCGGACGGAGCCCTACGATCTCGGCAACGGTTACGGCCATATCGCGGTCTCGGTCGGCGATGTCGAAGCCGAGCATTCGCGCATGTCCGAGGCAGGGCTTCAGCCCAAGGACGTGAAGGAGATCAAGCACGAGGGCACGCTCCTCGGCCGCTTCTTCTTCATCGAGGATCCGGACGGCTACAAGATCGAGGTTTTGGAACGCGCCGGGCGCTTCCAGTAAGTTCCGACGGCGCGCGCTCCGGGGGAGCGGAGCGTGTGCCCGACGGGTCAATCGCCATCGGGAGGAAACGATATGGCGCTTCATGACGAAAGACTGGCATCCAACCGACGCGGCTTCCTGAAGGGCGGCATCGGCCTTCTGGCGATGACGATCATGCCCTCGGGCCTCGTCGTCGGGCAGGCCTGGGCCAACATGCCCCGGTCCACCCAGCCGCAGACCTTCGCGACCCTCGTGCAGATGTCGCGCGACTGCTATCCCCATCCGCAGATCGAGGACAAGTTCTACGCGAACGCCGTCAACATCCTCGACGAGGCCGCCCGTGCGTCGGCCGAGGAGCGCGATCTTCTCGAGAGCAATGTGGCGGAGCTGGACAGGAGCGCGCAGGAAGCCCACGGCACGCGCTATTCGGAGATCGAGTCCGAGGACGATCGCACGGCCCTCCTCAAGCTCATTGAGGACGGCGACTTCTTCCGGAAGGTGCGCAGCAATCTGACGGTCGGCCTCTACAACCAGAAGGAGCTCTGGCCGCTCTTCGGCTACGAGGGCGCCTCCGCCGACAAGGGCGGCTATCTGGATCGCGGCTTCAACGACATCGACTGGATTTCCTGAGCGCGCCGATCGCCGGCGCCGGATGGACCGGCGCCGTGCGAACGGCCTTCCGTCATCAAGCATGAAGCCCTGTCCGTCCCACGCCTCGAGGAGAAGGCCCGGACGGAACGGCTTCGGGAGGAACCCCTATGCCTGCACCTTTTGATCTCAACGATTCCAACGTGGTCGTCATCGTCGGTTCCGGCGCGGGCGGCGGCACGCTCGGCACGGAACTCGCCATGAAGGGGATCGACGTCGTCATCCTCGAAGCCGGTGCTCGGCACGAGACCTGGGATTTCATCAACGACGAATGGGATTCGTTCAACCAGCTCGCCTGGAAGGACAAGCGTCTGACCTCCGGCGACTGGCGCGTTGCCAAGGACTTCCCGAACCTGCCGGCCTGGATCGTCAAATCGGTCGGCGGATCCACCGTCCACTGGGCGGGCGCTTCCCTGCGCTTCCAGGAGCACGAGTTCAAGACGCGGACCCATTACGGCGAGATCGCCGATGCCAACCTCCTCGACTGGCCGATCGACCTGAAGGAGATGGAGCCCTGGTACGAGAAGGCGGAATACCGGATGGGTGTGACGCGCACCAACGGCATTCCGGGGCTTCCCGGCAACAACAACTTCAAGGTCCTCGAAGCCGGTGCGAAGAAGATCGGCTACAAGGAAGTCCATACCGGCAATATGGCGATCAATTCCGAGCCACGCGACGACCGCTCGTCCTGCATGCAGATCGGCTTCTGCTTCCAGGGCTGCAAGTCGGGGGCAAAATGGTCAACCCTCGTCGCCGAGATCCCGAAGGGCGAGGAGACCGGGCATCTGGAAGTGCGGCCCGAATGCATGGTGCTGAAGATCGAGCATGACGCCTCCGGCAAGGTCACGGGCGTCGTCTATGCCGACAAGGAGGGTCGCCAGCATCGCCAGAAGGCGCGCGTGGTTGCCGTCGCCGGCAATTCGATCGAAAGCCCGCGCCTTCTCCTCAACTCCCATTCGTCCATGTTCCCGGACGGGATGGCCAATTCGTCGGGTCAGGTCGGGCGCAACTACATGCGTCACACGACGGGCTCGGTTTACGGCGTTTTCGACAAGCCGGTGCACATGTATCGCGGCACCACCATGGCCGGCATCGTGCGCGACGAGGCAAGGCACGATCCCTCGCGCGGCTTTGCCGGCGGATACGAGTTCGAGACGCTTTCGCTCGGCATCCCGTTCATGGCTGCGTTCATGATGCCTGGTGACTGGGGCAAGGGGTTCGCAAGCGACATGGAGGCCTATCGCAACATGGCCGGCCTTTGGATCGTCGGCGAGGACATGCCGCGCGCCGATAACCGGATCACGCTCGCCGAGGAAACGGACGAGAACGGCATGCCGCTTCCGAACGTCCATTTCGACGATCACGAGAACGATACGAAGATGCGCGAGCACGCCTATCAGCAGGGCGCTGCGATCTACGACGCGGTGGGGGCGATCCGCACGATCAAGACGCCGCCCTACCCCTCGACCCACAATCTCGGCACCAACCGCATGAGCGAAAAGGCGCAAGACGGCGTCGTCAACAGGTTCGGCCAGACCCACGACATCCCGAACCTCTTCGTCTCGGACGGCTCGCAGTTCACGACGGGTGCTGCGGAAAATCCGACGCTGACCATCGTGTCGCTCGCTCTTCGTCAGGCCGATCACATCGCCGGGCGTATGGGTCGCGGCGAACTCTGACGATCGACGGCCTCTCGCTTATGCCGCGGGAGGCCTCGTTTGAAAGATCTTTCAAACGGCGGACATCCGATATCGAGATATCGGATGTCCGCCGAATTCATTGGGTCACTTGCTCTTGCAGACGTTGCACTGCTCACGACCACTCGGCCTGTCCTGGGATTTCTGCCATCCGGACGACGGGTAATTGTTGAGGTGGCAGGACGTCTCCCAGTGATAAGTGTCCCCGGATGTCTTGTAATAATAGGGCGCGCTAGGCGAACTCATGGTATATATCCTTATGGTTGCACGCCCATAAGATATGCACGCAGTACGAGAATGACAAGATGCGAAGCTGTGCCGGGATCGATTCCGAACGTCGGCGTTCATCGCGCAAAAAAGGCCGGCCCGCTTCAAGCGGACCGGCCTTTCTCGTCGATCTGTAAAATTCGGGCGGTTTACCGGTTCAGGAAGCCCGCGACGCCGGAGCGGATGCGGTTTCCGTCCTTGTCGTAGCCCGGACGGCGATGCTGTTCGATGGCGTAGGCTTCCGGCGTGATCCGGTCGCCGGTCTTGTAGCTAAACGAGGAATAGGTCGCGAATTCGCTTTCGCTCATCGTGGAGGCGATCTCGTCGACCTTCACCCGGTCCTGCATATGCTTGGAGACGACGACCTCGGGCAGGGATTCGGCGGGGCACGGCCCGTTCGGCGCGAGCTGGGAGACCGTCTCGGCCGACTGATCGAAGATGTATCGGCCTTCGCACACGCCCACATGGGGCGGCTTCTTCGTCAGTTCGAAGTAGTCCGATCCCTTCTTCAGCATCTTCCAGAACTCGAAGTGTTCCGAGTTGCGGTGACGCGCGAAGTTCTGCGGCGTCATGCGGAAGGGATAGGCCTGGATCTGGAAGTTGCGCTGGCCGCCCTTGAAGGAATGGCGGGCCAGCCCGTAGATCTCCTGAACCTGCTCGTCGTCCATGGCATAGCAGCCGGAAGAGGAGCACGAGCCGTGGATCATCAGATGGCTGCCGGTGCGGCCGTTCGCCTGATCATAGGCGTTCGGATAGCCCATATTGATCGCGAGATGGAATTTGGAGTTTGGGTTCAGCTGGGCCGGGGTGACGTTGTAGAAGCCTTCGGGCGCCTGGCGGTCGCCTTCGGCCTTCTTCGGCCCGAGCTTTCCCGACCAGGCGCAGATCGGATAGGTCTTCAGATAGGCGTAGGTCCCGTCGGTCTTCTGCTTCCAGACTTCGAGCTCCGACTCTTCCTTGTAAAGCCGCACCAGCATCGGCGAATTCACGCCCATGCCGTTCGATGCGATCATCTTCACGAGTGCGGCCGGAAGCGGCGCGTCGGCAGGCAGAAGGTCGCCGTATTTGCAACTCGTAACGGTGAACATCGCGGTTGCGAGAAGGGCTCCGGTCAGGAGGCGGCGAATGGTCATGGCAGTCGGCTTCCCCGAAGAGGAACGCGGGCCTCCCATCCCCATGGGCGGCGCCCCGCGATCGGTCTCAACCGCGACCGGACGATGGCGAACCGACCGATCGCATCACGCCGAAAGGCTCCGATTCGGCTCGGATGCCTCCCTCGCGTTTTCCCGCAACCCTATCATAAACCTATGAACGAGTTGTAAACCCTGACATTTCGCTAAGAACCGGTCCCTCGCCATCCCATGCGGACCTGTCCGGGACGACAAAGCCGCAAAACAAAGGCGGGATTGGGGCAGCCTCACCCAAGGTCACCCCGCCCGCTCGCCACGATCGGCATATCTACAGATTGCGGCCGATCGACAGGAACTTCTCGCGCCGCATGGTCTTCAGCGTGGCGCCGTCGACGGCGGAAAGTTCCGCGAGCCCCTCGCGGATATGGCCCGCCGCGGCATCGATCGCCTTGCCGGCGTCGCGATGGGCGCCGCCGAGGGGCTCCTCCACGATCGCGTCGATGATGCCGAATTCCTTGAGGTCCTGGGCCGTGATCTTCATGGCCTGGGCGACGTCCTTGGCCCGCGTCGCATCGCGCCAGAGGATCGATGCGCCGGCCTCCGGGGAGATCACGGAATAGATCGCATGCTCCAGCATGTAGACCTTGTTGGCGGTCGCGATGGCGATTGCACCGCCCGAGCCGCCCTCGCCCAGAACAACCGAGACGATGGGCACTGTGAGATTGAGGCAGGTCTCGATCGAGCGGGCGATCGCCTCTGCCTGTCCGCGCTCCTCCGCACCGATCCCCGGATAGGCACCTGCCGTGTCGACGAGGGTGAGCACCGGGATCGAGAAACGTTCGGCAAGCTGCATCACGCGCACCGCCTTGCGATAGCCCTCGGGCCGGGCCATGCCGAAATTGTGCTTGAGGCGGGTCTGGGTGTCGCTGCCCTTCTCCTGCCCGATCACGGCGACCGACTGGCCGTCGAACCGGCCGAAGCCGGCGATCATCGCATAGTCCTCGGCATAGTAGCGGTCACCCGCCAGCGGCGTGAAATCCGTGATCAGCCGCTTCAGGTAGTCGGTGCAGTGGGGCCGGTCCGGGTGACGGGCGACCTGCGTCTTCTGCCAGGGCGTCAGCTTCTGATAGAGGTTCGCGAGCGCGTCGCGCGAGCGTGTCTCGAGCCGCTCGATCTCCTCGTGCACGTCGACGGCATCGTCTTCCGTCTCGATCTTCCGCAATTCGAGGATCTGGCCCTCCAGGTCGGCGACCGGCCGTTCGAAATCCAGATAGGTGTACATTCGCTTCCGCTTCTCGCCCGGCGCCGACGGTGATGGAACGGTCGGGCCTGCCGGAGTGTCAAACATGATGTGTCGCGTCTGTTATCAGTCCCCGCGCCCCACCGAAAGAGGATGGTGCTCGCTGACCAGCCTGTGCAGCCGCTCTTCCAGAACATGGGTATAGATCTGCGTCGTGGAAATGTCCGAGTGCCCGAGAAGCTCCTGGACGGCACGCAGATCGGCGCCGTTCTGGAGAAGATGGCTGGCGAAGGCGTGGCGCAGGACGTGCGGCGAGATCTTCTCGGCGTTGATTCCGGCGCGCACGGCAAGGTCCTTCAATTCGCGCGCGAAGACCTGACGGCTGAGATGGCCGGTTTCGGATGCTGCAGGAAACAGAA
The DNA here is from genome assembly GCF_003403015.1 of Fulvimarina endophytica. Classification (GTDB taxonomy): domain Bacteria; phylum Pseudomonadota; class Alphaproteobacteria; order Rhizobiales; family Rhizobiaceae; genus Fulvimarina; species Fulvimarina endophytica. Next base: position 257,506 of record NZ_QURL01000005.1, read on the forward strand.
AGGTCTCGCCTTCTCGCATCCCAGCCTGTTTCCAGACGGCCCCATAGGCATCGAGCGCCGCGCGGGCCTCCGCCCCGATCGGCACGAGACGTTCCTTTCCGCCCTTGCCGAGAACCGTGATCGTGCGCGAGCGGGAGGCGAGAAGACTGCGCGGCAGGGAGACGAGTTCGGAGACGCGCAGACCGGTGGCATAGAGAAGCTCGACGAGCACCCGCAGCCGCGCGGCGCGAAGGCGGGTTTCGAGCGGCCGCTCCGTCTCGCCCACCTCGCCCGTTCCACCCGCCTCGCGCTCGGCGAGCGCCAGCAGACGGTCCACCTCGTCCTCGCTCATGATCTTGGGCAGCGGCCGCTTCTTGCGCGCGCCCTCGATCGTTCCGGTCGGATCGTCCTCGCGGCTGCCTTCGGTATACAGAAACCGATAGAGCTGGCGCAGGGCCGAGAGGCGGCGCGAGCGGGTCGCTTCGGAAAGCCCCTGGGCTGAGAGATCCGCGAGATAGGCCCGGATCGCGTCGGGCCCCGCCGCCATGAGACCGCCATGGGGCCGCAGGAACCCACGGGCTTCTTCGAGATCGCGGGCATAGGCCTGGAGCGTATTGTCGGCAGCGCCCCGTTCCACCGCCATCATCTCCAGAAAGGCCTCGATGATCGCGCCGTCACCGGGAGAAGGACGCGGTGCAGGCGTCGCACTCATTCGGGTGCGTTCCCGTTCGCGCCGCTCACCGGCGCCCCCTCGCCCTCTCCACCGCCGGAAGGCGACACAGGCTCGCTGCCTGCCTCGGGTTCCGGGGCCGGGGCCGGACGCTCGATCTGGCGCAAGGGCGGAAGCGGCACGTCGATGGTCAACTCGCTGCGCGTCGGCTGCACGAAATAGACGAGCGCCGCCATGATACCGTAGATCATGAGCGCGAAGAGGGCGAGGATCGTCAGAAGTCGAAAGAGAGTCGGCATCGCGGCATTCGGCGAATTTCGTGCAGCGGCCGGAGAGACGCGGCGTATCAGCGGGGTACTGGCGGATCTGACGACCTTCTAGCGTCTCGCGCGCCGCTTGCAAAGCAAAACTCCGTCAGGTCGTCGACCAGCCGTGTGGGAACCGGGCACGGGAAGAATTGCGAAAGGCGGAGCGATCGGGCATTCAACTAGACCGAAGAGGAGAAAGACGATCAGAATGACACCGGTTTCGACCAAGCCCGATTACGCCACGATCCGCGAGGGTTTGAACGGCCGCTCGATCGCGCTCGTCGGCTTGATGGGCGCAGGCAAGACCACGGTCGGACGCCGGATCGCCGCGCTTCTCGGACTGCCCTTTTCCGACAGCGATCAGGAAATCGAGGACGTTTCGCGGATGAGTGTCGCCGAACTCTTCTCGGCCTATGGCGAGCCGGAGTTCAGGGCGCTCGAGGCGCGCGTCGTCTCGCGCCTCGTCCAGGACGGGCCGCGCGTTCTCGGCACGGGCGGCGGTGCCTATATGAATCCAAACACACGCCTGATGCTGAAGAACCACGCCATCACGGTCTGGCTGAAGGCCGATATCGATACGCTGATGGCCCGCGTCTCGCGACGGTCCAACCGGCCGCTCCTCAAAACCGGATCCCCGCGTGCGACGATGAAGAAGCTTATGGACGTCCGTTACCCGATCTATGCCGAGGCCGATATCGTGATCAATTCGCCGCGCGAGGCCAAGCGCGACATGGTCGCCGAGGACGCCGTCGATGCCTTGAGCCGCCATCTTTTCGAAAGGGCCCGGGCATGAGTGCGGTAATCGACGGCAACGGGGCGAACGCGCTTGCCCCGAGGATCGTCGGCGTATCTCTCGCCGAACGCTCCTACGAGATCGTCATCGGCCCCGGCATTCTCGACGAAGCCGGCCGGCGCATCGCCGAGGTTCTCCCCGGCGCCCGCATGGCCGTCATCGCCGACGAGACCGTGGCGGGCCTGCACCTCGACCGCCTCGCGCTCTCGCTGACGGCAGCCGGGATCGGCTTCGAGACGATGATCCTGCCGGCCGGCGAGACGACCAAATCCTATGACAATCTGATCACGGTGGTCGAGCGCATCATCGGGGGCCGGTTCGAGCGCGGCGACGCGGTTCTTGCTCTCGGCGGCGGGGTGATCGGCGATCTTGCAGGCTTTGCGAGCGCCATCGTCAAGCGCGGCATGGCCTTCGTTCAGATGCCGACGAGCCTCCTCGCCCAGGTGGATTCGTCCGTCGGCGGCAAGACGGGCATCAACTCGCCGCAAGGAAAGAATCTCGTCGGCGCCTTCCACCAGCCGAGCCTCGTTCTTGCCGATACAGCCCTTCTCGACACGCTCTCTCCCCGCGAATTCGCCGCGGGCTATGCGGAGGTCGTCAAATACGGCCTCATCGACCGGCCGGAGTTCTTCGCCTGGCTGGAGGACAACCGGGAAGCGATCTTCGCGGGCGGCGAGGCCCGTATCGCGGCCATCGCGACCGCCTGCGAGGCGAAGGCCGCGGTCGTCGCCGAGGACGAGACCGAACAGGGCGCGCGCGCCCTCCTCAATCTCGGGCATACCTTCGGCCACGCCCTCGAGCGGACCGCGCGCTACGATGCGTCGCGGCTGGTTCACGGCGAGGGTGTCGCGATCGGCATCTGCCTCGCCCACCGGTTCTCCGAAACGCTCGGCCTTGCCCCGAAAGGCGATGCCGCCCGCGTCGAAGCTCATTTCGCCGCCGCCGGCCTGCCGACCCGCATCGGACAGATTCCCGGTGAGACGCCAAAGCTCGGCGAGCTGATGGATGCGATCGGCCAGGACAAGAAGGTGACGCGCGGCACGCTCACCTTCATCCTGACGCGCGGCATCGGCCGCGCCTTTGTGGAAAGGAAGGTGGATCCGGACAAGGTCGCCGAATTCCTGACGAGGGAACTCAACCCATGACGCTCGGTCTCTGGATCCTCCTCGCTTTCGTCATCGTACTCATCTGTTTCTCGGCCTTCTTCTCGGGCTCGGAAACGGCGTTGACGGCGGTCTCCCGCGCCCGCCTCATGAGCTACGAGAAGAACGGCGATGTCCGTGCGACGCTCGTTCAGAAGCTGATCGAGAAGAACGATCGGCTGATCGGCGCGCTCCTCATCGGCAACAACCTCGTCAACATCCTCGCATCCTCCCTCGCGACCACCGCGTTTCTCGGCATTTTCGGCCAGTCGGGCGTCGTCTATGCGACCATCGCCATGACGATCCTCGTCGTGATCTTCGCGGAAGTGCTGCCCAAATCCGCCGCGATCGCGGCTCCCGACGGGTTCGCCCTCAGGGTTTCGCGCCCGGTCTCGGTCGTCGTCGCGACGCTTGGGCCCCTGACGCGAATCGTCAACTGGATCGTTCGCCAGCTCCTGAAGCTGCTCGGCGCGGGACGCGACTCCTCGGCCTCTCTGCTGACGGCCCATGAGGAACTGCGCGGCGCCGTGGAAGTGCTTCACCGCGAAGGCTCGCTCGTCAACGCGGACCGCAACCGGCTCGGCGGCCTTCTCGATCTCCATGAACTCGAGGTCTCCGATGTCATGGTCCATCGCACGGGCATGCGCCAGGTCAATGCCGAGGACCCGCCCGCCGATATCGTCAAGCAGATTCTCGAAAGCCCCTATACGCGCCTGCCCGTCTGGCGCGGCCATTACGACAACATCGTCGGCATCGTGCATGCCAAGGATCTGCTGCGCGCACTGAACGAGGTGGGCAACGATCCCTCGAAGATCGATATCTTGAAGGTCTGCTCCAATCCGTGGTTCGTGCCCGAGACGACGACCCTTCAGGACCAGCTCAACGCCTTCCTGCGCCGGAGGACCCATTTCGCCGTCGTCGTCGACGAATATGGCGAAGTGGAAGGGCTCATCACGCTCGAGGACATCCTCGAGGAGATCGTCGGCAACATCGCCGACGAACACGATATCGACATGCAGGGCGTCACCACGGAGGCGGACGGGGCCGTGGTGGTCGACGGCCAGATTCCGATCCGCGACCTCAACCGCGCGCTGGACTGGAACCTGCCTGACGAGGAGGCCGTGACGATCGCCGGCCTCGTGATCCACGAGACCGGCACGATCCCGGAGGAGCGTCAGGCCTTCACCTTCTTCCAGAAACGCTTCACCGTTCTCAAGCGCGACAAGAACCGGATCGCCAAGCTTCGCATCCGCCCCGCCACCGTTCTCGTGCCGCCGAAGAAGGGCGCCCTCACGGCGCTCGCGATCGGTGCCGCCCATTCGCCGACGGATGACGACCTTTACGATCCGGACACCGCCGAGAGTACCGTCTTCGAGGACGACGAGGGCTCGCCGGACACCCCGCCGGAAGAGGCGCGCCACGAAGCCGATATCGAACGGGACCGTCGCTCGGACAGTCCCTCTTCGAACTGACCCGGCAGATCCCCGATAAAAGCGAGACGCCCTCGCCTCGATACAGGCGGCGATGCGTGCGTGGCTCGATCAGACCGCGACGGCGCGCTTGCCGTATTCGGGTTCGCCGAAGACGCGCAGATAGCGCTGGACTTCGGACTGCGTTCCGGTCGCCTTGGCCGAGTTGTCCGAGAGCTTGACGGCCGGACGCCCCTCGGCACTCACGACCTTGCAGACGAGCGAGATCGCCTTCAGCCCGTCGGAGGGTTCGGGCGCCACCGCGCGGAAGTCGTTGGTGAGATTGGTTCCCCAGCCGAAGCTCATCCGCACCCGGCCGTGGAAGTGGCGATAGACCTCTTCGATCGTATCGGAATCGAGCCCGTCCGAGAAGACGAGCAGGCGGTTGCGCGGATCGACGCCCTTCGATTTCCACCAGGCGATGATCTCCTCTCCGCCCTGGATCGGCGGGGCCGAATCGGGCCGGAAACCGGTCCAGTCCGCGATCCAGTCCGGTGCCGCCCGCAGAAACGCGCCGGTTCCGAACGTGTCGGGAAGAACGATCAGCAGATTGCCCGCATAATAGCTCTGCCAGTCCTCGAGCACCCGGTAGGGTGCCGCGCGCAGTTCGGCCTCGTTGCGCGCGAGGGCCGCGATCACCATGGGCAGTTCGTGGGCGTTCGTTCCGATCGCCTCGAGATCGGTCTCCATCGCGAGGAGGACGTTGGAGGACCCGATCAACCGATCCCCGAGCCCTTCCTTGAGCGCTTCCACGCACCAACGCTGCCAAAGGAAGGAATGCCGGCGGCGCGTTCCGAAATCCGACAGGCGCAGATCGGGCAGTTCGCGCAGGCGCTCAACCTTCTCCCACATCTTCGTCTTGGCGCGGGCATAGGCGATATCGAGCTCGAACCGCTTGAAGCGCCGAAGCGCCGCGCGCGAGCGCATCTCGTTGACGATGGCGAGCGCCGGGATCTCCCACATCATCGTATGGGTCCAGGGACCTTCGAAGGTCAGTTCGAACTGCCCGTCCACCACCTTCAATTCGTAGGGCGGGAGCGAGAAGTCGGCCAGCCATTCGAGATAGTCGGGGCGGAAGATCTGGCTGGTGCCGTAGAAGCTGTTACCGGCAAGCCAGATCATCTCGCGCTTCGTAAAGCGCAGGGAGCGGGCGTAGTCGAGTTGGGCCCGCAACTCGTCCAGATCAATCTCCTCGGCGAGCCGGACGGTCCGGGTGCGATTGATCAGCTGGAACGTGGCGGAGACATCGGGATAGAGGCCGAGCACCATCTGCTGCATCAGCAGCTTGTAGAAGTCCGTATCGAGCAGAGAACGAACGATGGGGTCGAGCTTGAAGGTATGGCTCCAGACCCTCGTCGCGATATCCGTGGTGACCATGCCTGCCCGTCTTCCCTCTGACGACCCCGATCTGCGTCGTGTCCCGGTCTCCGTCCCGGACGACCCGCGCCTCGGCGGATCTCTGCCGAAACGTCGAACCCTCCGCAAAGATGAGATTGCGGGATCGGAGACGACGGGGCCACTCCTGCGGGCGGAATAACAGATACGAAGGGGAAAGCCAGTCCCGGCAAACGAAAGCGGGCATCGGACGCGCTCACGAGAACCCGCCGAAGCCGCATAAGCGTCCGTGCCGACCTGCGGACAGCCGCGAGTCGTGCCTGACGATCGGGCCGTTGCCGACAGACGGGCCTATTCCACAGCCCGTTTCTGTTCCAGCCGCGCGGCCACCCGTTTCAGGCTGCGCATGGATTGGGAAAGATTCGCGCAGTCGTGGACCGCGGTCTTCAAGGCCGCCTGGTCGACCGGCTTGCCGTCGTCCAACTGCTTCAGAAACCCACAGATTTCATCGACACGCTCGGTCACCTGATCGATCGCACTGTCGAGCACATCGGCCATTCTTTGATACTCCCCGCGCACGTCCCCGGCGGAATCTATCCGATAAGCCGATCCTCAAGCCAGCGAATTTTCGCGGTTCACGTGCATGCCGAAAGCATCGCGACAGCATCGGGCGGCGTGAAGGTCCACGACGCAAAAAAGGCGGACGATCGCTCGTCCGCCTCTCCTTTTGATCGTCTCGCTCCGCTGCGGAGCGCAGGCCCGTCAGAGTTTGCGGGCCACATGCTCCACGCGGAAGCACTCGATGATGTCGCCCTGGCGGATATCCTCGTAGTTCTGGAACGCCATGCCGCATTCCTGACCACTCTGGACCTTGGACACCTCGTCCTTGAAGCGCTTGAGCGTCTTGAGCGTGCCTTCGTGGATGACGACGTCGTCGCGAATGAGGCGCACGCCCGCACCACGCTCGACTTCGCCTTCCGTGACGAGACAGCCCGCGACCTTGCCGACCTTGGTGATGTGGAAGACCTCGCGGATCTCCGCATTGCCGAGGAAGGTCTCGCGGCGCTCGGGGCTGAGAAGGCCCGACATCGCATCCTTCACGTCGTCCACGAGATCGTAGATGACGTTGTAGTAGCGGATCTCGATGCCCTCGCGGCTCGCAGCGTCCCGTGCCTGCTTGTTGGCACGCACGTTGAAGCCGATGATCGCCGCGTTCGAAGCCTCCGCGAGCGCCACGTCGGACTCGGTGATCGCACCGGCGCCCGAATGGATGATCCGCGCCTGCACCTCGTCGGTGCCGAGCTTTTCGAGCGCATTGTCGATCGCCTCGATCGATCCCTGCACATCGCCCTTGATGACCAGCGGGAAGGTCTTGAGACCCGTATCCTGGAGCTGGCTCATCATCTGCTCGAGCGAACCGCGCTGGCCGGCGGACTTCGCCACCTGCTTCTCACGGGTCACGCGCTGGCGATATTCGGAGATCTCGCGAGCCTTGGCTTCCGATTCCACGACGGCGAAGCGGTCGCCGGCGAGCGGCGTGCCGTTCATGCCGAGGACTTCCACCGGAGCCGAAGGCAGGGCCTCCTTCATCTGCTCGCCCTTGTCGTTGACGAGAGCGCGCACGCGGCCCCACTCGTCACCGGCGACGACGATGTCGCCGCGGCGCAGCGTACCGGTCTGGATCAGGACGGTCGCAACCGGACCGCGTCCCTTGTCGAGCTGGGCCTCGATCACGACACCCTCGGCGGTCCGGTCAGGATCGGCCTTGAGGTCGAGAATTTCGGCCTGAAGCAGGATCGCTTCGAGCAGCTTGTCGAGATTGGTGCCGGCCTTGGCCGAAACCTCGACGTCGAGGACCTCGCCGCCCATGCTTTCGACGAAGACTTCGTGCTGGAGAAGACCCGTCCGCACCTTGGAGGCGTCCGCTTCCGGCTTGTCCATCTTGTTGATCGCCACGATGATCGGCACGCCGGCCGCCTTCGCGTGATTGATGGACTCGATCGTCTGCGGCATCACGCTGTCATCGGCAGCCACCACGAGAACCGCGATGTCCGTCGCCTGCGCGCCTCTGGCACGCATGGAGGTGAAGGCGGCGTGGCCCGGCGTATCGATGAACGAGATCTTCTGGCCGTTCTGCTCGACCTGGTAGGCCCCGATATGCTGGGTGATGCCACCCGACTCGCCGGATGCCACCCGCGTCTTACGGATCGCGTCGAGAAGGCTGGTCTTGCCGTGGTCGACATGGCCCATGATCGTGACGACGGGCGGGCGAACCTGAAGGTTCTCCGACTTGTCCTCGACGTTGAAGATGCCCTCTTCCACGTCCGATTCGGCGACACGCGTTGCGGTGTGCCCGAATTCGCTCGCGATCAGTTCGGCCAGATCCTGGTCGATGATATCGCCCGGCTTCATCATCTGTCCCTCTTTCATGAGGTACTTGATGACGTCGACCGAACGCTCCGACATGCGGTTGGCGAGTTCCTGAATCGTAATCGTCTCTGGAATAACCACTTCGCGCGAAATCTTCTCTCTCGGTGCATTCTGCTGCGAGCGCTTGGCCTTTTCCTGCCGCCTGCGAATCGACGACAGCGAACGTCCGCGTGCGCCGTCCTCGCCGGACAGGGCCTTGTCGAGGGTCAGCTTGCCACGACGACGATCCGTCGTCTTGGCACCGCGAGTGACCTCGGGGCCGGCAGGACCCTTGCGTCGTGCACGATCGTCGTCGTCGGCCGTCTTGCCACGCTTGGGTGCGCGCTCGCCACGTGCCAGCGCGGCTTCCGCGTCGGCAGGCGACATCGGATCGGGCTGGGCGCGAACGGTACCTGCGGGACGCGGTCTCGCTGCGGCCGGCTTGGCCTTGGCTTCTTCCTCGGCGCGGCGCTTTTCGGCGGCCTCGCGCTCCTTGCGCTCGGCCTCCTCGGCTGCCCGCTGTTCGGCCTCGGCCCGCTCGCGCTGGCGACGCTCGTCCTCGGCCTTGCGGCGTGCCTCGTCCTCCTGGAAGATCCGGCGAGCCTCGACTTCGCGCTGCTTAGCGAGCTCGAGAGCCCGCTTGCGGGCATCCATCTCGCGCGAGGAGAGGTCGGACAGGACGGCACCACGCGGAGAACGCTGCGGCGCACCCGAACCCGGACCGTCGCGCCGGTCGTTGCGCTGACCGCCCGGACGGCGATCGTCGCGACCACGCGGCGCGTTCTGGGCGTTGCGCGAGGCGGGACCCGCATCACGCCCGCCCTGCTGGGGACGCATGCCGGGGCGCGCTGCGGCAGGAGCCGAAGGCGCACCGGTTCTGACCGGAGCCGAAGGAGAAGCAGCCGGAGCGGAGGGCGCGGAAGCTGCGGGAGCCGCCGGCTTGACCGGTTCGGCCGCCTTGGCTTCGGCGACGGGAGCCGCCTGAGCAGGCTTGCTTTCGGCCGTTGCCGGCTGAGCGTCCGCCTTGGCTGCGGGCTGCGGAACGGCCTCTGCCGCAGGAGCCGGAGCGTCGACGGCAGCAGCCGAAGGCGCTGCGTCGGCCTTTGCCTCGACCGGCGTCTCCACCGTCTCGGGCTCGGCAGCCTGGGGCTTGGAGAATTCGATGTTGCGCGGCTTTCCGCTCGGCGCCTGAGGGCGCGGCGGCGGCGGCGTCACGCCGTGACCGGCCGTTCCCGGCGCGGGCGCATCGGCAGGCCTCTGCGGAGCACGCGCAACCGGGGTTGCAGCGGGCGTCTGCTGCGGGGCGCGCGGCTTGAGGCCCGCAGCCACCGCAGGAGCGGCTTCCGCTTCGCCACCCGGCTTGGTGACGCGTCGCTTCTTCGTCTCGACAACGACGTTTTTCGTGCGCCCATGGGAGAAGTTCTGCCTGACCGTGGACTGCTCGTTGCCGCCACGCTTCAGGGAAAGCGTCTTCTTCTGGTTCACACTCAACGTCTTGTCGTCGCCGGACTTCGTATCGCTCATCTATGCTTCCGTTTCCTGGCGCAGGTCGTTCACCGCGCCCGTTCAGTAAAGGGAATGCAGCCTCCCGAGGGACTGTTCCCGAATTCAACTCAGTTCATCGCTGGACCTCGCCCTGCGTGTCTGTCCGTAGATCCGTATCACCCGCCCCGGGCCATTCGCCCCGATAGGTCAGAAGTGCCACGAGGCGCCTTTCGGCGGCTGATCCGGCATCTCCGTAGAGGATTGCCGCATGTATCACATTTCCACCCCCGAGCGCCAAATCCAATTCTTCGCCGAAGAACGGACTTGCCGCGGGGATCGCGTCTTCCATGACGCCGTCGGCGCCCGCATAACGCGCGCCGGTCACTTTCCGCCGCCCATCCTCGCTCGCTTCGCGTGCGTGAAGAACGAAGATCGCCTGCCCAGAACGGGCGGCCGCTTCGACCTTCGCGGTGCCCGTCACCAGCTGCCCCGCCTTCTTGGCGATGCCAAGGGCGCCCAGGGCCGATTTCGCGAGAAGTCGATCGAGATCAGCACCAAGGTCGGCCGGGCCGGTCACGGGAGCGCGGAACGCACGGGCGAACAGCTTTCGCCGCATCGCCTCGTCGACCGCGGCCCGCTCGCAGACCACATGGGCTCCCCGTCCCGGAAGCCGGCGCCTGAGGTCCGGCACCACCGAACCGTCCGGAGCCCGCACGAACCGGATCAACCGATCGGGTTCCATCGTGTCGCGGCTGACGATACAGGTCCGGTCGTTCAGAACCAACTCCTCTTCGTCTTCCGGCTCACGCGTCACCTGTTCCCGGTCAGCGACCATTCGTCCTTACCTTCCGAGCAAGACGGCCCGATCTCGATTGTTCCGTGCCGCCGCGTCCTTGCAGAAGCGCGGGACAGATCCGGTTCAGACCGTCTCGGTTTCCTCGTCCCCGGAGACCTCTTCGTCATCGCCACCGAGATCGTCCTCGCTGATCCAGCCGGCCTTGAGGCGGGCTGCGAGAATCATCTGCTCGGCATCGGCGCGGCTGACATCGAACCGGCTCAACGTCCCGTCGAAACGCTTGGTCTCGCCCTTCGCGCGCTCCGTCCAGCCGCAGAGATCGTCGACGGCGTAGCCTGCGAAGTCCTCGAGGGACTTCGTGCCGTCCTCGCCGAGCGCCACGAGCATCTCGGTGGTCAGGCCCGGAATTTCACGCAAGTCGTCGGAGACACCCAGTTCGACGCGCTTCGCGTCGAATTCCGCCTCGCGGCGATCGAGATATTCGCGCGCCCGGCTCTGCAGTTCCTCAGCCGTATCCTCGTCGAAACCTTCGATCGAGGAGACTTCCTCTGCATCTACATAGGCGACCTCCTCGACGCTTGCAAAGCCTTCGGAGGCGAGGAGCTGGCCGACCATCTCGTCGACATTGAGCGCCTCCATGAAGATCTCGGAGCGCTCGTTGAACTCCTTCTGACGCCGCTCGGACTCTTCTTCCTCGGTCAGGATGTCGATGTCCCAGCCCGTCAGCTGCGAAGCCAGACGCACGTTCTGGCCGCGCCGGCCGATGGCGAGGGAGAGCTGGTCGTCCGGCACCACCACTTCGATGCGCTCGGCATCCTCGTCGAGGACGACCTTCGCGACCTCGGCAGGCTGAAGCGCGTTGACGATGAAGGAAGCGGCGTCCGGAGACCAGGGAATGATGTCGATCTTCTCGCCCTGGAGTTCGGCGACCACCGCCTGGACGCGCGAGCCGCGCATACCGACGCAGGCGCCGACCGGATCCACGGACGAATCGGACGAGATCACGGCGATCTTGGCGCGCGAACCCGGATCGCGGGCAACCGATTTCAGCGTGATGATGCCGTCGTAGATCTCCGGCACTTCCATGGTGAAGAGCTTCGCCATGAACTGCGGATGGGTGCGCGACAGGAAGATCTGCGGCCCGCGCGGCTCGCGGCGCACGTCGTAGACATAGGCACGCACGCGGTCGCCCGGACGATAGAGTTCGCGGGGGATCTGCTCGTCGCGGCGGATGATCGCCTCGCCCTTGCCGAGATCGACGATGACATTGCCGTATTCGACGCGCTTGACGGCGCCGTTGATGATCTCGCCGACGCGATCCTTGTATTCCTCGAACTGCATGTCGCGCTCGGCTTCACGCACCTTCTGGACGATCACCTGCTTGGCCGACTGGGCGGCGATGCGGCCGAAATCCATCGGCGGCAGCTGCTCGGCGATGAAGTCGCCCGGCTCGGCGTCGGGGTTCTTGTCGCGGGCGAGTTCGAGATAGATCTGAGTCGCCGGGTCCTCGACCTCCTCGACCACTTCGAGAAGGCGCTGCAGCTTCATCTCACCCGTCTTGGTGTTGATGTCGCAGCGGATGTTGGTTTCCTGGCCATAGCGGCTGCGGGCCGCCTTCTGGATCGCGTCGGCCATCGCCTCGATGACGATCTCCCGGTCGATCGTCTTCTCACGGGCGACCGCATCCGCAATCTGCAGAAGCTCCAGCCTGTTCGCACTCACTACCATGGGTCTGTCCTCCGATCAGGATCCGGCGGACGCACTCGGCGGCACCAGGATCTGGAATTCGTCTCTGCGCGCGGACGAGCGGTCCTGCGCGGGCAATCTTGAGGCGGCCCGGAAGGCCGCCGTCCGGTCAGTGGGAGCGCGGCTCGCTCTCATCCCCATCCGCGGGCTCTTCGATGTCGCCGGTCCCGTCCGCGACCCGGCCCTTGCGGCGCGCCTTGTCGGCCCGCAGGGAAGCCGAGATCAGTTCGTCCGTCAGGACAAGGCGGGCATCGGCGATGGCATCGAGCGGAATCTCGACCGACGCGGGCTCACCATAGGCCGGCTGGTCGCGCTCGATCCGGATCGCGCCGTTCTCCACCTTGATGACCTTGCCGCGAAACCGCTTGCGTTCGGCGACGAGCCGAGAGGTCTCGACCTTCATCAGGAAGCCGGCCCAGGTTTCGAAATCCGATTCGCGAACGAGCGGACGGTCGATGCCCGGCGAAGACAGCTCCAGATGATAGGCGCCGTCGACGGGATCCTCCGTCTCCAGCACGGGCGATATCGCGCGCGAAACCTCCTCGCAGCCCTCGACATCCATGGTCCCGTCGGGACGCTCGGCCATGATCTGCACCGTCTTGCCGTTCATGCCGGAGACGCGCACGCGCACGAGGCGGTAACCGATCTCTTCGATCACGGGCTCGACGATGGCGGCAATCCTGGCCTCAAGGCCGTCTTCGGTCACGATGCGGGTTTCGGCTGCGGTCATTTTGCTCCAGATATCGGTTGCGGGCGCGGGCCGTGTCACGGCGGCGCAGGTCTCGGCGGTCCGGCCGCGTCGAGCGGGCCGATGGATGCCCGATAACAAAAAAGAGCGGGACCGGGTGGACCCACTCTCTCGAAACGACCGTAGAGAATATGTGAGCGATATACGCCGTTTGGCGCCGACGTTCAAGTCCGAACATTCGCGGCGCCTCGTGCGGAACGTGCCGCGCGCCCCGACCGCTGGTTCAGGCTCGCGCGCGCACGAATGTCAGATAGGCGGGCACCCGCCCTTCCCGCTTGGCCTTCGCCTCGTAGCGCGTTCCCGGCCAGGCCTCGTAAGGCGTCTCCCAGTCCGCCGGCCCCTCGGCGAGCCATTCGAAGGCGCTGTGATCGCGGCAGTGAAGGAGCGTCCAGTTCACATAAGTGTCGATATCGGAGGCGAACCGGAATTTCGCACCCGGCTTCAACACCCGCGCGAAGCGATCGAGATTCTTCTCGTTCACGAAGCGGCGTTTGAAATGTCGCTTCTTCGGCCACGGATCGGGGTAGAAGAGATCGATTCCCGCAAGGCTGCTGTCCGGCAGCCAGTCGAGCAGCAGCGTCGCATCGTCGTCGAAGAGGAGGAGATTGTCGCGTGGGCTCTCGTCCAGTGCGCCGAGCAGCTTCGCCATGCCGTTGACGAAAGGCTCGACACCGATGAATCCGGTTCGGGGGAACCGCGCCGTCTCGTGGTGAAGATGCTCGCCGCCGCCGAAGCCGATCTCCAGCCGGACATTCTCCACCGCCGTATCGAACAGAGAGGCCGGATCCGCCGGTGCCTCCTTCGCCAGATCCACGCGCCGTGTCGGAAGGACCTCCTCGATCAGCTGGCGCTGGCGGTCCCGCAGCTTCGGCCCCTTCAACCGTCCGAAGAAGGCTTCGCGAGCGCGTGTGCGATAAGGCGACGTCCCGGTGTTCATCCCCGATCATACCTTCTGGCTGCATGGTCTTGATTTGAAACCGGATCCCGTAGCCCCGGCGCGGATCGAAGCGCGCTGCCGGCATCGTCCGGCCGTGGGGTTCCGATATGAACGAAGCCGCCATCCGGACGGAGGCGGCTTCGAAGCTGTCAAAGTTCGGCAGTGCCGATCCGCGCCGGTCAGGCGGCCTTGATGGCCGCCTTCAGCTTCGGTCCGAGATCGGTCTTCTCCCAGGAGAAGGAACCGTCGCGGCCGGGCTTGCGACCGAAATGGCCATAGGCGGCGGTCTTTGCGTAGATCGGCTTGTTCAGATCGAGATGGCGACGGATGCCCGTCGGCGAGAGGTCGACCGTCGCACGGATCGCCTTCTCCACTTCCTCCTCGCTCACGCCCGACCCCGTATCGTGCAGGTTGACGTAGAGCGAGACCGGCTGGGCGACCCCGATCGCATAGGCGATCTGGATGGTGCACTTGTCGGCAAGCTTGGCCGCGACGACGTTCTTGGCGAGGTAGCGCGCCATATAGGCGGCCGAACGGTCGACCTTGGTCGTGTCCTTGCCGGAAAACGCACCGCCGCCATGGGGCGCTGCGCCGCCATAGGTATCGACGATAATCTTGCGGCCCGTCAGGCCCGCATCGCCGTCCGGTCCGCCGATCACGAACTTGCCGGTCGGGTTGATGAACCAGACGCAGTCGTCGGCAATCGGCAGGTCTCCGAGCGCTTCGCGGATGAAGGGTTCGCAGACCTTTCGGACCTTGTCGGAATCCCAGCTCGGATCGACATGCTGGGTCGACAGAACGATCGAGGTGACCTCGACGGGCTCGCCGTTTTCGTAGCGGATCGAGACCTGGCTCTTGGCGTCGGGGCCGAGCTTGGCGACCTCACCCTCTCCCTTCTTGCGGGCGGAGGACAGGAGTTCCAGGATCTTGTGCGCGTAGTAGATCGGCGCCGGCATCATGTCGGGCGTCTCGCGGCAGGCATAGCCGAACATGATGCCCTGGTCGCCCGCACCTTCGTTGATATCGTTGGCGTTCGCGTCCCGGGTTTCGTGGGACTTGTCGACGCCCTGGGCGATGTCCGCCGACTGGGAGTGAAGAAGAACGTCGATCTTCGCGGTCTTCCAGTGGAAGCCGTCCTGCTCGTAGCCGATATCGCGAATGGCGCGGCGAGCGGCGGAGCGGATGCGACCGGCATTGACGATCTGCTCGCCCGACTTGTTCTCCTTCATCAGGCTTTCGGGCAGACGCACCTCACCGGCAATGACGACGCGATTGGTCGTGGCCAGCGTCTCGCACGCGATCCGCACCGACCAGGGATCCACTCCGGTCTTGCGTGCCTCACGATAGATGAGATCGACGATTTCGTCGGAGATGCGGTCGCAGACCTTGTCCGGATGTCCTTCGGACACGCTCTCGCTCGTGAAGATGTAATCGGCGTGCGCCATACAGCACGGCTCCTCTTTATATCGTTCAATCCTGAGTGGCGGCCCGTTCTCGGCGTCGAGGCATGGGATACCGATCATTCGGGCATGCATTGATGCGAACGAGCCCAAGAGGTCAAGGTCGTCGAGGTTTCACAGGAGCAATATTATGCACTGACGTTCGCAGCGCAGAAACGCTCAACGGGAGAAGACCGGGATCGAACCGACGGTCCGCAGGGCGAACCGGCAAAGCTCCGCAAGCGAACCGCTTCCGCATCCCTGGCCGCGAGACGAGCCCGGACGAACGACGGACGGCCCCTCGCCGCCACGCGAGCGAACGGAGTCCGACCCCTTGGCAGGGTTCAGCTGTCGTCCTCACCCTCGGCGAGCGAACGCACCAGTTCGATGACCCGGCGCCGGACCTTGGGGTCGGAGATCTTCACGAAGGACTTGTTCAGCTGCAGCCCCTCGGAGGTGGACAGGAAGTCGACCACGTAGTCGCCGCCCTCGGGCTCGCGCAGACCGCGCAGGGGTGCCGCGGCTTCGGAGGGAGCGTCCTCGAAGAAGAACGAGACCGGGACGTTCAGAACCTCGGAGATGCGCTGCAGGCGGCTCGCCCCGATCCGGTTGGTGCCTTTTTCGTACTTCTGGACCTGCTGAAATGTGATGCCGAGCGACTCGCCCAGCTTCTCCTGGCTGAAGCCAAGCATGTTCCGCCGGAGGCGCACGCGGGAGCCGACATGAGTATCGATCGGATTCGGCGTCTTCTTGGTTGCAGCCATCTCGGGCCCTTGCGTTGCGTTACAGACTTCGCAGAACCTCCTGCGGGTTTCAAGTCGTCGCTTCGGCCTGCGCAATCCATGGGATTCTTGCCGGCCGGCAACGAGGACTCTCCTTCGGTAAAGACCGGCGCACCGGCGAGGTGTCAACCAATCCTCGGACGTATTGTCATCCGTTTTACGAGAGAAACGAGAGAAAAAACGAAACAGAGCAAGAAGAACGTAAGCTCTCCGTAGCTTCTGAAGGCCGTGACTTCGGAATTCGACGGTAGGCTGGAGACGAGATTGCCGGCGATACCGAGCGGCAGCCCCCCGATCTCGCGTCCGAAAGCATCGGTCACGACGGAAATGCCGGTATTGGCGCTGCGGATCAACGGAAGTCCGAGGGCGACAGCCGTCACATTCGCCATCCGCACGTGCTGGTAGGGGCCGGGCGTATTCCCGTACCACGCATCGTTCGTGACGTTGAGGATGAAGCCGGGCGCATCTTCGCCGAGCGCGATCTCGCCCGGGAAAATGACCTCGTAGCAGATCAGCGGCAGGAAGGACGGGGCGTCGTCGAGCGGAATGGTCCGGAGGCCGGGACCGGCCGAGAAGCCGCCCGGCATATTGACGAGGTTGGAGATGCCGAAGCTCTCCAGAAGGTCCTGGAAGGGAAGATATTCGCCGAAGGGAACGAGATGGACCTTGTCGCTCGCGGCCCGGATCGTGCCGTTGTCATCGATGACATAGACCGTGTTGTAGACCCGTTGGGGCTCCGTCTGCGAGCGCTCCACACGGGCCGCGCCCGCGATCAGGGTTTCCCCCTCGCCCAGCGTTTCGGCGAGGCGCGCGATCGCCTCGGGCCGATCGGTGAGGACGAAGGGAAAGGCGGTTTCCGGCCAGACGATCAGGCGCCTCGGTGCGCTGGCGCTCGCCGCGCCGCGGCCCTCCTGCGGCGATCCGGGCGAGGCCTCCTTCGACAGCGTCATCTCGATCAGCGTCTCGAAATTGCGCTCGGCCGTATCGGGGTCCCATTTGAGGCTCTGCTCGATATTGGGCTGAACGACCTGCATGACCACGGTCTGATCGAAGAAGGTCGGATTGGCGTCGAGACGCCAGAGGCCGTAGCCGATCTGGCCTACGACGAGGAGGACGGCGAGGCCTCCGACCGGCAGGCGTCCCCGCCTGTCGACGAGAACGGCCGGCGCCGAGAAGACGAAGACGGCGAGGACCGTCAGCCCGTTGATGCCGACGAGGCTGACGACCTGCATCATCACGGGATGGCTTGCCGCCATGTAGCCGATCTCGTTCCAGGGAAAGCCGGTCAGAACGAAGGAGCGCAGCCACTCGGCAAGTCCGAAACAGGCGGCGAGCCCCATGATTCGCCAGGCCGAGTCCGACCAGAACAGACGCGAGGCCGCAGCCGCGAGCCCGAAGAAGACGGCCAGCACTGCCGGAAGGCCGAGGACGGCGAGCGGCAGGAACCAGACGAAGCTTCCCGCATCGACCAGCAGCGCCGCGCCCAGCCACCACAGGCCGGCGACGAAATATCCGAACCCGAAGAGCCAGCCGACGAAGAACGGGCGCGCCAGACGCCGCAAGGGCCCGGCTCCGAGATCGACACCGAGGCCGTCCAGCAGCCAGACCAGGACCGGAAAGGCTAGAAAGCCGGCAAAGGGAAAATCGATCGGCGCGAGGGCCGCCGTCCCCGTCGCCCCGGCCAGAACCGCGACGAGGGCACGCCGCCAGCCCGAGAGCAGCATCACGCGCCCTGCCAGACGGGAGAACAGGGAATCCGATTGTCCGCGTTCGTTCATCGTCCTGCCGTTTCAACCGCCGGACCGGTATCCGATCAGGCGCAAATCTCTGCGAAGGGCCTCGATACGATGCGGGACTTGAGCGAAACCGGCGGGCGGGCGGGCGTACCCGCCGTGCCTTCGGCACGCACCTAGGACGCTGCGGCCAGCCCCTCGACGATGCGCCGGCGCTTCTCGCCCTGGCGGAAGCGGACGATTCTCACCCGGCGAACCCGGCGCGGATCGGCTTCCAGAACCTGGAACTCGAAGCCCGGAACGGCCTGCACGACTTCGCCCCTCGTCGGAACGCGGCCGAGCTCGGAGAACAGGAGCCCGCCGATCGTGTCGGCCTCCTCCTCATATTCGGAGATGTCGAAATCGTCGCCGATCAGGGTGCGCACCTCCTGAAGGCCGGCGCGGGCATCCGCCGTATAGATACCGTCGCCCGCCTGACGGATCATCGGCGCCTCGTCGTCATGCTCGTCCTCGATATTGCCGACGACCATCTCGATCACGTCCTCGAGGGAAACGAGACCGTCGGTTCCGCCATATTCGTCGATGACGAGGGCCATCTGCGTGCGTGTCGCCTGCATGCGCGCCATCAGGTCGGAGGCGAGCATCGAGGGCGGCACGAACAGGACCTTGCGAAGGATGCCGAGACTTTCGACCGTGCGGGCGAGATTGATCTGGCGCAGGTCCAGTCCGGTCTTCGCCTTGCGCTCGCCGCCCTGCCCGTTCTTCTCGCCATTGCCGCGATCGCCGCCGCTGGTGCGTCCCGGCTGATGGCGTTCGCCCTGGGCTCGCTCCTGGCCGTTGCGGCTGCGGGCGGGTCTGGCGACACGGGTGATATGGGCGACGACGTCGCGGATGTGGATCATCCCGCGCGGATCGTCGAGGCTTTCGCCATAAACCGGCATGCGCGAATGACCGCTCGCCTCGAACAGCTTCATCAGATCGCCGAGCGTGGTGGTGATGTCGGCGGCCTTGATGTCGGCGCGAGGCACCATGATGTCCTCGACCCGCACTTCGCGCAGGGCCAGGATGTTGTTCAGCATCGCCCGCTCCTCGGGCGAGAAGCTGTCGGCACCGTCCCCGTCGTCGCTATGCTGCGAAAGGGCCTGTGTCAGATCCTCGCGCATGAGCCGCGGCATGCGCGGGCGAAATCGCCACAAGACGTTGGACAGGAACCCTTCCCGGTTCCGGACCTCGCCTTGCGGCCGACTTCGGTCCTCGCCGGCGGGGGGTTCGGATCTCGGACCGCCGCTCTCGTCGGCGCCGGTCTCGTTCGGCGCGCCTGTCGGGGCCATGGCAGTGCTTGAATCGCTCATCGTTCGTCTATGTCGTGGTGTCCGAAAAGCCCATCATATCCGGCGTCGATCGCTGCCGGCCCTATGAGGCTCGTCCTCTCCTTCGGTGCGATTATCGCGCGAAGGCCGTTCGTCCGCAATCGCGTAAGGGTCGGGAATATCGAGCCCTGAGAGAATTACGATCTCGAGGGCTTCCATCGCCTCCGCTTCCTCGTCGTCCATGTGGTCGTGGCCGAGGCAATGGAGCAGTCCGTGGACGAGAAGATGGCGGGCGTGATTCAAAAAGGGTTTACCGTCACGAGCCGCCTCCACCTCGCAGGTCTCGTAGGCAAGGACCAGATCGCCGACGAGCGGGCCGGGCGAATCGCCGGGCTCGAGATCGAGCATCGGAAAGGAAAGCACGTTGGTCGGCTTGTCCTGATTCCGCCATTCGCGGTTGATCTCCCGAACGCTCGCATCGTCGGTGAGGGTCACCGAGATCTCGCTCGTCACCGGACGATCGACATCGATCCCCTTCGCGGCATGGTCGAGCGTCGCGGCCACGACCTCGTCCGGATCGCCGAAAGCCGCCTCCCATCGGGGATCCTCGACCGAGAGGACGAGGGTCAGCGACAGGCCGCTTCGAGCTTCGAGGCCTCGCGCGCCATCGGACGGTGCGACGGTCTCATGGCTTCCGCCGGATCGAACCTCGTCGCCGCTCATTCGGGGGCCGGCCTTCGCGGCGCCCTGACCGCCGCCTGGGCCGCGTTCGGACGGCGCTGGGAGGCATCGTCCTCGTAGGCCTCCACGATCGACTGGACGAGCGGATGGCGCACGACGTCGGCCGCCTTGAACCGCACCGTCACGATCTTCGGGACGTTGTCGAGAACGCGCAGCGCTTCGACCAGCCCCGAGACCTGGCCGGGCGGCAGGTCGACCTGGGAGGGATCGCCCGTCACCACCATCCGGGCGTTCTCGCCCAGACGCGTGAGGAACATCTTCATCTGCATGGATGTGGTGTTCTGGGCCTCGTCGAGGATCACGGCCGCGTTGGAAAGCGTGCGCCCGCGCATGAAGGCGAGCGGCGCGATCTCGATGGCGCCGGCGGCGAGCGCCCGCTCCACCTTCTCGGCGGGGATCATATCGTAGAGCGCGTCGTAGAGAGGCCTCAGATAGGGATCGACCTTCTCCTTCATGTCGCCGGGCAGGAAACCCAGACGCTCGCCGGCCTCGACGGCGGGACGCGACAGGATGATGCGATCGACGGCACCGCGCTCCAGCAGCATCGCGGCATAGGCGACCGCGAGATAGGTCTTTCCCGTTCCCGCCGGCCCGACGCCGAAGACGAGCTCGGAGCGGTCGAGCGCGCGCATATAAGCGTCCTGGGTCGGGGTGCGCGCATGGATGGTGCGCCGGCGCGTCGAGATCTGCGCGAGCGACATCCGGCCCTTGTTCTCGAGCGTCGGCAGATCGAGCTGATCGTCCTGCGCGACCGCCATGCGGATCGCGCCCTCGACGTCCTTCCGGCCGATCTCCGCTCCGCCCTGAAGCCGCTCATAGAGGCTTTCGAGGGTGCGCCGCGCCTGTTCGGCGGCCACCGCCTCGCCCCGGATCTCCACCTGATTCCCGCGTGCGGCCGCCTCCAGCTTCAGCTTCTCCTCGATGATGGCCAGATGTTCGTCATATTGGCCGAAGAGCGAGCCGGCGAGCCGGTTGTCCTCGAAGGTCAGCATGATGTGCGCCATGTCGGACGCGCCGGCTCTCGCCGACTTTTCGCGGGTGTGGCTCAAGCAACGGACCTCATGGTGGGAGCTTCGTCTTTGCGGGAACTGGCAGGATCGGGCTTCGTCATTCCCTCGGCAAGCAGGGAATTGGGGCCGGTGGATGTGATCGTGACGTCGACGATGTCGCCGATCTCGCCGATCGCCTCGGGCAGCACCACCGGCTGGAGATAGGGCGAACGCCCGGCGATCTGTCCGGGGTGACGACCGGGCTTCTCGACGAGGACGCTGAGGCGCTTGCCGACGAGGCTCTCGGCGAATTCGCTCTGGTGCCGGCGCAGAAGGGCGTTCAGCTCCTGAAGGCGTGCATCCTTCACGCTTTCCTCCACATGCCCGTCCATGCCCGCGCCCGGGGTTCCAGGCCGCGGCGAATATTTGAAGGTGAAGGCGGAGGCGTAGCGGACCTCGCGCACGAGCCGCATGGTCGCTTCGAAATCCTCGTCCGTCTCGCCGGGGAAGCCGGTGATGAAATCACCGGAGAGAGCGATATCCGGACGCGCCTCCCGGATAGTGTCGAGGAGGCGGAGATAGTCGTCGGCCGTGTGGCGCCGGTTCATCGCCTTCAGGATGCGATCGGACCCCGACTGAACGGGGAGATGCAGATAGGGCATCAGGCTCGGCAGATCGCGATGGGCGGCGACGAGTTCCTCGTCCATGTCGCGAGGATGGGAGGTCGTGTAACGCAGGCGGGCAAGGCCCGGAATGACCGCGAGCTTGTGAATGAGACCGCCGAGCCCGATCGCCCGGCCCGTCTCGTCCTCGCCCGCCCAGGCATTGACGTTCTGGCCGAGAAGCGTGATCTCGCGCACGCCGGCATCGGCGAGCGCCCTCGCCTCCTCGATCACCTGGGCGAACGGGCGCGAGACCTCCGCGCCCCGGGTGTAGGGCACGACGCAGAAGGTGCAGAACTTGTCGCAGCCTTCCTGCACCGTGAGGAAGGCCGTCACGCCCCGCCCGATGATCTGCCGGCGCTCGGATTTGGGAAGCTCCTCGAACTTGTCCTCGACCGCGTATTCGGTCTCGACCACCTTTTCGCCGCGCGCCACGCGGGCGAGCGCATCCGGCAGGCGGTGATAGGTCTGGGGTCCGATCACGAGATCGACGACCGGTGCCCGCGAGATGATCTCGCGCCCTTCGGCCTGCGCCACGCAGCCGGCGACCGCGACGCGAGTCTCCAGCCCGCGAGCGGCCCGTTCGGCTTTCAGATCACGGATGCGACCGAGTTCGGAATAGATCTTCTCGGCGGCTTTCTCGCGGATGTGGCAGGTGTTGAGGAGAACGAGATCGGCATCCTCGATCGATTGCGTCGGCTCGTAACCGTCGCGACCCAGGGCATCGCCCATGCGCTGGGAATCGTAGACGTTCATCTGGCAGCCATAGGTCTTCACGAAAACCTTGCGCGTGTTGGCACCCGTCTTTCCGGTCTCGCTTGTGCGGTCCGTCTTCAGATCATCGCTCGTCAATGCGCCGTCGTCCATATCGCCTTTCGAGCGCTTCCGGCTGTTGCCCGATCAAACGTGCGGGGCGCCGGAAACGATCCATCCTCTTGTCCGTTTCATATCGCTTTTCCGCGTCTTAATCGTTCGCGTCCCCGCCTTGCAAGCAAGCGCGTCCGAACCCCGCAGATGCGCTCAGGATCTGGCGATTTCAAGTTTGCCGCAAAGCGCATCGGCGAGGAGACGTCTGGCCTCCTGCTCGCACAGTTTCGCGACGGTCTTGCGATCGCTCCGCGCATCGAACCGGACGGGCTCGCCGAATGCGACCGTCACGTCCACCCGCCCCTCGATGAGGAAGCGGGCGAGATGAGGAGCGAGTTCGACATCGCCGGGCCAGGCGGCGAGTGGCCGGCCAGACCGCCCGAGCGGAAATCCGTTGGAATGGGTATAGGCGATCGCGACCGGTTGGACGAGAACCGTTTCGGCCTCCGACAGTCGCAACGAGGACTGGGCGGCACCGAAGAGCGCGGTCTTGAAGGCGCGCACTTCGTTGCCGTCCGACGTGGTTCCCTCCGCAAACAGCACCATGACGTCGCCGGCCGAAAGCCGCGCGGCGATCTCGTCGGCCTGCCGGCGCGTTTCACCGCGCGCCTTTCGCTCCACGAAGACTGTCCGCTGCAGGATGGCGAGCCAGCCGAAGACCGGCCACGACTTCACCTCGGACTTCGCGATGAAGGACAGGGGGAGGACCGAGCCGAGCACGGTGATGTCGGCCCAGGACACGTGATTCGAGACGAGGAGCAGGGGCCGCTCGCGCGCCGGCGCGCCGGCGACGAAGACACGCAGGCCGATGATCCGTCGCGCCACCCGCTGCCAGACCATCGGGAGGACATTGGCGAGCTTCCAGCCGAACCGCATGGCGAAAAGCTGCGGCACGATGAGGAGCGCCGTCGTCGTGAACAGCGCGAGGATGATCGCCGCAAGGCGCAGACGGCCCGCAAACCGACGCAACGGGGACCGTCTGTTCGCGTCCGGTTCATTCAGTGAGGACAGGGACAAGGACGCTCTATTGCTTGATCGACCGGCTGAGTGTGAGGGCGCTCGTGCGCCGGCCGTCCGCCTGGGCGTAATAGGCCGGCCGACGCCCGACCTCCTCGAAGCGAAGACGGCGATAAAGGGCGAGCGCGGCCTTGTTCTCCTCGTCGACTTCCAGATGCAGGACCGTGGCACGCTCCGCATAGAGATGGGCAAGAACCGTGTCCATCAGGAGCCGTCCGACGCCCCGCCCGCGTGCCTCGCCCGCCACCGCAAGCGTCAGGATCTCCGCTTCGCCCTCGACGAGGCGGGCGAGGACGAAACCCACCGGCGGCTCCTCGGGCGAGCCCACCCGGCGGGCGGCAAATCCGAAGGAGCCCTTCTGGGCGAGGAGCGAGCCGAGCTCGTCTCCCGACCAGGGATGGGAGAACGCGTTCGCGTGCAGTTCGGCGGCGCGGTCGAGATCGGTATCGATCAGAGGGGTCGCGACGATCTCTCCGCGCTGGATGAACCCGTTCATCACGGACATGGACCAGATCCAGGGCAGCATCCAATACATCGTGTCTCCTCCCGCTCAACTCGTTCCCGGCCATCCGGCACGTCGAACCGAACCGGTCGTCCGCGCCATCCGGCCGGAACGTTCCGCTCCGGACGAGAGACGGGCGGGGGACCTTGCCTTCGACGCCTTCACCGAAGCGGCAAGGCTACCAGAACGCCGATCCGCCTGACCATAGAACCCGAAACCCGTCTCAAGCTTTTTGCGCAAACAGGCTGAACGGACGGGACGCCGGCTTGGCATCCGCGCTTCGAAGGTAGAGGGGTTTGGCAGCCTCGACGCCGACTGATCCGCAGGCGAGCCGTGCAACCGTCGCGATATCGATCTCGCTTCGGGCCGAGGAGATCATCGTTTCATGATGCGGCAAAGTGCCGAGAATCATCTCGGCGGCCGATCCCGTCAGATCGATCGGACCGTCTATGCCTGCGAGCATGTCGCCAATGCTTTCGGGTGCAAGCGCGCGCGGAGGGCTGAGGATCGACCCGTCGGCGCCGAGCAACAGCGCGTAGACCTCGCCGCGCTTGGCGTCGTGCACCGCCAGAACGGCATGGGTCGTCCGCACACCTTCGGCCATGGCGTGGAGGCTGGAGATGCCGACCGAAGGGATTCCGAGGGCCAGCGCATAGCCGCGCGCGGCCGAGACGCCGACCCGGACACCGGTGAAGGAGCCCGGACCGATCGTGACGGCCACCATGGCGATGTCGCGGAAGCCTGCCCCGGCCTCGGCGAGAACCCCGTCGATCAGCCCTGGCAGGCGCTCCGCATGCCCGCGCCCGATCCGCTCGGTCCGCGCCGCGACAATCCGATCCCCGCCGCCCGCCGCGATGGCGGCGGAGCAGTCGTCGAGGGACGTGTCGATCGCGAGGACCAGACGTCCGTCATCGCTCACCATGGCCTGCCGATCCGGTCAGGCCGCTTCGACTTCCTGAACCTCCGGCACGAAATGCCGCAACAGGTTCTGGATGCCGTGCTTGAGGGTCGCCGTCGACGAGGGACAGCCGGCGCAGGCGCCGCGCATGTTCAGGTAGACGGTACCGTCCCGGTAGCCCTTGAAGGTGATGTCGCCACCATCCTGCGCCACCGCGGGACGCACGCGCGTCTCGAGCAGTTCCTTGATGGTTGCGACCGTCTCCTCGTCGCCCTCGTCGAAGAACTCTTCGCCGGAGGCGGCGTCCGATGCGCCGGCTTCCGCCATGACTGGGCGGTTGGAGACGAAATGCTCCATCAGGCCGGCGAGGATCGCGGGCTTCAGATGGGCCCAGTCGCCGCCGTCCTTCGTCACGGTGACGAAGTCGAAGCCGAGAAACACGCCCGTGACGCCGTCCACTTCGAACAGGCGGGCAGCGAGCGGCGAGCGGGCGCTCGCATCCTCGAGACTGGTGAATTCCTCGGTGCCACGCTCCAGAACGACGCGGCCGGGAAGGAATTTCAGGGTGGCCGGGTTCGGCGTGACTTCGGTCTGGATGAACATCGGGAGGATCCTTTCGTGAGGGCCTCGGCATGAACCGACGGGGCAGGACATGGCCCACCCTGTTTGGAATTGTTCTAAACTAATCGCCGCGGGACATTCCCGCAAGCCGCCCCTCATGTGGGGACGAAAGGCCTCCGCGCGAACCGGCCCGTCAGCAGAGGCTGCGAATTTCGTCGTCGCCGAGGGAGGCCGGAATGACGGTGACCGGGATCGAGAAGGCCGCGCCCCGTCCGACCGCTGCGGAGACGAGGGGTCCGGGCCCTTCCTTGCCGTCGGCGGAGGCCAGGACGAGGATCGCGATCTCCGGGTCCTCGTCGATCACCTCGCCGATCTTCTCGACGATCTCGCCCTCGCGAACGAGCGTCTCGGGCTCGACGCCCACCTTCTCGCGCAGGGCGTCGGCGATCCGGTCGAGCCGGGTTCCTGCCTCCTCGTGCGCTTCCGCCCGCATGATTTCCTCGACCCCGCGCCACTGACCCTGAAACTGGTCGGTTCGGATCACGAAGAGGAACACCGCCGCTCCGGCCGAGGTCTTGGCGCGCCAGGCGGCGTATTCGGCCGCGCGCAGACATTCGGGCGTGTCGTCGATGATCGCGAGAAACTTGCGCCTGCCGCCCTCTGAGGGGCCTAGTCGTTTTGTTACCATGACGGATTCAATGACAGCGATGGACGCCGAGGGCAAGCAGACCCTCGCCGCCCGCCGGCCTCAATCGCGAAGCATGCCGATGATGTCCTTGACGTCCTTGATCGTCTCGGAGGCGATGGCGTTGGCCTTCTCGCCGCCGGACTTGAGCACGGCGTCGATATGGCCGGGATCGTCGAGAAGGCGGCGCATCTCGGCGGTGACGGGTCCGAGCGATTCGACGGCAAGATCCACCAGCGCCGGCTTGAAGGCCGAGAACTGCTGCCCGCCGAACTGCCGCAGTACCTCGTCGCGGGTCGTTCCGGCTAGGGCTGCATAGATCCCGACGAGGTTGTCGGCTTCCGGTCGACCGGCAAGGCCGGCGGTTTCGGAAGGCAGCGCGTCCGGATCGGTCTTGGCCTTCTTGACCTTGCGCGCGATCGCCTCGGCATCGTCCGTCAGATTGATGCGCGAGAGGTCCGACGGATCGGACTTCGACATCTTCTTCGAGCCGTCCTTGAGGCTCATCACCCGCGTGGCGGGGCCCTCGATGATCGGATCGGTGATCGGGAAATAGCCGTTCACGACCTCCTCGCCCATGGGGATCTCGCGGCCCAGTCCGCTGGCCGCGATCCGCTGCGAGAAGTCGTTGTTGAACTTGATGGCGATGTCGCGGGTCAGTTCCAGATGCTGCTTCTGATCGTCGCCGACCGGCACATGGGTCGCCCGGTAGACGAGAATGTCCGCCGCCATCAGCGAAGGATAGGCCAGAAGCCCGAGGGAGGCGTTCTCCCGGTCCTTTCCTGCCTTGTCCTTGAACTGGGTCATCCGGTTCATCCAGCCGATCCGGGCGACGCAGTTGAAGATCCAGGCGA
Organism: Fulvimarina endophytica; assembly: GCF_003403015.1. Classification (GTDB taxonomy): domain Bacteria; phylum Pseudomonadota; class Alphaproteobacteria; order Rhizobiales; family Rhizobiaceae; genus Fulvimarina; species Fulvimarina endophytica. Next base: position 284,363 of record NZ_QURL01000005.1, read on the forward strand.
GTTCCGAATGGCCGGAGACGCGGCTCTGGTTGAAGATAACCGAGCGCTCGGGATCGATGCCGGCTGCAAGATAGGCGGCCGCGATCGAGCGGGTCTGGTTCGCCAGATCGTCCTGGACGAGCTTTGCCGTGATGGCGTGCAGATCGACGACGCAGAACAGGCAGGGCATCTCGTCCTGCATCGCGACGAACTTGCGGATCGCCCCCAGATAGTTTCCGAGATGCAGGTTTCCGGTGGGCTGGATGCCGGACAGGACACGCGGCGGGAAATCGCTCATCACCTGCTGGGCTCCTTGAACGATGAGAGGGGCTTTCTGGACGACGCGGCGCTTATGGACGACAGGCAGGATGCGATCAAGCGGCCACCGTTCCGCACCCCTACGAACGCCTGCGGACACCCATAGCCGGCGTCCTGCCGTTCAGGCGGGATTCATCGGCCTTCTGCCATCGGGGATAGAAGTGCATCAGGACGAGCAGGAACCATGTCACGATTCAAGACGACGATCCCCGCCACGGTCGCCCTCATGGCCCTCGCGACGGCAGGCGCCTCCGCCGAGTCCGTCGACTACGCGAATGCGCGTTACGGGACGAGCGCGACCTTTCCCGCCGAGCTCTTTCCCGACCCGCTCCCGGAACCCACCAGCGGCGACGGCTTCGGCTGGAGCGCGCCGAACGGTGCGCAGATCTTCATCTATGCGCGCCAGAACGAAGGGGCCGAGACGCCGCACTCCGTCATCTCGGCGCGGTCCGACATGGACGACGTGACCTACGAGGCTTCGGGAAAGCGGTGGGCCGTCGTCTCCGGCTATCGCGACGACCGGATCTTCTACGAGCGCTACATCTTCCGCGGCGATCTCGTCCACTCGGTCGCGATCCTCTATCCCGAGGACGTCCGTGAGACCTACGATCCGATCGTCGGCGACGTCACGAACAGCCTGCGCGGACCGAATTCGGAACTCGACTGATCGAACGACAGCGGTCCGCTCGCCGGGCGAACTCGAACGACACCCGGTCGGAAACTCCGGAATGGTGTTCGATCAGGTCTCAGGGTTCGAGATTCTCGGCATAGGCGGCCTTGACGCCCTCGGCCGTCATCGCCGTGAAGCGGACCGTGCGCAGGGTTTCCTGCTCGGCCCTGGCGATGGCCGATTTCGCCTCGCTTCGCGCGGGCATGGCCGCATCGTCGGCATTCATGGATGCGCTGCCCGCAGCCGCGCCCGCTATGCCCGCATCGTTGGCCGGCCTCGGCGAGGCACCGGCCGCGCCGCCGCTCACCGCATCCATCTGCCAGGCCGCGAACTTCTCCACCGCCCGGCGCCGCGCGATCGCATCGACGACACTGACCGAGGGCACGGACGGCGCAGCCTCCGCCTTCGCCACCTGAACGGGCTCGGCACCGGCCTTCTGCCCCGTGCTCGTGACCCGAGCCGGGTGAAAGATCATCGTCGAGATCAAGCTGTCGATAAGCCCGTTCATGGTCCCGTCCTCGTCCTTCCCGGCAAGATCGTCGCAACAGAACAGGAATTCGTTGATTTGATCCTTCAAATTCGAGGAAAGCGACGAATATTGTGGAACGGCGCTGGAATGTGCGAACGCACGGGTGCCGATATCGGCCGCAGCGACGGCGCAAAGCGCCCGAACACCTCTGCGAGCGGCCTGCCATTCGGTTCATGCGAAGGAAGTGATACCCGTGACCGCACCCAACGCGTCAGCGCCACGGATCGGCGCGCGCCGGCCCATGCTGGCGACCCTCATGATCGCCTCGGCGGTCTCGCCGCTCGCCATCAACATCTTCGTCCCGTCCATGGCGACCATCGCCGCCTCGCTGGAAACCGACGGAGCGACGGTCGGCCTCGGGCTCTCGCTCTATCTCTTCGCGGTCGCGATCCTGCAGATCGTGGCCGGCCCGCTCTCGGACCGCTTCGGACGGCGGCCGGTGATCATCGGCGGCATGGTCCTCTTTCTCCTCGGCACGCTTCTCTGCCTCTTCGCATCCTCGATCCTCTGGTTCCTCCTCGGGCGCGTGATCCAGGCCGCGAGCGCCACCGGCATCGCCCTGTCGCGGGCCGCCGTGCGCGACGTCTATTCGCGCGAGCGCTCGGCGGCGATGATCGGATATGTGACCATGGGCATGGCGGTGGCGCCGATGGTCGGTCCGGCGGTCGGCGGCTTCATGGATACGCTCTTCGGCTGGCAGTCCGTCTTCTGGCTGCTTCTCGGCCTCGGCCTCGTCGCCCTCGCCTTCATCCTTCTCGATCTCAACGAGACCAATCCGGATATTGGCCGACCCTTCACCGAACAATTGTCGAACTACGGAAAGCTTTTTTCCGAGCGCAGCTTCTGGCTCTACGCCGGTGCGGGCGCGTTCATCACCGGGTCCTTCTTCGGCTTCCTGGGCGGCGCGACCTTCATTTCGGTTGAACTCCTCGGGCTCACCCCGGCCGAATACGGGTTGTGGTTCATCCTCTGCCCCCTCGGCTACATGATCGGCAATTTCGTCACCGGCCGTATTTCAGAGCGGGTCGGGATCAAGCGCATGATGGTGATCGGCTCGACGCTCACCGTCGTCTCGACGCTGATGATCCTCGCGCCCATCGTTGCCGGCTATCTCGGCGCCCATACGCTGTTCGGGCCCATGCTGCTCCTCGGCATCGGCAACGGCATGACGCTTCCCTCGGCAACGGCCGGCGGCGTCAGCGTCCGGCCGGATGCGGCGGGCGCCGCCGCAGGTCTGCTCGGATCGAGCCAGATCGGCGTCGGCGCGGTCGTCTCGACCCTCGCCGCCTCGATGGCGACCGGGGCCTATGGGGCGACGAGCCTTGCGATCATCATGGTCGTCGTCTCGCTCGCGGCCCTCGCCTGCTCGCTCCTTGCACCGCGCGTGTCGAAATGACCGAAAGGGCTCGTTCTGCATCCGGGAAAGAACCTGCAGGATCCACGAGCCTGATCCCGCGGGAGCCGGGTCTCGATCCCGTCGCGGGCGCGGTGATCCTGGCCGGCGGACGCGGCTCGCGCATGGGAGAGGGCGAGCCGAAGCCGCTTCGCATCCTTGCCGGCCGCCCTCTCATCGCCCATGTGGCCGACCGGCTCGGAGCCATCCGACCGGTTGTCGTCAACGCACCGGCCGACGGCAGTTTCGATGCCTATGGCGATCATGTCGCGCCGGATCTGCGCTCAGGCTTCCAGGGTCCGCTCGCAGGCATCGAAGCGGGCATGGACTGGCTTGGCGCCGAGGACGAGCGGATGACCCATGCCCTCGTCCTGCCATCCGATACGCCCTTCCTGCCGAACGATCTCGTCCCTCTCCTTCTTGCGGAAGCGTCGTCTTCGAGAGTTCTCGTCGCAAGCCATCGCGGGCGCCTTCATCCGACGGTCTCCCTCTGGCCGATCACGCTCCTTTCGACCCTTGCCGAATGGCTCGACGACGAACGACCGCGCGCGATCAGGGCCTTTCTCGACCATGCGGGCTATCGCACGGTGTCCTTCGACGACCTCGCAGGCGACTGGGGGCCGGAGGGCGATCCCTTCGCCAATGTGAACACGCCGGAGGATCTGGCGCAGGCGGAGCGGCGATTGGAAGCGCGCGCCGGCAAGGGTTGTGGACCTTCGCGATAAGCGATTGTCTTGACGAAGACTTTCGTGCCACCATTGCCGAATTGCGCGCCATGCCGCCAAAACAGGCGACGGACCGCACCCGCAGGCAAAAGCCAAACAAGAACTTAGAAGATCGAGCTTCCATGCTGAAAACCCTGACCTCCGCTTTCGTGGCCGCCTCGCTTTTGACCGCCGCTCCCGTCATCGCCCAGGAGAGCGATGCCGACAAGGACTGGTCCACCATCGTCGTCGGGACGGAAGGCGCCTATCCGCCCTTCAACTTCACCGACGCCTCGGGCGAGTTGCAGGGGTTCGACATCGATATCGCGAAGGCGCTCTGCGAGGAGATGCAGGCCAAGTGCAGCTTCGTGACCCAGGAATGGGAGGGCATGATCCCCGCCCTGCAGAACGGGAACTTCGATCTTCTCATCGCTTCCATGTCGATCACGCCCGAGCGTGAGGAACAGATCGCCTTCTCCAACAAGTATTACAGCACGCCGCCCGCACTCGTGACGCTCAAGGATTCGGACATTACCGGCACCAGCGCCGAGGACATGGCCGGCAAGGTGATCGGCGCCCAGGTCTCCACGACCCATGCCGAGGCCGCACGCGACTACTTCCCCGATTCCGACGTGCGCGAATATCCCTCGGCCCAGGAGTATCAGCTTGAACTCGAGAACGGCCGTCTCGATGCCGTGCTGGACGACGTCGTCGTCCTCGACGAATGGCTGAAGAGCGATGCCGGCACCTGCTGCAAGATCGTCGATACGCTTCCGGCCAAGGAAGACATCTACGGCAAGGGCATCGGCATCGGCATGCGCAAGGGCGACGACAAGCTGAAGGCCAAGGTGGACGAAGCCATTCAGGCCATCCGCGACAACGGCACCTACAAGACGATCCAGGACAAGTATTTCGACTTCGACGTCTACGGTTCCTGAGACACGAACCATGCCGATCCCGCTCGAGGATCGACGCGGCACCAGGCCGGAGCGGGTCCCCTCGCCCCGGCCTTTCTTGCGCTCGACCGGCGGTCCGGCGTCACATCCCGCCTATCGCAGGCATGACGGGTCCCGCAGGCTTCATCCACCGCTCGGTCGCCGTCGGGCCCGGGCGAAGGACTTGCGCAGGCGCGCCGAAAGGGCGAGACGGGGCCTCTTTGCGCGCCGGAACCCGGCGCCAGTGACGATTTCCGCTGCATGGACATCAAGATGGAGGCTGCGCTGGACGCATTCGCCCTTCTGAGCTTCGGAGACGCCGGTTGGGGCGACGAGATGGCGAGCGGTCTCGCCGTCACGGCCGCGCTTGCCCTCGCGACCCTGCCGGGCGGCCTCGTCATCGGCTTCCTGCTCGCCCTCGCCAAGCAGTCGAGCGACCGGCTCCTGTTCCACTCGGCCAATATCTACACGACGATCTTTCGCGGCCTTCCCGAGCTCCTGACCCTGTTTCTCGTCTATTTCGGCGTGAATGCGCTTCTGCAGAGCATCGCGGAGAGCAGCGGCGTCGTCGATCTCGCGCTTTCGCGCTTCCAGTCGGGCATGATCGCCCTCGGCCTCGTCTTCTCCGCCTTCGCCTCCGAAGTCTTCCTGTCGGCCTTTCGTGCCATTCCGAAGGGTCAGTACGAGGGCGCGAACGCGCTCGGCCTCGGCAAGTTCGCCACGATGCGCCTCGTGATCTTTCCCCAGCTCGTGCGGATCGCGCTGCCGGGCCTCTCCAATCTCTGGATGATCCTTCTGAAGGATACGGCGCTCGTCTCGGTCATCGGTCTCGAGGAGATCCTGCGTCAGGCGCAGATCGCCTCCCGCGTCACCCGCGAGCCGTTCCTGTTCTTCGGAACCGCCATCCTTCTCTACCTGATCCTCACCCTCGCCTCCTCCGTCGCGATCGGCGGCATCGAGCGGTGGTCCAAGCGCGGGGAGGCCGCACGATGAGCGACGTCACCGCCCCGACCCCGCCGCCCGAGGCAAAGCGCCGTCCCGGCATCGCCGGCATCCTCTTCGCCGCGTTCTGGGCCGCCGTTCTTCTCGGCATCCTCTCCTATTTATACGCGAACTGGCGCCCCGAACTCTTCGCGCGCTATGGCTTCAACTATCTCGAAGGTCTCTGGGTCACCGTCAGCCTCGTCCTTGCGAGTTTCGTGATCGGCGCCGTCCTCTCGCTGCCCGTCGCCTTTGCACGGACGGCGAGGAGCCGTTTCGCCACCGTTCCCGCCTTCGCCTTCGTCTACTTCTTTCGCGGCACGCCGCTGATCGCTCAGCTGTTCCTGATCTATTACGGGCTCGGCGAGTTCCGTCCCTTCTTCGATTCGATCGGTCTGTGGTGGTTCTTCCGGGACGCCTGGTATTGCGCGCTCTTCGCGATGACGCTCAACACCGCGGCCTATCAGGCCGAGATCGTACGCGGTGCCATCGACAGCGTTCCAAGGGGCCAGTGGGAGGGCGGGCGATCCCTCGGCCTTTCGCGCCCGGTCATCTTCGCGAGGATCATCGCGCCCCAGGCGATGATCGTCGCACTGCGGCCCTATGCGAACGAACTCATTCTGCTCATCAAGGGCTCGGCGATCGTCGCCATCATCACAGTCTACGACCTCTTCGGCGTCGCGCGGCAGACCTTTGCGCGCACCTTCGACATCCAGGCCTATGTCTGGGCGGCGATCCTCTATCTCCTCGTGGTCGAGGTGCTCCGCCGGCTGACCAATCTGGCCGAAGCCCGGCTGACCCGGCATCTGAAACGCTGACCTGACGGATCGATTCGCAGACGCTCCCGGCATCCCGGTTGCCGGTTCGGGCCATCGAGCCCGCGCCTCGCCAGCCCTCCGCGACGCGCATTTGACCGCCCCCCGCGATGGTCTAGTTTGCGGTCGGGACTCAAGAAGAGCGAACAGGGGGAGAAGCCGGCATGGCGAAATGCGCATTCATCGGGCTCGGCGTCATGGGATATCCCATGGCGGGTCATCTGAAGACGAAGGGCGGGCACGAGGTCACCGTCTGGAACCGGACATCCGAGAAGGCGCAGAAATGGGCGTCGGACTATGACGGAGCCCATGCGGCCTCGCCGCGCGAAGCGGCCTCGGGAGCCGGGTTCGTCTTCATGTGCGTCGGCAATGACGACGATGTGCGCTCCGTCGTCTACGGCGATCACGGGGTTCTTGCCGGAATGGAGAGCGGCGCGACGCTCATCGACAACACCACCGCCTCGGCCGAGCTTGCGCGTGAACTCGCCGCCGCATGCCGGGAAAAGGGCGTGAAGTTCATCGATGCGCCGGTCTCGGGTGGCCAGGCGGGCGCGGAGAACGGACAGCTGACCGTGATGTGCGGGGGCGACCAGGCCGATTTCGATGCGGCAAAGCCGGTCATCGAGAGCTATGCGAAGATGGTCGGCCTGATGGGCGGGTCAGGGTCCGGCCAGATCACCAAGATGATGAACCAGATCTGCATCGCAGGCCTCGTTCAGGGCCTCTCGGAAGCCATCGCCTTCGGCAAGAATGCCGGAATGGACATCGAGAAGGTCGTCGGCGTCATCTCGAAGGGGGCCGCCGGGTCCTGGCAGATGGAAAACCGCCACAAGACCATGGATGCCGGAAAATACGACCATGGCTTCGCGGTCGAATGGATGCGCAAGGATCTCGGAATGTGCCTCGCCGAGGCGCGGCGCAACGGCTCCCAGCTTCCGGTCACCGCTCTCGTCGACCAGTTCTATGCCGAGGTCGAGGCGATGGGCGGCAAGCGCTGGGACACTTCGGCCCTTCTCGCCCGCCTCAAGAAGCCGGACTGAGACCGCGGCAGCCTCAGGCCGCCGTGAGCTTCGCGGCGCTCAGATGCACCTCCAGCGTCCCCTTGAAGCCGTCCGCGTCGAACGGCTTCATCAGGATCCCGTTGGCGCCGGCACGGCGCAGGCGCATCAGCGTGCCGATATTGCGGTCGACCAGCGAGACGACGATCACCGTATGGGGACTGCGGAAGCGGACGGAGCGTACCGCTTCGGGAACGCCGACGCCGCCGCCCGTTGCCGAGAGGATGACGAGGTCCGGCGCGCCGTGTTCGCCGAGATGGGCGTTGAACGCCCCGATGCTCTCGAACACCGTCGTCGTATAGCCCATCCGCTCCAGAAGCCGCTCGGCAACCTTACGGATGACCGGCATTTCGTCGAAGAGAAGGCATGTGGTCATCGTCGTCCGTCCCGAAGCAAGCGGCAGCCTCGCCGTGAGAGCGAGGGGCCATCGTCGCGCAAACCCTAACCCCGGCGACTTTCGGAAAGGTTAGGGTTTGCCACCGTCCCGGCCGAACCGAAGACTGCCCGACACTCCCGTCGCATCTGCCGTTCCTGCCGCACCGCAGGGGAAGTCGAGGCGAGCCCCTCAGTCGAGGCGGAACGTCACCCGTCCCTCGCCCGCCTCGTGGCTGACCGTCAGGCCGGCCTCGCGGGCGCAGAACAGCATGTAATAGGGCTGGACCGTCTGGGCATCGATCGGCGCGTCGTCATAGGTGCCCTCGATCAGCGGCACCACATGGGGCTGGAGGCGGATGCGCTGGGCCGCCGCCGTCACGCTCGCCTTCGGCGGATCGGCGCTCTCGACCTCCACGGTGACCTCGCCGCCGCGACTGATGCTCGAACTCGCCAGCACGACGAGATTGAGAATCGCCTTGGCGAAGTTCTTCGGGACATAGCCCTGGGCGCCAGTCCAGGTCAGCTGCGGCTTCTCGTGGTCCATATAGCCTTCCGCGACGGTCTTGGCGTCGTTGAGATCGATGGACGCGGTCTGCGAGCCGGAGGCGCCGTAGGCCATCCGCGCGAACTGGAGCTTGCCGACGGCCGCCTTGCAGGAATTGCGCACCAGCGCCATGGATTCCGCGTCGTCCGGCATGTCGTCGAGCAGTTCGAGCCCGCTCTGGATGCCGAAGACCGGCGAGATGATGTCGTGGCAGATCTTGCTGGACAGCAAGGCTGCGAGATCGGCTGCGGAAAGTTCGGGAAGTGTGTTCATCGCGCGTTTCTTCTTCCTCTGCTGGCCCCTCGTGCCCGGTCGGCACGTCGGATTGCCGGTTTTGCAAGCGTCCGGCCCGCACGGACCCGGAGGACGCTTCCTCTCGCATGAATGGCCGCGATGCCTAACGGGCTATGGTTAAGCCTTTCTTCGCGAGACGCCGATCAGAACCATTCCTTCCCATAGGAGGGTCGCGCCAAACTTGACGCTGCCGCCGCCCGAACCTGACCGATCCGCGCATTAGGAGTTTCGAAACCTTAACGAATCTATTCTCGGCTCCAAGCCACGCATGGTCCGGGCCTGAAGCCCGAACGGCAAGGGAGAGTGATCGTTCATGACGAAGGCCAGAAACGCCGCCCTCAGCCTCGGTCTCGGTCTGTGCCTTGCGGCACTCCCGGCGCTGGCGCACAAAGCCCATGCCCAATATGCGACGGACCAGTCCTATGGCGGCGGCCAGGGCGGATATGGCGGTCAGGGCGGATATCAGAACCAGAGCCCCTATGCGGCTCAGGGCCAGACCTATGCGCCGCAACAGGCGCAGGGTGGCGCGGGCGCCTATACCATCAACGAAGTCGTCCAGTCCGGCCACCAGTTCTTCGGCTCGACCTCGGGCGGGCTCGCCAATCTCATGCAGCAGGCCATCTCGAGTTACGGATTGCCGAACGGCTACATTCTCGGCGAAGAGGCCGCCGGCGCCTTCATCGGCGGCGTGCGCTTCGGCGAAGGCGTTCTCTACACGAAGAATGCCGGCAATCACCGCGTCTTCTGGCAGGGCCCGTCCATCGGCCTCGATGCCGGTGCGGACGGCGCGCGGACCATGATGCTCGTCTACGACCTTCCCTCCGTGCCCGAACTCTACGGGCGCTATGGCGGCGTCACCGGAACCGCCTATCTCGTCGGCGGCTTCGCGATGACGGGCCTGAAGCGGGGCGGCGTGATGATCGTGCCCATCAAGACCGGCGTGGGGGCCCGTCTCGGCGTCAATGTCGGCTATCTGAAGCTGACGCCCGCACCGACCTGGAACCCGTTCTGACGCGGGAAGCCCGTCTCTTCGGAACTCGGTCCCGCGATCGGCGGCACCGGCGAACGCAATCGCGCAACAGGTCACGAGCCTTTTCGAAGCTTCGTCCAGGCAAGGGGCGAATTTCGACCGCTTCCGGCCTATCTTGACGAGCAGACCGTCAGGAAGCCAAATCATTCATGATCACAGTCGCGCTCACCTTCGCCTTCGGACTCCTCCTGGCTCTCCTCGCTGCGCTCCTTCTCGCGCCGCTGGTCTGGAAGCGCGCGCGCTCGATCGCACGGCAGGAGTTCGAGGCAACGATCCCGGCCAATGCACGCGAGATCCAGGGCACCTACGACCGGTTGCGCGCGCAGACCGCCTTCGACGCCCAGCGGCGTGAGATCGCCGCGCAGGAGCGCGAAAGCCGGGCCGCCGCCGAGCGCGCGAACGCGGGACGGGTTACCGGCGAGAACGCGGAGCTGAGGGCCGAGAACAAGGCGCTCTCCCTTCAGATCGGCCAGCTCGCGAGCGAGATCGAGGATCTGAACGAGGCGCTGTCGCGGCGCGAGAGCGAGGCGGATGCCGCCGACAGCGAGCTCAGGGACATCCACCAGGACATGCAGCTCCGAAACGAAGAGTTCGAGGAGGTCCTCGCGCGCTACGAGGAGGTTTCGGATCTTGCCGACCAGCAGAGGGTCCAGCTCGTCACCTTGGAGACCCGCAATCAGGAACTCACCGACGCCCTGCGCACCCTCGAGCGCCGGATCGAGAGGGCGGACGAGATCATCGCTCGCCTGTCGGGCGACGAGACTGCCGCAGTCGGCGGCACGCTCCTCGACACGGCCTCCCATCGGCAGGACGGGGAGCCTCTTCGAAGCCTGAAAACCGGATCCGACGGTACGGCGTACCCCTTCGCGCCCGGTGCCGACGAAAAGGCGCGGCCGGGGGCGTCAGGCGCTTCGTCTGCGCCTCTTCCCGCTGCATCGCTCGCCACACTGACGGACGGGCCTTCCCTCGAAGCGATCAGCGACCCGGCGGCTCTTCGCGAGGAGATCGCCGAGATCGCGGCGCTCGTCATCGACATGACCGCGCGTCAGGAAGGACGCACCTCGCCGATCGAGAGCATTCTCGCATCCGCACACGAAAGCGACGAGCGCAGCCTCGCCGGCCGGGTCCGAGCCCTTCGCAAGGCACGCGAAACCGAAAGCGGGGCCCGCAGTTCCGTCAACTGACGCTTCGGTGGGCCTTGCAGGATACCGCTTCTGGAAGACACGTCCAGAGAGCGGATCGTCTGCCCTCGCCGGCCGATGTCAGCCGACGTCCTCTCCTCGTTCCGCAGGGTAACCGGGGCGCTCGCTCTGGCCAACGATCGACGCGGTGGATCAGTTGCGCAATTCGCGGCGCAGGACCTTGCCGACATTCGTCTTCGGCAGTTCCTCGCGGAACTCCACGACGCGCGGGCGCTTGTATCCCGTCAGGTGTTCGCGGCAATAGGCCTTGACCGCAGCCTCGTCGATCGAGGAGTTCTCGCGCACGAGGACGACCTTCACCGCCTCGCCGGAATTTTCATCCGGAACCGCGACAGCGGCCGCTTCCACGATACCCGGCATGGAGACGAGGACGTCCTCGATCTCGTTCGGATAGACGTTGAAGCCGGAGACGTTGATCATGTCCTTCTTGCGGTCGACGATCTTGAACCAGCCGTTCTCGTCCATCAGCCCGATATCGCCAGTCTTGAAGAACCCGTCTTCGGTCATGGCACGAGCCGTTTCATCCGGCCGCTGCCAGTATCCGGCCATCACCTGCGGCCCGCGAATGGCGATCTCGCCGATATCGCCCTGGGGCAGCTTCTCGCCCTCGTCGGACAGGATGGCCATTTCGGTACCGGGAAGCGGCAGGCCGATGGACCCGGTGTAGCGCGTGTCGCGCGTATGGTTAGCCGAGGCGACGGGCGAGGTCTCCGAGAGGCCGTAGCCCTCGCAGATCGAGGTCCCGGTCAGCTCCTCCCAGAGTTCGGCCGTCTTCTTCTGAACGGCCATCCCGCCGCCGACCGACAGGACGAGCGGGCTCCAGTCCACCGACTTGGCACCCTCGTGCCGGGCGATCGCGCCGAAGAGCGTGTTCACGCCGGGGAAGGTATGGAAGGGCTGGCCCTTGATCGCCTTCAGAAGGGCGGGAATGTCGCGCGGATTGGGGATCAGGATGTTCGTGCCGCCCATGCGCATGGAGAACATCATGTTCACGGTGAAGCCGAAGATATGATAGAGCGGCAGGGCGCAGACCATCGTCGTCGCCTCTCCGGACCTGATCTTCGAGAGCGCCGGGCCGAACCACTGCTCCACCTGCAGGACGTTCGAGACGATATTGCGGTGGGTGAGCGCCGCGCCCTTCGAGACACCGGTCGTGCCGCCCGTGTATTGCAGCACCGCGACCTCGTCGAGGCTCTGCGCCGGTCGCCTGAGGGACGCGCCCTCTCCCTTCTTCAGGGCATCGAGAAAGCCGACGGCCTCCGGCAGATCGTAGGCCGGCACCATCTTCTTGACCTTGCGCACGACGAGGTTCGTGATGAAGCGCTTCACGACCGGCTGCAGATCGCCGATGGTCGTCACGATCACATGTTCGAGCTTGGTCTGCGACCGGCAGCTCGCGACCGTATTCGCCATATTCTCCAGGACGACGATGGCCTTCGCCCCCGAATCGTTCAGCTGGTGGGTGAGCTCGCCCGTCGTGTAGAGCGGGTTGGTGTTCACCACGATCAGCCCGGCGCGCAGGGCGCCCGCGACGGCGACGGGATAGGCGAAGACGTTCGGCATCATCAGCGCGATCCGGTCGCCCTTCTTCAAACCGATCGACTGGAGATAGGCGGCGAAGGTCTTGGAATGGCGATCGAGTTCGCGAAAGCTCATCTTCCCGCCCATCAGCAGGAAAGCGGTCAGGTCGCCGTGCTTCTCGAAGGCTTCGTCGAGAAGGTCGGCGAGCGAACGGTAGTCGAACGGCGGCAGGTCATGGGCGACCCCGTCCTGATAATGATTGAGCCAAGGCGCGTCCATTCAGGTTTCCTCTTGCTTTTTCAAGCAGCCTAGACGACCCGTGATCGGAAGCAAACGCGGTTTCTGCGCCGCTCACGCGAAAGGCATGACGATGGCGACGAATTGCGAAACGGCAAAATTCGGGGCGATCGCAGAAGGAGAGGTGCGGACCTATCGCCGCGACGATCTCACGCTCGCCGTCCGCGTCTGGAAAGGGGACGGGGCGAGCCCGAAGCGGCCGATCGTCTGCCTGCCCGGCCTGACGCGAAACAGCCGCGATTTCAGCGCGTTCGCTTCACAGATCAGGCGGCTCGATCCGTCTCGCACGGTGATTGCCTTCGACTATCGCGGGCGCGGTCTTTCGGATCCGGTCTCGGACCCGTCCGCCTACAATGCCGCCGAAGAGGCGAAGGACGTTCTGGCGGGGCTCGATCATCTCGGTATCGCCGAGGCCGATCTGATCGGGACGTCGCGCGGCGTCATCGTCATCCATCTGATCGCCGTCTTCGCGCCCGAGCGTATCGGCAGGGTCGTCTTCAACGATGCCGGACCGCGGATCGAGGCGGCAGGTCTGGCAGAGATCCGCGACTATCTCGAGGCGGCGAGGCCTCACGAGACGCTCGACAAGGCGAGCGACGCCGTCGAGCGGTTGTTCGCCCCGACCTTCCCATCGCTCGGCCGCCCGGATTTCGAGCGAGAGGCGCGCGCTCTGCATGTGGAGCGGAACGGATCGCTCGTCTCCGACTTCGATCCGAAGCTCCTGCGGACCCTCGACGCCGTGGAGGCCGACAAGCCCCTTCCCGAGATGTGGGACCTGTTCGAGCGGCTCGCCGACAGGGAGATACTCGTTCTGCGCGGCGAACACTCCAATATCCTCACACCAGAGACCGTGACCGAGATGGAGCGGCGGCATCCGGGCCTGAAGAGCCAGGTGGTGAAAGGACAGGGCCATGCGCCCTTCCTGGAAACGGCCGGTCTGCCGGGGCTCATCCTCTCCTTTCTCGACGAGAACGCGCCGGCCTGACGCGGGCCCGGCGCGGCCGGACGCCCTCCCCGCGATCGCTCTCAGCCGACCCGGCGCCGATCGAGGCTCGTGAGCTGGGCATGGCGTGCGCGAAGGTCGCGGGCCTTGTCTTCCGTAAGATCGCCGACGCATCTCGGGCAGGACACGCCCGGCTCGAAATCCGTCGATGCGAGATCGGCTTCGCTCAACGGCTCGCCGCAGGCAAAACACGCGGTCCACGAGCCCGGCGCAAGACCGTGGCCGACGGCGACCCTGTCGTCGAACACATAGCACTCGCCCTGCCAGCGCGACGTGTCGGCATCGATCTCTTCGAGATATTGAAGAATGCCTCCCTTGAGGTGGTAAACCTCCTCGAACCCCTTCGCGAGCATGTAGCTCGATGCCTTCTCGCAGCGGATGCCGCCGGTGCAGAACATGGCGACTTTTGGGTTTTCAGCCGGGTCGAGTTCGCGCTCGACATAGGCTTTGAACTCGGTAAAGCTGTCGATGCCGGGATCGCGCGCGCCCTCGAAGGTGCCGACTTTGGTCTCGTAGCGATTGCGGGTATCGATGAGGAGGACATCGGGGTCTGCGACGAGCGCGTTCCAGTCCTTCGGCGCCACATAGGTTCCCACCTGTCGGGTGGGATCGGCTTCGCTCGCCCGCATCGTGATGATCTCGGGCCGGATGCGAACCTTCATCCGGGCGAAGGGCCAGGCCTGCGCCCGCGAATGCTTCACCTCGCCGAGACGAACGCCGCAGATCTCGTCGAGGGTTTCGATCAGCACCGCCGTCGCGGCGTCCGGGCCGGCGACCGTCCCGTTGACCCCTTCGCTCGCGATCAGGATCGTTCCGCGAAGGCCATGCTCGCGGCAGAGCGACAGGAGCCTGTCGCGAAGCGAGGGCAGATCGTCGAGCGCGACGAAGCGGTAGAAGGCGACCACATCGAGTTTCATGGCCGAGGATCTAACCCTCGCCGCGAGCGCGCGCAATCGGGGCGACCAGACCGTTCGGATCGAGGGTTCAACTCGCGGCTTCACGCTCGCGCGAGGTCGCGCTATGTAGCGGCAGCCTCATCCGAACGCATTCGAAAGACCCTCCGATCTCGATCTCCCCCCGCATCCTCGGCACGGCGCTTCTTGCGACCGCCGTCTTCACGATCCTGCGCGACTGGTTCGCCGTGCCGGGCTCCCCGATCCTCGCGGCGATCGGGGTCTGCGCGTTCCTCGTCCTCGCCTTCCCGGGCGCCACGTGGTCGCGGCGCATGTTCGTCTGCATCGGGGCGGGCCTTGCGGTCATCGCCATCTTCACGCGGGGCGACTGGCAGGACCTGATCCGGGCCGCGCTCGGCCAGGGAGCCTTCATCGCGACCTTCTTCGTCGCGCTCGCCACGCTCCGCTCGCCTGCCGCCCTGTCCCCCGCGATCCTTCGATGCGGCGAATACCTGGCCAGCCAGCCGCCCGGGCGCCGCTACATGGCGCTGAACGCCGGCGGCCACCTCTTCGCGCTGATCCTCAATTACGGCTCGATTCAGCTTCTCGGCGGTCTCACGGAAAGCATCGCGGGCCGCGAGCCGAACAAGGAACTCGGCGAGATCCGCAACCGGCGCATGCTTCTCGCCGTCCAGCGCGGCTTCTGCGCCTCCCTGCTCTGGTCGCCCCTCGCCTTCGCCATGGCGATCACGACCGCGATCGTTCCCGGCGCCACCTGGTCGGCCGCCGCACTCTTCGCGCTCGGCAATGCGGTCGTCTTCAGCGTCATCGGCTGGGCCCTCGATACGATCGTCAAGCCGAAATATTCCGGGCCGCGACCGGAGCGCCGGGACCCGGACGGCACGATCCGCGACCTGAAGCCGCTCATCCTTCTCCTGACGATCATCTTCAGCGGGGTCGGGATCATCGAACTTGCGACGGGCCTCAAGGTGGTCACCGTCGTCATGGTGTTCATCCCGCTCATCGCCCTCGGCTGGCTCATGATCGAGGCGAAGGAGAGCGAGCGCCCGGGTGCCCAGGTGCGGGCGGAAGTCGAGCGCATGGCGTTCGTGGAGATCCCGAGCTACCGCTCCGAGATCGTTCTCCTCATCATGGCGGGCATCATCGGCTCGCTCGGCGCATCGCTCGCGGTCCCGCTTCTGCAGCGCTCAGGCCTCGACCTGTCGACCCTCCCGATCTGGCTGATCATCGCCGCGCCGGTCTGGCTGATCCCGCTCTTCGGCCAGATCGGCATGAACCCGATCCTGTCGGTCTCGCTCTTCGCGCCGATCCTGCCGAATCCCGAGGTGATCGGCGTCTCCCCGGTCGCGGTGGTCTGCGCGATCACGGCGGGCTGGTCGCTCGCCGGCATCACCTCGCCATTCACCGCGACGACCATGCTCGTCGGGCGGCTCGGCCATACGACGGCCTTCCGGGTGGGAGCGTTCTGGAACCGGGCTTTCTTCCTCGTCGCAGCTTCGGCTCTCACCGTCACCGCGCTGCTCATCGCCGAGATCGCGCCGGCTTGACCCCGCGCGTTCGCGAGGCGTCAGAGCTTGGCGAGAACGCTTTCCGCCGACGAGACGTCCGGGAGTCCAGGCGCTTCCTCGACGCCGAGCGAGGCGACGACGCCGTCCTTCACGATCATCGAATAGCGCTTGGAACGCAGCCCGAACCCGGCCACCGACAGATCGATATCGAGCCCGATCGCCTTGGTGAACTCGGCATTCCCGTCCGACAGGAACAGGATCTTGCCGGATGCCTGCTTGGCCTCCTCCCAGACCGCCATGACGAAGGCGTCGTTCACGGCGACAACGGCAATCTCGTCGACGCCTTTGGCGCGGATGGCCTCGTTGTGCTCGAGGAAGCCGGGCAGATGGTTCATCGAACAGGTGGGCGTGAAGGCGCCCGGAACGCCGAAGAGAACGACCGTCTTGCCTTTGAAGACGTCGTCGGTCGAAAGGTCGACCATGCCGTCCGACGTCTTGGTGCGGAAGCTGGCATTCGGCAGCCTGTCGCCTTCCTTGATGCTCATGGCGTCTTTCCCCTCTGCGTTCCGCTCGGCGTTCGATCTTTCGCCGGCAGGGCCGGCTCGAACGAAAATTTAGGCCGGCCGGGGCGCAAAGCGAGAGCGGACCCTGCCGGGTTTTCCGAGGCTCACGATCCGCGCCGCCGCCAGCGGTTCCCCGGGTCGGCGAAGGAGGCGAGCGCGCCGTGGACGCCGACGACGCGGGCGGCCATGTCGCGCCCCGCCTTCACTGCCTCGGCGACGGAGGAGCCAGCGAGCCGTGCGCCGAGATAGGCACCGTTGAACGAGTCCCCCGCGCCGGTCGCATCCACCACCTCGACATCAGTGAGCGCCGGCACCTCGCCCCTCTCCTCACCCGATCGATAGGTCATCGAACCGGCCCCGTTCTTGACCGCCACTTCCCGAACGCCGGCTTTCGCATAGCGCTCGATCGTCGCGGCTGGATCGCTGTCGCCGAAGGCCGCTTCCTCGTCATCGAAGCTCGGCAGCACAACGCTGGCGGCCTCCGCCATCGCCATCACCGCCTCGCAGGCTTCGTCTCGGCCCGCCCAGAGCGCGGGGCGGATATTCGGATCGAAGGCGACGAGGCGCCCTGCATCCCGCGCCTTCCGGCATTCGCCGATAAGGGCGGCGCGCGCATCGGGTGGCAGGATGGCGAGCGTGATTCCGGAAAGATAGACGCAGTCCGCCGCTCCGATCGCCGAACGCAGCGCGTCCTCGTCCTCGGCCAGCCTGCGGGCTGCGGAGGTCTCGCGCCAATAGGTGAAGCGGCGGTCGCCATCGACCTGCTCGATCATGTAGAGGCCCGGACGCCTGCCGGGCAATCGGCGGATCGCTCCGGTATCGATGCCCGCATCGTTCAGGAAGGCAAGGATGCGATCGGAGAAACGGTCGTCGCCGAGAGCGGTGAAGTAGGCCACGGTATCGCGCTGCGGGTCGAGCCCGGCGCGCGCATACCAGAGCGTGTTGAGCGTATCGCCCGCATAGCCCATCCGCCAGTCACCGCCGACCGCAGAGCCCTGCCGGCTTTCGCCGCCGGACATCTCGATCATCACTTCGCCGATGGACAGTATGCGCATGGGCCCGTCTTGCCTCCGAGGCTGATGCTTCATCCCGGTCGGGCATACAGGGCGCGGCGCGTTCTCGAAAGGCTCGCGACGAGGTTCGGGGCGGGCTTTCCTTTGAAGTAGACCGAGAAGGGGAGCCCTTCAGGCGCTCGCCGCGCTCGGGACGAAACCGCCTTCGTCGAAGGCGAAGCAGTTGCGGCCTCGCCGCTTGGCCTCGTAGAGAGCGCGATCGGCGGCGACGAGCATCTCGTCGAGGTCCCGGCTCAGATCGCGTCCTCCCCACGTCACGCCGACGCTCACGGTGACGACGTCGAGGCCGTCGCCCCGTGCGGGATGGGGCATCCTCAGGGCCTCGATCGTCTCCTGGACCGAGCGGGCGAACCGCGCCGCCTCGAATTCGCTCCTGTCTTGCAGGACGAAGGTGAACTCCTCGCCGCCGAAGCGGGCGCAGAAGGCGCTCTCGTCGGCTGCGGCGATCCTGGCGAACGCGTCGGCGATCCGCTGGAGACAGGCATCTCCCGCCGGATGTCCGAGAGCGTCGTTATAGAGCTTGAAATGGTCCACATCGACCATGAGGACGGCGGTCGAACGCCGCTGCGACAGCGCTCCCCGCAGAACCTCGGTCAACTGACGCCGATTGGGGAGTCCGGTGAGATCGTCGGTTCGCGACTGATCGCGGAACTTGAGCCCGTCGCTCTTTGCCATCTCGGCCTCCAGGCGCGCCGACAGGGTGCGCAGGTAATTCTCGCACCGCATCCGCTCGTATCGGAAGTTCGCAAACAGCGCGAAGAAGCAGACCGTCGAGATCTGGAGCACGAATGTCAGGGAGAGATCGTAGCCCAGCCCGCCTTTCGTTGCGATCGCAAGCAGGGTGACGACGTAAGCTGAACCGGTGAACACGACCGCGTTCGCAAAACGCAGCGCAAGGAGCAGGTTGGCGAAGATGATAGTGAGCGGCAGTTCCGCATATGTGAAAAGACTTGCCGGATCCCGCGACAGCCAGAAGAGGAAAACCGGGACGAGATAGCCGTTGAAAACACCGATTGTGACCAGTCTCTCGGTCCACTCGAGGCTGATCCGGCCGATCGCCCAGACGAGAAGGAGCGTCGACGGCGTGATGACGCCGATCCTCAAAATCCAGGCGAGATCGACGATATCGGGCACGAGCCAGATACTCGAGATGTTGTAGATATTGTAGATGAACAACCCGAGAAGGATCGCGATGCGCAGCTCCTTGACGCGCCGCTCGGCAGTCTCCTGTGTATAGCATTGCTCGATGGGCTGCGCGAAACGAAGCCACTTCGTGACGGGTGGTCGCCCGCCAAGATCGAATGTCTGCTCCAATAGTGCGCCGTTCATCGGGAAAGCCCTTCGTGGAGCCTAATTCCTGACGGCAATGGGTAAAAATCACGACAAGGATATGCCTCGCAATCGTCCGACGCTGCCGGATCTTGACCGATCGCGCCCGATTCCGCCGCTCTTTCGGATGCAACGCCCCACGCTACGGCGCGCCGATCGACGCCTTCCTGCCGTTTAGGGAGGGCGCCCTGCGCCTCGTTCGCCCTCCGCGATGCCGCACCTGCAGGCTCTCGCGAGATGCCACGGTTCGGAAGGCCGTGCGACGCTAACGCTTCGTTAAGCATGTTGGCGCAAACTTCCGGTGCGGCTCGACGGGCCTTCCCGCCATTCTTTCACCGGATTCGTTTCGATAACGGGATGTGGGGGGAACGGGCCGTCCGGCAGCGCGAGCGAACCGGACAGGGCGCCGGCTCGCGATCGGGCAGCGATCGAACCCGATGCCGGTGACGATCCCTGCCATTCTGCCGGAACCGGCAGGCGGGCGGCGCGGCACGAAAGCACTGGACGGCTCGGACGGAGCCGAACGGCGCGAGATCTTTAGGACAGGGGCGAGCGGGGACTATGGGCGAAGGTGTGATCACCGAAGGTTTGGGCCATGCCGGCGGCGTGTCGATGTGGGCCCTGTTCTGGCAGGCCGGTCTGATCGTCAAATTGGTGATGATCGGGCTCGTCGTCGCCTCGGTCTGGACCTGGGCGATCATCGTCGACAAGTCCATGCGCTTTGCCGCCATGCGGCGCCAGCTCAACAATTTCGAGAACCGGTTCTGGTCCGGCCAGTCGCTGGAGGAGCTCTACCAGTCGCTCGTCGAGCGCAAGACCTCCGGCATGAGCGCGATCTTCGTCGCCGCCATGCGCGAATGGAAGAAGAGCTTCGAGAAGGGCGCGCGCTCGCCCATCGGCCTGCAGCAGCGCATCGAAAAGGCGATGGACGTGACCCTCGCCCGCGAGATGGACCATCTGGAATCGCGTCTCGGCTTCCTTGCGACCATCGGCTCGGCCGCTCCCTTCGTCGGCCTGTTCGGCACGGTGATCGGCATCATGACCTCGTTCCAGGCCATCGCGGGATCGCAGCAGACCTCGCTCGCCGTGGTCGCGCCCGGTATCGCCGAGGCGCTGCTTGCGACGGCCATCGGTCTCGTCGCCGCGATCCCGGCCGTCATCGCCTACAACAAGCTGACCTCCGATGCCGGCAAGATCGGGCTGCGCCTCGAAGGGTTCGCGGACGAGTTCTCCTCGATCCTGTCGCGCCAGATCGACGAGCGCGCACCGCAGCATCGCGCCGCCGCCTGACCGAAGCATCGAGCCGGAGCGGCTGACCGGGCCGCCCCCTTTCACAGAACGAGCGAAGAGCGGGACCTTCATCCCATGGGCATGTCGACAGGATCAGCGGGCGGCGCACGGCGTCGCAGGGGCAGAGGCCGCGGCCGCCGCGCTCCGATGAGCGAGATCAACGTGACGCCCATGGTGGACGTCATGCTGGTTCTGCTCATCATCTTCATGGTGGCAGCTCCGATGCTCACGGTCGGCGTGCCCATCAACCTGCCGGAAACCCAGGCGAAAGCGATCAATTCGGAAACCCAGCCGATCACGATCAGCGTCGATGCGGGCGGCACGGTGTTCCTCAACGACACCGAGATCCCCGTCGAGGACGTGGTGGCCAAGCTTCAGGCGATCGCCAGTGCCGGCTACGAGGAGCGCATCTTCGTGCGCGGCGACCGCTCGGCCGACTACGGCACCGTGATGCGGGTGATGGCGCTCATCTCGTCCGCAGGCTTCCGCAATATCGGTCTCGTCACCGATCAAGAGAGAAACGCTTAAGGCGCCGCGATGAAGACCGGGCTCCTCGTCTCAACCGCAATCCATGGCGTAGCACTCACCTGGGGCCTCTGGGCCCTGGGCGCGCCAGATCCCATGGTGCTGCCCGACGACAGCCTGCCGGTCGACATCGTCTCGGTGCAGGAGTTCTCGCAGATGATGCGCGGCGCCGAGGATGCGCCGCTGGCCGAGACGAGCGCCGTCGAGCCGACGGACGACAGCGAACAGCCCGTGCCGGACGCCCAGAACGCGGGCCAGAACACCGTGGATCTCGACGCCGCGCCCGCACCGCGGGCAGCGCCCCGCGAGACGATCCAGACCGCGGCCGCCGAGGCGCAGCCCGAACCCGTGCCCGTGCCGGCTCCCGTTCCCGAACCCGAACCACAGCCGGCGCCCGAACCGGAGCCGCTGCCCGAGCCGGTGCCGGAAGCCGCGCCCGAGACGCCGGCCGAAGCTCCTCCCGAAACGGTCGAAGAAGCCGAGACACAGGCAGAAGCGCCGCCGGAGCCCGCCCAGCCGCGCAATGTTCCCATTCCGGGCGTCAAGCCGGCGCCGCCACGGCCCGTCGAGGTGGCCGAGGTCAAGCCGAAGCCGGAGCCCAAGCGCGAGGAAAAGAAGCCGGAAGAGCCCAAGCGCGAACCGCCCAAGCAGCAGGCGACGGACGAGAAGCGGTTCGACGCGGACAAGATCGCCGCGCTTCTCAACACCGAGAAGTCCGCCGGCGGCGGCGCCAAGCGCGAGCAGCAGACCGCCGCGCTCGGTGGCCGCGAGACGAATGCGTCCTCCCTCTCGGCAAGCGAGATCGACGCGCTTCGCCAGGCGACCAAGGCCTGCTGGTACGAGCCCTCGGGATCGTTCGGTTCGGAGGGCATCGTCATCGAGGTCTCGTTCGAGCTCGACCCGGACGGATCGCTCCAGGCCCTGCCGCGCGCGACCGCCTCGGGTGGCGATCCTGCAACACGCAAGGCCTATGAGGACAGCGCCGTTCGCGCCGTTCGCATTTGTGCCCAACAAGGTCGCTACCGGCTCTCCTCGGCGACATACGACGCATGGTCGGAACTGACCTTCAATTTCCGGCCCGGCGACACCTACTGACCAGACGGCCCCGCCGGGCGCGCATCACCAGACAACCTGAATTTAGGGACAGGACGACAATGGACTTCTCCCGGACGACCATCATGCGGAGCCTCTGCTCGGCGCTGATCGCCCTCGGCATGGCAGGCTTCGCGACCATCGGCACTGCCGAGGCGCGGGTGACGATCGACATCTCGGGCGGCAATGTGCAGCCCCTTCCGATTGCCATCACCGACTTCCAGAGCCAGGACGGGCTCGGCGCGCAGATCTCGAGCGTCGTCCAGGCGGATCTGAAGCGCTCCGGCCTGTTCGCCCCGATCGACAAGGCGGCGTTCATCCAGACCGGTCTGACGCCGGACACCTCCCCCAACTTCCAGGACTGGACGGTCATCAACGCCCAGGCGCTGGTCGTCGGCCGCGTCGCGCGGGAAGCCGACGGGCGCCTGCGCGTCGAGTTCCGTCTCTGGGACACCTTTGCCGGCCAGCAGATGGACGGGCAGCAGTTCTATGCCGACCCCAACGACTGGCGCCGGATCGCCCACATCATCGCCGATGCGATCTACAAGCAGATCACCGGCGAAAACGGCTATTTCGACAGCCGCGTCGTGTTCGTCTCGGAATCGGGCGACAAGGCCAACCGCGTCAAGCGGCTCGCCATCATGGATCAGGACGGGGCGAACCTTCGCTACCTGACCGAAGGCCGCGATCTCGTTCTGACGCCGCGCTTCTCGCCGAACCGGCAGGAGATCACCTATATGTCGTTCGGCAACGGCGAGCCGCGCGTCTATCTCCTCCAGCTCGAGACCGGCCAGCGCGAGATCGTCGGCAACTTCCCCGGCATGACGTTCTCGCCGCGCTTCTCGCCCGATGGCCAGAAGGTGGTGATGAGCCTGTCCCAGGACGGCAACGCCAATATCTACGCGATGGACCTGCGCTCGCGGGCGACCCAGCGCTTGACCAGCACGGCCGCCATCGACACCTCGCCCTCCTATTCGCCGGACGGCTCGCGCATCGTCTTCGAGAGCGACCGGGGCGGACGCCAGCAGCTCTATACAATGAACGCCGACGGCTCGAACCAGCAGCGCATCTCCTTCGGCGACGGCGCCTATTCGACGCCCGTCTGGAGCCCGCGCGGCGATCTCATCGCCTTCACCAAGCAGTCGGGCGGCCAGTTCCAGATCGGCGTCATGCGCCCGGATGGATCGGGCGAGCGCATCCTGACCTCCGGCTTCCACAACGAGGGTCCGACCTGGGCACCCAATGGCCGCGTCTTGATGTTCTTCCGCGACAGCCAGGGCGGCGGCGGCCCCCAGCTCTTCTCGATCGACCTCTCGGGCCGCAACGAGCAGAAGGTGCCGACCCAGGGCTTCGCCTCCGATCCGGCCTGGTCTCCGGTTCTCGGCTAAGTTCGAAGCGACCCTACGAAAAGCGACATGCACGAAGACCGGCGGCGACGCCGGTCTTCGTGTTTCCGGCCCAGGCGAAACCGATGGAAGTCCCGCGTGACGCTTCTTTCGAAGGGCGAGCCGCCGGATCGGCGTAGCGCCGCGAAATCCTTTCCGGTCAAGCCCTTGCAGGAAGGTCACAGTCGCCGCGCGCATGCGTTTTCAGGTCCGATTTAAGACAGCGTTAAGCAAAAACGCGGTAAGCATTCGGTCAACAGAAACGACAGCGTTCCAAGGAGCTGGCCATGAGCCTCTCGCGCATTCTCAATCTCCGCTTCGTCGCCATTGCCGTTGCCGGCCTGATGGTCGCGGGTTGCGCCAACAAGCAGAACGGTCTTCCGGACAATGCCGCAGGCCTCGGCCTCGGTGGTGCGGGCGGCATGGGCGGTGCTGGCGGCATGGGCGGCGCCGGCGGCGGCGCTCCGGGATCGTCCCAGGACTTCACCGTCAATGTGGGCGACCGGGTCTTCTTCGAGACCGACTCCTCCTCCATCACGGCGGACGCCCAGCAGACCCTGCAGCGCCAGGCCCAGTGGCTGAACCAGTATCCGCAATACGCGATCACGATCGAAGGCCATTCGGACGAGCGCGGCACCCGCGAATACAACCTGGCGCTCGGCGCGCGGCGCGCTGCCGCCACGCGCGACTATCTCGCCCAGCTCGGCGTGAACGCCAATCGCATGCGCACCATCTCCTACGGCAAGGAGCGCCCGGTCGCCGTTTGCGACAACATCTCCTGCTGGTCCCAGAACCGCCGCGCGGTCACCGTTCTCGGCGGCGCCGGAAGCTGACGACCACGCGCCGAAAGCGCGGAACCCAAGCCTCAACGCATTCGAAGGGACGGGACGACCGGGGCCGCAAGGCCCGGGTCGCCGTCCCTTCTCTCGTTCATAGCCCCGAAGGCTCCGGACCGTCGCAGTCCCGCGTCTTTGAAACCGGCGAGCGGGAGCCCCGCGAACTGCCGCTTGCGCTCTGCCGGACCTTGGCTTGCCGGGGGTTTTGCGTGTATTGACACGACCGAGAAACGCGGCGCGCGGGCTCTCCGGACAGGTCGGGTCCTCGGAACGCCGCTTCATCCTTCCGAGGAGATCCATGATGTTTCGCCGTTCGAGCCGGTTCGTGCTTCTCGCTTCCGCAGCGATCGCGATCACACCCTTGTCCGCGTCCGCCTTCAGCCTCCCATCCGCTGTCGACGCCCGCACCGGCGCGTCCGACAAGGCTCCGGTGATCCTCGCCCAGGCCGGAGATACGCTTTCGCGCATCCAGCGGCTCGAGGACGAGGTTCGGCGCCTCAACGGCCGCGTCGAAGAGCTGTCCTTCCAGCTTCTCCAGGCCCAGGAAGACATGCGGCGCGCCCAGGAGAACAACGATTTCCGCTTCCAGGAGTTGGAACAGGGCGCAGGTTCGGCCGGGTCCGGCGACGGACTGCCTCAGCAGCGCGGCGATGCCGGCTCAACCGCTCCGGCCGCAGGTGGGAACCCGGACGCCCAGATCGCCGACATCATCGGCGGCGGGGCCGGTACCGCATCGACAACCCCGCCGGCTTCGCAGTCGTCCAGCCAGCCGGTCGCGGCACCCTCCGGCAATGCGCAGGCGGTCTACAGCGCGGCCTATGACGAACTGCTTGCCGGGGACTATGCTTCGGCCGAACAGTCCTTTCGTCAGTATGTGCAGACCTATCCGAACTCGCCCGACGCCTCCGACGCCCAGTACTGGCTCGGCGAGAGCCTCTATCAGCAGCAGAAATACGCCGATGCGGCCGAGGTTTTCCTGAACGCCCAGAAAGACGATCCGGAAGCGACCAAGGCTCCGGAGATGATGCTGAAGCTCGGAATGTCTCTCGCCGCTCTCGGCAATGCCGAAACGGCCTGCATCACCTATCGGGAAGTCAGCTCGCGCTATCCTCAGATGAACGAGACCCTGCGCACCAAGCTCGGCGAGGAAGAGAAGAGCGCGAACTGCTGAGGGCCGCTTCCGGTGTGAGATTTCGCGGCACGTTCGAAACGGGCGACGTCGAACCGCTGAAGAGTGCGGATCTCACGGAGCGCCTGGACGCGATCTGGCCGCAGACGGCCTCTCGCTGCGAGGCACGCACGATCCTCGTCGCGGTCTCCGGGGGACCGGACTCCCTGGCGCTTCTCGCCCTTGCCGCAGACCTCGACGCCCGGCGATACGTCGTGCGCGCCGCAACGGTCGATCACGGATTGCGCCCGGAGGCTGCGGCGGAAGCCCGCCATGTTGCCGCCATCTGCCGCGATCTCCGCGTTCCGCATCGGACCCTTCCATGGCGGGGATGGACCGGCCGGGGCAATCTCCAGGCGGCGGCTCGAAACGCGCGCTATGATCTGGTCCTGCGCGAAGCGCGCCGCACCGGTGCAGGCGCGATCCTCACGGCTCACCATCTCGAAGACCAGCTGGAGACGGTGCTCCATGCGATCTCGCGCGGAGACGGCGCCGAGCGACGGGCCGGCATGCGCGAGACGCGAGAACTCGATCCCCGCACCGTTCTCCTTCGCCCCTTTCTTTCGGTTTCGCCCGCCCGCCTGCATGCGGTGCTCGGCTCGCAGGGGCTGCGGGCGATCGAAGATCCGAGCAATCTCGACGACCGGTTCGCGCGCGTGCGCCATCGGCGTGCGATCGCAGGCATGTCGCAGGACGAGCGCGACGGACTGCTCGCGACCATGAAGAGCGCCGCAAGGCTTCGGGCGGAACGCGACGAACGGCTCGCGGACGCGTTCACGCAGTTTTGCGCAGAAGGCCTCGTCTTCGACGACGCCGCCTGCGCGATCCTTCCGCGATCGGCCTTCGCGACACTCGATCCGTGTGTCGCCGCCCCGCTTCTCGCCCGGCTTCTCACATCAGTTGGAGGCGCGGCTCACGGACCCCGCCGCGAGAATGTGGACGGCCTCCTAAGCGCCCTCCGAGAAGGCGAGACGAGGACCCTGAACGGCGCGCGCGCCTCGGCCTCGGGCGATCGCGTCATCATGGCCCGCGAGTTCGGCCGGGACGGCCCGCCGCCCTGCGATGGTCCGCGGGACGACATTCCGGCGGTGTTCGACCGGCGCTTCGAGATCGCCTGGCCCCAGGGCCAGCATGGCTCTCGCGCCCATCTCGGCGCCTACGGCACGACGGGCCGGGGCGACGCACGCACCCGAACCTTGCCTTGCCTCTTTGGCGGGGATGGAACGCTTCTTGCCGCGCACGGGGCCGTCGCGGCGCGTGAGGAACGGGCGGGACGGCCGATCGAAACCCTCGCGAATCTCGCCTCCCTGCTGCCATGGCGGTGCCTTGCGGACCTGCCCGAGCGACCCGGCTTCGCCTCGATGAGGGCGCGCTCGCGGCTTCGTTAATCACGTCGCGGATCGAGCCCGCGCGACACCCTTGCCCAGCCGCTCGTCCCCGTGCGACCAAAGCGCCGCAAATCCGCCGCTTGCCATTGGCAAGATCGGGGAAGATGCTTACCTTGACGCCGTAGCGCGGGCTGTTCTCGCGCCGCCAAGCCAGGACGACTGATGAATCAGAACTTCCGCAACTTCGCGCTTTGGGCGATCATCGCCCTTCTCCTCATCGCGCTGTTCCAAATGTTCTCGAATGGCTCGCGCAATGCCAATGCGCGCGAGGTTCCCTATTCGCAGTTCCTGTCGGAAGTCGATTCGGGCCGCGTGACATCGGTCACGATCCAGGGCCAGAAGATCACCGGCAACTATTCAGATGGCGGCCAGACCTTCCAGACCTACGCACCGGACGATTCGAACCTCGTCCAGCGGCTCGAGAACAGCAATGTCCGGATCTCGGCGGCGCCTCCCGGCGACGACACCAATCCGATCTGGTCGATGCTCCTCTCCTTCGGCCCCATTCTTCTCATTCTCGCCGTCTGGATCTTCCTGATGCGCCAGATGCAGGGCGGCGCCGGCGGCAAGGCGATGGGCTTCGGCAAGTCCAAGGCCAAGCTCCTCACCGAAGCCCACGGTCGCGTGACCTTCGCGGATGTCGCGGGTGTGGACGAGGCCAAGCAGGACCTGGAAGAGATCGTCGAGTTCCTGCGCGAGCCGCAGAAGTTCCAGCGCCTCGGCGGCAAGATCCCGCGCGGCGTGCTGCTCGTCGGCCCTCCGGGTACGGGTAAGACGCTCACCGCGCGCGCTGTCGCGGGCGAAGCGGGCGTTCCATTCTTCACGATCTCGGGCTCCGATTTCGTCGAGATGTTCGTCGGTGTCGGCGCGAGCCGTGTGCGCGACATGTTCGAGCAGGCCAAGAAGAACTCGCCCTGCATCATCTTCATCGACGAGATCGACGCCGTCGGCCGCCATCGTGGCGCGGGCCTCGGCGGCGGCAATGACGAGCGCGAGCAGACGCTCAACCAGCTTCTGGTCGAGATGGACGGCTTCGAAGCGAACGAAGGCGTCATCCTGATCGCCGCGACCAACCGTCCCGACGTTCTCGATCCGGCGCTCCTGCGTCCCGGCCGCTTCGACCGCCAGGTCGTGGTGCCGAACCCCGACGTCACCGGACGCGAGAAGATCCTGAAGGTCCATACCCGAAACACGCCGCTCGCGCCCAATGTGGACCTGAAGACGATCGCGCGCGGCACGCCGGGCTTCTCGGGCGCCGATCTCGCCAACCTCGTCAACGAAGCAGCCCTGATGGCGGCACGCCGGTCCAAGCGTCTCGTCACCATGCTCGAGCTCGAGGATGCCAAGGACAAGGTCATGATGGGCGCCGAGCGCCGGTCCATGGCCATGACCGAGGACGAGAAGAAGCTGACCGCCTATCACGAGGCCGGCCACGCTCTCGTCGGCATCCACGTTCCGGGCAACGATCCGCTTCACAAGGTGACGATCATCCCGCGCGGCCGCGCCCTCGGCGTGACCATGAACCTGCCGGAGCGCGACCGCTACGGCATGCGCAAGAACGAGATGGAGGCGCGGCTCGCAATGATCTTCGGCGGCCGGGCGGCCGAGGAGATCATCTACGGTCTCGACAACGTGACGACGGGCGCGTCCAACGACATCCAGCAGGCGACCAACATGGCGCGCGCGATGGTGATGGAATACGGCATGTCCGACAAGCTCGGTCGCCTGCGCTACAAGCAGAACCAGGACGAGGTTTTCCTCGGCCATTCCGTCGCCCAGCAGCAGAACATGTCGGAGGATACGGCAAAGCTGATCGACTCGGAGGTGCGCGGCATCATCGAGGTCGCCGAGAACAAGGCACGCAAGGTTCTCAACGATCACATCGACCAGCTGCATCTCCTGACCAAGGCGCTGCTCGAATACGAGACCCTGTCCGGCAAGGAGGTCGACGACCTTCTTCATGGCCGCCCGCTCGCCCGCGACATGGGCGACGACACGCCGCCGAGCCGCGGATCCTCCTTCCCGAAGGCCGGGACCGCGCGTCCCAACAAGGGCGGCGAGGCCGATGGCGAGATGGAGCCGCAGCCGACCTGATCTCGGTCGCGGGATCGGAACACATTCATCGAGAGGGCGGCCTTCGGGTCGCCCTTTTCGTTTGGGCGGAGGTCTGCCGATGGGGGCGCTCGAACGACTGGCGCCGTGTCGAACCGAGGGACGGACCTTGAGGATCGGGTCCGAAAGACATCTATCCCGCGCACCTCTTCTCGGTCCGAAAAGGCCGGATCTTTCACCAGTTCACCAGTTCAGGTGAAACCGCCTCTTCGCGGAGCCACTTCGTGGTAGAAAGCGCACAGACGATCCCTCCTTTCCGATCGACGCGTTCTTTGCCTATGAATGGCCTAGATTGGCCCGAACAGGCCGATGCGATCGGTGAGGCCGCCAGGCCAGGGACCGCTGCTCGGGTCGCCCACAGGCTGTATGCCGAACGGAACAGGCGGTCTGCGGCCGAGGACTTATTTTCTGCGGGGAAGCGAACGGGTTCGAACGAACGCCTGCGCACCCGCGACGGACATTTGGAGACCAGACGATGACGCGACGCTATTTCGGCACGGACGGCATTCGAGGCAAGGCGAACCGCTTTCCGATGACCCCGGAAGTGGCGCTGAAGGTCGGGATGGCAGCCGGTCTCGTCTTCCAGCGCGGCGACCATCGGCACCGGGTGGTGATCGGCAAGGACACGCGCCGGTCGTCCTACATGCTCGAAAACGCCATGGTCGCGGGCTTCACCTCGGCGGGCATGGACGTCTACCTCCTCGGCCCGATGCCGACGCCCGCGGTCGCGATGCTCACGCGCTCCCTGCGCGCCGATATCGGCGTGATGATCTCTGCGTCCCACAATCCGTTCGAGGACAACGGCATCAAGCTCTTCGGGCCCGACGGCTACAAGCTGTCCGACGAGATCGAGAGCCGGATCGAGGCTCTCCTCGACGAAGACATGACGAACCGCATGCCGACGGGTGCCGCCATGGGGCGGGCCACGCGCATCGACGGCGTTCACGACCGCTATATCGAATTCGCCAAGCGCACCCTGCCCCGCGAGATCTCTCTCGAAGGCATGCGGATCGCGATCGATTGCGCGAATGGCGCGGGCTACGATGTGGCTCCCAAAGTCCTCTGGGAACTCGGCGGCGAAGTGGTGGAGATCGGCACGGCGCCGGACGGCACCAATATCAACAGGGACTGCGGCTCTACCGCTCCCCATGCCCTGGCGGAGAAGGTGCGGGAGGTGCGGGCCGATATCGGCATCGCCCTTGATGGAGATGCCGACCGGGTTCTCGTCGTCGACGAGCGCGGCGAGATCGTCGATGGCGATCAGCTGATGGCGGTGATCGCGGAAAGCTGGAACGAGGACGGCCGGCTCGCCGCAGGCGGCATCGTCGCGACGATCATGTCCAATCTCGGCCTCGAACGGTTTCTGGCGTCCCAGAACCTGCTGCTTGCCCGCACCAAGGTCGGTGACCGCTACGTGGTCGAGCACATGCGCGCGCACGGCTACAATGTCGGCGGCGAACAGTCCGGCCACATCGTCATGTCCGATTTCGGCACCACCGGCGACGGGCTCATTTCGGCTCTGCAGGTGCTCGCCGTCGTCAAGCAGCGCGGCGGCAAGGTCTCGGAAATCTGCCGCCGGTTCGATCCCGTGCCGCAATTCTTGAAGAATGTCCGCTTCGCCGGCGGCTCGCCGCTCGAGCGCGACGAGGTGAAGTCGGCGATCGAGGCGGGGCAGAGCAGGCTCGGCAATTCGGGCCGGCTGGTCATCCGCCCCTCGGGCACCGAACCTCTGATCCGCGTCATGGCGGAAGGCGACGATCCGCGTCTCGTCGAAGACGTGGTGGACGACATCTGCGGCGCGCTCCGGCGCGCTGCCGCCTGAGCGCAAAGGGCCAGGAACGCCCGCTTCTCGTCCGGGGCGATACAGGGCATAAAATCAGACGCCGCATGAAAGACGGGCGCCCCCGAGAGGCGCCCGTTTTCATGTCTCGTCCTGAGAGAAGCTGTCGCGATCAGCGAACGATGTAGACGATCTCGCGGGTCGCAGGATCGATCAGCACTTCCTGCCCGTTCACGTTCGCATACTGCATCTCGTATTCCGGGATCGGGTTCAGCGTTACGACATCCGGGACGCGGGCGCCGACGACCGTCTCACCTTCCAGATAAACGGGATCGACCGGGTTGCTGCGGACATATTCGATGCGCGGCGCCGGGGGCTCGACCGCTGCGCCGGCCACCAGGCCCACGCCGCCGCCGACAGCCGCGCCGACCGGTCCGCCGACGAGGGCTCCGACGGTCGCGCCGGTCGCCGCGCCGGCAACGGCACCCGCTCCGCTTTCCTCATAGGTGACGGTCGGGATCGCCTCGGGCGCAGCCTCGCGCCGCTGGACCACCACGACGGTCTCGCCGTCGACATCCGTCGTCAGATACTGGGCGGAGGCCCAACCCTGCGTTCCGTCGACCGTGACACGGCACCAGTTCCCCGCATCGTTGCAACCGTCGAGCGTTGCCGAGTCGCCGGTCGGCAGAACGCCGACGATCGGGAAGTTCGATCCAGGCCCGGCACGCACATTGAGATCGGTGGTGGACGAAATCGCGGTCTGCGCGAGCGACGGAACGGCAGAGAGCGTCACCAGCGAGGCACCGGCAGCGGCGAGAATCATGAAGCGTTTCATCAAGAGAAACTCCCAAAGTGTGCGGCGGACCCGATCTCAGGCCCGCATCGGAAGTAACAACACAGGCAACTCCTCGATGTTCCAAAATATTTTCATGAACGAACTCGTATCAAACCGTTCATTTTCGGTTCATCTTCGATGATCGAAGTATTCCCGTCTCATCGTGAGATTTGCTACTTAAACGGTCGCAGCCTCCACGATCCGTTGCAGCGGCCTCGCGATCGACCGGTTGCGCCATCCGCCGGGTTTTGCACACGATGAATATGAGGGGCCGGCGATCTCCAGAAACTTCCTTTGACGGGCGCTCGGAAACGTCGTTAGATCGCTAAAGACGGACGAATCGACTTTGGGAGGGGTTGTGAATTGCCGAGCGCCGATCGTGCTCCGAATACCGATTACGCCATCGAGACGCGCAACGTCACCAAGACGTTCAAGGGTTTCACGGCCGTCGACGACGTATCCCTAAAAGTCCGGCATGGGACGATTCACGCCTTGATCGGTCCGAACGGGGCCGGCAAGTCGACCATGTTCAATCTCATCACCAAGTTTCTCGAACCGACCAGCGGGTCGATTCACCTGGATGGCCGGGACATCACCCGGGACAAGCCGGCTCAGATCGCCCGGGCGGGTGCCGTGCGCTCCTTCCAGATCTCGTCGGTCTTCCCGAACCTGACGCTTCTCGAGAACATCCGCGTCGCGCTCCAGCGCCGGATGGGCAATTCCTACCATTTCTGGGAGTCGCAGGCCCGGCTCGACGTCCTCAACGAGGATGCGAGACGGATCCTCGCGGAAGTCGGCCTCGATGATTCGGAATCGGTCCTCGCCTCCGAGCTTCCCTATGGCCGCAAGCGGCTCCTCGAGCTTGCGACGACGCTGGCCATGGAGCCCCGGGTCATGCTGCTCGACGAGCCGATGGCGGGCATGGGCACGGGCGATGTGGCGCGTGTCGCGAACATCATCCGCAAGGTGTCGCAGGGACGGACCGTCCTGATGGTCGAGCACAATCTCAACGTGGTCGCGGACCTGTCGGACCGGATCACGGTGCTTCAGCAGGGTTCGGTTCTCGCCGAGGGAACTTACGAAGAGGTCAGCACGAACCGCCAGGTCCGTTCGGCCTATATGGGCGAGAGCGATGACTGAACCGGTGCTGACTGTCGAGGGCCTGGAGGCCTGGTACGGCGAGAGCCATATTCTTCACGGCGTCTCGTTCGAGGTGCCGCCCGGGCAGATCGTCACTCTCCTCGGCCGCAACGGCGCCGGCAAGACGACGACGCTGCGCTCGATCATGGGCCTTGTGAAGAAGCGCAAGGGGTCTGTGCGCCATCAGGGCGAGGAACTGATCGCGCTCCCGGCCAATCGGATCGCCCGTTCCGGCATCGCCTACTGCCCCGAAGAGCGCGGCATTTTCTCTTCGCTGAACGTGAAGGAAAATCTCCAGCTGCCGCCGACCATCGCGGACGGCGGCATGAGCCTCGATCGCGTCTACGAGCTGTTCCCCATTCTAAAGACGCGCGGCGCAAGCCAGGGCACCAAGCTTTCGGGCGGCGAGCAGCAGATGCTGGCGATCGCCCGCATCCTGCGAACCGGTGCCCGCATCCTGCTTCTCGACGAGCCGACAGAGGGCCTCGCGCCGGTCATCGTCCAGCAGATCGGCACGATCATCACGCGCCTGAAGGAGGAGGGTTTCACCATTCTCCTCGTGGAGCAGAACTTCCGCTTCGCCGAGAAGACCGGAGATCTTCACTACGTGGTCGAGCACGGGGAAGTCGTAGACCGTTTCGAGCGCGCGCAAGTGGCCGGAAACAGGGACAAGATCACGCGCTATCTGGGGGTCTGATCCTTCGGCGGCGTGAAACAATCATCAGGGAGGACACATCATGAAACTGACGAAGACACTGCTTCTCACCGGCGCGGCGAGCATGCTGGCGCTTTCGGCGAACGCACAGGACTCGGGGAGCGGCATCAGCGACGACACGATCAAGATCGGTCTCATCGCCGACATGTCGGGTCCCTATTCGGCGCTCGACGGTGCCGGGTCCGAGGCTGCGATCCGCATGGCCATCGAGGAGATGGGCGGCGAGATCGACGGCAAGAAGATCACGCTCCAGACCGCCGACCACCAGAGTAAGGCCGATATCGGCTCCAACATCGCGCGCCAGTGGGCCGACCAGGACAATATCGACCTGATCCTCGGCGGCGCCAATTCCGGCGTCGGCATCGCCCTTCAGGAAATCACCAGCGAGAAGGGCGTCGCCTACATCAACAATGGCGGCGCGACCAATGCGCTGACCAACGAGAACTGCGCCCCCGAGACCGGCCTCCACTGGACCTACGACACCGATGCACTGGCCAACGGCACGGCGGTCGCGATGGTCAAGGAAGGCAACCAGTCCTGGTTCTTCATCACCGCGGACTACACCTTCGGGCACAATCTCAAGAATACCGCGGCAAATGCGGTCCAGGAGAATGGCGGCGAGGTCGTCGGCGAGGTCTCGGCTCCCTTCCCCACCCAGGACTTCTCCTCCTTCCTGCTCCAGGCACAGGGCTCCGGCGCCCAGGTCGTCGGCCTTGCCAATGCGGGAACCGACACCCAGAACGCCGTCAAGCAGGCGCAGGAATTCGGCCTCACCCAGGCCGGCCAGAAGCTCGCCTCGCTGCTTCTCTTCATCACGGACGTGGACGCGCTCGGCCTCGACGCGGCGCAGGGTCTGACTCTGACCACCGGCTTCTACTGGGACCAGGACGACAAGGCCCGCGAGTGGAGCGCCAAATACGAGGAGCGCACCGGCGCAAAGCCCTCCATGGTTCAGGCCGGCATGTATTCCTCCGCGCTCAACTACCTCAAGGCGGTCAAGGAAGCCGGCACGGACGACGCCAAGAAGGTCGTCGCCCAGCTGAAGACCATGCCGATCGAGGACGCGTTTGCCCGCAATGGCAAGGTCCGCGCCGACGGGCTGATGGAACACGACATGTTCCTGGCTCAGGTGAAGACCCCCGAGGAGAGCTCGGGCAAGTGGGACTACTATAACATCATCCGCACCATCCCGGGCGCCGACGCGTTCCAGTCGATCGAGGACGGCAAGTGCGAGGCCGCGAAGACGGCCATGGCCGAAGGCGGCGCCTCGGGCGCTTCAGGCACCGAGAGCACGTCCGGTCAGGCCCAGTAAGACCAGTGATCGTTGAGCGCGGCGGACCTTGAGATCCGCCGCGTTCGCCTCCTTAGAATTCGTAGCAAGCCCGCCCTGCCTGCCCGTCTGACGACGGTCAAGGCGGACGGTGCCTTCCAGGGATTACGACGCGCATGGACTTTCTCGGGGTCCCCTTCCCGGTCTTTGCCGGACAGCTGCTCATCGGGCTGATCAACGGAGCCTTCTATGCCGTGCTCAGTCTCGGGCTCGCGCTGATCTTCGGGCTGCTCAACATCGTCAATTTCGCCCATGGCGCGCTTTACATGGTGGGTGCCTTCGTCGCCTTCCTGCTGCTCGACGTGCTCGGCATCGGCTATTGGCCGGCGCTCGTCCTCTCGCCGATCATCGTCGGCGTCTTCGGAATGGCCATCGAGCGCTTTCTCCTGCGGCCGATCGCCGATCTCGATCACCTCTACGGACTGCTTCTGACCTTCGGCCTCGCCCTCCTGATCGAGGGCCTCTTCCGACAGGTCTACGGCGTCTCGGGCGAGACCTACGCCATTCCGGCCGCTCTCCAGGGCGGCTTCAATCTCGGCTTCATGTTCCTGCCCACCTACCGGGCCTGGGTCATCGTCGCGGCGGTGGTCGTGTGCGGCGCGACCTGGTTCCTCATCGAGCAGACGCGCCTTGGAGCCACCATGCGTGCGGCGGTCGAGAACGCCGATCTCGTGCGGGCCTTCGGCGTCAACGTTCCGCTGCTGGTCACGCTCACATACGGGCTCGGCGTGGCGCTCGCCGCCTTCGCCGGCGTTCTCGCGGCACCGATCTATTCGGTCAATCCGCTGATGGGCTCCAACATCATCATCGTCGTCTTCGCGATTGTCGTGATCGGCGGCCTCGGATCGATCAAGGGAGCCATCCTGTCGGGCTTCCTGCTCGGCATCGCCGAGGGCGTGACGCGGGTCTATTATCCGGAAGCCTCCAACATCATCATCTTCGTGGTCATGGCTGTCGTGCTGATCGTCAGGCCGGCCGGACTGTTCGGGAAAACCGCATGACCGACATCACCAAGACCGAGGATGCCCGCACGGTGCGCGCCCGTTCCCGATCGTCCAGCATCCTTGCCGATGTCCGGCTCTGGGCTGCGATCGGCTTCGTCCTTCTCCTGATCGCGCCGCACTACGTCTATCCGGTCTTCGTCGCGAAGATCCTGTGCTTCGCCCTGTTCGCGGCGGCGTTCAACCTCCTGCTCGGATTTGCGGGGCTCCTCTCCTTCGGTCATGCGGCATTCTTCGGAATGTCGGCCTATGTGACCGGCTACTGCCTCCAGACGCTCGGCTTCTCGGCCGAACTCGGCATTCTCGCAGGCACTGCCGCGGGGGCCCTGCTCGGCCTCGGCATGGGCCTTCTGGCCATCCGCCGTCAGGGCATCTACTTTGCGATGATCACCCTCGCGCTGGCCCAGATGGTCTATTTCGTCGCGCTGCAGGCGCCCTTCACGGGCGGCGAGGACGGAATGCAGGGCGTGCCGCGCAACGCGCTCTTCGGCGTCATCGACATGTCGACGAACATGAACGTCTATTATCTCGTTCTCGGCGTGTTCTGCATCGGCCTCTTCATCATCTACCGCACCGTGCACTCGCCGTTCGGACAGGTGCTGAAATCCATCCGCGAGAACGAGCCCCGCGCGATCTCGCTCGGCTACGACGCCGATCACTACAAGCTGATGGCCTTCGTCATTTCCGCCGCCCTGTCGGGCATGGCCGGCTCGGCCAAGGTCATGGTGTTCCAGCTCGCATCCCTGACGGACGTCCAGTGGCAGATGAGCGGCGAAGTGGTGCTGATGGCGGTTCTCGGCGGCATCGGAACCATGCTCGGGCCGATCGTCGGCGCAACGATCATCATCTCGCTCCAGAACGAACTGGCGCAGATCGGATCGATCTCGACCATCGTGCAGGGCGCGGTCTTCGTCTTCTGCGTGCTCGCCTTCCGGCGCGGCATCGTCGGCGAGATCAAGCACCGCTGGGCCCTCTGGCGCAGCCGCTCTTCCTGAACGGGCGGGCATCGGGCCACCGGCGGATCCAAAGGCGACAGTCCCGCCATTCGGCATGAGACCGAGCGGTCTCGGCCACACGGCGCTCAAATCGAGCGCCCCCTCACGGATACCCCGCCGCCTGGGTCTCGGGCGTTCGCCTCTCCAAGAGCCTAGTTCGCGGAGGATCGGCGGCTACAACACCGAGCACACAAACGAAAGGCCGCTTCCTTTCGGAAGCGGCCTCGTGATTTCGAGCCGGCCAGGTCATCGGCGGGCGATGACGCCGGTCCGTAAATCCTCAGACGAAGCGGAAAGACTGCTCCCCGCGCACCATCAGATTCAAAGACCCAACCGGCATCAGATAATCACTCGACATTGGATCACCTCCTTTCGCTTCGTTAAACACAAGGCAAAGTATGGGGAGGGGCGATGGGACGCGCAAGGGCCAAACCCTGGAGCCGTCGAACCTTTTCGTCGCAGCTGTCTGCGCCGGGGGCGACCGGACGGCACCCGGGGCAAGCGCACGCTCAGGATCGGCAACCCCAGCCTACCGGCCCAGCAGGTCCTTCATGATCGACGAGACCTCGTCCCTTGCCGCATCGAGGCCGCGCGAGGTGTCGATCACGTAATCGGCACGGCGTCGCTTTCCTTCATCGGGGATCTGCGATGCGAGGATCGCCTCGAATTTTTCGGCGGTCATGCCCGGCCGGGCAAGAACCCGTTCACGCTGGATGCTGGCGGGCGCCGTGACGACGGCGACCCGATCGCATCGTTTCTCGCCACCCGTCTCGTAGAGAAGCGGAATGTCGAGAACGGCGAGAGAAGCACCGCTGGTCCTCGCCGCCTCGATGAAGGCCGCCTCCTCCTCGCGCACCAGCGGATGGATGATCGCTTCCAGACGTCGCATCTCTTCGGGGCGCCCGACCACAGCCGTGCCGAGGCGCGCCCGGTCGACGATGCCCGCCTCGACGGTGCCCGGAAAGGCGGCCTCAATGAGCGGTGCCGCCCTGCCCGCATAGAGGCGATGTACGGCGGCATCCGCCGAATGGACAGGGACGCCCTCCGCCTCGAACATCTCTGCCGTCGTCGACTTGCCCATGCCGATCGATCCGGTGAGGCCGAGGACGATCATCGAAGGTGCCTTGTCATCATCAGGTCTCGATGCCGAGATCGCGCAGCACCAGCGCCCGCAGCTCCGGCGTCACCTCAGGCCGTTTGCCGAACCAGCGCTCGAACCCCGGAACGGCCTGATGGAGCAGCATTCCAAGGCCGTCGCAGAAAGCGAGCCCCCTCGCCTCGGCAGCTTTCAGGATCGGTGTCATCAGAGGCGAATAGACGATGTCCGTCACCATCGCGCCGGGTTTCATCATCGAAAGATCGGGAAGCTTGTCCGCGAACCAGGCGGGAAGCTCGGGGTCCCGCTCGGGCACCGGCGCGGTGTTGACGAGGAGATCCGTCACTCCGAGAAGGCCGCTCCGCTCGTCCTCGCCATGGGCCGACAGGCGAGGGCCGAAGTCCCGCACGAGGGCCTCGGCGCGCGACACCGTGCGGTTGACCACCGCGACATGGCCGACGCCGCGCTCCAGAAGAGCGTGGATCACGGCGCGGGCGGCGCCCCCTGCCCCGATGACCAGCGCATGCTCGGCACCGTCCCAACCGGCGAGCCGCTCGTCGAGATTGGCGGCAAAGCCATAAGCATCGGTATTCCCGCCGACGAGGTCGTCACCCTCGAACCAGAGCGTGTTGACCGCACCAATCGCCTCGGCCGCAGCGTCCCGCCGGCTCACGGCCGCGAACGCCGTCTCCTTGTGGGGGATCGTGACATTGCCGCCGATGAAGCCGTTCTCGCGCAGCTTCGAAAGGAAGAGCTTGAACTCCTCGGGCGGGACGCCCTGGCGCGTATAGCTGCCGTCGATGCCGAGGCTCTTCAGCCAGTGGCCGTGAACGAGGGGCGAGCGCGAATGCCAGACGGGCCAGCCGGTGATGAAAGCCTTCGCGCCCGCCTCCGGCGTCCGCCCGAATGCCGGATCGAAGATGGAATGCTCGCCGCGAGGCCTTGCCTCGCCGCTGACATAAGGCTTGGGCTCCCAGGCCGCGTCGCGCTCGGCGATGGTGCGTGCCCTCTCTTCCGCCCGGTCGGTCTCGTCAGCCATCGATCTCGCCTCGCGCGCGCAGTTCCTTCAGAAGCGGCAGCAGCGGCAGGCCGATGATGGTGAAATAGTCGCCCTCGATCGCCTCCATCAGCTGGATGCCCTCCTTCTCGATCTGGTAGCCGCCGACACTCGTCAGGGCCTTCTGGCCGGCATGGGCGAGATAGCGGCCGACGAAACCCGGATCGAGTTCTCGCATGGTGAGCGCCGCGATAGAGGTGTGGCGCCAGACGACCGCGCCGTTCTCCACGAGGACCACCGCGCTGTTGAGGTGATGGGTCTTGCCGGAAAGCGACAGGAGCGCGCGGCGCGCTTCTTCCATATTCGCGGGCTTGTGGAACACCCGGTCGCCCAGCGAGAGGGTCTGGTCGGCGCCGATCACGAGGCTTCCGGGATGACGCTCGGAGACGTCCGTCGCCTTCGCCTCGGCGAGGATTTGGGCGATCTCGTCGGGTGCGGTGCCCGAGTCCTTCATCGGCGCTTCGAGCGCACGTTCGTCGAGTTCGGCAGGGTCGGTCGTGAAGTCGACACCGGCATTCTTCAGGAGCTCGCGGCGATGGACGCTCGACGAGGCGAGAACGATACCCTTCGGCATGGGCAGACCCCTTTCTTCAAAAAACCGGCATGCGGTCGCCGTCTCGCGGCGGAGGATTTCGAGGGCTGCTTGTCCCGATTTTCGCGAACGCGCGCAAGAGGCGAGAGAGAACGCAAGCGGGTGACGCCTTGCATTTGCTTCCGTTTTGCGGCGCGATAACTGAGCGATGGACGACCTCCCCCGAGCGGGCGGCAGGCGGCAAGGGAGACGACGGAATGGCGGACGGAAACGGACAAAGCGGCGTTCGCGATTTCTGGATCGACCGGGGCGGCACGTTCACCGACATCATCGCCCGCAGCCCCGATGGCACCCTGACCCCGCTGAAGCTCCTGTCGGAAAATCCCGGCGCCTATGACGATGCGGCGCTCGAAGGCATCCGGCGCATTCTGGGGCTTCAGACCGGCGCGCCGATCCCGCCGGACCAAATCGGCACGGTTCGCATGGGCACCACGGTCGCGACCAACGCGCTTCTGGAGCGCAAGGGCGACCGCACGCTTCTCCTCGTCACACGCGGCTTCCGCGACGCCCTCAAAATCGCCTATCAGGCCCGACCCGACATCTTCGCCAAGCAGATCGTGCTGCCCGAACAGCTCTACGAGCGGGTGGCCGAGATCCCTGAGCGGATCCTTGCGGACGGCACGGTCGAGACGGAGTTCGACGAAACGGCGGCGCGAGAAGCGCTCGACAAGGCGAAGGGCGACGGGATCGATGCGGTCGCCATCTGCTTCATGCATTCCTGGCGCTATCCAGCGCACGAGAAGACTGCCAGGCGGCTCGCCGAGGAGGCCGGCTTCTCCCAGGTCTCGACCGGACACGAGGTCTCGCCCCTGGTCAAGCTCGTCGGGCGCGGCGATACCGCGGTGGTCGACGCCTATCTGACGCCGATCCTGCGTCGCTACGTGGAACGGGTCGCCGGCGCACTCGGCGCGAAGACCGGCGAGGATGCGGCTCCTTCCCTCC
Source organism: Fulvimarina endophytica (assembly GCF_003403015.1). Taxonomy (GTDB): domain Bacteria; phylum Pseudomonadota; class Alphaproteobacteria; order Rhizobiales; family Rhizobiaceae; genus Fulvimarina; species Fulvimarina endophytica. Next base: position 324,677 of record NZ_QURL01000005.1, read on the forward strand.
AGTTCATGATGTCCTCCGGCGGACTGACGGCGGCCGAGATGTTCGACGGAAAGGACGCGATCCTCTCGGGGCCCGCTGGCGGTGTCGTCGGCATGGCGGAGACCGGACGAGACGCCGGCTTCGAGAAGATCATCGGCTTCGACATGGGCGGCACCTCGACCGACGTGACCCATTATGCGGGATCGTTCGAACGGGCGCTCGATTCGGAGGTCGCGGGCGTGCGCGTCCGTGCCCCGATGATGCGCATCCACACGGTGGCGGCGGGCGGCGGCTCCATCCTCGCCCTCGATCAGGGCCGGTTTCAGGTCGGCCCCGCCTCGGCCGGCGCCCATCCCGGGCCCGCCGCCTACGGCAAGGGCGGACCGCTCACAGTGACGGACGCCAATGTGATGCTCGGCAAGCTCCGTCCGGAGCTCTTCCCCAAGGTGTTCGGAGCGAGCCAGGACCAGCCCCTCGACGCGAAGATCGTGCGCGAGAAGTTCGAGGCCATGCGAGCGGCCTCGGGCAGCCGTCGAAGCCTCGAGGAGATCGCCGAGGGCTTCCTCACCATCGCCGTCGAGAACATGGCGAACGCGATCAAGAAGATCTCGGTCCAGCGCGGCTATGACGTCTCTTCCTATCTCCTCAACTCCTTCGGGGGCGCGGGCGGGCAGCATGCCTGTCTCGTCGCCGATGCCCTCGCCATGGAGACGGTGCTGATCCATCCGATGTCGGGGCTCCTCTCTGCCTATGGCATCGGGCTGTCCGCCCTTTTCGCGAGCCGCAGCCAGGCGATCGTCGTGGCGCTCGACGAAGGGGCGCGCACAGAGATCGAGGAGACGGCCGATCGCCTCGGCAGGACGGCGCGCGAAGAACTGACCATCCAGGGTCTTTCGGCCGACGCCATCAGCACCGAAACGATCCTGCAACTGCGCTATGACGGCACCGATACGACCCTGCCCGTTCAATGGAGCGGAGACCTCGCCGAGGCGCGCAGAGGCTTCGAGGCCGCGCACAAGGCGCAGTTCGGCTTCATCTACGAGGACCGTGCGATCACCGTCGAGACCGTGACGGTCGAGGCGAGCGAGGTTCGCGAGGCGTTTGACGGGCGACGGGAGACCGCGAGCGGCATCGAGCGAGAGGCGGAGCCATCCCAGCGCGCCGAGGTGTTCACGGACGGGAAGCGGCGCGAGGCCGGGGTCTATCGCAGCGAGACCCTCGAGGCCGGCCACCGGCTCGACGGGCCGGCCCTCATCGTCGAGCCGAACCAGACCATCGTGGTCGAGCCGGGCTGGCGCGCCGAGATGACGGCGCGCGGCGACATCCTGATGCGCCGGATCGAGAAGAAGCCTCGTCTCGCCGCGCTCGGAACCGGCGAGGCGGGCGGCGACGGCGCCGATCCGGTTCTTCTCGAGGTCTTCAACAACCTCTTCATGTCGATCGCCGAGCAGATGGGGGTGACGCTCCAGAACACGGCTTCCTCGGTCAACATCAAGGAACGGCTCGACTTTTCCTGCGCGGTCTTCGATGCGGACGGGGCGCTCGTCGCCAATGCGCCGCATATGCCGGTCCATCTCGGCTCCATGGATCGCTCGGTGGAGGCGATCATCAAGGCGAACCGGGGGACGATCCGCCCCGGCGACGTCTTCGCCCTGAATGCCCCCTATAACGGCGGCACCCACCTGCCGGACATCACTGTGGTCACGCCCGTCTTCGACGAGGCGGGAGCGGACGTCTCCGGGATCTCAGACGAGGAGGACCGCCGGATTCTCTTCTACGTCGCCTCGCGCGGCCACCATGCGGATGTGGGCGGCATTGCCCCCGGCTCCATGACGCCCCGTGCGACCAGGGTCGACGAGGAGGGCGTCCTTTTCGATAATCTGAAGCTCGTCTCGAAGGGAAGCTTCGAGGAGGAGGCCGTGCGCCGCGTCCTTACCGATCATCCCTACCCGGCGCGCCGGCCCGAGCAGAACATCGCCGACCTCAAGGCGCAGATCGCCGCGAACGAGAAGGGCGTTTCCGAATTGCGGCGGATGGTCGAGACCTTCGGGCTCGAAACCGTGAGAGCCTATATGGGCCACGTCCAGGATAATGCGGCGGAGGCCGTGCGCGAACTGATCTCGCGCCTCGACGATTGCGCATGCGACTACGAGACGGATACCGGCCAGACGATCCGGGTGAAGATCACCGTCGACAGGCAGGCGCGCACCGCGACGGTCGACTTCACCGGCACCTCGGAGGTCCGCGCGAACAATTTCAACGCGCCCGAACCGGTCACCCGCGCGGCCGTTCTCTACGCCTTCCGGGTGATGGTGGAAAAGCCGATCCCGATGAATGCCGGATGCCTGCGGCCGCTCTCCATCGTCATCCCGGACGGCTCGATGCTGAAGCCGTCCTATCCCGCTGCGGTGGTCGCAGGAAACGTGGAGACCTCCCAGCACGTGACGAACGCGCTGTTCCAGGCCTTCGGTGCCCTGTCGAACCATCAGGGCACCATGAACAACCTTACCTTCGGCAACGAGCGCTACCAGTATTACGAGACGATCTGCGCGGGCTCGCCGGCGGGCCGGCTCAACGACGGCACGTCCTTCGCAGGGACGGCCGGCGTCCACTGCCACATGACCAATTCGCGCCTGACCGATCCGGAAATCCTCGAAATGCGCTATCCCGTGGTGCTGGAGGATTTCCATATCCGCGAAGGGTCGGGCGGCGCGGGCGCCCAGCGCGGCGGGGACGGAACCGAACGGCGCATCCGCTTCCTGGAGCCGATGGACTGCGCGATCCTCTCCTCCCACCGCACGCGCCCGCCGGAGGGGATCGCGGGCGGCGAACCGGGCGAGACCGGAGCCACTCTGGTGCGCCGCCTGAGCGGCGAGATCGAGGAACTGGCCCCGTGCGACCAGACGCTGCTGGACGCAGGCGAGGCGGTGATCGTGCGTACGCCGACGGCCGGCGGCTACGGCAAGGCGAGCGATGCCGGATGATGGGTCAAGCCTGAGGCCGCGCGGCCTCAGGCACGTCGTGACGATGGGGCCGGATCGCGATCGCGGACGACATTCCGCTCAAGCCGCTCCACGGCGGGCCTTACCGGCGCCCGCCGTATTCGACCTCAATGAGTTCGCGGCGGGCGCGCCGCCTCAGCCGCCCATCGGATAGTTCGGGCTTTCGCGCGTGATCGTCACGTCATGGGCATGGCTTTCGCGCAGACCCGCATTGGAGATGCGCACGAATTCGGCCTTCTCGCGGAACGCCTGAAGATCCCTCGCACCGACATAGCCCATGGCGGCGCGAAGACCGCCGACGAGCTGGTGCAGGACGCCGCCGACCGGACCCTTATAGGCGACCTGACCCTCGATCCCCTCGGGCACGAGCTTCAACTCGTCCCGCACTTCGGCCTGGAAATAACGATCGGCCGAACCCCGGGCCATCGCACCGACGGACCCCATGCCGCGATAGGCCTTGAAGGACCGGCCCTGATATAGATAGACCTCGCCCGGGCTTTCGTCGGTGCCCGCCAGAAGCGAGCCGATCATGCCGGCGGCAGCGCCGGCCGCCAGCGCCTTGGCCAGATCGCCCGAGAACTTGATGCCGCCATCGGCGATCACCGGGATGCCCTGCTTGTCGGCCTCTTCGGCCGCGCCCATCACGGCCGCGAGCTGCGGCATGCCGACACCGGCGACGATCCGCGTCGTGCAGATGGAGCCCGGGCCGATGCCGACCTTCACGCCATCCGCGCCCGCATCGATGAGCGCCCGCGTGCCGGACGGCGTCGCCACGTTACCGGCGATGATCTGGACCGAATTCGACTGCTTCTTGACCCGCGTGACCATGTCGAGGACCCGCTGGGAATGGCCGTGGGCCGTATCGATCACGAGAAGATCGATGCCGGCGTCGATCAGGCGCTCGGCCCGCTCGAACCCGTCGGCGCCGACGCTCGTCGCGGCGGCCGCCAGAAGACGGCCATGGGCGTCCTTCGCAGCATTCGGGTTGAGCTGGGACTTCTCGATGTCCTTCACGGTGATGAGGCCGATGCAGAAGCCCGCTCTGTCGACGACGAGGAGCTTCTCGATCCGGTGCTGGTGGAGCAGGCGCTTGGCCTCGTCCTGGGTGACGCTTTCCTCGACCGTGATGAGATTCTGGTGGGTCATCAGCTGGCGGATCGGCTCGCCATCGTCGGAGGCGAAACGCACGTCGCGATTGGTGAGGATGCCGACGAGCCGGCCGCGTCCCGTGCCCTCGTTGTTGCCGTTGTCGACGACGGGGATGCCGGAGATGCGATGCTGGGCCATCAGCGCCCGGGCGTCGCCGAGGGTCGCGTCCGGCCCGATGGTGACCGGGTTCACGACCATGCCGCTCTCGAACTTCTTGACCTGCCGAACCTGCTCGGCCTGTTCGAGCGGCGTCAGATTGCGGTGGATGACGCCGATGCCGCCGGCCTGGGCCATGGCGATGGCGAGGCTCGATTCGGTGACCGTATCCATGGCCGAGGACAGGATCGGGACGTTCAGCGCGATCTCGCGGGTGATCTTCGTGCGGACATCCACCTCGCCCGGCATGACTTCCGAATGTCCGGGCTGGAGCAGAACGTCGTCGAAGGTGAGAGCGGTGCCGCCGGAAGCGGTCTCGATGATGCGGGCCATGCCAGTCCTTCCGAAATGCCTTGAACGGCGCGCGGACATCGGGTCCACGTGCGGTGCAAAAGGATGGCGCTGACGGCTAGCACGGCTCCGTGACGTTGGGAAGATCGCCGCGCGAGCCGGGCCGTCTTCCAGACTGGCCATTCGGGCGACGAACCGTTAACAGACGCGCGACCCCGAAAGGGGGCGGACGAAACGTTTCATGCGGACGATCCGCCGATCCCGATAGCCAAAGAACCGACGGACCCCGACCCCATGGCCGAATACGACCTTCTCTGCATAGGAAACACGATCGTCGACGTCATCGCCTATTGCGAGGAGGAATTCCTGAACAAGGAAGCCATCCAGAAGAGCGGCATGACCCTGATCGACGCCGAGCGCGCCGAAACGCTCTACGGCACGATGCCGCCTGGCTCGGAATCCTCGGGCGGCAGTGCGGCCAATACGATCGCCTGCTTCACCAGCCTCGGCGGCTCGGGCGCCTTTATCGGTAAGGTGGCGGACGACCAGCTGGGCGAGATCTTCCGCCACGACATCCGCTCGATCGGCGTTGCCTTCGACACCAAGCCGAACGACGCGGGCGGCCTGCCCACGGCACGCTGCCTGATCCTCGTGACGCCGGACGGCGAGCGCTCGATGAACACCTTTCTCGGGGCCTGCACCGAACTTGGACCGGACGATATCGACGAGACGCTCGTGAAGGCCGCCAAGGTCACCTATTTCGAGGGCTATTTGTGGGACCCGCCCCGCGCCAAGGAGGCGATCGTGAAGGCTGCGAAAGCCGCCCATGCGGCTGGTCGCAAGGTGGCGATGACGCTTTCGGATTCCTTCTGCGTCCATCGCTACCGCTCCGAGTTCCTCGACCTCATGCGTTCCGGCACGGTCGACATCGTCTTCGCAAACGAGGCCGAGGCGCTCGCGCTCTACGAGACCGACAATCTCGACGACGCTCTCGACGCGCTCGGCCGCGACGCGAGGACACTCGCCGTCGTCACCCGGTCGGAAAAGGGCTGCATCGTGGTCGAGGATCAGACCCGCACGGTGGTGCCGGCAAGCCCCGTCGAGCGTGTCGTGGACGCGACGGGCGCGGGCGACGCCTTCGCCGGGGGCTTCCTCAAAGGCTATATCGACGGACTGCCGAGCGAAGTCTGCGGCGCGATCGGCGTCGAGGCCGCATCGCATGTGATCTCGAAGCTCGGCGCGCGGCCGGCCGGCCGGCTCACTGATCTTCCGGCAATCAAGGCGATCGGGCGGAGCTGACGCCTTCGTCGCGTTGTCCCTCGGGAAACCGGAGGGCTCGCCGCACGCACTCTCACCAGCGCGCGGCCATGCTTTCGTCGCACCCGGCTCCCATGGATGGGGCGCATGCTCCAAGCCGGCCTTCGCACGGCGCTCGCCGGGAGCGTGCGGGTCCGAGATAGACGAGAGCGAGACATTATGAACGGTTCGGCAACCCGTTTGCGCGCGGCCCTCCTGGGAGCGCTCCTGTGCGGCGGCATCCAGTCGGTCGGGATCGGCGCCGCCAATGCCCAGACGGCAGCGAAGACCCTCTTCGACGCGGCCGATACACCTGCACCCGGCGCCAGCGAGAGCATCGGCTCCTATGCGAAAGGCTGCATGTCGGGGGCGGTCGAGCTTCCGGCCGACGGGCCGAACTATCAGGCCATGCGCCTGTCTCGCGATCGCCATTGGGGCCATCCGGTTCTCAGATCCTTCATCGAGGACTTCGCGGCGAAGGTTCACGATCGCGGCGTCTGGCCGGGCGTCCTCATCGGCGACATGTCCATGCCGCGCGGAGGGCCGATGCCGTCGGGCCATTCATCCCACCAGATCGGGCTCGATACCGATGTCTGGCTCCGGCCCATGCCGAAGGAGCGCTTGAGCGAGGCCGAGCGGGAGGACTTCCCCTTCCGCACGGTTCTGAAGGCGGGCAGCCTCACCGTCGACGACACGGTGTGGAACGACAGCTATCGCGAGGTCGTGAAGCTGGCGGCGACCGACAGCCGCGTCCAGCGGGTTCTCGTTCATCCCGGCATCAAGAAGAAGCTCTGCGAGACGACGAGCGGCGATCGCACCTGGCTGAACAAGATCCGCCCCTATTACGGCCATGACAGCCACATGCATGTGCGCCTCTTCTGCCAGCCGGGCTCGCCGGACTGCGAGCCCCAGCGCTCGACCGGCAAGGGCGATGGTTGCGACGATCTCGACTGGTGGTTCGACGTGGCGCTGCAGCCGCCTCCCCCGAATGCCAAGCCCTACAAACCGAAGCCCGACCTGACGCTCGCCGATCTGCCCCAGAGATGCGCCGCCGTTTTGCGCGCCGGACCGGACGGGGTGAAGGCGGTGGCGGCCCTTGCGCCCGAAACCGGAGCCGTGCCCCATCCCACGCCGCGCCCGTCCCGCTGAGGCCGCGGGAGGCAGAGTGCCCGGCCTCGGCACCGCGGGCTCCGATCCGGCAAGCCCGGTCCGGGATCGACGGCGCTCCGTCTTTTCGCCGATCGGCGCCCGATCGACGCCGATTCCCGCTTTGCCTTCCTTCGTCCGGCGGTTAGATGGAATTGCGAACAACAGGGGACGATGCAGACGATGGCACCGCGGCGAAAGCCTGACACCTTCCTGAAGTTTCCGATCCTGATCGGCGATATCGGCGGCACGAACGCCCGCTTCGCGATCCTGAAGGACGCCTTCGCGGAACCGAAGTTCTTCGACAACGTGGAAACCGCAAGCTTCGCCTCGATCGACGCGGCGATCCAGGAATGCGTGCTCGACCAGACATCCGTCCAGCCGAAAAGCGCGGTGCTCGCCATCGCCGGCCCCATCGACGGTGACGAACTCGACCTGACCAACTGCCCCTGGGTGATCCGCCCGAAAGGCATGATCGCCGATCTCGGACTGGAAGAGGTCGTCGTCATCAACGACTTCGAGGCCCAGGCTCTCGCGATCTCCGCGATCGGCGATGGCGGGCGCGCGGAGATCGGCAACGGCATTCACCGCGAGGGCGCGAGCCGCGCCGTGATCGGACCGGGAACCGGTCTCGGCGTCGCGGGTCTCGTGCGCGCCCGCAACATGTGGATCCCAGTGGCCGGCGAAGGCGGTCATATCGATATCGGACCACGCACCGAGCGCGACCACGCGATCTGGCCGCATCTGGCGACCGTCGGCGGGCGCATCTCGGGCGAACAGATCCTGAGCGGGCGCGGTCTCGTCAATCTCTACAACGCGATCTGCAAGAGCGCAGGCAAGGTTTCCGATTGCCAGACGCCGGCCGAGGTGACGAGGGCCGCCGAAGCCGGCGCCGATCCGCAGGCCAAGGAGGCGATCGAGCTCTTCTCGATCTATCTCGGGCGGATCGCCGGCGACATCGCCCTCGTCTTCATCGCCCGTGGCGGCGTCTATATCGCGGGCGGCATCTTCAAGCGTCTCCTCCCACTCGTCGATCATGCCAGGATGCGGGAAGCCTTCGAGGACAAGGCGCCCCATACCCATTTGATGTCAGAGATCCCGCTCTACGTCATCACCGAGCCGCAGCCGGCGCTTGCCGGCCTCACCGCCTTCGCGCGCTCGCCGCGCTTCTTCGGGCTCGAGACCACCGGCCGGCACTGGAAGGCTTGAAGGCTTGAAGGCGAGCATGCGATGAAGCCCTGGGTCCACCTCGCCAGCGCCGAGGCGCCGGATGGCGACACGCTGAGGCTCCTGCGCCGAGGCGACGAGTTCTCGATCCAGATCGCGCGCGGCAACGAACTCATGAATTCGAGGCTGGGCGGATCGGAGGAGGCGCTCGCTGATCTGTCGCTCGATCGGCTCGCCGAACGTCCGCCCGCCCATATCCTCGTCGGCGGGCTCGGCATGGGCTTCACCCTGCGGGCCGTGCTCGGCCGGCTCGGACCGGCGGGTAGGGTCACGGTCAGCGAGATCGTTCCCGAACTCGCAGGCTGGGCCCGGCGCGAGATGGCGGACGTCTTCGGGGACTGCCTGGACGATCCGCGTGTCGAAATCCGCCTCGGCGACGTCGCGGCCCATATCCGAGAGGCAGGCGCGTCCTACGACGCGATCCTCCTCGATGTGGACAACGGACCCGACGGCCTGACCCGCGAAGGCAACGACGCGCTCTACACGCCTGCGGGCCTCAGCGCCGCAAAAAACGCCCTTCGCCCCGGTGGCATCCTCGCCGTCTGGTCCGCCGCCATGGACGACGGGTTCACCCGCCGGATGCGGGCGGCGGGCTTCAAGACTGAAGTCGAGAAGGTGCATGCGGGGCGCTCGAAGCGCGGACCCAAGCATGTGATCTGGATCGGAACCCGGACCGCTTGAGGCGAATGCGCGGGTCTGGTGGCGCGGAGGTTGACCTGCGGCAAGGCGATCACATCTTCGGCAAGAAGCGAACGGTGGGCCAAGGAGTCACAACCAGATCCATGATCGAGCGAAATTGGCTTCAAAGGCGCTCCGACCGGATCGAGGCTCTGAGACGCAGCGGTCTTCTCGAAGGATCTTCTGAAAACGCGTTCGGGTCCTTCACCGACCATGTTCGCGAAGTCCTGGACGTGCCTGTCGCTATCGTCACGCTCGTCGACGAGAACAGGCAGGTCTTCGCAGGCCACAGCGGACTGCCCTCGCCCTGGGACGAACGTGGCGAAACGCCGATGACCCATTCGTTCTGCCAGTATGTGGTCGATCGCGGAGCGCCTCTGAGCGTGCCCGATGCACGACAGGACGACGTTCTGAAGACCAATCACGCGATCGGCGATATCGGCGTGATCGCCTATCTCGGCGTTCCCCTCACCCTGCCGGACGGTGCGGTGATCGGAGCGCTCGCGGCGATTTCCGACAGCCGGCGGATCTGGACCGATGCCGATGAGAGACGCCTCCTCGTCATCGCACGGACCGTCGAGCGGGAGATGGCGGTTCGTATCTCGGAGAGCCGCTGGCGCTCGATCTTCGAACAGCTGGCGGAAGGGTTCATTCTCGCCCGTGTTCTGCGCGACGAGAGCGGGCGTGTCGTCGACTGGATGTACGAGGAGGTGAACTCCGCCTGGCACCAGCTCGTGGGGGTCGAACCCGGCATGGTCGTCGGACGGACGGTGCGCGAGGTCTTCCCCGGTATCGAGGACGAATGGGTCATGGAGTTCGCCGATGTCGTGGAGACCGGCGAGCCGATTCGGTTCACGCGGCAGGTGGGAAGTCTCGGCCGCTGGTACGACGGGGCCGCCCAGCCGATCGGCGGCGACCGGTTCACGGTCATCTTCCTCGAAGTGACCGGACGGATCGAGCAGGAGCGCCGGCAGACCGCCCTTCTCACGCTCGGCGACGACCTGCGCGACCTGACCTCGGTCAACGAGATCGTCGAGGCGGCATCGAGAGCGATCGCGAAAGGCGTCGTCGCCGACCGGATCGGCTTCGGCACCGTGGACGACCGGAACGAGACGATCGATATCTCGTCGGACTGGTGCGCGCGGGGCATGGTGAGCGTCACCGGACGCCACAGCTTCCGCTCGTTCGGCTCCTTCGTGGACGATCTGAAGCAGGGCCGCACGGTCGCGATCGACGACGTGAACACCGATCCTCGAACCGCCACGACCGCCGAGGCCTTCACCGAGATCCAGACGCGCTCGCTCCTCAACCTGCCGATCGTTGAGGCGCAGCGGCTGGTACTGATCGTCTATGCCCATGGCATGCAGCCTCATGCCTGGACCGAGGAGGAACTGCGCTTCGTTCAGCAGGTCGGGGACAGCACGCAGGCGGCGATCGGACGGCTGCGCGCCGAGGACGGCCGGCGGCTTCTCAACCAGGAACTGGCGCACCGCCTGAAGAACTCGCTCGCCATGGTCCAGGCCATCGCAACCCAGACCCTTCGCCAGGCGCAAAGCATGGAAGAGGGCCGCGACGCGATCTCCGCTCGCCTCGGTGCTCTCGCCCGGGCGCAGGACATCCTGACCGGCACCGATTTCGTGGAAGCGGACATTATCGAGGTCGTCGGGGCAGCACTCGCGCCTCACCTCACGCCGTCGCGCCGCATCGATTTCGGTGGCCCCCACGGAAGCCTGACCGCACAGCAGGCTCTCGGCATCAGTCTCGCGATTCACGAACTCGCGACCAATGCGACGAAATACGGCGCCCTCTCGAACGAGACCGGGCGCGTTTGCGTGACATGGGGCGAGGAGGCCGAGCGGTTCGTCTTCCGGTGGATCGAGGCGGACGGCCCGCCTGTTCATCCGCCCGAACGCCGAGGCTTCGGCTCGAAGCTGATCGAGCGCATCGTCGCGTCCTATTTCGAGGGCGAGGGCCGGATCGATTTCGATCCCGCCGGCATCCGTTTCCAACTGACCGGCGCGTTCGGGCACAAGATGCCCGACAAGCCAGCCTGAAGCACCGTCATGTCCCAGTCCTTCAACCCGGCTCGCTACGCAGTTCTCATCGTGGAAGACGATGCGCTCCTGCGATCGGAAGCCGTCGATCTGTGCGAAGAAGCCGGCTTTACCGCCTTCGAGGCCCGCAATGCGGACCAGGCGATCGCGATGCTGGAGCGGCATCCGCAGATCCGTGTCCTCTTTACCGACGTGGAGATGCCGGGCACGATGGACGGATTGAAGCTCGCCCATGCCGTGCGCGAGCGCTGGCCACCCGTCACCATCATGGTGACGTCCGGCCGCACGAAGGTCGCGCTCGAGGACATGCCTGAGAACGGCCTGTTCTTCGCCAAGCCCTATCCCCCGAACGGCATCGTCGCCGCCCTGAACGAGATCGCGGGCCGGATCTACGACTGACGGCTCGGCATTCTCTAACCAGCCGAACCACGCCGCAACGAGGGATTTCGGCCTCGCAACGGGTTTCGGCGCATTGGCCTGCGACGCGGGCGGCCGGATGTTTCGGGTCGCCGGCAGAGGGGCTTCGCCGGATCTCGGCGCGAAGACCATTGCCATTGCCTGCCGGCGAGCCTAACTCGCCATGCGAACGAGAAGCCGCATCGCAAGGAGAAGCGTCCATGGGTCTGAAGATCGCCGTCCAGATGGATCATGTCTCATCGGTTTCGATCCGGGGCGATTCGACCTTCGCCATGTGTCTGGAGGCCCAGGCCCGCGGCTACGAACTCTGGCACTACACGCCCGACCTCCTGTCGATGCGAGGCACCAGGGTGACCGCGCGGGCGCAGAAGATGACCCTGCGCGACATCGAGGGCGACCACTTCACGCTCGGTGAGAGCGAGCGGATCGATCTGTCCGAGATGGACGTCGTGCTGCTGCGCCAGGACCCGCCCTTCGACATGGCCTACATCACCTCCACCCATCTTCTCGAGCGGGTGCATCCGAAGACGCTCGTGGTCAACGATCCGCGCTCGGTGCGCGACGCGCCCGAGAAGATCTTCGTCACCGAGTTCCCGGATCTGATGCCGGAAACGCTGATCACCCGCGATCCCGAAGAGGTGAAGGCCTTCCGGGCCGAGTTCGGCGAGATGATCGTCAAGCCGCTCTTCGGCAATGGCGGCGCCGGCGTGTTCCACATCACGAAGGACGACCGGAACCTCTCCTCCTTCATGGAGATGTTCGCGCTTCTGTCGCGCGAGCCGTTCATCTGCCAGCGCTACCTGCCGGGGGTGCGCAAGGGCGACAAGCGCATCATTCTCGTCGACGGGGAGATCGCCGGTGCAATCAACCGCGTGCCGGCGGAAACCGATACCCGTTCCAACATGCATGTGGGCGGCACCGCCACGGCGACGGAACTGACGGAGCGAGATCGCGAGATCTGCGCCCGCATCGGACCCGCACTGAAGGAGCGCGGGCTGATCCTCGTCGGCATCGACGTGATCGGCGACGTGATGACCGAAATCAACGTCACCTCCCCAACCGGAATTCGCGAGGTGAAGCGGTTCGGCGGGGCCGACATCGCCGTCATGCTCTGGGACGCGATCGAGAACCGCCTCTGAGGCGGTGAGGTTGGAATCGCGGCTTCTTCGGCGAGATGCGCCGCTCGACGGGTCGTTCATCATGAACGCAGGTTAACGACCGCGTTCGGGAACGGTTCGGCAAGCGGCGGCTATTCGTGAGGACGAGATCAATTCCCGCTGCGCCGGAGACTCAACGCCGATGAAACGCCTGCTCTTCTCCACCGCCCTCCTTCTCGGCCTCGCCGCCGCGCCGACCCTCGGCCAGGCGGCCGAAAAAGCCATCGCGACCGCGGACGTCAATCTGCGCGCCGGACCGTCGACTTCCTATCCGGCGGTCGACATCGTCGGTGGCGGCGAGCGCGTCCGCGTCTTCGGATGCCTGCAGACGCGGTCCTGGTGCGATGTCGCATTCCGCGGCGCACGCGGCTGGATGTCCTCGAACTATCTTGCCTATCTCGGCCAGGATCGGCGCTATCAGGGAACGCGCGCCGTCGAAATCATCGCGGCACCGGTCATCACCTTCGAGGTCGGAGGTTATTGGGACGATCATTACCGCGACCGCTCCTTCTATCGTGACCGCGACCGCTGGCAGCGGCGCGGCGGCGAAGGCTGGGCGGGCAGAGATCGGGACGACCGCTGGTCCGACAGGGATGGCCGATATGAACGGGGCGACGACCGCTTCGGGCGGCGCGGCGACTGGCGGGACGATCGCGGTCGCGATCGACGGGACGCCAGGCGTTACGAGGAGCGCTTCGAGCCCCGCGATTCTCGCAGGTTCGAGGGCGGCTGGGACCGCTATAACGATCGCCCCGCCTATCGTGATCGCCCCGTCTCGAGGCCCGAGCCCGTCGTTCCGCTCTACCGGGTGAACTGATCGCACCGGGCAAGGCATCGTCCGGCACGCCTTCGCCGTGGATCTCCGATTCCTCCTTTCCGGTCAGCGCCTTGCCACGGCAGAGCGTGTTCATGATGGAACACGCTACTTTTGTTCTTGTTTTGTTGCAGGAACCGTGGTTACCTTGGCGTGCAATTGACGACCGGAAACCGGATCGCGCTCCAGGCCGACTGGAAACGGGGGCGCGCAGGAGGAGACGAACGATCATGGTGGCGCGGGTCAGGACGGTCGCCTTTCACGGCATCGAAGCCAGGCCCGTCGACGTTCAGGTGATGGTGGCGCCCGGCAAGATGGGCATCCAGATCGTGGGCCTGCCTGACAAGGCGGTGGCCGAGAGCCGGGAGCGTGTGCAGGCGGCACTCCATGCATCCGGATTGTCGATGCCGCCCAAGCGCGTCACGGTCAATCTCGCGCCGGCCGACCTTCCGAAGGAGGGGAGCCATTACGATCTGCCGATCGCACTGGGCCTCATGGCGGCGCTCGGCGCGATTCCCGCCGACGCGATCGCGGGCTTCATGGTGCTCGGGGAGTTGTCGCTGGACGGAGCCATTGCGCCGGTGACCGGCGTGCTTCCGGCGGCTATGGGCGCGAACGGCCTCGGCCTCGGCCTCATCTGCCCGGCCGAATGCGGTCCGGAGGCCGCCTGGGCCGACAGCGAGATGACGATCGTTGCGGCGCGCAGCCTGATCCAGATCGCAAACCACTTTCGCGGGACGCAGGTCATCGGACGACCGGAACCGGCCGTGCGCGCCCTTCCCGCCAACGGGCCCGATCTTGCCGAGATCAAGGGCCAGACGGTCGCCAAGCGTGCCCTCGAGATCGCCGCCGCCGGCGGGCACAATCTTCTGATGGTCGGACCGCCCGGATCGGGCAAGAGCATGCTCGCCCAGCGACTGCCCTCGATCCTGCCGCCGCTCGGTCCGCGCGAACTCCTCGAATGTTCGATGATCGCCTCGATCGCGGGAGAGCTTTCGGGCGGCAAGCTGTCCGATCGTCGCCCGTTCCGCGCACCGCATCATTCCGCCTCGATGGCGGCCATGGTCGGGGGTGGGTTGAAGGCAAAGCCCGGAGAGGTTTCGCTCGCCCATCGGGGCGTCCTCTTCCTCGACGAGTTCCCCGAATTCTCGCCCGTCGTTCTCGACTCGCTGCGCCAGCCGCTCGAATCGGGAGAGAGCGTGATCGCTCGCGCCAACCACAGGGTCACCTACCCGGCCAAGCTCCAACTCGTTGCCGCGATGAACCCGTGCCGTTGCGGTATGGCGGGCGAGCCGGGGCATACCTGTTCGCGCGGAGCCCGATGCGTCGCCGATTATCAGGCGCGGATCTCGGGCCCCCTCCTCGATCGCATCGATCTGAGGGTGGACGTACCGGCGGTGACCGCCGCAGATCTCATTCGCCGCGAGACGTCCGAAACCTCGCAGGTGGTCAAGGCACGTGTGGAGGCGGCACGACTGATCCAGATGGAGCGCTATACGAGCCTCGGCCTGCCTCCCGAGACCGTCAACGCCCATTGTTCCCCGTCGATGATCGAACAGATCGCCGAGCCCGACAATGCCGGCAGGCAGCTTCTGAACGACGCCGCCGAACAGATGAAGTTTTCGGCAAGAGCCTATCACCGTATCCTCAAGGTCGCCCGCACGCTCGCCGATCTCGACGGCAGTCCGATCGTCAAGCGGATCCATCTCGCCGAGGCGATCTCCTTCCGGATCGCGGGCGAGCGGATGCCGGCCGCAGCCTGAACGTCGTGACCACGACGTCTCCAAGGCTCGGCTTCCAGAGGAACGCTCAGCGAATGTAACGCGAGCGCAGACAGGAGAGCCTGCAGGCGCCTCAGGACAAGCTCGCGCCCGCCCCCTGCGACGGGCGGGCACCAAAGTGAACCGACCTATCCTTCGGTTCTATCAGTCTGGATAGAGCGCCGGACCGAAACATGAAACCGGTTTGCAAACCGTCCGGAGCGTCGGCAAAGAGACCGGAGAACCCGGCCCGGTTTTGGGATCGAGTCCGAGGCACTCGTGACGTGCCCCCGTGCTCCCCTGCCCTTGTGCCGCCGTGCCCCCGAAGGGACAAAGCCACCGAATGTCAGGCTCGGAGCGTTCCGCCCGTCGCCGTCTCGACATTCGCGACGATCTTCGTGGATACCGCTTCCAGATCCGCCTCGGTCAGCGTCTTTTCCGAAGGCTGCAGCGTGACCTCGATGGCGACGGATTTACGCCCCTCGCCGAGTGCGCCGCCGGCGAAGACATCGAAGACGCGAACCTCGGAGATTAGCGTCTTGTCGGCGGCCGCGGCCGCCTTCGTCAAACGTTCGGCCTCGACATCGCTCGGCAGGACGAAGGCGAAATCGCGCCGGACAGGCTGCAGCGCCGAGAGAGCGAGGACGGGTTTCGTCTTCGTCGCCTTGCGCTTGGCCTCCGGCAGGGCGTCGAGAAACACCTCGAAGCCCGCATGGGCACCCGCCGCGCCCAACTTCTTGAGGACTTTCGGGTGGAATTCGCCGAACTCCGCGAGCACCAGCTTGGGGCCGAGCTTGAGGCGGCCGGACCGGCCGGGATGATACCAGGCGCTCGCCTCGCGATCGATCATCAACTTGTCGGCCGGCGCGCCCACAGCTTCGAGAGCCGCCAGAGCATCCGCCTTCGCATCATAGACCGAAACGGAGGGCGCAGCGCCGTCCCAGGCACGGCCGGATCCGGCAAGTCCCGCCGTTCCGCGTCTGACGCCACCGGCGACCCGCATCTGGTCGGCCGGCTGGTCGCCGCGATAGACCGCCGCGACCTCGAAGATGGCGGTGTCGCCATAGCCGCGCGCGAAGTTGCGCGCGGCAGCAGCGATCAATCCGGGCAGAAGCGAAGGGCGCATGTCGGACATGTCGGCGGCGATGGGATTTGCGAGACGCAAGGCCTCGCTGCCGCCGCCGAAGGCCTCCGCGTGATCCTTGGAGATGAAGCTGTAGGTGACCGCCTCCGCCATACCGCGAGCAGCGAGTGCCCGCCGTGCCGCACGGTCGCGCGACTGCGTCGTCGTCAGAATGCGCCCGTTGACGCCGCTCAGGGGTGCCAGCGGCCGCGAGGCGATCTGGTCCACCCCGACGATGCGCATCACCTCTTCGACCAGATCGGCTTTGCCCGCGACATCCGGACGCCAGCTTGGAATCTCGATCTCCGCTGCGTCCTCGCCATTCTGGCTCCGGATCGTGAAGCCGAGATTGCGAAGGATCTCGAGCTGGCGTTCCGGTGCGATATCGAGGCCCGTCAACCTGTTCACCTCGGTGAACGGAAGAGTGACGACACCGGGGACATGCTCCGCGACACCCTCGACCGAACGCTTCGAGGGCGTGCCGCCGCAGATATCGAGGATCAGCCGCGTTGCAAGATCGAGACCGGGCTCCATGAACAGGGGATCGACCCCGCGCTCGAAACGATACCGGGCATCGGTGATGATGCCGAGCGAGCGTCCAGCCTTGGCGATCGAGATCGGCTCCCACAGGGCCGACTCGACGAGAACATCCGTCGTCGTCTCGTCGCAGCCGGACGCCTCGCCGCCCATGATGCCAGCGATCGATTCGACCCCGTTCGCATCCGCGATGACGCAGATATCCGGGCCGAGGGCATAGGTCTTTCCATCGAGCGCGAGGATCTCGTCGCCCTCGCGGCCCTGGCGGACGATCAGATCGCCTTCGACCTTGGCGGCATCGAAGACGTGCAGTGGTCGCCCGCGGTCGAAGGTGATGTAATTCGTGATGTCGACGAGTGCGTTGATGGGCCGAAGGCCGATCGCCTTCAGGCGCTTCTGCATCCATAGGGGAGAGGCACCGTTCGAAACGCCCGAGACGCGGCGCAGCGCGAAACCGGCGCACACATCGGTCTCGACGCGAACCCGCACGGGACATTCGCCTTCGCCCTCGATGCGCTCGACCGGCGTCTCCTTCAGTGTTCCGAGACCCGAGGCGGCGAGATCGCGGGCGATGCCGTAGACGCCGGTCGCCTCGGGATGGTTCGGCGTCAGATTGATCTCGATCACCGGATCGGCGAGATCGGCATAATCGGCAAAGCGCGTTCCGACCGGCGCATCCGCCGGCAGATCGATGATGCCGTCATGCTCCTCCGACAGTTGGAGTTCGCGCTCCGAGCACATCATGCCATAGCTCTCGACGCCGCGGATCTTGCCGACGCCGAGCGTCACGTCGAGGCCCGGCACGTAGTCGCCCGGACGCCCAAGGACGCCCACCAGTCCCTCGCGCGCATTCGGTGCGCCGCAGACGACCTGGAGCGGCTTGCCGTCATTGACTTCCGGCCCTGCATCGACAGTCAAGACGCGCAGCTTGTCGGCGTCCGGATGGGGAACGGCCGAGAGGACGCGGGCGATGCGGAACGGCTTGAAGACGGCCCTGTCGTCCACGTCCTCCACTTCGAGACCGATGGCCGTCAGGCGTTCGGTGATCTCCTCCAGCGAGGCGTCCGTGTCGAGATGATCCTTCAGCCAGGACAGGGTGAACTTCATCGATTCTCGTTCCTGTGGCTCGGCGCGACCGCGAAAGGCCGGGTCACGCTCTGTCGGTTTGCGCTCGGATCTGTGCGGCCGCGCGGTTCCATGGCGCGCCCGACTGGCTCGTCCAAGCCTTGCGGTATGACGAGGCCGAGCCGAAATCGGGTATAGCGTCTTCGAAACGGGCTTTAGAACGCCCTGCGCCGCCGAGGCAAGACGCAGCGTCGGGAACCGAAGCCTTCAGAGCGGCCCCTTGGTGTCCTGCTCGGCATTTCCTTCAGTGCGAACCGGGGCCGAAGCCGGCGTTCGTTTCGAAGACCCGTCTGCGGCCATGTCGCGCCCAGGCTCCCCGTTCGCCGAGCCCGCCATGTCGCTCGCAACCCGGCGAACCGCAGCGTTGGAATGGACGAAGCGGTAGGTCAGCAGCGCGACCGCCGAAAACAGAAGCGTCATGAAGATCAGGACCACGGTCGACTGCTGGTGCTCGAAGGCAAGCCCGAAGAATGTCCAGGTCACCAGAGTTCCGAGGGTAAGACAGGCGAGAGCCGCCGGCGTCGCCGGCCATTTCTGATAGATCACCGAGAACAGCGCGACCGTCAGAAGCGCGACGATCCAGCGTCCGGGGGACGCGAAGAGTTCGAGGAAGGTCACGTCGAAGAACAGGGCCGAGACACCGTCGAAGACGAGCTTGCCGATGATCGCTCCCGACAGGACGGCGATGACTTCGAGAGCCGTGAAGCGAAGGGTCTGGGTCTTGCTGGCCAAGATGTCACTCTTCGGTTGGTGTTCGCGGGCGGCGTTCGACGGGACCGGCGACGGCCTTGCGATGACAAGCTAGGGCGATGCCGGCGCTTGTCCGGCCCCGGCCATGGCCCCGAAAGGTCCGTCCGCGAACGCCTCGCCGCTCGCTTGGGGAGAGATGGACACCTCACCGCCGGTCGCGGGCGGCGTATCCTGACGCCGCCCCCACCCGGAAGCGCAGGCTCCTACTGGCTGAGACCGCCGAAAAGGGTCGGCATGTCGAGGGGGCGGAAGCCGTAATGCTCGATCCAGCGGATATCCGCGTCGAAAAAGGCGCGCAGATCCGGCATGCCATATTTCAGCATCGCGATGCGGTCGATGCCCATACCCCAGGCGAAGCCCTGATAGACGTCGGGATCGAGACCGCCGGCGCGCAGGACGTTCGGATGAACCATCCCGCAGCCAAGGATTTCCATCCAGTCATCCCCTTCCCCGAACCGCACCTCGCCCGGCCGTGAGCGATCGCACTGGATGTCGACCTCCATGGAGGGTTCGGTGAACGGAAAGAAGGAAGGGCGGAAGCGCATCTTCAGGCTGTCCACCTCGAAGAACGCCTTGCAGAACTCTTCGAGAACCCATTTCAGATTGCCGATATTCGCGCTCTTGTCGACCACCAGGCCCTCGACCTGATGGAACATCGGCGAGTGGGTCGCGTCCGAATCCTGGCGGTAGGTCTTGCCGGGAATGATGATGCGGATCGGCGGCTTCTGGGTTTCCATCGTGCGGATCTGAACCGGCGAGGTATGGGTGCGCAGCACCTTCCGCGCACCGCTCTCGTCCGGCTGCAGGAAGAAGGTGTCGTGCATTTCGCGAGCCGGATGACCCTCCGGGAAATTCAGCGCCGTGAAGTTGTAGTAGTCGGTCTCGATATCGGGGCCCTCTGCGATGGCAAAGCCCATATCGGCATAGATGGCGGTGATCTCGTCGATGACCTGGGAGATCGGATGGATGCGGCCGCGCGCCGCCGGCGAGGAACGAACGGGAAGGGTCACGTCGACGGTCTCGGTCGCAAGACGTGCGGCGATCGCGGCGTCGGCGAGGACCTCGCGCCGCTCGGTGATCGCCGACTGAACCCGGTCGCGCAGGCCGTTGAGGCGTGGCCCCTCGGTCTTGCGCTCCTCCGGGCTCATCTTGCCGAGCCCCTTCATCATCTCGGAGATGCGCCCCTTCTTGCCGAGTTCGGCAACACGGATCGCCTCGAGGCTCGCCTCGTCTCCGGCCGCTTCGATGGCCGCCAACACTTCGGTTTCGAGGGTCTCGCTCACGCGTTCTGCTCCAAGATCATCTGCGCCGGGCAGAGCCGGCCGTTTCGGCGCCTCGTTACCCCATGGAAGCCATGGAGGAAAGCGGTGCCTCGGCGGTTCGCAGGCCCGCATGGATCGAGTGCGGATCCGATCCGGCACTCGTCGGGAATGCCCCGCCAAACGAAAAAGGCCCGCAGCGTGCGCTCCGGGCCTTTCGAATTCTCAACGCCAGCGACGTGGCAGGTCCGTCAGGCGGCCTGCTTCTCGCCGACGGCACGCTCGTAGGCGTTCGGGAACTGGCCCTCGCCCTTCAGATATTCGAGCGCGGTCTTGGCCTGCTCGCACAGGGCCGTGAAGGCTTCGGGCTCGTGGATCGCGATGTCCGAGAGAACCTTGCGATCGACCTCGATCCCGGCCTTGTTCAGACCATCGATGAAGCGGCCATAGGTCAGGCCATGCTCGCGGACCGCGGCATTGATGCGCTGGATCCAGAGAGCGCGGAAGTTGCGCTTCTTGGCGCGGCGGTCGCGCGTCGCATACTGCTTGGACCGGTCGACCGCGGCCTTTGCGGCGCGGATGGTGTTCTTGCGGCGGCCGTAGAAGCCCTTGGCCTGCTTCAGAACCTTCTTGTGCTTGGCGTGGGCGGTGACGCCCCGTTTCACGCGTGCCATGATCTAGTCTCCTGAAATTCGTTTCGTGCCTGAAAACGCCGCTTAGCGGTCGTAGGGCATGAACTGCTTCGCGATCTTCTCGTCGGGCTTGGAAAGAATCTTCGTCCCGCGCGCGTCGCGAATGAAGTCGTTGGAGCGTTTGATCATGCCGTGGCGCTTGCCGGCATGACCGGCTTTCACGCGGCCACTGGCCGTCGTCGAGAAGCGCTTCTTCGCGCTTGCCTTGGTCTTCATCTTGGGCATTTTGCTCTCCTTGGAACGTGAAGGCTCGCGGCATGAGGCAGAACGGACGGAAGCCCTTACACTCCTTTCGGAGCCGGACATCCGCACATCTGCCGAAAAAGCACCGCGAAAGCATCGAGAGCCGCCACGGCATGCCCTGCCGGACGGCTCAGATCAACGGCGGACCTGATATCGCGTGAATGCGGCTTTGGCAAGATGCCTCAGCCGGCTTGCCCTGAGGGCGCGATCAGCTCGTGTTCGACACGGTCGCCCGGCTCGATGCCGAGACGCTTGGCGGCGCCTCCGTTCAGTTCGAGCACGTAACGTACCGGCCCGCCGGACGGGATGACGGCGCGCGACAGCGGCTCGGCATTGCGCTTGATCGAGAGAATCGTGCCGTCCTCCTCGATGAACAGCATGTCGAGGGGGATCAGCGTGTTCTCCATCCACATGGTCACTTCGCGCGAATCGCCGAAATCGAACAGCATTCCATGATCGGGAGCCATTTCCTCGCGGAACATCAGACCCGTGCGGCGCTCCTCGTCCGTGTCGGCGATCTCGGCATCGATCACATGGGTCGTGTCGCCGGTGACGATCCGGACGCTGTCGTCGGCGGCGATGCCGGAGGCCGCGAACAGGCCGAGACCGGCAAGAACGACGAACCCGGCCGCGAGGCCCTTGGCGAGCATACGCATGGAACTCAACTCCTCTGTTCCGATCGATCGGCGGATCGCTTCAATCCAGCCTTTGCGCTTTGCAGGACCATCAGGCGCAAAAACCCCGCGAGGCCGGTTCGAACACCGATTCGCTCTACCCCATGCCCGGGAATCGGATTCCACTGCCTGAGCCAAACGCCGAGCAGGGATCCCGGCGGTGGGGCGAGCCTTGCTGCCAGAGCAGGAATAGAGCCTGACGCACCGAGCGACAAATCACGAAGGAATGTCGTTCAATCAAGGCACGATCGCCACTATGTCCGTCACCCGCCTTTCGCCTGCCGGCTCTCGGATGGAAAGCGGAGGCCGCAAGCTGCAAGAGACGATCAGTGAGACGGGGGATTGGCCGTCAGCGGATAGATTTCCGCCGCCATTCTACCCTTGTCGCCCATGCCGTAACGAGCCTTGACCTGCTGGCCGAGGCGCAATTCGGTCATGCCGAAGCGGCGCAGGGTCTCCATGTGGATGAAGATGTCCTCACCGTCCTCCCCTTCTTCCGCCGCGGTCAGGAAACCGTAGCCCTTGGTCCGGTTGAACCATTTCACCGTGGCCACCACGAGGTCGCTCGACGCCGTGACCTGGGAATGGGTTCGGGCCGGCGGAAGCTGGGAGGGATGCGGACCGGTCGAACTGTCCATGGACAGGATGCGATAGGCGCTCGCGCCGCGCTTGCCTTCCTGCACTTCGCAGACGACGCGTGCCCCTTCCACCGCCGTGGAAAAGCCGTCCCGGCGCAGGCAGGTCACATGGAGAAGCACGTCCTGCGATCCGTCCTCGGGAACGATGAAGCCGAACCCCTTGGCGACATCGAACCATTTGATGTGCCCGGAAACGACGCCGAAACCGAGCTCTCGTGACGGATCGTCGTCCTCGTGACGAGGTGCAAAATCAGTGGCCGTCCGCTCCGCCATCCGGATGATCCGCCTCTACGCAACAGAATTTGTTCGAGTTTATCATTAAATCGACGGATTCATGCAAGGGGCCATGCTGCAATTGACGGCCTCCGGCGAAAGTTCTGAATGCCATTCCCCTAAGTCACTTCGACGGCGAATGATCGCGAACCGCGCGACGATCATGTTCGGCTCCGGCTCGCAGCCTCCACTCGGCAGCATTGAAAACCCAACCGTCGCGCGGCGGACGGTCCGAGGATGGTGACTTGTTCGCATGCCGCCTCACGACATCGTTGACGAGAAAGATGACCGCAATTCCGTTCGTCGCTGGAACTCGCGGGCTCCCGCTCAAGTTTGTGAGGCGGGCACATGCTATTCCTTTGGGAGGAATCGATATGAACAGATTGCAGGTCCTCGCGTCGGCTCTGACGCTTTCGGCCGCGACACTCACGGCCAATGGCGCGCTCGCCGACTGTGCAGAACAGCTTGCATCCCTGAAGACCGAGATGGGCACGTCGGGTGCCAGCAGCTCCGGCGCCTCGCAGTCCGGCATGTCGGCTTCGGGCACATCGTCCACCTCGTCCTCCACTGCCGGAAGCACCGATGCTTCGACGCCGGCTGGCGAAACGCCCGCAGGTATGGACCAGCAGGCCGTGACCAGCGGCACGGAGACGTTCACCGCCGCCGGTAGCAACGAGGGTCAGAGCGATCAGGAGAACTCCACGGGCGCACTTTCCGGAATCGCTCCCACCCCTGCCCTGACCGAGCGGGTCGAAGGCGCGTCCGAAGGATCCGATCAGTCCGCGGCCAACGGCAGCTCCTCGTCCAGTGCTTCCGGCGACATGTCGGCATCGTCCGGCTCGGCGGATGCCTCCTCCGGTTCGTCCATGCAGGACAGCGGAACGGAATCGGCGGCCAGCGGCGAGACACCTGCCGAGCAGGATCAGGCGGCGACCACCTCCGACAGTGCGACCTTCACCCAGTCCGGCAATGTCGAAGGGCAGAGCAACCGCGAGGATTCCACCGGTGCACTTTCGGGTGTCGCACCGACACCTGCCCTGACTGACGAGGTACAGGCCACCGCAGGTGCATCGGGACAGGACACGTCCGGTGCGTCGAACTCGAGCAGCGACATGGCCTCCTCCTCGACCTCGGCCAGCGGCGATGCCCAGTCGTCGATGAGCGGCGGGAACGACATGGCCGCCTCTCACATCGAGGCTGCACAGGCCGCGCTCGACGCAGGCAATGAGGAAGCCTGCATGGCCGCCGTCGAGCAGGCCAAAAATTCCATGATGTAAGACGGGAAAGCCCTGGGCTTTTTCAGATACCGACCAAGCTTAAGGGGTCCGAACGGACCCCTTTCGCATGTCTGGACCCTGACCGGATGCACTGGCCTCGTCCATGGATCACAAGGCCGGGCATGCGTCGTCCGACGCCAATTCAACGAAGGAGTATCCCTTGCGCTACCTGCACACCATGGTCCGCGTCACCGATCTCGACGCCTCGCTCGACTTCTACTGCAACAAGCTCGGTCTCGTTCAGACCAGCCGGATGGACCGTGAGGAAGGCCGCTACACGCTGGTCTTCCTCGCCGCGCCGGACGATCTGCCGGAGGCGAAGGACAAGAAGGCTCCGCTGATGGAGCTGACCTATAACTGGGACCCCGAATCCTATTCGGGCGGCCGCAATTTCGGCCATCTGGCCTTCGCCGTCGACGATATCTACGAGATCTGCCAGAAGCTGAAGGATTCGGGCGTCACCATCAACCGGCCGCCGCGCGACGGCCATATGGCGTTCGTGAAGTCCCCCGACGGCATTTCGTTCGAACTTCTTCAGAAGGGCGACGCGAAGGCCCCGCAGGAGCCGTGGGCTTCGATGGAGAACACCGGGTCCTGGTAACGCTCGACCCTCACTCGGGCGATACGCTCGCCCGAGTCCACAAACCTGCCTCAATCCGACTTCATGAACTTTTCGTTATGTTGTGTTAAAGTCGAGGCCGGGTGCCGGGTCCATACCCGCTCGGCACCGATACCGGCGCATAAAAGAACGGCGTGACGGGACGACACATGGTGCGGGTGCGGCCTCCCGCGCCGGGGACGAAGCCGATGCCAGGCGCGCGGCTTTTCATTCGTATCGCGCGGACGATACGCATCGATAGCGGTCGCCTTGCGGTCCATGGGGATGGATCGCCGGGCACCATGGATGCGAGCGGGGCACTGGGCGCCCGGATCGCCGAAGAGGGATGACACTTTGACGACCGAAGACTCGCGCCGTCCGTCCGAACGCGGACCTGCCTCAAGCCATGGGGCGGGCCTACGGGCTCCATCCCGGACTTCGCGCAGTTTACGCCTGTCGACGATCGCCATCGCGGCTCTCGCAATGTCGCCACTTCTCGGCGGCTGCATGTCCGGGATGAGCGACATCGCCTCCCTCGGATTGACGAACACCCCCAGCCCCGCGGACAGCGGCGCTCCGCTGGACACCAGCGAGGCGCCGGAAGTCGACATTTCGGAAGCGACCGAGGGTTCCGCTCCGGCAGCCGAAATCTCGGCCGAGACCGCGCAGCGCGTCGCCGACGCCACTCCTGAGACGCAGACCAGCCGCTCCGGCCCCCTCATTCCGCTATCGACGGATCGCCAGACGGTCGCCGCTTATGCCGGGGCAAGCGATGGCGAGGCGCGCGGCGCCGGCGGCCAGACACTCTTCCAGTCGCTCTTTGCCCGCCAGGAAGCGCGCACACCGATCGCCAATGCGGAGCGCGGCAAATCGGGCCGTGTCGTCGTTGCGAGCGAGGATGGCGCATCGGCTGGTGGAGACGCCCTCCCCGGCGTCGATCCGAGATCGCTCTTCGAGATCGGACAGCGCGCTTCGGCGGACGAAGACGCGATCGAGGATGCGAGCTACGAGGTCGCCGCCCTGACTGGCGGTTTTGCGCGCCTTGCGCCCAACGGGCTTCGCGTCCAGCGCGAGGACGTGCGCACCGACTGCTTCCCCGGCCAGTTGGTCGGCATGATCAGCGCGATCGAACGGCGATTCGGGCAGCGCGTCGTGGTGACCTCGGGCTATCGCAGCCCCGAACACAATCGGCGCGTCCGCGGTGCCTCCCGATCGCAGCATATGGCTTGCAAGGCCGCCGACATCGTCATTCCCAACACGAATCATCTGGAGGTCGCAGCCTTCGTGCGCTCGCTGCGCGGTCGTGGCGGCGTGGGCACCTACTGCCATACCAAGGCGATCCACATCGATGTGGGCCCCGAGCGCGACTGGAACTGGCGCTGTCGCCGGGGCGGCTGACCCCAAGGGCGTGATGCCGGAAAGCTGCATGACGTTTCGAACGATATCGTGCGGCAGAGCAACGGTTTAAGGCGGAAGGCCGGCACGGAGGTGTCGCATTTCGCTGCAGTGGCCCCAGGCGATCTGAAACGGCCGCGACGAACTCTCGATTTTTTTCAGATTATCGCTTGCAACGAACGCAAACTCCTTCTAGAAACCGCCGCGTTGCGCCCATCGTCTAGCGGTCTAGGACGCTGCCCTTTCACGGCGGAAACACGGGTTCGAGTCCCGTTGGGCGTACCATCATCTTCCCAAGCTGAAGATGATTCGGTTCGCGAAGCGACATTCTCTCCGATGATACCATCCGGCCAAGGCGCGATCTGATCGATCGGATACGTCCGGCATGCAGGATCCGGCTCGGATCGCTCGGGCCACGCTTCGGCCGTGTGCGGTCTTCCCGTTCCTTTCCGTCTCCCGCGATCCGACCTGGTCGACCACCCCCTCGCCGACCGCGTCCGATCGATCGGACAAGCTTTCCTACCCGCGAGACGCCCGGTTGATACCCCCGGCGCGCTTGTTTGGCGGCCCGATTCCGCAACAATGGGAAGGCCGCCTCCGTCGGATGACCTCGATCATCGCGCCGCGTGCGGCACCACCGTCCGGGAGGAAGGGCGGATATGCGGGATCTGGGAGGAGACCTGAGCGATGAGCATCGCCATGCGCGACAACCAAACCGAAAAGCCCTTCGCCGAAGGAGCGCAGACACGCGAGAGCGCGGTCGCCGAGGGCGGTTTCGAACAGGGCGGCGCGAGCGTCCGCGGCCTTCTTCTCCAGCAGCTCTCATCGGTCGTGCGCAGGCGCCATCCCGATCTTGCCCGCGTTCTCAACGGCACCCTCTCGGTGCGCGATCTCGACGAGGCTCTCTGGCTCGATGGATTGCAGGCGATCGCGGCCTGGTTCCAGCTCCTGACGATCGCGGAGGAATACACGGCGACGAGCCGACGCCGCGCCATCGAGCGGCGGGGAAGCGCCGATGCCGTGCTCGGCTCCTTCTCCAACGTCATCGGCCAGTTCATGGCCGATGGCGGCAGCGGCGACGAGGTCCGGCGCACGCTGGCGGGCCTGCGCGTCGGCCCGACGATGACGGCGCATCCGACCGAGACGAAGCGCGTCACGGTGCTGGAGATCCATCGCCGCATCTACCGGACGCTGACCGAGGCCGAGGAGCAGCGCTGGTCGCCGCGCGAGCGCGACGAACTGATCGAACGCCTGCGCGGCGAGATCGAACTTCTCTGGCTGACGGGCGAATTGCGGCTCGAAAAGCCGAGCGTCGACCAGGAGGTCGCCTGGGGCCTTCATTTCTTCCGCGAGATCCTGTTCGAGACCGGGCCGAAGCTCGGCGACGTGCTGACCGCCGCGATCCGGCGACATGCGAGCGAGAACTCCACGCCGGTCTCCCCGAATCTGCGCTTTGCCACCTGGATCGGCGGCGATCGCGACGGCAATCCGTTCGTCACCGCCGATCTGACGCGCGCGGCCCTTTCGGAGTACCGGAAGTCCGCCCTCGCCTCCTATCTGAAACCGCTCGAACGCCTGATCGTCGAACTCAGCGTCTCCACCAGTGTCTGCATGATCCCGGAGACCTTCCGCGATGCTCTGGAAGGTGCGCTCGGCCTGTCGGGACGGCGCGAGGCGATCGCGTCGCGCAATCTCAACGAACCGTTCCGGCAATTCGTCTGCGCCGTCGCCGCCCGCCTCAGGGCGACACTCGCCGGCGATGCGGGCGAACGGCGCGAGACGGATGCGATGCCCTATCGCAGCCCCTCCGAGATGCGCGGAGAGATCCAGGCGCTGCATCAGGCCCTGGTGGAGATCGGCGCGCCCGCCGTCGCCGAACGGCTCGTGCGCCCGCTGCTCTGGCAGCTCGAGATCTTCGGCTTCCATACCGCCTCGCTCGACATTCGCCAGAACGCGACGATCGTCAACAAGGTCGTCGCCGAACTCCTGAACCTCGGGCGCGACGAAGACGATCATGTCCAGAAGGGGGAGCCGGGCTGGTCCGAGCGGCTGCGCGAAGCCCTGAGGAGCGACAGGAAGCCGGATCTCGATGCGGCCGACCTGTCCGACGATGCCCGCGAGACCGTCGCGCTCTTCAGGGTGATGCGGGAAGCCAAAACGAGGGACAACCGGGCGATCGGCGCCTTCATCCTCTCCATGACCGAATCGGCCGACGACATGATCGCCTGCCACCTCCTCGCCCGCTGGGGCGGCATCACCGCCGGCGACGATCCGAGCGCGGCGACGACGCTCGCCATCGTGCCCCTGTTCGAGACGATCGACGATCTGCGTGCGGCGCCCGACATTCTCGACGAGATGATCGCGATCCCCGCCATCCGAAGGTCCCTGCGAGAATGCGGCGACCGACAGGAGATCATGCTCGGCTATTCGGATTCCAACAAGGACGGCGGCTTCCTCACCTCGAACTGGGAATTGTCGAAAGCCCAGCGCCTGCTGCACGATGTCGGCGTCAAACGGCGCGTCCGCGTCTCGTTCTTCCATGGCCGGGGCGGATCGGTGAGCCGTGGCGGCGCCCCGACCGGCCGCGCGATCGCGGCCCAGCCGGCCGAGACGGTGGACGGCGCCCTGAGACTGACCGAACAGGGAGAGGTCGTCTCGTCCAAGTTCGCCAACAAGGGAACGGCCCTCCACAATCTCGAGATCCTGTCGGCGAGTGTCCTCGCGCACACGCTGAAGAGCCCGCGCGAGCGGGAGCTGAAAGACGATGCTGAGTTCAAGGAGGCGATGGAGGCGCTGTCGGGCCTCTCCCAGACCGCCTATGCGGATCTCATCTCGACCGACGGGTTCATCGACTATTTCAACCAGTCGAGCCCGGTGGAGGAACTCGCCCTCCTCAATATCGGCTCGCGGCCGGCCCGGCGCTTCGGCGGCTCGCCGAAGGATCTTTCGGAACTGCGCGCCATCCCCTGGGTCTTCGCCTGGAGCCAGAACCGGCATCTGATGACCGGGTGGTACGGCATCGGCACCGCCTTCGACAGCTTCGTGAAGGTTCGCGGCGAGGACGGGATGAAGCTTCTCCAGTCCATGTTCCGCAATTCGCGCCTCTTCCGCCTGATCGTCGACGAGGTGGAGAAGCAGCACTACCAGTGCGATCCTGCGATCGGTGCCGAATATGCGAAGCTCGTGAAGAACGAGACGGTGCGCGATACGATCTTCGGGAAGATCGAGGCCGAATACGAATTGACGCGCCGCATGCTCGTCGAGGTCACCGGGACCAAGGACCTCGCCGAACGCTTTCCTGTCCACAAGCGCCAAATCGACCGCGTGGCCGCACAACTGGAAGGCGTCCACCGGCTGCAGGTCGAACTCCTGTCGCGCGTGCGCGGAACGGCCGATGTGCGTGAGGCCGATCCGAGAGCCCTCGACGCCCTGCTCCTGTCGATCCACTGCACGTCGGCGGGCCTCGGCTGGACCGGCTGAAGCCGAAGCCTGCGAGAGGTTCGAGGGGCGGCTTTACCCGTCCCGCAATTGTTATCTAGGATAGAGATTGTCTCCCTGCTTCGGTCTGGCACCTCCGAAGCGGCGGGACAGGGGGAAACATGGCTGCCGAAAAACCGATCCGGGTCCTTCTCGCCGAACGCAATCCGCTCGTGGTCTCAGCGCTCAAGCACATGATCGGCAAGGACGATCGATTCGCGTTCGCGGGCCTTGCCGAAAGCGGATCGGAAATCCTGCGGCGCTCCTCGGACCCGGATTTCGACATCGCCGTCGTCGGCTGGACCCTCGCGGACATGGATGCCGGCTCGCTTCTCTTGAAGCTGAAGGAGAAGGCCGGTGCGCCGCGCATCGTGATCTTTTCGGGCGAGGAGAACATCGCCACCCTCCGCCAGGCCGTGCGGCTGGGCGTCTACGGCTTCTGCTACCAGTACGACGACCCCGATGTTCTCTTCGACACGCTGATGGCGGTGGCGAACGGCCGGATCTGCATTCCCTATATCGACCTGACGGCCATCAACGACACGGCGATCTCCAAGCTGACCGTGAGGGAGCGCGAACTTTTGTCGATGCTGGCTCTCGGCTGGACGAACATGCAGATCGCCGCGCGCACGGGCATCTCCCAGAACACGGTCAAATACTACCTGAAGAACCTCTACGAGAAGCTGGACGTGCAGAACCGCGCCATGGCCGTCGCCGTCTGGCTGAACGAACAACGCTGACGCCGGCCGAAGCACGAAAGCATCGAAGCCGTCGAATGGCTCGAATTTCGGCTCTGCGACCTGCACCGCCCCAATAGACCGCGCCCTTGTCCAGCAGAGCGCGGCGAAGAACCTGTCGCCCACAAGATGACGAAGAAGAAGGGTCAGTCCCTTTCGGGTAGGGTTTCCTACCCGGGTCCGTTCGACTTCCTATCCGCAGGCTTCTTGCTTATGCGCCGCGTCCCTCCGATAGTTCCTGTCAAGTCGAAGCATCCGGGAGGATAGCGGTTTCACGACCCGGGAGCCGGTGGCAGTCAAGCAACCCGCGGCCGCCCGGCCGGCTCACAGGCGAGACGAAACTCGATCCGCACCGAGCCACGGGACCGCAAGACACGGCCAGGGAAGAGGAACAGGATGAGCCACGAACTCCACAATCTCCGCAAGTTTCGCCTGCAGCGCAGCGAACTCGCCGTGCCGGGCGCAAACGTCCAGATGATGGAGAAGGCGGCCGACAGCGAGGCCGACTACGTCTTCCTCGATATCGAGGACGCGGTCGCGCCGCCCGACAAGGAAAAGGCGCTCAGGAACATCATCCAGATCCTCAACGACATCGACTGGCGCGCAAAGAAGAAGACGGTCTCCGTCCGGATCAACGGCATCGACACAAAGTACATGTATCGCGACGTCGTCGACCTGATGGAACAGGCGGGCGACCGCTTCGACACAATCCTGATCCCGAAGGTCGGCAATCCCTCCGACATCTACATGGTCGAGGCTCTGATCAACCAGATCGAGATGGCGAAAGGCTTCGAGACGCGGGTCGGCATCGAGGCCCTGATCGAGACCGCGCTCGGCATGGCGAACGTGGAGAAGATCGCGGCCTATGGCGGACGCCTGGAGGCGCTCCACTTCGGCGTTGCGGACTACGCCGCCTTCAACAAGGCGCGCACCACCAATATCGGCGGTCCCAACCCGCATTATCCGGGCGACCAGTGGCACTATGCCCTCTCGCGCATGACCGTCGCCTGCCGCGCCTACGGCCTGCGGCCGATCGATGGTCCGTTCGGCGACTTCTCCGACCCCGAAGGCTTCAAGGACGCCGCGAACCGCGCCGCATCCCTCGGCATCGAAGGCAAATGGGCGATCCATCCCAGCCAGATCAAGCTCGCAAACGAGGTCTTCTCTCCGCTGGAGGCGGAGGTGGAGAAGGCGCGCAGGATCATCGAGGCTTTGAAGGAGGCCGAGGGCAAAGGCCAGGGCGCAGCCTCGCTGGACGGCAAGATGATCGATGCCGCATCCGAGCGCATGGCCCTCAATGTTCTGAAAATGCACGAGGCGATCACGGCCCGCTAGGCGATCGCGAAAAGGGAGAGAGCCATGGATATCCATGAATACCAGGCAAAGGAGCTGCTCGCACGCCACGGCGTGAGCCTGCCGCGCGGCGGCCTCGCCTACAGCCCCGAGCAGGCGGCCTATCGCACAAGCGAGATCGGCGGCGAACGCTGGGCGGTGAAGGCCCAGATCCACTCTGGAGCGCGCGGCAAGGCGGGCGGCGTGAAGCTGTGCGGCAGCGACAAGGAAGTGAAGGCGGCGGCCGAGGAGATGCTGGGCAAGCGCCTCGTGACGCACCAGACGGGCCCCGAGGGCAAGCTGGTCAACCGTCTCTACATCGAGGAGACGGTCGACATCGCCCAGGAACTCTATCTGGGCTTCGTCCTCGACCGCAAGGCCGAGCGCATCATGATCATCGCCTCCTCCTCCGGCGGCATGGAGGTGGAGGAGATCGCCGACAAGGAGCCGGAAAGCCTGATCAAGACCGTGGTCGATCCCGGACACGGACTGCAGGACTTCCAGGCGCGCGAGATCGCCTACAATCTCGGCCTCGAATACAAGGTGGTGGGCCGGATGGTGGACACCATTCTCGGCTGCTACCGCGCCTTCCGCGACCATGACGCCTCGATGCTGGAGATCAATCCGCTGGTCGTCACGGGCAGCGGCAATGTCATGGCGCTGGACGCCAAGATGAGCTTCGACGAGAACGCCCTCTTCCGCCGGCAGGAAATCTCCGAGCTTCGCGACAAGAGCCAGGAAGACCCGCGCGAGACCTTCGCCTCCGATCGGGGCCTCTCCTATGTCGGCCTGACCGGCGAGATCGGCTGCATCATCAACGGCGCGGGCCTCGCAATGGCGACCCTCGACATGATCAAGATCGCCGGCGGCGAGCCCGCGAACTTCCTCGATATCGGCGGCGGCGCAAGTCCCGAGCGCGTGGCCAAGAGTTTCCGCGCCGTCCTGCAGGACGACAATGTGAAGGTGATCTTCGTCAACATCTTCGCCGGCATCAATCGCTGCGACTGGGTGGCCGAAGGCGTCATCCGGGCCAAGCGGGAGGTCGGCGTGCCCGTTCCGATCGTGGTGCGCCTCGCCGGAACCAATGTGGAGAAGGGCCGGCAGATCCTGGCCGATTCCGGCGAGGACATCATCGTCGCCGAAACCCTGAAGGAAGGTGCCGAAAAGGCGGTCGCGGCCTGGAAAGAGGCGACCGCCTCTCGGGCGGCCTGAGGAAGCGGGAGGACAAGATGGCAGTATTGCTCAACAAGGACACAAAGGTCATCGTGCAGGGCTTCACCGGCAAGATCGGAAGCTTTCACGCCGAGGACATGATCCGCTACGGAACCAAGGTGGTCGGCGGCGTCACGCCCTCCAAGGGCGGACAGATGCATCTCGACCTGCCGGTCTTCAACACGGTTCGCGGCGCGGTGGAAGAAACGGGCGCCGAGGCGTCGATCGTCTTCGTCCCGCCTCCCTTCGCGGCCGATTCGATCATGGAAGCGGCCGATGCGGGCATCAAGTTCTGCGTCTGCATCACCGACGGCATCCCCGCCCAGGACATGATGCGCGTCAAGCGCTACATGCGCCGCTACCGCGCCGCCGACAAGATGCGCCTCTTCGGCCCCAACTGCGCCGGCATGATCTCCCCGGACGAGGGCTTCATGGGCATCATGCCCACGAACATCTACAAGAAGGGCCGCATCGGCGTCGTCGCGCGCTCGGGAACCCTGTCCTACGAGGCAGCCGCCCAGATGCTCGCCAAGGGGATCGGCATCTCCACCTCGATCGGCATCGGCGGCGATCCGATCAACGGCTCGTCCTTCAAGGATTGCCTGGAGCTTTTCGAGGCCGATCCCGAGACCGATGCGGTCGTCATGATTGGCGAGATCGGCGGCCCCCAGGAAGCGGAAGCCGCACGCTGGGCGCAGGAGCATATGTCGAAGCCCGTCTGCGCCTATATCGCGGGCGCCTCTGCCCCGAAGGGCAAGAAGATGGGCCATGCCGGCGCGATCGTTTCCACGGAAGGGGAATCGGCCGCGGAGAAGATCGAGATCATGAAGGCGTGCGGCCTTGCCGTCGTGCCCCATCCCTCGGCCTTCGGCGAGGTGGTCGAGGAGATGATCGGACACAGGAAGGCCGCCTGATCGGGCTCCCGCCATCTGCGCGGAGCCGGTAACGGGTGTTCGAAACGGCTTGCCCGCCAGCCGTTCACGGCGGGCGGAGCTCCTCGGAGACGAGCTGCGGCGATGGCCTGCCTACCACGGAACGAGATGCGGCGCGGGCCTCGACACCCGCGCCGCATTCGCTTTAATTCATGACACAGGGGAGGAACGAATCCATGAGCAAGCCGAAAATTCTGGTGACGCGTCGCTGGCCTGAGGCCGTCGAGACGAAGCTGTCCGAAGCCTACGACGTGACGTTCAACGAAGCGGACGAGCCCATGTCGAAGGATGCCCTGCGTCAGGCTCTCTCCGAATATGACGCGGTCTGCCCCACGGTTTCGGACACCATCGATGCGTCGGTTCTCGCCGTCGAAAACCCACGCACGAAGATCCTTTCCAGCTACGGCGTCGGCTTCAGCCATATCGATACGGACGCAGCCAAGAAGGCCGGCATCGTGGTGACGAACACGCCGGAAGTCCTGTCCGAATGCACCGCCGACCTCGCGATCACGCTGATGCTTTCGGCCGCGCGCCGGGCCGGCGAAGGCGAGCGCGAGCTGCGCGCGGGCCAATGGACCGGCTGGCGGCCGACCCACATGATCGGCACGAAGGTTTCGGGCGGCGTCTTCGGCGTCCTCGGCTTCGGCCGCATCGGCCAGGAGACCGCCAAGCGCGCCCATCATGGCTTCGGAATGAAGGTGATCTATTACGACGCCTATCCGGTGGCGCCCGAAAAGGCCGCATCGACGAAGGCGGAAGCCCGCGATTCGATCGAAGCCGTTCTCAAGGAGGCCGACGTCGTCTCCCTGCACATGCCCGGCGGCAAGGAGAACTATCACCTCATCAATGCCGAGCGGCTCGCCATGATGAAGCCGAACGCGATTCTGGTGAATTCCGCACGCGGAGAGGTGGTCGACGCCAAGGCGCTCGCCGATGCCCTGAAGAACGGCACCATCGCCGGCGCCGGTCTCGACGTGTTCGAGGGCGAGCCGAAGATCCCCGAGCCGCTTCTCGAGACGAACGCCGTGCTGCTGCCCCATCTCGGTTCTGCCACCCAGTCGACCCGCGAGGCGATGGGCTGGCGCGTGATGGACAATCTGGAAGCTTACTTCGCCGGCCGCGAGCCCGGCGACCGGGTGGCCTGATCCATGGCTGACGGCGAGCGGAACGACGGCACCGGAACCCTGCGCGGCGATGCCCTCGCCATCTTCCAGAGGGCGGTCGAAGCTGCCGATCCGGCAAGCGCGGTCCGTGCCGCGCTGGAGGAGCGGGCCGGGCAGATCGAGGCCGCCGAAGGCGTCGTTCTGATCGCCTTCGGCAAGGCGGCGATCCAGATGGCCGAGGCCGCAATTCCCTTTCTCGGCGACAAGTGGAAGGCGGGTATCGCCGTCACCCATCCGGAAGCCGCAAGGGTCGTCGCCGGTCTCGACGTCTATGTGGGAGGCCATCCGACGCCGACCGCGGGCAGCGAACAGGGCGCGAGGGCCATCGAGGCCGCGCTTGACGAAGCCGGCGACGCCGATCTCGTCCTCGTCCTCGTCTCGGGCGGGGGTTCGGCTCTCGTCGCGGCGCCCGTGGAGGGCCTGACCCTTAAGGACAAGATCGCCGTCAACGATCTTCTTCTGGGTTGCG
This sequence comes from Fulvimarina endophytica, assembly GCF_003403015.1. Taxonomy (GTDB): domain Bacteria; phylum Pseudomonadota; class Alphaproteobacteria; order Rhizobiales; family Rhizobiaceae; genus Fulvimarina; species Fulvimarina endophytica. The sequence goes on from NZ_QURL01000005.1 coordinate 359,709, forward strand.
GAGCCCCGATCGACGAGATCAACGTCGTCCGCCGCAAGCTGTCGCGCCTGAAGGGGGGCGGGCTCCTGGCGCGCGCTGCACCGGCGCGGGTCCTGTCGCTGATCCTGTCCGACGTTCCGGGCGACGATCCCAAAGCCGTCGCCTCCGGCCCGAGCGTGCCGTCAGCCGACGATGCCGAGGCGGCGTTGCGCGTGGTCGAAAGATACGCGATCGCGGACCGGCTGCCGGACGCTGCGCGTCGGCGCCTTCGCGAACCGGGACACGGGCGCGACCATACCGGCCAGGATTTCGAAACCGTCATCATCGGATCGAATGCCATCAGCTGCGCGGCGGCGGCCGAGGCCGCGAGCGAACTCGGCTATGCGTGCGAACGCATGGAAGGCTGGCTCGACGGCGACGTGGCGGAGGCCGCAGCGCGGCTGCACGACCGTCTCACCCGCCAGTCCGCCGGCGAAAAGCCGATCGCGATCATCGCGGGCGGCGAGACGACGGTGATATTGTCGGGAAGCGGCACCGGCGGGCGGAACCAGGAACTGGCTTTGCGCTTCGCTCTACTCGACGAAGCCGATCCCGCGACCGGCGAATGGGTTTTCCTCTCCGGGGGCACGGACGGGCGGGACGGGCCGACGGATGCGGCCGGTGCAGTGGTCGCCCCCGATACCCTGAAGACGATCAGGGATGCAGGCGTGGATCCCGAAGCCCGGCTGGGCGACAACGATTCCCATCCGGCGCTCGAAGCCGGCGGGGCGCTGGTGCGCACCGGCGCGACCGGCACCAATGTCGCCGATGTCCAGGTCATCCTGCTGCGCTGATGCGGCTCCCACCGTCTTTCGCGTTTGAAACGCGACGATCGGGTCCGACAGGAAGTTGGGAGCCTGATACTGTCGGACGAATGAGTTGACGCGTTGAGTCAAGTATCGACCGGCACAGGCTCAGACGCCGCTGGTATCAGAGAATGAAGTCGAAGCTGCCGCGACCGGCGCCCGGATCGAAGGCGACGAGAAGGCTTCGTACATAGAGCCCGTCCCGGCGGTTCTGCGGAATGCCGGGGAAGTAGAGCTGCGTCGTCAGAATTCGCTGGCCTCGCGGCTGGACGCGGGCGTGGATATGCCGGGTGCGGCCGGGATAGAGACCAGGTAGGATCGTCTCAAGCCGCCAGCGGCCATTGGCATCGGAGAACTGGTGGCCGCGCAGGCGGTAACCCGAATTGTCGTAGGCCCCGTTCGCGTCGGCCTGCCAGAAATCGATTTTCGCACCCTGAACAGGTCGGCAGTTCTGGTCGAGAACCTGTCCGTAGAGAAGGATCGGCTGGCCACCCCGCGTATCGCGCTGGAAGTTCGTCTTGCGCGGGGAGCCAGAGGTGAAGAACGGACCGGCGGTCTGAAGAGCCGTCAAGGTATCGGTGCCGCAGGCGGGCGTCTGCGCCAGATGGACCCGGTTTGCCTTCGCTTCGCTCAGGAAGGCGGGCAAGGCGATCGCGGTGACGAGGCCGGCCGTGAAACGGCGGCGGTTCAGGTCGTTCGGGGCCATCGCGGATCGCATCCTCGCTGCATTCGTCGGATCTCAAAGCCGGTATCGATCGACGATCCGATGCGCCTGTCAATGCTGAAACTACGACGGCGGTGCCCCGCCGGATGTCTCATGCCGTCGGACGAATGAATTGACCCGCCGGGTCGATTCTCGTCCGGCACAGGCTCAGACGCCGCGCGGCCTGCCTGCGGATGACAAACAGCGATGCTTTCAAATGTTCGCCGGTATGACACCTTGAGACGATGGTTTGTCCTGACCTCTATGGCTTGAAAGGCCATGACCGATCCGTCGGCTTACTCGGAGCGCTTCGTCTCCCCGGCCCGGCGCTCGGCCTTCCGCCGGCGGCGATCGCGACGTTTCTCGATTTCGTAGGGATTGCGCCAGACGCCGAAGTAAAGAAGCAGGAGAAGACCCGCGACGACGATCGCGAGTTCACCGAGGATGTAGATGTTCTGCATTTCTGCCCCCTCGCTTTCCCGGCATCGCCTTCCCGCCATCGCCGATCCGGTCGTATCTTGGACCCGCCGATCCGAGCCGTCATGTGTCTCGGTTTCCGGTCCAGCCTCGGGCGACATGATTTAGCGGATTTCGCCTCCATGGCGCCGTCGCGCCGGCCTTCGTGAAGCAACGCGCCAGAACCTGAGACGGATGCAGCGCTCCGACCCCTTCGAGCGCGTTTCCGGTCCGACCGCCACAGGGCATCGCGTCGATAGCATGTCGTTCAGTGCGGTCCGCGCGATACGCCTCTCCACCTTGTCCTCGACCGCCTCGTTGCCCTAAGTGCATATGCGGAGTGGGAGGGTGCATATGCTTGGAATCGTCGAACAGCTCGAGGCCAAACGGGCGGAGGCTCGCCTCGGCGGCGGCAGGGACCGCATCGAGAAGCAGCACGAGCGCGGCAAGCTGACGGCCCGCGAGCGGCTGGACGTGCTTCTCGATCCGGGCTCCTTCGAGGAATACGACACCTTCAAGACCCATCGCGCCACCGATTTCGGCATGGCGAGCCAGCAATATCCGGGCGATGGCGTCGTCACCGGCTGGGGCACGATCAACGGTCGGCCCACCTACGTCTTCTCCCAGGACTTCACCGTCTTCGGCGGCTCGCTCTCCGAAACCCATGCCGAGAAGATCTGCAAGGTGATGGATCTCGCCATGCAGAACGGGGTGCCGGTGATCGGCCTCAACGATTCGGGCGGGGCCCGCATCCAGGAGGGCGTCGCCTCGCTCGGCGGCTATGCCGAGGTGTTCTGGCGCAATGCCCAGGCCTCCGGCGTCGTGCCGCAGATCTCCGTCATCATGGGACCCTGCGCCGGCGGCGCGGTCTATTCGCCCGCGATGACCGATTTCACCTATATGGTCCGCGATACCTCCTACATGTTCGTGACGGGACCGGACGTGGTGAAGACCGTGACCGGAGAGGTCGTGACCGCCGAGGATCTGGGCGGCGCGACCACCCATACCAAGAAGAGTTCGGTCGCCGATGCCGCCTTCGACAACGATGTGGAGGCGCTCGTCGAGACGCGCCGCCTCTTCGACTTCCTGCCCTCCTCCTCGCGCGACCGGGCCCCGGGTCTCGGTGTCTTCGACGATCCGAACCGGGCCGAGGCCTCGCTCGATACGCTGGTGCCGGAAAACGCCAACACGCCCTACGACATGCGCGAGGTCATCCTGAAGATCGCCGACGAAGGCGACTTCCTGGAACTCCAGAAGGATTTCGCGGGCAATATCCTCACCGGCTTCATCCGGCTGAACGGCGAAAGCATCGGCGTCGTCGCAAACCAGCCGCTGGTGCTCGCGGGCTGCCTCGACATCGATTCCTCGCGCAAGGCCGCGCGCTTCGTGCGCTTCTGCGACGCCTTCAACATTCCAGTCCTGACGCTGGTCGACGTTCCGGGCTTCCTGCCCGGCGTTTCCCAGGAACTCGGCGGCATCATCAAGCACGGTGCGAAGCTGCTCTTCGCCTATGCCCAGGCGACGGTTCCCAAGGTCACGGTCATCACGCGCAAGGCCTATGGCGGCGCCTATGACGTGATGGCGTCGAAGCACATCCGCGCCGACGTGAACTATGCCTGGCCCTCGGCCCAGATCGCGGTGATGGGCGCCAAGGGCGCGGCCGAGATCATCCATCGCCGGGACGCCAAGGACCCCGAAAAGCTCGCCTCCCATACGAAGGAATACGAGGACCGCTTCGCCAATCCGTTCATCGCGGCCCAGCGCGGCTTCATCGATGAGGTGATCCTTCCTCAATCGACGCGCCGCCGGGTGCTGCGGGCCTTCGAGATGCTGAAGACCAAGGAAGTGCCGGAGCCCCGGCGCAAGCACGACAACATTCCGCTGTGACACAGGGGACCGTGTCATCGCGGCCGAGACGGAGCGTTTCGGCTCGCCGTTCGCCGACGGCTCAATATCTACCGTGATGCGATGCGTCGCATCGCCTCCGCATCCTGAACGAAGACAGGTCGATCCATCATGGCCGACGACACCAAGTTTCCGCCCGAAAAGAACCTCCCGGCCGGCTATGTGCCTGCCAAGGTCTGGAGCCCCGATACCCAGTCGGGCGGCGCCTTCGCCTCCATCAACAAGCCGACCGCTGGCGCCCAGTACGAGAAGGAGCTGCCGGTCGGCAAGCATCCTCTCCAGCTCTACTCCCTGGGCACGCCCAACGGGGTCAAGGTCACGATCATGCTGGAGGAGCTTCTGGCCGCCGGCCATACCGAGGCCGAATACGACGCCTGGATGATCCGCATCCACAAGGGCGACCAGTTCGGCTCGGGCTTCGTCTCGGTCAACCCGAATTCCAAGATCCCGGCGATGATGGATCACAAGCCGAAAGGCGGCGGCGATCCGATACGCCTTTTCGAATCCGGCTCGATCCTCCTTTACCTCGCGGAGAAATTCGGCGCGTTCCTGCCCGGCGATATTCGCGGCCGCACCGAGGCCCTCAACTGGCTGTTCTGGCAGATGGGCGCGGGCCCGTTCCTCGGCGGCGGCTTCGGCCATTTCTACGCCTATGCGCCGATGAAGATCGAATATGCGATCGATCGTTTCGCCATGGAGGTAAAGCGCCAGCTCGATCTTCTCGACAAGCAGCTTGCGAAGAACGAGTTCATCGCCGGCAGCGAATATTCGATCGCCGACATGGCGATCTGGCCCTGGTATGGCCGTCTCGCCGCTCACGGCGCCTATGACGATGCCGGCACCTTCCTCGGCGTGGACGAGTACGAGAACCTCCAGCGCTGGAGGAAGCAGATCGGCGAACGCCGGAGCGTCAAGCGCGGCTCGATGGTCAATTCCACCTCCGGCGATCCGTCGACCCAGCTTCACGAGCGCCACGACGCCTCGGACTTCGAGACGAAGACTGAGGACAAGATCGGAGATGCCGGATAGTGGCGAAACTCCCTGACATGACGAAGCACCGGGGGTTTCCCTCGGGGCTTCCGGGAACCGGCTTCCAGTTCACGGTTCGTCGCGCCAATCCCAAGGGCGCGACGAAGATCATCGAGCGCAAGCGCTTCCCCGATCGCACATCCACCGAGAAGCTCGCCGATACCGCCTTTCTGCACGCGATCTGGCACATGTTCGGGGACGAGCCCTTCGAGCGGGGCAATCTCGATGCGGGACGCATCTCGTGGCTGTTCAACCGCGAGATCGTGCCGGGCGAACACCCGTTCGATCCGCAGTCCTATACCGCGCTTCTGAGGATCGACGAGACCGTCGCCCGCAAGACCCACCCCGATGCGTTCCAGGACGTTCTCGAAGTTTGACGACGAAGGCAGGATAAGACGCCGTGTTCAAGAAAATCCTCATCGCCAATCGCGGCGAGATCGCGTGCCGGGTCATGAAGACGGCGAAGCGGATGGGGATCGCGACCGTCGCGGTCTATTCCGATGCCGACAGGAACGCCGTTCATACGCGCATGGCCGACGAGGCGGTGCATATCGGGCCTGCGCCTGCGAACCAGTCCTATCTGAAGGCCGATGCGATCATCGCGGCCTGCCGGAAGACGGGCGCAGAAGCCGTGCATCCGGGCTACGGCTTCCTGTCGGAAAACGCCAAATTCTGCGAGGCACTCGAGGCCGCCGGCATCACCTTCATCGGACCCAAGCCCAGGGCGATCCAGGCGATGGGCGACAAGATCACCTCCAAGAAGATCGCGGCCGAGGCCGGCGTCTCGACGGTGCCCGGCCATATGGACCTCATCGCCGATGCAGAGGAGGCCGTGCGGATCTCGGCAGGGATCGGCTATCCGGTGATGATCAAGGCGTCCGCCGGCGGCGGCGGCAAGGGCATGCGCATCGCATGGAATGACGACGAGGCGCGCGAAGGCTACGCCCGGTCGAAGTCGGAGGCCGCGTCCTCCTTCGGCGACGATCGCATCTTCATCGAGAAGTTCGTCGAAGAGCCGCGCCATATCGAGATCCAGGTTCTCGCCGACGCACACGGCAACTGCGTCTATCTCAACGAGCGCGAATGCTCGATCCAGCGGCGCAACCAGAAGGTCATCGAGGAAGCGCCCTCCCCCTTCCTCGACGAGCAGACCCGCAGGGCCATGGGCGAGGAAGCCGTGGCCATGGCGAAGGCCGTCGACTACCAGAGCGCCGGCACGGTCGAGTTCATCGTCGACAAGCACCGCAACTTCTACTTCCTCGAAATGAACACGCGCCTTCAGGTCGAGCATCCGGTGACCGAACTCATCACCGGGATCGATCTCGTGGAGGCGATGATCAGGGTCGCCGCCGGCGAGCCCCTGCAAGTCACCCAGGCCGATATCGGCATCCGGGGCTGGGCGATCGAATCGCGCCTCTATGCCGAGAACCCCTATCGCGGCTTCCTTCCCTCCACCGGGCGCCTGACGCGCTACCGGCCGCCGCAGGAGGGCGAGCGCGAGGATGGTACGATCGTCCGGAACGATACGGGCGTCGAGGAGGGCTCGACCATCTCGATGTTCTACGATCCGATGATCGCCAAGCTCTGCACATGGGGCGAGACGCGCGAGAGCGCGATCGACGCGATGGCCGCAGCCCTCGACGGGTTCGTCGTCGAGGGCATCGAGCACAACGTGCCGTTCCTGGCCGCCATCCAGCGCCATCCGCGCTGGCGCTCGGGCGAGATCACGACGGGGTTCATCGCCGAGGAATATCCGGACGGCTTCGAGAATGCGGCGCCCCCCGCATCGGTCTTCCGCCGCATGGCGGTCGCGGCGACCGCCATGGCGCAGCGAACGGTCCGGCGTCCCTCGGATGCGCGCGGAGAGCGGATCGCGGGCCTTCTGCCGCCCTCCGGCGCGTTCGAGCGCGTGGTCGCCATCCCCTTCGGCGGGAGCGAGCATGCGGTCCGGATCGGACCCTCCTCGGTCGCCGTCGACGGGACCGAGGCCGGGCCGGCGGAACTCGAATGGAAGCCGGGCGAGCTCATCGCCGTCCTCGATCTCGAAGGCGAGCGGACAACCTACCGGGTCGATCCCGTAACGTCCGGCTTTCGCCTGCGGGCGGAAGGCTACGACGTGGCGCTCAAGGTCTATCCCGTCCATGTGGCGCCGCTTGCGCGCCTGATGCCGGAGAAGCTGCCGCCTGACCTGTCGAAGTTCCTGATCTCGCCCATGCCGGCGGTGCTGATGACCCTGTCGGTCAAGGAGGGCGACGAGGTTCAGGAAGGTCAGATCCTCGCCGTGGTCGAGGCCATGAAGATGGAGAACGTGCTGCGGGCCGAGCGCAGCGGCACGGTGGAGAAGATCTCGGTCAAGGAGGGCGACAGCCTCGCCGTCGACGACGTCATTCTGGAGTTTGCCTGACATGAGCGATACGCCCTCGACCAAGCTCGATCTCGATCCGTCGCCGGACACAAGCGGGCCCTCCTGGGAGGAGATCGCGAGGAAGGAGTTGAGGGGACGGGACGTCCTCGACCTCTCGACGAAGACACCGGACGGGCTGGTCATCAAGCCGCTCTACGGCCCCGAGGACGTTCCCGAGGGCACCGCCGAGGCTCTTCCGGGCGTCGCGCCCTTCATGCGCGGGCCCCGCGCGACCATGTATGCCGGCCAGCCCTGGACGATCCGCCAATATGCGGGCTTCTCGACGGCCGAGGAATCCAACGCCTTCTACAGGCGCAATCTCGCAGCCGGCCAGAAGGGCCTCTCCGTCGCCTTCGATCTCGCCACCCATCGCGGCTATGATTCCGACCATCCGCGCGTCTCCGGCGACGTGGGCAAGGCGGGCGTCGCGATCGACAGCGTCGAGGACATGAAGATCCTCTTCGACGAGATCCCGCTCGACGAGATGAGCGTGTCCATGACCATGAACGGCGCGGTCATTCCGACGCTCGCCATGTTCATCGTGGCGGCCGAGGAACAGGGCGTCGACCGCAGGAAGCTGACCGGGACCATTCAGAACGACATTCTGAAGGAGTTCATGGTCCGCAACACCTATATCTACGCGCCCGAGCCCTCGATGCGGATCGTCGCCGACATCATCGCCTATACGGCGGCCGAGATGCCGAAGTTCAACTCGATCTCGATCTCCGGCTATCACATGCAGGAAGCGGGCGCGACGACCGCGCAGGAGCTCGCCTATACGCTCGCCGACGGCATGGAATATGTGCGGGCCGCCATGGCGCGCGGCCTGTCGGTCGACCAGTTCGCCGGGCGTCTCTCCTTCTTCTTCTGCATCGGCATGGACTTCTTCAAGGAGGCGGCCAAGCTGCGCGCGGCGCGCATGCTCTGGGCGAAAATCATGGAGGACTTCGGCGCCAAGGACGACCGCTCCAAGATGCTGCGCACCCATTGCCAGACATCCGGCGTCTCCCTCACCGAACAGGACCCGTACAACAACATCGTGCGCACCGCCTACGAGGCGCTGGCGGCGGTGCTCGGCGGCACCCAGTCCCTCCACACCAACGGCTTCGACGAGGCGATCGCGCTGCCGACGGAATTCTCCGCCCGCATTGCCCGCAACACCCAGCTCATCCTCCAGCACGAGACGGGTGTCACCCGCACCGTCGATCCGCTCGGCGGCTCCTATTACGTCGAGGCCCTGACCCACGACCTCGCCGACAAGGCACTCGAACTCATCAACGAGATCGAGGCGGCCGGAGGCATGACGAAGGCGGTCGAGGCGGGCATTCCGAAGTCGCGGATCGAGGAGTCGGCCGCTGCCCGCCAGGCGCGGATCGACCGGGGCGAGGACGTCATCGTCGGCGTCAACCGGTTCCGGCTGGAGAACGAGGACCCGATCGACTTCCTGGTGGTCGACACCGACGACGTGCGCAAGCAGCAGATCAGGCGGCTCGAGGATGTGAGGCGCAGGCGCTCGCGCGAGGATTGCGAGGCCGCCCTGTCGAAGCTCGAGGATCTCGCCCGCTCCGGCGAGGGCAATCTCCTCGAGGCGGCCGTGGAGGCGGCGCGGGCGCGCGCATCCCTCGGCGAGATCTCGACCGCGATGGAACAGGGCTTCGGCGGGCGCCATGCCGCCACCCATCGCCTGAACAAGGGCGTCTATGCCGACGCCTATGCCGGCGATCCCGAATACGACATCCTGAAGTCGCGCATCGCCGAGCATGTGGAGACCACCGGGCGCACGCCGCGGGTACTGGTCGCCAAGCTCGGCCAGGACGGGCACGATCGCGGCGCGAAGGTGATCGCCTCGGCCTTTTCCGATCTCGGCTTCGAGGTGGAACTGTCGGATCTCTTCGCGACGCCCGAGGATGCGGCCCGCAAGGCCGTGGACCTCGATGTCGACGTCGTCGGCGTCTCGACCCTCGCCGCCGGCCATCTCAGCCTCGTGCCCAAGCTCATCGAGGCGCTGAAGGCGTCCGGCAACGAACAGATCCAGGTGGTCTGCGGCGGCGTCATTCCGGCAAGGGACTACGAGCCGCTCTTCAAGGCCGGCGTCGCCGAGGTGTTCGGCCCCGGCACCAATGTCCTCGATGCCGGCCGCGCACTCCTCGGCCTCATCCAGGGTGAGCGCCGCAACACCCGCATGCCTCTGAAAGGCGAGGAGCGTTCAGCGGCGGACAGGATGGGCTGAACGCACGTCGCGCCCGCTCGCATCAGGCCTTAGCTCGTCAGAAGAAGCTTCTGACGAGCGATCCGACGAGCAGGTTCCAGCCGTCGATCAGCACGAAGAACAGGATCTTGAACGGCAGCGAGATGATCGTCGGCGGCAGCATCATCATGCCCATGGACATCGTGAGGGTCGCGACGATCATGTCGATCACGAGGAAGGGCAGGACGATCAGGAAGCCGATCTCGAAGCCGCGGCGCAGTTCCGAAATCATGAAGGCGGGAACGAGAACGCTCAGCGAGATGTCCCGCTCGTCCGTGGCGCCCTGCTCTTCCGGCTGGACGCGGCTGCGATCGTTGGCCGCCGCGATATCGGAGAACAGAGCGAGGTCGGAGGGACGGACCTGGGTCAGCATGAAGTCCTTGAACGGATCGGAGATGCGATAGAACGCCTCCTCCTCGTCGATCTCGTTCTCCAGAAGCGGCTGCAATCCGTCTCGCCATGCCTGATCGAAGGTCGGCGCCATGACGAAGAAGGTCATGAACAGCGACAGGGAGATGATGATCAGATTGGCGGGGGTCGTCTGAAGGCCGAGCCCCGTGCGCATGATCGACAGGGCGATCACGATGCGGGTGAAGGCCGTCACCATCACGAGAAGGCCCGGCGCGATCGACAACACCGTGAGGATGCCGAAGAGCTGGATGATGCGCCCCGACATCGTCCCGTCGCCTTCCGGAATGAGTTCCGAAAGCACCGAGCCGCTCGTGACCTGAGCCCGTGCGACGGCCGTGAGACCGAGAAGGGCGAGGAGCACGAGCGCGACTTTGAGCGCGCCGCGCGAAAACGACCGGCTCATTCGACGACCATGGCCTGGATCAGATAGTCGACGATCGCGGGCGAGCGCAGCTTGGCCCGCTCGCGCAGGTCGTCGCGCAGGTGAAGCAGGCCTCGCGTCCCCTCGATCTGCGCGATCTGGAGCGAGCGCGCGAAGGTGAGCGTATCGGCCTCGATCTCGGCTGCGAGAACGGTCGGATCGATCTCGTCGTCCTGCCGCAGGATGATCGAGGCTTCGATCCGGATCCACGTGCCGGAGGGATTGTAGAGATTGGTGAGGACCGGCTTGAGGGCGACCACCTGAAGCGGCTTTTCCTCTTCGGCGGAAACCTCGGCGAGCGTCTCCTCGCCATGGGCACCCGCTGCCGGCTTGTCGTGGCCGGACGAAGCCTTCTCGCCCTCGGGCGCGGCCGCATGCCCGTCGGGTGCAGCAGCCTTGTCCGCGGCCTTCGCATCCGCGGTCTCGGCGGGCGCATTCGATCCGCCGAGAAGGAAGCCCATGGCGACGCCGCCGCCTCCGCCGACGAGAGTGACGACCACGAGCGCGAGGATCAGGGGCATCATGCCGCCCTTCTTCGCCGTACCGTCCTCGATCTGCAACTGGTCGGTCTCGTCCATTCGAGAGCCCTTCCGATAGCAACTGCCCAGCCGGACGGCGTCCTCATGACGCCGTGTCCCGATAGTTTAAGGAAGTCTTAAGTCGGATAACTGATCTCAGCCTGACCGGGCATAGCGAAGGTCCTCCAGGCCGTCAGTTGAGGCCGCGCCTGATGCGCAGCCCGGCATGCGCCGACGATCACCCGGTCTCCGGCCGTGCGGCCGTTCGGTGCCTGCGGCAGGTCTTTCGGCGGCTCGGACGCGTGTCCTCAGCGCTCGACGTCGAAACCCGTCTCGATCCGCGAATAGGCTTCCTGGGTGAAGGCATAGACCTGCGCCCCGGTGAACGAGGCGGAGATGCCGATCACGATGAAGATCGCGAGGATCTTCGGCACGAAGGTCAGCGTCATTTCCTGGATCTGCGTCAACGCCTGGAAGAGCGCGATGACGATGCCGACGATCATCGCCGCGGCCACGGCCGGCGTGCTGGCGATGACGATGGTCCAGATCGCTTCCTGGACGATGTCGATGGCGTCGGCCTGGTTCATGGTGCAGCCTTCATAGCTTCGGCGATGGAGCCGGTGAACGAGTGTCGAGGCGCATCATGCGCCCGATCATCGATGACGACGCGGGTTCCGCGCCGAATGGTCCGGATGTCAGGCGACGGACACGCCGTCGCCGAGCATGACGGTCTTGCCGCCTTCGAGCGTCGCCTGGATCCCGCCGCCCACCGCGCGGATGCTGGCGACCGTGCCGGACAGCGATCCATCGGACGAGGAGAGCGTGCGGCCGATCAGGGCGTCGGCCTGGGTCAGCGCGGACACCGTCATCAGGCTTTCGAGCCGGTTGTTGGTCTGGATCGACTGCTCCACATTCGCGAAGGTCGCGAACTGGGCGATGTATTCGGTCGATTCCGCCGGCTTGAGCGGGTCCTGATTCTTCATCTGCGTGACGAGGAGCTTCAGGAAGGCATCATAATTGAGATCGGCCTTGGCGCTCTTGGCGAGCTGGCTCTGCTGGGCTGAAGATTGCGCGGCGCCCGCGCCGCTGGTCGGCGCGACGCTCATGACATTCCTCCAACAACCAGCCGGGGCTTGACGGTCTCCTGCTGGACCGGGCGCCCGCTATTGGGGCGGACCACGTTGCGCTCCGGCCGACCGAGGATGCGGTCTTCGATCGGGATGAGCGTGCGCAGGCACTTCAAGGCTTCGAAACTGCGCCCGCGCTCCACCATGTCGTGCATGTCCTGGAGTCCGGCCAGGATGTCGCGGTTCGAATAGGTCTTCAGCATGGTCGCGAGCGACCGGGCGAAGAGCGAACGCGACTCGTCCACATTGGCCGGATCCATCAGCATCATCTGCACGATGAAGTAGAGCTGGCGCAGGGGGGTCGTGGCGTCTTCGGCCTGCATGACGTGGCTTTCGAGAAGAAAGGTCACGTCGTTCAGGAATTCGAGCGTGGTCTTCCGGTCGGCCTTCACGACCGCCCCGTTGACGAAAATCCGTTCGCCGGCCCGCAGCGAGATCCGCAGCGTCGACATCAGTTCAGACCATCGCGGATCATGCGGGAGACTTCGATGATGCCCTTGAAGTTGGTCGACCGACCCGCCCGGATGGCCTCGGCCTCGTTCATGATCCACAAACCGATCGAGATCAGCTCGGCACGCAGTTCCTGCGGCAGGCCGTTCTCGGCCTGTCCGAGATCTTCCACGAGGATCGCCCAGAGGCTGCGCGTGATGTAGATCGCCTCGATGGCATCGCGGCTGCGCGGGCCGTTCTTGGCGGCGCGTTCGAGAAGTGCGATCGAGTGATCAAGGGCCTGGCGCTCGCGCTCGCGTGCGTCGACCGCCGTATCCTGAGCGACTTCCGCATATGAAAACTGATACATCGAAACCCCTTGGTATGCGTTTCCATGCCGGGACCGGACCATGGATCATTCTGTTGCGGCAGCTTCCCTAAGCGACGGCACCATCGCGGGAAGCAGAGCGGACTGCACTTACAGGTAGTTGAGAATGCTGAGACGCGAGATCCGCGCGGTCAGCGCGTAGGACGCTTCCAGATTGTTGGTCAGGTTCGTGACCCGGATCGCGGCCTCGTACGAATCGACTTCCTCCTCCTTGCCGATCGCGACTTTTAGGATAAAGGTCTGCGCCTTCAGTCCGTCGTTCGCGCGGCTGATCCGCTCCTGGCCGATGCCGATCTCGGATCTGAGATCCGTCACCTGCGATAGGCCGGTGGACAGAGTCTCGACGGAACGACTTGTGAGAACCTGACGGGCTTCGTCGCTGAGACTTTCGCCGCTGAGATTGGCCAGCATGGCGTAAGATTTCATCATGTTGCGGAAGCCGTCGTCGTTCGCCGAGGCGGAGGTCGTGATGAGATCGCTTTCGCCGATCCGCGCCTGGGTCTGGCTGCTGGAGGCGTTCGACCAGTGCAGATCCCAGGTGTTGAGGGCCGGATCCGTATTGCCCGTGACGAACAGCGCCGCGAATTCGTTGTCGAGGAAGCTCTTCATCTGATCGGCGGTGACCAGCGAGGGATCGCCGCCCGCATTGGCGGTCACGAAGGTCTGCCAGGCCGTGTCGACTGTGCCGGAGGCCTGGGAGGTGGCGTAGTCGTTGACGATGTCGCTTTTCATCGGCACCGTATCGGTCTTCCCGCCGCCGAACAGGTAGCGCGACCCGTACGAACTGTTGAGAACGCCGACGAGCTGGCCGATATTGGCGAGAGCCAGGCGGCGGTTGGTCGCGATCCCCTCGTCGGTCGAGCCGTTCGAGATGATCGAGGACATGAGGTTCTCACCGGAGCCGGCCGCCGTTTCGAGAACGGCCTGCATGGTATCGAAACGCTGGGCGATCGAGGTGTTCGCGCCTTTGAGCTTCTCGATGTTCGACATCTCGGCGCGCATGGATATGGTCCGGCCGACCGTGACGCCGAGGGCTTCGCCCACATCGGCGAAGCGGCCCGTCGCCACCTGCTTCTGGGCGATCGTCAGCTCCTGCTGGATGCGCGAAACCGAATTGCGGGGCGCTGCCGAGAGCGAAAAGGACGAGACGAGAAAATTCGTCATGGGTGCTACGTGACCTCTCTCGGTTACCGGATGGCCAACAGGCTGTCGAACATGGAGTTGACGGTCTGGATGAGCTTGCTCGAGGCCTGATAGGAGCGCTCGAGATCGAGAAGATGGGTCATCTCCTCCTCGATATTGATGCCGGTCGTGCTGGACAGCACCTCACGGGCTCTGGCGACCATGGTCGTCTGATAGGACGCGTTCTCGCGCGCGGTCCCGCGCACGCCTTCGAACCAGGCCATGGAGCCGCTCGAGAAGTCCGAAAGGCGTCCGACCTCGCCGTTCGCGAAGGTGAGATTGTCGTCGAAACGGGCGACGAGCTCGTTGATGCGGCCGGAGAAACCGGACTCGCCATCGGTGTTGTAGGTGTAGGTCGCATCCGCGATCCCGCCGTCCCGGATGCGCGCGGCGTCGCCGCCCGGAAGCCGGTAGTCGACGCGCTGCGAGATCGAGATCGTTCCAGGTCCGGTGCGCTCGAAGAGGCCGGGAACCGTGGTCACGGTGCCGTCCGCCGCGGTCTTCTGCTCGGCGAAGGTGTGCTCGACGAGCGTCGTGCCGATCTGGTCGATGCGGTCCTGGAATTCGTTGCCGATATCGTCACGCAGCTTCAGCGCCGCAACGAGGGATCCCTCGCGCACGGCCATCGAGCTCGATCCGCCGATGCTGATGCCGTCGATCTTGAATTCGCCGGGCGCTCCCTTGGCCCCGCCGGCCCGCTTCTCGGGATCGAAGGCCTGGGTGGGCGTGAATTCCACGCTGCGCGCCCGGTTCTCGAACATGACGATGCCCGAGTCGGTCGACAGGACGAGGTCGTTATTGGCCCTGACGCGGACATTGACGCCGACATAGCCCGAGATTTCCGCAACGATGCGATCGCGCTGGTCCATCTCGTCGGTGACGTCCTTGCCTCCGACCGTTCCCGAGACGACCTTGGCGTTCAACGTTTCCAGATCGCCGAGCAGCTGGTTCAGACGCTTGGCGCCGTTGGCAAGCTCGGTATCGGCATCCTTGCGCATCGTCTGGATGGCGTCGGTGGCGTTGTTCAGATTGAGGGCGAGATCACGGGCCGCATCGACCGCCGCGCGCTGGTAGTGCGCGTTCTCCGGGGAGGCCGCGAGATCCGTCAGGGCATTCTTCATTGCGGCGATGGAGGCCGACGGGGAGGTCTGCGCGTCGACGTCGCCGATGATCTGCCGCACCCTGTCGAGCGCGGTCGCGACGGTCTCGTTCGTCCCGACGGCCGCCTGCCCGTTGATCATGCTGCGATAGAGCGCGGGATCGCTGGACTGGGAGACGGAGAGGATGTCCACCGCACCGTTGCGGTCGTAGACCTGATTGGCAAATTTGCGCGTTGCCGTCGGATCGCTGGCATTCGCCATGTTGCGGGACACGACAGCCGATTGCTGACTTGTGACCGCAAGGGACGAACGTGCATTGTTGAAGGCCGAGAGAAGCGACATGGCGACTTTACTTTAAGCTGTGAGCGGACGGCAGAGGGCGTCCGCTCGGGCGGGAAGCCGGACGCGCGGTCCGCGGGTCCAGATCAGGGCATTGCGGGCCTCGTGATCGCCCCTTGCGCTGGACGTGGCGAGAGCGCGGGCGGCGGGCGTCTCGCATGGCACTCCCTCCCCTTGCCGTCTCTTGCGCATCGCAGCCCCCTCGGCCATTTTCGATGGGGCATTGATAGGAGGCGAAGCTTGCCCTGGCCTGAGAGTGACCCGGCCGGCGTTTCGTCAGGCTCGCGCGGGCACCGGACCGGCAAGCTCCGGGGTCATGGCGTCGGTCGCTCCCGCCTGCACCCTCGAAGCCCTCCTTGATCCGCGAAGCTCCCCCGCGCTCTTGCAATACGTTTCCGTCGATCCGGAAGCGGAGGCCGCCTCCGGCCCCGACACGAAAAAACCGCCACCGGGGGGCCGGGGCGGTTCGATCGTTACAGGTCTGGATAAGGGATAAGGCCGATTACTCGACGCCGATGCCGTAGCCGAGATAGCGCTTGGAGGAGACCGGATCGTAGCCGAGGCGCATCTTGAGCTTCTTGCGCAGCTTGGAGATGTGGCTTTCGATGACGTTCTCTTCAACGTTCTCGTCGAAGATACCGTAGATGGCGGAGAAGAGCTGCTGCTTGGAAACCCGGCGGCCCTTGTTGGCGACCAGATATTCGAGGATGCGGCGCTCGCGGCGCGGCAGCGCCAGCGCCTTGCCGGCGACCTCGGCGTCGCGGCCGTCCTGATAGATGGCGATCTCGCCGGATACGGTCTTCGCCGCTTCGCTCGACTCGCGGCGGCGGATGGCGCCGACCCGGGCGAGGATCTCCTTGACGTGAACCGGCTTGGCGACGACGTCGTCGATGCCGGCGGCGAAGAGATCGAGGGTGGAGTCGAGATTGCGGCTCTCGGACAGGGCGATCATCGGCGCCTTGGACCGGTTGCGGATGGTGCGGGTGGAGGTGGCGCGATCGTCGTAGTCGCCGAGAAGGAACCCTTCGACGGCCGACAGGTCGGACTCGGGAGCGGTCTCGATCCAGTCCTTGAATTCGTCTGCGGAGAAGCCTGCGGCCGAGACACCTTCGCGAGCGAACAGCGACTGGTAGCCATCGGTGACGAGTTCACGATTATCAACGATCACGATCATGGTCTTAAATCCCCTTCGGCCCCCGCCGCGTTAACCTGTGAGTAAGAAGTAACCTGACCTCGAACTTGCCGGTATCCTGAAATTTAGTGGTGGATAACTCTCCTCGCGCAAGTTTCGATATAAGCCTCTGAAATCGCACGATATAAAAATTCGGACGGGTTTACGGTTCATTCATTTTCACAGGTCGTGCACCGATTCTCCCCGCTGTTTGCAAAAATTTTTCAGGGCGCCCCGCCGGTGTTTGGATCGAGGACGGAGAGAACCTCGGCCGGCATGCGCATGGGCTTTCCCTCCGGCGAAATGACCGCGACCTTCACGCTCGCCGTCACGAGAAGCTCCTCGCCCCGCATGATCGTCTGATCGAGAAGCACGCGAGCGCCGCCCAGTTGCCGCGTGCGGGTCGCCACCTGCAGCACGTCGTCGATCCGCGCGGGGCGCAGGAACTCGATCTCCATCTTGCGCACGGCGAACGCCATCGGCGCGCCGCGCTCCCCGCTCATCAGTTCGCGGTGTCCGATCCCCTTCAGGCGCAGGAAGTCCGACCGCCCGCGCTCGAGAAAATGCAGGTAGCGGGCATGGTAGACGACCCCGGAGAAGTCAGTGTCCTCGAAATAGACCCTCACATCGAGTTCGTGGCCGTCATCGGTGAGACGACCCGCCAGTGACGGATTCATGGTCGTTGATCCTCTGTGTTTCGCAATTGCCGGAGTTCGGCCTCAATGGCATCGAACGCCGCCTGCTGCTGAACGGCCATCTGGTTGAGAATCTCCCGGATCTCGCGAACCTCGAGTTCGGCCTTCAGATTGACCCGGTAGTCATTCTCGGCCGAGGCGCGGTCGCGTTCGTCCTGCCTGCGCTGGCTCATCATGATGACGGGCGCCTGGACCGCCGCGATGCAGGACAGGACGAGGTTCAGGAGAATGAACGGATAGGGGTCGAAGGCATCCGTTGCGAGAATGACGGAATTGACGATCATCCAGACGACCAGCACGCCGACGAAGAGGATGATGAACGACCAGGAGCCGCCGAAGCGCGCGACCTCGTCGGCGGCCCGCTCGCCGAAGGTGAGGTCTTCCTCCACATGCTCCACGGGATCGAGCGAGATTGGCTGATTGGACTCGATCGCCTCTGCGACGGCTTTCTCGTCCGGACCCCATTCCCTGCGCGGGCGCCGCAGCCAGACCAGCGGCCCACCATGCGGTTTTCCCTGACCGCCCCGTTCGGAGCCTGTCTCGATCGCCATCCGATCATCCCCCGTTGCCCGCACCTGCCCGGAGCATTGGACCGGCCCTTGGGCCCTGTTTCCTGAGCGTGCGACGCGTCCCCACGACATCGAAGCCCAGAACCGGATTACGAGATCGCGTCATGGGCTCCCGCGCGTATAGACGATCGCCCGCCAGGGTCGAAGACGGAAATGCCGTATCCCGGTACGGATTCACCCCAGGCACCGCTTGCCCGCTAGAACCAGAATGCCTTCGCTGCCGAGAATGTCCGAATGAGTCGCTCTCTGCCCTGTGGCGCGCTCAGAACAATTCGAGCTGCTTGGTATCCTTCGCAGCCTTCGGCAGGAAACGATCGCGCAATTTCTCGCCATCGGTGAGATGGCCCGGCGACCAGTCGAGAGCGATGATGAACGGGCGCACCTTGTCCACCGACTGGCAGAGCCGGGCGACATCGTCGAGCCGCAGCGACCGGTGGCGGCGGGTCGAAAGGATGCGGTCGACGGCACGCGTTCCGAAGCCCGGAACGCGCAACAGCATTTCGCGATCGGCGCGATTGACGTCGACAGGGAACCGGTCCCGGTTCTTCAGCGCCCAGGCCAGCTTCGGATCGATGACGAGGTCGAGCATGCCGTCCTCGCCGCCGGAGACGATCTCCTGTCGCTCGAAGCCGTAGAATCGCATCAGCCAGTCGGCCTGGTAGAGCCGGTGCTCGCGCATCAGCGGAGGCTTGGCGAGAGGCAGTTTCGCGGTCGCATCCGGAATGGGCGAGAAGGCGGAATAATAGACCCGTTTCAGACGATAATTGCCGTAGAGATTTTCCGAGCGCCCCAGAACGGCATCGTCGTTCGCATCGTCCGCCCCGACGATCATCTGCGTCGACTGGCCGCTCGCAGAGAAGGACTTCGGCTTGGTCCGATCCTTCTTGCTGCCGCGATGCTCGTCGATCTTCTCGCGAAGATGCGCCATGGACCGGCGGATGTCGCGCGGGTCCTTTTCGGGTGCGAAGCTCGACAGAGCCACATCGGTCGGCAGCTCGATATTGATCGAGAGGCGATCGGCGAACAGGCCCGCTTCCTCGATCAGCTTTGGCGAGGCGTCGGGGATGGTCTTCAGGTGGATATAGCCCGCGAAGTTCTCTTCGAGCCGCAGCTTGCGGGCGATGCGGACCATCTCCTCCATCGTGTAATCGGAGTTGCGAACGATGCCGGAGGACAGAAACAGCCCTTCGATATAGTTCCGCTTGTAGAAGTTCATCACCAGATCGACGACTTCCTGAACCGAAAACCGGGCACGCTGCACATTCGACGACGACCGATTGATGCAATAGGCACAATCGTAGATGCAGAAATTCGTCATCAGAATTTTCAGAAGCGAGATGCAGCGCCCGTCGGGTGCATAGGCATGGCAGATGCCGTGACCCTCGGTCGAGCCGATGCCGCCGCTCTTGGCCGAATTGCGCTGCGGGGCGCCGGAGGATGCGCAGGAGGCATCGTATTTCGCGGCATCGGAAAGGATCGCAAGCTTGTCGCGCAGGGAAATCTTGGCCATGGATGGAGTATAGCGTTCTTCATCCGTTCACGCCACCCGCAAGCGCGAACGAAATGAAAACGATGTGTAAGATCAAGGATGTGAGGGGACCGGCTTCGATCGAACAACGACGGTCTGCGCGCCACACGCGTCCGCCTCGAATCCCCGCGATCGGCGTCCCGCCCGGCACGCCGCCGCAAACCGCGTTCAGATCTTCTGATCGCGCTGTTCGGGCCAGCCGCACTTCCAGCTTCGGACCTTCCACTTCGGATGGTCACCCGCCCATTTGGCGACATAGGGCGTTGAAAGCATCACGCATTGCGCCAGAGACGAGCGGGCCTCGAAGCTCAACCGTTCTTCCTTGCAGGACTGGGGATTGGAGATCATGCAGACAGTCAGGATCAGATCGACCAGCATCGCGTCACGTTCCTCCCAAGAACGAATGTGACCGGTGTCCGACACGTCTCGTCGGCCGACCGGTCGCGGTGCCCGGCCCGGATCATGCGATGGGCGAGCCGGACTTGGCAAGCGTCTCGGCCGGTCAAGACGCCGCAGCCCGTACCATCGTGCGAACTGCGGCGCCTGCGTCCCGTCCCAACCGGCATGCGCAGTGAGATACGAAGCGGGCAAGCCGGAAGTTTCACGCCTCCGAGGCGAATCGAAGAAATCTCTTCGGCCGAGGATCGAACCGGACGAAAGCGACCCATTCCTCAGGCCGGGACGTAGATCTCGCCGAGGCCGAGAATGGCCGTGTCGCCGCTGATTTTGCGCATGGGAGAGCCGTCGAAGGGAACGACGCCGAACACCTCACCGAGAGCCTTCGCCATCAGTTTGAGGACGAGGAGATCGTGGACGCCTGCATCGACGAAGGTCGGTGCGTAGCGTTCGGCGCCCCCCATGAGGACGATCGTTCCCCGCTTCATCAGGCGGCCGGGTACACCGTGGGCTTTCCCCTTAACGACGACGGTGCCGGCGATCATCCGGGAGAAGGCGTCCTTTCCGCAGTCGCCGCCGACGAGAACGCTTCCGCGGCGCATCCTGTCGGCAGCCCGCTCGCCGGCATTGCCTTTGACGTGAATGGTGCCGCCGGACATGCCCTTCATCTCGCCGGCATCGGGACCCCCGAGCCGCGCACCGCAATCGCCGCCGACCGTGATTCGCCCGCCTGCCATGGCCGATCCGCAGAGATCGCCGACCGAGCCCTCGGCATGGAGTTCACCGCCGGTCATCGCCCGGCCGAAGCGGAAGCCTGCCGGGCCTGCGACGCGTATGACGCCGCCCTGCATGGCCTGTCCGATCCGGTCGAGCCGTCCGGAGCCGCCCTCGAAACGGATCTCGCCGGCATCGTTCCTGGAAACCTCGAAGACGTCCCCCACGAGAAGCCCGCGCTTCGTCGTCCCGACCGGGAGGCGCGCGATCTCGGCTGGGGAGAAGTTCGCCAGATGATGGGGCACGAGAGAGGAACAGTCGATCCTCTCCTCCGGCTCGCCCTTCAGCCGAAAGGTCAGCGCGCTCATGGCAGAAGCTCCTTCAGCGCGAAATGGTGCGGGCCGAGGCCCCCGCCGTAATTGCCCGCCCCGATACGCAGCGCGCCTCGTTCGGACCCCAGATCGCAGATCGCCTTGATGCCGGCGCGCATCGCGTCCGACACCGCCTTCGCCGTCAGCCCGTCGATCACGATCTCCAGCACCGAGCCGATATCGTCGTCGAGCTTCGACTGGGTCGCGCCCCGAAGCGTCGGGCAGTAGGCGTCGTTCGAAGAGGCCATCATGCCCGGATACTTCCCGCCGAGCTTGGAGCCCGAGCGGACGATCCCGCCAGGAAACGGCATGATGACATCCGGAACCGCCTTCATGGCCTCCACCGCAGCCTCGGAGGCCGCGAGGGCGCCCCGGACATCGCGGGCCATGATGAGGAGATTGCCGCCGCCGACGCTTTCGGCGGTGTAACCGACCTTCGCCTCGCAGAGGAACTCGCCCTCCATCACGGGCATCCGCCAGAAGTGCTTGCCGGCGAACTTCTTGGAGACCTGGAAGCCGTCGGAGAAATACCGGATCGCCGAGCCGAGCTCGATGGTCGTCTCGGCTTCGTAATCGGCATAGCAGGCGGCGGTCGGACAGGTCAGGATGCACTGGCCGAGCCGGGTGGTGACCTGCTTTTCCAAACCGCCCGAATCGAAGCCGAAGAAAAGGACGCGCACGCCCGGCCGGCCGTCATAGGTCTCGTCCGGCGACAGCACTCGTTCGATGCCGCCCTCGCAGCCGCAGGCGATGACCGATGTCGCAAAGCCTGTCATCTTGGTCGCCGCTTCCAGCGCCCATTTCTCGTTGATGGCCGTGATCTGGATCGCGGTGCCGCTCATCGGAAACGCTTCTGCGAAGTCGTCGTCGATGCGCACACCGTTCACCGTGGCGGCCAGATCGATTACAGGCATGGGACCTCCCGGAACGGCATGTCGCGGCGAAGCGCGCCACCATCCACCTTGAACCAACGCGAATCGAGCCCGTAGGCATCGTCGAAATAGCGATCGAGCCGAGAGCCCATCGCCGCATCGCTCTGGGTCTTGAGCGTGAGAGCCCGGCCGTAAGGCCGCGCGATCACCGCGCCGTTCTCGACCACCTTCGTGCCGTCCTTGAAGAGATAGGCGGCCGCCGCGAACATCTTCGCCTTGTCCTCGTTCGGGCGATAGACGGAAATGTCCGCCGTCGCGCCGACGCCCAGATGGCCGCGATCCTTCGTGCCGAGCAGACGCGCGGGCGCGGCCCGGGTCATGGTGGCGATCTCGTTCAGCGTGTATTCGCGCTCGATCTGCGGCAGGCTCGTCCACTTGGCGACGCCCTTGGGCAGCGCTTCGATCCAGGTCTGCCGCATGTCCCGGTCCATCAGCAGGGCGAAGATGTCGGGATAGGTCGTGAACGGCGCGCCGTTCGGATGATCGGTCGTGAAGAAGACGCGGGACGGGTCCTCGATGAGCAGGAAGAGTTCCAGCCCGATCGCCCATTGCAGGGCGTTGTGGAAGCTCTTCTCCTGATAGTTCATCGGCACGACGCCGCCGCCGTTCGCCTCCTGGTCGAGGATGATCGACTTTCCGGGGCTGGCCTGCGCACGCCCTGCGAACTGGCGCATCTCGTCGGAGGAGATCGTGACCGTCTGGCCGAACATCACCTGGCCGATATCGACCGTCACATCCGGGTTCCGGTTGACGAGCGCCGCCAGCTCCTGGCCCTTCGAGGAGAACCCACGCTTGCCCTCGGTCCCATAGCCGTAGAACTGGATATGGGCGAGATGCAGCGGCAGTCCTTCGGACGCCATGATCGTCGCCTCGGCCGCTTCCGCCGATTTACCCGGCATGCCGAGATTGTTGCAGTGGACATGCAGCGGATGGGGGATGCCCGTATCCTTCACCGCCCGTTGCAGCGCCTTGACGATCTGCCTGGAGGAGACGCCGTAATCGGGCACCTCGGCATCGAAGGCGTAGGAGCGGACATTCTCCTTGAAGGCGGCCGAGCCGCCTGCATTGATGCATTTGACGCCGAGCGCCTTGGACGCGTCTACGGTCCAGGCAACATAATCGGCGATGGCGTCAGCACTCTCGCCGTCGCGGATCATCGACAGAAGCAGGTCGTCATTGCCGAGGACGACGAGCGTCGCCTTGTCGATGATGGGAATATCGGCGAGTTCCAGATGGGCGTGGAGCGCAGATTGCGGCCCCATCGCCGGCTCGACAACCGTCGTGAACCCCATCTCCGCATAGCGAAGTCCGGTCTCTTCCGTGGTCCAGCCGACCTTGGAAAGCGCCGTGTCGCCGGGCCGGGCCGAAAAGGCACGATGCCATTCCGGCAAGAGCAGGCGCGCCGTGTTCACGTGACCGCCTGCGATATGGGAATGGATGTCGATGGCACCGGCCATGACGATAAGACCGCCGCAGTCCACGACCTCCCCGGCCGATCCGGCGTCCGTCGGTGCCGCCACGATCTTCCCGTCTTCGATGAAGAGATCCCGCACCTCGTCGACGCCGTTCGCCGGATCGACCACGTGCCCGCCTTTGAGGCGCGTCAGCATGAGCCTGCCTTTCCGTCCCGCCGCATCAGCGACGGGCCTCGTCGTTCGAAGAAACTCTTGCACCGACTTCGTCGGCGATGGCGGACAGAATGTCGGCGGCGTTCGGGAGCATGCTCGACCGTTCGGCCGGCCGCGAGACGAAGCTGCCGAAACGCGCCTCGTGGACGACCGTCCCGTGGTCGATCCCCGGCTGTCCGACCGAGAACACGATGCGGGCCCGGTCCGCCTCGACGCCCTCCCCGCCCGTCAGGAGAACGGTCGGAACGTCGTGATCGCCGAGGCGTGCATCGCCGAGACAGAGCGCGAGGCGCGCATCGGCTTCGCCCGAAGACAGAAGACGGTCGGCCGCGTTCAGGACGAGATCGTGGTCGGGATCGATCCGCCCGAACCCGGTTCGCAGGGGAAAGCCCGATGTCCAGAGCGCAGCTTCGGCCGCCCCCATCGCGCCTCCCGGCGCAAGCGGCAGCGCGGATGCTCTCGTGTCGGTATTGAGATCGGAAACGAGACCCGCGACCACCTCGATCGCGATCGCATCGAGGCGCGCGGCATCGAAGACGATCACGGCGAAGGCCGCGTCCTTCAGCCATCCGGCAAGCGCCCGAGCCCCGCCCTCCTCGAAGGGTCCGTCATGGAACGGCCGGCCCGCGAGAGCCGCCTTGAGGATCGCCACGGCATCGCCGATCTCGCCATCCGGACACGCGATGGAGCGAACCTCGCCTGCGGCGCTCGCGAAGGCGCCGGCCGAAGCGGAAGCCGGTCCCAGAAGCACGATCTCGCGCGCATTCTCCTTCGCCGGGCCGAGATCGGGCCGCACGGAGAATATCTGCTCGAAGAGTTCGGTCCGGCTCTCGAACGGGTCGCTGCCGAGGACTAGGACGCGATCGGCCCGCCGCCTCGCTTCGCCCGGAGAGACGCGGATCATGCCGTTGTCGCGCAGCGCCTCGACGAGCGGGACGATCGTGGGAAGATCCCGATGGTCGATCACCCCGCCTGCGAGAGAGGCCAGACGCGTGCCCTCGCGCAGCGCGGACGCGTCGTCGAAACTGCCCCAGACGAGCGGAAAACGGCTCGACGAAAGGAGTTTCGCCGCCTCACGAACTGCCTCTCCGGTCGAAACCGGCTGGCCGTCGATCCATGCAGTCGTCACGACTCAATCACTTTCTGTGCCCGGTTCGGCACTTACCATTTTGATGACGTAACGCAAGGCGCGCCGGTGGCACCCGCCATTGCCCACCCGGTCGCCGTCAGCTCGATTTGTCGTATCTGATGTAGGCGAAGCGCGGATCGTCGGGCGTTCCCTGGAGAGGTCCATCCTCTTTTCCGGGCTGCCACATGACGACCTGTTCGATCATCTTGGCGAGCGCGAAATCCGCATCGGTGATCCCCTTGGCGGCATGGTTGACCAGCCGGACCTCGACCCAGGCATAGGACGCGGTGATGTCGGGATGGTGGAACGCCGCCTCGGCGAGGTGTCCGACGGCGTTGATGACCATCAGCGTTCCCTTCCATCCTTGCGTCTTGTAAGTGCGTCGAATCCAACCCTCTTCCAGGCGCCAGGTCGGCAACTCGTCTCTGAGGCGATCCTCGACTTCCGCGTCGGAGTAGGTTCTGGCTGCCATCGGTCTCTCCCTTGTCCGAATGGTTTGCCACTCGATAATAGTCGATGCGTGCGGCGAGGACAGGACGAAAATTTGCAAGACGACTTCGTTCATGTCTCGGCCCCGGCGCGCCTTCATCTCGGCTTTCTCGACCCGGGCGCGAATTTCGGCCGCCGCTTCGGCGGGATCGGCCTCGCGATCAACGCGCCGGCGACCTCCATCTCGCTCCGGCGCGCCCCGACCACAGTCATTCTCGGACACGGGTCCGAGCGCGCCGGCGCCTATCTGCGCACGCTCGCCGATCATCTCGGCCTCGACGGCGGCTACAGGCTCGAGGTCGAAACGGTGATTCCAGCCCATACGGGCCTCGGCTCGGGCACCCAGATGGCGCTCGCGGTCTCCACCGCCCTTCGCACGCTGGAAGGCCTGCCCGACGACGTGCCGGGGGATGCGGCCCGCCTCGGGCGCGGACAGCGATCGGGCCTCGGCGCGGCCTTCCTCTCGCGCGGCGGACTTGCCGTCGACGGCGGCAAGGGGGCCGAGGACGCCCCGCCCCCGCTGATTTCCCGTTTCGACTTCCCCGAGGCCTGGCGCGCGATCCTCGTTCTTGCGACCGATCTGTCCGGCATTCACGGCTCCGAGGAGATCGAGGCGTTCGCACGGCTCCCCGTCTTCCCAAAGGAGGCGGCGGGCGAGGTCTCGGCCCTGACCCTGATGCAGGTGCTTCCCGGCCTTGCGGAACGGGATCTTGCGACCTTCGGAGCCGGCCTCACGCGGATCCAGGAGATCGTCGGCAGTCACTTCGCCTCGGCACAGGGCGGCGTCTTCTCCAATCCGAAGGTCGCCGACCTGATGGCGGCGCTTGCAGCCGAAGGCGCGCACGGGATCGGGCAGAGCTCCTGGGGGCCGACGGGTTTCGCCTTCGCCGAGAGCGAAGCGGAGGCCGCGCGCCTCGTCGAGCGCGTCCGGTCGCTCGCGGCCGAGACGGGGCTCGAACTGAAGATCGTGAAGGGCCGCAATGCGGGCGCTTCGATCGAGCGGCGGGGAACGCGGATCGTCAGCCGGCCCGAGGCCGGCAACGCGAAGCGGTTCTAGCGCCTGCGTGGGCGAAGGATTTTTCTACCCGAACGGGCCTTCGCCAGCTCCCCTCTTCGATGTTAGGAGAACGCGAGGGCAACGGGCGCCACCTCACACGAAGCCGATGGGAAACAGCGATGCCGAAGAACATTCTCCACATGCTGACGCCGCACAAGCATGTCAGCCCGTTCGACGTGAACCAGGCGCTCGATGCCGGCTATGATTCGGTGACGCCCTACGAACAGGTCGAGCTCGACGAGGTCGCAGATCTCGTCCAGGACGTCATCTTCTCGCGCCCACCCGATCACGGAACCTCTTCGGCCATCTTCTTCGGCGGCGACGATGCGGTTCTCGCCCTCGACATGATCGACACGGCGAAGAACGCGCTGGTTCCCCCCTTCACCTGCAACATCATGGCCGATCCGGCCGGATCGTTCACGACCGCGGCCGCGATGGTGGCGAAGGTCGAGAAGGCCCTCAAGGAAAAGTCAGGCACCGAGCTCAAGGACACGACGATCGCGGTATTCGGTGCGACCGGCGTGGTCGGCTATTGCGCCGCCGTCATCGCGGCGATGGAAGGCGCGAAGGTCAAGATCGTCGGCTATAGCGGCGTTGCCCGCGTCCAGAGCCGCGCCGACGAGATGAAGCAGCGCTTCGACGTCGACGTGGAGGCCGTCGACGGTTCGTCCGACGAGAAGAACACGGCGATTATCGCCGATGTCGAGGTGATCCTGTCCGCCGCCAAGGCCGGCGTTCGCGTGCTCTCGCTCGACCAGCTGAAATCGGCCTCGAAGCTTCTCGTCGCCGCCGACGTCAACGCGGTCCCGCCGCTCGGCCTCGAAGGCATCGACGTGATGGACGATGCCGCCGAGATCGAGGGCACGAAGGCGGTCGGGATCGGGGCGCTCGCCACGGGCGTCTTCAAGTCGAAGACCGAATACGGCCTTCTGCGCCAGATGATCGACGCCGAAGAGGGCCAGGTGCTCGACTTCCGCCATGCCTTCGAGCTTGCGCGCAAGCTGGTCAACGAAGGCTGATCGGACTTGGACGGCGCGGATGCGAGTTCTGCCAGACCGACGATCTTGTGCGCGGCCTTCTCGGCCCGCCAGATCGCGGAAAGCGCGCGCCTTTCGGGTTTCGATGCGCTTGCGGTCGATTTCTTCGCCGATCTCGATCTGCGCGCGAGCGCCAGGCGATCGGAACTCGTGACCGGCGCTTATCCGGACGGGTTTTCGGATACGGATCTGATCGCCGCTCTGGAACGGGTGTCCGAAGGCGAGACGCCGATCGGCTTCGTCTACGGTGCGGGCTTCGAGGACCGTCCGGAGTTGCTGGACGAGATCGCCCGGCGCTGGCCCGTCCTCGGCACGAGTGCCGAGGCGTCCCGCCGGCTCAAGGACCCGTTCTGGTTCGCCCGAATCTGCGAGCGTGCAGGCGTCGCCTTTCCACAGATCGCGCCCGCCGCGCCGTCCGATGACGACCTCTGGCTCATCAAGCGCGTGGGCGGATGCGGCGGCAGCCATGTTCGATGGGCGAACCGTGTGCGGGCGGCCGGCGGATCCGGCGATCGCTTCTACGCCCAGCGCTTCGTCGAAGGTGAACGCTGGTCCCTGCTCGCGCTTGCCGCAGACGGCATGACCCGCTCCCTCGGATTCTCGCACCAATGGACCGATCCGAGCGAGGACGAGCCGTTCCGCTACGCAGGCGCGGTGGGCCCGCTCGATCCGCCGCCGCCGATCGTTAAGTCGATGGTCGATGCCCTCGGCCGGCTGGTCGCCGCCGCCCACGACGACGGCACGACCCTCACGGGACTTCTCAGCGCCGATTTCGTGGAGGCGAACGGTCTCGTCCATTGCCTCGAGATCAATGCCCGTTTCGGCGCGACGGTCGACGTGTTCGACCGGCCCGAGGCCCCTCTTCTCAAGCTCCATCTGGATGCCTGCGAGGGCCGCCTGCCCCAGACGCTCGCCCCCTATCCGGCAGGATGCCGGGCGGCCGGCCTCGCCTGGGCGGACGTCGATCTCGATTTCGGCACGGACCATGTCTGGCCGCACTGGACGCGAGACCGCTCGCATCTGCCGCGCCACTACGAGGCGGCCGAGCCGATCGCCACCGTCGTTGCGGAAGGGCGCACCGCCAAGGAAGCCAGGGAGCGCTTCGAGGCGCATGTCGAAAGCCTCAAGGCGTCTTCCATATCGAATAATGCAGTGGGCACTGCCAACCGCGTGCCGAGCCCTGCAATGCCGTGAGGCCTGGTCTCGACAAGGGAACAGGGAAGGACGGCATATGCCAGGATCGGGAGGAGGACCCATGTCTACCGAGACGAAAGCCATTTCCGTAAACGAGAAGGTCGTTCCGCTCGTCCAGCAACTGATCGCCCGGGCGGGCGATCTGCGTTGCGAGGTGAAGCGCGGAGATGCCGGCGAAACCATCATCGACGCGGGCGCGTCTGCTCGCGGCTCGCTCGAGGCCGGACGCATCATCACCGAGATCTGCCTCGGAGGCCTCGGGAGCGTTCAGCTCGGCGCCGGCTCCTTTCTCGACCGCTGGCCGTTCACCCTCACCGTCGCGACCTCCCAACCGGTGCTGTCGTGCCTGGGCAGCCAGTATGCCGGCTGGCAGCTGACCCATGGCGAGGGCGAGACCGGCTATTTCTCCATGGGCTCCGGGCCCGGCCGAGCCCTTGCCGGGCTCGAAGAGCTCTACAAGGATATCGGCTACCGCGATCAGGCGGACGCCGCGGTCCTCGTCCTGGAAACCGATACGCCGCCGCCCGAACCCCTCGTGCGGAAGATCGCGCAATCCTGCGGCGTCGCGCCCGATCGCCTGACGCTGATCATCACGCCGACGACCTCGCTCGCCGGTTCGGTCCAGATCGTCGGCAGGGTGGTCGAGGTCGCGCTTCACAAGGCGCACGTCCTGGAATTCGACCTGTCCCACATCGTCGAAGGCATCGGGACGGCCCCGCTGGCCCCGCCCCATCCGGACTTCATCACCGCGATGGGGCGCACGAACGACGCGGTGATCTATGGCGGCCGGATCGTGCTTCACGTGAACGGATCTGCGGCCAAGGCCCGCGAACTCGCCGAGAGACTGCCAAGTTCCACGGCGGACGATTACGGCAAGCCTTTCGCGGAGATCTTCCGGGAATACGACGGCGACTTCTACAAGATCGACCCGATGCTGTTCTCGCCGGCCGAGGTGCAGATCGTCTCGCTGGAGTCGGGCGAGACCTTCCACGGGGGCGGGATCGACCCCAAACTCATCGACGCCTCCTTCGGCTGATCCCACGATCCATGGCCGCGTCGCCCCGCATCCTCATCGTCACCGCGAGCCTCGATCGTCATGCCCGGCAACTGGGCACGGCGTTCGAGGCGCTCGGCGCCAAAGCGCACTTCGCCCGCCTGGCCGAAATCGGCTTCGATACGGGCACCCGGTCCGGCCTCGCCATCCCGGGCTTTGCGGACGACCTCCCGGACGCGGTCTGCGTGCGGACCGTCGACGGCGGGACGTTCGAGGCGGTGACGCGCCGGCTCGGCATCCTTCACGCGCTGGCGCAGATCGGCGTTCCCGTCTCCAACAGCGCGCGGGCGATCGAAGCCTGCGTCGACAAGGCGGCGACCAGCTTCCGCCTCCACGCTCGCGGGCTTCCGAGCCCCCGCTCGATCTGCATCGAGAACCGGGCGGATGCCGTGGCCGCACTCGAGGCGGCGGGCCGGCCCATGGTGCTGAAGCCGCTCTTCGGAAGTCAGGGCAAGGGTCTGAAGCTGCTGCGCGAGCCCTCCGACCTGCCGCCCGATGACGAGATCGCGGGTCAGGTCTTCTATCTGCAAGAATTCGCCGGAAAGGCCATCGGCACCCGCTGGACCGATTATCGGATTCTCGTCTCGAACGATCGGGCGATCGCCGGCATGCGCCGCGAAGCCGCCAACTGGATCACCAATATCAAGCAGGGCGCGACGGCCCTGCCGATGGAAGCGGACGAGCGGATGAACGCGCTCGCGGTGGACGCCGCCCGAGCCGTCGGTGCCGATTTCTGCGGCGTCGATCTTCTTCGCGATGGAGATGGCGCGATCCAGATCATCGAGGTCAATTCCATGCCGGCCTGGACCGGCCTGTCCCGGGTGACGCCCATCGACATCGCACTGGAGCGTGCGGGCGACCTTCTTGCGCAACTGGCGCGAACCGGGCCTTCCGAGATTGCCGGCAGCCTGCTGCCCCACGCCGTATGACGAGCGGCAGCGACACCGTCCGCCCCGGACTGCATGACACGGGGCCCGAAGACGAGGCGCCATCGGGACGCGGGATCGAAGCGGCCTTTCTCGCCGCCTGCCGTGCCGAACTCGCCGCGATCAAGCCCGGCAATGTCCATGTCCATGCAGCCGGGCATCGCATGGACGCGCAGACCTTCGAGAAGGCAGCGCTCGCTGCGTCCCCGATCGTCGCGGACGCGGGGCTCGGGGTCGGCGAACGCGTTCTTGCCGCGACACGGGCCAGCGTCGCGGCTGCCGGATGCAATGCCAATCTGGGCATTCTCCTCCTTGCCGGACCGCTTGCCAGGGCCTTCGAGCGCGCGGGACCCTCACCCGGCGAGGTCGCGTTGCGCAGGGCGCTGGAAACGGTTCTCGCCGATCTCGACGCCGAGGATGCGAGGTCCATCTTCGCGGCCATCGCCCATGCCTCGCCCGGCGGTCTCGGCGAGGCGGGAGAGGAAGACGTGCGCCGCGCTCCGCAGATCGGCGTCGTCGAAGCGATGGGGCTGGCCGCGGGCCGCGATCTGATCGCCAGGCAATACGTGAACGGCTACGCCGATCTCTTCGACACCGGCCTGAAGGCTGCAGCGAGGGCTCCGACCGCTCTTCGCGAGCATCCGGCCCTCGGCCTCGCCTTCGCGATCTACATCGCCTTCGCCGCGCGCTTTCCCGATTCGCATGTGAGCCGAAAGTTCGGGCTGCAGCGCGCCGAGGACGTTCACCGGCGTTTCAAGAATTTCGCACAGGTTTGCGAGAGCTGCCGCAATGGGGAAGAAATCGCCGCCAAGGCATTGATATTGGATAGGGAATTGAAGAGCGAAGGGATCAATCCGGGGACCTGCGCGGACCTCACCGTCGCAACGCTCTTCATCCTCTACTTTCAAAGACCGGGTTTTTTCCCCGCTCCCTTGCGCGCGAGCCCCCCTGATGATTGACTGCGCCCCGTCGAGGTCCATGTGACCGCGAAGCTATCCGGCCAACCGGTCTCGCTGTGGGACGCCGCCAACAAGGGTAGCCGTGAGGGCGGAACGCGAACGCGTCCGCCGACCGGGGAGATGGCGGCCTGACGGCTCGTTCGGGCTTTTCGGACGCGATCTCGTGTCCCGGAAAGGGAAAATGACGAGGTGTCGTCGGAGTGATCCGATGGGACCAATCAACAGGAGGAATTGCTCATGGCAACCATCAATAAGGTCATGGTCGGCGAGTCGCTCGTCGGCGAAGGCAACGAAGTCGCCCATATCGATCTGATCATCGGCCCCCGCGGTTCGGCCGCCGAGTCGGCATTCTGCCACTCGCTGACGAACAACAAGGACGGTTTCACCACCCTCCTCGCGGTCGTCGCGCCGAACCTGCCCTGCAAGCCGAACACGGTGATGTTCAACAAGGTCACCATCAAGGGCGCCAAGCAGGCCGTCCAGATGTTCGGACCGGCTCAGACCGCCGTTGCTCGCGCCGTCGCCGACTCCGTCGAGAAGGGTATCATCCCGGCCGACGAAGCCGACGATCTCTACATCTGCGTTGGTGTCTTCATCCACTGGGAAGCCGAGGACGACGCCAAGATCCGCGAATACAACTACCAGGCGACGATGGAATCCATCGAGCGCGCCGTGAAGGGCACGCCGACCGCCCAGGAAGTCGTTTCCAAGAAGGGCTCCGCCGAGCATCCTTTCGCCGGAAGTTAGACAAGAGACCATCCCGGGGGAGAGGACGAATCGGCGATGTCCGGTGGACTCCTCCGGCGATTGGCCGCCAAATTCGGCTTTCAATAAGCCGCGCGCCTCTCTCGCGGGCGCTCAATCCAACGAAAAAGGAGCCGAAAGGCTCCTTTTTCACATTCGGAAGGGCTCTCGGCCGGAGGTTAAAGATCGGCGTTACTGGCACGCCTGCCGGTCCGACCGGTCCGTCTTCCAGCTCGAACCGGCGGTCCGCCAAGTCAGCCGCATCCGATCCGCACTTCCAGCCCTCCTCGTTTGCCCGAAGGCGAACCGCCCGACCCCTGCCTTGCGTTAAACGAGGCGCCTGTCCGGGCAGCTCTCCCCGCGGGCCCCATCGTGGTTACGTCGAAGAGCCGTGGTCGACGCGGTCCGCTCGTTCGATCGCGTGGCGCTTCTTAACCTTCGAAAATTACATTCCGTCCACGACGTCGTTCCGGAATTGCACTTCCGTTCAATCGACATTAAACAAAGAGACGGGCCGGGTTCCGCGAACGCGCGGGAGGTCGTTGCCGGTCATCGTGACACGTTTCCCCATTGCCAGACACATCCTCCTGTCGGCGCATCGGCGGTGTCCGCGATGCCCGGTGGGCGGTTTCCGCGCTGCCGGTTCGCTCGTCGCGAGGGTGAAGCCTGCGATGACGGACCGGTATCGCGATCGGCAAGTTCAGGACAGCAGTGGCAATGAAATCTCTTCGACTCATCGGCATTCTGGTGCTCGTCGCCATCATCGGCGCGGGCCTCGTCGTCTATTGGGAATATGAACGCCTCTATCCCTCGACGGACGATGCGCGGATCGCCGCCAACGTCATTACCATCAGCCCGCAGGTGGGCGGCCCGGTGGTCGAGGTTCTCGTTTCCGAAAACCAGCGCGTGACGCAAGGCGAAATCCTCTTTTCCATCGACCCCGCGCCTTACGAGGCGGCGCTCTCCGAAGCGCGCGCCAATCTCCAGACCGCGATCCAGTCGAGCGGCGCCTCCGATGCGCAGGTCTCGGTCGCCAACGCCTCCATCAACCAGGCACAGGCAGCCCTCAACGACGCGGAATCGGAGCTTGCCCGCCAGCGCCAGCTCTTCGATCGCGGCGACATCGCACAGGCCGCCCTCGATCAGGCCCAGTCGAACCGGGATCAGGCGGCCGCCCAACTCGCAAGCGCCCAGGCCAACGCCCAGGCCGCGCTGGCGACCCGTGGACCGACGGACGCGGACCCGGCCGCCGTCCAGGCAGCCCAGGCGAAGGTGAACCTTGCCCAGCTCGATCTCGACCACACCCTCGTGCGCGCACCGGCGACCGGCTTCATCTCCAACCTGACCCTGCGACCGGGCGCGGTGGTCGGCGCCGATCAGAGCCTCTTTTCCCTCGTCGACGACAGCCGATGGTGGGTGGACGCGAACTTCAAGGAAACCGACCTGTCGCGAATCCGGCCCGGCCAGCCGGTCAACGTCTCGATCGACATGTATCCCAACGTGAACCTCAAGGGCACGGTAGAGACCCTCAGCGCCGGCTCCGGCTCCTCGTTCTCGCTTCTCCCGGCCCAGAACGCGAGCGGCAACTACGTCAAGATCGTGCAGCGCTTTCCGGTGCGCATCGCGCTGGAAGAGAGGCCTGCCGATCCGGTTCACCAGCTGCGCGTGGGAGCGAGCGTCGAGGCCAGCGTCGATACCACCGACGGCGAGCGCGGCATCATCGAACGCATCGTCGGGCTGTTCTGAGCGATGAGCGAGAACGCGGACACCGGCGCCCAATATTCCACCCGCCAACAGGCGGCGGCCGGCATCCAGTGGATCCTGGTGATCGCGGTGATCTCGACCGCGGTTCTGGAGGTTCTCGATTCGACGATCGTCAACATCGCGATCCCGCATATCGAATCGACCTTCGGCGCGACGGACGACCAGATCACCTGGATCCTGACGAGCTATATCGTTGCCTCGATCGTCGTCATGCCGCTCACCGGCTACTTCACGCGGCGCTTCGGGCGGCGAAAGGTCATCCTTTCGGCGATCGCCGGCTTCGCGGCCTTTTCAGGGCTTTGCGGCCTGTCCTGGAGCCTCGAGGTGATGGTCGCCTTCCGGATCGGCCAAGGCCTCTTCGGCGCCTTCCTCATTCCGCTCTCCCAATCGACGCTGTTCCAGGCCTTCCCGAAGGAGAAACGCGGGCAGGCGATGGCGCTGTTCGGCCTCGGCGTCGTCGTCGCGCCCGTGCTCGGGCCGACGGTAGGTGCCTATCTCACCGACACCTTCGTCTGGCGCATGGTGTTCTACGTGAACCTGCCGATCGCCGCCCTCGCCTTCCTGCTTCTTCTGGGCGAGATGCCGAAGGATCAGGGCCAGAAGGTCGAAACCGACTGGACCGGGCTGATCCTCATGGCGCTGATGGTCGGAGCGATCCAGTTCATCCTCGATACCGGCGAACAGCGCGACTGGTACGACTCCAAGCTGATCCAGGTGGCGACGGCGACAGCCATCCTCGCAGGCGGGATCTTCGTCGTGCGCGGCATCGGCAAGCGCGACAACATCGTCGACCTCAACCTGTTCGGCGATCGATCCTTCCTCGCCGCCAATCTCACGATCATGGGCTTCGGCATCGGCATGTTCGGCACCATCGCCATCCTGCCGACCTTCGTGCAGACGCTGCTCGGCTATCCCATTCTCGAGGCCGGCTACCTGTTCATTCCGCGCGGCATCGCCTCTGGCTTCTCGATGGTGGTTACGGGCTCGCTGCTCGTCGGCCGGTTCGATCCCCGTCTTCTCGTCTCGACAGGCATTCTGCTGACGGCCGGCGGCAGCTTCATGTATGCCGATCTCAATCTCGATGCGAGCTTCTGGAACCTCGCCTGGCCGGGCGTCCTCTCGGGCCTCGGCCTCGGCCTCGTCTTCGTGCCGCTCTCCACCGTCGCCTTCGATCGGATCTCCAACGACAAGCAGGACGAGGCATCGGGGCTCTACGCTGTCACGCGCCAGTTCGGCTCGTCGATCGGCATTGCGGTGGTCTCGGCGCTTCTCGTCCAGCGCATGGCGTTCCACTACGCGGTTCTCGGCGAGAACATCACGCCCTTCTCGCAGGCTGCTAGGGATTATCTCATTCCCTACGGCGTGCCGCTCGACAGCGCGGCGGGCGCCGAGATCCTCGCCGGCGAGTTGTCCCGGCAGGCGAGCCTGATGGCCTATATCGACGTCTTCACCTTCATCGGCTGGTCCTCGCTCGTCACGCTGCCCCTTGTCTTTCTCATGCGCAAACCCCAGCGAGGCGGCGCGCCGACGGTGGCACACTGAGGCATCGGATCAAAGGGCTCTCGCTCCACACAGCACCCCTCGAAAAACCCACGCGAAACTCGAGCACCAAAAACGCCGGCTCCGACTGTCATGTCGGAACCGGCGCCGTAGAAACGTCTGGTCTGTTCGCGGCGGGGCGAGGGCTCAGCCCGCGATGCGCGTGATGTCTGCGCCGCAGCCCGTCAGCTTCTCTTCCAGCCGCTCGAAGCCGCGATCGAGATGGTAGACGCGGTTGACCTCCGTCTCACCCTCGGCGACGAGGCCGGCGATGACGAGCGAGACCGAAGCGCGAAGATCGGTCGCCATCACGGGCGCGCCCTTCAGCACCGGAACGCCCTCCACCTTCGCCGTCTGGCCGGACAGGGAAATCCGCGCGCCCAGACGCGCGAGTTCCTGAACGTGCATGAACCGGTTCTCGAAGATCGTCTCGGTAATGTGGGAGACGCCCTCCGCACGGGTCATCAGGCCCATGAACTGGGCCTGGAGATCGGTCGGAAATCCCGGATAGGGGTCGGTCATCACGTCGACGGGATGGATCCCGCCGCCGTTTCTCGAAACGCGCAGACCGCCCTCCACCGCCTCGATCTCGGCACCGGCCTGCCGCAGCGCGCCGAGGGCGTTGTCGAGAAGATGCGCGTCGGTATTGGTCAGGAGGACATTTCCGCCCGTCATGGCCACCGCCATGGCATAGGTGCCGGTCTCGATACGGTCCGGCAGCACCGAATGGCGCGTGCCGGAAAGCTGCGCGACGCCTTCGATGCGGATGGTCGGCGTGCCGGCACCCTCGATCTTCGCGCCCATGCTCTTCAGGCAATTGGCGAGGTCGACCACCTCCGGCTCGCGCGCGGCGTTCTCGAGAATGGTCTCGCCCTTGGCAAGCGTCGCCGCCATCATCAGCACATGGGTCGCGCCGACCGAGACCTTCGGAAAGACGAAGCGCGTGCCGACGAGACCGTCCTTGGCCTCCGCATTCGCATAGCCGGCATCGATCTCGATCGTCGCGCCGAGCGCCCTCAGCCCGTCGATGAAGAGATCCACCGGCCGCGTGCCGATGGCGCAGCCGCCCGGAAGCGAGACCTTCGCGCGGCCCATGCGGGCCAGAAGCGGGCCGATGACCCAGAAGCTCGCCCGCATCTTGGAAACGAGTTCGTAGGGCGCGACCGTATCGACGATGGTGCGCGCGCTGAAATGAATGGTGCGGCCGGTCGCAGCGTTCTGTCCGGCGCGCTTACCGGCGACCGTGTAGTCGACGCCGTGATTGCCGAGAATGCGGATCAGCTGCTCCACATCGGCGAGATGCGGCACGTTTTCGAGCGTTACCTGATCGTCGGTCAGAAGCGTCGCGATCATGAGCGGAAGCGCTGCGTTCTTGGCTCCCGAGATCGGGATCGTTCCGTTCAGCGCGTTGCCGCCACGAATGCGAATACGGTCCATGAAGAAGAGTGCTCGTCGGTTCGAATGATGAAGTCGGGGGTTCCTACACCAGAGCCGGATGCTTCACAAACTTTACGTTCCGGCCGCGCGATGGCGCTCCGCCGCCTCTCCGGCACCCGCTCGTCACGGCCGCAGCAGGACGACGACGCTGAAGACCACGATGCCGGCGAAGGCGATCTTCCAGAAATCGCTTCGTCGCCGCAGTCCCGGCAAACCGAGAGGACGGATGAGATGAAGCCCCATGAGGAGGATGAAGAGAAGCGAGAAGAGCTTGCCCAACCGGCCGTCCTCAGCGCGGGGCGAGACCGCTCCTCTCAAGGGCCTCCCCAACGAGATAGAGCGATCCGCAGATGAGGAAGCGCGGCGCCGGGCTGACGGCCCAGTGGGTGCTGACGAGGGCGATCGCCTCCTCGATCGAGCCCGTGGCTTCGGCATCGAGCCCGGTATCGAGCGCAAAATCGGCGAGCTCGTTCGGATCGATACCGGCATCGGTCGTTGCGAGCGGAACGGTGAGGACCCGGCGCGCAATGCCGGAAAACGCCTCGAAGAACCCGGTCGGGTCCTTGGTGTTGAGCATGCCGCAGATCAGGAAGAGCGGCCGCGAAACGCGCTCCTCGAGCCCCGCGAAAACCTCCGAGATGGCGGCGCCCGCCCCCGGATTGTGCCCTCCGTCGATCCAGAGTTCGCCGCCTTCGACGACGGCGTCGAACAGGGCGCCGGACGTGATCTTCTGAAGGCGGCCGGGCCAGTCCACGCTGCCCATGCCGGTCTCGATCGCCCGATCGCTCGGGTTGAACCCGCCCTTGCGCAGGGCCGCAATGGCGGTTGCGGCATTGGAGATCTGATGGCGGCCGGCAAGGCGCGGCAGAGGCAGGTCGAGCAGGCCGTCATCGTCCTGATAGACCAGACGCCCCCGCTCCTCAAAGGCGAAGAACTCCTGGCCATAGGCCGAGACCGGCGCATTGTTGCGATCGGCGATCCGGCGGATCACCTCCAGGGCGATCGGCTCGGCCTGCTGGCCGACGACGAGGGGCGTGTTCGGCTTGATGATGCCGGCCTTCTCGGCCGCGATCAGCTCGACGCTGTCGCCGAGATAGGACTGATGGTCGAGAGAAATGGGCGTGATGACCGAAACCGCCGGCTGCTCGATGAGGTTGGTCGCGTCAAAACGTCCGCCGAGCCCGACTTCCACGACCGCCACATCGGCGGGATGCTCGGAAAACAGGAGAAAGGTCACCGCCGTCAGGATCTCGAAGACCGTGATCTTCATGTCTCCCGCCGTTTCGGCAACGCGCCTTACGGCCGCCGCCAGCACGTCGTCGGGCACCAGACGTCCGGGTTCGCCCGCGCACCCGAGCCGGTAGCGCTCATGCCAGGAAACGAGATGGGGAGAGGTGTGGACGTGGACGCTGCGGCTATCGGCCTCGAGGATCGCCCGCGCGAAGGCGGAGGTCGAACCCTTGCCGTTCGTGCCGGCCACATGGATCGTCGGCGGCAATCTTAGGTGCGGATCGCCGAGCGCTGACGAGATCACACGAATCCGGTCCAGCGAAAGGTCGTAGCCTTTCGGCAGGCGCGCGAGCAGCCGATCGATTTCGGCATGGGCCAGGGAAGTCGACGTCATGGCAGGGCCCTAGAGCAGGATGAGAAGAAGGTGGGCACCGGTTTTCCGCTCGCATCCTGCGGAACAGAGGGTCTAGAGCGCGGTGTTCGATTCCAGCGAATGCCTTCGCGCACCAGTGCGCGAAGCGGTCGAATGCGAAGGATTGGCGGCCGGGGTCGGCATGGCGGGAAGACGAGCCGCCGCGATCAGGCCGCGCCGGCGTCCACGCGTTCGGGCGCGGCGCGCTCCTCCGTCGACCCGGCGTCCGCGCTGTCCGCGAGCGCCTCGATATCGCTCTTCATCCAGATCTTCAGGAGCGAGGCGATCTTCGCCTTCAGGTCGTGGCGGTGGACCACCATGTCGACCATGCCGTGTTCCAGGAGATATTCGGCGCGCTGGAAGCCGTCGGGCAGCTTCTCGCGGATGGTCTGTTCGATGACGCGGGCACCGGCAAAGCCGATGACGGCGCCGGGCTCGGCGATGTGGACGTCGCCGAGCATCGCATAGGAGGCGGACACGCCGCCGGCCGTCGGATTGGTGAGGACGACCACATAGGGAAGCCCCGCCTCCTTCAGCATTTCGAGCGCAGCCGTGGTGCGCGGAAGCTGCATGAGCGAGAGGATGCCCTCCTGCATGCGCGCGCCGCCCGAGGCCGAGAACAGGACGAGCGGCTTCTTCTCGGCGAGCGCCACCTCGAACCCCTTGATGATCGCCTCGCCGGCCGCCATTCCGAGCGAGCCGCCCATGAAGGCGAAATCCTGCACGGTCGCGACGATGGGCAGGCCATGGATGGAGCCTTTGCCCACAACCACCGCATCGTCCATGGCGGTCTTGGCCCGATACTCCTTCAGGCGGTCCGTATAACGCTTGGAGTCTCGGAACTTAAGGGGGTCGGTCGCGACCTCCGGCAGGTCCACCGTCTCGTAGGCGCCATCGTCGAAGAAGGCTTTCAGGCGATCGTTCGCCCGGATCTTCATGTGGAAGCCGGATGAGGGAACGACCCACTGATTGGCCTCGAGATCCTTGTGGAAGACCATCTCGCCCGTTTCCGGGCACTTGATCCAGAGATTGTCCGGAACGGTCCGCGGGCCGAGAAGGCTCGAGAACTTCGGGCGGACGTAGTTGGTGATCCAGTTCATGACGTGACGCTTTGCGTTCGTGTTTGGTGACGCGCGTGACCCGATGTGGGCAGGCGGCTGTGCGGACTCAAGCCTTGGAAGCGCGAAGCCCCGAGGACAGGTCGCGAACCACCGAGAGCGCCGCCTCGACGGTTCGGCTGCCGGCCCGGCCCTCTTCGAGCGAATTCTCGATGGCGGAGACGATGGCGGAGCCGACGACCACGCCGTCCGCACCCTTGCCGATCTCAACGGCCTGTTCGGCGGTGCGCACGCCGAAACCGACGCAGACGGGAAGATCGGTATGGCGCTTGATCCGCTCGACGGCTTTCGCGACCTTGCCGGCATCGGGCGCGGCCGCGCCGGTGATGCCGGTGATCGAGACGTAATAGACGAAACCGGAGGTGTTCTTCAGAACGGCGGGCAAGCGTTTGTCGTCGGTGGTGGGCGTTGCGAGACGAATGAAGTTGAGACCGGCCTCAAGCGCCGGGAGGCAGAGTTCGTCGTCCATCTCGGGCGGCAGGTCGACGACGATCAGGCCGTCGACGCCCGCTTCGAGAGCTGCAGCGACGAAGCGGGCGACGCCGTAGATATAGATCGGATTGAAGTAGCCCATCAGGATGACCGGCGTCTCGTCGTCGCCCGCCCGGAAGCCCTTCACGATATCGAGCGTCTTCTGGAGGCTCGCACCGGCCTTCAGCGCGCGGATGCCGGCTTTCTGGATCGAGGGTCCGTCGGCCATCGGATCGGAGAACGGCATGCCGAGTTCGATGATGTCGGCGCCGGCGCCCGGCAGGTCGCGCATGATCTGAAGACAGGTCTCGTGATCCGGGTCCCCGCCCATGATGAAGTTCACCAGCGCCGGTCGCCCCTCGGCCTTCAGCTTGGCGAAACGGTCCTCGATGCGTGTGGTCATGGCAAGCTTTCGGCGGCAGCGGTTCTGGACGACGGGACGCGAACGGCAGGCAAGGCCATTCGTCCGCAGGAAATCGTCCGCACCCTTACGCGATCCGCACCGACGATGCCAAGACTCGCGCTTCGTCCCTTAAGAGGCGACGGGAGTTCTCAGGCGCTGGTGCAGCTCTCGTCGATCC
Source organism: Fulvimarina endophytica (assembly GCF_003403015.1). Lineage (GTDB taxonomy): Bacteria > Pseudomonadota > Alphaproteobacteria > Rhizobiales > Rhizobiaceae > Fulvimarina > Fulvimarina endophytica. The sequence goes on from NZ_QURL01000005.1 coordinate 400,338, forward strand.
AGCGCTTCGTCGCCTCGTCGCTGAACGGCACCACGAAGCCGAAGATCGCCGGCGTTTCGTAAGGATGATGCTCGCGGATCATGGCGGCGATCCGATCGAAGAGATCGGCGCGCGTCTTGATGATCAGCGGCGTCTCGTCGCCGCGATGCTGACTGCCGTCGTACCAGTAGCGGCTGTCGATTTCCTTGGCGATCTGGCAGCAGGCCGCCAGCCGCTCGTCGAGCAGGATATGGGCGAGCTGGCGCGCGTCCTCCAGGCTTGGACAAGTGGTCTGGATTTCGATGATGTCGGTCATGGACGGCCTTTCTAGCTGGCGAACAACACGACTGATGCCCCAAATAAAGCGAACACCGCCATCAAGATATAAAAAATCTTCAGCGAATTTCCGTATGTGACGCGAAAGCCTTCAGGCTGATCAAAATCATCAAGAAGACCCTTATAGGAATGCCAAAACTTCATTTGAGATTCTGAAATCTTGACCAATTCCTTAGTTCTAATCTCTAACGCCCAAAATACTGCCGAAATGCCAAAAAGTACTACGAATATCATTGCCCCGGCGTAAAGATTGACGCCGGATAAGAAAGATGCTGCAGCAAAAATTCCAGCATAGAGAGCGCAGAAATACTGAACCAGCCTCAATCTCTGGTCAGCGTGAATTTTGAACATTTCGAACACGAACTCGGCTTTATCCTTCTTCATATCATATCTTCTATCCACACTACTAAGCCTCAGATTTCCACGCCAAGATGCTTGGCCGCCGTGTGGACGTCCTTGTCGCCGCGGCCGCACAGATTCATGATGATGATCTTGTCCTTGCCCATCTTCGGTGCGCGCTTGACCACCTCGGCGAGCGCATGGGCCGGCTCCAGCGCCGGGATGATGCCCTCGGTGCGGGTGAGGAGCTGGAAGGCGTCGAGCGCCTCGGTGTCCATGATCGGGACGTATTCGACGCGGCCGGTATCCTTCAGCCAGGAATGCTCCGGCCCGATGCCCGGATAGTCGAGACCGGCCGAGATCGAATGGCCTTCCTTGATCTGTCCGTCCTCGTTCTGGAGAAGATAGGTGCGGTTGCCGTGCAGGACGCCGGGCGAGCCTGCGGTGAGGGACGCGCAGTGCTCGTCCCCGTCGAGGCCCTTGCCGCCCGCCTCCACGCCGACGATCGCCACATCCTTGTCGTCGAGGAAGGGATGGAACAGGCCGATGGCGTTCGAACCGCCGCCGACGGCCGCGACGAGGAGATCGGGCAGCCGGCCTTCGGCCGCCAGCATCTGCTCGCGCGCCTCTTTGCCGATCACCGACTGGAAGTCGCGCACCATCTCCGGATAGGGATGCATGCCGGCCGCCGTGCCGATCAGGTAATAGGTCTCCTCGACATTGGTGACCCAGTCGCGCATGGCCTCGTTCATGGCGTCCTTGAGTGTGCCGTGGCCCGCCGTGACGGGCACGACCTCCGCACCCAGAAGCTTCATGCGGAAGACGTTGGGCGCCTGACGCTCGACATCGGTCGCGCCCATGTAGACGACGCAGGGCAGGCCGAAACGCGCGCAGACCGTGGCCGTCGCGACGCCGTGCTGGCCGGCTCCCGTCTCCGCGATGATCCGCGTCTTGCCCATCTTGCGGGCGAGGAGGATCTGGCCGAGGCAGTTGTTGATCTTGTGCGAGCCCGTGTGGTTCAGCTCGTCGCGCTTGAAATAGATCTTCGCACCGCCGAGCTTCTCGGTCAGCCGCTCGGCGAAGTAGAGTGGCGAGGGACGGCCCGTATATGTGGCGTTCAGCGCATCCAGCTCGCGCTTGAAGCCGGGGTCGCTCTTGGCCCAGGTCCACTGCTCCTGAAGGTCGAGGACGAGCGGCATCAGGGTCTCGGCGACGAACCGGCCGCCGAACTTGCCGAACCGGCCTTCCTCATCGGGACCCGCGCGGAAGGAATTCGGGTTCAAAGCCTGGTTCATGACTGGTCTTCTCCTTGAACGTCCGTCTCGCGCGCCCGCTCCAGCGCGTCGAAGAAGCGGTTGATGCGGCCGATATCCTTGATGCCGGGCGCGCTTTCGACCCCCGACGATATGTCGAGTCCGGCCGGGCGCGCAATGCGCACGGCTTCTTCCACATTGTCGCTGTCGAGCCCGCCCGAGAGCATGAAGGGCACGTCGCGGTCAAGCGCCGTCAGAAGCCGCCAATCGAAGGAAAGGCCGTTGCCGCCGGGAAGATTCGACCCCTGCGGCCGCTTGGAATCGAGAAGAATGGCATCGGTGACGGACCGATAGGGCTCGATCCGATCGAGATCGTCGATCCCGGCGATCGGCAGAGCCTTCATCACCTTGAGGCCCGTCTTCGCCTTCGCCTCGGCCACCCGCCGCTCGGTTTCGCTCCCGTGCAGCTGGAGCCAGTCGACCCCGACATCGCCGGCAAGACGGGCGAGAAGGTCGTCCGAAGGATCGACGGTAACGGCGACGGTCTGCGCGCGGCCCTGAACATAGTCGACGAGTTCGGCCATTTCGGCGAGATCCACATGGCGCGGGCTCTTCTCGAAGAAGACGAAGCCGAGATGGCTCGCGCCCCGCGCGATCGCGGCATCGATGGCCTCGAAGGTGGAGAGGCCGCAAATCTTGACGTCGAGCATCCGGCAGCCTTTCTGCGTGCATTCGATTGTCGTGCATGAGCCGGTAGCATCGAAACGGGCTGTTTCGCAAAGGCCATCCCTGCGAACGAGCCGTTCCCGAAGTTCAGGGCGTCCTGCGTTTCGCGCGCGCAGTCGGAGCGGCGTTCGCCGGATCTTCCGGCCATTCGTGACGCGGATAGCGGCCGCGAAGATCGGCGCGTACATCGGCCCAGGAACCGGACCAGAAGCCCGGCAGGTCACGGGTGATCTGGATCGGCCGCTGGGCCGGCGACAGAAGCTCGATCGTCAGCGGCAGTCGTCCCTCGGCGATCGAGGGATGGCGCGTCAGGCCGAACAGTTCCTGGACCCGGATCGAGAGCACGGGCTGGTCGTCTTCGTAACGGATCGGATGGCGGTTGCCGGACGGCGCTTCGAAGTGGCTCGGAGCAAGGTCGCCGAGCCGTCCCTGAACGGGGCCCGGCACGAGCGCGTGAAGCGCCTGGCTCACCTGCCCCTCGCTGATCTCCGAGAGCGAGGTCGCACCGGGCACGAAGGGACCGAGCCATTCGGCAAGGCGTCGGCGAAGGGTCTCTTCCGAAAGATCCGGCCAGACCTCAGGATCGGCGCCGGCAAGGAAGCGCAGCCGCCGCAACAGGCGCTCGCCCTCCTTGCCGAAGGGCAGGATGCTGAGATCGAACCCCGCAAGGCCCTCCATCAGCGCCGTCGCCGCCGCCTCGCCCGTCGGGGTCTTCAGCGGTGTTTCCGATAGGATGATGCGCCCGAGCCGTTCGATGCGCCGGGCGCGCACAGCCTTGGCGTTCCGGTCGAAGAGAAGGACGTCCTCGGCGAGGCCATCGCGCTCGACGATGGCCGCGAGCGCCTCCTCAGACAGGGGCGCGGCCGCGACGATCCGCGTCGACTTGGCAGCCCCCACCAGATCGGCCACCACGAGAGCACGATGTCTTGCCAGCGCCTCGGCCGGGTCGACGAGCCCGCCGCGACCATTGGAGAGACCATAGGCGCCAGGGACGCCGCGCCGGACCGCGATCCTGTCCGGATAGGCAAGGGCGAGAAGCGCGCCGGCTTCGCCCGAGAGACGCGGATCGCGGGACGCATCCTCCTCACCGCCGTCCGCGCTTTGCGCAATGCGCCTCGCCAGGGCGTCCGCGCTTCTGGCGCGCGGGCCACGATCCGTCTCGAAACGGCGCAGGCGCTCGGCGAGATCGGCATCATTGCCGCCAAGGCCCCGCTCCGTGAGGAGAACGGCGAGCCGCGCGGCCATCAACCGGTCGCCTCTGCCGGCCGCGACCACCATCCGCGCAAGGCGCGGCGGCAGCGGGAGGCCGCGCATCGCCTCGCCGGCAGCGGTCAGCCGCCCATCGCCATCGAGCGCACCGAGATCGGCGAGAAGCCGCCGCGCTTCGTTGAGCGCAGGTTCCGGCGGGGGATCGAGAAAGGCGAGATCGCGCGGGTCCGCGACGCCCCAGGCGGCACAATCGAGAAGCAGGCCCGACAGATCGCTCGCCATGATTTCCGGCGGATCGAAGGCTTCGAGCGCCGCCGTCTGCTCGGCCCGCCAGAGACGAAGGGCGATGCCTGGCTCGGTGCGTCCGGCCCGCCCCGCCCGCTGGTCGGCGGAGGCCTTAGAGACGCGAACGGTTTCCAGCCGCGACAGCCCCGTCGCCGGCTCGAAGCGGGGCCGGCGCGAGAGGCCGCTATCGATCACCACGCGCACGCCGTCGATGGTGAGTGAAGTCTCGGCGATGGAGGTCGCGAGCACGACCTTGCGCTGGCCGGCGGGGGCGGGCCTGATCGCGAGATCCTGAGCGGCGCCGTCCATCGCCCCGTAGAGTGGAGCAAGGATCGTGTTGGCGGCGAGACGCCCCGCGAGCCGCTCGGCCACTCGCTCGATCTCGCGCTGGCCGGGCAGGAAGGCGAGCACGCTCCCTGTCTCCGTCGCCAGAATCTCGCGGATCGCGCTCGCCATCGCGTCCTCGATCCGCTCGGTGCCTGGATGCTCGCGGTGGCGGATCTCGATCGGAAATCCCCGGCCCTCGCTGGTGATCACGGGCGCATCGCCGAGAAGGCTCGAGACCCTCGCACCGTCGAGGGTCGCCGACATCACGAGGATGCGCAGATCCTCCCGCAGGGCGCCCTGCACATCGAGGGCGAGAGCGAGGCCGAAATCGCCGTCGAGGGACCGCTCGTGGAACTCGTCGAAGATGACGGCGCAGACACCGGCAAGCTCGGGATCGCCGAGGATCATGCGCGTGAACACACCCTCGGTGACCACCTCGATCCGGGTCCTGGCCGAAACCTTGGTGTCGAGCCGCATGCGCCAGCCGATCGTCTCGCCCACCGTCTCCCGCGCGATCTCGGCCATGCGCCGGGCGGCGGCCCTCGCCGCGAGCCGGCGCGGCTCGACGAGGAGGATCGTTCCCGGCGATCCGCCGCCCAGCAGATGGAGCGGAACGAGCGTCGTCTTGCCCGCGCCCGGCGGGGCGACGAGGACGGCCGATCGCCGTTCGCCGAGCGCCGTGCTCAGATCGTCGAGACTATGGGATACGGGAAGGCGGGGAAGGTCGAACAGGATCGGAACTCGCTGGAATTCGGTCGGCGATTGGCTTGCCCTGAAGATCGGCGATGTGGCCGGCACGCCGAAATGACGGACCGGTGCCATCGCGATCTTGGGCCTTGCCGCCACATGGTATAGGACGGGACCAAGCCCTGCGAGGGCCGTCAATCGCCGCAAGGCCACGACCGATCCCGGTCCCAGGAGTTCTCCCGACCATGTCGCAGATCCAGTCCGACGAACGCAAGACGATCGTTCTCACCGGCGCATCCCGGGGGATCGGCCATGCGACGGTCAAGCGCTTCTCGCGCGAGGGGTGGCGGGTCATCACCTGTTCGCGCCAGGAATTCGCCGACAACTGCCCCTGGCCGGCGGGACCCGAGGACCATATCCGCGTCGATCTCTCCGATCAGGAGGATGTGGGCTATGCGGTGTCCGAAATCCGCCAGCGGCTGCAGGCCAACGGCTCGCGCCTCCACGCCCTCGTCAACAATGCGGCGATCTCGCCCAAGGTCGAGGGCGGCGGGCGCATGGATTCGATCAAGACGCCGATGCATCTGTGGCGCGACGTCTTCCAGGTGAACTTCTTCGCGCCCATCATGCTGGCACGCGGGCTCTTCAAGGAACTTCAGACCGGGAAGGGATCGATCGTCAACGTGACCTCGATCGTCGGAAGCCGTGTCCATCCCTTCGCGGGCACCGCCTACGCCACCTCGAAGGCCGCCCTCAATTCCCTCACGCGGGAGATGGCCGCCGACTTCGGCCCCGCCGGCATCCGCGTCAACGCCATCGCACCCGGCGAGATCGAGACCGCGATCCTGTCCCCTGGCACCGAAGACATGATCGACGACATCCCGCTGCGCCGCCTCGGCCAGACCTCGGAAGTGGCCGACGTCATCTACTTCCTGTGCTCGGACCAGTCCTCCTACGTCAACGGCTCCGAACTCCACATCAATGGCGGCCAGCACGTGTGAGGGCGTGGGGCGACCTATGAACGTGGCTTCACTCTCGAACACCACGTGGCAGGCGCCGGTCGCTTCGCAATGCAGCGATTACATCAGAGTGAAACAGGATTAATAATTCTGTTTCAGGAAACGCCTACATCACGCGAACGAAGCGACCAGGCATGTTGCCTTTATTCGAGCATAGAAAGGCTCGGCCCGTAGTCTTGCTGGTAACGATCAACGATCCCCGACGAGGCTGGATGACAGATCGTAAAGCATCTTTGAACTCATCCCACGTCATTGAACTTGGACGCTTGAGCAGAAGGGTCGTTTTGTGTCGGACTATCTCGACGTCTAGACCGAGATGCTCCAGACGTTTCGCACAAAGCGCGATGCTATCACCGCGAACCCTGTTAAATTCCGCCATATAGTAACGGGATTTGAGAACCAACTTCATTTTCTTGGGCATGTGCCGAAGCCTCAAGGCGGTTAAAAAACGAAAATTGGCAGCCCTTGCGATGACGACAAGTCATCTCAATGAAACGCCTTTCAATGAATTCCGATTCAAGGACGCTCGGCACGGCATTACCGTGCCGAGCGCGAGGCGTGGGTTCAGGCGGAGATGCGATGGATTGCCATGGCTAGGTAGCAAGCGGCATGACGGCATAGATGGGTGTAGAACATGAAATTCTCCGAGATTGCAGGTTTTGAAATGCCCTCGGAGGCGCTGGACTGAACGGTCCTCGCACGAGCATCGTGCGAACCCTTCGAGCCTGCGGAGTTCGCTCTTTTTGTTTCTCACAAAGCCGTGATTACTCATTCTGAAACGCTTCTTCCTTATTCTGTTTCAAGCATCATCATTCCTCAACCATCTCGCCCGTACCCCTCACATCACCGCTAAAAAGCGCCATGACCAGATCCGTCTGGGTCACGAGCCCGACCAGCCGTCCGGCGTCGTCGGTGACGGCGACATGGTGTAGCCCGGCTTTCGAAAGGGTCGGGACGAGATCCGCGATCGCGGTGGACGCCTTCGCCGTCCGTGGGTTCCTCGCGGCGATCCGCTCCACGGGCATTCGCGCCGAAAATCCCTTGTCGAGACCGTGGCCCAAGCGCTTGCCTCCTCGCACGGGTGGCCAGGAGAGACCGCGTCCGATGGCGTTCACGAAGGTCTCGCGGGTCAGGAGCGCGACGAGCGTCCGGTCGTCGGTGGTCACAGGCAGAACGCTGAAATTGCGATCCTGGATGATGTGCCAGGCCTCGCCGATCGGCGTTTCCGGCGAGACCGTCACCACGTCGCGCGACATGATGTGCCCGCATGTGAGACTGCCCGAGCGGCGGCGATGGGCCTCGTGCTCGGCCGTCGTCAGGATCTCCATCAGTTCGTTGCGGTCGATATCGACGACCCGGCCCCGGCGCTCCAGCACCGTGTCGAGATCGTCCAGCGTCAGCCCGGTCCGCTCGCGCGGCGACGGGTCGCTCGTCCCGTGCGGGTTCGGGCTCTCCGTCGGTCGCAGCTGGGGATATCGCCGGCCGGTGAGGCGGTTGTAGAGAAGTGCCGTCGCCAGAAGAAGCGCCGAGTTGAGGCCGATCGGAACGGCGGCGAAGGCAAATCCCAGGCTATCGGCGACGGGGCCGGCAAGCACCGCGGTGACGGCGACCGCTCCACCCGGCGGATGAAGGCAGCGCAAGGCGAACATCAGGGCGATGGCGAGGCAGACCGCGGCTGCCGCGGCAAGCAGGGGATCGGGTATCAGCATCCGGCACGCGATGCCGACGAGAGCCGCAGAGACATTGCCGCCGATGATCGACCAGGGCTGGGCGAGAGGACTGGATGGGACCGCGAACAGCAGAACGGCCGAAGCGCCCATGGGAGCGACCAGAAGCGGCACCGCCGTATCGGGGCCGAGAACGAGAAGCGTGGAGAAGCCCGTAACGGCGATACCGATCAGCGCGCCGAGACTGGCACGCACCTGTTCGGTGGCGCTGACATAACCGAGATCGGGGATGAGACGAAGAAGAGACCGAGCCATCGCGGCACCTGCGAGCGAGAATTTCTGCCGCATTTATCAGCATCTCGCTCAAAAGACAGGCATACGACGCGACGATCTCGGTAAAGGCCTCTCACCCGATCCGATAGTCCGGGTCGATGCTGCGCCGGACGACCGTCGCAACGTTCGGAAGATCGTTGCCCTCCAGCTTGGCTCGCAGGGTCTCGCCTTCGAGGCCAAAGCCGAGCCAGCGATCGGTGAGGCGCTCCCTGAGTGTCGCCTCGGGCACGTCGAGAAAGGCGGTCAGGTCGAAGAACTCCCGCAGCACGGCCCAGCGCGGCTCGTCGAGCAGGAGATAATTGCCCTCGACGAGGATGATCGGAACCTCGCGCTCGATCAGCCGGGCGCCGGCCCGAGCGATTTCGATGGATCGGTCGAAAACCGGAACGGCGACGACGTCCTCCTCCCGCCGCTTCAGGCGTTCGAGCGTCGAACGAAGGCCGCCGACGTCGAATGTATGCGGTGCACCCTTGCGCGGGCGGTCTCCGCGCGCCTCCAGCACCCGATCATCGAAGTGGAAACCGTCCATCGGCAGGATGGCTGAGGCGCCCGGCATCTCATCATTCAGGCGCTCGCAGACCATCTCCGCGAAGGTGCTCTTGCCTGAACCCGGCGCACCGGCGATCGCGACGATATGCCGGCGCGAGCGATCGAGACCGAGCACGATCTCCGTGAACGTCTGTCGTGATATCGTCGTCATCGCGGTTCTCCCCTCTCCTCGCCTCGCACGCACCCCCGTGAAGCGCGGTCCGGCTCGGTCGGACGAACCCATCAGAGGGCCGTGCGCGACCGCATGGCTGCGGACAGCGTGCCCTCGTCCAGATAATCGAGTTCGCCGCCGACGGGAACGCCGTGGGCGAGCCGCGTCGCCTTCACGTCGAGGCCTTCCAGCTGATCCATCAGGTAATGGGCGGTGGTCTGGCCCTCCACCGTGGCGTTGACCGCGATGACCAGCTCCTTCACCTCGCCGGTTGCGACGCGCTCGACGAGCTGGCGGATGGTGAGGTCCTCCGGGCCGATCCCTTCCAGGGGCGACAGCACGCCGCCGAGCACGTGATAGGCGGCATTGAGGGCCTTTGCCCGCTCCAGCGCCCAGAGATCGGACACATCCTCCACCACGATCACCACCGACTGGTCGCGGCTCGGATCGCGGCAGATCGTGCAGGGATCGGAAGTATCGATATTGCCGCAGACGGAGCACTCGCCGACCTTGTCGAGGGCGTCCGCCATGGCCGCCGTCAGCGGACGCAGGATCGGCTCGCGCTTCTTGACGAGATGAAGCGCCGCGCGCCGGGCCGATCGCGGCCCGAGGCCCGGGAGCTTGGCGAGAAGCTGGATCAGCCTCTCGATCTCGGGGCCGGCGATGGTCTTGGCCATGGGTCTTTTAACCTAGAAGCTTGCGCCGGTCGTCGTCGCGCCTGGAAGAGCGGTCAGAACGGCAGCTTCATGCCGCCCGGCAGATTGAGCCCGGCGGTCATTTCCTGGGTCTTCTCCTGCATGGCGGCATCGAGCTTGGTCTTGGCATCGGCATGGGCCGCGACCAACAGATCCTCGAGAATGTCGGCTTCTTCGGGTTTGATCAGCGACGGATCGATCGAGACGCCCGTCATCTCGCCCTTGCCGGACAGGGTGACCGACACGACGCCGCCACCGGACTGACCGGTGACCACCATGGCCGCCATCTCCTCCTGGAGACCCGCCATTTTCTCCTGCATGGCTTTCGCCTGCTTCATGAGGTTCATCATGTCTTTCATCGGGGATCACCTGTCCTCGTCGTCATCGTTGTCGTCGTCGTTCGTGCCGATATCGTCATCGTCGAGCCCGGAGTCCAGACCGAAATAATGTTCGGGATAGGCTTCGATGTCGGGCCCGCCCTCGGGAATGCCGTCGACGAGGTCGGCGGCGGCCTCTTCCGCCATCATGTCCTCGCGAAGGCGCACATCGGCGATCTTCGCGCCGGGAAACGCCTTCAGCACGGCAGCGACGGCCGGATCGAGTTCGGCATCGCGCAGAAGATTGCGCCGCTTTTCGGCGCGCGCCTCCTCCAATGTCGCCCCCTCCACGCCGCCCGAGACGGTGACCGACCAGCGGGCGCCGGTCCATTCGTGCAGCTTGCGCGTCAGCTCGCCCGCGAGCGCCTCGGGCGCCTCCTCGGTCACGCCGATCTCGAGCCGCCTGTCGCCGATGGACTTGAGGCGCACATAGCGGCGCACCCAGGCTTCCAGGCGCGAATCCCGCTTGTCCTTCGCAAGATCGGCGAGGTCGGCGAGGCTCGCGATCCGCACCTCGGGCAAGCCGGGATCGGGTGCGGTCTCGCGGCGCGTCTGGTTCGCCATCTGCGGCATGGAGCTCGTCGCGAGCGAGAGCGGCGCACGCACGGGATGGGCGGACGATGCGAGAGAGGCGGAAGGCGAAGCCGACACCGCGCGCGGGGCCGTCGCTCTGGCATTCTGGGCGCCGCCCGCGCCGCCCGCCGCCGCGGACACCGCCTGCCTGCCCGGCCCGGCCTCGGGTTCAGGGGCTTCGGAACCCGTCTTTGCGACCGCTTGCGAATGCGAGCCGATCCGCGAGAAGCCGGTCGAACCAACCATGGACCCAGCGGGCCCCTCCCCGCCACCTTTCGCCGCGGTGTCGGCTGACGCGGCTCGCGGCCCCGGCAGAGCGCCGGTCTCGCCGGTCTTCAGGAGACGCAGGAGATCGTCCGGCGAGGGCAGATCGGCGGCGTGGGCGATGCGGATCAGCGCCATTTCCGCCGCCTGCCGGGGCGAATCCGCGTTGCGGGTCTCCTCGATCGCCTTCAGGAGCATCTGCCAGACCTGACCGAGGGTACGGACCGACAGGCTCTTCGAATAGGCAAGGCCCCGCTGGGCTTCGTCGGGCGAGAGCACCGCATCCTCCGCCGCTTCGGGCGCATAGCGCAGCGTCGTGACGAGATGGGTGAAATCGGCGAGATCGCCGAGCACGATCGCGGGATCGGCTCCGACGGTGTACTGATCGCGCAGTTCGGCGAGAGCGGCGCCCGCATCGCCCCGCATCACCGTCTCGAAGAGATCGATGATGCGCACCCGGTCGGCCAGACCCAGCATGTCGCGGACGGCGCCCGCCGTCACCGCTCCCGCGCCGTGGGCGATCGACTGGTCCATCAGGGACAGGGAATCGCGCACCGAGCCTTCCGAAGCACGCGCGACGAGCCGAAGCGCGTCGTCCTCGATCTCCACATTCTCCTTCTGCGCGATCGCCTTAAGATGGCCGATGAGGACACCCGCCTCCACGCGCCTCAGATCGAAGCGCTGGCAGCGCGACAGAACGGTGATGGGCACCTTGCGGATTTCGGTCGTCGCGAAGACGAACTTCACATGCTCCGGCGGCTCCTCGAGCGTCTTCAGGAGCCCGTTGAAGGCCTGGGTCGACAGCATGTGGACTTCGTCGATGATGTAGACCTTGTAGCGCGCCGAAACCGGCCGGTAGCGCACCTGGGCGATGATCTCGCGAATGTCGTCGATGCCCGTATGGGAGGCGGCATCCATCTCCACCACGTCCACATGGCGCCCCTCCATGATCGCCTGGCAGTGGATGCCCGGCTCGTTCATGTGGATGGTCGGCTGGTGGATCGTCTCGGTCTCGTAGTTCAGCGCGCGGGCGAGGATGCGGGCCGTCGTGGTCTTGCCGACGCCGCGCACACCGGTCAGCATCCAGGCCTGGGCGATGCGTCCGGTCTCGAAGGCGTTGGTGAGCGTGCGGACCATCGGATCCTGGCCGATGAGATCGGCGAAGGAATGGGGGCGATATTTGCGGGCGAGGACCCTGTAGGCCTCGGCCTGGGGGGCTTTCGTCTCGATCTCGCTCACGGGCGGACCGCCGGGCGGCAGATGCCGCTCCCCTGCCTCGTCCACTGGTCGCACGGCAACGCTCGGGGTCGAAGGACGGTCATCGAAACGGACAGCTCCCGGAGTGGCAGGCGATCTCTCAAGGCTCGTCTTGTGCGGCCTTGCGGCCGCAGGCGCAACCCTCCACCGATCGACTTGCGACGAAACGGATCTTTTCCGTCACCGGGCGGCCTGCCGGGCGACGGACGCAGATCTGTCGTCGAGGGGATGAAGGGTGGGAGGCTGGCACGATGACCCGTGCCTGGCTCGTTGGGGCTGCTTCCTTCCGGACCTGACCCGGTTGGCGAGTGGCTCGTCCACCACCAACCTCCCGGGCTCCATATCGCCGATGGGTGCCCTAATTGCAAGGCGGGGCCGATGGAAAACAGGAAGACGATGACGACCAAGCCGACGCCATTCGAGTTGCACCCGCGCCTCGCGGCCGACTCCCTGCCGGTCAAGACGCTCGGTCTGTGCGAATTGCGTCTGATCAACGATTCCCGCTGGCCCTGGCTGATCCTCGTCCCGAGGAGACCCGATACGGTCGAGTTTCACGACATGACGGGGCTCGACCAGACCATGCTGACCTTTGAGCTCGGCCTCGTCTCCAAGCCGTTCAAGGCCCTCACCGGCTGCGACAAGCTGAACATCGCGATGATCGGCAACATGGTGCCGCAGCTGCATGCCCACATCGTCGCGCGATCGTCGGGCGACGCGAACTGGCCCGGGCCCGTCTGGGGTTTCGGCGAGGCGGTCGCCTACGAGCCGGGCGTCGCCGACGCATTCATCGACGATCTCGTGAAGGCCGTCTTTCCCCTATGACCAGCCTCTTCAAGACCCCGACCGAAGCCTCGACCCCGCCGCTCGGCTTTGCCACCAACAGCCTCGACCGGGAGAGCGAGACGCGTGGCCCCGAGACGCTGGCGCAAGCGCTGGCGGATCCGAATGCGATCGTCTTCGTGCGCGCGGCCACCGGCTTCCTGTGTGCCGTGACGGGCGATGCGCCGCAGCCCGGCTTCTCGATGGAAGAGGCGACCCGGTTCGCCGATCTGGCGAACCCCGACACCGTGCTTCTCGGCCATGACGGCGAGAAGCGGCCGGTGATCGCGGTGGGTGCCCTCCCCGATCTCGATCCGCCCGACCACATCAAGATCATCGACCTGCGTTCGCTTGCGGCCCAAGGCAATCTCGAACCGGAAACCGAAGGGCGTCTCGCCCAGGCCCAGCATCTCCTCCTGTGGCACGGGTCGAACCATTTCTGCGCCCAGTGCGGCGGGGAGACCGTCAGCGAGGCGGCCGGAGCCAGCCGGCGCTGCACGCGCTGCGGCGACATCGTCTTTCCCCGCATCAATCCGGTGTCGATCATGCTGATCCACGACGGTGCGGGGCGCTGCATCCTCGGCCGCCAGCCGCATTTTCCCGAAAAGTCCTGGTCCTGCCTTGCCGGTTTCGTGGAGGCGGGGGAGACGCTGGAGGCGGCGGTGCGGCGCGAGACCCGGGAAGAGGCCGGGGTCGAGATCGCCTCCGTGCACTACCTGTGCAGCCAGCCCTGGCCGTTCGCGGGCAATCTCATGCTCGGCCTCGTCGCACTCGCGGCCACCACCGAGATCCGCTTCGATTCGAACGAATTGGAGGCCTGCCGCTGGTTCGGGCGAGACGAGGTGAAGGCGATGATCGAAGGGCGTCATGCAGATGGTCTCGTCGTTCCCCCGCCGCTCGCCATCGCCCACCATCTGATCCGCGCCTTCGTCGCGGACGAGATCTGATCGGAGCGTTCCAGACGCCTCGTTCGCGTCCCTCGTCGTTTGCCGACCCGCCGCATCGTGCCAGATGATCGGAACGTGCCGCCCCGTGCGGCCGCAATCCTCACGCGACATCTTCGGAGCACGACCCCATGACCTATTCCATCATCGGCCGCGATCCCGAAACCGGTGCGGTCGGCGGCGCGGTGCAATCGAAATTTCCAGGTGTCGCCTCCCTCGTCCTTCATGGCGATGCCCGCTGCGGGATCGTCCATACCCAGGCCTTCGGCAATCCCGATCACGGCGAGGACGGGCTGGAACTTCTGCGCCTCGGCCTCGATCCGGCAGGCGTCATCGGCGTCCTTTCCAACAAGGACGACGACGACCATTGTCGCCAGATCGCGGTGATGGGCCTCAATGGCGCAAAAGCGCATTTCACCGGGAAGAGCATCGCGACGTGGCGCGGTGAAAGTGGCGGCGCAGAAGGCGAGAACAGTGTCGCGATCGGCAATTCCCTGACCAATGACAGGGTTCTGGATGCCATGATCGAGCGTTTCGAGACGGGCACCGGCGACCTTGCCGAACGTCTCGTCTCGGCACTTGCGGCAGGCCGGGACGCCGGTGGCGAGATGCGCGGACAGCAGGCGGCCGGCGTCCTCGTCGTCAAGGCGGGCACGGCCTATGCCGGACGGGCGGGCCGGCTCGTCGACATCCAGATCTACGACCATCTCCAGCCGATCGAGGAACTTGCCCGTTGCTACCGGCTGCACAAGCTTTCCTTCTTCCCGTCGAACGAGAGCGATGTCGTCCCGATCGACGCCGGGACCGCCGCCTATCTCAAACGCCTCCTTTCGAGGACCGGTCTTCTGTCCCGGCCGTCCGAGGGGGCGGAATGGAAGGAGGCCGAGATCGCGGCGATGGCCCGCTTCATGGGCGAGGAAAACTACGACAACCGGATCCGCGACGATGCGCGGATTGATCTCGAAGTCCTCGCCGATATCAGGACGAAGCACCCGGAGGCATGATCTCTCCCGGGCTTGTCAGAAGGTGCGGGTTTGGCGGTCCTTGCGCCGCTTCAGGCCGAGCTGGCTCTCGCGCCAGATAATGGAGATACCGGCCAGCACGACGATGGCGCCGCCGAGGATGGTCGATACGGCGACGACCTCGCCGAAGACCGTCGCCCCGATGAGGATCGCGAGGATGAGAGAGGAATATTCGAAGGGTGCGATGGTGGACGTGTCGGCGAAGCGATAGGCGGCCGTCAGGAGAAGCTGGCCGATGCCTCCGAGAATACCGGCGATGACGAGGAGGACCGCCTGTTCCGGCGTCGGCACGACCCATCCGAAGGGCAACGAGAAGAGCGAGATGATGCTCGCGGCGACCATGAAGAACAGGACGATGGTGGCCGTCTTTTCGCGCTGGGCGAGCCGGCGCACCTGGATCATCGCGATCGCGGCGAAGACGGCCGAGAAGATCGCGGCGAGCACGCTGAGGCCTTCGACCCCGCCCATGTCCCGTCCCGCGACGCTGAAATTCGGCAAGGTGACGACGGCGACACCGACGAGGCCGATGGCGACCGCCGTCCAGCGATAGGCGCGCACCACCTCGCCGAGGAAGAGCGCGGCAAAGACCACCGTGATGAGCGGCGTCGCATAGTTGATCGTCGTCCATTCGGGATAGGCGAGCCGGGTGATCGAGAAGAAGCCGAGCCCCATGGAGGCGACGCCGACGATGCCGCGCAGCACATGGCCCTTGATGTCGTTCGTGCGGAACGCGGTCTTCAGATCGCCGAGCCAGGCGAGATAGAGAAGCACCGGCAGCAAGGCGAAGAAGCAGCGGAAGAACACGATCTCGCCGGCGGGCACGCCGGAACCCGCCAGCTTGATGGCGGTCTGCATGCCCACGAAGGACAGGATCGAGAGAAGTTTCAGGCAAACGCCGAAGACCGGCCTGTCGTCGTCCGTCGAGCCTTGCTGCATGGGTCATCGGCCTTCGTATGCGATGCTGGATCGTCACCCTATGGGTGTGGACGCCACCGGGATGCCGTCCGTTCCTATCCCAATCGGCCGGCCAAATTGCAAATGGTGCGGGCCTATCTAACTAGGGGACCAGAGGAAAAAGGACCCCGCCATGCTGCGCACCGAGACCGGACAGACCGTGAAGCTGAAGAATTATTCGCAGACGGATTTCGTCTTCAAGGGCGTTTACCTGACCATCCGTCTGTTCGAGGGCTCGGCCGAAATCGAGAGCCAGATACGTCTCGAGCGGCGGCAGGGCACCGCGAGCGACGCCCCGCTCGTGCTCGACGGCGACGAACTGAACCTCACCTTCCTGAAGCTCGACGGCCGGACGATCCCGGACAGCGATTACGACGCCGCGCCCGATCGCCTGACCATCCGCAATCTTCCCGCCTCCGGGGAGTTCCTCCTCGACATCGGCACCCGGATCGTGCCGGAGGAAAACACCAAGCTGATGGGGCTCTACCGCTCGAACGGCATCTGGTGCACCCAATGCGAGGCCGAAGGTTTCCGCCGCATCACCTATTTCTACGACCGCCCCGACGTCCTCATTCCCTACACGGTGCGGATCGAGGCTTCGAAGGAGGCGGCTCCGGTTCTCCTCTCGAACGGCAATCCCGGCGAGACCGGCGACCTGCCGGACGGCCGGCATTTCGCGGTCTGGGACGATCCGTTCAACAAGCCGTCCTATCTCTTCGCGGTCGTCGCGGGCGATCTGGAGCGGGTCGGCGACAGCTTCACCACCGCGAGCGGGCGAAACGTCACCCTCGGCATCTTCACCGACAAGGGCCGCTCCCATCAGGCCGGCTACGCCATGGATGCCCTGAAACGCTCGATGGCCTGGGACGAGCGGCGCTTCGGGCGCGAATACGATCTCGACGTCTTCAATGTGGTCGCGATCTCGGACTTCAACATGGGGGCGATGGAGAACAAGGGTCTCAACGTCTTCAACCACAAATACGTGCTGCTCGACCCCGACACCGCGACCGATCAGGACTATGCGGGCGTCGAGACGGTGATCGCCCACGAATACTTCCACAACTGGACCGGCAACCGCATCACCTGCCGCGACTGGTTCCAGCTCTGCCTGAAGGAAGGCCTGACGGTGTTCCGCGATCAGGAATTCTCCGCGGACGAGCGCGAGCGCACGGTCCAGCGCATCGGCTCGGTGCGCCGGCTGAAGAGCATGCAGTTCCCCGAGGACCAGGGCCCGCTCCAGCATCCGGTGCGGCCCAGCGAATATCGCGAGATCAACAACTTCTACACGGCGACCGTCTACGACAAGGGTGCCGAACTGGTGCGGATGATCGCGACGCTCCTCGGTCCCGAGGACTTCCGCGCCGGAATGGACCTTTATTTCGAACGCCATGACGGCGACGCCGCGACGATCGAAGACTTCGTGAAGGTTTTCGAGGATGCGAGCGGGACGGATCTCTCCACCTTCGCCCTCTGGTACGAGCAGGCGGGAACGCCGACGCTGACGGTTTCGGAACGCTACGACGCGTCGGCCGACAGCATGACCGTGACCCTCTCCCAATCCCTGAAGCAGGGCGCGGCGAGGACCGGAACGAAGCCGGTGATGATGCCGGTCAGGATCGGGCTCGTCGGACCCGACGGCGAGGACCGTCCGCTGGTGCCGGCGGCGGGCGGCGACATCCGGGACGACGTGATCCGTCTTCAGGAGGCCGAGGAGAGTTTCGTCTTCGAGAAGGTCGGCGGCCGCCCCTACCTGTCGGTGCTGCGCGATTTCTCGGCGCCCGTCACCCTCGTCCACGATCAGCCCGAGAGCGACCGGCTGGCCCTTGCCCGCCTCGATCCGAACCCCTTCAATCGCTGGCGCATCCTCAACGACCTTCTCGGCGAGCGTCTCGCCTCGGCCGCGGGCGGCACGGGGCCCATTGCCGAGGATCCGCTCGGGGACGAACTGATCAGGGCGATCGTCGAAACCGCCGGCGACGACGATCTCGATCCCGCCTTCCGCGCGCAGGTGCTCGCTCTGCCGGCCGAGACCGACATCGCCCGGCTCATCGGCAAGGATATCGATCCGAGCCGGATCTACGAGACCAGTCTCAACGCCCGCAGTGCCATCGCCGAGCGCGGCCGTGCGGTTTTCGAGCGACTGATCGCGATCGCGCCCGCGGACGAGGCGTTTTCGCCCGATGCCGAGAGCGCCGGACGGCGGGCGCTCGCGAATGCGGCGCTCGGATTCGTCACCGTCGCCGATGGCGATCCCGAACGCACCTTCCAGCGCTTCGAAGAGGCGACGAACATGACCGATCGCCAGGGGGCGCTCGCGATCCTCGTCTTCCGCTTTCCCGGGCATGAGAGAACCCGGCAGGCGCTCGATCGCTTCTACGAACGCTACGAGGACGACCCGCTCGTCCTCGACAAGTGGTTCGCGCTCCAGGCCGCAGCGCCGGGCGAGGCGACGCTCGATCGCATCCGCGAGCTTGCCGCGCACCCGCGTTTCACGCTGAAGAACCCGAACCGCGCACGATCCCTGATCGGCTCCCTCGCGGGCATGAATCCGACCGCGTTTCACCGGCCCGACGGCGAAGGCTATGCGTGGTTCGCCGAGCGCCTTCTGGAACTCGACGCGATCAATCCACAGATCGCGGCGCGGATGGCGACCGCCTTCAGAACATGGCGAATGCTGGAGTCCGGCCGCAGGGGGAAAGCCGAAGCGACCCTCTCGAACATGGCCAAAATGCCACAGCTTTCGAAAGACCTTAAGGACATCTTGGAACGAACCCTTGGCTGACAATGTCAAGTTCAGTGAAGAAAAATTTAACCAAATCGATCTTGTGGACAAACTGATTCGCGTCTGTTGATATCTTGTTGGTTCGCGGATGTGGCGTTTGCGAATCAGCAGTGCGGCTACGAGGAAACTTCATATGCGCGCAGACGCGATCATCGCGTCGGCAGGGGATTTGTTGTCCAAATTTCGGACCTTCCTCTCCGACAAGTTCGCAGTTTTGAGTCGACAAGAGCTTTCCCTTCGCTCTCTTCACGACATGAGCGTGCGCTCCGCTCCTTTCCGCCGACGCGGCATCCCGGTCCTCATCATCGGCTTTCTGGTCCTCGTCGCGCTCATCCGCTTCGGGGCCCTGGCCGAACATCATTCGACCGTCGAGAGCGACGTGGACCGCGACCTGAAGATGGGCGCCCGCTATATCGCGGCGGAGAGCCACGCGCTTTCGAGCGACGAGGCCGAGGCCTCGCCCCTCGACATCCTTGTGACGAGCCGCCTGCCGGCCGACCTCATGGTGCCGGGGCGCTTCGTCGTCATCAGCGGCACGGACGGCGCCATCAAGGCGACGAGTGTCGGATACGAATATCTCATCGGCTCCGATCTCGTCTCGACCCTCGGCCTTTCCCCGAGCGCCATTCAGTTCGGGCGCGGGGATGCCGTCATCGCCGGCATCTTCGACGAGGAGCCGGTCAGCACCGCCTCCATGAGCCTCGCCGCAGATCTCGGCCTCGCGACGATCGTTCAGATCGACAGCGCCGCCATGACGGGCTGGCGCAAGTCCCTCGCGATCAACGTCTCGCTCTTTACCTTCACGAGCCTCGTCCTCCTCGCTCTCATCCTGGCCTTCTACCAGCAGGCCGCCCGCGCCGCGGAGATCGAGGCCGATTATCAGGAGCAGCGCGATCTCGTCGACACCGCCTTCGTCCTCGGGCATTCCGGCATCTGGGACTGGAACGTGACCGGCGGGCAGCTCCAGCTTTCCGGATCGGTCCACACCCTTCTCGGCCTGAAGGCGGACGGTTCGCGCATCGGATTGAGCGAGTTCCGCGACCGTCTGCATCCGTCCGACAGAAGCGTCATGAACAAGCTGCACCGGATCCTCGCCGGTGAGGGATCGAGCTTCGACCAGACCTTCCGCCTGCGCCATCACAACGGTCACTATCTGTGGTTCAGGGCCAGAGCCGAAGCGACCGTGAAGGCCGATGGCGAGCGTCATCTCGTAGGCGTGGTCGCCGATGTCAGCGAACAGCAGGAGCTCTCGGAGCGGACGCGTCAGGCCCACCAGCAGCTTCACAACGCCATCGAGAACATTCCCGAGACCTTCGTCCTGTGCGACAACGACGACAAGATCGTGCTCGCCAATTCGAACTACCGCGCCGTCTTCGGCCTTTCGGAAGCCGACACGAAGCCCGGGACCCACCTCGCCGAGGTCATGACCCGCTCGCGTCGACCGATCGAGAGCCATCCCCTGACCGGACGCACCTCGAACGGTGCCGACAGCGCCTACGAGATCAAGATGGCCGATGGCCGGTGGCTGCTTCTGTCGGAGAGGCGGACCCAGGAGGGCTTCATCGCCATCGGCGCAGACATCACCAAGCTGAAGATGCATCAGGCCCGTCTGCACGAGTCCGAACGCCGGCTCACGGACGCGATCCACACGCTGAGCGAGACGCAGCGTGACGCCGAGTTGAAGGCCGAGCAGCTCGAGGAGCTCAATCTCAGCTTCCGCAGGGAGAAGAACCGCGCCGAGGCGGCGTCCTGCGCCAAGACCAAGTTCCTCGCCAATATGAGCCACGAGCTGCGCACGCCGCTCAACGCGATCCTCGGCTTCTCCGACATCATGCGGCAGGGCATCCTCGGACCGATCGGCTGCGAGAAATATGCCGGCTACGCGAACGACATCTACGAGAGCGGCTCCTTCCTCCTGCAGCTGATCGACGACATCCTCGACATGCAGAAGATCGAGTCCGGACGCACGACGATCCTGCGCCAGGTGTTCAACCTGTCCGAAGCCGTGGACGAGAGCGCGCGCATGGTGGAGGCGACCGCTGGCAAGCACAACGTGACCGTCGCCATCGAACAGCCGGAGACGCTGAACGTCTATGCTGATCGCCGCGCGCTGATCCAGATCATGACCAATCTCGTCTCGAACGCGGTCAAGTTCAGCGAGGACGGGGGCACGGTCCGGATCTGCGTCAGGGAGCGCGGCGGCGCGATCCATCTCAGCGTCACCGATCGGGGCGAGGGAATTGCCAGAGAGCACCTGAAGACGATCGGCAAGCCCTTCGAGCAGACCGAGAGCGAGTGGACCCGCACCAAGAAGGGAACCGGTCTCGGTCTCGCGATCGCCCGCTCCCTCACCGAACTGCAGGGCGGACGCCTGAAGATCGCGTCGACCTTCGGCGAGGGCACGATCGTCGCGGTCCGCCTTCCGAACAAGCCGGTCCGGCGCGCCTTCGCGGCTTGACCCGAGGGCGGGACCGGGGAGCGTCCTGCCGCCGGGATCCGGACTTTTCGACCCGTTGCAGACATCCGTTGAGCGCGCATTGATCCTTTCTTAGTCAGGCAACCGTATAGTTGGGCCGAAGAGGAAGCGCGCTGCGCATGGACGCCCATTCGGTGCGCCGCTTCCGATCAGTGCGACCGGACATGCGATGAGCCAGATCGAACTCGTAGACGACCTGAGCAGGCTGAAGGACCAGACGCCCGGTCCGGCCCGCAAGGAGGTCGACGCGGAACAGGCGGAGTTGAACGCCCTGGCCGCGCGGATTGCGGATCATTACCGCACGGACTTCATCACCCCACGCCTCCTCAGCGGTTACCTGCGGCTCGCCGAGTTTTCGGCGCTCGTTCTCGTGGGCATCCTCCTGCTTGGCTTCAGGGTGGAGTTCGCGACACCGTTCATCACGTCCTACGCCCTGATGATCGTTCTCGGCCCCCTCGCCGCCATCGCGGCGATCGAAATGGCCGGCGGCTACAGGATCGCCTTCCTCAAGCGATCCCCGCTTTCGCTATGGCGCATCGCGGCGACCTGGGTCGGCATCGTCGCGGCGATGACGACGAGCGTCTTCTTCATCTACGAGGACGCGGTCCATTCGCGGATCTTCTTCGGCGGATGGGCGCTGGGCGGCATCGTCTCCCTTCTCGCTTTGCGCATCCTGCTGCGCTCCCAGATCCGCCGATGGGCCCGGGACGGCCGCATGGAGCGGCGCGCGGTCATCGTCGGCGGTGGCGGCAATGCCGAAAAGCTCATCCGCGGCCTCGAAGCCGATCCCGGCTCCGACATCCGCATCTGCGGCATCTTCGACGACCGCGACGACCGGAGGTCTCCGCCGATCGTCGCCGGCTATCCCAAGCTCGGCACGATCCCCGAACTCGTCACCTTCTCGCGGCGAACGCGCATCGACATGCTGATCGTCACCCTGCCGCTGACGGCCGAACAGCGCCTTCTGGCGCTTCTGAAGAAACTCTGGGTCCTGCCCGTCGACATTCGCCTTTCGGCCCATGCGAGCGAACTGAGCTTCCGGCCGCGCAGCTACTCCTTCATCGGCGACATGCCGATGATCGACATCCTCGATCGGCCGCTGGCGGACTGGGATCTCATCGCCAAGCGGATCTTCGACATCGCCTTCGCTGTCCTGGCGATCCTCGCCCTCTCGCCTCTCCTCGCCCTTACGGCACTGGCGGTGAAGCTCGATTCACGCGGTCCGGTGATCTTCCGCCAGAAACGGCACGGCTTCAACAACCAGACCATCGAGGTCTTCAAGTTCCGTTCCCTGAAGCACGAGTTCACCGATCCGGAGGGCAAGCGCATCGTCACCCGGAACGACGATCGGGTGACCCGCGTCGGCGCCTTCATCCGCAAGACCTCGATCGACGAGCTGCCGCAGCTGTTCAACGTGCTGCGCGGCGAACTCTCCCTGGTCGGGCCGCGTCCCCATGCGCTCCGGGCCCAGTCCAGCCAGAACGAGACCTTCGTCGAGATCGTCGACGGCTATTTCGGTCGCCACAAGGTGAAGCCCGGCATCACCGGCTGGGCCCAGATCAAGGGCTGGCGCGGCGAGATCGACCAGCCGCAGAAGCTGAAGATGCGCTTCGAGCACGACCTCTACTATATCGAGAACTGGTCCCTGAGGCTCGACCTCTACATCCTCGTGATGACCCCGATCAGCATGCTGCGGAAGACCGACGGGGCCTATTGAGCCGATGAGGCCGGCACGGCCGGACGCCTCAGGCGGTCGGAGGCACCTGCCGGCGCGTCCAGCGCCGGGTGGACACCGCGACGCCGAGGGCCGCCAGGACGAGGCCCGCAAGCTGCACCGCCGTCAACCTCTCGTCGAACAGCCAGTAGGCCATGACGGCGGTGACGCCCGGCGTCAGATACATCAGCGATGCGACGGACGAGACGGCACCCTCGCGGATCAGCACCATCATCAGAAAGATCGCGCCGATCGACAGGACCAGCGTCAGCCAGACGAGGGCGAAGACCAGTTCTCCCGTCCAGTCGACCTCCCCTGTTTCGAGGAGGAAGGCGAGCGCCAGCGTCGGGACGAGCGCCCCGCAATATTGCAGCGCGGTTCCCGCTCGAAGGTCCAGCCCGCTGGCGAACTTCTTCTGCCAGATCGTTCCGATGGAGATGCCGAAGGCGGCCGCGAAGACCGGAGCGAGCGTCTGAAATCCAAGATCGCCGCCGGAGCCGAGCTTCGGCGAGACGACGAGGGCGATGCCGCAAAGCCCGAGCGCAAGGCCGGCAAGATGGCGGGCCTCGATCCTGTCACCGAGAAAGAGCCCCGCCAGCATGGTCGTGATGACCGGCTGCAGGCCGACGATCAGCGCGGCGATGCCGGCATTGAGACCATGACGGATGGCGTAGAACAGACCGCCGAGATAGACGCCGTGAATGAGGGCACCCGCCACCATCGAGTGGAACGCGGCCCGTCCGCGCGGCAGCCCGACGCCGCAGGAGAGGGCAAGAGCGACGAGGACGACCAAAGCCAGAGCGAAGCGCATCGCCAGGAAGGTGAACGGCTCGGCATGCGGCATGGAATAGCGCGCGCCGATGAAGCCGGTCGACCACAAAAGCACGAAGAGCGGCGGGAAGAGCCAGAGAAAACGGGCGATGATCGAAGCTCCCAGAGCATTGGACCGGAAAACAGGCCCCGTTTTCCGACCATCCGATGCGTCTTCACAAAACCGGAGCCGCTCACGGGCTCCGCAGAACGGGTCCGGGGCTCCGGGGGCCCAGGCAGGACGGCCACCCGCTGCAGCGCTATCAGAAGGGATCGGATGGTGCCAGAGCCCTGGCCAGCGATGCACCGAGTTCGCCTCCCCGCTTTCGCGTGTCCCCCGCGCCTCCCCTGCCCCAGCTTCCGCGTGAGAGCTCCGGCGGACGCAATGACCGGGGCCTTCACTGCCTTAAATTTGCAACCCGGCGTGGGAACGCCTATCGCGGACGCATCATCGACACCGGCGCTCCGTCCGAATGCAGACCATCCTCGACATCATCGTTCCAGTCTTCGGGCTCATCGCCATCGGCTACATTGCCGGGCGGGTGAAGCTGTTGAGCGAAGAGGTCGGCCGCGCGCTCGCGCAATTCGTCTTCGTCGTCGCCGTCCCGTGCCTCCTGTTCCGCTCGCTCTCCCAGGCCTCGTTCGGGGATGCCAATCCGCTGACCCTGTGGATCGCCTATTTCAGTTCTGTCGCCATCGCCTGGGCCCTTGGAACCGTCATCGTTCGCTGGGTCGCGAAGGCCGATCATCGCACGGGCGTCATCGCCGGGATCTCGGCGAGTTTCGCCAATACGATCTTCGTCGCGCTGCCGACATTGCAACGCGCCTACGGAGATGCCGGCCTCGAGCCGCTCCTCGTCATCGTCGCGATCCATCTGCCGGTGATGATGATCGCCTCGACCCTCATGGTCGAGCGCGCCATCCATCTCGACAGGCGCACCGAGACCGGGCCCGAGCAGAGCCCGGCAAGCCTTCTCGACATCGCGCGGCGCACGGGACGCAACCTTGCCACGAACTCGATCATCATCGGCATCGTCCTCGGCCTCGTCTGGCGCCTCACCGGCCTGCCGCTGACGGGCCATTTCGACGAGATCACGCGGCTCGTCGGATCGACCGCAGGCCCCCTTGCGCTCTTTAGTCTCGGAATGTCGCTGACGCGCTACGGCCTGAAGGGCGATCTTCTCTCCGCGTCCTGCATCGCCGTCATCTCGCTCATCGTGCAGCCGGGGCTCGTCTGGATCATCGGCCTCGAACTCGGGCTGACCGATCTCTGGCTGAAGGGCGCGGTGCTGACGGCGGCAGCGCCTGCGGGCGTCAACGCCTATCTCTTCGCGGCCTATTTCGGCACGGGCGAGAAGCTCGCCGCGACGACCATCCTCCTGTCGACCATCCTTTCGGTGATCACCCTCAGCGGCTGGCTAATCGTTCTGGGTGCCGGCTGACGAGGCGGCCTTGTCGCAGATCGCCTGGATCAGCCGCCCATCTGCCGCAGTCTCGCCTGCGGGCGATCGAGGCGAGGCGCAGTCGACCGAGATCGTGCTCTTGCGCGCCGCCTGCCGCCGCTCGATGAAGTAGAGATCCGCGCGCACGAGGCCGGAATCGTTCGCCTCCGGGCGCACGCTTCCCTCATCCAGAGCGACCAGGCGCTCGGTGACGGGAAAGAGATAGCTCCAGGGACGCCAGACATTCGATTCGCCCAGTTCGTCGACGACCACGACGCGCGCGGGCAAAGCGGACGCAGTACGGGACGCCCAGGAATAGTCGCCCCAGATCGCGAAGGCGACGAGGGCCAGCGCGGCTGCGACGGGGATCACCGTCTTCGGCAGACGGCCGCCGGAAATCCTGCGCAGGCCATAGGCGAGACCGCCAATGCCGAGGGCGAGCGTGATCGCCGCCACGAGTTCGAAGAGCATGAGAACTGTCGCTCCCTAGGATCGAAAGCATCGGACCGGGACCTGTGCCGGGTTCTCAGATCGTCCGATGCGTCTTTGAGGAACCGGGCCATCGCGGCCGGAAAGGCATGCGCCTCTTATGACCCGGATGGCCGCGTTCGCGCTCGATGACACATCGCGCGGCTTCGGGCCAGCCGAAGAATCCGCACGACACCGGCGCGATCTGGCGCCCGATAAACGAAGACGGCCCGCCCTTAGGGCGGACCGTCCTGTCACTGCGATCGCAGAGGTGGCGAGAGCTTAGTGCGCGCTCGCCGCAGATGCACCGCGCGGAACGCGAAGCGCCTCGACCATTTCCTGGATCCGCTGGGGCGGACGTCCGGTCATCTTCGAGACGATGATCGCCGCCGCGAAGTTGAACAGGGCGCCGATCGCACCGAAGGAGGTCGACTTGACCGAAAGGAACAGCGGGTCGGTATCCGTGAAGCTGTTCGTGTCGGGAATGAACATCCAGCCCTTGTGCAGGAAGATGTAGACCAGCGTCGTGACGAGGCCGACGAGCATTCCCGCGACGGCACCGTAATTGTTGATGCTCTTCGAGAAGATGCCCATCATCAGCGTTGGGAAGATCGATGCAGCCGCGATGCCGAAGGCGAGCGCCACCGTCTGCGCCGCAAATCCCGGAGGATTGAGACCGAGATAGGTGGCCACCGCGATGGCGATCGCCATGGCGATGCGCGCCGTCAGCAGTTCGCCCTTCTCCGATATGTTCGGAGCGAGCGCGCCCTTGACCAGATCGTGGGACACGGAGCCGGCGATTGCGAGCAGCAGGCCTGCGGCGGTCGAGAGAGCGGCCGCGAGACCACCGGCCGCCACGAGCGCGATCACCCATCCGGGGAGATTCGCGATCTCGGGATTGGCGAGAACCAGGATGTCGTTGTTCACCTCGAGTTCGTTGCCGTTCCAGCCGAGCTCCTGAGCGCGCGGCGCAAAGTCCGGATTCTTGTCGTTGTAGATCTGGATCCGGCCGTCGCCGTTCTTGTCGTCGAAGACGATGAGGTTCGTCGTCTCCCAGTTCTTGATCCACTGCGGACGGTCGTCATAGGCGAGCGACTGTTCGCCGACGCCGTTCGGATAGACCGTATCGATGATGTTCAGACGCGCCATCGCGCCGACGGCAGGCGCCGTCAGGTAGAGGAGCGCGATGAACACCAGGGCCCAGCCCGCCGAATAGCGTGCGTCCGAGACCTTGGGTACCGTGAAGAAGCGGATGATGACATGCGGCAGGCCCGCGGTGCCGATCATCAGCGTCAGGGTGAAGAGGAACAGGTTGAGGTTCGTGTCCTGCTGGCCGGTATAGCTGGCAAAGCCGAGATCGCCGAGCACCGAGTTCAGCGTGGCGAGGATCGGCTGGC
Source organism: Fulvimarina endophytica (assembly GCF_003403015.1). Lineage (GTDB taxonomy): Bacteria > Pseudomonadota > Alphaproteobacteria > Rhizobiales > Rhizobiaceae > Fulvimarina > Fulvimarina endophytica. Next base: position 427,192 of record NZ_QURL01000005.1, read on the forward strand.
CCGACTGCTGGAAGTCGGAGAACAGGCCGAGCGGCGGGATCACGTTGCCGGTCAGCTGCAGCGAGATGAAGATCGCCGGGATCGTGTAGGCGAGGATCAGCACGACGTACTGGGCCACCTGGGTGTAGGTGACGCCCTTCATGCCGCCGAGAACCGCGTAGAAGAACACGACCGCCGCGCCGATCAGGAGACCTGCGGTGTTCGAGACTTCGAGGAAGCGCGAGAAGGCGACGCCGACGCCGGTCATCTGCCCGATCACGTAGGTGACCGACGCGATGATGAGGCAGAGAACGCCGATGAGGCGGGCCGACTTGGAATAGAAGCGCTCGCCGATGAACTGCGGAACCGTGAAGGATCCGAACTTGCGCAGATAAGGAGCAAGAAGCAGTGCGAGAAGCACGTAGCCGCCCGTCCAGCCCATGAGATAGGCCGAAGCGTCGTAGCCGTTGAAGGCGATGATGCCGGCCATCGAGATGAAGGACGCGGCCGACATCCAGTCGGCTGCCGTCGCCATGCCGTTGGTGATCGGATGGACGCCGCGATTGGCGGCGTAGAAGTCGTCCGTCGACCCGGCCCGCGCCCAGATCGCGATGCCGATGTACAAGGCGAAGGTCGCCCCGACGAAAAGAAGATTCAGATAGTATTGATCCATAGCGCTTACCTCCCCACTCCGATCACTTTTCGTCCACGTCGTACTTGCGATCGAGAGAGCCCATCCGCCAAGCATAGAAGAAGATCAGCGCGATAAAGACGAGGATCGATCCCTGTTGAGCGAACCAGAATCCCACATCTGTTCCCCCGACGCTGATTTCGGCGACAAGCGGCCGCAAGAAGATCGCGAAGCCGAACGACACGATCGCCCAGACGATCAGGCAGCCAACCATTAGCCTGACATTCGCACGCCAATAGGCGGCGGCACTGCGATCGTGTGCGCCCCCCGGTTTGTTCGTTTGACTCATTTAAGATTCCTCCCACTCGACAACTGCGATGATTAGCATGAGGAAGACCGGAAAGGTAAAGCCGGCGAAAGTCCTATTTCGTGAATTATTCGTTGTGCAGCGCAGCAAATGCTTCGATTTTCATACTCTCTTGTCGCCTGCTTTGGCCGCTTCGACATCTGTCCCTGGGCAAGTCCCGTTCATCCGAGACTAGTCAGACCAGTAATTCTCAAAGAGGCGCCACCCTCCCCCGATAAGCTGAGACGTTACAGGGGCGATGGACTTTCAAACCTCCCTGCACCAGTTTGTCCGTCAGGAAGACACTCGCACCACTCCTCAGCGGACCGGGTATCGAACGCCTTCGTTCCCGGGCAATTGCAGGCTGGAATGACCACCACTGTCACGGATATCCGCCTGGCGGACGAGACGGATAGCGCGGGCCTCGAGCGCGTCCACGCTGCGTCCTGGCGCCAGGCCTATACCGGGATCATTCCCTTCCGCGAGCTCAACGCGATGATCTCACGGCGGGATACGGCCTGGTGGGCGCGCGCGATCCATGCGGGGGCACAGGTCCTCGTCTGCAGCTTCGGCGGCACGACCGTTGGATACGCGACCTTCGGTCCGAACCGGACCGCTGCCCTTGCGGGCCAAGGCGAGATCTACGAACTCTATCTCGATCCCGTCTTCCAGGGCGTCGGCCTCGGCAGGCGCCTGTTCGGCGCCGCGCGCCGCAGGCTCTCGCGCGATGGATTGGACAGCTTTCTCGTCTGGACGCTCGCCGAGAACCTCCGGGCCGTCGACTTCTACGGTGCCATGGGCGGCGTCCGTGTCGCGACGGGGACGGAACGCTTCGGAGCACGAGCCGTCGACAAGGCCGCGTTCCGCTGGGCATGACGGGCGATCACGGACGGACATCTGCGCCGATGCGGACCTCGAACTCCCATGAGAGCCACGTCCGGAACCCGTTGCGAAGAGGTTCGAATCGATGATCTCCGCCAATGTCTCGACCCTCGACAGCCCGACGGGCGCTGCCCTGAACCTCTACCGCTGGGGTCCCGAACGGCCGAGAGGCGTCGTCATCGTCTTCCACGGCCTTGCCGAGCATGCCGGGCGCTATGGCGCCCTTGCCGCGCGTCTCGCCGGGGAAGACCTGGCCGTCTTCGCCCACGACCATCGCGGCCACGGCTCCACGAGCGCCGCCGATGCTCCGCTACGCCGGTTTGCCCGCAGGGATGGTGCGTCGAAGGTGGTTCGCGATTGCCGGGCGGTGTTCGATCATGCCCGCGAGACCGTTCCCGGTCGCCCGATCTTCGTCTTCGGTCACTCCATGGGCGGGCTGATCGCCCTCAATTATGTGCAGCACCACGGAAAGGACGTCGCCGGCGCCGCGATCTGGAATGCGGATTTCCGCACCGGCTGGCAGTTCTCCGCTTCCCGCTACGCCCTCAAGGCCGAGAAGGCGCTGAAGGGATCCGACGTGGCGAGCCTTCTCTTCCGCCGGCTGCTGTTCGACGCATGGGCGAAGACCGTACCGGAGAGGAGAACCGAGTTCGACTGGCTCTCCCACGATCCGGCGAGCGTCGATGCCTACATCGCCGATCCCCTCTGCGGCTTCACGCCGACCGTCTCGATGGCCGAGGACATCGTCGCCCTGGTCGAGGCCGGCTCGTCGAAGGAAGGGCTCGCCCGCCTTCCGCCCCATCTGCCGATCCATCTTCTGGGCGGAACAGAGGACCCCGCGACCGGCAATGGCGAGGCCATGCGCTGGCTGGCGGATCGCCTCGGAGACCGGGGATGCAGCGACGTGACGCTGACGATCGCAGAAGGCGCGCGGCACGAGACCCTCAACGAGATCGCCGCAATTCGCGATGCGGCGATCGATACTCTCCTGGGATGGCTGAAGGCCCGTATGCCGGACGAGGTCGCAAAGCGCACCTGAGATCGGCGGCGGGGACGGTCTCGTTCGGACTGCGACGGAATCAGCCGGCCTTTGTGGAGACGGCGGCCTGCTCGAAGGTCGCCATCCCCGTATGGCACTGGCACGCGGCCTTGACGATGCCGGCGGCGAGCGCCGCCCCGGTCCCCTCGCCCAGCCGCATGCCGAGTGCCAGAAGCGGCACCTTGTCCATGGCGGCGAGCGCCTTCATGTGGCCGGGCTCGGCCGAGACGTGGGCGAACAGGCAGTGGTCGAGGCTGGACGGGTCCATCTTGTAGAGGACGGCCGCAGCCGCCGTCGCGACGAACCCGTCGATGATCACCGGAACGCGCTGGGTGCGCGCGGCGACGATCGCCCCGGCCATCGCCGCGATCTCGCGGCCGCCGAGCCTGCGCAGAGCCTCCAGTGGATCGCGCAGATGGCCCTTGTGGGTTTCGAGCGCCCTGCCGACGACCTCGGCCTTGTGGCGCAGGCCCTCTTCGTCTAGGCCGGTGCCGGGCCCGACCCATTCGGCAGGCTCTCCCCCGAACAGCGCGCAGTAAAGGGCAGCGCCGATCGTGGTATTGCCGATCCCCATCTCGCCGAGGCAGAGAAGATCGGGATCGCCGGCCAGCACCTCCATGCCGAAGGCCATCGTCGCCGCGCAGGTCTTCTCGTCCATCGCCGGCTCGACGCTGATATCGCCCGTCGGATATTCGAGGGCGAGGTCGAAGACCTTCAGTCCGAGATCGTAGGTCGCGCAGATCTGATTGATCGCCGCGCCGCCTGCCGCGAAATTCGAGACCATCTGCTGGGTGACCTCGGACGGATAGGGCGAGACGTTCTGCTTCGTCACGCCGTGCGTTCCGGCGAAGACGGCCACGAGGGGCCGCAGGATGGTCGCCGAGCCGCGCCAGGACGCCACCCATTCGGAGAGGTCTTCGAGACGGCCGAGAGAGCCCGCCGGCTTGGTCAGCTGCGCCTCGCGCTCTCGCTTGGCGTGAACGGCCTTTCGATCGGCCTTCGGCATGTTTGCGACGAGATCGCGGATATCGTCGAAGGGAAGACCGGACGCGGACATGACATCTCCTTGAATTACGATCGCGGCACCGCCGTCGGACCGGCCTGCGGGTCGAGTGCCGGCTGGGTTCCGGCCGAAAGGTGAGGCCGGAAGCCCGTCACTCGAGGCTTGCTTCCGAACTTTCAGGCCCGGCCGAGCGACCGAAGGCCGGCGGCCACCGCTTCGACCCGACGCTCTAGCGCAAGCGGCCGGCTTCGTCATCCGGCGCGGGTCCGGAAAGTTCGGCCAGTGCCTCGGCCAGCGCCTCTTCGAGCCGTTCGGCCTCGCCTCGACCCGGCGGGTTGCCTATGCGCAGCCAGTCGGGCGCATAGTCGAACGGCCGCGTCAGGATCAGCCGGCGGCAGAGTGCGTCGTGCAGCCGGCCCGCCTGCCCATGACGGATCGTCGCAAAAAGCGCGGTCCGACCGAGGATCGGGATGTTCAATCGGGCGAAGACGCCGTCGCGGCGCTCCCCCTGGTCGATGACGGAGGCGCGCAGCCGCGCGCCGAGGGGCGCGTCCTCGAGAAAGGACGCGCCGATGGAAAGAGCCGGTCCTGACACCGCCCAGGGTCCGAGCCGTTCGGCAAGCCGTGCGGCAAGCGTCCGTGTCGTCAGGGCGAAGCCCAGCCGCAGCCCGGCGAGGCCGTAGAACTTGCCGAAGGAGCGATGGACGAGAAGCCCCTCGCACCCGGCCTGCGAGGCAAGGCTGAGATCGGGCTCCGCATCCGCGAAGGCCTCATCGACGATGAGCAGTCCCCCCCGGCTCGCGAGCCGTTCGCGGAGCGCGAGAAGCTCGCGGGGCGCGAAGCGACGTCCATCGGGATTGTTGGGATTGACCACGACGACGATCCGCGCGTCCGTCGGAATGTCCGCAAGGCCGTGGAAGCTCCTCACATCGTGACCTGCCGCCGCGAAAGCCGCCGAATGCTCGCGGTAGCTCGGATCGAGGACCGCCACGGATGTCGGGGCAAAGAGGAATGGCAGATTCGAGATGATCGCCTGCGAGCCCGGCGCTGCGACGATCCCGGCCTCCTTCCCCGCGCCATAGGCTCGGCGCGCGGCCTCTCTCAACCGCTCCTCCATGCCGCGTTCGGGCAGCCGGGTCCAAGCCTCCATGGAGAGATCCGGCAGCGGGGCCGGCCTCGGATTGATGCCGGTCGAAAGATCGAGCCAGTCCTCGCGACGGCCACCATAGCGGGCGATGGCGGCATCGAGGGCGCCGCCATGGCGGGCGAAGACCGGTTCGGCGCAGCCTTCCGGGGTCGTCGTCATTCGCAGGCCCGATCGATGACATGGAGGAACGAGCCCGAGACCTTGCCCAGGACGTGCCCGCATGTGCCGAGATCGGCGCCGCGTGCATCCGCCATGCGCCAGAGCGGACTATCGCTCGCCTGTTCGAGGATCGTCGCATAATGGAACTCGTGCCCCGTCACCGCGAAGGGCAGTGCTGCCGCGTTCACGGGCTCGGCGCGGCGATAGCCGAGGGTGAGACGACGCTCCGCGAAACTCGTTGCGACCGGCAGAAAGCCGAGCATGGCGTGACGTTCGCCCGCGCCGTCCACCAGCCCCTCACCCAGGGCCATATAGCCTCCGCACTCGCCGTAGATCAGCGCGCCCCGCTCGCGGGCCACAAGCATTCCCCGTCGGTAGTTCGACGCCGCCGCGAGGCGGCCCGCATGAAGTTCGGGATAGCCACCCGGAAGATAGACCGCATCGGCATCGGCTGCCGGCGCCTCGTCGCCGAGAGGAGAGAAGAACGAGAGTTCGACGCCCGCCGCCCGCCAACCCGTGAGGAGATGCGGATAGGTGAAGGCGAAAGCGGCGTCCCTTGCGATCGCGACGTGCTGGCCAGGAGGCGGCAGACGGGCCGGATCCCGAACCGCGCCCCCGGTGGAAGACCGGGCGAGACGCTTCAACGCGTCGAGATCGGCATGGGGCGTGAACCAGTCGGCCGCCGCGCCGAAAAAACCGCCGAGATCGCCGTGTTCCATCGCCTGGACGAGGCCCAGATGGCGCTCCGGCAATGCAAGCCCCGTCTTGCGAGGCAGGCAGGCGAGGATCGGCAGGCCGAGAGGATCGAGTGCCTCGCGAAGAAGCATCTCGTGTCGCGCCGACCCGACGCGATTGAGGATGAGACCCGCGAGCGAGAGGCTGGGCCGAAAGCCCGCAAAGCCCGAGACGAGCGCTGCGACCGAATGGCTCTGGCGCGCGCAGTCGACGACGAGAACCGTCCGAAGTCCGAGAAGGAGCGCCAGATCGGCGGGCGAACCTGTCCCGTCCGCCGCGCCGTCGAACAGCCCCATCGCGCCCTCGACGATGAAGGCTTCGCCGTTCGCCCGTGCCTCGTCCGCGAGAGCCTTGAGAAGATCGGCCCGCATCGCCCATGGATCGAGATTGACGCATGGGCGCCCGCTTGCAGCCGCATGGAAGGCGGGATCGATATAGTCCGGCCCGGCCTTCGCCGAAGAAACGGTCAATCCCGAGCGAGCGAGGGCCGCGATGAGGGCCAGGGTGACGGTGGTCTTGCCTGCCCCCGAGGCGGGCGCCGCGATCAGGAGGCCGGACATCGGAGGATCAGCCGGCCGTCTTGCGCTTGGGGCGCAGGACATGGACGTGATTGCCGTCATAGAGCTTTGAATCGATGAAATCGCGCGCGCCAAGCCCCCGGCCGACGAAGATCAGCGCCGTGCGGGTGAGTTTCGCCTCCCGCGCCTTGCGATGGATATCGCCGAGCGTTCCGTGGATGAAGGCCTGGTCGGGCCAGCCCACGCGATAGGCGATGATCGCCGGGCAGTCCTCGCCATAGGCCGCGACGGGAAGAAGCTCACGCTGGATATGCGGAATGTTGCGGACAGACAGGTGGATCGCGAGCGTCGCCCCGCTCTTGGCGAGCGTCGAAAGCTCCTCGCCTTCCGGCATGGACGAGGACTTCATGGCGGTGCGGGTGAGGATGACCGTCTGGCAGACTTCCGGCACCGTAAGCTCGGTGCGAAGGGCGGCGGCGGCGGCCGCGAAGGCCGGCACGCCCGGCGTGACGTCGAAGGGAATATCCAGCGCCTCCAGCCGCCGCATCTGCTCGGCGGTCGCACCATATAGCGAGGGATCGCCGGAATGGACGCGCGCGACGTCTAGCCCCTCGTCATGGGCCGAAACGATCTCGGCGATGATCTCGTCGAGCGTCATGGGCGCGGTATCGAGAACCCGCGCCCCCGCAGGCGCGGCCTCGACTACCTCCTTCGGAACGAGGGAGCCCGCATAGAGGCAGACCGGACAGGCTTCGATCAGCCTCAGGCCGCGAACCGTGATGAGATCCGGCGCGCCGGGGCCGGCTCCGATGAAATGAACCGTCATATGGTCTCGCTCGTCGTTCCGATTGTCCGGCCGGCCGGCATCCGGCCTTGGTGTGCACGGACCGGGGACCGGGTGTCGCTGGTGGATCGGCGGACACGCGCGCTCATTGCGCGATCCCCGTTCCGTCTTTGCGGGCATAGCCGCGGGGCGTGTAGACGTGACGCCGGCCGTCGCCGGTCGTCACGACCCGGCTGTTGGAGGAGCCGACGAGGACGACGGTGAGCATGTCCACGTCGTCCACCTGCAGGTCACCGAGCGTCACGATGCGCACCGTTTCCTGCGGTCGCCCGAGATTGGTCGCGAGAATAACGGGCGTCTCGGCGGGCCGGTGGCGCAGGAGTTCCTCGCGCGCATAGGCAAGCTGGGTCCGCCGCTTCCTCGATACGGGATTGTAGAAGGCGATGACGAAATCGCCCCGCGCCGCCGCCTCCACCCGGCGGACGATGTCCTCCCAGGGGGTGAGGAGATCGGAGAGCGAGATGGTGCAGAAATCGTGGCCGAGCGGGGCGCCGGCGCGGGCGGCCGCGCCCTGCAGCGCGGAGATGCCCGGCGAACAGGCGATCGCGATCCGCCGCGCGCCGCCCGAAAGCTCGCCCTTGTCGAGAAGTTCGAAGACGAGGGTCGCCATGGCGTAGATGCCGGCATCTCCCGAGCAGACCAGCGAGACCGTCCGTCCCTCGCCCGCCAGTTCCATGGCGTGACGCACCCGCTTTTCTTCCGCGCCGAGGTCGAAGTCGTGGCGGACGCGGCCCGCAGCGAGCGGACCCAGAAGATCGAGATAGAGCGAATAGCCGACGAGATCGCTGGAGGCCGCGATCATGCTCGAGACTTCCGGCGAGCGCCATTCAGCCTGACCCGGACCGATGCCGACGACGAAGAGCGTTCCGCGTGCCCGGCCGATCGTCTCGGGATCGATCGGGGCCACGGCCTCGCCGATCGCCGCCGTGACGCGGGCGGATTTGCGCTTCGCGAGGCGAAAGACGCCGTCACCTCCGACCGCCGCAAGCGCCGCGCCCTCGGCCACGCCGTGACAACCGATCTCGGCGAACACGATTTCGGAGGGATTTTCGAGCCGGCCTCGTTCCTCTTCCAGACGGGGAGCCGTGAAGAAGCGGGCGGGGACGCCGAAATGATCGGCGACCGCATGGATCGCGGTCTCGTCGGCCTTCAGGTCGACGCTCGCGACGGCTGCGAGCGCGAGCGGACTGACGCCGGCTTCGGCGAGGACCCGTTCGGCAAGATCGATCGCCTCGTCCTGCGGCGCGCCGCGCTCCGATCCCATGCCGAGGACGAGGGTCTTCGGCCGGTAGAGGAGTTCGCCGGCTTCCGCGGGCCCGGACCTTGCCGAGACCGTCAGGCGGATGCGCGCATCCGGCGCGGTCGCAAGTCCCGAGGCTTCGAGCCAGGGCGCATTGCCCTCGATCCGTGCGGGCTCTCCCGCGATGAGATCGGCCATCACGGATTTGGCGTGATCCGGGTTTTCGAGGCGATATCCGCTGGGCGGAGCATCGAGGGCGATGCCAAAGGCGAGATCGCCCGCCGTGGTCACGGCCGCATGTCCGGAAATCGCGGAGGCGATCATACGCGCGAGATCGTTCGCCCCGTGATGGCCGCCGAGAAGCGGCACCACACTCGACCCGTCTTCCGCCAGAGCCAGCACGGGCGGCTCGGATCGCTTGTCGGACAGAACCGGAGCGAGAAGGCGGATGACCGCGCCCGCAGCCATCACCGCGACGATCGGCGTCCCGGCGAGGAACAGCGCGCGAAGATGGTCGTCGGCCTTCTCGAAGGAAACGGGCGCATCGCTCGTCCGCAGGACGGCACCGTGGATCTCTCCGCCGACAAGTTCGGCGACCGTCTCGGCGAGCGCGCGCGCACTGTCCGACAGGATGACCACGGCGGGCGGCCTCGAACGGGCGGATGCTATGGAATGCGCGCTCATGCTCATGGTCTTGCATCCTCTCCAGCCTGCCTCGATCGGGACGGCGCCTGGAGGATCGCCGGCTCCCCGCCGCGATAGCCGAGGATCATCGAGAAATAGGGCGCGGTCTCGCCGGCCTCGGCGAGCGGCCGGATCCGCTCCTCGTTCAGCGTCACGCGCTCGCAGTAGCGGCACCGTCCGGTGAGGCCCAGACTGTCGATCAGGGCACGGATGCGGGCGAAATGCCGGCCGAGCTTCATGATGGCGAAGGCATCCGCCATCGCGATTCGCTCGGCAAGGTCCGCATCGGACAACGGCCCCGGAATGATCACGAGGCTGTCGTTGCGCGCCGCGAGCGGACGGAACGACGCCGCGCTCGCGGCCATGACCGAGGACACCCCCGGCACGACGACGACCTCGAAGCGATCGGCGAGGCGTTCGAAGAGATACATGAAGGAGCCGTAGAAGAAGGGATCGCCCTCGCACAGCACGGCGACGTCCTCGCCCGCATCGAGCCGGCACGCGATGCGCCGGGCCGCGTCCTCATAGATCGCGGCGGCTGGAAAACGCTCGACCCGCATCGGAACCTCGATGGCGATCTCCGCCTGATCGGGCCTCAGGAATCCGGCGACGATCGCCCGCGCGAAGCTCTCGCCGCTATCCGGCTTCGGATAGGCGACGACGGGTGCGCGCGTGAGAATGCGATGCGCCTTGAGGGTCAGGAGTTCGGGATCGCCCGGCCCGACGCCGAGCCCGTAGAGAATGCCCGCTCGCCGGGCGGAGGGTCCGTTCATCGAAGCGCGGCGTCAGCGCATGGATTTCGGGCCGAGCGGATGATCGGCATGCGGATAGGGATGATGGTGATGATCGTGCCCATGGGAATGACCGTGGGAATGCCCGTGCCCGTGTCCGTGTCCGTGTCCGTGTCCGTGCGAATGATCATGGTGATGATGATCGCCGTCATGGCTGTGGCTGTGGCTGTGGTCATGGTCATGGTCATGGTCATGGTCATGATGGTGGTGACCATGTTCGCCGGAATGCGAATGCGAATGCGCGGCGCCCGGAACAGGCCCCGGTCCCGGTACGGCCCGGCAGGCGCCGGTGCACACGTCGTCGCATAGCAGGCAGTCCGCCGAGGAGCCGACGCCTTCCACGTGATGGTGATGGCTTTCCTGCGCCAGCCCCACCTCACTCTCGAAACCCAGAACCTGCTCGCGATATTTGCACATCTGGCAGTTCATGTTGTTGGTGCCTTCCAGCACCTCCCTCAGCCGCTCCACGAAAGTCTCGACCACGAGATCGTGGGCCCCGAGATAGGACGCCTTCAGGAACCGGATATCGGGATTGGCGGCCGCGACCTTGTCGGTCTGGTCGTAGATCCGGCGCACGAGAACGCCGGTGAAGAGGAAATAGGGAAAGACCACGATGCGCTTGTAGCCGAGGCGCGCCGCATGGGTGAGGCCCGGCTCGACCAGCGGGAAGGTGACGCCCGAATAGGCCGTCTCGCCCCAGCCGAAGCCGAGGCCCTCCCAGAGCATGCGCATGACCTTGGCGACGTTCGAATTGGCGTCGGGATCGGACGCGCCGCGCCCGACGACGACCAGCATGGTATCGTGCAGCGGCTCACCATCCCGCCATCCATCCGAGCGGAGGCATTCGCGGATGCGCTCGCCCGCCGCCCGGATCATCTTCAGGTCGATGCCGAGTTCGCGGCCATAGGTGATCGAGACGTCGTTCGCGGCGGCATAGGTGTTGAGGACGGACGGGATGTCGTTCTTCGCGTGTCCCGCCGCAAACAGCATGCCCGGCAAGGCGATGATCTCGCGCGCGCCGCCGTCCTTCAGCTTGTCGAGCCCGTCACGGATGACGGGCTTGGCGAATTCCAGATATCCGTGCTCGGTGGTCCATTCGGGAAGGGCCGCGCGCAGCTTGTCGGCGAGCCCGCCGAACTCCTCCATCGCGCCCTTGTCGCGGCTTCCATGGCCGCACAGCATCAATGCTTTCATCATCCCCTCAGGCGGCCCTCTGGCCGCGCGTTCTCGCCGGAGGACCGGTGATCGCGCGGCAGGCGCGACCAGGATGCAGTCCGACAGCTCCGTCTAGGCCCCCGGTATGGGTCGGCCGCACCGGAATGAGTTTCAGCCGGATCGCGCCGGCCCGTCGATATGGCGAGGAGGGTTATCGGGAAGAGCCCGGCGGGTCAACGCGGCCCATGGCCCTTTGCCACCGTTCTTGAACACCTCAGGCCGCGGACGTCTTCGGCACGACCGCCGAGACGAGATCCTTGGGACGGATGAGCCCGACCGTGCGTCCGTTCTCCTCCACCCGGATGGTGGCTCCCTGGCCGAGTCGCTCCAGAAGCTCGCGGATCGGCGTATCGATCGTCACCGCGCCACCCTCCGAGGCCGGCGTTCCGTCATCCTCCTTCATGATGTCCTTGGCGCGCAGGACCTCGAGAAGATTGGCCTGCGCCACGAAGTCGGCGACATAGGCGTTGGCGGGGTTCTGGATGATGTTCGACGGCGTGCCGCACTGGACGATCCGCCCGCCCTCCATGATCGCGACCCGGTCGCCGAGCTTGAAGGCTTCGTCGAGATCATGGCTGACGAAGAGGATCGTGCGCCTCAGGCGCTGCTGCAGATCGAGGAGTTCGTCCTGAAGCCGGGTGCGGATCAGGGGATCGAGAGCGGAAAACGGCTCGTCCATGAGAAGGATCGGCGCTTCGGTGGCAAAGGCGCGGGCAAGGCCGACGCGCTGCTGCATGCCGCCGGACAACTCGCCGACCTTGCGATCGGCCCAGTCGGTGAGGCTGACGAGTTCGAGCTGCTTCCTCGCCTTCTCCTCGCGCTCCTTCTTGGGCATGCCGGCGAGTTCCAGGCCGAGCGCCACATTGTCGAGGACGTTGCGCCAGGGCAGGAGCCCGAACTGCTGGAACACCATCGAAACGCGGGACAGACGCATCTCGCGAAGCTTCTTCGAGCCCGCATTGGTAATGTCCGCCATGCCGGTCCCGTCATTGACGAGAACCCGGCCACGGCAGACCGGGTTCAACCCGTTGACGGCGCGAAGCAGTGTCGACTTGCCGGACCCCGAGAGGCCCATGAGGACGAGGATCTCGGCCTCCTTGACCTCCAGCGAGCAGGCGTGGACGCCGAGGACCTGATCGGTCTCGGCCTGGATCTCGCTGCGGGTCTTGCCGGCATCCATCATGCCGAGCGCGCTTTCCGGATTGTCGCCGAAGACGATGTTGACGTCCTCGAATACGATCGCCTGGCTCATGCCTTCCTCCTCTGTCCGACCCTCAGGACGCGATCGAGGATGATCGCGACGACGACGATGATGAAGCCGGATTCGAATCCGAGCGAGGTGTTCACCTGGTTGAGCGCCCGCACGACGGGAACGCCGAGACCGTCGGCACCGACGAGCGCGGCGATCACGACCATCGAGAGCGAGAGCATGATGGTCTGGTTGAGGCCCGCCATGATCTGCGGCAGGGCGGAGGGTAGCTCCACCTTCCACAGCTTCTGCGAGCCGGTGGCGCCGAAGGCGTCGGCTGCTTCCAAGAGCGATTTCGGCGTCGAGGCGACCCCGAGGCAGGTGAGACGGATCGGCGCCGGCAGGACGAAGATCACCGTGGCGAGGAGGCCCGGCACCATGCCGATCCCGAAGAAGACGATCGCGGGAATGAGATAGACGAAGGTCGGCAGCGTCTGCATGAGGTCGAGGACCGGCTGCAGGAACGCGTAGAGCTTCGGCCGGTGGGCTGCGGCGATGCCGACCGGCACGCCGATCGCCATGCAGACGAGACAGGCCGAGAGAACGAGGGTCAGGCTCTCGGTCATCTCTTCCCAGTAGCCCTGGTTGATGATGAAGAGGAAGCCGAGGATGACGAACAGGGTCAGCTTCCAGCTGCGCTGAAGCCAGTAGCTGAGGGCGGCGAAGATGGCGACGACGAGGAGGGGGTTGGGCGCCTGGAGAATCCAGAGAAGCCAGTCGATCAGGAAACTCCCGACCGCGGCCATGCCGTCGAAGAACCAGCCTCCATTCGCCTGAAGCCAGTCGAACCCGTCCTCGGCCCAGCGGCCCACGGGTATCTTAGTCTCTGTCAGCCACTCCACGGACGGCGTTCCCCCTTAATGCCTCGTCTTTAGGACCCCCGCCGGCATGGCGGAGGTCGAGTTTTCAACCGGTCGCGCGGATCACATCCCGAGCGACGTCTTGACCGCCGGCAGGCCCGGCTCGCCATCGACCGTGGTCACGCCCTCGAGCCAGCCTTCCCACTGGTCGGGATTGGCCTTCAGCCAAGCCTCAGTGGCGTCACCGGCATCCTCGCCGTCGTCGAGAATCTGGCCCATGATCCGGTTTTCCATGTCGAGGGAGAACTTCTCGTTCTTCAGGAACGTCGCGACGTTCTGGCAGTCCTCGGCATAGCCCTTGCGCGTGACCGTGTGGACCTGACCCTCACCGCCGAAGAAGTCCTGGCCGCCCTGAAGATATTTCAGGTCGAAATTCGCGTTCATCGGATGGGGCTCCCAACCGAGGAAGACGATCGGCTTGTCCTGCTTGTAGGCGCGGCCCACCATCGCGAGCATGCCCTGCTCGGAACTCTCGACGACCTCGTATCCCTGAAGGCCGCTATCGGCTTTCTGGGTGAGGCCGATCAGATAGTCGTTGCCTTCGTTGCCGGGCTCGATGCCGTAGATCTTGCCTTCGAGCTGATCCTTGAACTTCGGCAGGTCCTGATAGGACTTCAGACCCTCGTCGTAGACATAGGTCGGCACCGCAAGATTGTACTTCGTCCCTTCCAGATTGACCGAGAGATCGTCGATCTGACCGGCTTTCAGATAGGGATCGATCGCCGCGCCCTGGGAGGGCATCCAGTTGCCGAGGAAGACGTCGACATCGCCTTTCTCCAGCGAGGCGAAGGTGACCGGCACGGACAGGACCTTCACGTCGACCGAATAGCCGAGCCCTTCCAGGATGTGCTTCGTCATCGCGGTCGTGGTGGTGATGTCGGTCCAGCCCACATCCGACATGGTGACCGTCTTGCAGGCGTCCGGGACCTCGGCGCGCGCGGCGCCCATGAGCGCGGTCGTCGCGGCGAGGGACAGTATGATCGTGCGGACTGAATTCGTCATGAATGTTCCCTTTTCGGTTGGACAGCAGCGCGGCTGACTGTTCTTGACTGATCGATCAACTAAACGCGATAGTGGATGTGATGTAAACAGCGGCACTGCCCAGTGCCGATGCAATTGGCAGCACAGGCGAGTTCGGATGCCGAGATTGGGGATGGAACCGGTGCGCCGGGAGGCGCTGATCAGCGCGGCGATCGCGGAGATCGGCGCCGTCGGTTCGCTCGACGTGACCGTCGCCCGGATCGCCGGAAGAGCCGGTGTTTCGGCAGCCCTCGCCCACCATTATTTCGGCTCGAAGGACCGCATCCTCATCGCCGCGATGCGGCGGATCCTCGAGGATTTTCGCAACGCCGTTAACCGACGGCTCAAGGCCGCCTCGACACCTCGCCAGAGGATCGAGGCGATCGTCGAGGCCTCGTTCGAACCCGCGCAATTCGATTCGGCGATCGTTTCGGCCTGGCTCGCCTTCTATCTCGAAGCCTATCGCTCGCCCCAGGCGGCCCGCCTCCTCACGATCTATGCAAGGCGGCTGGATTCCAACCTCGTCCACGCGCTGCGCTGCCTCGTCGCCCCGTCCTCGGTCCGCATCACGGCCCAGGGCCTCGCCTCTCTGATCGACGGCCTCTACATCCGCGCGGCCCTGCAGGACCGGGCACCCAAACGCGAGGACGCGGTGCAACTCGTTCTCGACTATCTCGCACTCCGACTGAACAGCGAAAGCCCGTCATGACCGCCAAGCAAAACATCCTGATCCTCATGGTCGATCAGCTGAACGGCACGCTGTTTCCGGACGGTCCAGCGGACTTCCTGCACGCGCCCAACCTGAAGAAACTCGCCGCGCGTTCGGCCCGGTTCCGCAACTGCTACACGGCCTCGCCGCTCTGCGCGCCCGGCCGCGCGAGCTTCATGTCCGGGCAGCTTCCCAAGCGCACGCGGGTCTACGACAACGCCGCCGAATTCGCCTCCGATATCCCGACCTACGCCCATCACCTGCGTCTTGCCGGCTATCGCACGACGCTCTGCGGCAAGATGCATTTCGTCGGTCCCGATCAGTTGCACGGCTTCGAGGAGCGGCTGACGACCGATGTCTATCCGGCCGATTTCGGTTGGACGCCCGACTATCGCAAGCCCGGCGAGCGGATCGACTGGTGGTATCACAATATGGGCTCGGTGACCGGTTCGGGGATCGGCGAGATCACCAACCAGCTCGAATACGACGACGA
Source organism: Fulvimarina endophytica (assembly GCF_003403015.1). Lineage (GTDB taxonomy): Bacteria > Pseudomonadota > Alphaproteobacteria > Rhizobiales > Rhizobiaceae > Fulvimarina > Fulvimarina endophytica. Next base: position 442,736 of record NZ_QURL01000005.1, read on the forward strand.
GGTCGCCTACGAGGCGAAGCGCAAGATCTACGATCTCGGGCGGCGCGGCGACGACAGGCCGTGGATGCTCACCGTCTCCTTCACCCATCCGCACGATCCGTATGTGGCGCGCCGAAAGTACTGGGATCTCTACGAAGACTGCGAGCATCTGCTGCCCGAGGTGCCCGCCATCCCCTACGAGGACCAGGACAAGCATTCCCGGCGCATTCTCGACGCCAACGACCGCTCGAACTTCGAGATCACCGACGCCGACATCATGCGCTCGCGCAGGGCCTATTTCGCCAATATCTCCTATATCGACGACAAGATCGGCGAGATCTTCGAGGCGCTCGAGGGCACGGACCAGGCGGAGGACACGATCGTCCTCTTCCTGTCCGATCACGGCGACATGCTCGGAGAGCGCGGCCTGTGGTTCAAGATGAGCTTCTACGAGGGCTCGTCGCGCGTGCCGCTGATGATCGCGGCGCCCCAGATGCCGGCGGGCCGCATCGATGCGCCGGTCTCGACCATCGACGTGACGTCGACGCTCGCGGACCTTGCCCACATCGATCTTCACGGCATCAGGCCCTGGACGGACGGCGAGAGCTTGGTCCCGGTCGCGAACGGGGCCGCGCGCAGTCATCCGGTGCGGATGGAATATGCCGCCGAGGGGTCCGAGGCCCCGCTCGTCTCGCTTCGCGAGGGTCGCTGGAAATACAATCACTGCGAGCTCGATCCGCCGCAGCTCTTCGACCTCGAGGCCGATCCGCACGAGCTGACCAATCTCGCCGCCGATCCCGCCCACCGCGAGACCGCTGCCGATTTCGCACGGCGCGTGGCGGAAGAATGGAATATGGGCCGATTCGACGCCGAGGTGCGCGAAAGCCAGGCGCGCCGCTGGGTGGTCTATCCCGCGCTGCGCAACGGCGACTACTATCCCTGGGACTACCAGCCGCTGAAGATCGCTTCGGAGCGCTACATGCGCAACCACATGGACCTCAACGTCCTCGAGGCATCCCAACGCTATCCGCGGGGCGACTGAGATGCTGACGGTCTACGGCAGAGCCGATTCCAACAACGTCCAGCCGGTGATGTGGCTGATCGGCGAACTCGGTCTCGATCATCGCAGGCTGGATGTCGGCCATCGCTTCAAAGGCACCCGGACGCCCGAATTCCTCGCCATGAACCCGATGGGGCTCGTTCCCGTGCTAAAGGATGGCGAGGACGAGCCGATCGCCGAGATGGGCGCGATACTGCGCTATCTCGCCGCGCGCTACGGCCGGGAGGACGCGTTCTGGCCGGCCGATGCGAGCGCCCGCGCGCAGGTCGATCGCTGGGCCGAGTGGTCGAAGATCGAGGTGATGGGCGCGTTCCAGTCGCCGATCTTCTTTGCGGCCGTGATCGCCAAGCCCGGACGCCTCGATCGAACGGCCTTCGACGCGGCGGTCGTAAAGTTCGACCAGCGTCTCGCCATCGCCGAGGCCAGGCTCGGCAGACATGCATACCTTGCCGGTGACGCCTTCACCCTCGCCGACATCGTCTTCGGCGCGGTGCTTCACCGCTATTTCACCATGGACGTCGCGCGGCCCGACCTGCCGAACGTGACGGCCTATTACGAGCGCCTCACGCAGCGCGAGGCCTATGCCCGCCACGTGATGGTCTCCTACGACGCATTGAGAGGAACCGTATGAAAGCCCAACCGCAAGCCAGCCATTTCGTCGGCGGTGCCTATGTCGAGGACGAAGCCGGAGAGACGATCACCTGCGTCTATTCCGCGACGGGCGAAACGATCGCGGAGCTTCATGCCGCAACGCCCGAAATCATCGAGCGGGCGATGACCTCGGCCGCGAGAGCGCAAGCCGAATGGGCCGAATGGACGCCCGTCGCGCGATCGCGGGTCCTGCGCCGCGCCGCCGACATCATCCGCGAGCGCAATCAGGCCCTGTCCGAACTCGAGACGCTCGATACCGGCAAGCCGATCCAGGAGACGATCGTCGCCGACGCGACTTCGGGGGCGGACTGCCTCGAATGGTTCGCCTCGATCGCGGCGACGCTTTCAGGGACAAGCGTCCCGCTCGGGGCGGATTTCGCCTACACGATTCGCGAGCCGCTCGGCGTCTGCGTCGGCATCGGCGCCTGGAACTATCCGACCCAGATCGCCTGCTGGAAGGCCGCGCCCGCGCTCGCCTGCGGCAATGCCATGGTCTTCAAGCCTTCCGAAATGACGCCGCTCTGCGCCCTCAAGGTCGCCGAGATCATCCACGAAGCGGGTGCGCCGGCGGGGCTCTTCAACGTGGTGCAGGGCTTCGGCAAGGTCGGCGCGGCGCTGACGGGCCACGATCTGTGCGCCAAGGTCTCCCTGACCGGTTCGGTGGAGACCGGCCCCAAGGTCTATGCGGCCGCCGCCGAAGGCATGCGGCACGTGACGATGGAACTCGGCGGCAAGTCGCCGATCCTCGTCTTCGACGACGCGAGCCTGGAGGACGCGATCTCCGGTGCCATGCTCGGCAATTTCTATTCGACCGGCCAGATCTGCTCGAACGGCACACGCGTCTTCGTCCAGCGCGGCATCTACGAGCGCTTCCTCGAACGCCTCGCCGAACGCACGAAGGCGATTCGGCTCGGCGAACCGACGGATCCCGAAACCCAGATCGGTCCGCTCGTCTCCTTCGCCCAGCGCGACAAGGTGCAGTCCTATCTGAAGAGCGCGACCGAGGAAGGCGCGCGGCTCGTCGTCGGCGGCGGCGTGCCCCAGGGCGAGGCCTTCGCCAAGGGGGCCTATATCGAACCGACGGTCTTCGCGGACGTCTCCGACGAGATGACGATCGCCTGCGAGGAGATCTTCGGGCCGGTGATGTCGGTCTTCCCGTTCGACACCGAAGAGGAGGCGCTGTCCCGCGCCAATGCGACGCCGTTCGGCCTTGCCGCCGGCGTCTTCACCAGCGATCTCACGCGCGGACACCGCGTCGCGAAGCGCCTTCAGGCCGGCATCTGCTGGATCAACGCCTACAATCTGACGCCCGTCGAAATTCCCTTTGGCGGCGTGAAGAGATCGGGGCTCGGCCGCGAGAACGGCAAGGCCGCGATCGAATTCTATTCACAGCTGAAGACCGTTCACGTCGGAATGGGTCCTGTCGAGAGTCCGTACTGAACCATGGCAAACGATCAGAACATTCTCGGCGAGGCCGATTACGTCATCATCGGCTCGGGCTCTGCCGGTGCCGCGCTCGCCTACCGTCTGTCGGAAGACGGCAGGCATTCGGTCATCGTGCTCGAATATGGCGGCACGGATATCGGCCCCTTCATCCAGATGCCGGGCGCCCTCTCCTACCCCATGAACATGAGCCGCTACGACTGGGGCTTCAAATCCGAGCCCGAGCCGCACCTCAACGGCCGCAGGCTCGCCTGTCCCCGCGGCAAGGTGATCGGCGGCTCGTCCTCGATCAACGGCATGGTCTATGTCCGCGGCCATGCGAGGGATTTCGACCACTGGGAGGCGTCCGGCGCCAAGGGCTGGAGCTATGCGGACGTCCTGCCCTATTACAAACGGCTGGAGAACTGGCACGACGGCGGCCATGGCGGCGACCCGGAATGGCGCGGCAAGGACGGGCCTCTCCATGTCGGTCGCGGCTCGCGCACCAATCCGCTCTTCAAGGCCTTCGTCGATGCCGGCATCCAGGCCGGGTTCGAGGCGACGGACGACTATAACGGCGAGAAGCAGGAGGGCTTCGGCCCGATGGAGCAGACGGTCTGGGAAGGCCGGCGCTGGTCCACCGCCAACGCCTATCTGCGTCCCGCCATGAAGCGCGACAACTTCGAACTGATCCAGTGCTTCGCAAATCGGGTGCGGATCGAGAACGGCCGCGCGGTCGGCGTCGAGGTGACGAAGGGCGGCACGGACGGTCTCGTGAAGGCGAGGCGTGAGGTGATCGTTTCGGCCTCCTCCATCAATTCGCCCAAGATCCTGATGCTTTCCGGCATCGGGCCGGCGGACCATCTGCGGGAGCACGGGATCGAGGTCATCGCCGATCGCCCCGGCGTCGGCGGCAATCTCCAGGACCATCTTGAGGTCTATTTCCAGCAGGCCTGCACCCAGCCGATCACGCTGTTCAAGTATTGGAACCTCTTCGGCAAGGGCTATGCCGGGGCCGAGTGGACCATCGCCAAGACCGGTCTCGGCGCGTCCAACCAGTTCGAGAGCGCCGGCTTCGTGCGCTCGCGGGCCGGCGTCGAATATCCCGACATCCAGTATCACTTCCTGCCCATGGCCGTGCGCTACGACGGCAAGGCGGTGGCGGAAGGCCACGGATATCAGGCCCATGTGGGTCCCATGCGCTCCCCCTCGCGCGGCCGGGTCTCCCTCGCCAGCGCCGATCCCTCCGAGGCGCCGAAGATCCTCTTCAACTACATGTCGACCGAGGAGGACTGGGTCGATTTCCGCCACTGCGTGCGCCTGACCCGCGAAATCTTCGGCCAGAAGGCCTTCGACGAGTATCGCGGCAAGGAGATTCAGCCGGGCGAGGCCGTACAGTCCGACGAGGAGATCGACGACTTCATCCGCGAGGAGGCCGAAAGCGCCTATCACCCCTGCGGCACCTGCCGGATGGGCGACCCCGCGGAGAGGAACACCGTCGTCGATCCCTTCTGCCGCGTCGTCGGCGTCGAGGCCCTGCGCGTCGTCGACTCATCGATCTTCCCGCGCATCACCAACGGCAATCTCAACGCGCCCTCGATCATGGTGGGGGAAAAGGCGTCCGATCACATTCTCGGCCGGACGCTCTCGCCCGACCATTCCGAGCCCTGGATCAATCCCCGCTGGGAGACGTCCGACCGTTAGGCGCCCGACGTGGTGCCCGAATGGAAGCTGCGAGCCCGCCCATCAATTCAAGGTCGAGGCTCGATTACCGGTGATGAGACGGCACCAATCGCTCTTTCGGGATTGACCTCGCGTCTCCTGCCCTTTCAATAGGCATCGAACTATCGTGCATGTTGCAGGGCAGAATCGGGGTGCGAGCCTCGGTTGGAAGGGGCGGAAATGGCGAAGACCGGAACGAGCGAACCAGCCGACACGGGGAGCGCCGGACGGTTCGCGCTTCCCCACATCTATGTCATCCTCTTCGTCTTCATCGCCCTTGCGGCCCTCCTGACCCACATCCTGCCCGGCGGGATCTACGACCGGGTGGAACTGCCGAACGGGCGCATCGCGATCGACCCGGACTCGTTCCGCACGATCGATGCCGAACCGGTCGGTCCCGTCCAGTTCATGCTCGCGATCCCGCAGGGCCTCGTGGATGCCGGCATGGTGGTGTTCTTCACCTTCATCATCGGCGGCATGTTCATGGTGCTTCGGCGCACCGGCATCATCGAGGTCGCCGTCGACCGGTTGACGCGTCGGTTCTCCGATCGCGCGATCCTCGTCATTCCGGTGCTCGTCACCGTCTTCGCCCTCATCGCGACGCTGATCGGAACGCAGGAGCTCTCGCTCGTCTACGTGCCGGTGATCCTGCCCCTGATGATCGCGCTGCGTTTCGATTCGGTCACCGCCGTCGCGGTGGCCCTGCTCGCGACCACCACCGGATTTACCGCCGGCGTTCTCAACCCGGTCAATACCGGGCTCGCCCAGACCATCGCCCAGATCCCGCTCTGGTCGGGCATGGGCCTGCGATCGGCGCTGTTCCTCTGTCTGCTCGCGAGCGCCCTTGCCTGGCTTCTCACCTATGCGCGGAAGGTGCGCGACGACCCGGCGAGGAGCCTCCTCGCCGGCGACCCGGCCGAGGCGGAGAAACGACGGAGATATCGCGGCTTCGAGGACGGAACGCCGCCCGAATTTGCGCTTCGCCAGAAGGCGGCCAGCCTCGTTGCGATCGCCTTCTTCGCCGTCATGGTCTGGGGCGTGCTGACGCGCGGCTGGTTCATGATGGAGATGTCGGGCCTCTTCATCATGATGGGGATCGCGACGGGCCTCGTCGCGGGCCTGTCGACCCGGGACATCTGCGAAGGCTTCAACGAGGGCTTTCGAGAGGTCCTCGTCGGCGCCATGATCGTCGGCATCGCGCGGGCGGTCGCCGTCGTGCTGGAACAGGGACAGGTGATGGACACCCTCGTCCACGGCCTCGGCGACGTCGTCGGCTCCTTCCCCGAGGCGCTGTCGGCGATCGGCATGTTCCTCGCCCAGGTGTGCTTCAATTTCGTCATTCCATCGGGCAGCGGACAGGCGCTGGTGACCATGCCGATCATGGCGCCGCTCTCCGATCTCGTGGGCGTGACGCGGCAGACGGCGGTTCTGGCCTACCAGCTCGGGGACGGGCTCTCGAACATCCTCTTCCCGACCTCCGGCTACTTCATGGCCACGCTGGCGCTCGCCGGCGTTCCCTGGGATCGCTGGGTGAAGTTCTTCCTGCCCCTCTTCGGCATCTGGATCACGATCGGCGCGGCCTTCATGATCTATGCGCAGGTGACCGGCTGGACCGGATAGGACCATCCGGGCCTGCCCGGCCACGGATCGTGGACAGGCTGCCGCCGCCAGGCTTAGGGCGAGCGGCATACCTGCGTGGTCATCCCCGAATGGGAAGGATCCGGTCCGGCGGCCGGTGACCGTCGATGAGGGTGCGGATGTTGATGATGACCTTCTCGCCCATGTCGATGCGCCCTTCGAGGGTCGCCGATCCCATATGGGGGAGGAGAACGACACGGCCGCTGGCAGCGAGCTTCATCAGCTTGCGATTGGCAGACGGCATGGTCTCGAACACGTCGAGACCCGCGCCCGCCAGACGGTTCTCCTCGATCATCTGGACGAGCGCCGCCTCGTCGATGACCTCTCCGCGCGCCGTGTTGACGACGAAGGCATGGGGCTGGATGAGGGCGAGGCGCCGGGCCGATAGAAGATGGAAGGTTGCCGGCGTCGAGGGGCAGTTGACCGAGACGATGTCGGCGCGGGCCAGCATCTGGTCGAGGCTTTCCCAATAGGTCGCGCCGAGCTGCTTCTCCGTCGCCGGGTCGACCCTGCGCCGATTGTGGTAGTGGATCTCGAGACCGAACGCCTTCGCCCGGCGTGCGACGGCCGTTCCGATCCGGCCCATGCCGATGATGCCGAGCTTCTTGCCCCAGATCCTGCGGCCGAGCATCCAGGTCGGCGACCATCCCGCCCAGGTCTCGGAGGACTGCAGCAGGCTCGCCCCCTCCACCAGCCGGCGTGGAACGGCGAGGATCAGCGCCATGGTCATGTCCGCCGTGTCCTCGTTGAGAACGGTCGGCGTGTTGGTGACGTGGATGCCGCGCTCGTGGGCGGCGGAAATGTCGATATTGTCGATGCCGTTGCCGAAATTGGCGATCAGCTTCAGCCGCTCGCCGGCCTTTTCGATGATGGTGCGGCTGATCCGGTCCGTGATGGTGGGCACCAGGACGTCGGCTTCGCGAACGGCGGAGACGAGATCGGCATGGGACATCGGCCGGTCGTCGCCATTGGTCCGCACGTCGAACAGTTCGGCCATGCGCGCCTCGACCGGCTCGGGGAGTTTGCGCGTGATCACGACAACCGGCTTCGAGCGCTCCGACATCGACCCCCCTCAAGCAATCATTAACCGAACGGAGCGATGATCTCTGAGACCGTCCGAACCTCGTCCTACCGCGTCGGGCCGGCGAAAACAAAGTGTTTCGCAAGGGCCGGCGGATCGGGATGCGCTCGGCGGCAGTGGCACAGATCCGGAGTTTCCCATGTCGCGCAGGCCGCGTTCGCCCCTTGTGGCTGGCTTTCGTCTCTCTTCGCGTCTCGCACTGACGGGCGCCCTTCTATCCACTCTTCTCGTGGCGGCACCCACCGTGTCCTCGGCTAGCGAGATCGGCCGTTATTCGAAGCTCCCCCTGCCCCGCTATGTCAGCCTGAAGTCCGGCCGCGTCAATCTGCGCAACGGTCCGGGCCGAGAGCACAAGGTCAACTGGCTCTACCTGAAGAATGGCCTGCCGGTGGAGATCGTCCAGGAATTCGACCACTGGCGGAAGATCCGAGATTCGGACGGCACCGAGGGCTGGGTCTACCATTCGCTCCTGTCGGGCGAGCGCACCGCCATCGCCGCGCCGTGGCTGAAGGGCAAGGAAACTTATATCGACGTCCATTCGAGCCCCGCTCGCGATGCAGGCCTCGTGGCGCGCCTCGAGCCCGGTGTCGTCTCGAAGGTGGAGACCTGCAAGGCCGGGTGGTGCGAGATCAAGGTCTCCGGCCGCGACGGCTTCGTGGACCAGCGCGAGATCTGGGGCGTCTATCCCGACGAGACCATGGAATAGCCCATCGAACCGGAACCCGGACTTGCGTTTGCGACCATCCGATGTGTCGGCGTAAGACCGGGTCCGAAGCTCTTTGGCGGCCGGGCGGAGCATCGCCGCGCCGCGCTGCGATGAGGCCGGCGAAACCGCTTTTCCCTCGAAGGGTCTTGCGCTAACACCAGTCCCATGTCGCTCAAACTCGCTTTCATGGGTACGCCCGCCTTCGCCGTTCCCACGCTGCGGGCGCTTCACAACGCAGGCCACGAGATCGCGCGAGTCTACTCGCAACCGCCTCGGAAGGCGGGACGGCGCGGGCTGGCGCTGACCCCCTCCCCGGTTCACAGCGAGGCCGAGATGCTCGGCGTTGAGGTCGCGACGCCGCTCGGCTTCGGCGAGGAGGACGAGCGCTCGTCCTTCGCCGCGCTCGAACTCGATCTCGCGGTCGTCGTCGCCTACGGCCTGCTTCTGCCGCTGGAGATCCTGAACGCGCCGAAATCCGGCTGCCTCAACGGCCACGGGTCCCTTCTCCCGCGCTGGCGCGGTGCCGCGCCCATCCAGCGCGCAATTCAGGCCGGCGACAGGCGAACCGGCATGATGATCATGCGCATGGAGACCGGTCTCGATACCGGGCCGGTCGGCCACAGCCTGGAAACCGAGATCGGCGAAACCGAGACGGCGGGCGAGTTGCACGACCGCATGGCCGATCTCTGCGCGAAAGCGATGGTGGAGGCACTCGAAAAACTCGAAGCCGGTCGCCTCGCCTTCGAGGATCAGGACGCGATGGCCGAGCGCACCGGCCGGGCGCCCTGCTATGCCCGCAAGATCGACAAGTCCGAGGCGCAGGTCGACTTTTCCGCGAGCGCCGAGGACGTCGCACGCAAGATCAACGCCTTCTCTCCGTTTCCCGGTGCCTGGACACAGGTTCCAGTCCATGGAACGGGCGAGCGCGTGAAGCTTCTCAGAGCCCGCGCCGTCGCGGGCGACGGCTCTGCGGGGCATGCCCTCGACGACCGGCTGACCATTGCCTGCGGCACCGGCGCGGTCGAGATCCTCGACGGCCAGAGAGCCGGCGGCAAGCCGATGAAGGCAGCCGATCTCCTGCGCGGCATCGCGGTTCCCGCCGGTACGGTTCTCGGCGCGCCGGACGCCTGATGCCGCGCTACAAGCTGACGATCGAATATGATGGCCGGCCCTATGCCGGCTGGCAGAGGCAGGTGGACGAGCCTTCGGTTCAGGCCGTCATAGAGCGCGCCGCAGAAGCCTTGTGCCAGGAACCGGTAACCCTGTTCGGCGCGGGACGGACGGATTCGGGCGTCCATGCGACCGGACAGGTCGCCCATATCGATCTTCCGAAAGCCTATGGCGGCGACACGGTGCGCGACGCGCTGAACGCCCATATGCGCGACGAACCGGTGGTGATCCTCTCTGCCGAAGAGGTGGGGGACGATTTCGACGCCCGGTTCTCCGCCCGCAAGCGCTGGTATCTCTACCGCATCCTCAATCGCCGGGCTCCGGCCGCCGTGCGGCGCGGCCGCGTCTGGTGGGTCTCGAAGCCGCTCGACGTTCAGACGATGAACGAAGCGGCCGAAGTGCTCGCGGGCACCCACGACTTCACGACCTTCCGCTCGACCCACTGCCAGGCGAAGAACCCGATCCGCACGCTTGAGACGCTGACCGTCATGGAAGGGCCCGAGGACGAGATCCACATCACCGCAATGGCCCAATCCTTCCTGCACAACCAGATTCGCTCCTTTGCGGGCACCTTGAAGCTCGTCGGCGAAGGCCGCTGGACGGCGATGGACGTGAAGGCGGCGCTCGAAGCGAGAGACCGGAAGGCCTGCGGCCCCGTCGCGCCGCCGGACGGGCTTTATCTGACGGCGGTCGAATACACGAACGAGCCGAAGCGCACCCTGCCGCCCTATCCCGGCGCCGACTGATCCGCGCGGCGGGAACGCCGTCCGGCTCTTGCCAAAGGCATCGCGTCCCGCCAAACCTCCCGGCCATGCGCCCCACTTGTCTCGACCCCCTGTTTGCCGCCGTCACCACCCTCGACGGGGTCGGACCGAAGGTCGCCGGGCTCCTCCAGACGCTCCTCGTGCGGTCCGGACAGACGCTCCGGGTGCGGGACCTGTTGTTCCATCTGCCGTCCGGCCTCATCGACCGTCGCCGCCGCGAGGAGGTGCTTTCGGCCTCGCAAGGATCGATCGTCACGCTGACGGTGCGGATCGACCGTCACCTGCCGCCGGGGCGGGCGCAGCCGTCCGCGCCCTACAGGGTGTTCGCGCAGGACGAGACCGGCGAGATCGCGCTCACCTATTTCCGGGCCAAGCCCGCATGGATGGAGAACCTCTTTCCAGTCGGCGAGACCATGCTCGTCTCCGGCAAGGTCGAATGGTTCAACGGACGCGCCCAGATGGTGCATCCCGATTTCGCCGCACCGCTCGCCGAAGCCGAAAATCTCTCGCTGGTCGAACCGATCTATCCGCTGACTGCCGGCCTTTCAGGCAAGGTCCTGCGCCGGGCGATCGGCCAGGCGCTCGAGAAGACCCCGGACCTGTCCGAGTGGATCGAGCCGGGCGTCGTCAGGAAGCAGACTTTTCCCGGCTTCCGGCGCAGCCTCGAACGGCTGCACGACCCGGCCGACGGCGCCGAACTCGATCCCGCCTCGCCGCCGGCACGGCGCCTTGCCTATGACGAGTTCCTAGCGAACCAGCTCGCGCTCGCCCTGTCGCGCAGAAAGACCCGTGGGGCCTCCGGCCGCAGGCTGGAGGGCGACGGCCGTCTTCTCGCCAGGATCAAGCATGCCCTTCCCTTCGATCTGACCGAGGCCCAGGCGAGCGCGATTTGCGAGATCCTCGCCGATATGGCCAAGCCGGAGAGGATGCTGCGGCTGCTGCAGGGTGATGTCGGTGCCGGCAAGACCGTCGTCGCTCTCATGGCCATGGCCCGGGCGGCGGAGGCCGGCGTCCAGTCCGTTCTCCTCGCGCCGACGGAGATCCTCGCCCGCCAGCATGCGAGCGGGCTTTCGAGGTTCTGCGAAGCCGCCGGCATCCGCCTCGATATCCTCACCGGACGCGATACGGGGCGCAGCCGCGCCGACAAGCTCGCCCGGATCGAAAGCGGTGAGACGCGGATCGTCGTCGGCACCCATGCCCTGTTTCAGGAAGCCGTCGCCTATCACGATCTCGGCCTCGTCGTCGTCGACGAACAGCACCGGTTCGGCGTCCACCAGCGCATCCAGCTTCAGGAGAAGGGCGCGCGGCCCGACCTCCTCGTGATGACCGCGACGCCGATTCCGCGAACGCTGGTGCTCGCCGCATTCGGCGACATGGACGTCTCGCGCCTCGCGGGAAAGCCGAAGGGCCGCAAGCCGATCGCGACCGTCGCGCTCGCCGACGAGCGCCTGCCCGACATCGTGCGGCGCATCGGGTCCGCGATCGAGGCCGGCGACCGGGTCTACTGGGTCTGCCCGCTCGTCGAGGAAAGCGAGAAGAGCGACCTGACGGCGGCCGAAGAGCGAGCCAGCGTCCTGCGCCAGTTCTTCGGCGAGAAGGTCGGGCTCGTCCACGGCCGCATGAAGGGCGAGGAGAAGGATGCGGCCATGGCCGCCTTCAAGGAAGGCCGCACCGCGATCATCGTCGCCACCACCGTGATCGAGGTGGGTGTCGACGTGCCCGACGCCTCGATCATCGTCATCGAGCATGCCGAACGCTTCGGCCTCTCCCAGCTCCACCAGCTTCGCGGCCGGGTGGGACGTGGCGACAAGCCCTCCTCCTGCGTCCTCCTCTACCGTCCGCCCCTCGGCGAAACGGCGGCCGCGCGGCTGAAGATCATGCGCGAGACCGAGGACGGCTTCCGCATCGCGGAAGAGGATCTCAAGCTGCGCGGCGAAGGCGATCTTCTGGGCACCCAGCAATCGGGCATGCCCTTCTTCCGGCTCGCCAAGCTCGAACACCATGCCGACCTGATGGAAGTCGCCCGCGACGACGCGCGCCTGATTCTGGCCACCGATCCCGATCTGAAATCCGAGCGGGGCGAGGCGCTGCGCACGCTTCTCTACCTCTTCGGCAAGGACGAGGCGATCAAGCTGCTTCGGTCTGGCTGATGACCCGGGCCGGCCTGCCTCGAAAGCGCCCAGTCGGCCTCCGTTTCCTCTTGCCCCGTCCACCTCGCCTGCTCCATAGCCGGACCATGCCGCCGGAGCGATGCGAGACAGGACGCCCCATGACATCATCCGCACTCCAGACCGCCGTCACCGAGATCGCCGAGGAGATGGCCGCCCGCGAGGATCGCGGGGATGTCGCGAGCTATATCCCCGAGCTCGGGCGCATCGATCCGCGCCAGTTCGCGATCTCCGTCGTCACCCGCGACGGCGAGATCGCCTGCGGCGGCGATTGCGACACGGCGTTCTCGATCCAGAGCATCTCCAAGGTCTTCACCCTGACGCTCGCCCTCGGCATCGCCGGCGACCGGGTCTGGAACCGGGTGGGCCGCGAGCCTTCGGGCTCGCCCTTCAATTCGATCGTCCAGCTGGAACGGGAAAAGGGCATTCCGCGCAATCCCTTCATCAATGCCGGCGCCATCGCCGTGACGGATCTGGTGCTGGCCGGCCATCAGCCGCGCGAGGCGATCGGCGAGATTCTTCGCTTCATGCAGTTCCTCGCGGACGACGACGCGATCTTCATCGACCGGAACGTGGCGCTTTCGGAGAACGCGACAGGCTTCAACAACCGGGCGCTCGCCAATTTCATGAAGGGGTTCGGCGTTCTCGAAAACGAGGTCGAACACGTCCTCGGCGTCTACTTCCACCACTGCGCGATCGCCATGACCTGCCGACAGCTCGCCCTGGCCGGACGGTTCCTCGCCCATAACGGCGTGCGGCCGGAAACCGGCTACTCCGTCGTCACGCCCGAGCGCGCCCGCCGGATCAACGCCATCATGCTGACCTGCGGCCATTACGACGGATCGGGCGAATTCGCCTATCGGGTCGGCCTGCCGGGCAAGAGCGGAGTGGGTGGCGGGATCCTCGCCATCGTTCCGGGCAAGGCCTCGGTCTGCGTCTGGTCGCCGGGCCTCGACGTCACGGGCAATTCCCATCTCGGCCGCATCGCCCTCGAACTCCTGACGAGCCGCCTCGGCTGGACGGTCTTCGGCCCCGGCGCGGTCTGACCAACGGGAGAGCGTTGTCGACGATGGGCGAGGCGCGAGGGCCGAGCCCTCGCGTCAGCCGACCTCTTCCTTCGCGGCCTTCTCCTCCACCAGCCGCGCGGCCTGCGCCTGCGTCATCGGTGCCTGCTTGTCGTCGCCGGTGACGAGCCCCGCAGAGACGACGAGTTTCAGCGCCGCCTCGATGCTCATGGACAGGATCCGCACGTCCTCCTTCGGCACAAACATCAGGAAGCCGGACGTCGGATTGGGCGTCGGCGGCATGAACACCGCCAGCATTTCATCGCCCTGATCGGAGAGGACGCGGGCGATCTCGCCCTTGGCCGTCGTCGCGATCAGCACGATCGACCAGACCCCCTTGCGCGGATATTCCATCAGCCCGGCCGTCTTGAACGAAGAGGACCGGTCGGCGAGCACCGTCTCGAAGATCTGCTTCAGGGCGGTGTAGACCGTGCGGACCAGCGGCATGCGGCCGAGCAGGTTCTCGCCCCAGCCGAAGATCGTGCGGCCGATGAAATTCGCCGTGAGGAAGCCGATGATCGTGATGAGGATCAGCGCCACGAGCAGGCCGAAGCCGGGAATGGCGAAGGGCAGATAGGAATCGGGCAGGAACCGGGTCGGAATATACGGCTTCACCCAGCTGTCGGTCCACTGCATGAACGACCAGGTGATCCAGACCGTGATCGCGAGCGGCGCGCAGACGATGAAGCCCGTCAGGAAGTAATTGCGCAGACGCGCCATGAATGGATGCCCCGTTGCCGCCATGGATGCGCCGAAAGGGCGCGGGTGGCCGCCGGCCATCGGCACGGCGGGTCGACCATCACGCGCGAATGCGGATTTTGCAAGATGGCCCCTGCCGGGAGCCGCCAAATTCCGCCCGCCTGCCCCCCTGTACGTACGGAACGGTTCCTCGCCTCCGTCCATCGCGACACGATGCCCGAGAACGATCAGGCGGCTTCCTCGTTTCCCGATGAGGCCGAGGCTGGCGGACGATCTTAAGATCCCGCTCCCTGCCGCTCGGCCGGATGGCAATGGAGATTCCCATGGCGGAATGGACGATGGACGAACCGGTCGGCGAGACGCGGCTCGATAATTCTGTGCAGGGCCTTCTGGGCAAGCCGCTCGACAGGATCGAAGGCCGGTTGAAGGTTTCCGGAACCGCGGCCTACACACTCGACGAACCGGTCGAGGGCAGGCTCGCTCATGCCTATGCGATCTGCGCGCCGGTCGGCCATGGCCGGGTCGCGGGATTCGATGTCGAGGCGGCCCGCGAGATGCCGGGCGTCATCGACGTGATCGTCGAGGACGAGCGGATCGCTCGCGAGACCGGCGGCTTCTTCGACGGATGGATGATGCAGGGCAATGGCGTGATCGACCATTACGGCCAGTCCCTCGGCCTCGTCGTCGCCGAAACCTTCGAACAGGCGCGGGCGGCCGCCCATGCCGTCACCGTCAGAACCGAGGAGGCGGAAGGGCGCTACGACGCCGACAGGCTGGCGCACGAGGCGGAGCCGGTTCCCGCTGACGCCCGCCTGCCCGATGCGACCGTCGGCGATCTCGATGCCGGGATGGCGCAGGGCGTCCACAGTGTCGACGCGGTCTATTCGACGCCGTCGATGGTGCATGCCGCGATGGAGCCCCATGCCGCCATCGCGGAATGGAAAGGAAAAGACCTCGTCGTCCACACCTCGGCGCAGCTTCTCGAGATCGCGCGCCAGATGTTGGCGGACGCCCTGAAGATCGATGCCGACAGGGTCCGCGTGGTCTCGCGCTATGTGGGCGGCGGCTTCGGCGGAAAAGGCGGGATCGGCGTCGAGGGCGTTCTGGCGGCGATCGCCGCAGAGCGGACCGGTCGCCCGGTGAGGCTCGCGATGACGCGCCGCCAGCTCTTCCATATCGTCTACCGGCGCTCCGAGACGCGGCAGCGCCTGCGCCTTGCCTGCGACGCATCGGGACGCCTGACGGCGATCGGCCAGGATTCGATCGTCAGCCAGCGCCCCGAGCGTTCGAATTTCGAGCCCGTCGCGCTCGGCTCGCTCGCGCTTTATGCCGGGGCCAACCGGCGCTTCACCACGAAACTCCTGACCCTCGACCTGCCTGAAACCGGCCCGGTGCGCGCGCCGGGCGAGGCCGTCGGCATGCTGGGCCTCGAATGCGCCATGGACGAACTCGCCGAGAAGGCCGGTATCGATCCGGTGGAGTTTCGCCGGATCAACGAGCCGGACCGCGATCTGACGCGCGACCGGCCGTTCTCGGCCCGCGCCCTGATCGAATGTCTCGACGAAGGCGCGCGCCGTTTCGGCTGGGAGAAGCGTAAGGCCAAGCCCGCCTCGACGCGCGAGGGCGACTGGCTGATCGGCCATGGCGTCGCCTCGGCGATCCGCGTCAACCTTCTGGCAAAGGCGAGCGCGGCCCTCAGGATCGACCGGACCGGCGAAATCACCGTCGAGAGCAGCATGACCGATATCGGCACGGGCAGCTATACGATCCTCGCCCAGATCGCCGCCGAGAGTCTCGGCGTGCCGATGGACCGGGTCGCCGTGAAGCTCGGAGACACGGCCTATCCGAACGGCTTCGGTTCGGGCGGCTCCATGGGCGCGGCGAGCGCCGGCTCGGCCGTCGCGCTCGCGGCCGAGGATGCGGTGAAGGAGCTTGCCCGGCGCATGGGCGTTCCCGCAGCGGAGATGACCCTCAAGGACGGCTACGCGATCGCCGCCAATCGCCGCGTTGCGATCGCCGATCTCGTCTCGGACGAGCCGATCGAGGCGAGCGGTACGATCCAGCCCGGCACGATGAGCAAGACCTACGACCAGGCCGCCTATGGTGGCCATTTCGTCGAAGTGGCGGTGAACGCCGTCACCGGCGAGACCCGCGTGCGGCGCGTTACCAGCGTGTTCGCCGCCGGACGCATCCTCAACGCCAAGACCGCGCGCTCCCAGATGATCGGAGGCATCATCTGGGGCATCGGGAACGCGCTGATGGAAGACGCCGTGACCGATGCGCGGACCGGCCAGTTCGTGAACAACGATCTCGCCGAGTACCACGTGCCGGTGAATGCCGACATTCCCCATCTCGACGTGTCCTTCCTCGACGAGGAGGACGACAAGACGAACCCCCTGAAGATCAAGGGGATCGGGGAGCTCGGGATCAGCGGGGTCGGGGCGGCCGTGAACAACGCGGTCTACAACGCGACGGGGATACGGGTTCGCTCCTTTCCCGTCACGCTCGACAAGTTGATCGCCGGTCTGCCCGGCTGACATCCGCAAAAAACGCCCGCCGACGGAGGAACCGTCGGCGGGCGCGATCTGTCTCGGTATCGGACGAGCCGGATCAGATGGACGGAGCGCCCTTGCGCGGCTCCTTCGGCTCGTCCTCGTCGATCAGACCTTCGAAGAGTGCGGTCGAGAGATAGCGTTCGGCGAAGGACGGGATGATGACGACGATCGTCTTGCCGGCCATATCCTCGCGTTGGCCCACCTTGACGGCCGCTGAGAGCGCCGAACCGGACGAGATGCCGACCGGGACACCTTCGAGCCGGGCGACGAGCCGGGCCATCTCGAAGGACTCCTCGTTGGAGACCGTCACGATCTCGTCATAGACATTGGTGTCGAGGATCTTCGGCGCGAAACCTGCGCCGATCCCCTGCAGCTTGTGCGGCCCCGGCTGGCCTCCCGACAGGACGGGCGAGGCCTCGGGCTCGACGGCGACGACGCGGACATCGCTCTTGCGCTGCTTCAGCACCTGACCGACGCCCGTGATGGTGCCGCCCGTGCCGATACCAGCGACGAAGACGTCGACCTCGCCCTTGGTGTCGTTCCAGATCTCCTCGGCCGTCGTGACCCGGTGGATCTGCGGGTTCGCCGGATTCTCGAACTGCTGCGGGATGATCGCGTTCGGGATCTCGCTCACCAGCTCCTCGGCTCTCGCGATCGCGCCCTTCATGCCCTTCGCGCCCTCGGTGAGAACGAGCTGCGCGCCGAGCAGGCGCAACATCTTGCGCCGCTCCATCGACATGGTCTCGGGCATCGTGAGGATGAGATTGTAGCCCTTGGCGGCGGCCGCGAAGGCAAGGGCGATGCCGGTATTGCCGGAGGTGGGCTCGACGAGCGTCGTCTTGCCCGGCTCGATCTTCCCATCGGCTTCCAGCTTTTCCAGCATGGCGACGCCGATGCGATCCTTCACGCTCGAGATGGGATTGAAGAATTCGAGCTTGGCGAGGATATGGGCCTTCACGCCCTTTTCCTCGGCAAGCTTGTTCAGGCGGACCAGGGGCGTGTTGCCGATCGTATCGACGATCGAATCGTAGATGCGGCCTCGACCATGGGTGCGGGCTTCCGAATTCTGCGTCATATCGTCCATCTCGTGTCTCCTGCCTGTCTCGTTCGGCTCTTCCGATCGAGGGGCGATCGGGGCCATGGATGCATTCGCGGCGCGTTCCGCCCGAATATAGGACGCGATGCCGCGGAAGTTTAAGGGCAAACGCTCCAATCGAAGCCTGGGCGGGAGAAACTTCTCCTCCGACCGGTCGCGGCAAGAGGCTGGCATTCGATGGCACGGCTTTATCCGGCGTTAAGCGTCGAGGGCGCATGTTCAGCCAGTCTCACCTTGCGGAAGTCACTGGATGCCCGAGAGAACCTCGCCCGTTCGCATGGCGCTCGCGGAGAGTGCCGTCATTGCCGTGTCGGGTGCGATTCTGTCGGGTATCGTGGCGCTCGCGCTGTTCAGTGACATGCGGGGAACGGATCTCGTCCGAATCCTCGGATTGGCCGTGTTCGCGCCCCTGACGCTCGGAGCCGCCCACATGATTCACACCGCCTTCCGGGTGAGCATCGTGGACGGCGAACGCAACCAGTGGCAGTTGCGCGCGGTGACCGACAGGCTCACCGGTCTCGGCAACCGCCAGATGCTCCGCTCCGCCTGGAACAGCCTCAAGCGACCACGGCGCGGCTTCGTCCTCATGGTCGTCGATGCCGATCACTTCAAGCAGATCAACGACCGCTTCGGCCATCCGGTGGGCGACAGCGCCCTGAAGGCGATCGGCCACGCGCTCGCGACGTCCGTCGCCAAGACCGATACGGTGGCACGCCTCGGCGGCGAGGAATTCGCGGTTCTCGCCCGCTGTGCGGATGAAGACGAGGCGCTTCAAATGGCCGAGCGCACACGCGCCGCGGTTTCGAACCTCGCTTTGCATGCGAGGGGCGAGAGGCTTCCGATCGCCGTGAGCATCGGCGCCGTCTTCGCGGACAAGGCCATCCGGTTCGAACGCCTCTACGCGATCGCCGACGAGAACTGCTATCGCTCCAAGCATGCCGGCAGAAACAGGGTGACGATCAGCGCGGCGGCATCGGCCACCAAACCGCCCCTTCGCCCGCGGATCGTCGCCCAGGGCAGAGCCGCCGACGGGACGCTCCAGCGCGGTTGAGACAACCGGGACCCGCGTCCGAACCGGTCCTCGAACCCTGACGGCGACGAGCCCTGATCAGGAGACGCGGCGGGAGGGCGAGCTCAGACGCCGGTCGAGCCGAAACCGCCCTCGCCCCTTTCGCTCGTACCGATGCCTGCCGCCTCCACCATCCGCGCACGGGTGACCGGCGCGAGCACCATCTGCGCGATGCGATCGCCGCGCCGGATCGTGAAGGTCTCGGTGCCGAGATTGACGAGGATCACCATCACCTCCCCGCGATAGTCGCTGTCCACGGTGCCCGGCGTGTTGAGGACCGTGACGCCGTGAAGGACGGCGAGCCCCGAACGGGGACGGATCTGCAGCTCGTAGCCGTCCGGGATCTCGAAGGCGAAGCCCGTCGGCACGAGGGATCGCTCGCCGGGGCCGAGATGCCTGTCCTCGCCGAGCGCGGCCCTCAGATCCGCACCGGCAGCTCCGGCACTCTGATAGGCCGGAAGCGGAATGTCCGAGGCATGGGCGAGGCGCTTGACGCGAAGCTCGACGGTCATCGTGGGGCACCCTCGCCGATCTTCGCCGCGACCCATCGGGCCAGTCGTTCGGCGACCTTTTCCTTGCTCATGGTCGGCCATTCCTCGACGCCGTCGCGGGTGACGAGGTGGACCGTGTTCTCGCGGCCCCCCATCACGCCGCCGGCCGCAGACACGTCGTTGGCGAGAATTGCATCGGCGCCCTTTCTCTCGAGCTTGCGGGCGGCGTTCGCGAGGAGATCGTCGGTCTCGGCCGCAAATCCGACGACGAGCGGCGGCCGCTCGGGCGAATGTCCGATCGTCCTCAGGATGTCCGGATTCTCGGCGAATGCGATCACCGGCACCTCGCCGCTATCCCTCTTCTTGATCTTCGATCCGGCCTCCTCGGCGGCGTGCCAGTCGGCGACGGCGGCCACGAAGATCGCGGCATCGCAGGGAAGCGCTGCGCGCACGGCCTCGAGCATCTGTCGGGCCGTCTCCACGTGCACCGTGCGCAGGCCGGCGGGATCTGCAAGCGTCACCGGCCCCGAAACGAGCGTCACGTCGGCCCCGAGCCCGGCGAGTGCGGCAGCGATCGCATGGCCCTGACGCCCGGAGGAGCGATTGGCGATGTAGCGAACCGGGTCGATCGGCTCGTGAGTGGGGCCGGACGTGACGAGGATGCGTCTGCCGGCGAGCGGTTTCGACCCGGTACCGAAGCGGTCTTCCACGGCGGCGACGATCTCCAGCGGCTCGGCCATGCGGCCGAAACCCGCCTCCCCGCTCTCGGCCATCTCACCTGACGCCGGGCCGACGAACTCCACCCCGTCATCCTTCAGCGTCGCCAGATTGCGCCGGGTCGCCGGATGGTTCCACATGGCCGGGTTCATCGCCGGCGCCATCAGCACCGGGACGCGGGCGGCAAGCAGCACCGCCGTCGCTAGATCCCCGACGAGACCATGGGCAAGCTTCGCCATCAGATCGGCCGTCGCAGGCGCGACGAGGATCAGGTCGTGGGTTCGGGCGAGCCGGATATGGCCCACATCGTGCTCGTCGTCTCGGTCGAACAGATCGCCATAGACCCTGGAGGCCGAGAGCGCGCCGACCGAAAGCGGCGTGACGAACTCCCCGGCGGCGCGGGTCATGACGGGCGTGACCTCCGCACCGCGCTCGCGCAGGCGCCGGATGAGATCGAGCGACTTGTAAGCCGCAATTCCCCCTCCGACGATGAGGAGCACGCGTCGGTCCGAAAGGGTCGCGGTCATCTCGGCTTCCATGCGGGTTGAAGATCAGGGGACACGAGGTCGAAATCGCCTCGGGCCGGGCGCCGCGATCCTATCCCCGCGCCTCGGACCGATCAATCGGAAGACGCGGCGCTTCGGGGGCGGCTCGTGCGCCGACCGGGATATGGCCTGCGCAGTGGGGTTGGACGGCAGCGCCTATCGGACAAAGAAGCTGATCGCGATCGAAGCCAGCGAGATCGCGATCACCCACTGGGCGACGCGTCCGGACATGATCGATGCCCGCTTCTCGCTGGCGAGATCCTTCAGCGTATCGTCGTTGAGGCGGATGCCGTTCTCGATCAGATCGGGAAGCTGCACGGCCAGCACGCCGAGCCCGTCGGCGAAATTTGGAACCTTGCGCAGAAGCTTCAGCATGGCATCGACCCCCTCGCGCGCCTCGCGAAGCTTCGCGGCCGGGCCGAGTTCGTGGAGGATGTAGTCCGAGACGACGGGCTCCGCCGCCGCCCACATGTTGAACTTGGGGTCGAAGGTCCGGGCGACGCCTTCGACGACCACCATGGTCTTCTGCAGAAGGACCAGCTCCGGCCGCGCCTTCATCTCGAAAAGCTCCGTCACCTCGAAGAGGAGGGAGAGAAGATGGCCCATCGAGATGGTCTCGGCGGGCTGGCCGTAGATCGGCTCGCCGATCGCGCGCAGCGCCTGGGCGAAGCTCGCGACGTCCTGATGGCGGGGCACGTAGCCCGCCTCGAAATGCAGTTCGGCGACGCGCCTGTAGTCGCGCTGGATGAACCCGTAGAGGATCTCGGCGAGGAAGCGCTTGGAATCGTCCGAAAGCCGGCCGACAATGCCCATGTCGACCGCCACGACCGCCCCGTCCGGGGCGACGAACAGATTGCCCTGATGCATGTCGGCATGGAAGAACCCGTCGCGCATGGCATGGCGAAGGAAGGACTGCACCACCTTCACCGCCAGCGCCTTCGGATCGTGGCCGGCAGCGATGATGGCATTGACATTGCTCATCTTGATGCCGTCGATCCACTCCATGGTGACGACGTCGCGGCCGGTGCGCTCCCAATCGATCCGCGGCACACGGAAGCCCACATCGCCGGCCACGTTGTCGGCCATCTCGGACGCCGCCGCAGCTTCCAGCCGCAGGTCCATCTCGATGCGGGTGCTTTGGGCGAGGGTCTCGACCACGGCGACCGGGCGAAGCCGCCTCGCCGACGGCACGAACTTTTCGAGGAATTTCGCGATGAAGGCGAAGGCGTCGAGTTCACGGCGGAATTGCGCGCGCACGTCCGGCCGGATGACCTTGACGGCGGCGTACCGCTCGCGGCCCTCGATATCGCGGATGCGGGCCTTGTAGACCTGCGCGATCGAGGCTGCGCCCACGATCTCGCCCAGGTCCTCGAACAGTTCGTGGATGGGACGGCCGAGCGTGACCTCGATCTCCTCGACTGCCTTTTCGGTCGGGAATGGCGGAACGCTGTCCTGGAGACCGCCCAGTTCGGTGGCGAAATCGGCGCCGACGATATCGGGCCGCGTGGCGAGGAACTGGCCGAGCTTCACATAGGACGGCCCGAGCCGGTTGAGGGCGCGCGAAAGCCTGTCGGAGCGCTCGCGCCCTTCCGCGCTCCCGCGCTCGATCAGCCGCGCGAACCGGTATCCCAGAAGCGCCGCCGGTGGCAGCCCTTCGGCGGGCAGCGTGCCGACGACACCCTCGCGGGCAAGGACGAAGGCTGCGCGCACGAGAGCGAATGTGCCCCGGATCGGATTGGCCACGATGTCTCAGTCCTGCTTGGAGAAAAGGCGTCGCACGCGTTCGGTCACAGTTTCCAGCCGGAATGCAGCGCGGCGATGCCGCCCGTCAGGTTCCGGTAGCTGACCCGTTCGAAGCCCGCCTGCCGGATCAGCCCCGCGAAATTCTCCTGGTTCGGGAACCGCCGGATCGATTCCACCAGATACTCATAGGACTGGCGGTCGTTCGCGACCCGCTCGCCGATGGCCGGAATGCCGTGGAACGACCAGGTCTCGTAAAGCTTGTCGAGGCCGGGAACGTCCACCTCGGAAAATTCGAGGCACAGGAACCTGCCGCCGGGCTTCAGCACCCGGTATGCCTCGGCGAGCGCCCGGTCGATGCGAGGAACGTTCCGGATGCCGAAGGCGATGGTGTAGGCGTCGAAGCTCGCATCGGGGAGATCGAGTTCCTCGGCATTGGCCTCCACGAAGGTGAGATTGTCCGACAGATCGCGCTTGGCCGCCCTCTCGGCACCGACGCCGAGCATGGAGGCGTTGATGTCGAGGACGGTGCCGTGAGCGCGCCTGCGCGTGCGCTCCACGATGCGGAAGGCGACGTCGCCCGTGCCGCCGGCCACGTCGAGAAAGGTCCAGCCGGAGCGGTGCGGCGGGTTGAGCCAGGACACCATCTGGTCCTTCCAGACCCGGTGAAGACCCGCCGACATCAGATCGTTCATCAGGTCGTAGCGCTTGGCGACCCGATGAAACACGTCGTTGACGCGAGACTGCTTCTCCTCCCGGCCCGAGACGGTGGCATAGCCGTAGCTCGTCTCCATCGCATCGGCGTTCGTCGCACGGCTGTCGGACATGGTATCGAAACCTTGAGGAATTGATCGCATCGCATCCGATGACGATATCTTCTGGACAAATCAAAGAGGGCCGATCGACGCAAGGCCGTTTCCCTCCATACGCGGAACCTGTTTGGCGCCTCGATCGGCGCCATGCAAACCTGGACTTATACGCACATGCCGGAATTGCCAGAGGTGGAAACCGTAAGGCGCGGTCTCCAACCGGTTTTCGAGGGCGCCCGGATCGCCAGACTGCATCTTGCAAGGCCCGATCTGCGTTTTCCGTTCCCCGAGCGCTTCTCGGAGCGTCTCGAGGGCCGAGTGGTGACGAGCCTCTCGCGCCGTGCGAAATATCTCCTGGCGGAGATCGCGGACGGGCCGATCCTCGCAATGCATCTCGGAATGTCCGGCTCCTTCCGCATCGAGGCGAACGGAGCCGGCACCGTGCCCGGCAGCTTCGTTCATCCGCGTTCGGAGGCAAGGCTCCACGACCATGTGCGTTTCGAACTCGCACGGCCCGACGGCTCGGCTGCGGCCATCGTCTTCAACGATCCGCGTCGCTTCGGCTACATGTCCCTGATCGAGCCGGGGGACTTCGGCGCGCATCCCCATTTCCGCGATCTCGGCATCGAGCCGACGGGCAATGGTCTCAGCGGCGAGGCCCTCGCGCCGCTCTTCGCCGGCAAGGCCGTGCCGCTGAAGGCCGCGCTTCTCGACCAGAGGCTGATCGCGGGGCTCGGCAATATCTATGTCTGCGAGGCCTTGTGGCGCGCCAAGCTCTCCCCGCGCCGGGCCGCCGGGAGCCTCGTGCGCCGGAACGGGGCGCCGACCCCGAGGCTCTCGGTCCTTGCCGATCACATTCGCGAGACGATCGCCGATGCGATCCTCGCCGGCGGCTCGACCCTGCGCGATCACCGCCAGGCGACCGGCGAACTCGGCTACTTCCAGCATTCCTTCAACGTCTACGGCCGCGAAGGCCAGCCCTGCCGACGTGCCGAATGCGGCGGCACGGTCTCGCGGATCGTCCAGTCGGGCCGCTCCACCTTCTTCTGCGCATCCTGCCAGAGATGACGCCGGGTGCGCCTCCGGTCCTCGAGGAACCGAAATGCGCGGGCCCGTCTGTTGCATCGCCCCACACGGGCGCTTTCTATGGCGCAGGACTTTGAGAACCGGACGCGAAGGGGCGGACAGGAATGGCATATGAGACGATCAGATCGGAGATGCGCGGCCGCGTCGGCTTGATCACCTTCAACCGGCCGAAGGCCATGAATGCGCTCAGCCATCTGATGATGAAGGAGGTCTGCAAGGCGGCAGAGGACTTCGATGCGGACGGCCGGATCGGCGCGATCGTGCTGACGGGCTCGGACAAGGCGTTCGCCGCCGGCGCGGACGTGAAGGAAATGGCCGACTACGCCTATTCGGAGGCCTTTCTCGACGATGTCTGGTCCGGCTGGGAGCGGCTGACGCGGGTCAGGAAGCCCCTCATCGCCGCCGTCGGCGGCTATGCGCTGGGCGGCGGCTGCGAGGTGGCGCTGATGTGCGACATCCTGATCGCCGCCGAGAACGCCAAGTTCGGCCAGCCGGAGATCACGCTCGGCATCCTGCCCGGCATGGGCGGCACCCAGCGGCTCGCCCGCTCGATCGGCAAGGCGAAGACGATGGACCTCGTTCTCACCGGCCGGATGATGGATGCGAAGGAAGCCGAGAATTGCGGCATCGTCTCGCGCATCGTCGAGACGGCCAATCTCCTCGAGGAAGCCCTGAGGATCGCGGAAAAGGTCTCCGACTTTTCGCTTCCCGCCGTCCTCGCCGCCAAGGAAGCGGTCTCGGAGGCCTTCGAGACGCCGCTCGCGGCGGGCCTCAGGCACGAGCGCCGGCTCTTCCACGCGACCTTCGCGACCGACGACCAGAAGGAAGGCATGGCCGCCTTCGTCCAGAAGCGAAGCCCGCAGTTCAAGAACCACTGAACCGGCGATAACCGGCGCCGGATGTCGCGCGAGACGGCATCCGGCGCCGCGACCTGTCGATTGGACGCGGGCCTCGGGGCATCGGCACCGTCAGCTTCACCGTTGACAGCCCACCTGCCGCCGACGTACATCTCGGCCGCACTGTGGATGGGGCTGTAGCTCAGTTGGGAGAGCGCGTCGTTCGCAATGACGAGGTCAGCGGTTCGATCCCGCTCAGCTCCACCAGTGCCGAAGTCATCTCCCTGATTACGTAATCACGTCCGTCGTTCGGACGATCGCAGCGTCGTGCTCGCACCGGCGTCGCGGCCGAATGCTTTCGGCAGGGCTCGCCTCATCGTCGATCACCCGCCTCCATGCGGGCTTTAGAATCGACGACGATCGTCCGGCGAGAATGCGGGACGACGAACCGGAGGCGCTTCCGGATCCGCCCCCGCCTTCCCCATACCAGAGCACAAGATGTGCAAATGATCGCGGTGCCTCGCGATCGGGCGCATTTCACTCGACAAAGACGAGCCGGTGCGCTTTCCTGCCGCCAAGTGCCGGGCTCGCCGACAACGGATCGATGCGCGGCAGGGGTTTAGAAGGATCAGTCCGTATGCGTTCCAGCTGGATTGCGGCCGCCGTCGCCGCGCTTTTCGCCACACAGGTGCAGGCGGCCGAGGTCGAACCCGCCGTCGTCTACGATCTGGGCGGAAAGTTCGACAAATCCTTCAACGAAGCAGCCTATAACGGCGCCGAGCGCTACAAGGCCGACACCGGCACGGACTATCGCGACTTCGAGATCCAGTCCGATTCCCAGCGCGAGCAGGCCCTGCGCAATTTCGCGCGCCGGGGATTCGATCCGGTGATCGGGATCGGCTTCTCCCAGGCCCAGGCGATCGAGAAGGTGGCCGACGAGTACCCCGACACGCATTTCGTCATCGTCGATGCGGTCGTCGACAAGCCGAACGTACGCTCGGTCCTCTTCAAGGAGGAGCAGGGCTCCTATCTCGTCGGCATGCTGGCCGCGATGGCGTCCGAGACCGGCAAGATCGGCTTCATCGGCGGCATGGACATCCCGCTGATGCGCAAGTTCGCCTGCGGCTATGTCGAGGGTGCGCAGGCTGTCAATCCGGATATCGAGATCTACGAGAACATGGTCGGCACGACCGGCTCGGCCTGGAACGACCCGGTGCGGGGCGGCGAGCTTGCCAAGTCCCAGTTCGACCAGGGTGCGGACGTCGTCTATCACGCGGCCGGCGGCTCGGGTGTCGGCGTCCTTCAGGCCGCGGCCGATGCGGGCAAACTCGGCATCGGCGTCGATTCCAACCAGAACATGACCCATCCGGGCTCGGTGCTGACCTCCATGGTCAAGCGCGTCGACAACGCCGTCTATGACGCGATCGACGATCTCGCCAAGGATCAGTGGAGCGCCGGCGTCGAGAATTTCGGCCTCAGCGACGATGGCGTCGCCTGGGCACTCGACGAGAACAATCGCGACCTCATCAGCAACGAGATGGAAACGCGGGTCGGCGAGGCACGCGAGAAGATCATCGCGGGCGAGATCGAGGTGCACGATTACATGTCGGACAATTCCTGCCCGGCGAAATCCTGATCGCGCCCGGCTGATCCGATGACCGAAGCGGCGCTGCGCGACCCCATGCGCGACCCGGCGGCAGCACGGCCGCCGGCGATCGAACTCGTCGGTATCGACAAGAGCTTCGGGCCCGTGCGGGCCAATCGCGACATTCACCTGCGCATCGAGAAGGGCACGATCCACGGCATCGTCGGCGAAAACGGCGCCGGCAAATCCACGCTGATGTCGATCCTCTACGGCTACTATCATGCCGATGCCGGCCAGATCCTCGTGGACGGCAAGCCGATCGACATCCGCTCGCCGGACGAGGCGATCGCGGCCGGGATCGGCATGGTGTTCCAGCATTTCATGCTAGTGGATACCTTTACCGTGCTCGAAAACGTCATGCTCGGCGTCGAGGGCGGTGCGCGCCTCAAGGGCGGCGCCGCCAAGGTGCGCGCCGAACTCCAGAGGCTCGAAAGGGACTTCGTGCTGGAGGTCGATCCCGACGCGAGGATCGAGGATCTGCCGGTCGGCCTGCAGCAGCGGGTCGAGATCCTCAAGGCGCTCTACCGGGGCGCCGAGACGCTGATCCTCGACGAGCCGACGGGCGTCCTGACGCCGGCCGAAGCCGATCATCTCTTCCGCATCCTCGCCCAGCTGCGCGACCAGGGCCGCACGGTCATCCTCATCACCCACAAATTGCGCGAGATCATGGAGGCGACCGACAATGTCTCCGTGATGCGCCGGGGCGAGATCGTCGCGACCATGAAGACCACGGAGACCTCCCCTGCGGCGCTCGCCGAGGAGATGGTGGGGCGCCGCGTTCTCCTGAGGGTAGAGAAGGCAGAGGCGAAGCCCGGCGCGCCGATCCTCGAGGTCGCCGATCTCTCGCTCACCGATTCGCGCGGCGTGAAGCGGCTGGACGATGTCAGCTTCGATATTCGCGCCGGGGAGATCGTCGGAGTCGCGGGCGTTGCCGGCAACGGGCAGTCGGAGCTCATGGAGGTGCTTTCCGGCATGCGCAAGGCGGACGGGGGCAGGCTCGCGATCGATGGCGAGCCGGTCGACCTCACACGGCCCGCGGCCGCCGCCTCGCGCCGGCGACTGGGTCTCGCCCATGTGCCCGAGGATCGCCACCGGGCAGGTCTCGTCACGGCATTCTCGGAGGACGAGAACGCGATTCTCGGCTATCACGACGACGCCCACTACGGCAGAGGTCTCTTCCTCGATCGCCGTGCGATCCGCGACCACGCCGTCCGGCATATCGAGCAATACGACATCCGCCCGCCCGATCCGCGCCTCAAGGCCGCCAATTTCTCCGGCGGCAACCAGCAGAAGATCGTGCTTGCACGCGAGATGGAACGCGGACCGAAGATCCTCATCGTGGGCCAGCCCACGCGCGGCGTCGACATCGGCGCGATCGAATTCATCCATGCCCGCCTCGTCGAGATGCGCGATGCCGGATGCGCGATCCTCCTCGTCTCGGTCGAACTCGACGAGATCAGAGGCCTGTCGGACCGCATCCTGGTGATGTGCGGCGGCCGCATCGTCGGCGAGCGCGGCCCCGAGGCGAGCGAGGCCGAACTCGGGCTCCTGATGACCGGGATCTCCAGCACCGAGGCTGCCCAATGACGAAAATCCGGTCCCGGACACGCGGCACCGCCCGGCTTCCAGCCTGGCTCGATTACAGCCTCGTTCCGGTGCTCAACGTCGCGGCCGCCTTCGTGATTTCCGGCCTCGTCGTCCTGCTCGTGGGCGAAAGCCCGATCGAGGCGGTCGGCTACCTCGTCTACGGCGCCTTCGGATATGGCGAGGGGATCGGCTTCACCCTCTTCTATGCGACGAATTTCATGCTGACGGGCCTTGCCGTCGCCGTCGCCTTCCATGCCGGCCTCTTCAATATCGGCGGCGAAGGCCAGGCTTATCTCGGCGGCCTCGGCTGCGCGCTCGCCGCCCTCATGCTCGACCGATACGTGCCATGGTGGGTGACGTTCCCGGTCGCGCTCGCCCTGTCGGCCGGTTTCGGCGCGGTCTGGGCCCTCATTCCCGGCTGGCTTTCGGCCAAGCGCGGCAGCCATATCGTCATCACGACGATCATGTTCAATTTCATCGCGGCGAGCTTCATGGTCTGGCTGCTGGTGGAACATCTGTCGCCGATCGGCTCCATGCAGCCCGAGACACGCACCTTCGGGCCCGGCGGCACCCTGCCGAAACTCGACTGGCTGTTCGCGCCCCTCGGCATCGATATCGGCACCTCGCCCCTCAACATCACCTTTCTCGTGGCCCTCGCCGCCTGCCTTCTCGTCTACCTCCTGATCTGGCGCACGCGCCTCGGCTTCGAGATCCGCACGCTCGGCCACAGCCCGACGGCCGCGCTCTATGCCGGCATCTCGCCGGTGCGGATCACCGTGATCGCCATGATGATCTCCGGCGCTCTCGCAGGCCTCATGGCGCTGAATCCCGTGCTCGGCGACCAGCAGCGCCTGCAGATCGATTTCGTGGGCGGGGCCGGCTTCGTCGGCATCGCGGTCGCGCTCATGGGCCGGGCTCATCCGGTCGGCATCGTCCTCGCCTCGATCCTCTTCGGCGCGCTCTATCAGGGCGGCGCCGAACTCGCCTTCGACATGCCGGCGATCTCGCGGGACATGATCGTCGTGATCCAGGGCCTCGTGATCCTGTTTGCCGGCGCGCTGGAGCACATGTTCCGCCCCGGTCTTACCCATGGCTGGTCGCTGATCTCGCGTCCGCGCGAGACCGGCGAGGCGGGCCGGCCGAAGGAGATCGCGCGATGAGCTTCGACGCCCTCATCCTGGTTCTGGACTCGACGATCCGCCTGTCCGTCCCGCTGATCCTCGCGGCGCTCGGGGGCCTCTTTTCCGAGCGTGCGGGCGTCTTCGATATCGGGCTCGAGGGCAAGATGCTGATCGCGGCCTTCGCGGCTGCCGCCGTGGGTGCCGTCTACGGCTCGGCATGGCTGGGCCTCGGCGCTGGCATCCTCGCCTCCGTCGCGCTCTCCCTCGTGCACGGCTACGCCTCGATCTCCCAGCGCGGCAGCCAGATCGTCTCGGGCGTCGCGATCAATTTCCTCGCGGCCGGTCTCACCGCCTTTCTCGGCTATGCGTGGTTCTCGCGCGGCGGACAGACGCCGCCGCTTCCGCCCAGCGGACGCTTCCAGACCCTGACCCTCCCCTTCGCCGATGCCGTGCGCGACGTGCCCATCTTCGGGCCGATCTATTCGACGCTTCTGTCAGGCCACAACCTCCTCGTCTATCTCGGCTTCCTCGCCGTGCCGCTGACGGCGTGGATCATCTACCGGACCCGCTTCGGCCTGCGCCTGCGGGCCGTCGGCGAGAATCCGGCGGCCGTCGATACCGCCGGCATCTCGGTCGCCTGGCTGCGCTACAGGGCGGTGATCGTCTGCGGCATCTTCTGCGGCCTTGCGGGCGCCTATCTGTCGATCGCCCAGTCGGCGGGCTTCGTGCGCGACATGACGGCCGGCAAGGGCTTCATCGCGCTCGCCGCCCTGATCTTCGCGAAATGGCGACCCTGGCCGCTGCTCGGCGCCTGCCTGCTCTTCGGTCTTCTGGACGCAGCCGCGATCCGCCTCCAGGGCGTTTCGGTGCCGGGGATCGGCGAGGTTCCGGTCCAGTTCATGCAGGCCCTGCCCTATATCCTCGTCGTCGTGCTTCTCGCGGGCTTCATCGGCAAGGCCGTCCCCCCGCGCGCCGGCGGCGTACCCTATGTCAAGGAGCGCTGAGCCGATGGAAAAGGCCGCCGCCACCATCCGCACGCGCACCGATCTCGCCCCGAGGATCGCCCTCGTCCTCGGCTCCGGGCTCGGCGGCCTTACGGACCTGATCGAGGATGCGGTCACCATTTCTTATGGCGATCTCGACGGCTTTCCCGCCTCCACCGTCTCCGGCCATCAGGGCGCGCTCGTCATCGGATCGCTGGCCGGCGTTCCGGTCGTCGTCATGGCCGGACGCTCCCATTACTACGAGCATGGCCGGGCGGACGTGATGCGTGCGCCACTGGAAGCGCTGAAGGCGATCGGCATCGAGACGCTGATCCTCACCAATTCGGCCGGAAGCCTTCTTGCCGAGGTCCAGCCGGGTTCGGTCATGATGATCGAGGACCATCTCAATCTGTCGGGGGCCAATCCGCTGATCGGCGAGCCGACCGATCGCCGTTTCACCGGCATGACGACGGCCTATGACGAGACGATCCGGCAGACCGCCCGGGCAGTCGCCGAAGAGCGGGGACTCGCACTCCATGCGGGGGTCTATGCCTGGTTCTCCGGCCCGAGCTTCGAGACGCCCGCAGAGATCCGGATGGCGAAGATCCTCGGAGCGGACGCGGTCGGCATGTCGACGGTGCCCGAAGTGATTCTCGCGCGATTTCTCGGCCTGCGGGTCGCCGCCTTTTCGGTCGTCACCAATATGGGGGCCGGCATCACCGGCCAGGAACTCAGCCACGAGGAGACGAAGGAGATGGCGCCGAAGGGCGGTGCGATCCTCTCCGATCTCCTCGTCGCGCTGGTGCCGCGCCTCTGATACCGCGCTGAAGGGTCTTCGATGTCGTCCAGCCACCTCGCTCTCTCTTGCCTCGATCTCACCAATCTGGAGAACGACTGCACCGAGTCCGACATCGCCGCTCTCTGCGCACGAGCCGTGACACCTCATGGGCCCGTCGCGGCCGTCTGCATCTGGCCGCGCTTCGTTGCGCAGGCCGCCGATGCGCTGGGCGGCAGGCCTGTCCGCATCGCGACGGTCGCGAACTTTCCCGGCGGAGACCAAAGCGTGGAGACGACGGTCGCCGAGACGCAGGATTCGATCCGCGCCGGGGCCGACGAGATCGACCTGGTCATTCCCTATCGGCGTCTTCGTGCCGATACGGGCATGGTCGCGGCCTATGTGTCGGAGATCCGTCAGGCCGCGCACGGGGTCACGTTGAAGACCATCCTCGAAACCGGCGAACTCGAGGACGAGGATCAGATCAGGCTGGCGAGCGAGGTGTGTCTCGCGGCCGGCGCCGACTTCCTGAAGACCTCCACGGGCAAGGTCGCCGTCAACGCGACACCGGAGGCCGCTGAGGTCATGCTGGAGACGATCCGCGCCCATGGCGGGCGGGCCGGCTTCAAGGCGGCCGGCGGCATCCGCACGCCCGAGGCCGCGCGGTCCTATCTGGATCTCGCCGACACCATCATGGGGCCGGGATGGGCGGGACCGAAGACCTTCCGCTTCGGCGCCTCCGGCCTTCTGGACACGCTCACCGCCGACATCGAGGGTCGCGCGGCCGCAAGCGGATCGGGCTATTGATCGCGGTGTTATCATCGTGACGTCGAGCGTCCTGCCGCAGGAGACGATCCGCAGGATCCGGGATGGTGAACCCGTCTCCCAAAACGAGATCGCAGGCTTTGCGAACGGCCTCGCCTCGGGCGCCATCGGCGATGCCCAGGCCGGGGCCTTCGCGATGGCCGTCTTCCTGCGCGGCCTTGAAACCTCTTCGACCGTCGCACTCACCGAAGCCATGCGCGACAGCGGCACGGTGCTGCGATGGCCGAACGACGGGCGCCCGGTTCTCGACAAGCATTCCACGGGCGGGATCGGCGACGCGGTCTCGCTCGTTCTCGCCCCGATCCTCGCGGCCTGCGGTGCGCGCGTTCCGATGATCTCCGGGCGCGGGCTCGGTCATACCGGCGGCACCCTCGACAAGCTCGACGCGATCCCCGGCTATCGCAGCGCGCCGGACCTCGACCATCTGAAGCGGGTCGTCGACGAGACCGGGCTCGCCATCGTCGCGGCGACCGCCGATCTCGCTCCGGCCGACCGGCGCCTCTATGCGATCCGCGACGTAACGGCGACCGTCGACAGCCTGCCGCTGATCACCGCCTCCATCCTGTCGAAAAAGCTCGCGGCCGGCACGGATGCGCTGATCCTCGACGTGAAGCTCGGCAGCGGCGCCTTCATGACGACGCGGCAGGCGGCGACCGAGCTCGCCGAGGCGCTCGTATCCGTCGCGAACGGCGCGGGACTGAGAGCGGCCGCTCTCCTCAGCGACATGAACGAGCCGCTGGCCCCTGCCGCCGGCAATGCGGTCGAAGTCCAGGCGGCGATCGACGTTCTCACGGGCGAGGACGCAGCACCGCGCCTGCGGACCCTGACCCTCGGACTCGCCGCCGCCCTCCTCCAGCTTGCGCAGATCGTGCCCGACCGGGAAACGGGGCTCCTTCAGGCCGAACGGGCCCTCGTGAGCGGAGCGGCGGCCGAACGCTTCGCCCGCATGGTCCATGCCCTCGGGGGGCCCGCCGATAGTCTGGAAAGAGCGGGTCGCTATCTTCCGCAGGCCAGGATCCGGCGTCCGGTCTTTGCTGCGCGGGACGGCACCGTGAGCGCGATCGATGGCCGCGCCATCGGCCTTGTCGTCATCGGGCTCGGCGGCGGACGGCGCCAGCCACAGGACGCGATCGATCATGCGGTGGGGTTCACCCATCTTCGCGGCATCGGGGAGACCGTGGACGAGAATGCGCCGATCGGCATCGTCCACGCCCGGACCGAGGCGGATGCCGAAGCTGCGGCGCGGGCCCTCCAGGCCGCCTACCGGATCGGCGCGCGGGTAGAGCGAGGCCCGCTCGTCCTCGGACGTCTCGACCCTCTCGGACACTGGTCGGATTAGACCCAAGTCGTTCCGATCCCGACCGAAATGGACGATCCGAACCGACCGCACTCGCGTTCCGATCCACCTGACGAGACAGACCGGTCCATGCTTGTTATAGCAGGCCCGACCGGGGCGTTCGCGCCCGACCCATGACGACAGAACAGGAAAGAGACATCGCGATGGCCAGCACGCTCGACCAGTTGAGGGAGATGACCACGGTGGTCGCAGACACCGGCGATTTCGAGGCCATCAAGGCTCTGAAGCCGATCGACTGCACCACCAATCCGAGCATTCTCCTGAAGGTGATCCAGTCACCGGCATCGGAAGATTTCGTCGCCAAGGCGATCGAGAAGGGCAAGGCCGGCAAGATGTCGCCGCTCGACATCGCCGATGCCCTGACCATCGGCGTCGGTACGGAACTGACCAAGCTCGTTCCGGGCCGCGTGTCCACCGAAGTCGATGCCGATCTCTCCTTCGACAAGGAGCGTTCGCTGGGCAAGGCGCGCGCCATCGTGAAGGCCTACGAGGACCAGGGCGTCTCGCGCGACCGGATCCTCATCAAGCTCGCCTCCACCTGGGAGGGCATTCGCGCGGCGGAGGTTCTCGAGGGCGAAGGCATCCAGTGCAATCTCACCCTGCTCTTCTGCCTGGAACAGGCCGTCGCGTGCGCCGATGCCGGCGTCTTCCTCATCTCGCCCTTCGTCGGCCGCATCACCGACTGGTACGCCAAGCGCGAGGGCAAGACCTTCGAGGCGCATGAGGATCCGGGCGTCCTTTCGGTCAAGCGCATCTACGACTATTACAAGTCGAACGGTGTCGACACGATCGTGATGGGCGCCTCGTTCCGCAATACCGGGCAGATCAAGGCGCTCGCCGGCTGCGACCGGCTGACCATCTCGCCGAACCTGCTCCAGGAACTCGATCAGGAACAAGGCGACCTCGCCCGGCAGCTCTCCCCGGATACGGCGAAGTCCATGGACAAGCTGCCGATGGACGAAAGCGCCTTCCGTTACGGCCTCAACGCCGATCCCATGGCGACCGAGAAGCTCGCCGAAGGTATCCGCAACTTCGATGCCGACCACAAGGTGCTTCTGAAGCTGATCTCCGACAAACTCGCGGCCTGACTTATCGCCCCCCTTCCTGTTCGCGCGGGAGGAAACCGGGTCTTCAAGAATGACGAAAGCCGGGCTGTGCAAGCCCGGCTTTCGTCGTTTCGAGATGCGGTAAGATGCCCGCGTGACGTCTCAGCTCACCTGCGACTGGATGAAGTTCTTCACGATCGAGACGATGCCACGGCCCAGAAGGTCGTCGAGCGCGTCGCAGAAGATGTCCACATGGCTCTCGTCGCAGATCAGCGGCGGCTCCAGGCGGATGACGTTGCGGTTGTATTCGGTGAAGGCAACGAGAACGTCGTAGTCGCGCAGGAGCGCGGCGCCGATGAAGCCGGAGAGCGAGCCCTTCAGCTTGTCGTCGAGCATGGCCACCATCGGGCGGAGCGCCAGCGGCAGGGTCTTGGAGAAGTCCTGGAACTCGAGCCCCACCATCAGGCCTTGGCCGCGAACCTCCTTGATGATCTTCGGATACTTCTCCTGGAGGGCTTCGAGGCGCTTCTTCAGATAGGCGCCGGTCTCGGCCGAATTGCCGATCAGATCCTCGTCGTAAAGGACGTTCAGGCCTTCGATGGCGGTGATGCAGGCCTCACCGATGCCGCCGAAGGTCGCCTGGGCGTGGATCATCGCGGTCTTCGGCGTGCCATAGGCCTTCATGTAGATCTCGCGCCGGGCGATCATCGCGCCCACCGGGGCCTTGCCGGCACCGAGGGACTTAGCGAGCGCCGTCACGTCCGGCACCACGCCATGATGTTCGAAGGCGTAGAACTTTCCGGTGCGACCATAGCCGCACTGCACCTCGTCGGCGACCCAGACCACGTCGTGGCGGTCGCAAAGGGCACGAACGCCCTGCCAGTATTCGGTGGGCGCTGTCACGATGCCGCCGCCGCCCTGCACGGTTTCCAGAACGACGACGCCGATATCGCTGTCGTTCTCGACCACCCGCTTCAGTGCGTCCAGATCGCCGAAGGGCACCTTGTAGGTGTTGCCGACGAGCTTGAAGTCACCCTGATAGAGCGGCGAGTCGGTAAGCGAGAGAACGCCCTTCGACTTGCCGTGGAACGAGTTCTCCGCGTGGACGATCTTGCAGTTCTTGCGACCCGAAGCCCGCTCGGCGACCTTCACCGCCGCTTCCATGGCCTCCGAGCCGGTGGAGCCGAGGAACACCATGTCGAGATCGCCCGGCGAACAGGCCGCGATATTCTTGGCGAGGGCCGAGGCATACTGGGAGAGAAAGGCGATGGCGATCTCGTGCCGGCCTTCGTCCTGAAAGCGCTTGCGCGCCTCCAGTACCCGGGGATGGTTGTGGCCGTGTGCGAGCGAGCCGAAGCCGCCGAAGAAGTCGAGGATCTTCCGGCCGTTCTGGTCGGTGTAGTACATTCCCTCGGCGCTCTCGACCTTCACCTTGTGAAAGCCGAGCAGTTTCATGAAGTGGAACTGGCCGGGATTGATGTGGTCCTTGAAGAGATCCGCCATCGTCCTGACGTCGAGGGCCTTGGCATCCTCGACGCTGAGAAGGTCCGGTTTCCTCGGGCCGGTCCGGCTGGTCTCGAGTTCCGTTCCCTGAAGCGTTGTGCGATCGAGCATCGGTTTGCCCCCTATTCGGCCGGTTGCATGAGCGGGAACGGTTCGCCGGACTTGCCGGAGAGCTTCGCGCGATATTCGTTGTAGGCGGCGATCAGCATGTCCTCGTCGCGATATTGCGGAACCCAGCCCAGCTGCTCGCGTCCCTTGGTGACATCGAGGACGCAGTTCTCGTCGGCGATGAGATACTGTTCGGGATCCATCAGCGGCCGGTTCATCCAGTCGAGCGTGTCGAGCGTGCGCTTGACCGCCCAGCCGGGTGTCGGCAGCAGGATCGACTTCGATCCGGCATGGCGGATGAGGTCGCCGAGAAGCTTCCTCACCGGCGGCGGGTTGAGCGAGCCGAGATTGTAGGCCTCGTTCGGAACGCCGGCCTTCCAGGCAAGGCGCGCGGCCTCCGCGCAGTCGAAGACCGAGATGAACTGGTAGGGGTTCCGGCCGGAGCCGATCATCGGAACGGGAAGATTGCGGTCGATCAGCTTGAACAGCTTTTCGAGGATGCCGAGCCGGCCCGGACCGATGATGAGGCGCGGCCGGAAGAGCGAGATGTCCATGCCGCGCTCGCGCCAGTCATGGGCGAGATATTCGGTGTCGAGCTTGGACTGGCCGTATTCGCCGAGCGGGGCGACGGGATGCTCCTCCGTCATCGGATAGGTGACGGTATGGCCGTAGATCATGTCGGTGGTGAAGTGGACGAGCTTGGAGGCGCCCGCCTTGTCCATGCCCTCGATGATGTTCTTCGTGCCGTCGTAGTTCACCGGATAGAAGAATTCGTGACGCTTGGCGCGCACCTGGAGGGGCGAGAGCATCTTGGCCGACAGGTTGTAGACCATGTCGTTAGACTTGAGGCCGAGCCGTTCGATCGCCGCCGGATCCGTCACGTCGCAGTGGACGTGGCGCACGCCGGAATAATGGGCGAAATCCCCCTTGGCGATATCGGCGACGACGACCTCCTCTCCATCCGAATGCAGCTTGCGGGCAAGATGGCGACCGACGAAGCCGTCGCCTCCGAACAGGATATGTCTCATTTGGAAACCTCGTGGGCAGCGTTCTGGGAGATCTCGACGGCGCGCTCGGCCTCCTCGCTGACGGCGGAACCGCCCTGGGCGATGAAATACGTGCCGACGCAGATGAGCGCGATACCGCCCACACGATATGCGTTCAGGTCCTCGTGGAAGACGAAATACGCAAAGACCGCGACGGCGACATAGGCGAGCGAGAGGAAGGGATAGGCGTAGGACAGCTCGACCTTCGACAGGACGTAGAGGTGCGAGGCCATGGAGATGACGAAGGTGCACAGCCCCAGGAAGACGAAGGGACTGAAGACGATCGACAAGAGCTTGAAGACCGGATTGACGCCGACGAAGCTGAGGCTGCCGAGCTGCATCATGCCGTATTTGAGCATGACCTGCGCCGCCGCGTTCGTGAAGACGGTGAAGAGGATGAAGGGAATGTATTTCGACATCACGCTGCAAGGCTCCGTTCCGACTGGTTTCCAGTCCTCGGTCATTGTCTAGACGCTTCGCCCAACTTAACGGTTAAGACGCGCGGCTCGCTGCCACAGCCTCTCGACGATCGCTCGTGACGGTAAAGAGACGGTTTGCGTCCTCACGGGGCGGTGCCTTCAGGCGGCGGAGGGCACGGCGCCTGCGAGGACCGTGCGGGACCAGAAATCGGACAGGATCGAGGGGTCGCGCAGGCGTTCCAGCTCGCCATGGCGCGGGAAGCTCGCGGCGAAGGTCGCAGGCGACATGCGGTGCTGCTTGTAGGGATTGACGGCGCCGCCGGCATCGATGGTGATCCGGTCGAGTTCGGCGAGGAGCGCCAAGGTCTTCGGCCCGCGATCGGGAAAGTCGAGGGTCAGTGTGAAGCCCGGCCTCGGGAAGGAGGTGAGACCGGGGCTTTCGATCGCGCCGAACCGCTTCAGGACCGTCAGGAACGACCCCTGACCGAAGTCCTGGGCGCATGCCATCAGCGCGCGCACGCCGGCCCGGGCGCCCGTCTCGGGCAGCACGCTCTGATGCTGGCACAGACCGCGCGGTCCGTAGAGACGGTTCCAGCCCCCCACCCTGTCGAGCGGAAAGAAGAAGCTGTCGAAGGGCACGCTTCGCGAATGGGTGCCGGGCTTCGCCTTGCGATAATAGACCTCGTTGAAGATCTTCAGCGACGGGCCCATCAGTGGGCTCACAGGCGGCGTCAGCGGAACGCTGGCGACCGGAGGGCGGCTCGCACCGTCGCGCGGCCCCTCGGCCCGGTGATCGCCGCAGATGAGGTGGCCGCGTCCGAACGAGGATCCGGTGGCAAGGGAATCGATCCAGGCGACGGCGTATTCGTGGCGCCTGTCCGCATCCTCGGCGAGGTCGAAATAGTCGTCGAGCCCGCCGAAACGCGTGACCGTCTCCTCGATCGCGGTCGAGCCGATCGGCATCAGCCGCAGCGTCGCACGCTCGATCAGCCCGGTCAGCCCCATTCCCGAGATGGTGGCGGCGAAGAGATCGGCGTTCTCGTCACGCGAGCAGGTGAGCCGGCCGCGATCGGAGCGCAAGAGGACGAGGCTTTCCACATGGCAGCCGAAACTGCCCCTGCGATGGTGGTTCTTGCCATGAATGTCGTTCGCGATCGCTCCGCCTACGGTCACGAACTGGGTGCCGGGAAGCACCGGCGGAAACCAGCCCCGGGGAGCGGAAAAGGCGATGAGGCGGGACAGGAAAAGGCCGGCCTCGACCGTTACCAGCCCCGTTTCGGCATCGAAGGAGAGGACCGCGTCGCGCTGCCGTCCCTCGATCATGGCCCCGTTCGACAGGAGACAGGTATCCCCATAAGAGCGGCCGTTTCCATAGGGCAGGCACGGAGCGCCGCCTTCGAGAAAGGCTTCGGCGCTGATCGCAACCGACCCCGTCGCGCTCGCGCCGCCCCAGGACGAGAAGCGCGGATCCGTCGAGGCGCTAGACATAGGCGGCCGCAAGGAACATGACGCCGCCGATGCCGATCATCAGCTGCGAGCGCCAGTCGCGCAGGATGAAGACGACCGGATCCTCGTGCATCTGGTTGCGTCGCGCCAGAATCCACATGCGCACGATGATGTAGAGGAGCAGCGGGCAGAGCGGCCAGACGAGCCAGGGCGACTCGTAGTGCCGCGCGACCTCGGGGCTGTTGATGTAGAGGGCGAGAACCAGGATCGCCGCAAAGCCCGATGACATTCCCGCCTGACTGATCGTCTCGACATCGGCA
This sequence comes from Fulvimarina endophytica, assembly GCF_003403015.1. Lineage (GTDB taxonomy): Bacteria > Pseudomonadota > Alphaproteobacteria > Rhizobiales > Rhizobiaceae > Fulvimarina > Fulvimarina endophytica. The sequence continues at coordinate 481,985 of NZ_QURL01000005.1, forward strand.
TCCACATAGCCCCGTCCCGTCGAGGCCCGGTCCGCCCCGGTGCCGAAATCCACGAGTTCCGTATAGCGCTTCACGAGGGCGAGCGAGAGGAAGAAGAAGATCGAGAAGGACAGGAGCCAGAACGAGGTTCCGGCGCCCGTCGCCTCGGCGCCCGCGATGATCCGGGTCGTGTAGAGGAAGGCGAGCGTCATCACGTCGATCAGCAGCATCCGCTTCAGCGCGAAGGAATAGGCGGTCGTCGCGACCAGATAGCCGGCGAGGACGACGGCATAGGCCATCGGCAGCAGGAGCGCGCAGAGGACCGAGACGAGGAGGAGCCCCGCCGCCATTCCGAGGCCCGTCGGGATCGACAACAGGCCGCTCGCAAAGGGCCGGTTGCGCTTGGTGCGATGGCGTCGGTCCGCCTGAAGGTCGAGAAGGTCGTTGACGATGTAGACCGCGGATGCGGCGGCCGAGAAACTGACGAAGGCGAGGATCGCGGCCTCGGCCATTTCGAGATTGAAGAATTCGTGGGCGAGGACGATGGGGACGAAGATCAGGAGGTTCTTCATCCACTGATGCGGTCGCATGGCCTTGATGGCCATTTTCAGCCGTCCGGCCTCGTGCCCGATCAACGTCGAGCCGGTCCGCTTCTGCCAGCGGCTCGCCGCCCGGTCCGGAGCGACGACGGTCGCTTCGGCGGCGCTTTCCAGAAGACAGAGGTCTTCATGGGAATTGCCGAAATAATCGTAACCCTCGCGCCCCGCCTCGGCCTCGATACGCGAAAGTTTGCGCTCGGCGGTGAGGTTGATGCGTTCGTCGGAGGCCATGACGTCGTCGAAGATGCCGAGATGATCGGCGACTGCGCGCGCTAGGCGCTCGTTGGCGCCGGTCGCGAGCACGATGCGGCGGCCCTCGGCTTTCAGGCGGGCGAGTTCGTCGAGAACCGACTGACGATAGGGAAGCGAGTGCGCCTCGAAGGCGACGTGTCGGGCTAGTTCCGCCTTCAGGACCGCCTTGCCGCGAGCGATCCAGCCGGGAAGCCTGACGAGGAGAAGAGGATTCTGACGGGCGGTCAGAAACAGGCTTTCCCAGAGGAGATCGCTATGGATCAGCGTCCCGTCGAGATCGACGTAAACGGTCCGCTCGGTATTGGGTACTCTTGCATCCACGACCCTGGCCTCCGTCTCGGCGCAATGCCGGTTCGATGGCCTGTCTTACGATGTATGGGTTTTGAAAGGTTTACCACGGGGCACGAGGCGCCGTTTCCCGGCGGCTCGGTTAACGAAACGCGACCGCTGCGGGATGTCCCGAAGCGGCCGCCAACCGGTGCGTGTCACCCAGACGGGCTCAGTCCACGAAGGCGCGTTCGACCACGTAGCTGCCCGGTGCGTTGTTCGCTCCCTCCTCGAAGCCGCGCGTCTGAAGGATCTTCTCGACATCCTTCAGCATCGCCATGGACCCGCAGATCATCGCACGATCGGTCTTCGGATCGAGGGGTTCGATGCCGAGATCGGAGAACAGCTTGCCGTTCTCGATCAGCGTCGTCACGCGCTCGCCCTTGGTCTCCCCCTCGCGGGTGGCGGTCGCGTGGAGCAGAAGCTGCTTCTCGCCCACGATCTCCTGCATCATCTCGTCGGTCCTCATATGCTCGACGAGTTCGCGGCCATAGGTGAGTTCGGCATCCTCGCGGCAGGTCTGGGTGAGGATCACCTGATCGAACTTCTCATAGGTCTCCGGGTCGCGGAGAACCGATGCGAAGGGGGCGATGCCGGTGCCCGTGGAGAACATGAACAGGCGCTTGCCCGGGATCAGCGCATCATGCACCAGCGTCCCCGTCGGCTTCTTGCGCATCAGGACGGTATCGCCTTCCTTGATCTTCTGAAGATGCTCGGTGAGCGGCCCGCCCGGCACCTTGATCGAGAAGAATTCGAGTTCCTCGTCCCAGGCGGGCGAGGCGATCGAATAGGCGCGATAGACCGGCTTCTCGGCGTTCGGCAGGCCGATCATCACGAATTCGCCGGAGCGGAACCGGAAGCTCTGCGGCCGGGTCATGCGGAAGGCGAAGAGCCGATCAGTGTAGTGGGTGACGGAGGTCACGGTCTCGGCGAACACGTTTGCCGGGATCGGGAACTCCTGCGTTCCGGTCTCGGGCGTCTCTTGGGCGAGCGAACTCATTCGGCGTCCTTCTCAGTCTGTCGTCGCAATGACGGCGAGGCCGGCTTCGTGTGGCCGGCGCATGGTCATGTGCCCGTCATCGTCAAATCTTCTGGTGCATTCGCTTCGAAAGCCGGAATCGAATGCGCGTCGAGGCCAACATAGGCGTTTTTTCCCCATCCGCAGCCCCAGAGACGTTTCATAGTTGCGCTCAGGTCCGAACGATTTTTCCGCTCGAGGCCCCTCCGGGAGATCCTGTTCGTCCGGCCCTCAGAAGAACGGGCTCGTCCAGATCCAGTAGCCGACGACGAGGAGCGAGACCAGCGGCAGCAGCATCTGTACCGGCCTCAGCCGCGCGAAGTAGAGAGGCGCCGTTCCCCGTCGGGCGCTGATCGGATCGAGGACCGCAAGGGCCAGGAAGCCGAGAAGCTGCAGAGCGACAGAATAGAGAGGATAGGCCCAGACCACGCAGAGGACGGCCGCGAAACCGGTGACGAACAGGAAGAGCATGATCGCCAGTTGCGTCACCTTCGGGCCGCCGGGCTGGCGAAAGCTGACCCCGCGCCGGACGCCCGACAGGAAGGTCAGGATCGACGCACCCCAGAGCAGGGTGAAATTGAGTGTCAGAAAGGCCCAGTTGTCGGGCAGGAGGAACAGCGCGAGCGCGCCCGCCACCAGGGGAAGCATTGCAAGATAGGCGAAGAACAGGCCGTCCGCGGGGATGTCCGCCGGCTCCCGCGCCTTGATGGTTCGCCCGTTCGCCGCTCGCTCGCTCATGCCGTTCGTCCTGTCCCAAAGCGCATTCTCGTCATGCTCCCCCAACGCGCGAACGGGCGCATCGTTCGACCGGGTCGTGACGCAATGCACACGGGAAGAGCCTCGCCTTCCCTCGCTCCCCAGCCATTGGACCGATCGGGGCAAGGCGCTATGATCGCCGACATGTCCCTGCGCCCGGTTCCGCTTCTCCTGTCGACCCTCTTCGTCCTCGCCCCGGGCTCGCCCGAGGCGCTGTCTCAGGAGCGCGGCGCGGTCGTCGGGGTCGCGGCGCCACTCTCGGGCCCGAGATCTTCTCTCGGCGAACAATTGGAGGCCGGCGCGAGGCTCGCTGCCGACGCATCGCAGGTCTCGGTCGTCGAGGCGGATACGCAGTGCAGCGCGGAGGGGGGAGTAGAAGCCGCCGAGACGCTGGTGGAAGCCGGCTCGACGGTCGTTCTCGGCTTCCTCTGCACGGATGCGCTCCTTGCCGCTCTTCCTCCTTTGACCGAGGCCGGCATCCCGGTCATCGATATCGGCGTTCGCACCAATCGGGTGACCGACGACCGGGAGAAGACGGGCCATCTGGTCTGGCGCCTCGCACCGCGATCGGATGCGGAAGCTGCGGCTCTCGCGGACTGGATCGCGTCGAACTGGGAGGGCGAGCCCTTCGGCCTGATCGAGGACGGCTCGATCGCCAATCGCGGTCTCGTCGATACCGTGCGCAGGCTTCTGGCGGACAGGGGGCTGGAGCCGTCTGCGACGGACAACTACCGCCCGGCCGAGGAGAAGCAGTTCGGCCTCGCCCGTCGCCTGGCTCGCACCGGGGTGACCCGTTTCCTGATCGCCGGCGACCGCCCGGACATCGCGGTGATCGCGCGCGATGCGGCCGAACTCGGCCTCGATCTCCAGATCGTCGGGGGCGAGAGCCTTCTCGACGAGACGGCGCCCGACCAGTCTCTTGCGGCGGGCGTCACCGCGCTTGCGCCGCCCTATGCCCATAGGCTCGAAGCAGCCGACGGATCGCCGGAACGCACCCTTCCGGGCTATTCGGTACTCGCTTATGCGGCCATGCAGATCGCCGCGCAGGCGATCGGCGCGGCCGGCGAGACGGGCCAACCGCTCAAGGAGGCTCTGGACGCGGGATCGTTCGAGACCATTCTCGGCCCGGTCTCCTTCGATGCGAAAGGCGATGCCTCCGCCGTCGCCTACCAGGCTCTGCGCTGGAACGGCGAAGCCTTCGTCCGTGAGGACGAGGCCGGCCGGAGCGCTGCCGGCGGGTGAGCGTGTGGCCGGCGGGCGCGCGCAACGACATCACCGATATCCGTGGCCTGAAGGTCGGCAACGCCCATGACGCGCAGCTCGCGAGCGGCACGAGCGTCATCCTCTTCGACGCCCCGACGGTCGCCTCCCTCTCGATTCTGGGCGGCGCACCGGGCACCCGCGAGACGAACCTCCTCGATCCGGAAAACCTCGTCGGCGGCGTCGACGCGCTGGTTCTGTCCGGCGGGTCGGCCTTCGGGCTCGATGCCGCCAGCGGCGTCCAGGCCTATCTGCGCGAACAGGGCCGCGGCTTTGCCGTCGGCTCCGTGCGCGTGCCGATCGTGCCTGCCGCGATCCTCTTCGATCTCCTCAATGGCGGCGACAAGGACTGGGGCCGTTACCCGCCCTATCGCGACCTCGGATATGCGGCCGCCGCGAACGCATCCGCCGACCCCGTCACCCTCGGCCGTTCCGGTGCCGGCTATGGTGCGACGACCGCCCGGGGGCGTGGAGGGCTCGGCAGCGCCTCCTGCCGTCTTCCCTGCGGCGTGACGGTCGCCGCCCTCGTCGTCGTCAACGCCGTCGGCAGTTTGACCATCGCAGCGAGCGGCCATTACTGGGCGGCTCCCTTCGAGATCGGCGATGAATTCGGCGGACATGGCCTGCCGCATCCCTTCCCGGAGGATGCCGGAGCGCCGGTCTCCAAACTCGATGCCCGCCAGGGCGCGAACACCACGATCGGCATTCTCGTCACCGATGCCCGGCTCGACAAGGCAAGCTGCAAGCGCCTCGCGGTCGCGGGGCAGGACGGCTATGTCCGCTCGATCTGGCCCTCGCATACGGATTTCGACGGCGATCTCGTCTTCGCCGCCTCGACGGGCGCGATCGATCTCCCCGACGATCCGGTGGTGCGGATCGAACTGATGGCGGCGGCGAGCGCCGTCATGGCGCGGGCCGTGGCGCGGGGCGTCCATCTGGCGAACCGCGATCGCGATCCGCATTGAGAGGCAGGCAAGGCGCGGATGCCGGCCTTTCGGCGAAGAGCGTGACCCGAGATTGAGCCTGCGCGGCACCTCTGATAGATCGCAGGGCAACTCCTTGAAGCTGCCGAAAGTCGTTGCCGCATGATTCCTCGCTATGCCCGTTCCGAGATGGTCGCCGTCTGGTCGCCCGAGACGAAGTTCCGCATCTGGTTCGAGATCGAGGCCCATGCCTGCGACGCGCTCGCCGAACTCGGCGTGATCCCGAAGGAAGCGGCGAAGACGATCTGGGAAAAGGGCGGCAACGCGACATTCGATATCGAGCGGATCGACGCCATCGAGCGCGAGACCAAGCATGACGTCATCGCCTTCCTCACCCATCTTGCAGAGATCGTCGGGCCGGACGCGCGCTTCGTCCATCAGGGCATGACCTCGTCCGACGTGCTCGACACCTGCCTCAACGTGCAGCTGACGAAGGCGAGCGACATTCTCCTCGCCGACCTCGACGCCCTTCTTGCGAGCCTGAAGAAGCGGGCCTTCGAGCACAAGGACACGATCACCATCGGCCGGTCCCACGGCATCCATGCCGAGCCGACGACGTTCGGCGTCAAGCTCGCCCAGGCCTATGTGGAATTCGAGCGCTGCCGCGCCCGACTGGTCGCCGCTCGCGAGGAAATCGCGACCTGCGCGATCTCAGGCGCCGTCGGCACCTTCGCCAATATCGACCCGCGCGTCGAAGAGCATGTCGCGGATGCCATGGGGCTGAAGGCCGAGCCGGTCTCGACCCAGGTGATCCCGCGCGACCGGCACGCGATGTATTTCGCGACCCTCGCCGTCATCGCCTCTTCGGTGGAGCGGCTCGCGACGGAAATCCGCCACCTTCAGCGCACGGAAGTTCTGGAGGCCGAGGAGTTCTTCTCCAAAGGCCAGAAGGGCTCGTCGGCCATGCCGCACAAGCGCAATCCGGTGCTGACCGAGAACCTCACCGGCCTTGCGCGCATGGTCCGCTCCTATGCGATCCCCGCGATGGAGAACGTCGCCCTCTGGCACGAGCGCGACATCTCCCACTCCTCCGTCGAGCGCTATGTCGGCCCGGACGCGACGATCACCCTCGACTTCGCCCTCGCCCGCCTCACCAACGTGGTCGAGAACCTGCTCGTCTACCCGGAGCGCATGCAGGGGAATATGGACCGCCTCGGGGGCCTCGTTCACTCCCAGCGCATCCTCCTCGCCCTCACCCAGGCCGGCGTGTCCCGCGAGGATTCCTACCGTCTCGTCCAGCGCAATGCGATGAAGGTCTGGGAGAGCTATCACGTCTCCGGCGACGCGACCGTCGACTTCCTCGAACAGCTTCTGGCGGACGACGAGGTTCGCGCGGCTCTTTCGGAAGAGGAAATTCGCTCGCGCTTCGATCTCGGCTACCACACCAAGCATGCCGACACGATCTTCAAGCGGGTCTTCGGCTGACGGGGCCAGACCGCTGCTCTGAACCGGCGCGGGAGGCTCTATCTCCCGCTCGGAGCACGGCTGCGCGAAAGGAAAGAGGATGGCCCCCAGAATGGGACCGAGTTTTCAGAAGGGACGCCTGCGCGCGTTGATCTGGCCCATGGTCGCGATCATCGTCGCGATCGCCATCTACTTCCTCTTCGTCGGCAATCCCGAGGACGGAACCCCGACCGATCGGCCGCTCGAGCCGGCGACCCAGGGCGATCTCGCCCAGCCGGAAAGCTGAACCAGCCGCGCCGCGCCGCGCCCTTCGCGGCAAAGAGAGCAGGGACCGTGGCCGGCCGAGCGCCTGCCGAACCATGCCTGCCGGCCCTATTGCGCGATATCCATCACCAGCATCTGGTGATCCGAATAAGGCTGGTCGACGATGGTGATCGAGGCCTGCTCGCGCAGATCCTCCGAGATCAGGCAAGTATCGAGCGCCGCGCGCCAGGGGCCGAAGCGGAAGGTCGGCTCCATGCCGCGATTGGCGTGGTAGAGATGGCCAGAGGCGAGCAGAGGACGCAGTTCCGCATCGCCCTTGAACACATTGAAATCCCCGACGACGATCGTCGAGGCCTGCTGTTCGGCAACCCAGGTCGCAAGCTCCCTGATCTGCAGGGCCCGTTCGCTCTCGACGAGCGACAGGTGGACGACCAGCACCCGCAGATCGAGCGATCCGGCCTCCATGCGGATGTCGTAGACGAGCTTCTTCTTGCCGTCCTTCAGGTAGCGATCGGTCGCGACGAGAGGTCGCTTGGCGAGGAAGGCGTTTGATTTGCCGTAGGAGATGTGGAGCGGCGAAAGGGTTCGCTCCGTGCCGTATTTTCCATGGGCACCCGATACCGGGAACAGGTCTCCTCCGATCGTCGGCAGCTGGTCGAAGAAGCGATTGGTGATCGAACCGCGATCGATCTCGACGAGGCAGCAGAGATCGGGAGACAGTTCCTGCACCTTCGCGGTCAGCTGGGCGATACTCTCCGTCTGGGCCGCAAGAGGCGTGTAGACATGACGCCACACGCGCCCGACATGCTGGCGAATGGAGCCGTCGATCCCGCGCAGATAGCCGAGATTGGCATAGACGATGCGGGTCACGGGATCTCGTCGCTCGGGGATGGATGACGTTGGCGGGCAGGCCCTGCCGGCCAGATAGCGGGAGAATGCGCGAATGCAAAGAGCCCGCTCCAACCTCGCACGCCTCTATGTTGCTCGTCGGCGATCTCTCGTGCGGCGATCGTCCTCACGGTAACCGTTGGCGTCTCCGCCGCGATCGTCTATGGCATCGCAGGATGCGGCAGCGGGGTTGATCGGCCTCGGAGCGGGGGGCGAGACCATTTTCGATTTCCTGACGATCGACCTTCTCGCAACGCTCCTGAAGATCGCCGGATGGACGATCGTCTTCGGCGCGATCGTCTACATCCCGTTCAGGCGCTCCCCCACGGCATCCCAGGCCTGGCTTCTCCTTTTCTTTTTCCTGCCCTGGATCGCGCTGGTCCTCTATTTCCTTCTCGGAAACGCCCTGCATCCGGAGTGGCGCCGCAAGCGCCTGGAACGCCTGCCGGCGGTTCTCCAGCCGATCATCGATCGCATTCCCGATCGTCCGCCGGGCGATTTCACGGGGCTGAAGACCCGGCACCGCATCACCGCGCAGCTCGTCGAGAACATCGGCCGTCTTCCGCCGCTCTATGGCAACGAGATCGAGTTCGACGGCAATTACGACCGGGTCGTCGACCGGATCGCGGCCGATATCGACGCGGCATGCCACCATGCCCATCTCTGCTTCTACATCCTTCAGAACGACGAGGCCGGAGACAAGGTTCTCAGTGCTCTCGAGCGGGCGGCTGCGCGCGGTGTGCAGTGCCGGCTCCTGATCGATGCCGTCGGCTCCTCCACCGACCGCAAGAAGATCGCCCGGCGGCTGAAGGACACCGGCGTGGAGATGCACGTCATCCTTCCCCTGCGCTTCTGGAGCCAGGCGACGCGGCTCGACCTGCGCAACCATCGCAAGATCGTGGTGATCGACGGACGGATCGGCTGGGTCGGCTCGCAGAACATGCACCGGATCGAATACGAGCCGAAGACCTTCTATCGCGAGCTAATGGCCCGGGTGACCGGACCCGTCGTCCTCGAACTCCAGACGATCTTCGTCGGCGACTGGTATCTGGAGACAGAGGAGGATATCGGCACGGAGGAACTCCTGCCGCGAGAGACCCTTGCGAAAGCGGAGATCGGCTCGGGCTCGCTGCTGCAGGTCATGCCGACAGGGCCGGATTTCCCCGAGGCCGGCGTCGACGTCCTCTTCACCGATCTCATCCACAATGCCCGCGAGCGCGTGGCACTGGCGACCCCCTATTTCGTCCCCAACGAAGAGCTCCTCAATGCGATCTCGACGGCGGTTCGCAAGGGCGTGAAGGTCGAACTCTACATCACCGCGACGACGAACAGCTTCCTCATCGATTTCGCGCAGGAGTCCTATTTCGAGGAGCTTCTGAGCGCGGGGGTCGAGGTCTATCTCTACAAGGAGCGGTTCCTGCACGCCAAACACCTGTCGGTGGACGACGACATCGCCGTCATCGGCTCCTCGAACATGGACATGCGCTCCTTCGAACTGAATTCGGAGGTCACGCTGATCGCCTATGACGGGCGGCTTGCGGGCGAGTTGCGCGAGATCGAGACCGATTATCGGCAGAAATCGAAGCGGCTCGACCTCGAGGAATGGCGCCAGCGCGGGTTCTTCCGCCAGCTTGCCGAAAACGTCACGCGGCTGATCAGCCCGCTTCTCTGAAACGAGAGGCGATCAGTCCTCGGCTTCGACGCGCTCGCCGAGTTCGGCCATGCGGGGCCGTGTCCAGAGGCCCTGCGGACGATCGCCCGGGTTCCGGCGCAACCGGGACATTGCGGTGTTCCCCGCTCCCCGTCCGGCATGCAGGATCTTGGCCGCGCCACTGGTCGATGCGCGGCTGTCCCAGGCGGCAGCGCCGCGCCGGCGGATCACCATGCCGATATCGCGATAGACCCCGGCGGCAGTCGCGACCGCCCAGGCCGCACGCGGCGGCAGGGCCGCGAGCCCCTGGGAGGCGGACGCGTAATAGGGCTCCGCCAGATCGACGAGGCGCTGCCCGATGCGCGCGACCGCCTCGCGCTTCTTCGGCAGGTGGATCTCGGAGCCCGATAGCCCCTCCTCGCGCAGCCATTCCCCCGGAACATAGACCCGGCCCGCGGCGCTGTCGTCGACGAGATCCCGCGCGATATTGGTGAGCTGGAAGGCGAGCCCCAGATCGCAGGCCCGGTCGAGCGTCAGCGTCAGGTCGGCGCCCCGGCGCCCCTCGGTGCCGACGCCCATGACGCGCGCCATCATCACCCCGACGACGCCGGCGACCGCGTAGCAATAGTCGAGCGTGTCGTCGATCGTCTCGTAGTCGCGACCGCCCACATCCATGCGGAAGCCTTCGAGATGGGCGAGGACGAGGCCGGTGGGAAGTGCATGGCGGTGGACCACGTCGCCGATCGCATCGAAGGGCGCCTCGCCCGTGCGAACGCCGTCGATCGCCGCGAGCGTCCTCGCCTCGAGTTCTGCGAGACGCTCCTGCCCCGAGGACGCGGAAAGGCGGACACCCTGGCGGTGACCGAGGATCTGGTCGTCGACCACGTCGTCGCAATGGCGGCACCAGGCATAGAGCATCATCGCGCTTGCCCGCAGATCGGGCGCGAACAGGCGCGCGGCCGCGGCGAAGCTCTTCGAACCCTTCGCGATCGTCGCCTCGGCCTCGGCCGCGAGCTGCGCGCGCTCATGGGCGCCGAAGACGATGCTGCCTGCGATCGGGGCCTCCATGCGATCGGTCAGGTTCACGCCGGCACGGTTCCAAGACCCGCATCCTCGATCATCAGCCCGGCCGTCGCCTTGGCCGAGCCGACGACACCGGGCACGCCCGCGCCCGGATGGGTGCCGGCACCGACGATGTAGAGGTTCGGGATCTTGTCGTCGCGATTGTGGGGGCGGAACCAGGCGCTTTGGGTCAGGACCGGGTCCAGCGAGAAGGCCGAGCCGAGATGGGCGTTCAGCTCCGTGCGGAAATCCTCGGGCGTGAAGATGCGGCTGGTCACGAGATCGTCCTTCAGGCCCGGAATGTAGCGCTCCTCCAGATAATCGAAGATCCGGTCGCGATATTTCGGCCCCTCCACGGACCAGTCGATCTCGGCATTGCCGAGATGGGGCACGGGAGACAGGACGTAGAAGGAGCCCATGCCCTCCGGCGCGAGCGAGGGGTCGGTGACGCAAGGATTGTGGAGATAGAGCGAGAAGTCGCCGGCAAGCTCCTTGCCCTTGAAGATCTCGTCGATCAGCGGCCGGTAGCGCGGCCCGAAGCAGACCGTGTGATGGGCGATGTCCGGCCGGTGGGTCTTCAGGCCGAAATAGATGACGAAGAGCGACATGGAGAAGCGCTTCTTCTTCAGCGCAGCCCCGTGCTTCTCGCCGCGTTCGCTCTTCCCCATGAGCTTGGCATAGGTGTGGACCACATCGGCATTCGAGGCGACGAGATCGGCCTTGAAGATCTCGCCGGCACGGGTGCGCACGGCCGTCGCCCGGCCGTTCTCGATGGTGATCTCGTCGATCTCGGCATTGAGCGCGACGGTTCCGCCGAGATCGGTGAAGAGCTTCACCATGCCGCGCACGAGAGCCCCGGTCCCGCCCTTCGGGAAGAACACGCCCCATTTGCGCTCCAGCGCATGGATCAGCGCGTAGATCGAGGAGGTCGCGAAGGGATTGCCGCCGACGAGCAGGGAATGGAAGGAGAAGGCCTGCCGGAGCTGGTCGTCCTTGATGAACTGGGACACCTTCGAATAGACCGAGCGATAGGCTTCGAGGCGCATCAGCTGGGGCGCCGCGCGCATCATGTCCTTGAAGGCGAGGAAGGGCACGGTGCCGAGCTTCTCGTATCCCTCGTGGAAGACGTCGCGCGAATAGGCGAGGAACCGGCGATAGCCCTCGACATCCTCGGGGCTCTTCGCGCCGATCTGCCGGTCGAGATCCTCCTGATCATCGGCATAGTCGAAGACGAAGCCGTCTTCCCAGGCGAGCCGGTAGAACGGCTTGACCGGCAGAAGCTCCACATAGTCGCTCAGTTTTGCGCCGGCCGTCTCGAACAACTCTTCGAGCGCCGAGGGATCGGTGATGACGGTCGGCCCGGCATCGAAGGTGAAGCCCTTGTCCTCGTAGACATAGGCCCGGCCGCCCGGCTTGTCGCGCTTTTCCAGAAGCGTCGTCGAAATGCCCGCCGCCTGCAGGCGGATGGCGAGGGCGAGCCCACCGAAGCCTGCCCCGATGACGACGGCGCTCTTCGCCGGTGTGAATCCGTTCTGCGGCATCTGGTTCATGCGACCGCCCCTTCGACGGAATTGGGCGAGATCACCTTGAGGGCGGAGATCACCCCCACCGGCGGCTTGCCGGTGAGAATGCGCACCTTGTCGCTCGCCGCGAGCTTGGCCGCGTAGAAACGGGAGACGACCGGCTCCGGCAGGCGATAGAAGTGCTGGAGGATGACGTAGCGCTTCAAGGGATCGCCCGCGAGATAGAGGAACCGGTTGAGCATACGGAAGAATCTGCGCTGTTTCCAAGCCTCGCAGGAGTGGCGACGTGTCGCGGCGAAAAGAGCCTCGGCCGAATGCTCGGGAAGGCCGGCGACGAGATCGGCGAGATGGACGGCGTCCGGCAGCGAATAGCCGGTGGTCGGATGGAACAGCGCCGCGTTGAGACCGCTGGCCGCTATCCCGTTCTTCTCCGACCAGAACGCCTCGATATCGCCGGCAAGGGCGATGGGCAGGACGCCGTCCTCCTCGCGCACGACACGCCCCGCCGGCCAGCCCTTGGCCTTGCGGTAAAGATCGATATTGCGGCGGATCTCGTCGCGGTCGAGCGCTTCGCCATCGGCATAATAGGTATCCTCGACGAGAAGCCGGGTCGGTGTCATCGGCAGGAGATAGACGAAGCGATACCCATCGGCCTGGGGCACCGTGGCGTCCATGATGACCGGGCGCTCGACCCCGTGGGGGGCTTCGAACTCGATCTCCTGACCGAGGAACTTCTGGAAGCCGAGCGTGAGGTGCGGGCTCGGACGGTGGCCCCGGCCGTCGATCACTGCGCCGGCCTCGATGCGTTCGCCGCCCGAGAGAACCACGTGCCGGGCGCCCACCTCTTCGACACGAACGCCCGTACGGATCCGGTCGGCGAGCGTCCGCGTGACATGGTCTCTGAAGAGATCCGACGAAATGCTCAGATAGCCCGTCGACAGATGCCGATATCGATCGGGAAAATGGACCTCGTTCGTCGGCCAGCGATGGGCGACGAAAGGCTGCGTCCAGGCATGTTCGGCGGGCGTCAGGTCGTGCTCGTGATAGGACCAGGTGTGGTTGCCGCCGATCGCCTCGCCGGCCTCGAGCACGAGAACGCGCAGATCGGGCCGCAACTGCGCGAGGCGCCAGGCGATGAGGCCGTTGGCGAGGCCGCCGCCCACGAGGACGAGGTCGGCGGTTTCCCGATGTTCATTCAACGCCACGTCGCCTTCAGCTCCATTTCATCGCACCGCCTGCATGCTGCCGACCCGCAAGGTCGCGAGAGACCTTCGGGCATTCGCGTCCCAGAGGATCATCTAGGACGAATTGCGGTGCGCCGGAACCGGGAAACGATCTTCGGACCTCACGCAGCGCGTCGCCGCTGCCGGAAAGTCGCACCGCTTTCAGGCCTCCTGACGACATAAGAAGGGGTTTTCTCCTCTCAAGCCGACCTTCGGGCGAGATGGAGAGGCAGAACGACGCAAGGGGGCGATGACCCGTTCGGACAGACGCGCGAAGGTCGGCCGAGGCCCGGTCAAGCGCCCCGCTCAGGCTCAACGCGAATCGCCCCCGAGTGCAGCGCGCTCGCAACCAGCGCGCCCGCGATCCCCATCTCGCCCAGACGTCGAAGATCCTCCTCGCCGCGAACGCCGCCGGCGGCGAAGAGACGCCCATTGCCCATCGCCCGGCGCACCTCCGCCAATCGCTCGAAATCCGGCCCGAGGCTCCGGCCGACATTTCGCATGGACATCAGGACGACGTCGCTCGGCCAGCGGTCCGCATCCTCCCGGATTTCGGGCAGGCCGCGATAGCCTTCCGGCCCGTAATCGAGGGAGAGGACGAAGGGCGAATTCCCCTCCGATGCGGCGCCGCGCTCGGGAAGCTGTTCGCAGAGCGTTTCGGTTCCGAGCACGGCCAGCATCCGCGATCCCGCTCCGAGGGTCTTCAGGAAAGCGTCGGCCTCGTCGACGGAGCGAAAGCCGCCATCGAGCCAGAAGGTGATCTCGGGAAAGGCATCGATCAGGTCGCAGAGCCGGTCTCTCTGCGGCGCCTGGTGCATGATCGCGTCGAGATCGGCGATGTAGAAGACGTTTGCGCCGGTGACGCGCCGGAGCCCGGCTACCACGGCCGTTGCGTCGGCACTCTCGGCGAGCGGCGTTTCGATGGGCCGATAGCTTTCGCGCTCGCCGCCCCGCCCCTTCACGACGAGTCCGTTCATCAGGTCGATCACCGGGATCAGTTGCATGGATGTCGAGATCCCCTGTCTTTCGCGATCGATGATGCTATGAGGCGCATCGATCATGAAACCGCATCGAGGCGCGCAATGGCACGGGCATTGGGTTGGGATATCGGCGGGGCGCATCTGAAGGCCGCGCTCACCGAAGACGACCGGGTGATTAAGGTCTGGCAGAAGGTAACGCCGATCTGGCGCGATTTCGATAGTCTCAGTGCGGCCGTCGACGAGATCGAGGAGGAGGCCGGCGACGTGTCGGTCCATCTCGTGACGATGACCGGCGAGGTCTCGGATCATTTCCCCTCGCGCCGGACGGGCGTCGAACGGATCGCCCGCGTCATCGCCGAGCGGCTTTCCGGCGATATCCGCCTCTATGGCGGCGCGGCGGGTTTTCTTTCGCTGGGCGACGCCCGCTCCAACATCTTCGATATCGCCTCGGCCAACTGGCATGCGAGCGCGACCCTCGCCGCCTCCCGGATCGAGGAAGCGCTGTTCATCGACATGGGCTCGACGACCACCGACCTCGTCCCGGTCTCCGAGAAGAAGGTCTGGGCCAAGGGCCATACGGACCGGGACCGGCTGGCATCCGGCGAACTCGTCTATCAGGGCTATACGCGAACGGCGCTCATGGCGGTTGCGCGGGACGTGCCGTTCGTCGGCCGCTCGATCCCGGTCATGAACGAGCTCTTCGCCACCATGGCCGATGTCCAGCGCGTGATCGGGGTTCTCGACGAGGCCGACGATCTGCACGAGGCGGCCGATGGCGGCGACAAGACGATCGAGGGCTCGCGCAAGCGCATCGCCCGCATGGTGGGAATGGATGCGGTGGACGCGCGCGACGGGGCCTGGGAGTGGCTGGCTCACGCCTTCGCGGAAGCGCAGGTGCGGGCGATCCACGATGCCGCGCTGAAGGTTCTGTCGCGCGACGAACTGACCGACGACGCCCCCCTCGTCGTCGCCGGAGCCGGCCGTCCGGTGCTGAAACGCCTCGCCGCGCGTCTCGATCGCGGCGTCGTCGATTTCTCGGATCTGATCGATTGCCCCTCGGACCTGCGCGACGGCATCTGCCGGGCGGCACCCGCCTGCGCCCTCGCCGTTCTTGCCAACGAAAAACCGGCCTGATCGAGGCTTGCCCCGAGCGGCGTCGGCGCAGCCTCGCCGCTCAGCACTCCGGCAGGTTGACCGCGAGACCCCCGAGCGAGGTTTCCTTGTAGCGGTCCGACATGTCGATCCCGGTCTGGCGCATGGTCTCGATGCAGTTGTCGAGCGGCATGAAATGCGTGCCGTCGCCGTGAAGTGCGAGGGAGGCGGCCGAGACCGCCTTGATCGCCCCGAAACCGTTGCGCTCGATGCACGGCACCTGGACGAGGCCGTTCACCGGATCGCAGGTCATGCCGAGGTGATGTTCGAGCGCGATCTCGGCCGCGTTCTCCACCTGCTCGTTGGTGCCGCCGAGGGCGGCACACAGGCCCGCCGCCGCCATCGCCGAGGCCGATCCCACTTCGCCCTGACATCCGACTTCCGCCCCGGAGATCGAGGCATTGTGCTTGACGAGCGCGCCGATCGCCGCCGCCGCCAGGAGGAAGGTTCGAATGCCCTCGTCGCTCGCACCGATGCAGTGATCGCGATAATAGCGGATGACCGCCGGCACGACGCCGGCCGCCCCATTGGTGGGCGAGGTCACCACCCGGCCGCCGCTCGCATTTTCCTCGTTGACCGCCATGGCGTAGACCGAGAGCCAGTCGCTCTTGGAATAGGGTTGCGTCTGGTTGCGCAATTCGTCGGCGCGCAGGCGCTCGGCGATCGCCTTGGCGCGGCGCTTCACCTTCAGCCCGCCCGGCAGAATTCCGTCCATCACCATGCCCCGGTCGATGCAGTCGCGCATCGCGTGCCAGATCCGGTCGAGGCGGTCGTCGAGCGCGTGCCGGTCGAGGTGGACCTCCTCGTTCTTGCGCTTCATCTCGGCGACGGTCAGCCCCGAATCCCGGCCCATAACCAGCATTTCGGCGGCCGTTCCGAAGGGATAGGGATAGCCGAGCGCGCGCTTGCCCTCTTCGAGCGCGCCCTTGCGATTTTCCGCCGAGGCGGCGAGTTCGGCCGCCGACAGAACGAAGCCGCCGCCGACCGAATAATAGATGGTCTCGTGCAGCAGACTGCCTTCGGCGTCATAGGCCTCGAAGGTCATGCCGTTGGCATGGGCCGCCCGTTTCGTCTTGAAGTCGAAGACGAGGTCGGTCTGCGGATCGAAGGTGACCGTGCCGAGACCTGCGATCTCGATCGCCTTCTCGGCTTCCAGACGGCTGAGGAGAGGCTGGATGTCGTCGGGATCGATGCTGTCCGCCCTCTCGCCGAGGAGGCCGAGGCAGACGGCATTGTCGCTCGCATGGCCGCGGCCGGTATAGGCCAGAGAGCCGTGCAGCCGCACGCGAAGCCGAGCCGGCCTTGCAGCATCCCCATCGGCCTGGACGAAGGCCCGAAGCTCTTCGAGAAACCGCGAGGCAGCCACCATCGGGCCGATCGTATGGGAGCTCGACGGCCCGATCCCGATCTTGAAGATGTCGAAAACGCTGATGAACATCGAAACCCTGCCTCTCCGTTCATCAATGGCTAGGCGGTAAGCAGACAAGGGACGAGCAAAAAGGCGACGCTTTTGGGGACTGAAGCGACCAGCCCGGGATGGCGGCTGGTCGCGTCAAGCCCGCGCCGATCTCATGGTCCGAGGTTCTCGGACCATGAGATGCGCTCTCCTAGTTGCCGGACTCGCTTCCGGCCGGCACCGTGCCTTCGGGCAACACGGCCGGAGCGATCTCCGTCTGGGACGGGTCGGCAGCGTTCGCATCCGGTGCATCCTGTTCCCCGGTCGCCGAACCGCCCGGAGGAGGTTCCGAACCATTACTGACCTCGGCCGGTTCGGTATCGGCCGAGGCCGAGGCCTCTGCCGGCTGGACCCCATCGGTCCCCACCGGCTGCTCCGTCGTCGAACCATCGGCCGCAGCCACGCGCCAGACCGTGTTGCCGGCATCGTCCGCGACGAGCAGGGCGCCCGTTCCGTCCACTCCGACCCCGACCGGCCGCCCGTTCGCCTCGTCTCCATCGAGGAAGCCGGTCACCACATCCTGAGGCATGCCGTTGGGCTTGCCATTCTCGAAGGGGATGTAGACGACCTTGTAGCCGTTGAAATGATCGCGGTTCCAGCTGCCGTGTTCACCGACGAAAGCCCCGCTTCGGTAAGCATCCGGCAGAGCGGAGCCATTCGAAAACGTCAGACCGAGCGCTGCGACATGGCTCGAAAGCGCGTAATCCGGCTTGATCGCCTGTGCGACCATATCCGGTCGCCGCGGCATGACGCGTTCGTCAACGTGATCGCCGTAATAGCTCCACGGCCAGCCGTAGAACGCATCCTCCTTGACCGAGGTCATATAGTCGGGAACGAGATTGGGGCCGAGTTCGTCGCGTTCGTTGACGACCGTCCAGAGCTCGCCGGTATCGGGATGGAAGGTCAGGCCGTTCGGATTGCGCAGCCCGGAGGCGAACACCTTCGAGGCGCCCGTCTCCCGATCGATCTGCCAGATCGCGGCCCGCCCCTTCTCCGCCTCCAGTCCCCGTTCGAGAATGTTGGAGTTCGAGCCGACGGACGCATAGAGATACCGGCCATCGGGCCCGAGCGCGAGATCCTTCGTCCAGTGGTGATTGATCGGGCCGCCCGGCAGAGGCGTGACGAGGGTCGGCTGTGAGGTGATCTCCGTCTGGCCGAGTTCGTAGGGGTAGGAGACGACCGCCTCGGTGGTCGCGACGTAGAGCGTGTCGTCGATCCAGGCGACACCGAACGGCGAGGCAAGACCGGTCAAGAGGTCCGAGCGGTCGTCGACCGTCCCGTCGCGATTGCTGTCCCGCAGGAGCGTGATCCTGTTGGTTTCCGGCGACGGGCCGCTCCCGCTTCCATGGGCGATCGACATGATCCAACCCCGGATGTAATCCTTCGGCCGGTTCAGGGGCTTGCCGGACGGTCCCTTGGACTGGATGACGAGAACGTCGCCATTGGGAAGGGTGTGGACGGTGCGCGGATTGCCGAGATCGCGGGCATAGGCCGAAACGGCGAGACCCTCGGGAACGGTCGGGGCTTCGCCCTCCCCCCAGCCCGTCACTTCCGCAACCTTGAGGGCAGGCACCAGGGATTGATCGGGTTCCGGCAGATCCGGATCCGGACCGATCTGCCGGGAGATGTCGTAGTCGCTCTCGCTGCATGCGGACAAGGCGAGAAGGGCCACTGCCGCGACTGACGCGGTCAGCGGGCGGCTCGGTATCCGGGTCTTATTCATAAGTCGAAACTCCAACGCCGTGCTTGAAGACAAGGGACCGCCCGATCCAGGAGGTGACGATCACGACGATGACCGTCAGAACGGAGAGCGTCAGGCCCCACGGCATGACCGCCGTCCAGCCGTCGCCGGCGTGGACGAAGCTGTTGACGAAAGCGAGCGCCATCATCACGCAGAAGCCGGCAGCATAGATCCAGGCGCTGCGCTCTTCCCTCAGGCGCCGGCTCCCGACGAGATCGACGAAGCCGGCGAGAAGCGCCAGGCCCCCGAAGACGAGGCCGGCGAGAAGCAGCCAGGCGGAGAAATCCTGCCAGAGAAGATTGGCGGACGCGACATAGGCGAGATCGGTCAGAAGAGCCAGCGTGAAACACACGGTCGGAAAAGGCGACAGCATGGCATGGATAGGCTGCCCACCCACCGAAGCGGTGGCGGACGCATAGGGATAAGCCATCAAGGAGGGTCCCGTTCGTAGGTGGTCGGTCCAGGGACTACGGCTCAGGGGTGCCATGGTTCCCGATCGGGTCTCGTCCACGGACAATCCTCAGTCCGGCCTGTTCCGCCCGCAAGCCCGTTTCAGGATGCCGCTTCCAGGCCCTCGCAGAATTCCTCGATCAACGACCGGACCACCGTGCGGATCGCCTGCTCCTCGTCCTGCCCGCCGTCGATGGCCTTGCGGAAGACCGCGCATTGCCGGTCGGCGCTCGTGCCTTCGGCCGCGATCGTTCGGACCCGGCGAACCTCGTTGAGACAACCGAGCGCTTCGGCATGGGGGCTGACGAGTTCGATCAACTCGTCAACCAGATCGGCGAAGGGCACGACTTCGCCGATGCCGAAGTCGATCAGTCCCTCGCCGACCCCGTAGCGCTGGGCGCGCCAGCGGTTCTCGCGCAGGAGGAACCGGTCGTATTGCCGCCAGCGCATGTTCGAGGCCCGCAGAGAATGAAGGAAGCGGAAGATCGACTGGGTCAGCGCCGCAAGCGCGAGCGTATCGTCGAGCCTCGGCATCACGTCGCAAATGCGCGATTCGAGCGTCGGGAAACTGGCCGAGGGACGGACATCCCACCAGATCTTCGAGCAGTCCTCGATCATGCCCGTTTCGACGAGAATGTCCGTCGTGCGCCGATAATCGGCCCAACTGTTAAAGCTCGGCGGGAGCCCGGTGCGCGGCAGGTTGTCGAAAACGGTGAGCCGGTAGGATTTGAGGCCCGTCTCGCGCCCCTGCCAGAAGGGCGAGGAGGTGGACAGCGCCAGGAGATGGGGCAGGAAATAGGCGAACTGGCCGAGGAGATCGACGCGCAGATCGTCGTCCTCGATCCCCACATGGACGTGGGTGCCGCAGATCAGCATCCTGCGCGCGACTGCGGCGAGATCCTCCTCCAGTTCGCGGTAGCGATCCTTCTCGGTGAAGGCCTGGTCGTCCCATCGCGCGAAAGGGTGCGTCGAGACCGCGAGCGGCGCGAGACCGTAGCCCTCGCAGACATCGGCGATGGTCCGTCTCAGCCGGACGAGATCCTCCCGTACCTCCGCGATATTGGCGCAGACCTTGGTGCCGACCTCGATCTGGCATTTCAGGAATTCCAGGCTGACCTGATCGCCGAGATGCCTGCGGCAATCCTCGAAGAGCCCGTCGGGGACCGATGCGAGGTCCAGTGTTTCGCGATCGACGAGGAGATATTCCTCCTCGACCCCCATGGTGAAGCTCGGCGCCGGCTCTTTCATTGCCAAGTCTTGGGGCGGAGATCGCCCCAAGACAAGTAAGCCTCACCCTGCCGCGTTCGAACGAAAGCGTGATCGTGGACGCAAGACCGCCGCAGCGATCGCCGTCGAAGACCCGCCCGGATCAGGCGGCGAACCGTCCGGCATCGCTGCCATAGTGGTTGACATATCGCGGATTGATCCGCTCGCGCGGCAGGACGATCATCACATCGGTGGTTCCGAACTGGTGATCGATCACCGCACCCTCGCCGATATAGCCGCCGAGGCGCAGATAGCCCTTCAGAAGCGGGGGAAGAGCCGCGAGCGCCCGCTTGGCATCGACGGCCTCGGCGCTTTTCTGCGCGAAGGTTCCGCAATGGTCGTGCGCCTTCACATGCCACTCGTCGGGTGCCGGCGCGGCATCACGCAGAAACGCCAGCGAATTGGCTATTCTGTCGGGATCGGTTCCCGCGATCGACGCGCAGCCGAACATGACGTCGATGCGGTGAGCGATGACATAGGACCAGATGCCCTGCCACAGAAGTTCGACGGTCCGCTTGCCCCGGTACTCCTTCAGGACGCAGGACCGCCCGAGCTCGAGAAAGCGGCGGCCGGCATGGCGGCGCAGCATCGGCGAGATGTTGAATTCCTGTTCGGTGTAGAAGCCACCGACGAGACGGGCCCCGGACTCGCGCATCAACCGGTAGGTTCCGACGATCTTGTCCGCGACGGAGCCCTCTCGATCCCGATCGATGACCAGAAGATGGTCGCAATACCGGTCGAACCCGTCGCTGTCCCTGCGCGTGAACTGCTGGACCCGCGAGGGCTTGGCGCTCATCTCCTCGTAGAAGACGTGGTAGCGCAGCTGCTGTGCGGCCTTCACCTCCAGCGGCGAGCGCGCGAGACGAACCTCGAGCGAACCGATCCGTCCGAGGACCGGCGCATCCTGACTGAAGCGTGTAGCAAGATGGATGATCTTGCCGGTCACACCGCGAGAGAGAAATCCGGCACCATCGCGTGACGGAACGAAACCGGTTCGCTCCACCAGCGCGCCCCTTGCGGTATCGGCGATCGCAAACATGACTACTTCCGTCCCAAGCTATGTTTTGCCTGCCGCGAGGCCATAGGTTGCGAACGCGACAGGGCGATGACGTCATGAACGTCACCCTAACACTTGTAAACGTGATGTCTTAACGTGCGTTCCGAATCCAGACGGCCGAACGGCAAGAAAAACCGATGAAAAGGCGGCATTCGGCGCAAGGTGGGAAGTCCGGCTGGCGGTCGAGCCGGCTTCCAGATCCGGAGATCCGAAAGCCGGTTCCGTATCTCGGGCCGATGCCGGAGGCGACGCGTCACAGGTTGACAACGACCCGCCCCCTCACCTTGCCGTCGATCAGGGATTTCGCCGTCTCGATCACCTCGTCGAAGGTAACTTCCGACGCGATGGCGCGAAGCTTCTCGGGCGCCAGATCTTCAGAAAGCCGCCCCCAGGCCTCTTCGCGCAGTTCCTTAGGAGCCATCACCGAATCGATCCCGTGCAGGGAGACGCCGCGAAGGATGAACGGCATGACGGTTGCCGGAAGATCGAAGCCCTGAGCCAGGCCGCAGGCGGCGATCGAGCCGTGGCGCTTGGTGCCGGCGAGCATGTTGACGAGCGTGTGGGAGCCGACGCAGTCGACGCCGGCGGCCCAGCGCTCCTTTTCGAGCGGCTTGCCCTTTTCGGAGAGTTCCGACCGATCCATGATCTCGGAGGCCCCGAGGTCCTTCAGATAGTCGTGCTCCGAGGACCGGCCCGTCACGGCGATCACGTCCCAGCCGAGCTTGGAGAGCAGCGAGACGGCGACGGAGCCGACGCCGCCGGTGGCTCCCGAGACGATGACGGGACCAT
The DNA here is from genome assembly GCF_003403015.1 of Fulvimarina endophytica. Lineage (GTDB taxonomy): Bacteria > Pseudomonadota > Alphaproteobacteria > Rhizobiales > Rhizobiaceae > Fulvimarina > Fulvimarina endophytica. Next base: position 504,065 of record NZ_QURL01000005.1, read on the forward strand.
GCTCGGGCTTTGCGCCGGCCTTTTCGAGCGCGAGAACCGAAAGCATCGCGGTATAGCCCGCCGTTCCGATCGCCATCGCATCCTTGGCCGAGAACCCGTCGGGACGGCGCACGAGCCACTCGCCCTTGACGCGCGCCCGCTCGGCATAGCCGCCATAATGGGTCTCGGACAGGCCCCAGCCGTTCAGCACGACCTTGTCGCCGGCCTTCCATTGCGGGTTCTTCGACTCGATCACCTCGCCGGCGAGATCGATTCCGGGGATCATCGGCCAACGGCGCACGATCGGCGATTTGCCGGTGATCGCAAGACCGTCCTTGTAGTTGATCGTGGAGGCCTCGACGCGCACGTCCACGTCCCCGTCCATGAGGTCGGAGGGCGACAGTTCGGTCATCTCGACCGTCTGATTCTTGTCCTCGTCCCGGCTGATCAGCACGGCCCGGAATGTGTCGGCCATCGTTCTATCTCCCATGCGCCTGTTCCTCTCGCATGGCAGGAAGGGCGAGAGCCGCCGAAGTCAATCGATGGAGCGTCGGCGACGGGTTCGGCGCTGGCGCAGCGGATCGAGGATCAGTTCGTCGAGAATGATCAGGAACGCTCCGACGCTGATGAAGCTGTCGGCGAGATTGAAGATGGCGAAGCTGAAGGCGGGCGTGTGGAAGTAGACGTAATCGACCACATAGCCGAGACTCAGGCGATCGATGAGATTGCCGATGGCGCCGCCCGTGACGATGGCGAGCGCGAAATGGGTGAGCTTTCGCTCCGGCGGCGTCTTCACCCACAAAATCATGACCGCGACGAGAACGACGCTCGCCAGAATCGCGAGACCGAGCGGTCCCACATCGGCGAACATCGAGAAGGCGATGCCGGTATTGCGCGCATGAAGCAGCGCGAGGAACGGAAAAATCGGGATCGCCTCGCCGAGAGCCATCGTCGAGACCACGACATATTTGATCAACTGGTCGAGCACGACGGCGGCGACGACCACCGCGCCATTTGTCAGGAGCAGCTTGCGTGTCGAGCTCACAGCTTCAGAACTCCCCGTCTTGCCTCGAACAGCATCACGCCGGTGGCGACCGCGAGGTTCAAACTGTCGGCACGCCCGGCCTGTGGGATGCGCACCAGGATGTCGCAGGCCGAGGCGAGAGTGTCCGAAAGCCCCGCCTGCTCGTTGCCCATCAGGAGAACGGTTCCCTTGGCGCCGTAATCGGGCTCGCGATAATCCATGCTTCCCGCCATGTGCGTGCCGACGAGCGGAGCGTCCATGCTGGCGCACCATTCGATGAAGGCGCTCTCGCTGGCTCGCGCCACGGGCACCGCGAAGATCGAGCCCATGGTCGCGCGGACGGCCTCCAGGGAGAACGGGTCGACCGTATCGCCGACGAGCACGACGCCCTTCGCGCCGACCGCGTCCGCCGTCCGCAGCACCGTTCCGAGATTGCCCGGGTCGCGCACCCGGTCGAGGGCGACGAGAACCTCGTTCGCCTTCGGCGCGAGGCTCGCGATCGGAGCCAGACGCTTCTTGAAGACGCCGATCGCGTTCTGGGGATTGTCGCGCCGGGTGATCGCCTCGAGAACCTTGGCATTGGCCTCGATCAGATCGGCCCCGAGCGCGACCGTGCGGGAGGCGGTCTTTTCGAGAAGCGGCGTCTCCAGCGCGGCCCGGGCGACCACGAGGGTCTCGATCTCCCAGCCGGCATCGAGCGCATCGATGACGAGTTTCAGGCCTTCGGCCAGAAACAGGCCGGTCTCGTCGCGGTGCTTCTTCTGGGCGAGCGCCCGGATGTCCTTGACGATCGGGTTGGCGGTGCTCGTCACCTCCTTCACCCGGCCGGGCGCCGACAGCGCCCGCTTGGAGGGATCGGTGCGTTGGGTCATGGATGGGCGGTCCAGCGTGCGAAAAGTGAGGTTGAGAGAAGACGGGAATCGGCGCCCTCTTCGGCGATGACGAGTTCGCCCGCCTCGATTCCCCCGCCAAGACCCCGGAACTCCTCGCGCATGAGTTCGGCGATGGAATAGAACGAGGAGCGGATCGAATAGGCGGTGAGGATCGTCAGGAGCGGCGATTTTGACAGGAGCATCCGCGTAAGGGCCAGGAGATAGGGAAGGTCCTCCATGATCTGCCAGATCTCGCCCTTCGGCCCGCGGCCGAATTTCGGAGGATCGAGCAGGATCGCGTCATAGCTGTTTCCGCGTTTGATCTCGCGTTCGCAGTAGCGCACGGCATCCTCGCAGATCCATCGGATCGGTGCCTTCTCCATATCCGCCAGCGCCTGGTTCTCGCGCGCCCAGCCGATCGCCTTCTTGGAGGCGTCCACATGGGTCACCTCTGCACCGGCGCGGGCGGCGACCAGAGAGGCGAGCCCCGTATAGCCGAAGAGGTTGAGAAGCCGGACCGGCCGGCCGGCCGAAGCGATCGCCTCTTCGACGAAGCGCCAATGGGCCGCCTGCTCGGGGAAGACGCCGGTATGGCGAAAGCTCGTAAACCGCCCGTGAAAGGCGATCCCGTCATAGGCGAGCGGCCAGGTCTCGCCCAGCGCTTCGCCCGAGAAGCGCCAGCGTCCGGCGCCCTCCTCGTCCACGTCGCCGGTGAAGATCGCGTCCGCCCGTTCCCAGGTGGAAGATGCGCTGCGGCGCGGCCAGATCGCCTGATTTTCGGGGCGCCGGATCGTCAGGGGGCCGTAACGCTCGAGCTTTTCGCCTTCGCCGGAGTCGAGAAGCGCATAATCCTCGGTCGGCTCGACGGTCAGGATGACCGGCGCGCGCAGCGTCGGGCGCTCACCGGTCGCAGCCTCGACGGCGATGCGCTCGCGCTCGGCGACCGGTGCGTCGGCCTTGTCGCCCCCGCGCGGCTCCGCCTTCGCGCGGAACGCCGCCCCATCTGGCGAAGCGTCCCGCCGACGCTTGGCCGGCTTCTCCTTCACAGGGGCCCGCTCGTCCCGTTTCTGTCCGCGTCCACGCGCCACGCGCTCACCGCCGTTTCTTGAAGTCGATCATCGTCCTTTGGTTCAAGGGGCTGCATAAACGCTGGATTCGCCCTTGGCAAAGCCGTCATAGAAGAGAAACTGAGGCCAGCTGCGACAATCCGTACGTCGCGGCACAACCATCGGGAGGTGACCTATGGAACTCAAGGGCGAATACCGGCTGCCCGCAAGCCGAGAGACCGTGTGGGAGCAACTCAACGACCCACAGACCCTTCAGGACTGCATTCCGGGGTGCGAAAGCCTGGAGAAGAACGACGACGACACGATGAACGCCAAGGTGAAGGTGAAGATCGGCCCGATGAAGGTCACCTTCAACGGCGAGGTCAGCCTCCAGAACATCGACGCACCGAAGAGCTATTCGATCGTCGGCGAAGGCAAGGGCGGCATCGCGGGCTTTGCCAAGGGCCGCGCGGACGTTCACCTGGAGGAAGCCGGCCCCGACGAGACGATCCTGACCTACAATGTCGATGCTCAGGTCGGGGGCAAGATGGCGCAGCTCGGCGGGCGGCTGATCGAATCGACCTCGAAGAAGCTGGCGGCCGAGTTCTTCGACTGCTTCGCCCGGAAGATCGCCGGCGAGGACGCCACCGTCGAAGGCGAGACCGTCACGGTCTGACGTGCCGGACCCGGCCGGGTCCGCATCGGTCCGGTATCTGCTTTACACTTTAAGCTCGGATGACGGCCTTGCGGGTTTCGACCCGGCCGTCGTCTGCCGTTCGAGGATACGTCCTAGTCGAACCTTCGCTGCCTCAGGCGGCTCGTTCGGAGCCGATCATCTTCGGGGAACCGCCCGGTGCGGGCGCGATGGCCCGGCTCTCGGCAAGGCCGCGCTCGGCGTTCGCACGCTCGGCCCGCTCCTGTCGCAGGCGCTGGAGAGCATCCTCCAGTTCGGCCTTCTCGCGCTCCATCTTCTCCATCTCGAACTTCCGGCGCCAGGCCTCGCGGCGGTTGGTACCCTCGGAAATCCAGGTGAAGACGCATCCCACCACGACGCCGACGAGCGCGGAGGCGATGATGATAAGCGAAAGCGGAAGGTCGAACACGAATTGCGGCATCGTCCCGAACGGATCGAGGCTCAGGGAGACGGGGTTCCGATTGATGACGAGGAAGGTGACGAGCGGAACGGCGATGACGAGAAGAAGGAGAACGGACAGAATGCGGGAAATCATGACGGTCTCTTTCGTCCCTCTGTATATCTGCGGCCCATAGCCACTCGAAGCGTCACCGGCGCTTCACGGTTCAATCGTGAAGATGCCGCGTCGTCTCACCAAGTCAATCGATTCGTTGGATTGGAAGAGCCCATGCGGAAAGCCGGGCGTCTCGGTCGGCGCTTCTCGCCTCGGAACCCGCCAAGTCCTCAGCTGTCCTCGTTCAGCCGTTCGCGCAGTTCCTTGCCGGGCTTGAAGAAGGGCACCCACTTCTCCGGCACCTCCACCGCCTCGCCGGTCCGCGGGTTGCGGCCGGTGCGCGGCGGACGGTTCTTGATGGAGAAGGCTCCGAACCCGCGCAATTCGACCCGGTTCGACTCGCACAGCGCCTCGGTGATCTCGTCGAAGATCGCGTTGACCACCGTCTCCACGTCGCGGTGATAAAGATGCGGATTGCGTTCCGCGATCACCTGAACCAGTTCCGACTTGATCACGTCCTCGCCCTTCCGCTTCGACCGGCGCAGATCGCCTCCGTCGATGACCGGCACCGACCGGTCGAAGACTGGAACGGACGGATCGTTCGCCGGACGGACGATGCACACATTATCGTGAAGGGTGCCAAAGCGAGACCAGCCCGTCAAGCTGCATGGCCTTGACGGACCACGGAAGAATTCCTGCGTCGAAACCAAGAGCCTCGGCCAGCGAACGGCTGCCCGCCTCAAGGAGCGCGAAAGGCAATCCGTCCTCGCTGTCCGGCTTGCGATCGACGATCTCGAGCCCGGCCGGGATCTCCCGTTCCTCTTCGAGCCACTGCCGCACGGCCTCTTCGCCGCCGATGGCGTCGACGAGCTTCAGGTCGATCGCCTGCCGGCCGGAAAAGATCGCGGCATTGTCGACGGCGGCGATCTCGGCCGCCGTCATCTGCCGGCGCTCGCGGACGATGTCGCGGAACCAGTCATAGGTGTCCATGATGAGGGAGTCGATCATCTGCAGCGCCTCGGGCGGCGGCGGACCGAAGGGCGAGGGTTCGGCCTTGATCGGCGAGGACTTCACCGAATCCACCTCCACCCCCACCGTGTCTAGGAGCTTCGAGGCGTTCACATACTGGAACAGGACGCCGATCGAGCCGACGATCGAGGTCCGCCGCGCGACGATGTGATCGCTGGCCGCCGCCACCATGTAGCCGGCCGAGGCGGCCAGCGTGCCGACCTCGGTCGCGACGGGTTTGGTCTCGGCGAGCGAGCGGACCGCCTCGTAGAGCGCTTCGCCGCCCACCGTCGTCCCGCCCGGCGAATCGATGCGCAGGACGACCGCGCGGACGGCTTCGTCCTCCTTCAGCCTGTCGAGAAGATCGAGGAGCTTGTGATCCTCGGTGATCATGCCTTCGATCGAGACGCGCGCGATCTCTTCGCCGCCCGTTTCGCCGTCGAATGTGAGAAGGCTCGCGACTGCGACGGCCGCGACGACGGCGAGCGCCGCCACCACGCGCCAAAACGAGACCTTTCGCCTCAGGGAGCGGCGGTCGATGAGATCGTCGGCACGGGCCACGGTCTGTCTCCTCAGACGGTCTGGGTCGATGGGGGGCCGAGGGTGTGAGCCGGCCGTTCGAAGCTTGCGGCCGGCCGGACCCTCGATTTAGAGCAGGATCGTTCACACATGAAGGATAGACTCGCCAAGATGCGGCGAAACATCTACCCTGCGTGCTGCCTCACAATTCACGTAAAGTTCCACGAAGAGCGGGCGTTACGAAGCGTGTTTAAGCGGCATGCGGGCCGAAGCCAAGCAAGGGAACATCCGATTTGACGGATCACGTCGGAAACAGCGGACACGATCCGGTCGAGCAGGCAGGCCGATTGGGCTCCGCAGCCGATCATGCGGGGCATTCGACGACCGAAGACGCACGTCAGGCGCGCGAGTTCGCGAGCGCCCGGCGGTCCGGTCGCCGCGTGAAGACCCTGAAGATCGTGCTGCCCGTCGTCGGCTGCCTCATCGTCGCCGCCGGTATCGCGATCACGGTGGTCGCCCGTGCGATCCCCGACGGGGTCCGCCTCTCCAATGCCAGCATCCAGGACGGGCGCGTGGTGATGGACGATCCGCGCATGTCGGGCGTCGACGCCAATGACCGCCCGTTCCAGCTCGTCGCCCAGAAGGCGATGCAGGCGATCACGGGCGGCGCCGTCGATCTGGAGGGCATCAACGCCAAGGTCTCGATCAGCGACGATGCCAGCGCCGTCATCCGGGCGAGCGCGGGGCACTACGATCCCGAGGGCCAGAAGCTCAATCTCACCGGCAAGCTCGACGTCCAGACGACCGACGGCATGGAGATCGCCATGCGCTCGGCGGCGATCGATCTCGACGAGGGCGTTCTGACCAGCGACGAGCCGCTCTTCATCCAAACCTCTCGTCAAGAAATCCGTGCTAATGCTCTGCGACTGAGCGATAGCGGCGACAAGATCCGGTTGTCCGGCGGCGTCTCGATCGTTCTGAAGCCCGACCGGGCCGCCAACGGCGTCGAGGACCCGGCCGACGACGGTCTCAAGGAGGCCGCCGCTATCATGAACGATCCACGCCTGGCCGACGCCGAGCCCTTTTCTCCCGGAGACCAATGATCATGCGACCCTCCTCTGCGATCGTCACGGCCGCGCTCCTCGTCGGAGCCATCGGCGCATCCATTCCGGCCGCTTACGCGCAGGAGGGAAGCTTCGGCAGCAGCTTCAACGGGCTTCAGGTCGACGGCAACCAGCCGATCTCGATCGAGTCGAGCACGCTCGACGTGGACGACAAGGCGGCGATCGCGACCTTCACCGGCAATGTCACGGTGGCTCAGGGACCGACGGAACTCAGAACCGGCAAGCTCATCGTCCACTACAAGGGCAACTCGGCGCGCGGCGGAACGACCAACGCCTCCACCGGCGGCGGCGGCCTTCCGGGCGGATCGAGCTCGATCGAGCGCCTCGAGGCGTCCGACAAGGTCTATGTGAAGTCGCAGGATCAGGTCGCGACGGCCGAACGGGCGACCTTCGACATGGCCAGCAATCTGGTGGTGATGAGCGGAGACGTGGTGCTGAGCCAGGGCGACAACGTCGCCGAGGGATGCCGCCTGACGATCCGCATGGATACGGGCCAGGCCAAGCTCGAATCCGCCAACTGCGACGGCGCTTCCTCCGGAGCCGGCGGCGGCAGCGGCCGGGTTCGGATGATGCTGACGCCAGGCAACAACTGACACGATGCTCGACAGAATGACGCCGGCTGACCGGCACGAGGGGTCCGGTGGCCAGCTGCCGGATCGCGCCTTTCCGGACGGCACCACGCAGCGCAGCCAGGGTGTCCTGACGGCCGAGGGTCTGACCAAGACCTATCGCGGTCGCCGGGTCGTCGACGGCGTCGGCCTCTCGGTCCGGCGCGGCGAAGCCGTGGGGCTCCTCGGGCCGAACGGCGCCGGCAAGACGACCTGCTTCTACATGATCACGGGTCTCGTGCCCGTCGACGACGGAACCATCACGCTCGACGGACAGGACGTGACGAAGGTGCCGATGTATCGGCGCTCGCGCCTCGGGATCGGCTATCTGCCCCAGGAGGCCTCGATCTTCCGTGGCCTGTCCGTGGAGGACAATGTGCGTGCGGTGCTCGAAGTGTCCGAGCGCGACAAGACCCGGCGCGAAGCGGAACTGACCTCCCTTCTGGAGGAGTTTCACATCGACCATCTGCGCAAGCAGCCCTCGACTTCGCTTTCGGGCGGAGAGCGGCGCCGCTGCGAGATCGCCCGCGCACTCGCCTCAAAGCCGACCTTCATGCTGCTCGACGAGCCCTTCGCGGGCGTCGATCCGATCGCAGTCGCCGACATCCAGGCTCTGGTGCGCCACCTCACCCAGCGCGGGATCGGCGTTCTCATCACCGACCACAATGTGCGCGAGACGCTCGGCCTCATCGACCGCGCCTATATCATGCATGCCGGACGGGTCCTGACCCATGGCAGCCCGCAGGAAATCGTCGACGATCCGGACGTGCGCCGTCTTTACCTTGGCGATCAGTTCAGCTTCTGAAGAAGCCTGCGGCCGGCCTTGAATCTGTTGACTCCCGTGGCGCGGTCGCGCTTGATGTCAAGGCATCGGTTCGTCTTCGAACATGCCGGCCGGGCCGGGTCGACGGCGGAGGTCGCCTCCCCGGTCGATGCCGGCTTCGCCTCGCATCGATGAGCATCTTCAATCGGAGAGTCTGGGTTCAGCGTTCACCATGGCCTTAGCTGCGAAACTTCAGTTCCGGCAGAGCCAGTCCATGGTGATGACGCCGCAATTGCTGCAGTCGATCCGGCTGCTGCAATACGGCCACGGCGAGTTGAAGGCGTTTCTCGACGCGGAGATCGAGCGCAATCCCCTTCTGACCATCGCTCCCGGACAGGCTCTCACGACCTCCGTTCCCTCGCCCGAGATGGCGATCGGGGCGGGGATCGGCGCGATGTCCGGAAGTGTCGGCGCGTCCCTTCCCCCCGCGACCCAGGCGCGCCATCGCGGATCGAGCGGCACCGGGTCGTCGGCCGCTTCCGATCACGGCCTCGAAAATCTCGCCGACGACAGGGTCTCTCTCCTCTCCCACGCGCTCGGCGAGGCGCGCGACATCGCGGGCGGGGCGAGGACACGGGCGATCGCGGAAGCCTTCGCCGACGCCCTCGACGAGAGCGGCTATTGCCGATCGAGCCCGGCGGAAATCGCCGCTGAGAATGGGTTCGAGCCAGATCTCTGCGAGACGGTTCTGCGAAAGCTCCAGGCGCATGCGGTGCCGCCCGGCCTCTTCGCCCTCGATCTGAAGGATTGCCTCGCCATCCAGCTGACGCGGCAGAACCGCTACGATCCGGTGATCGGTGCGGTGATCGACAATCTGCATCTTCTCGCCAATCGCGATTTCGCGGCGCTTCAGCGCCTGACAGGTGAGGATCAGGAAGGCCTTCTGGAGATCCTGGCGGAAATCCGCGCCCTCGATCCCAAGCCCGGCCATGCCTTTGTCGGTGGCGGTGCCGAGAGCATCGAGCCGGACGTCCTGATCCGCGAGGACGGGGCCGGCGGCTGGATCGTCGAACTCAATCCGGAAACCCTGCCCCGCGTGCTGACGGACCGCACCTATATGAAGCGGGTGCGCCAGACGGCGAAGAGCGAGCCGGACCGCGCCTTTCTCAGCGAATGTCTGCAATCGGCGAGCTGGCTGGAGCGCGCCCTGGAAAGCCGGGCGCAGACCATTCTGAAGGTCGCCGAGGAGATCGTCAGGCGCCAGGCGGGTTTTCTGTCCGAAGGCGTGACGGGCATGAAGCCGATGACCCTTGCGGCGGTCGCCGAGGCGATCGGCATGCACGAGTCGACGGTGAGCCGTGTCACGCACATGAAATTCGTCGCAACGCCGCGCGGCGTCTTCGAGATGCGCTTCTTCTTCACGCGCGCCATCGCGGCGGCCGATGGCGGGGATGCCCATTCGGCCGAGAGCGTCAAGCACCGGATCCGGTGCCTGATCGGAGCGGAGGTCGCCGGCAAAGTGCTCTCCGACGACGACATCGCGGCGGTCCTGAAGAGCGAGGGCGTCGACCTCGCGCGCCGAACCGTCGCGAAATATCGCGAGGCGCTCGCGATCCCCTCCTCCATCCAGCGCCGACGCGAACTGAACGCGCGGCGCCTTGCGTCATAGGGCACCGCACGCAAGCGGCGACGCGGCCGTTTTGCGACCGGTAACGGAGGTTACTTTTCGGCGAGCCGCGCTGCATCCACCCGCACGGCTTGCGCGTTGACATTGCGAGGGCCGGTCCATAGAAGGCGCCCGTTCCGGCAGATGCCGTCATCGTGGGATGCGGATGTCGGAAAATGCGTCTAGACTGGCCTTTCGCCCTGCTGTCGGTGCGTTCGCGCGGCGGGCAGGACGTGGCAAAGGATGCGAAGAGGACAACGGTGATGACTATACGTGTTTCCGGCAAGCACATGGAAGTCGGTGAAGCGTTCCGCACTCGAATCGAGGAACGTCTCGGCGAAGCGGTCGACAAATACTTCGACGGCAATTTCTCAGCCTCGGCCGTCGTCACCAAGGCGGGCAACCGCTTCTCCTGCGACTGCGTGATCCATCTCGATACCGGCGTCGTGTTCCAGGCCCAGGGCGAGGCCCACGATCCAGAGGCGAGCTTCGCCGAAGCCGGCGAGAAGATCGAGAAGCGGCTGCGCCGCTACAAGCGCCGCCTCAAGGATCATCACGCCAACGGCAATCACAAGACCCTCGCCTACCAGATCATGGAAGCGATCCCGGAAGAGACCGAAGAGGTTCCCGAGGACTACGCTCCGGTCATCGTCGCCGAGACGACCCTCAATATCGGGACCCATTCCGTGGCGGGCGCCGTCATGGAACTCGACCGGCAGGACGGCCCCATGGTTCTCTTCCGCAATGCCAAGTCCGGCGACATCAACATCGTGTTCAGGCGCGCCGACGGAAATGTCGGCTGGGTCGACCCGTCCGCCTATGCGAGCGAAGCGTGAGGGCCGCGTAAGGTCCGTCGACGAGTCTCGACAGCGCAAATCTCACGAGAGGTCGTGTTTTTCATGGATTTCGAAACGCTCATCGAGCCGGCAGCGATCATGCCGGTTCTGAAGGCCACGTCGAAGCGTCAGGTCCTGCAGGAAATGTCTGCCAAGGCTGCCGAACTGATCGGGCGCTCCGAGAGGGAGATCCTGGAGACGATCCTCAACCGCGAGAAGCTGGGCTCGACGGGTGTCGGGCACGGCATCGCCATCCCCCACGGCAAGCTCGTCGACCTCCCGCGCATTACCGGCGTGTTCGCGCGTCTGCAGAAACCCGTCGATTTCGACGCCCTCGACGAGGAGCCGGTCGACCTGGTGTTTCTGCTTCTGGCACCGGAGCATTCCGGTGCCGATCATCTGAAGGCACTTTCGAGGGTCGCGCGTCTCCTGCGCGACCCCGAAACCGTATCGACCATTCGCGGCGTGCAGGATGCCGGCGCGATCTTCGCGGCCATGGCTCACTCGACCACGCAGAACGCCGCATGAGCGGAACGCTCACCGTCCACCATCTCAACGATTCGCGGTCCCAGCGCGTCCTCTGGCTGCTCGAGGAGCTGGAGCTCGACTACCGCATCGAGCATTATCAGCGCGATCCCGACATGACCGCGCCCGAAAGGCTGCGGGAGATCCATCCGCTCGGAAAGTCGCCCGTCCTCACCCATGACGGCCGGACGATCGCGGAGACGGGCGCGATCATCGAATACATCCTGTCGCTCAAGCCCGATCACGGAATGCTGCCGCCCGAGGGCACGCCGGACTACTGGCAGGCGCGTCACTTCCTGCACTATGCCGAAGGCTCGGCGATGCCGCCGCTCTTCCTGATGCTCGTCCTCGGCATGATCCCCGATCGCGCGCCCTTCTTCGTCAAGCCCGTCCTGTCGGCGGCGATGGAAAAGGTTGAGGAGAGCTATGTCGCGCCGGAGATCGCCAAGCATCTCGACCACTGGGAGCATGCGATCGGCACGGGCGGCTGGTTCGCCGGCCCGAACTTCTCGGTCGCCGACATCATGATGAGCTTCCCGGTGGAAGCGGCCGGCAAGCGCTTCGGCTACGACGCGCGTCCCAAGCTGCGCGCCTTCCTCACCACGATCCACGAGCGCGATGCCTATCGCAGGGCGCTGAAGCGCGGCGGGCCCTACGCCTACGCCTGACGGAAGCGCCGGCCACCTCCCATCCACACATATCGCACGACGTGCCGAAAGGCGCGCTGTGTGTTCCCGCGCGCGCGAGTCTCGGACATCGATCCGGGCTCAGCACCTGCGCCCAGGTCCGAGACGTGACAGGTCGGCTTCGTCGCAATGCGTCGCGGGCGACCCGTTTCTTCCCAAACAAAAACCCCGCGCGACGCATCCAGCATCGCACGGGGTGACTATGTGTTGGCAATATCGAACGCGACGAAGACCGGGGACCCGGCCTTCGGCTCGATAGGAAGCCTTGCGGCAGGCCGTTACTCGGCGCTCGCCTCTTCGGCGGCCGGAGCGTTCTTGGCGGCTTCAGCGTCGGCAGCGGCCTTCTCGGCGGCTTCGCGAGCGTCTTCCTCACGCTGCTTGCGCTCGGCCTCGCGCTCCTGCGCCTTCTTGCCCGGCAGCGCCTTCTTGGGGTTCTTGCGCTCGGGACGGTTGGCGATACCGGCCTGGTCGAGGAAACGGAGCACGCGATCGGTCGGCTGGGCACCTTCCGAGAGCCAGTGCTTGATGCGCTCCTCGTTGAGCTTCACGCGCTCGCCATCCTTGGGGAGCATCGGGTTCCAGGCGCCGAGCTGCTCGACGAAACGGCCATCGCGCGGTGAGCGGGCATCGGCGACGACGATGTGGTAGTAGGGGCGCTTCTTGGAGCCCGCACGGGCCAGACGCATTTTCAGGGGCATTGGTTCTTCCTTCTGATGGGTGGATCGCCTGAAAGCGGCATCCACCATTCTTTTGATTGACTGCGTGTTCGAACCGGCCTTGGACCGGCTATCTCTTCTTCCCCGGCAATCCGGGAAGGCCGGGAATGCCACCGCCAGACCCTGGAAGCCCCGGAAGGCCGCCCGGTCCGCCGAGACCCGGCGGCATCGAGGGCATGCCGGCGCCACCGCCCTGCTGCATGGCCTTCGCCATCTGCTCGAGTTGCTTGGGGTCCATCTTGGACAGGTCGGGCATGCCGCCCATTCCACCGGGCATGCCGCCCAGTCCCATCTTGCCGGCAAGGCCGCCCATCATCTGCTTCATCATCCCGCCTTTGCCCTTCTTGCCCATGGTCTTCATCATGTCGGCCATCTGGCGGTGCATCTTCAGGAGCTTGTTGATCTCGGCGGAATTGGTGCCCGAACCGGCCGCGATCCGCTTCTTGCGGCTGTGCTTCAGAATGTCGGGCTGCGAGCGCTCGGCGGGCGTCATCGACCCGATGATGGCGAGCTGACGCTTCAGCATCTTGTCGTCGAGACCGGCGGCGGCCATCTGGTCCTTCATCTTGCCCATGCCGGGCATCAGGCCCATCATGCCGCCCATGCCACCCATGGTCTGCATCTGGCGGATCTGGTCGGCGAGATCGTTGAGATCGAACTTGCCGGACTGCATCTTCTTGGCCATCGCCGCGGCTTTTTCCGCGTCGATGTTCTCGGCAGCCTTCTCGACGAGGGAGACGATGTCTCCCATGCCGAGGATCCGGTCGGCGATGCGCGAGGGATGGAAATCCTCCAGCGCGTCCATCTTCTCGCCGACGCCGATCAGCTTGATCGGCTTGCCGGTGACCGCCCGCATGGAGAGGGCCGCGCCGCCGCGTCCGTCGCCGTCGACGCGGGTCAGCACGATACCCGTGACGCCCACGCGCTCGTCGAAGGACCGGGCGAGATTGACCGCGTCCTGACCGGTCAGCGAGTCGGCCACGAGCAGGATCTCGTGCGGCTTGGTCCGGGCCTTGATGTTGGCCATCTCGACCATCAGAGGCTCGTCGATATGCGTGCGGCCGGCCGTATCGAGGATCACCACGTCGTAGCCGCCGAAGCGGGCCGCCTGCTCGGCCCGGACCGCGATCTCGACGGGCCCCTGGCCCGGAATGATCGGCAGGGTGTCGACTTCGGTCTGCTCGCCGAGAACCTTCAGCTGCTCCTGCGCAGCCGGACGGCGCGTGTCGAGCGAGGCCATCAGCACCTTCTTGCGCTGCTTCTCCTTCAGCCGCTTGGCGATCTTGCCCGACGTCGTGGTCTTGCCCGAGCCCTGGAGGCCGACCATCATGATGGTGACGGGGGCCGGTGCATTGAGGTCGATCCCGACCTGGGTCTCACCGAGTGTCGCGATCAGCTCGTCATGGACGATCTTGACGACCATCTGGCCCGGCTTGATCGACTTCAGAACTTCGGCGCCGACGGCCTTCTCGCGCACGCGCTCGGTGAATTCGCGCACGACCTCAAGCGCCACATCGGCTTCGAGCAGGGCACGGCGGACCTCGCGCAGGGCGGCGCTCACATCCTTTTCGGAGAGCGAGCCGCGACCGGTCAGGCCGTTCAGAATGGACCCGAGGCGGTCCTGAAGACTATCGAACATGGCTTTCCCTTTTCCCTGTCGTCAGAAGCTTGCCTTCCGACAAGGTGGCGCGCCCACCGCCGTCTCGCAAACAGAACCGGCCGAAGCGGACCACCCGAGGGCGATACGCCATAGCAAAGCGCCATCCGCGGGCGAAACTCGCTGGCGGATGGTGACCTCCGGGCGGCTCTTCGAAGAGAGGGGCCCGGTCGGCGGATCTGAAGACGACGATGAACGCGTGAGATCAGCGCGGGTCAAACCATGAAAGGCGCCTCATGTCAAATTCGCGGCCCCGTGTCTTGCGGCGGTCCCGGCGACGCAGGATCCGACACGGGCGGCTCTGCAGCGACCGGACGCCTCGAAGCATCGAACCGAAAGGAGGTCGTGCATCGGATCACCCGATGCGCGACAAAGGCGCTAGCCGGGTGTGCACTTCGGACGCCTTTGCGTTTACGTGGGAGATCGCTGTTCTAGCTCCCGTGTCGGCAAGGGGCCCGTATCACTCTCGACGATTATGGAAGCGAGACCAAATTGATCGCCATCAGCGTGCTCGGCACCTTCGCCACCCTGCTCGTTCTCGCGGCAGCCATTCCGTTCACCCGCATTTCCCACGGCCTCGTCCGCATCTGCGAATTTCCCCGTCTCCAGATGGTGGTGATCGCCCTCGTCTGCCTTCTCGTCACGCCCATGGTGGTGACCGACCCGGTCTGGCTCGCGGTCCTGATCACCGCACTCGTCGCCGTCATCGGCGTCCATTCCTATGCGATCGGTCAGTTCACGCCGATCCGATCGCAGCAGAGCCATGTCTACCAGGGCGATCCCGAAGGCGACAACGTGGTGTCGGTCCTCTCCTGCAACGTGAAGATGTCGAACCGGGACTATGCGACCTGCCTTGCCATGACACGCCGGGCCGACGCCGACATCGCCCTCTTCATGGAGACCGACGAGGGATGGGCGGACGGGTTGACGCCCTTGAAGGAGGACTATCCCCACGTCGTCTCGCGGCCCTTCGACAACTCCTACGGAATGATCCTCTATTCCCGTCTGCCGCTCGACAACGTCGACGTGAAGTTCCTGACCATGGACAAGGTGCCATGCATCGTCAGCGATGTGCATCTCAGAAACGGCGAGACGATCCGCATCTATTGCGTCCACCCCGAGCCACCGGTGCCGAATGCCGATTCGTCAGGGCGCGATGCCGAACTTCTTCAGGTCGCAAAGCTTGCGATGGAAGACGGCATCGCCTCGATCGTCTTCGGCGACCTCAACGATGTAGCATGGTCCCATACGACACGCCTCTTCCAGCGCCTGTCGGGCCTGCGCGATCCGCGCGTGGGGCGCGGTTTCTACAACACCTTCGATGCCCGCTACCTGCTCCTGCGCTGGCCGCTCGATCATCTGTTCCACGACGACCACTTCTCGCTGGTCAAGATCGAACGGTGCGAACATATCGGCTCCGATCATTTTCCGATCTATTTCAAGCTCGCCCTGACCTCCGATATCCGGCCGGCGGACGAGCCGGAAAAGCCCAATGGGGAAGACAGGGAGGAAGCGCGCGACATCGAGGATCAGGCGAGAGAGCTCGACCGTCCGGCGATCGGCAGCGACTGGGAGAAATAGAGCGGTCCGTAACGGGCATCCGTCGGCCCTGTCCTGCCCCGATTACGTTGTCGACGGCGCGGATTGGGAGTAAGCGAAGGCTCTCGGCCCCCATGCCGGCCGACCTCCCTCGACGTTCGGGTGAGGTGAAAGCCGAAAGCTGCCCATGACCGACCAGCCAACCGACGATCTCGGCGCAAAGCCCGGCGCCGGCGATACCGTCACGCCGGACGACGACCGCTTCGCCGCATTCCGCAACGATCGCTTCCTGCGCTACTGGCTGGCCCGGTTCCTCGCGGCCTTCGCAATCCAGATCGTCGTCGTTTCGGTCGGCTGGCAGGTCTACGATCTGACGCGCGATCCATGGGATCTCGGCCTGATCGGCCTCTGCCAGTTCCTGCCGGCCCTCCTCCTCGTTCTCGTCACCGGCGCCGTCGCGGACCGCTATTCACGACGCTGGATCATGGGCACGACGACCTTCATCGAGGCGTTCAGCGTGGTCGGCCTGATGATCCTCACCTGGGAGGGAGTGGGCTCGCCCGCACCCATCTTCGCGGTTCTCGTCGTCATCGGCATTGCCCGCGCCTTCTTCGGCCCCGCCTCCCAATCCCTCGTCGTGAACCTCGTGACCCGCGACGAACTGGCCAATGCGATCGCCTGGAACTCGTCCTCCTGGCAGATCGCCTCGATCACGGGTCCCGTCGCCGGCGGACTTCTCTACGGACTGTCGCCGCTCGGGGCCTACGGAACCGGCGCGGTCATGCTGTTTGTTGCGACGGGTCTCATTCTCTCGATCCGCGCGCCTGCCCAGCGGTTCGAGAACGAGCCGCCAAGCCTTCAGACGATCGTCGCCGGCTTCCGCTTCATCTGGCACGAGAAGGTGGTGCTCGGCGCCATTTCGCTCGATCTCTTCGCCGTTCTTCTCGGGGGTGCCGTCGCTCTGATGCCGGTCTATGCCCGCGACGTCCTCGACGTGGGCCCGTGGGGTCTCGGCCTGTTGCGCGCGGCGCCCGGGGTCGGCGCGGTCCTCGTCGCCCTCTGGCTCGCCGCCCATCCGATCAAGAACAATGCCGGCGCGATCATGTTCGCCTTCGTCGCCGCGTTCGGCGCATTCACCGTGGTCTTCGGACTGTCGACCGCCCCCTGGCTCTCGATCGTCGCACTCGCGCTGATGGGAGCCTCCGACATGATCTCGGTCTATGTCCGCGAGACGCTGATGCAGCTCTGGACACCGGACGAGGTCCGCGGCCGGGTCAACGCCGTCAACATGGTCTTCATCGGAGCATCGAACGAACTCGGCGAATTTCGCGCGGGCGCCATGGCGAGCATCATCGGCGCCGTTCCGGCCGTTGTCCTCGGCGGCTGCGCGACGGTCGGCGTCGCGGGGCTCTGGGCCTATCTGTTCCCCGATCTGCGCAAGGCCAAGCGGCTCGCGGCGCGCGAATGAGGACGACACGGCCGTGCGGACCCGGGAAGGTGCCGGCTTGCCCCTCGCTCAGCCCCGGCTCGAACCGACGAGGGGTTCGCGGTCTTCGCCCGAAGCGCTCCGATCCTCGACCCTCTCGCCGAAGATCCGTGTCAG
Source organism: Fulvimarina endophytica (assembly GCF_003403015.1). GTDB lineage: Bacteria > Pseudomonadota > Alphaproteobacteria > Rhizobiales > Rhizobiaceae > Fulvimarina > Fulvimarina endophytica. Next base: position 521,423 of record NZ_QURL01000005.1, read on the forward strand.
GAAGGCGTCGAGCCAGCGCCGCACCGGCTCGTCGTAGATATGCCGGCCGTGGAAGTGCCGTGCCCGTTCCTGCGCGCCCGGCAGCGTCAGCCGCTCGTGTCCACGCGTCGTCCAGCGATAGACCATGGCCATCGTGAGTTCGGCGTGGAACTGGACCGCAAAGGCGTTCTCGCTGTAACGGAAGGCCTGATTGGGATACCAGTCGCCCTCGGCAAGAAGTTCAGCGCCCGCCGGAAGGGCGAAGCCGTCCGTGTGCCACTGGTAGATCATGTCCGGCCAGTCCGGCAGCAGTCTGCGACCCGCGGCCGTCGCCCGTAGCGGATAATAGCCGATCTCGGCGAGACCCTCGTGATGATTGCCGACCTTCGCGCCCAGATGGCGGGCAAGCATCTGTGCGCCGAGGCAGATGCCGAGCAGCGGCTTGTTCTCCCGCAAGGGGACACTCAGCCAATCGGTCTCGCGGTCGATATAGTCGAAACCGTCGTTGACGCTGACCGGACCGCCGAACACGATCGCGCCCGAATGCTCCGCAAGCGTTGCGGGAAGGGGCTGGTCGAGCACCGGGCGACGGATGTCGAGCCTCAGCCCATGGCGCTCCAGCACCTGGCCCACCCGGCCGGGAGTGGAACTCTCCTGATGGAGGACCACCAGGATCGGCTTCTTGTCGCGGCCGTCCAGGCGATATCGTCCGCCAGCCTTCGGCCTGTCCGAATTGGCTGCGAGACGTCTGAGAAGAGATATGTCCTGGCTCACCCCTCGGCTCCGATCCTGTCTGCGAATTCCTTCTTGAGGAGCATGCGGTCGCGCCCGGAGACACCCAGAAGCTCCGAAACGCGCCAGACCACATTGTCCTCCAGCTCGTGCACCTCGCCATCGGCATAGGTGACCTGCCAGAGATGCCGCACGATCTCGATGCGGGCGGTCTCGTCCAGCCGGTTCTTGATGAGGGACGTGAAATGATAGAGGTCGACGGCTTCGTCGCTGGCTTTTTCGCCGGCGCGGGCCACACGGTCCGCTTCCTCGCCGGTCATTGCGTAATCGTCCTGAAGCACCTGAAGAAGGCTGGCTCGCTCGGCCTGCGTCACGACCCCGTCGGCCGACACCACATGGTAGAGCAGCGCGGCGATCGCGACGTTCAGATCGTCTTCGCCGCCGTCCGCCGTCGATCCGAACTCGGTTCCGAACCGATGCATCAGGTCTCGAAGACCGGATAATAGCGACGCTGGCATGCTCTGCGATCCCCGTTCGTCCGTCCACCCACCGGTCCAGATGGGCATCGAAGCCGGCAATCGCCAGCAAAGCCCGTCCTCCAGTCTCTGAGAAGGCCACAGGTCCGCAACGACCGGTCCGCTTCGGCAGGCGCTAACGTCCTGCCGTTCGGCCGGCTGTCCACCGGTGCCGCGTCGGGGCGGTCACCGCGTGGCGAGCGGCCACGAGCCCGCACCCCAACTGTCAAGGACTATACGCATCGATGCTGGCGCAGGCCATGCGACACAAAAAGAAAGGGCCGGATAGACCGGCCCTTTCGAGATCGCGATTTCAGGACAGGAGGATCGGCAAGCGGCGCAAGGCGCCCGACTTCTCCCCGAGGCTTTCGCCTTAGCGGTGCTGCCGGACATCCCCCTCGTCGGAATGGGCCTTGATCGCCAGAAGGGCACTCGGATAGGTCCCGTCACTCGACGGCTCGGCACCCGGAGCGGATGCGACTGAGCGGGCGCGGTGCGGATCGCTCTCGGCAACCGGCGCCTTCGTTCCGTTCACCGACCGTGATCCGGCTTCTCCTGCGCTGCTGGAATGGGATCCGATCACGCGGGCATCGTTGCCGTAGCGGCGGCCGCGATCCTCGAGGATGCGGTGGGCGCTCTGCTCGCGGTGCTCGACAGGTGCCTTCCACTCGACCGCCCCGAGCTTGTGATTGACCGGAGACACGGCCTGCCACTCGTCGAGGATCACGCCCTCGGCCATCCAGACGGGATCGCGCGGAGCCGCGATCGCCTGTGCCAGCCACTCGCGCACGAGACCCACGTCGCCGGTCTCCTCTTCCTCGATATCGGCGAGAAGAAGATAGACGCTCTCGCTCGGACGCTTGGACGCTGCCGAAAGAGCCGAGGTTCGGGCAAGCGGATAGTCGCCTGTTTCAAGGGCGACGCGGGCGATCGCCATATCGGCCTCGACGCTCTCGCCATTGAGGGCCTTGAGCTTCTTGGCCCGCTTGAGCCGGTCTCCGGCGGTATCGCCCGGATCGGCGTGGATATAGGCATCCGCGAGATCGGGATGCGGCGCGTTCACCCAGGTCGTCTCGATATAGCGCGTGACGCGGCGCGGATCGTTCAGCTTGCCTGCGGCGGCAGCGGCCGCAAGGGCGGCCGGCACGAAACCGGGATCGATCTTCTGGGCCTTGCGCGCAAGGCCGCGCGCGCCCTTTGGATCGCTCTCGAGCCAGTCGCGCGACTTGCCAGTCAGGATGATCGCGCGCAGGCGCTTGGCACCCGCATCGTCGACGAGATCGATCGAACGCTGGGCTTCGAGGACGCGCATCGCATCGTCCCACTGACCGCTCGCCGATTTGCGCTCCAGAACCGCCTCGGCCGCCCAGGGCAGATTCGGCGCGATGCGGAGCGCGCGCTCGGCATAGTATTCCTGGCCGGTTTCGTCATCGACGCGCTTGGCCTCCAGATAGAGCCCCCGCAAGGCGAGAACCTTGGTATCCGGATCGTTCTCCATGTCGCGGAAGATCGAGACGGCGCGTTCGTGATCGCCTTCGATCAAAGCCGTCTGGGCGTCGAGGAAACCGAGGATCGCACGATCCTCCTCTCCGACGCGGCCCCTGCTCTTCTTGATCATCTGGCGCGCGAGCGTCGCATTGCCCGCGCCGGCCGCCAGAACCCCTCGCGACAGGTAGCTGTGGCCCTTGCTGCGGCGCCGGCCGGAATTCCAGGAGGAAACGCTGGACGGAGCCTGGAACAGCTTGACGACGATCCAGACCAGAAGGATCGAGACGACGATCAGCGCGGCCGCACCCGCCAGGAACAGGACCATCGGGATTTCGAGGCTTTGCCCGAACCAGATGAAGGTCGCGGATCCAGGATGATCTGCCAGCCAGCCGAAGCCGAGATACAGCGCAAGGATCAGGATGGAAAAGGTCAGTATGCCCCACATGTTCGGCAGTGGCTCCCGTTATCCTTGATTGGTCTGCTGATTGCCGTCGGATGAGCCGCCATTGCCCGACAGCGTCGAGGAGATGGCGTCCGACAGAACGCTCTGAGCCTGCAGCCGGGCCTGAACGTCGGCGAAGTAGTCGCTGCCCGCCTCCTGCGCATCCTGCGGCATCGACTGCCAGGTCTGCGCGAAGTCCTGCAGATCGCCGCTCTGGATCGCGTTGTCGAGCTTGGCGAGAACGTCGTCGGGCTCGGTCGGGTTCTCGGGAACCTCCCCCGTGGAGCGGGTCTCGACGAGCGAGCGGAACCCGGCGAGGATCTGATCGGAGACGGGAGCGTCCTGCCCCGGACCGGTCAGCGCGGCCGAGACACGGCCCTCCACCTCGGGCCAGCGATCGGAAAGCTGAGCGACGGTCGGGATACCAGTCTGGGCGTAGGGCTGGAGGGCGTTCACGGTCTCTTGCGATCCGCCGGCATTGGCGAAAGTCTGGAGTTCACCCTCGAAGGAGGACCCGCTGTCGATCGCGCTCTTGAGGCCGGCGGCCGACAGCGCACGACGGGAGGCCGCTTCGCTCGCCTCGACCGTATCGAGACGCTGATTGATCGAACCGATCGCCTCGTCGAGCTTGGACTGGAGTTCCTGGCGACCGGTCTCGCTCGATTGCGCCGCCTGTCTGGCAGCCTCGTCAGCGCTTGTCACCGAAGCCTGCAATTCGCTGAAACGCTGATCGAAACCACCGCTCTGATCACTCGATGCGGCATCGGAATTCGCGGTTTCGAGCGCGGAAATGCGGGTCGCGAGCTGTTCGAGTTCCTCTCTCGACAGGTTGTCGACGGGCGAGGCCGCCTGTCCGCTCTCATCCACCTGGCTGCGCAGCGACGCCACCTCTTCCGAGAGGCGCTGGACATCTTGAACGCCGGCCGAAGGGCCCGAGAGGCTGTCCCTGATCCGGTCCAGATAGCCATAGGAATAGAGAAAGACGGTCGCGACGAGAGCGAGCGCCGCACCGACGAGACCGGCGAGGAACGGACTGCCCGAACCCGAGCCGCCATGCGCCTCGCGCGAAGGCGGCACGGAACCACCGCCGCCGCTGCTGCCAGACCCGACGGTGCCGGTCGAGCGAGAACCCGACGCGGCAGCCCCCGCAGAAGCCGCCGATCCGGAGGCGATCGCGGACGAGGCCCTGGACGGGCCGGACTTCTCCGACGCGGACGCTCCACCGGTCGCAACCGGCCGTTTCTGTCCATCGTCCTTGGCGCCGACCGAGGAAGCATTGGCGGACGGCGTCTGCGAGGACACGGTCTTCTGGCCGGGCTTGTCGGCGGCACTTGCTGCGATCACGGCGGAGGACGGCGTGACGCCCGTCGTCCCACCCGGATTGCCGGGCAGCGGAGCGGATGGGCCGGAACCTGCGCCCGCGCTGTCTTTCCCGGCATCATCGAGGCTCTTCGGCGCGCCGCTCGCCGGCTGCTCGGCGGGCGGCGTCAACGGTTCGCCACCCGGCTCTGGGGCGTCCTTGGGCTTTGCCGTCTCGGAAGCCGTGGTGCCTGCAACGGCCGGCTCGCTGCCCGTCGCATCGCCCCCGGTGGCGAGGGAGCCTGCCATGCCTTCCGACTTGGCAAAGGTTTCGGCCGCGTCCGGCGTGCGATCGCCCGTCGCCTTCGGGCGGTCCGTGCTTCCACTCATATCCTGGTCTTCCGTCGTCGATTGATTCGGCGTGTCGATCGCCTTCGATTGGTCATCGGTCGCCTTGTTGCGCGAGCGGTTCGGGCGCGAGCGCCTGGGACGGTTCGTCATCGGGACATCTCCATCATGTCTCGGGCGCCTGCGCACCAGAGCGGACGGCCATGGACAATCCTGACAACACTGAACGTCACCAATTCGTCACCCATTCGCAGTTCATGCGCAAGTTTCGACACGTCGTCAGCGTCAACTTAGGCGGTCAAAGCCGTTCGAAAAGCAAGCGAAGCGTCGGCTCGGGTGAAATTTCCACGCCTTTCTGCGCCTCGTCCCCGAAGATCCCGGCAATTCGCTCCGAGAGGCACAGGAGCCGGGGGGCATGCCCGCCCATTCTAAGACGCGGCAGAAGAAGCTTGAGGAAGGCGGATGCCTGCGCCCTCGACAGAAGCAGCACGGCATCGATCGGTGGACCGTCGACCAGCCGGCGGGTCACGCCCTCGTCGGGCGACTTCCGAACGACGTCATAGGCTTCGCGAACCAGGATGTCCGCGTCCTCTTCCGAAAAGGCCGCCTCCAGTGAGCCGGACCGATTGCGGCCGGCGGCATAGAGAAGTCTCGGGCGGGCGGCTGAACCCTCGAATATCCGGGAAGCCAGACGAGGAAGCGTCTCCGCCCTTCCCTGGCCGGCGTGAACATTCGCAAAACCCGACGCGCGCAATGCCGACGCGCTCGCCTCGCCCACCGCGAGGCAGGGTCGCTCGTCGCCGCGATAAAGGTCTGCCAGGACCGGAACGGCCTGTGCACTCGTGACGACGAACCCGTCGAAATCGTCCTCCTCGGCGGGGATTTCGAGGTGTACCACCTCCTCCAGCGGGAGGAGAACCGGATCGTGCCCGAGAGCCGTCAGCTCGCGCGCCGTCTCTTCTGCGGCGCCGCGCTCGCGGACGACGAGAACCCGTGCCATCAGGCGATGCTCACGGCTGCGGTTCTCCCCACCCCTCGAAGAAGTGCGGCCCTGCCTTGGCGAGAACCGCTCTCGCGCCGCGCTCGCCGATTTGAAGGGCCGCATCGGCGTCGCCCTCTTCGTGGATCTCGTGGACCTCGGTGCCGTCGGGGCGAAGGATCATGCCGTGGAAGCGCATGGTTCCAGCTTCGCCGAGAACCGCGCGGGCCGCGATCGGGGTGCGGCACGAGCCGTCGAGCACTGCGAGGAAGGCCCGTTCGGCAATGAGCGCCGAGGTCGTCTGCGCGTGCGCGATCGCGCCGACGAGATCGCGCACGCGGCCGTCGCCGGTTCGGCTCTCGATGCAGATGGCCCCCTGCCCCGGAGCCGGCGGAAAATCGTCCGGCGACAGGATGTCCGTTGCGTGATGGGCCATGTCCATGCGGTTGAGACCGGCGATGGCGAGGAGCGTCGCATCGGCCTGCCCCTCGTTCAGCTTGCGCAGCCGCGTCTGGACATTGCCGCGGAAGATGATCGTATTGAGGTCCGGCCGGATCCGCTTCAGAAGCGCCTGCCGGCGCAGGGAGGCCGATCCCACGGTCGCCCCCTCGGGCAGATCGGCGATGGTCCTCGCATCGCGGCCGATGAAGGCATCGCGCACATCCTCGCGCTCGAGGAAGGCCGAGATTTCGAGGCCGTCCGGAATTGCGGTCGCCATGTCCTTGGAGGAATGGACCGCGAGATCGATCCGGTCTTCGAGGAGGGCCGCCTCGATCTCCTTGGTAAACAGGCCCTTGCCACCCACTTCCGACAGGGGACGATCGAGAATGCGGTCGCCCGAGGTGGAGATCACCTCGATCGCGAAATCCTCCTCCGTCAGGCCATGGGCCGAGATCAGCCGGGCGCGCACCTCGCTTGCCTGGGCGAGCGCCAGCGGGCTGCCCCGCGTACCGATCCGGATGGGTCCGTTCGAATGCGCCATCTCTCGCCTCCCTTTGCTCCAGCGGTCCATCAGGCTTCCGGCACGAGTACCGGACTGCCGGTTCAATCGCATCGCGCACCGGTGATGGCAACGCAGGTGTCATCCGATTTCGCCGGGGCCGTCGAGCGGCCAAGGGCTTTTCACCGCAAGGGTGGTCTGTCAAAAGCCCTTTCGACGCAACGATCGACACGCTCATGTCCCCCACCGAACGATCCCGGCAAGACAGGCCGCCCTTCATTCTCGGCATCGAAACGAGCTGCGACGAAACGGCGGCGGCCGTCGTCTCGCGCGGCGGGACGCGTGAGCCGGTCGTTCTCTCGAACATCGTCTACAGTCAGATCGAGGATCATGCCGCCTATGGGGGCGTGGTGCCGGAGATCGCGGCGAGAGCCCATGCGGAGGCGCTGGGCGGCATCGTGTCTGCGGCGCTGTCGGAGGCGGGGCTCGGCATGGACGACCTCAGCGCGGTCGCGGCGACCGCCGGGCCGGGCCTCATCGGCGGTCTCATCGTCGGTGCGAGCATGGCCCGCGCGATCGCCCATGCACGCGATCTCCCCTTCCTTGCGATCAATCATCTGGAAGGCCACGCGCTGACGCCGCGGCTGACCCATGGCCTCGCCTTTCCCTACCTGCTTCTCCTCGTCTCGGGCGGTCACACGCAGATCGTCCTCGTCAAGGCGCTCGGCCGTTACGAGCGCTGGGGCACGACGATCGACGACGCGCTGGGCGAGGCCTTCGACAAGACCGCCAAGCTGCTCGATCTCGGCCATCCCGGAGGGCCGCAGGTGGAACGGACGGCGATCGGCGGGGATGCGAAACGTTTCCAGCTTCCCCGGCCCATGCGCGGGGAAGCGCGCCTCGATTTCTCGTTTTCCGGCCTCAAGACCGCCGTGCGGCAGACGGCGGAGAAGGCTGCACCCCTTTCCCCGGGGGACGTGCGAGATCTGTGCGCGAGCTTCCAGGCCGCCTGCGCCGATACGCTGGCCGATCGCATGGCACGGGCCTTCGCGCGGTTCCGAGCCGAATTTCCGGATATCGCCGCGCCGGTGGCGGCCATCGCCGGGGGCGTCGCGGCCAATCGCACGATCCGGACCGCGCTCGAAAGCGTTGCGGACGAGGCCGGCTTCTCGATCGCCGCACCGCCGCTCGCTTTGTGCACCGACAACGGCGCGATGATCGCCTATGCGGGCCTCGAGCGATACGAGGCGGGATTGCGCGATGGGCTGGATACGCCCGTGCGCTCACGCTGGCCGCTCGACGAGACGGCAGCGCCGCTCGTCGGCCATGGACGAAGGGGGGCCAAGGCATGACCCGGATCACGATCGTCGGCGCAGGAGCCTGGGGAACGGCGCTCGCCAGCCTCTATGCCAGAACCGGCAACGAGACCGTTCTCTATGGGCGCGATGCGGCCCGCATGGCCGAGATCGGCACGGACCGCATCAATGCCCGCTATCTGCCGGCCATTCCCCTGCCCGCCGAACTGCGCACCAGCAGCATGGCCGAAGAGGCTCTGGCCGGGGCGCGGATCGTGCTCTTCGTCGTGCCGGCCCAGTCGCTCGCGACGGTCTGCGACAGCCTTGCTCCGTTCGTTCCGCACGATGCCCTGCTGGTCCTCTGCTCCAAGGGCATCGAGCGGTCCACCGGGCGCTTCGCCTCGGCCATTGTCGCCGAGACGTTTCCCGAGAACCCCGTCGCAGTGCTTTCGGGGCCGAGCTTTGCGGCCGATGTGGCGAGCGGCCTGCCGACGGCCGTCACCGTCGCGGCGAACGGTCTCGACCTCGCGGACGCGGCCTGCGAACGCCTGTCGACGGATACCTTCCGCTGTTATGCGAGCGGCGACGTCGCCGGTGTCGAGGCGGGCGGCGCGCTGAAGAACGTGATGGCGCTCGCCGCGGGCATGGCGATCGGCCGGGGCCTTGGAGAATCGGCCAAGGCCGCGATCCTCACGCGCGGTTTCGTAGAGTTGCGCCGGCTCGGCGAGGCGCTCGGCGGCCAGCCCGAGACGCTGATGGGCCTGTCCGGCCTCGGCGATCTGGTTCTCACCTGTTCGAGCGCCCAGTCCCGCAATTTCGCCTATGGGATGGCGCTCGGTCGCGGCGAGGATCGCACCGGCCTGAAGCTTGCCGAAGGCGTTCATTCCGCCGGGATCGCGGCGCGGCTCGCCCGCGAGCGCGGCATCGACGCACCGATCATCGCCGTCCTCGCGCAGATCCTCAACGGCGAACTCTCCGTCGACGAGGCGATGCGCATGCTTCTCGCCCGCCCCTTGCGCCGGGAAGCCGAGACCGCATAACCCTCACACCCGTCTCATACAAACGGAAGGACATCCGATGCTGTTCGCCATTCTCTGCGAAGACAAACCCGGCAGCACGCAGCTGCGCCAGTCGACGCGGCCCGAGCATCTCGAACACCTTCGCGGCCTCGGAGAAACGCTGATCTTCGCCGGGCCCTTCCTCAATGGGAACGAGGAAGCCTGCGGCAGCCTCGTCGTGGTCGAGGCCCCGGACCAGGCCTCGGCAGCCGCCATCGCCGAGCGCGACCCCTATGCCAAGGCCGGCCTCTTCGCCAGCGTGACGGTGCGCCCGTGGCGTCTCGCCATCAACAACACGGCGAAGGACTGAGAGCGGCATGCGCTACTGGCTGTTCAAGTCGGAACCCTTCAAGTGGTCCTTCGAGGCGCAGAAGGATAAGGGCGACGCCGGTCAGGAATGGGACGGCGTGCGCAACTATCAGGCGCGCAACTTCATGCGCGAGATGGCTGTCGGCGATCGCGGCTTCTTCTACCATTCCAACGAGGGCAAGGAAGTCGTCGGTATCGTGGAAGTCGTGGCGGAAGCTCATCCCGACTCGACCGACGGAACCGGCAAGTGGGAATGCGTGGACATCAAGGCCGTTAAGGACCTTCCCCGTCCCGTCACGCTGGACGAGGTGAAGGCCGAGCCACGGCTCAAGGACATGGTCCTCGTCAACAACTCACGGCTTTCGGTTCAACCCGTGGAGGAAAGCGAGTTTCGGCTCGTCTGCGAACTCGGGGGCCTCGACCCGAAGGATGTCATGGGCGGCTGACAGGAACCGCGCTTGACCGCATCTCGTGACGTTTCTAGACCGGTGGAGGCCCAACGCTCTGTCCGAGCCTCCACCGGTTTGCGCGCTCTCTCAGCGCAGGGAGTTGGCAGCTTCGCTACCAGGTCTCAGCCCGCATTCTCCGTCTCGCCGAAGCCGAGCGGATTGCCTTCGAGAATTCTGCCCGAACCCTGGGGCTTTCCGTCCTGCGACCATTCGAGCTGATCGCCGTCGATCGTGGCCTGATAGCAGCCATAGTCGGTGCCGGGATAGCAGACACCCTCGTCGGTGATCGTGTAGGCGCCCGTCGTCGAGGGATCGGCATAGGTGCCGTCCTCGCCGAAATAGCTCGTATATTCGCTGCTTCCCATATCGCCCTGGAACGTGTTTCCGACGAGGGCCGAGCGGATCTCCTCGGCCGAGGATTGCGCGAGGGCCGGCGCGGCGAAGCCGGCGAGGGTCAGGGCTGCGATCGGCGCGATTGCTGCAAGGCGCATTGAAGTCTCCTTCCGAACCGGGCGGGATGCCCGGATGCAAATGTCATCCCCGGCACCTGGAGCGAGGTCGCCGCCCGCCAATGTCCGGACGTTGGAAATCGACGGCGACGGGGCGCGATCAGGAAAATGTCATTGAAAGAAGATCCCAGGCCTTACGAGGGACGGGGATGCATCGGGGAACCGAAACCCCGGTCGGAACATTTAGGGAACGATCTGAGATATCCTATTCAATGGAGCCCCCGTCTTATGACCGACACCCCGAAGATCGATGCCCCCTCCAATGCGGAGAAGGACCCGGAGAACTGGACGACGGGCGGTGAGCCCATGACGGGCGCCCAGGCCTCTTATCTCAAGACCCTTTGCGAGGAGACCGGCCACGAATTCGACGACACGCTCGACAAAGCGGGGGCGTCGAAGATGATCGACAAGCTCCAGGGTGAGAGCAAGCGCGTCGACACGAACTGAGATCGCCGCACAGGGCCCGAGGCCGACGCCGACAGCGGACGCCACGATCGTTCGAAATCCGGCGGCATTCCGAGTGGGTGCTTTCGATCGAAGCCGCCACACTCTCCGGATCGAAGCACGGCCCGAAGATTTATCGGGGCTCTTCCCGATCGTCCTCGTCGGCTCCGGTGCCCTCGTCCGGCATGACTTCGTCTTCGTCGCCATCCTCGTCGGTGGCGGCGAGCCCGGCGGCCACCGGGTCGATCCTCAGGAATCCGGCGTCGAGATCGAGTTCCGGGACAGCGGCTTCGGAAAATGGGATCATGACGCTCGACCCCTTTTCCGGCGAGACTTCGAGAATATCCCCCGCTCCGAAATTATGGACGGCGCTGACGATGCCGATCGAGATCCCGTCGAGGGTTTCGACGTTCAGGCCTTCGAGGTCGTCGAGATAGAACTCGTCGTCCTCTTCCGGCTCGGGCAGAAGCGCACGTTCGACGAAGAGTTCGCGTCCGTTCAGCCGTTCGGCATGGTTGCGGTCGCGCACCTCCTCGAAGGTGACGACGACCACGTTCTTCTGCACCCGCGCCTGCCGGATCGTGTAGACATTGCCCCGCTCGTCCCGCAGCGGCCCGTAGGCGCCGATATCCACCGGGTTCTCGGTATAGGATTTGACGCGCACTTCGCCGCGAATGCCGTGGGCACCTCCGACGATGCCGAGGAGAACGGGGTTTTCGAGCGTCATGTCAGCCATCGGGAAAAAAGTTCGAACCTGCCCCGCCGTTCCGGCGGGGCAGGTCCTCTTATCGGTTCCACGACCGAGGTTCAAACTGGGCGGTTCAAGCGGCGAGGCCCGAGACCTCGCCGTTTCCCCTTCGACAGGAGGAGATTGCCCTCAGGCCGCTTCCATCGAGCGTTCTGGAGCCTTGGCGCCGGTCATCAAGGCGACGGCGTCGCTCATGGCGGCCTGCTTCGGATCGATGACGCAGAGCCGTTTGCCGAGCCGGTGAACGTGGATGCGATCGGCGATTTCGAACACGTGCGGCATGTTGTGAGAGATCAGCACGATCGGCAAACCGCGCGAGCGGACGTCCTGGATAAGTTCCAGCACCTTGCGGCTCTCCTTCACGCCGAGTGCGGCCGTCGGCTCGTCGAGGATGATCACCTTCGAGCCGAAGGCTGCGGCCCGTGCCACCGCGACGCCCTGGCGCTGGCCGCCCGAAAGCGTCTCCACCGCCTGGGTGATGCTCTGAATGGTCATCAGGCCGAGTTCGTTGAGCTTCTCGCGCGCGATCCGCTCCATCTCGGCCCGATCGAGCATTCTGAGATAGGTGCCGAGGAAACCCGGCTTGCGGATCTCGCGACCGAGAAACATGTTGTCGGCGATCGAGAGGGCCGGCGAGAGGGCGAGCTGCTGGTAGACGGTCTCGATCCCGGCATCCCTCGCCTCGATGGGCGAGGCGAACCTGACCGGCTCGCCGTTCAGGCGGATCTCGCCCTCGTCGGGCACGATCGCACCGGAAACGGCCTTGATCAGCGAGGACTTGCCGGCGCCATTGTCGCCGATGACCGCGAGGATCTCGCCCGGATAAAGGTCGAAGTCCGAATGGTCGATAGCGGTGACGCGGCCGTAGCGTTTGACGATGCCGCGCCCCATGAGGACGGGAGTGGGCTTGGTCATGCCGAGATCCTCCGGATCCATTGGTCGATGGCGACCGCCACGATGATGAGCCAGCCGGTGGCGAAGAGCTGCCAGAGCACGTCGACCCCGGCGAGCCGGAGGCCCGAATTGAAGACGCCGACGATGATGGCGCCGATCAGCGGCCCGAGGATCGAGCCGCGTCCGCCGAAGAGCGAGATGCCGCCGATGACGACCGCCGTGATCGATTCGAGGTTCGCCTCGAAGAAGGAGGTCGGCGAGACGGAGCCCACGCGGCCGATCGAGGCCCAGGCGGCGACGGCGCAGATGACGCCAGACAGGACGTAGACGCCGATCAGCGTGCGGTCGGTGCGGATGCCCGAAAGATCCGCCGCCTCCTTGTCGTCGCCGATGGCATAGATATGCCGGCCGAACGCCGTGCGGTTGAGGATGAACCAGAGCACCGCGAAGATGACGACCATCAGCACGACGCCCCAGGTCAGCACCGCACCTCCGAGATTGAAGCGCTCGCCGAAGAGCTTGAGCAGCGGCGCTTCGGCATCGAGCGTCTGGGAGCGGATGGTCTCGCGATTGGACAGGTAGTAGTTCAGCGCCAGGAAGATGTTCCAGGTGCCGAGCGTGGTGATGAAGGGCGGCAGCTTGATCTTGGTGACGAGCAGGCCGTTGAGGAGACCCGTGCAGGCGCCGCAGGCGAAACCGATGAGAACCGCAAGCGGAACGGGGATGCCGAGCTCGACCGAAAGGCGCCCCATGATCACCGAGATCATCATCATCACGGCGGCGACCGAAAGGTCGATGCCGGCGGTCAGGATCACGAGGCTCTGGGCGGCCGCGAGAATGCCGACGATCGCCACCTGCTGCATGATCAGCGACAGGTTGAAGGCGGAGAAGAAGTTCGGCGACACGAGGCCGAAGGCCACCACCGACATCACCAGCACGATGACCGGCACCATGGTCGGATTGCCGTGCAGGAAATGCTGGGCCGTTCCGAGCGGCCCTCTCGACTTGTGTTCGAAGGCGGCGACGGAGGTGTCGCTATCCTTCAGGGATGCCTCGTAATCGGCTCCCTTGCCGGTCGTCTCGCTCATGGCGTCAGGCTCCGCGAAAGGTCAGGAATAAGCAGCTCTGGGCTGGGCCGGCCTTCTGCCGGACTGCGGCAGGCCGGGATCGATCCCGGCCGGCCCGCCGCATGTCGTCAAGCCGATCTCAACCCCAGCAGCGGTCGAGGCCTTCCTGCACGGAGATCGAGGGGACACCCTCCTGCGCATCGTCGGTCACCAGGTTCACGCCGGTATTGACGAAGTCGAGACCCTCGGACGACTGCGGCTTGGTGCCGTCCTTGGCGAAGGCGACGATCGCCTCGATGCCCTGGGAGGCCATCTGCAGCGGATATTGCTGGGAGGTCGCGCCGATGACGCCGGCCTTCACGTTCTCGACGCCCGGGCATCCGCCGTCGACCGAGACGATCACCGCCTGATCGGCGAGACCGAAGGAGTTCAGGGCCTCGTAGGCGCCGGCCGCTGCGGGCTCATTGATCGTGTAGACGAGATTGATGCCGGAATCGCGCTGTAGGAGGCTCTCCATGGCGGTGCGCCCGCCCTCCTCGTTGCCGTTGGTCACCTCGTGACCGACGACGCGCGGGTCCTCCTCGTCGCCGATGACGTTGGCGTCCTTCACGTCGACGCCGAAGCCCGAGAGGAAGCCCTGGTCGCGCAGGACATCGACGGAGGGCGCGGACGGGGTGAGATCGAGCATTGCGATCTTGGCGTTCTCGGCCTCGGCGCCGAGCTTGGCGCGGGCCCACTGGCCGATCAGTTCACCGGCCTTGAAATTGTCGGTCGCAAAGGTCGCGTCGGCCGCGTCGATCGGCTCCAGCGGCGTGTCGAGCGCGATGACGAGGATGCCCTGATCGCGTGCCTGGCGCACCACGTCGGTGATCGCCTTGGTGTCGGACGCCGTCAGAAGAATGCCCTTGGCGCCGGCCGCGATGCAGCTTTCGATCGCCTGGACCTGGGTCTCGTGATCGCCGTCGACCTTGCCGGCATAGGTCGACAGCTCGACACCCAGTTCCTGGGCCTTCTGGCTGGCGCCTTCCTTCATCTTGACGAAGAACGGGTTGATGTCGGTCTTGGTCACGAGGCAGGCCTTGATCGGCTGGCCGTCCTGAGCGGCCGCCGGGACTGCGAAAAGCGCGGCGGCGAGAGCCGTCGTCGTGAAAGCTGCGCGAATGATCATCTGGAACTCCTCCCCTTGGAACGCGGGCCCTTCGTCTGATGGACGGCCCGATTATTCGTCGGCGCAACACCTCCCAGCGCCGAGCATGGTGAAGAGAGAATACCGAATGAGGGTTCGTGTCAATCTTTAAATCACTAAAAGTTATTTATTGCGAAAGGTGGGTTTTCCGATCATTGTAACAAAACGAAACGAAGGGCGCCCGCGCGTGCATGTATCACCGCCGCGTGCGGCGTTCCGTTCGATGTATCGCATGAGGGGGGAGCATGTCGGAAACCAGTCTGAACGAGGTCGCCGTCGACGGACGGTCGAGGGGCTCGAATCAGTCGGGCCTTCGCGCCCACAACGAGCGCGCGGTGCTCTCCCTGATTCGCAGGCACGGCGAACTCGCCAAGGCCGACATCGCGCGCCGCACGGGGCTTTCGGCGCAGACCGCGTCGGTGATCATGCGTTCGCTCGAAAACGAGAGCCTCGTCATCCGCGATCAGCCGCGGCGCGGCCGGGTCGGCCAGCCATCGGTGCCGATGCGCCTCAACCCGGACGGCGTGCTCTCCTTCGGCCTCAAGATCGGCCGGCGATCGAGCGAACTCGTCGTGATGGATTTCGTCGGCCAGATCCGGTCGAACCGAACCATCCGCTACACCTATCCGCGCGTCTCGGACATCGTCGCATTCGTCGAAAGGGGCCACAAGGAACTTACCGCCGAGATCGCTCCGGTCCTTCGCGACCGGGTCATCGGGCTCGGCGTCGCCCTGCCCTTCGACATCTGGTCATGGGCCGAGGAGATCGGCGCGCCGCCGGCCGATGTCGCACCCTGGCGTGATTTCGACGCGGAGGCCGAACTCTCCGCGATCACCGGGCTTCCGGTCTATGCGGCGAACGATGCGACGGCGGCATGCGCCGCCGAAAACGTCTTCGGCGGCTCCGACTGCGCGAACTTCGTCTACTTCTTCATCGCCGCCTTCGCCGGCGGCGGACTGGTCATCAATGGCGACCTCGTTCAGGGCCGGCTCGGCAATGCCGGCGCCCTCGGCTCGCTGCCGATCCCGCGCAAGGACGGCGGATCCGGTCAACTGATCGAGTTCGCGTCCCTCAACCGGCTCGAGACCGCGATCACCGAGAGCGACGGCGATCCCGATCTCATCCTCGATACCGAGGGCGACTGGAGCGAACTCTCCGGGACCCTCGACAACTGGCTGAACGAGGCCAGCCGCGGCCTTGCCTATGCGGTCCTGTCGGCCTGTTCGGTCTACGACTTCGAGGATGCCATCATCGACGGCGCGATGCCCCGTCCGATCCTCGATCGCCTCGTCAGGCAGACCCGCCGCGAATACGAGACCCTGAACCGGAAAGGCATCTCCCCGGTCAGGTTCCGGTCCGGCAATGTGGGCGTCAACGCTCGCTCGCTCGGCGCGGCCAGCCTTCCGCTCTTTGCCCGCTTCCTGCTCGATCAGCGCATCACCTCCGGCGAGGCCGGCTGAGGACATCGGTCACGGCAGGTGCGGAACGGCGATCGAAGCGATGGACTAACAGGCGGGCGCAAGCTACCTCTGCCCCATGAAAAAGGGTGACCATCTCTTCCTCGTCGACGGCTCGGCATACATCTTCCGCGCCTACCACGCGCTGCCCCCGCTGACGCGCAAATCCGACGGCCTGCCGGTCGGCGCCGTATCGGGCTTCTGCAACATGCTGTGGAAGCTGGTGGAAGAATCACGCGACACCTCGGTCGGCGTCGCGCCCACCCATTTCGCGGTGATCTTCGACTATTCCTCGACGACGTTCCGCAACGCGCTCTACTCCGAATACAAGGCCAATCGCGAGGAGCCGCCGGAGGATCTGAGACCGCAGTTCGGCCTGATCCGCGACGCGGTCCGCGCCTTCGATCTGCCCTGCATCGAGAAGGAGGGCTTCGAGGCCGACGACCTCATCGCGACCTATACGCGCCTCGCCGTCGAAGCCGGCGGCGACGTGACGATCGTCTCCTCCGACAAGGATCTGATGCAGCTCGTCGGCCCGCAGGTCGTTCTCTACGACCAGATGAAGGACAAGCGCCTCGGCCCCGAAGAGGTGAAGGAGAAATTCGGCGTCTATCCGGACAAGATGATCGACCTTCAGGCGCTGGTCGGGGACACGTCGGACAACGTGCCGGGGGTTCCGGGCATCGGTCCGAAGACCGCCTCGCAGCTTCTGGAGGAATACGGGACGCTCGAAGCCCTTCTCGAACAGGCCGAGGGCATCAAGCAGAAGAAGCGCCGCGAGAACCTCATCGAGTTCGCCGATCAGGCCCGCCTCTCCAAGCGTCTGGTGACGCTCGACGAGAACACGCCGATCGATATCCCCCTCGAGGATCTGTTCATCAACGAGCCGGACGGGGAGAAGCTCGTCTCCTTTCTCAAGGCGATGGAGTTCACGACGCTCACGCGCCGTGTCGCCGCGACCCTCGACACCGATGCAAGCGAGGTCAAGAGCGCCGAACTCGACATCGAAGGCGCGCCGCGCGGACCCGATCTCGATCCGTTCGAGGGCGATGGCGTCTCCGGCGAGACCGTCTTTGCGGCGACACCGCAAAGGCTTGCCGCAACGCGCGCCGAAGAGGGACAATCGGCTGAGATCGACCGGTCGTCCTATGTGACGATCCGCGATGCCGAGACCCTGAAGACGTGGATGGGCCGGGTCCGCGAGAAGGGTCTGATGGCCTTCGATACGGAGACCAGCGAACTGTCCGCCATGAAGGGCGAACTCGTCGGCGTCTCCTTCGCGATCGAGCCGGGAGAGGCCGCCTATCTGCCGCTCGGCCACGTCTCGCCGGATGCCGATCTCCTGTCGGACCCGGGCGCTCTCGAAGCGCTCGGCGGACAGATGAAGCTCGGCGAGGCCCTCGACATCCTGAAGCCGGTTCTCGAGGATCCGGCGATCCTCAAGATCGGGCAGAACGTCAAATACGATTGTCTCGTGATGCTCCAGCACGGCATCGTGCTGGCGCCGATCGACGACACCATGCTCATCTCCTACGCCCTCGACGCCTCGAGCGGGCTGACGGGCCATGGCATGGACGAATTGTCGGAGCGCTGGCTCGGCCACAAGCCGATCACCTTCAAGGAGCTCTGCGGAACCGGGCGCAATGCCCGGCCCATCGCCGCCGTGGAGATCGAGAAGGTGACCGAATATGCCGCCGAGGACGCGGACGTCACCTTGAGACTGTGGCGCGTGCTCAAGCCGCGCCTTGCCGCAGAAGGCCTCGCCAAGGTGTACGAGCGCCTCGAACGCCCGCTGGTCCCGGTTCTGGCGCGGATGGAACAGCGCGGGATCATGGTCGACCGACAGATCCTCTCGCGACTGTCGGGCCAGTTCAGCCAGAAGCAGGCGGCCCTCGAAGCCGAGATCGCGGAGATGGCCGGCGAGGAATTCAATCCCGGCAGCCCCAAACAGCTGGGCGAGATCCTCTTCGGCAAACTCGGCCTCCCCGGCGGCAAGAAGACCCGAACCGGCCAGTGGTCCACCGATGCCCGCGTTCTGGAGGATCTGGCGGCCGAGGGCCACGATCTGCCGCGCCGGGTCGTGGACTGGCGCCAGCTGACCAAGCTCAAGGGAACCTATACCGACGCCCTGCCCTCCCACATGGATGCCGAGGGCCGTATCCATACCTCCTTCTCGATGGCCTCGACCACGACGGGACGCCTGTCCTCCTCCGAGCCGAACCTTCAGAACATTCCGGTTCGCACCGAGGAGGGCCGCGCGATCCGCACGGCGTTCGTCGCGCCGAAGGGCAAGAAGCTCCTTTCGGCCGACTACAGCCAGATCGAGCTTCGGATCCTCGCCCATATCGCCGATATCCCGCAGCTGAAGGACGCCTTCCGCAACGGCATCGACATCCATGCGATGACCGCCTCCGAAATGTTCGGTGTCCCCGTCGAAGGCATCGACCCCATGGTGAGGCGCAGGGCCAAGGCCATCAATTTCGGCATCATCTACGGAATTTCCGCCTTCGGGCTCGCGGCCCAGCTGACCATCCCGCGCGAGGAGGCTGGGCTCTACATCAAGCGCTATTTCGAGCGCTTCCCGGGCATTCGGGATTATATGGACGAGACCAAGGCCTACGCGAAGAAGCACGGCTATGTGGAGACCCTGTTCGGCCGGCGCGCGCACTATCCGGACATCACCGCCTCCAATCCGCAGGTTCGGGCCTTCAACGAGCGCGCGGCGATCAACGCGCCGATCCAGGGAACGGCGGCCGACGTCATCCGCCGCGCGATGATCCGGGTCGAAGACGCGCTGCAGAAAGCGGACCTTTCGGCGAAGATGCTGCTTCAGGTCCATGACGAACTCATCTTCGAGGTCGAGGATGACGAAGTCGATCGGACGATCGCGATCGTGCGCGAGATCATGGAGGACGCGGCGGGCCCCCGCGTCAATTTGTCCGTGCCGCTCGAAGTTGATGCGAAAGCTGCGGCCAACTGGGAAGAGGCGCATTGATCGAAGGATCGGCGCGACCGTTGCTTCTCGCGTGAAAGATCAGCAAGCCCAAGGTTCTTTCAAATGCGCGCCGACGATTGTAGATTGGGGGCCGACCGTGCCTTAAGCGCCGACCGCGCGAGGTTTCCGACGAAAGATTAGACTTGAGAGTCTGGCCGATCGTCCCAATTTTGGCACGCATAGGCATCGCCGGGGGATTGATCCGCAGGATGCTCTTCGGTTGACCGCATTCGGACTGCCGATAACCGAAGACCGAGGCTGACGGCCCGAAGACGAGAGGGCCCAGAGGACACTGCATGGATCAGCGCGAAACGAACGAACAGTCAGATTTCTCGATGCCCAACGGCATGAGCGCCGCAGCCCTTTCCAAGCTTCCCCTCGCTCTCGTCCTCACCAATCCGCATCTGCCCGACAATCCGATCATCTACGCCAACCGAGCGTTCGAGAAGATCACCGGCTATTCGTCGGCCGCGATCATCGGGCGCAATTGCCGGTTTCTTCAGGGCGCGGAGACCGATCCGGATCAGGTAGCGAAGATCCGCACCGCGCTCGACAACGAAGACGATCTGACGATCGATATCGAGAACTATCGGGCCGACGGCACGAAGTTCCTGAACAAGCTGATGATCACGGCCCTCTACGACGACGGTGGCGAGTTGCAGTGCTTCCTCGGCGTTCAGCGCGACATCACCGGGGAGACCTCGAGCGAGGGAAAAAGGAAGGCGGACGGGGCGCTCGGCGAAATCCAGCACCGCGTCAAGAACCATCTCTCCATGATCATCGGCATGATCAGGATGCAGGCCCGGGTCAAATCGAGCGAAGAGAGCTTTTCGGCGCTGGCCCGGCGGATCGAGAGCCTGCAATTGCTCTATCAGGAGATGACCGAGTCCGGCATCGGCTCGGCCCAATCGGAGACCATCCCGCTCGGCGCCTATGTCAGCCGGATCGCGTCCACGATCGGCCATCTCGACGGGCGCCGTTCGGTGCGCGTCAACGTGGATTGCGACGCGATCACCCTGAAGGTCGACCGCGCGGCCCGCATCGGCCTCCTGTTCTCCGAACTGCTGACCAACGCCCTGAAGCACGCTTTCGAGGGTCGCAACGAGGGGCTCGTCGAGGCGCGGCTGAAGATGCTCTCTTCCGGCGTGATCCGCCTGACGGTCGTCGACGACGGCATCGGCCTCAAGGAGGGCGTGAACTGGCCGCACGGCTCCAGAAAGCCGCCTCGCCCGATGGATCGCGAAGCGGTTCGCGAGGCGATCGACAAGACTCGCGCTGCGGCCGAGGCCGATGCGCAGAGTGACAACGACGCCCGCGAGATCGCCGCTTCTCTCTCCATGTCGGCCGAGAGCGGAACCGGGGAGAAGAAGGGGTCCGGCGGAGCCCTGAAATCTGCCGAAAACCGCGCGTCGCCAGAGGCTGACGAAGCCGATCGTCAGGAAGGCGGGCTCGGCGGGCGGATCATCATGTCGCTCGTGCGCGGGCTCGACGCCCGTCTGGACGTGAATTCGACGACCGTCGGAACGACCGTGACAGTGGACATACCAGCCGACAAATGAACCAGAACGACGCAGACATGAGATCGGACCGCGCTTCGGACAGCGGACTCGAACAGGCATCCTTCCCGGACGCGATCCGGGACCGATTGATCGTCGGCCTCGACGTCCCCTCGCCGGCCCAGGCCCTCGACATCGTGGACAGGCTCGGCGAGACCGTCTCGACCTACAAGATCGGTTATCAGCTCGCCTATTCCGGCGGCCTGCCGCTGGTCGGCGAGTTGTCGCGGGCCGGCAAGAAGGTCTTCCTCGACCTGAAGCTCCTCGACATTCCCAACACGGTCGCCAAGGGCGTGGAGGGGGCGCTGCGTCTCGGTGCCGCGATGATGACCGTCCATGCCTATCCCCATGCCATGCGTGCCGCTGCGGAGGCCGCACGCGGGTCCGACCTTCTGATCCTCGGCGTGACGGTGCTGACGGCCCTCGACGAGGGCGATCTTCGCGAGGCCGGCTACGGCACCGTCTCCGTCGAGGACTTGGTCGCCCGGCGCGCGGCTCAGGCGCGGCAGATCGGCATCGGCGGGCTCGTCGCCTCGGCGGCCGAGGCCCCTGCCCTGCGGCAGGTGATCGGGACGGAGATGGCGATCGTCACGCCCGGCATCCGTCCTGCGGGTGCGGCGAGCGGCGATCAGAAGCGCGTCATGACGCCGGCTGCGGCGCTTCAGGCCGGCGCCTCGCATCTCGTGGTCGCCCGGCCCATCGTGGAGGCCGCGGACCCCGCCGCCGCCGCGCGGGCCATCCTTGCGGAAATGGCCGGGGCCGCCTAAGCATCTGGGCGAAAATTCGCATCGGGTGTTACGATCCCCCGTTGCGTCCAGAGAAATGGTGAAGGTGGGCTCGTTTGGGCGTCTGGTTGAGAGCGCCCGATCGCCGAACGCCTCGATCCTGCATTACGGAAGGACAGGTTTGATGCCTAAAGGATACTGGATCGCCCGCGTCGAGGTTCGCGATCCCGATCGCTACGGCGAATATGTCGAGACCGCCAGGCCTGCCTTCGAGGAGTACGGCGCCCGCTTTCTCGTGCGCGGCGGCGCCTTCGAGCAGCTCGAGGGGGATGCGCGTCCGCGCAACATCGTCATCGAGTTCGAGAGCATCGAAAAGGCCAGAGCCTGCTACGAGAGCCCGCAATACCGGAAGGCCGCCGCGATCCGCCAGGCCATCGCGGATGCGGACATCATCCTCGTCGAAGGCTATGACGGGTAGGACCAGGCCGGCGAAGAACGGACGCAAGGCGTTCAAGGGCATGGCGCCAGACGGTTACGCGATCCGCATGATGGAGCCTGGCGAGGTGGCCGCGCTCCATGGCATCGCGCGCAGCGACGACGAGCCCGAGAGTTTTTCGCCGAGCAGCCCCGCCAGCCGGATCGCCGATCTCGGCGCCTTCACCCGCTTTCTTCTCGCGAACGAGGTCTTCGTGCTCGTCGACAAGGCGGCAGGCGAGACGGCCGGGTTCGCGGTGGCATCCCCACAGGACGATCTCTATTGGATGTCCTGCCTCCATCTCGCGCCGGCCTACCGGCACGAACGCCTCGCGGCCGCCCTCCTGAAATCGGTGAGCGAGCGGGCCGGATGGTTCTTCTATCGGGCAATCGGCCTCAGTGTCGACGGCGCCGCCGCGCGCGCCGCAGGCTTCTTCGGGGCGCGCGGGTTCGTCACCATTCCTCCCACAGACTGCCCACGCTGGCTCGACGAGAAGCGCCGCGCGAGCGCTCCCGATCCAGGTAAGGCGGATATGCAACGCATCATGCTCAAATGGTTATGAGCGCGACCGCCTCTGCCCGGCGACGATGCGCGGAAATTGTGCAGCGCAGCAAAGTCTGCTAAAAACAACGCAAAGAGGACGGAACACGAACTCATGTTGTATTACTTCTACGAATGGAATCATGCGCTTCTGGCGCCCCTGCGGGCGGCTGCCGACGCGACACGGCTGACCTATCAGAACCCGCTCAATCCCGCTTCGCGCACCGCGATGGGCCGCGCGATCGCGGCGGGTGCCGAGCTTTTCGAGCGCACCACGCGCATCTACGCCAAGCCTGAATTCGGCCTGACCGAGACGGTCGTCGGGCACGAGCATGTCGGGGTCCGCGAACTCGTCGCCCTCGACAAGCCCTTCTGCCGGCTCCTTCATTTCGAACGCGATCTGCCGAAGGACCGCAAGCCCGATCCGCGCTTTCTCATCGTCGCACCGCTTTCCGGGCATCATTCGACCCTTCTTCGCGGGACGGTCGAGGCGCTTCTTCCCTATGCGGACGTCTACATCACCGACTGGAAGGACGCGCGCACGGTTCCCGTCGACGAGGGCAAGTTCGATCTCGACGACTACACCCAGTATGTCATCGACTTCCTGCGGTTCCTCGGGCCGGACTCCCACGTTCTCGGCGTCTGCCAGCCCTCTGTACCGGTCCTGATGGCCGTCGCGCACATGGAGAAGCACGGGGACGACTGCTATCCGGCGACGATGACGCTCATGGGCGGTCCGATCGATACGCGCGTCAACCCGACGGCGGTCAACCGCCTGGCGGAGGAGAAGGGCATCGAATGGTTCCGCGACAATGTCGTGATGACCGTGCCGTTCCCGCAGCCTGGTTTCCGCCGCATGGTCTATCCGGGCTTTCTTCAGCTGACCGGCTTCATGTCGATGAACCTCGATCGCCACATGGCGGCGCACAAGGACTTCTTCTGGCATCTCGTGAAGGATGACGGCGATTCGGCTGAGAAGCACCGCAGCTTCTATGACGAGTACAACGCCGTCATGGACATGACGGCCGAGTTCTATCTCCAGACCGTCGAAGAGGTCTTCATCAAGCATTCGCTGCCGCGCGGCACGATGACCTTCAACGGCGAGACCATCGATCTCGGCGCGATCCGCCGCGTCGCGCTTCTCACGGTCGAGGGCGAGAACGACGACATCTCCGGTGTCGGCCAGACCGAGGCCGCCCAGGAGCTCTGCACGAACATTCCCGAGGATATGCGCGTTCATTACGTGCAGCCGAAGGTCGGCCATTACGGCGTCTTCAACGGATCGCGCTTCCGCTCCGAGATCGTGCCGCGCATCGTCGACTTCGCGCTCACCCATGGGACCACCCATGGAACGGCCGGCCTTCCCAAGAGCGAGCGGCCGAAGAGCAAGGCAGGCCGCAATTACGGCGCCCATGCCGAACGCAAGGCGAAGGCGCAGGAACTCGGCCAGGGCCGTGCGATCGGCGGCGAGACCGGCATCGCCGATCCGCTGATGTTCGCCGAAAATCCCTTCGTGGCGGGCGCCCGCATGATGCGCGCCTTCTCCGATCCGGCAGAAGAAGCATTCGCCAAGGGCCTGGAGGCCGTCGGGTCTTCTCCGAGGCGTGGGCGAAAGGCGGCGAGCGAAAAGGCCGGCGGCGAAGGCAAGACGCCGAAGGCGAAGGCGGCGAAGTCCGCATCCGCGCCGAAGGCCGAAGCTGTCGCCACTCCTGCTGCCGATTCCGTCGAGCCGAAGCGCGAAACCGCGACCGAGGGGCAGGCAAGCCTCTTCCCGTCCGCGAGCGCATCGACCCCCGCCTCCCCGTCCCGCCCGGACGAGCCCGCCGCGAAGACGCCGGCCAAGGCTGCGACCGCCAGGACCGAAGCCGATAAGCCCGCAGAGACAAAGTCCGAGGCCGCAAAGCCCGCGACCTCGGTCGCCGAGGCGAAGGACGCGAAGCCCGAAACGGCACGAGGCGATCGGAAGACGGGAACGGACGCTGAATCCGAGCAGGCGAAATCCTCCGACCAGACGTCGCCGAAAGCGGATGCCTCCCCCGCGAAGGCCTCCGACGAGAGCCCGAAGGCTTCTGCCTCCGCAAATGCGAAAGCGGCAGATGGCGACAAGCCGGCAGTCGAGGCCAAGGCAGAGGTCGAGACACCCAAGTCTGAGCCGGCAAAAGACGCCGAAGCCAAGAAAGAGCCTGTAGCCTCCGAGGCGGCTTCGAAGACGGCGGCTTCCTCCGATGCAGAGCCGAAGACGGCTGAGACGAAGGCAGCGGAGACGAAGCCCGAGAGCCCGAAAGCGGAGACTGCGAGCCCCGAAAACGCGTCGGCGACGGCCAAGCCCGCCTCCAAGGACGAGCCGAAGGCGCAGGAACCGGTTTCAGCATCTCCGGCCGCAGCCAGTGCCAACGAGACACCGGCAAAGGAGAGCGAGGCCAAGACGCCTGCTGCCGCGAACCAGTCGCAGCCTGTGACCGCGACCAGCCAGGAGCGCAGACCGGCCGACAAGCCGGCGGCCGGAAACCGGCGGGCGCGTCGAGCAGCCGCCCGCAGGAAGTAACCACCACCTCGCAGGTTTCCATCCGAGACTTTCGACGGCCTGGCTCCCCATTCGGGGCCAGGCCGTTTTGCTTTATCAGCCTCGGCGGGCCTCTCTCACGGCAGGAAAGCAGGCGGGCTCACGCGCCCGATCAGGATCTCTCGCCGAAAAAAAGCCGCGGGGCCGCGTCTTTGCGAAAGGCGTCGCATCGCGAACGCCGAAGTCCGGCCGGCCCGGATGGTGACCGTCCGGCGGACGGCTCAGAAATCCAGATCGGCGTAGTGCTGGACGGCCGGAACGCCGCGAACACGCTCGCTTAGGAGCGGGCGGAAGGACGGTCGCGACTTGATGCGGCTATACCACTCCTTGGCGGCCGGCTCGCTCTCCCACGGGATCTCGCCGAGATAATCGAGCACCGACAGGGCGGCTGCGGCTGCGAGATCGGCCTGGGTGAGGCGTGGTCCGGCGAGCCAGTTCCGGCTTTCGGCGAGCCAGCCGATATAGCGCAGGTGATGCTTGGAATTGGTGCGCGCCGCGCGGATCGCAGACGCATCCGGCGAGCCTCCGCCCTCGGATTTCGGCATTTCCAGCTTGAAGACGCGTTCGCGCACCAGATAGCGGGTCACCTCGGCGTCGAACTTCTCCATGAACCACTCGGTGAGCCGACGCACCTCCGCCCGCTCGACGGGCTTTTCCGGCATCAGGCGCTTGTCCCGGGAGAAGACGCCCCGCGTCTCGTCGAGATATTCGCCGGCGACGATTCCCCCGACGATCGGTGCGCCATCATCCTCGATGAGAACCGGCAGCGTCGCGGCGGGGTTCATCGCGAGAAACTCCCGTCGCCGCTCCCAGGTTCGCTCCTCGACGAGCTCGGGCTTTTCGCCGTATTCGCCCGTCAGAAGGCGCACGTAGCGGGAAGCAGCGGACATGGGGTGGTGATAGAGTTTCAGCATCGCAGTCGTATCTAAGGCATTGCCGCGACAGTTCGACGGGAAACTGACGCATCATTCGCAGGGTCTGGTAAACGGCGTTTGCGCATGGTTGCGGAAATGCGTCAACGGTCGGTGAACGGATGCCGTGCTAAACGCATCGCATCCGACCCACGGCCGATCGCGAAGGCTCCCGGTGCCACGGCCCGGATCACATTCGGCGTCATCCGAAAGGGCGGCGCGCACTGCACGAGGAAACTGTCCATGGATCTCAGCTCGGTCTTCGACGCCGTCATTCTCGGGATCACCGAGGGGCTGACCGAATTCATTCCCGTCTCCTCGACCGGTCATATTCTGCTTCTCGGCCATTTCATGGGCTTCCGCTCCACGGGGTTCGTCTTCGAGATCGTCATCCAGCTGGGCGCCATCCTCGCGATTCTCTCGGTCTATGCGGCAAAGCTCTGGCAGCTCTTCGTCTCGCTTCCCTCGAGCCCGAGGAGCCGGCGCTTCGTCGCGGGCATTCTCCTCGCCTTCCTTCCGGCCGCGGTGATCGGCGTCTTCGCCCACGACTTCATCAAGACCGTGCTGTTCGAGACGCCCCTCGTCATCTGCGCCGCGCTGATCGTCGGTGGCATCATCCTCCTCGTCATCGACAAGATGCCGCTGAAGGTGCGCTACGACGACATCATGGACTATCCGCTGTCGCTCTGTCTGAAGATCGGCATCTTCCAGTGTCTCGCAATGGTGCCGGGCACCTCCCGCTCGGGCGCGACGATCGCAGGCGCGCTCCTGATGGGAACCGACAAGCGCTCGGCCGCCGAATTCTCCTTCTTCCTCGCAATGCCGACCATGTTCGGCGCGGTCGCCTACGATCTCTTCAAGAACCGCTCCTACCTCTCGACGGACGATCTCGGCCTGATCGTCATCGGTTTCGTCTGCGCCTTCGTGGCCGCCCTCGTCGTGGTGCGGACCCTTCTCGACTTCGTCTCGCGCCACGGCTTCGCGCCATTCGCCTATTGGCGCATCCTCGTCGGCATTCTCGGCATCGTCCTCATCTTCACGCTCTCTCCGGACACGATGCGCGGCGACCCGTCGGCGCTGCCCGCAGACGGCTATTCCCAGGACCTCAGCGGCACTGCGCCCGCGGGACCCGCAACGACCGAGAAGACCGGCCGCCTCAGCCACTGAGGCCCATGAGGCCACGGCGCAGGAGTTCTGCCGCCAGAACGATCAGCAGCGCCGTCAGAGCCTTGCGGAACAGCGCCTCGTTCAGGCGATCGAGAAGAACCGTTCCCATCAAGGTGCCGCCGAAGCCGGTGACGATCATCGCGACCGCGAGGCCGAGATAAGGCCCGAGCGCGACACCCGCGAAGAGGAAGGCTGCGATCTTCAGCGCGTGCTGGCTCGCCGTCACCGCCGCCATCGTCGCCACGACCTCCATGCGATCGGAAAAGGCGCGGGTGAAGAGAACCGCGTTGAGGGGGCCGCTCGCGCCGACGAACATCGACAGGAAGGCCGTCACCGCACCCGCCACGCCATATTGCCAGTCCTTCAGGCGGCCGAGCGCCGGCAGCTTGAGAAGGAGCGTTGCGAGGATGAAGGCTCCGAGAACGAGGCGAAGCACGGCCTCGGGCAGCGTGACGACCGTGAACGCGCCGATCGCAGCGCCTACGAAGCCGCCCAGGACGAAAGGCAGAGCCTTGTCCCAGCGCACCGCCTTTCGCTGGACCCCGAAGCGCCCTGCGAAGGATGCGAACTGAACCACGCTGTGGAGCGGAATGAGGACGGCAGGCGGCAGGACGAGCCCCATCAGCGCCAGCAGCGTCACGCCGCCGCCGAGCCCGAAGGCGGCGGTCAGCGCCGATGTGAAGAAACTCGCCGCGATCAGTCCGGCGGCGGCCCAGCCCGGCAATCCCGGCGCAAGCCACTGCCAGACCGAAGGGCCGAGGCCGAAATCGTCGAATGTCAGACGAGACCGTCCTGGTTCTCGGGATCGAGGCCGCCGGCATGGCGGGTCGGCCGGGTGAACTGACCCTGCGGCCGGAAGCGAACGAGATAGGTCGGAAGGATCGCGTCGATCGTCGCCGGGCGAATGCCGAAGGCTTCGAGCGACCGCCCATCGTCGATCGCTTCCTGCGAGACGACATTGTCGTTCTGAAGCTGCTTGACCTGATCGGGCGTCAGGGGCGCGCCCGGTACATACTGCATGTAGTTCGCCATGGTGCCGGCGAGCGAGAACGGGATCGTCACGAATCGCCGCTTGCGGTCGATGATGCGCAGCATCTCTTCCATCATCTGGCGGAAGGTCAGCACCTCGGGCCCGCCGAGTTCGTAGACCTTGCCGCCGTCCACCTCGCCGTCCACGGTCTTGGCCACCGCCTCGGCGACGTCGGCCACATAGATCGGCTGGAACTTCGTCTTGCCGCCACCCAGCAGCGGCAGGGCCGGCGAAAGCCTCGACATCCCGGCGAAGCGATTGAAGAACTCGTCCTCAGGTCCGAAGATGATGGAGGGCCGAAGCACGTAGGCATCCGGACGCGCCTCGAACACGGCCTGTTCGCCGGCGGCCTTGGAGCGGGCATATTTCGAGTTGGAGGACGGGTCGGCTCCGATGGCGGAGATCTGGGTCATGTTCACCCCCTCCTGCCTCGCCGCCTCGGCGATGAGCCGCGCACCCTTGGCCTGCAGGCTATCGAAGCTCTGCTTGCCGCTTTCGGCGAGAATGCCCACGAGATTGATCACATGGTCCGCGCCCTTCACGGCCCGCTCCACCGACCAGGGATATCGCAGATTGGCCTGAATGGGCATGATCGCGCCGATATTGCCGGCGATCTGCAGATGATAGGCGAGATCGGGCCTGCGGCAGGCGACGACGATCCGGTGCCCGCGCTTGGCGAGCGCCTGCGTCACATAGCGACCGAGAAAGCCCGATCCCCCGAACACCACCACCGTCTTGCCCGTATCGACCGTCATATCGCCCTCGCTTCTAAGGCCCTCAAACGCGGCAGGCATCCCGGCGGATGCCCTGTCACGACGTCTGCTCTTGTTTATGGCGCGCAATGCCGGGAAGTCCCGCGACATCCTCGATCCGCCGAACAATCGCCGCCGCGAACGCCGAGGATCGGCGGCAGGAGCGAGACGGTCGGCGGCCACGCCGTTCGGGACCGTTCCCTATAACGAACGACGGGTTTGCGCCAGACCTTGGGCAACGCTCCCCATCGCCGCATCCAGCGACCTGGCAATGGCCGTTCGAGCCTGCGGTTCCGCATCGCACCGCCCCAAAGCGGCGCAGCGTCGATCCGGCACGGTCCCATCCACCCGCCGGCCGCCTCGTTCGGGTCCTCACGCTCCGGACACCGAAGCCCGAAGGTGCAGAAGCCGCCGGCTCGCAACCCCGTCGAACAGCCAGCGCCCCGCGCGAAATTCGCCCGTCCAGAACAAAGGCGATCCCGGACGACAAATCTGCGTTGACAGGCCCTCCGACACCCCCTAAAGGTCCCCTCCGTTGCCCAGGTGGCGGAATTGGTAGACGCGCACGGTTCAGGTCCGTGTGCCGCGAGGCGTGGAGGTTCGAGTCCTCTCCTGGGCACCAAATCCCTGTTTCGAGCAGTCCGACGAGACCCGAAACAGACGCCGAGACGATTCCGGACGTCATTGCGTTCTGTCCGACTCTTCTCATTCGGCGAACCCGATGATCCTACAATTTTTGACACGGCCCTGATGCGGCTTTTCGGCGCTCCTCAGACCGTGCCCGTGAAGATCAGGATCGCTGCGATCACCACGACGCCGAAGACCGCAAGCCATTTTCCCGCGCCCTTGCCGAAACCGACGCGCTTGTCGGCGATCGGCATGCCGTCGTCGAGGGTCGATGGGGCCCGCGGTGCGTTACGGGTCACGGTTTCGGTCCTGCCGCTCTCATGATCGCTGGCCATCTGGCTTCTCCTCGCGCGCCTTATTGCACCGGCCTGTGGCCGGATATCGCATTGTTTCCATAAGTGGATTATCGGCTGGCGCGCTGGCAGTTCAACCGGCCCGTCCGCGAAACGGAGATGACGGTTGCGTCACCGCTCAGCCGCCGCCTCGTCGGCCAGCCGGCGGGAGCGTTCGTCGATGTCGCGCACGGCCTCGATGGTCATCGCGCCGGCAAGGTCTCCCGAAGCGCTGAGGCGATCCAGCACCCGCTCGACGATGGCGGCCATGGTCGGAAAGGTGATGCGCCCCTCGATGAACAGATCGAGCGCGCGCTCCTTCGCGCCGTTGAAGGCCGCGCCGCTGAGGCCGCCGGCGTCCATGACCTCGCGGGCAAGACGCAGAGCGGGGTGTCGGCGCTCGTCGGCATCGCGGAATGTCAGCGATGCGAGTTTTACGAGATCGAGCCGCGGAACCGGGAGCGCCAGGCGATCCGGCCAGTTCAGCGCATAGCCGATCGCGTGGCGCATGTCGGGAAAGCCGAGATGGGCGAGAACCGCGCCGTCCCGGAAGGCGACCATCGCGTGAACGATGGATTCGGGGTGGATCACCGCATCGATCGCGGACGAGGGCACACCGAAGAACTCGTGGGTCTCGATGAGCTCCATCGCCTTGTTGAAGAGGCTCGCGCTGTCGATGGTGATTCGCTGCCCCATCGACCAGTTGGGATGGGTCGCGGCCTCGGCTGCGGTGGCTTCGGCGAGGCGCTCCTCAGGCCAGTCCCTGAAGGCGCCGCCGGAAGCCGTGATGGTGATGCGCTCGACGGCCGCCATATCCTCGCCGACGAGTGCCTGGAAGATCGCCGAATGTTCGCTGTCGACGGGCAGGATCCTCGCACCCGCCTGCTTCGCCTCAGAAAGGAGCAGCGGCCCGGCGCAGACGAGGCTCTCCTTGTTGGCGAGGGCCAGAGTGGCGCCGTTCCCGATCGCGGCCAGTCCCGGCTCGAGGCCCGCCGAGCCGATGATCGCGGACATCGTCCAGTCCGCCGGGCGGGAGGCCGCCTCGACGAGGGCCTGCGGCCCGGCGGCGACTTCGACGCCCGATCCTTCGAGCCGTTCGGCGAGCTCCGCGTAGAGAGCCGGCTCGGCCGTTACCGCGATCGCCGCCTTGAGGCGGCGCGCATCGTCGGCAAGCTTCTCCACATTGCGCCCGCCGGTCAGCGCCACGACGCGGTAGGCGTCCGGCGAGCGAGCGATGAGGTCGATCGTGTTCTGTCCGATCGATCCCGTAGCTCCGAGAATGGATACGCTCTTCATAATCGATCGGCCTTTCGCAGCATGCTGTCGGCGTCGTTTACAGGCTCGTTCCACGAAATGATATCGCCCGCCCGCGAAGGCGCAGGGCCCGGCCGGAACAGGACATCCCCCATCGCGGACCGCAACGTTCTCCCCCGAGGACGCGCAAGCCTTCAAAAATTCGGAGCACCTGAAAACCACGTTCCCGAACACCACGTGAGGATGCTGCGCTGGGATGCCGCACCCGCGAGAGCTCGGCTTCTCTCTCTACGCTCGAAGCCGATTGCCGAGTTTATCGCCGATCCAAGTTGGCGGAGACGGAGAGAGGCCGCCGACACCGAGATAGACGGTAAGATCTGCGGCCGACCCAGACCCGTGCCAAAAGCGGGGGACGCACAGAGCCAATCGAAAGCCATGTCGTCTGCCCAACGGTGGTATGCGAATTCGACGAAATGTGCGGCTGTCCCATAGGATGTGCTCGTCCGATCGACACTTCAGGACGTCTCCGGCACACCGGCGGCGACGCCCCAATCCCGACGAGACAAGATCTTCGATGTTCCACGCAATCCAGCGATAGGCGCGCCCTGCCCCCGGAACGCCCCCAATCCCCGGGCATGCCTCCGCCACCGGCACGAAATTCTCCGAGACCTTCGGAAATTCCATCCCCCCATCTTGCGCCGCCTCCCAGGAACCTCTTAAGAGGAGGCACGGAGAGGTGGCCGAGTGGTCGAAGGCGCTCCCCTGCTAAGGGAGTATACCGGAGACGGTATCGAGGGTTCGAATCCCTTCCTCTCCGCCACGGATTTTCCACTCTCCGCCATTTAAAATCCCGCTTATTCACGCATTCGACCCGATCGACACACCCGTTTTGGGAGTGTGGGAATGTCGGTTTTGGCTGGTGTATCGTCCGGTGTATCGTGCCGTGTATCGCGTGGCGGATCACCGAAGCGGACCGAATCGGACGTCAATCGACGCGGGGCGGGTCCTTATCTCGTCCGGTCCGGGACGATCTATCTCTTCCAGGTCCGCCTTCCGAAGGATCTTGGTGGCGGTCGCTCGAGGCCGCCGATCCGTATCAGTCTCGGCGCCTGTTCGGCGCGCGAGGCACGGCGCAAAGCCGACCTCCTTGCAGCTCACGCACGGGGGCGGTTCGATGAACTGAGAGGCAGACGATTGGCTGGAGGCAAAGATGAGGACGGCGGGCCAGTGGAGGACAGGACGCCGACCTTCTCCGGAGAAACCTCGGAAGAGGCGCTGGTCGAGATGCGGGGATGGCTGAAGGCGTATCATTCCTTCATCGCTGGCGAGGCTCCCCGCCCGAGCCCGGAAGAAGAAGCTTCGTTCGAGGGAATGCGCGGGCTTGTCGCCATCGCGCGCGAGATCGCCAAAGGCTCCGAAGGCAATCCGCTGATTGTCGACAGTGCGGATATCCTGAAAGAAAAGTACGTCGACAAGTTCATGGGGACGGCGACGTCCGCAGGCGCGATCAAGTCCGCAGATGCGATGCCAGCTCCTGTGATGGCGCCTCAGGCTGTCGCTCCGGCGATTGAAACTCCGGCGGCAGCCGCTCCGCAAACGATGACCGACGCTCGGCAGGGTTTGTCGACGCCCTCACCAATGCAGGAACCGCTGGACGAGCATGGACAGAAGATCCCTGCATTCAAGCTTGATCGCCGCTTCGTGCAGTGTCCGGCCTCGACGATGCCGCTTTTCAGCGAAGTCTCGGACGACTATCTGGCGGCCAGGGCGGATGCTTCCGGGGTTAAGAACAAGGATCTCAAGACAGCCCGCTTTCGGCGGGACCTCTTCATCGAGCTGATCGGAGACCATCCCGTCGACACATATGACGGGTCCGACCTTCAGGCCTATATCAGTCTCCTGACCTTCTGGCCCGCCAGCGTCGCGGAACGTCCAAAGCACTTGACGGCGCGCGAGATCATCGACCGCAACCGCGATCTCCACGCCAAGCCGCTGGCGCGCAAGGCGCTTCAGGAGGGCTATGTCAGCATCGTCAAGACGATGATCGGCTACAAGGCCGCGACGCTCGGCTACAACAACCCGTTCACGTATGTTCGGGTCTGGTGGCCGAACACGGCGGCGCCTCCCGTTTCGGCCGAGCCTCTGAGCGCGGAAAAGATTTCCGCGATCTTCAAGGTCGGGGT
>NZ_QURL01000006.1 GCF_003403015.1 Fulvimarina endophytica
GAAAAGACGGCGGGCGCAAAAACACCTCCGGAAAAAACCCAGCCCGAGTACCCTCATCCCCCATAGGCCTCAAACGACGAGCCACCCCTCGCAACGCGCCGGACAAGACAGGATACGGATTCGTACCGGCGCAAGGGCCACCGTGCCGAAACGTCAACCGGGCAGGCACAGAAACGACCCCACGACAGGCCTAGCTGAATGGTGAGGGCTTAGGGGGGATAGGGAAGGGCAGGCGAGGTCAGTAAAGGCGATCGCGATCGCGATCGGGGAGCAAGGTCCCGGAAGCAAGGCCGATAAGGCAGCGCGAGGCCGACAAGGCAGCGCGAAACAGGTAATCGTCAGACAAGCCCCGTCATGACGAGGACGCCCCTACCGTCAGCCTCCCTCGCGTCCCCTCAGGAAAACCAACACCACACTCAGGCCTCACGCGCCCCAAACGACGCACCAGACGCCGCCTTAGGCGACGCACCGGGCCCGTCAGTCCCAACAGAGCCAGCCTCGTGACGAACAACGGCCCCGCCGCGCTCAACGCCGCCATCCCCGCCCGCCAAAAAGCCCCCGCGGCTAAGAATGAAATCTCCAACCGAAGCCAAACCAAAACCACGCTTCAAATCCGTGAAAACAGTCGGACGAAAACCTCGAGCAAGACCAGAATCAATGCGGAGGCGCTCGAGGTCCACATCCACATGGACCGCAAGATCGGTCTTGTTCACGATCAGAAGGTCCGAGCGGCTGATCGCAGGGCCCCCCTTGCGCGGAATGTCCTCCCCCTGGCAGCAGCTGATCACGTAAAGCGTCAGATCCGCCAGATCGGGCGAAAACGTCGCCGCCAGATTGTCCCCGCCGCTTTCGATGAACACGATGTCCAGATCCGGAATGCGCGAGGTCAGGCGGTCGATCGCACGGAGATTGATCGACGCATCCTCCCGGATCGCCGTGTGAGGGCAGCCGCCCGTCTCCACGCCCTCGATCCGATCCGACGACAAGGCCTGCATCCGAACCAGAGCATCCGCATCCTCGCGTGTGTAGATGTCGTTGGTGACGACGGCGATCGACAGCCGGTCCCGAAACAGTTCGCAAAGCCGCGCCGTCAGAGTCGTCTTTCCGACACCCACAGGCCCGCCGATGCCGACCCGCAGGGGACCGTTGGGTGAGCGGGAAAATTGACTTGCGGGGGCAGTCGGGGCTGGATTCATGACAGGAAGAGCCTTCCGGCAAGGGTTTCGTGGCGCAGGGCGTCGATTTCGGCGGCAAAGCACGCGGTTCCGAGATCGTCGGGCGTCGCGGTCGCTGCCCGTTCGGCCGTCTCGAGGATGGCGGGCTCGAGCCGGCTCATCGCGTCCGCCGCTCCCGTCTGCCCGATGAGGGACAGGCGGATCGCGGCCTGGAGCTGTGCGAGAACCGCGCCGTGGAGGAAGACGGCGAGCGTATCGAGACGCTCGAAATCATGGAGAGCCGCCATCCGTCCGATGGCGACGGGCAGGGGCAGGGCGTCGTCGGCGAGGGCGATGGGTGCACCCTTCGTTCCGCCCCTTACGCTCTTGGCCCAAGGCGAGACGGCCGCCATGAAGGACCGCCCCTGATCGAAGGTTTCCGCGAGGCGCTCGGCAGAGCCGGCAAAGGCTCGCACCATTGCCGCGAGATCGAGGAGAGCCGTCTCGTCGGCGGCGCTGCGATGGGCCGTGGCGAGAAAGACCGCATCGTTCCAAAGGAAGCCCGAGGCGAGAAGGCGGGCGATGCGGGCGGTCAGGTCGCAGGCACCTGCGAGCCGGTCCTCTGCGATCGCCGTTTCGAGACCGGCCGAATAGGCGTAGCCACCGATGGGGAAGACAGGCGAGAGCCAGGACAGAAGTGCGAGGGGCGGCGCCATCTCAGTCCGTCGACCGTTCGGCGCCCGTTCGCGGCATTGCGACGTCGTGGGAATGCCCTCCGCCCGCCACCGGATCATGCTCGTGTGCGTGAGCATGTCCGTGGCCGTGGCGATGCTCATGGGGGTGCTCGTGTTCGTGCCCGTGCCCGTGATGAACATGATGTCGGGAGGAAGTGCCGGCCATCTCGTCATAGGCCCCGCCTTCGGGGTCGAAGGGCTCGTCGACGAAATCCAGACCCGCGCCGAGCCCCGTCAGCATGGCTTCGATCACATGATCGCGGCGGATCAGAATGCGGTCGTCCTCGATCTGCGCGGCGAGGTGCCGGTTGCCGATCTGCCAGGCGAGAGCGTTGAGATGGCGCCGGTCGCGACCCGACACGGCCACGAGGTCTTCGGGGACCGCGCGCACCTCGATCACCCGCCCGTCCTCCAGGACAAGGCCTTCGCCATGACGCAGGAGCCGGGCGCGGGGAAGGTCCAGGAGAATGTCGATCCCGCCGTCGGAGGTCATGACCATCCGCCTGCGATGGCGCGCGGTCTCGTCGAGAGTGATCGTGTCGGCAGGGGCTTCGGCCCGGGCACGGACCTCGCGGACGCGGATCATCGCGTCTCTCGCTTGACGGCCCGCACATAGGCGCCGAGCACGTCGTTCATGCGGGTCTGGTAGCCACGCCCCTGCGCCCTGAACCAGTCGACGATCTCGGCGTCGAGGCGGATGGTGAGCTGCTTCTTGGTCGGGACGACCTCGCCCGGCGCAACGAGCCGCATCTCGGCGAGCTGGGCGTCGGTCAGCTCGGGAATGTCGGAGAAATCGATGTCCTCGTCGCGCAAAGCATCGAAGCGTTCCCGTTCCTCCTTCGTGGGCTCAGGAGGGTTCGAACCATCAAGCCGGAAATGTACGGTTGCCATAGATCTTCCTTTCGCGATCACTTGCCTTTCGGGCCGATACGATACGGATGGCGTCGGGAACCTCCGTGAAAACGACGACGTAAAGACGTGTTCCGACCATTCCGATCGCGATTTCCCTGACCTCGTCATACACGAAGCGGTCGTCTTCGAAGATCAGTCTGAACGGATCGGAAAAGACAGCTGCCGCCGTCTCGAAGCGCACGGCATGCTTCCGGACATTGAGTTCAGCTTTCCGGTCGTCCCATTCGAAATCCATATGTAACTACATTCGTCGTTACATTCAATTCGCCTCAAAACAGGAAATAGCGCTGCGCCATCGGCAGAACCTCGGCGGGCTCGCAGGTGAGAAGCTCGCCCTCGGCGCGAACCTCGTAGGTTTCGGGGTCCACCTCGATATGGGGCATGGCGTCGTTGAGCTTCATGGCGGCCTTGCCGATGCCGCCGCGCGTGTTCTCGACGGGAAGCATCGCCTTCGCCGTGCCGAGCCTTTCGCGCAGCCCGTCCTCATAGGCCGCCTTCGAGACGAAGGTAACGGAGGAATTGGTGCGAGACCTGCCATAGGCGCCGAACATCGGGCGCATGTGCACGGGCTGGGGCGTCGGGATCGAGGCGTTCGGATCGCCCATGGGGGCGGCCGCGATGGTGCCGCCGATGAGCACCATGTCGGGTTTGACGCCGAAGAAGGCGGGCGACCAGAGGCAGAGATCGGCGCGCTTGCCCACCTCCACCGAGCCGAGATGCCTGTCGAAGCCGTGGGTGATCGCCGGATTGATCGTGATCTTCGCCATGTAGCGCTTCACGCGCAGATTGTCGTTCTCGCCGGTTTCTCCTGCGAGGCGTCCGCGCTGACGCTTCATCTTGTCGGCGGTCTGGAAGGTTCGGATGATCACCTCGCCGACGCGGCCCATGGCCTGGCTGTCCGAGGCGATGACCGAGAAGGCGCCGAGATCGTGGAGGATGTCCTCGGCCGCGATGGTCTCCTTGCGGATGCGGCTTTCGGCGAAGGCGACGTCCTCGGGGATGTTGCCGTCGAGGTGGTGACAGACCATCAGCATGTCGAGATGCTCGGCGATGGTGTTCAGCGTGTAGGGCCGGGTCGGATTGGTCGAGGATGGGATGATGTTGGGAAGGCCCGCCACCTTGATGATGTCGGGCGCATGGCCGCCGCCCGCACCCTCTGTGTGGAAGGCATGGATGGTGCGGCCCGCGATCGCGTCGATGGTGGATTCCACGAAACCGCTCTCGTTCAGCGTATCGGTATGGATCATCACCTGAACGTCGTAGTCGTCGGCGACGGTAAGGCAGGTGCGGATCGCCTCGGGCGTCGTGCCCCAGTCCTCATGCAGCTTGAGGGCGCAGGCGCCGCCGAGGATCATCTCCTCGAGCGGCCGGGCGTTCGAGGCGTTGCCCTTGCCCGAAAGGGCGAGGTTCATCGGAAAGGCGTCGAAGGATTCGATCATGCGGGCCAGATGCCAGGGCCCCGGGGTGCAGGTGGTCGCGAGCGTTCCGTGCGCCGGGCCCGTGCCGCCGCCGAGCATGGTCGTCACGCCCGACATCAGCGCCTCCTCGATCTGCTGGGGGCAGATGAAGTGGATATGGCTGTCGATGGCGCCGGCGGTGAGAATGCGGCCTTCGCCGGCGATCGCCTCGGTGCCGGGCCCGACGATGATGGTGACGTTGGGCTGGGTATCGGGATTGCCGGCTTTGCCGATGCCGGCGATCCGTCCGTCCTTCAGGCCGATATCGGCCTTGTAGATGCCGGTCCAGTCGACGACGAGCGCATTGGTGATCACCGTGTCGACGGCGCCGTCCGCGCGCGAGACCTGGGACTGGCCCATGCCGTCGCGGATCACCTTGCCGCCGCCGAACTTCACCTCCTCGCCATAGGTGGTGAAATCCTTCTCCACCTCGATGACGAGTTCGGTATCGGCGAGGCGAACCTTATCGCCGGTGGTGGGGCCGAACATGTCCGCATAGGCGGCGCGGGAAATGGTGGCGGGCATGGGTCGATCCTCTTGCAGTCCGTCCTGACGGCGGTTCGGGCCTGATCCTTCAAGAAGGCAGCACGGCCGGTATGCGAAGCGTACGCGCGATAGCCTCCCTACGAAGCCGCGCCGAACTCGCCGCGAAATCCGGTGATGCGGCCATTGCCGGCGAACGGGATCAGGCTCACCTCGCGCTCCTGTCCGGGCTCGAAGCGGACGGCCGAGCCCGCCGCGATGTCGAGGCGCCTGCCTCTCGCGGCCTCCCGGTCGAAGGAGAGCCCGGGATTGGCCTCGGCGAAATGGTAATGGCTGCCCACCTGCACGGGACGGTCGCCGGTATTGACGACCACCAGCGTCAGGGCCTCCCGGCCCTCGTTGAGCACGATCTCGCCTTCGCGCACGAAGAACTCTCCGGGAACCATGGCGCGGTCTCCTCTAGCGGATGGGTTGGTGGACGGTGACGAGCTTCGTGCCGTCGGGGAAGGTGGCTTCCACCTGCACGTCGTGGATCATCTCCGCGACGCCTTCCATCACCTGGCTGCGGTCGAGAACCTTCGCGCCCGCCTGCATCAGTTCGGCGACGGGACGGCCGTCGCGGGCGCCTTCCACCACGAAATCGGTGATCAGGGCCACCGCTTCGGGATGGTTCAGCTTCACGCCGCGCTCCAGCCGGCGGCGGGCGACGACGGCCGCCATGGAGATCAGCAGCTTGTCCTTTTCGCGTGGACTGAGGTTCAAGGGTCCGTTGCCTCCGGATGGATGGGTGAGCGGGGTTCAGATCGACCAGCAACGGGGCAGAGCATAGCCGCCGCGCAGGAGGAGGAGAAGTGGCAGGAGCCTTCGGCGAAGCGCGAGCGCGCCGGTTGCCATCAGCCGCACGAGGAGCTTGCCGTCGAAGAAGCTCGCGCCGCCGCTCTCGCCGAGGATGGCGCGCGCCGGCTCGAGGCACGCCTCGGCCTCGGGCGAAAGAAGAAGGACGGTGGCATGGGCGCGCCGGCCGCCGGCCACGGCGGCACCCTGAAGCATGTCGTCGATCGCGCCCTCGATGCGCAGCGCCTCGATATGCACCGGTCGTCCAGCCCGGCGGATCGTCCAGCGATCGGCGAGAGCGCCGGTCTGCACGATCTCGCCCATGCCGCTGCGACCGAAGACCAGGGGCTCGCACAGGAGAAGGCTGGCATCCTCGGCGAGATCGCAGGTGATGGAGCGCGAGAATCGGGCGCCGTCGAAGAGGATCGTCTCCTGGGCGAGCCAGTCGAGGCGGGCGCCTCGACCGACCGTCAGGTGAACCTTCGTCTCGGCCCGCCCGTCCACGGCCCGGTAGAGCCGTTCGGCGGTCTGGGTCGCCAGCGTCAGATGGGTTCCGTCGCCGGCCTCGCAGCGCCAGGCGAGCCGGTCGCCGCCCGTCATTCCGCCCGAGGTGTTGAGGAGGACGGCTTCGAGGCGTCCGGCCGAATGGCTGTTCGGGAGGCGGATGCGCGCCGATCCCTCCTGATAGAGGTCGAAGAGCCGGCTTTCTCCGCCGGCGCCGCGCCGCGCGCTGACGAGCCCGGTGCCGCTGCTGCGCTGCATGCGCGGCGACGAACGGCCGACCGTTCCCTCCGGGGCCGCTGCATCCATCCGTTCGGCAAGTCTCGTCATCGGGTCCGGCATTTCCTCGCATCCGCCCCGCCGCGACTGGCGACGACGGTCTGGGCGTCTTGCCCGGATCGAGCCGAGTGACGCAAGGATCGTGCCATGACGAGGAGGCCGCCGTCCGGCCGCCCATCCGCTCGCCTTGCCCCGCTCCGCCGAAGAGGGGGATGCGACTTCTTCCGTCAGGCTGACCGAAAATTAGCCAGCCGCGCGTGCAGGGCGGCGGGTGGCGCCGGGCATGGCGGGGAGCACCGCCGCGCCAAGGGCCCGTCCGGCGGGACTTGCGAGGGCGAGGGGGCGGGACACCGCGGCCTCCTCGCAGACGCGGCCCTCGTCCATGACGAGAACGCGCGATGCGAAGCGTTCGACGAGGCGCAGATCGTGGGTAACGAACAGATAGGCGAGGCCCGTCTCCCGGCGCAGATGCTCGAAGAGATCGAGCATCTGGATCTGGAGATGCAGGTCGAGATTGGAGACCGCTTCGTCGAGGACGATCAGCTTCGGCTGAGGCGCGAGCGCGCGGGCGATGCAGACGCGCTGGAGCTGGCCGCCGCTCATCTGGCCGGGAAGCTTGTCCGCATCGCGCGGCTCGAGCCCGACCCGCCGCAGAAGATCGGCGATCGCCGGCTCGCGCTCGCTCTTCGAAAGCTTGAGGAGGTGGCGCAGGGGCTCGGCGAGGATCGCGCGAACCGTGGAGCGCGGATCGACGGCGCCGAGGGAATCCTGGAAGACCATCTGCACCGATCGCCGGAAGGCGAGGCGTTCGGCCTTCGACAATTCATCGAGCGGACGGCCCTCGAAGCGGACGCATCCGGCATCGGGGCGCTCCAGACCCACGAGAAGGCGGGCGAGGGTGCTCTTGCCGCAGCCGCTGCGGCCGAGAAGCCCGACGGTTTCGCCGGCCTCGATCGACACCGAGACCGCGTCAAGGACGCGGGTCTTCTGCCGCTCGCCCCAGCCCATGCCGGTCTCGTAGGCGCGCGAGACCGCGTCGGCGGCGAGAAGGCTCATGGGGCGACGTCCGGCGCGTAGAGGGAGAGATGGGCATCGACCAGTCTGCGCGTCACCGGATGGGCGGGCTCGTGGAACATCCGGTCGATCCCCCCGGTCTCGACGATACGTCCCGCCTCCATCACCGCCACCCGGTCGGCCAGCCTTGCGACGACGCCCATGTCGTGGGTGACGAGGAGGATGCCGAGCCCGCGCTCCTTTCTCAGCCTGTCGAGGCAGTCGAGGATCTCGCTCTGGACGATGAGATCGAGATCGGTCGTCGGCTCGTCGGCGAAGAGAAAGGGCGCCTCGCTCATCAGGGCGAGGGCGATCATCATGCGCTGGAGCATGCCGCCGCTCATCTCGAAGGGATGGAGGGCGAGGATCCGGTCGGGTTCGCCGAGACCCGCATCCGCCATGGCGCTTGCGATGATCGCGTCCCATCGCGGCTTCGGGAAGCCGAGAGCCTTCAGGGTCTCCTCGGCGTGGCGGCGCATGGTGAGCACGGGATTGAAGGCGCTGCGCGGCGCCTGGAGGATGGTCGCGACCTTGCGGCCGCGCACGGTCTTCGGCTGGCAGGGCTCGCCATCGACGAGGAGCGTTCCGGTCTCGCGCCATGTTCCGGGCGGCAGGACGTCGAGCGCGCCGGCGCAGGTCATCGACTTGCCCGAGCCGCTGGCGCCGACGAGCGCCAGAACCTCGCCGGACGAAAGCGAAAGGTCGATCCCGGCGACGAGAGGTGCGCGCGCGCCGCCTCTCGCGCGCACCGTCAGGTTCGCGATGTCGAGCCTTCGGGCGGTCAATGGGCATGCTCCATGCGCAGATGCGGGTCGAGGCGGTCGCGGACGGCGTCGCCGAGAAGGTTGAAGGCCATCACCGTGACGAAGAGGGCGAGCCCCGGCCAGATCATCAGAAAGGGTTCGGTCCAGATGAACTGGCGCGCATCGTTGAGCATCACGCCCCATTCGGCCGTCGGCGGCACGACGCCGAGGCCGAGGAAGGAGAGGCCGGAGACGTGCAGCATGATGTGGCCGATATCGAGACTGGCGAGAACCACCAGTTGGGAAAGGGTCGCGGGCAGGAGATGGACGGCGAAGATCCGCAGGCGCCCGACGCCGGCGAGCCTCGAGGCGAGGATGAAGTCGCGATGCTTCAGGGACAGGACGATGCCGCGCACGATGCGCGCATACCAGGCCCAGTGGGACAGGGCGATGGCGATGACGACGTTGACGAGCCCGGTGCCGAGCATGGCGACGAGGAAGAGGGAGAGGACGAGGGTCGGGAAGGTGAGGAAGACGTCGGTGAAGCGCATCAGCACCTGGTCCGTGCGGCCCCCGGCAACGCCTGCGATGCCGCCGATCGTGATGCCGAGGACGAGGATCAGCGAAAGTGCGATCGCGACTGAGCCGAGCGAGACGCCGGCCCCGGCCACCAGCCGGGCGAGGACGTCGCGGCCGAGATGGTCCGTGCCGAGGAGATGGGCGGCGCTCGGGCTCTGAAGGCGCGCCGAAAGGTCGACGGCGTTCGGCTCGTAGGGAACGAGGAAGGGCCCGAAGATGGCGACCAGCACGATGGCGAGGACGAGGCCGAGTGCGATGCGCCCGGTCAGGCCGAAACGCGACCCTCGCGCGCTCGCGGGGGCATCGCCCGTATGGATTGCGAGATCGCTCACCGCGTTCCCTCCCCGGAGAGCCGGATGCGCGGATCGGCATAGGCATAGGCGATGTCGACCACGAGATTGCAGAGGACGAAGATCGCGACCATCAGGAGCGTGAAGCACTGGACGACCGGATAGTCCCGGTTGAAGACCGCCGAGACGGCGTAGCGCCCGACCCCCGGCCAGCCGAAGATGCTTTCGATGATGAGCGTGCCGCCGATGAGTTCGCCCACATGCATGCCGGTGGCGGTGACGATGGGAAGGAGCGCATTGCGCAGGATGTGCGAGCGCTCGACCTTGCGATCGGACAGGCCCCTAAGGCGCGCATAGGTGACGTGGCGCTGGCCGGCGACCTCCAGCATGGAGGCGCGCAAGAGCCGCGCATTGATGGCGAGCGACATCAGCGAGATCGCGATGGCCGGCATGACGATGTGCGAGAGGCCGCCTTTGCCCATGGCAGGCAGCCAGCCGAGCTCGACGGAGAACAGGAAGATGAGGAGGAAGCCGAGCCAGAAATTCGGCATGGAGACGCCGAGAAAGGCGACGACGCGCACCGCGTTGTCGGGCAGGCCGTCGCGGTGGCGGGCCGCCCAGATGCCGAGGGGCACCGAGATCGCGAGGGTGAGGAGAAGCGCGAAGCCGGCGAGCTGGAGCGTTGCCGGCAGATAGTGGAGAAGATCGGGCAGAACCGGCCGCTGGAGCGCGTAGGAGACGCCGAAATCGAGATGGAGGGCGCTCCACAGC
Organism: Fulvimarina endophytica; assembly: GCF_003403015.1. Taxonomy (GTDB): domain Bacteria; phylum Pseudomonadota; class Alphaproteobacteria; order Rhizobiales; family Rhizobiaceae; genus Fulvimarina; species Fulvimarina endophytica. The sequence continues at coordinate 9,791 of NZ_QURL01000006.1, forward strand.
CAGTCGAGATATTGCACGAGGATCGGCCGGTCGAGGCCGAGAAGTTCGCGCGCGGCCTCGACCGCTTGCGGTGTCGGCGGCAGGCGCGACAGGCGCAGATAGTCGAGCGCGGGATCGCTGGGGCCGAGCCGCAGCACCAGGAAGATCACGAGGGAAGCGCCGAGCAGCATCGGCACCATCAGCGCCAGCCGCCTGAGGATGAAGAGGGCCACGGCTCAGAGATCCCCGGGCTCGATCGCCTCGAAGGGGACCTCGCTGGAGAGTGCGCCGAAGGGCACCTTGCCGAGGCCGGGCCGGGCGACGAGCATCGCATTGGTGTAGACGAGCGGCAGATAGACCGCCGCGTCGTGGAGGCGCGTGATGATCTCCCTGTAGAGAGCCCTGCGCTCCTCCTCGTTGCGGGTGACGAGAACCTTGCCGATCTTGCCGTCGATCTCGGCCTTGTCGTCGAGCCCCAGCTGGGCCTGATAATCGGCATGGGCTGGAACGCGCATGGCCGAGAGGAAGGCGTGCGGATCGTAGAGCTTGCCCCAGGTGGTGTTGAAGATCATGCCGAAGCGCCCGTCGCGCTGGCGCGCATAGACGCTGCTTTCCTCCTCGCCGACGAGCTCGACGGCGATGCCGATGCGGGCGAGATCGGCCTGGACGATCTCGGCCATGGACTTCAGGACGGCATCGTTGCCGGTGAAGCAGAGTTCGATTCTCAGGGGCTCGCCGTCGCGCGAGCGGGTGCCCCCGTCCTGCCGCGTCCAGCCGGCCTCGTCCAGCAGCCGTTCGGCAAGAACGGGGTCGAAGGCATAGGGTTTCAGGCCGATATCGGCATAGGGAACGCCCGGCTCGAACAGGGTATCGGCACGCTCATGGGTGCCGGACAGGACCGCCGAGATCATCGTGTCCTTGTCGACCGCATGATTGATGGCCTTGCGCACGGCGATGTCGCGGGTCGGGCCGCGATTGGTGTTGAGGGCGAAGGTGCGTGTCTCATAGGGCGGGGAAAGGGCGGTGACGTAGCCGTCCATGGCCTCGAAGCGCTTGAAGCTGTCGGGCGAGATCGGGCCGTCCGCGCCGTAGATGAGGTCGATCTCGCCGGTCTGAAGAGCGATCGCCCGGGAATTGGGATCGGGGATCACCTTGACGTCGACCTCGTCGAGCGCCGGCGCCTTGCCCCAATAGGTCTCGTTGCGCCTGAAGAGATCGTGTTCGCCGAGACGTGTTTCGGCAAGGACGAAGGGCCCGGTTCCGATCGGCGCCGCGATGCCGTCCATCGTGCCGCCGTCGACGAACTGGGAGGGGGCGACGAAGCGGAAGGGGCGCGGCAGCGCGAGTTCCTCAAGGACGGGATAATAGGAGTCCTTCAGGGTGAGGCGCACCCTATGGTCGTCCAGGGCCTCCGCTTTCTCGATCTGGTTGGCGAGCTCGAGCCAGGCATGGCGTTCGCGATTGGCGAGGATCGCCTCGAAATTGGCGACGACCGCCTCGGCATCGAAGGTCTCGCCATTGGAGAAGGTCACGCCCTGGCGAAGGTGGAAGGTATAGGCGCGGCCGTCCCCGGACACCTCCCAGCTTTCGGCGAGCCAGGGCTCGAGCGTGCCGTCCTTGCCGTATCTGACCAGCGGCTCGTACACCATGGATTGTGCGAACATCTGGTTCGGCGTGTAGAGATGCGGGTTGAGCGGGCCCACATTGACGGGCCAGGAGAAGTTCAGGCGTTCGAGGGCCGATGTCACGGTCGCCGAGCCGGAAAGAAGGCCGATCGCGAGGGCAAGGGACAAAGCGAGGCGCATGGTCGTCTCCGGAACGGTGAGTATGAGCTTTGTCTCAATACATCATACCACCGATTCGTCCAGCCTTCGCTGCGGTGCGGGATAAAGAGGAGAGACCATGCAGCGGATCACGATCACCGTCGACGACGACCTGATGGCCGATCTGGACCGGATGATCGAGACCGGCGGTTATCCAAACCGGTCCGAGGCGATCCGCGATCTCGCCCGGCTCGGACTGCGCGAGGCGGCCGCGCGGACCGGAGAAGTGCGCGACTGCGTCGGCGTGCTCAGCTATGTTTACGATCACGAGGCGCGCAATCTCTCCAGCCGCCTGACGACCACCCATCATCACCACCGCGACATCTCCGTCGCCGCCCTCCACATCCATCTCGACGCCGACCAGTGCCTCGAGATCAGCGTCCTGAAGGGCAGGAGCGACGAGGTGCAGGACTTCGCCGACACCATCATCTCCCAGCGTGCCGTCTCCTATGGCGAGCTGAAGATCGTGCCGCAGGGCCCCCGGCACGATCGTGGACATGATCACGATCACGATCACGACGGCGAATCCGGGCCGGCCTGAGCCCGGCCCGGCAAGCCTCCACACCCGTGAGCGCCCGGTGGGCGGACGCCGTCAGTCGGGTTTCGCGTCCACCTCGAAGGCTTCGAGCTCCGGCCGCCTGCCGATGGTGACGTGATCGATGTCCTCGGCCGCGAACCCCTTCATGATCGAGGGGATCATCATGCAGACGAGGACGAAGATCGGCAGGCCGACCACGGTGATGACCTCCTGAAGGGCCGTCAGCCCGGCCTCGCCGGCAAGCAGGATCAGCATGGCGGCGATGAGCCCCTGCACCATGCCCCAGAAGACCCGCTGCCGGGTCGGGCCGGCCTTCTGGCGACCGGTGCACAGCATGTCGACGACGAGGGAGGAGGAATCGGCCGAGGTTGCGAAGAAGATCGCGACGACGGCGATGGCGATGCCCTGGACGAGGGTCGTCAGCGGAAGTTCGGCGAAGAAGGCGAACATTGCGAGCGGCACCGATTCGGACACGGCCCGGCTGATGGCGCCGGCATCCTCGCCCATGGCCGCGCGGGCGGCCTGGCCGAGGCCGTCGATCTCCATGGCCTGCCAGCCGAAGATCGCGAACCAGATCACGGTGAAGAGCGAGGGGGCGAGCAGAACGCCGAACACGAATTCGCGCACCGTGCGCCCGCGCGAGATGCGCGCGACGAAGATGCCGATGAAGGGCGACCAGGTGACGGTCCATGTCCAGTAGAACACCGTCCAGTTCGCCTGCCATCCCCAGTCCCCGGTGCCGAGGTTCTCGCCGTGGATCATGTCGTTCCAGAAGGCGAGGCGGGGCAGATTGGAGAGATAGAGGCCGAAGGTCTCGACGATACCGCGCAGCAGGAAGAGCGTGGTCCCGGAAAGGAGAACGAAGATCAGAAGGCCGACGGCCATGGCGATGTTGATGTTGGAGAGGATCTTCACCCCGCGATCGAGGCCGGCGGCGATCGAGAGTACGGCGATGGCGGTGAGGCTCGCGAGAATCGCGACGCGAAGCAGCGTATCGTCGCCCCATCCGAACAGTTCCGACAGGCCGGCCGAGATCTGCGAGGAGCCGAGGCCGAGCGAGACCGCGACGCCGAACAGGGTTCCGATGATCGAGGCGATGTCGATGGCCTTGCCGACCGGCCCGTAGATGCCCTCGCGCAGGAGCGGATAGAAGACCGAACTCACCCGCACCGGCAGGTCGTAACGGTTGATGAAATAGGCGAAGGCGAGGCCGGGAAGCGCGAAGATCGTCCAGGTGTGGATCGCCAGATGATAGAGCGAGATCGAGATCGCGTCCTGTGCCGCCTCGATGGTGAAGGGCTCGACGCCGGGCAGGGGCGGGTCCTTGTAGTGGCTGATCGGCTCGGCGACGCCCCAGAACATCAGGATCGTACCGATACCGCCGGCAAAGAGCATCGTGAACCAGGAGATGTTGGAATATTCCGGCCGCGAATCGCGCGGGCCGAGGCGGATATGCCCGTGCCGGGAGGCGGCCGCGAAGATCAGGAAGCCGAGCCAGACATTGACGCCGAGAATGAAGAACCAGCCCAGATTGGTGACGATCCAAGCGCGGCTCACGGAGAAGATGCTGCCGATCTGATCGGGGATCGCGACGAGAAGGATCACGAAGCCGAATGTCAGACCTGCCGATACGAAGAAGATGTCCGTATCGACCTTCAGACCGAGACGCGTTGCCAGAGAGTTCAAGAGCTTCCTCGTCGTTGCGTTGATCGGGGCATCGGGCCGAAACGTGGACCCGGCATTCGGGCCATCCGATGCGTCGCAGGAGATTGGAACATCGGACCCGGTTCTGGATTCAGGTCCGGTGCGCTAGGTCTTCGAACCTATGAGCGGACGCCGGTCCTGCAACCTGAAAATTTCTGCGACTGACATTCAGTCAATCTGCCAAGGGGCGATGTTTCCGGCCGCAAGCCCCACAGCCCTTGCCCTTCGCGCCCTTGCGAGAGTGCGAAGAAATTTATCGCGGATCGCAGATCGAGCGACGGACTCGGGCGCCGCTTTCCCGTTCGGGCGTCGCGATCGGCGCCTTGACCTTCCAGCCGCTGGAACCTCCACATGGGGATGGAGACGATTCGTCCGGCCGCCCGCCGAACCCCTTCGGACGCCGGCCCGACATCACAGGACAGAGCATTCGACCATGAGCCAGGTTCAAAGCAAGACGAGCGACAAGACGGCCGTCATCTATCGCATGGTGATGGACAAGCATGTCTGTCCCTACGGTCTGAAGTCGAAGGATCTTCTGGAGCGCCGGGGCTACGAGGTGGAGGACCATCACCTGACGACCCGCGCCGAGACCGATGCGTTCAAGGCGGAACACGGCGTCGAGACCACGCCGCAGATCTTCATCGGCGGCGAGCGGATCGGCGGCCACAGCGATCTGAGAGCCTATTTCGGCAATCCCGTGAAACCGAAGGACGAGACCACCTATCGGCCGGTCCTTGCGATCTTCGCGGTGGCGGCGTTGACTGCGCTCGCCTTTTCCTGGTTCGCCCTCGGCACGCTTCTCAGCATCCGAGTGATCGAGTGGTTCTTCGCGATCTCCATGGTCCTGCTCGGGCTTCAGAAGCTGCAGGACGTGGAGAGCTTCTCGACCATGTTCCTCAACTACGACCTGCTGGCCAAGCGCTGGGTGCCCTATGGCCGCATCTACCCCTTCGCCGAGACCCTGTCGGGGCTCCTGATGATCGCCGGAACCTTGACCTTCATCTCCGCGCCCATCGCGCTCTTCATCGGAACGGTCGGGGCGGTCTCGGTCTTCTACGCGGTCTATGTGCAGAAGCGGGAGCTGAAATGCGCCTGTGTCGGCGGCGGCTCGAACGTGCCGCTCGGCTTCGTCTCCCTGACGGAGAACCTCGTGATGATCGCGATGGGCCTCTGGATGCCGGTGAGCATGTATCTTCTCGCCTGAAGGCGAGCCCCAAGGCGAGCGGAAGGCGCGCTGAACGCCTTCGCGCCGGTGAACGATGAGCGACGGAAAGAGAGGCCGGGGACCGTAAGGGCGGGAGCCGGCCTCTTCCCTTTCGTCATCTCGGCCACCTCATGGTGGAAGACGCGCGCGGAACGGGTCCTCGTTTAAGGCTTCCGCAATCAATCACGATCATCTTGTCTTCATCCACTTCCGGGTTCCTCGCCAGCGGACAAGACAAAGACATGTCATCTTCCTCGCAAGATCACGCCGGCCGGGTCATCGACGTCTCCGGTGAGCGCAGCATCCGCCACGCCAACGAGATGGCGGCCGAACTGCTCGACGCCCTCGAAGCCGGCGATGTGCGCCTCGACGCGGCCCGCTCGGGCGGCATGGACGCCGCCGCGCTTCAGGTTCTCGTCGCATCGGGCAAGTTTGCGAGCGGCCGCGGACGAAGCTTCGTCATCCACGCACCCGAGGGCGGCGCCCTGCGCGGCTCCATCGCGCGCGCCGGCCTCGGTGAAGCGCTCGCGCCCGTCCTCGACGCCGATCCCCTTCCGGTCTGACAGATGGCGGCCGCTGCCATCGCCCCGTCGAAGCGCGGACACCGCCGGTCGGAACCGCCTCTGCAGAGCCCGTATCATGCCTTTCTGCCCGGATCGGCACAGGGCAGACGAATGATATTCGAATTTCAGGAGTCCCCATGAGCAAGACAATCCTGGTGGTCGACGACTCGGCCTCGGTCCGGCAGATGGTCGGGATGACCCTCAAGCAGGCGGGGTATTCCGTCGTCGAGGCGAGCGACGGGCGAGAGGCGCTGGACAAGGCGACGTCGAGCCCGGTCGATGCGGTGATCACCGATCTCAACATGCCGGTCATGGACGGTCTCACCTTCATTCGCGAATATCGCGCGACCCCGTCGAGCAACGGCGTGCCGATCGTGTTCCTGACGACCGAGTCCGATGCCGGCATCAAGGCGCAGGCCAAGGAAGCGGGCGCCACCGGCTGGATGGTCAAGCCCTTCAAGACCGACCAGCTCCTCTCGGTCGTGCGTAAGGTTGCAGGCGCATGAGCATGATCGATCCCGCAGAGGTCTTCCGCCAGGAAGCCGCCGATCTCATCGAGACGCTCGAACAGGCGTTGCTCGATCTCCAGCAGCGTCCGGACGACCGCGAGATCGTCGGTCTCGCCTTCCGCGCCCTCCACACCCTCAAGGGGTCGGGCGCGATGTTCGGCTTCACGGCCGTCTCGGACTTCATCCACGAATTCGAGACCGCCTTCGACCGTGTGCGCAAGGGGGAGGCGACGGCCGATCGCAGCCTGATCGCCGCCGCGCTTGATGCCCGCGATCACGTCTCGGCGCTGATCGAGGATCCCGATGCCGATCCCGAACGCGGGCATGCGATCCTCGCGGCCCTGAAGGCGGCGGTCGAGGGCGGGGAGATCGCGGGCGAAGCGCCCGTCGCCGAAACGCCACTCGAAATGGGCGAGCCGCTGGCCGAGCCTGCCGCCACGAGCGCCTGGCACATCCGCTTCAAGCTCCCGGCCGACGCCCTGACGCTCGGCACCAATCCGCTGCTTCTCCTCGACGAGATGCGCGATCTCGGACCATGCGAGGTGACGGCGATCACCGAGGCCGTTCCCGCCCTCGACCGCCTCGAGCCCGAGGAATGCCACATCACCTGGGATGTGCAGCTGATGGCCGCCGTCGAGCGCGACGTGATCGACGACGTGTTCCTCTTCGTGCGCGACGACATGGTTCTCTCCATCGAGCCGCTGACGGCCGGCGAGGCGATCTCCGCTCACAAGGCCGAGGCCGAGGCTCCCGCGGCTGCGTCCGCCGGGCCGGACAAGGCCCCGGCCTCTGCCGCGCCGGCCGCGCCCGAAGCGACGGCGCAGACTGTGCCGGCGCCCGCCGCGCCCGCCGCCTCGCCGGTCGTCAAGCTCGTCGAGGCGCCTGCGAAGGCCGCGCCGCGCACCGAGCGCAACGCCACCCTGCGCGTGCCGGCCGAACGGCTCGACGAACTGATGGACCGGGTCGGCGAACTCGTCATCGCCCAGGCGCGCCTCAGCCAGCTTGCCGAAACCCTCAAGGATTCGGCCCTCGTCAACGTCGCCGAGGAGATCGAGCGGCTCACCTCCAGCCTGCGCGACACCACCATGGGCACGCGCATGGTGCCGATCGGGACGCTCTTCGGCAGGTTCCGCCGCCTCGTCCACGACCTTTCGGAGGAACTCGGCAAGCCGATCGCCTTCGTGCCGGAGGGGGAGGATACCGAACTCGACAAGACGGTGATCGAGCAGCTCGCCGATCCCCTCGTCCATCTCATCCGCAACGCCATCGACCACGGGCTGGAGCGGCCCGAGGGCCGGGCGAGCGCCGGCAAGCCCGAGACGGGCACCATGCGCCTGTCGGCCCAGCATCGCGGCGCGGAAGTCGCGATCACCGTCTCCGACGACGGCAGGGGGCTGGATGCCGCGCGCATCCGCGCCCGTGCCGAGGAGGCCGGCCTCATCGCGCCGGGCCAGCAGCTCTCGTCCGACGAATTGAACCGGATGATCTTCGAGCCCGGCTTCTCGACCGCCTCCGAGGTGACGGCCCTTTCGGGGCGCGGCGTCGGCATGGACGTCGTCAAGCGCACGATCGACGGCCTGCGCGGTTCGATCGACGTGGAGACTCAAGCCGGCAAGGGGACCACGGTCACCCTGCGCCTGCCGCTCACCCTCGCCATCATCGACGGGCTTCTCGTCCAGGTGGGCGACAGCCGCTACACGATCCCGCTTGGCGCCGTCGAGGAATGCGTCGAGCTCGATGCGCGCACGGAAGCCGATGCGCGCGGGCGCAGCTTCCTCAACCTGCGCGGCGATCTCGTCCCCTATCTCAGCCTGCGCGACCTCTTCGACGTGACCGGCGAGACCGGCCCGCATCAGAAGATCGTCGTCGTCTCGGCCGGATCCATGCGCGTCGGCCTGGTGGTCGACCAGATCATCGGCAACAACCAGACCGTCATCAAGCAGCTCTCCCGCCTTCATTCGGGCATCAAGACCTTCTCCGGCGCCACCATTCTGGGCGACGGAACGGTGGCCCTCATTCTCGACGTCCTGAACCTCGTCAGCACGGGTCAGAAGCGCGAGGAGCGTGGACGCATGGAGCGTCTGGGACGGGCGGCATGAGCGAGATCGCGAAGGAGAAGGACATGCAGGCTCTGACCATCGGTCTTCAGGACGAGCTCATCGCGCTCGAGGCGGTTCGGGTCCGCGAGATCCTCGATCCGGTTCCGATCACGGCGGTTCCCCATGCGGGCGAATTCGTGGGCGGCCTCATCAATGTGCGCGGCAATGTGGTGCCGCTCGCCGATCTGCGCGTCATGTTCGGCATGGAGCGCGCGGCGATGAACGGCGATACCCGCATCGTCGTGATGGAGATCGACATCGACGACGAGCCGGTGATGGTGGGCGTTCTCGCCGAGAAGGTTCGCGACGTCGCCGATATCGAGGCCGGTTCGATCGAGGACGCGCCGAAGGTCGGCATGCGGTGGCCGGCCGAGTTCGTGCGCGGCATCGGCCGGCGCGGCGAGGATTTCATCATCATTCCCGATCTCGAGCGCATCTTCGCCGCCGGCACCGAGCAGGCGGCCGCCTGAAGCCTCGATCGCGGCCCGCGAGCGCGCGGTCGATTTCACCTCTTCGAGATGCTGGAGCAGCTCTTCATGAACGAGCACAAGCAATATGTGACCCTCGGCGTCGCGGATGCGGTCTTCGCCATCCCCGTCGCGCGGGTCCAGGAGATCCTGGAGCCGCAGCCGACGACCCGCATGCCGCGCGCGCCCTCCGACTTTCTCGGAATGATCGACGTGCGCGGGCAGAACATCCCGGTCGTCGATCTGCGCCTTCGCCTCGAAATGCCGGGTGCCGAAGATACCAAGGACACGCGCATCCTCGTTCTTGACGTCGCGACGAAGACCGGCATGCGCAAGATCGCGCTCAGGGCTGACCGGGTGTTCGAGGTCGCCGAGCTCGACGAGGCGGTGCTCGAGCCGCCGGCGGAAGTCGGCAGGGGCTGGCGTTCGGACTGCATCGAGGGCGTCGGGCGTCGCAATGGCGGCTTCGTCATGGTCTTCGACCTGGACCTCCTCTTCCATACCGCCGACCTCTCGGGGGCCCAGGCGGCTGCCTGAGGACCCGTAGGATACGGAAACGACCGGCCCGCGCGACGTGCGGGCCACTGCGACGGGAGGCCGGGCGAGGCGGCGGCGAGTGTCCGCCTCCTCAAGGCCGAGGGGTTCGAGGAGTAGCGCAGATGGCACAGGCGACCGCAGAGGGCCACCGGCAGAAGATCAGGGCGATGATCGTCGACGACAGCGCCTCCGTGCGCACGACACTGAGCGCGATCCTGTCCGCCGATCCCGAGATCGAGGTGATCGCGGTCGCCTCCGATCCCTATCATGCCGCAGCCAAGATCCGCGACGAGATCCCCGACGTCCTCTTCCTCGATATCGAGATGCCGAGAATGGACGGGCTGACCTTCCTGAAGAAGATCATGGCCCAGAAGCCGATCCCGGTGGTCATCTGCTCGAGCCTTGCCGAACAGGGATCGGACGTGATGATGGAGGCGCTCGCGGCCGGCGCCGTCGACGTGATCGGCAAGCCGAAGGTCCACACCGCCCAGTTCCTCAACGATTCGCGCATGCTGATCTGCGACGTGGCCAAGGCTGCGGCCCATGCCCGGGTGAGGCGCGGTGCCCGCCGGGACGCAAGGATGCAGGTCGAGGCCAAGCATCTGGCCGACGTGATCATTCCGCCCCTGTCGCCGACCCGCCAGGCGAGCCTGCGCGATGGGATGCCGAAGACCGAACCCCTCGTCTGCATCGGTGCCTCGACCGGGGGAACCGAAGCGCTGGCACGGGTGCTCTCCGCGCTTCCGGCCGACAGCCCGGCGATCCTCGTCGTCCAGCACATGCCCGAGAAGTTCACCACCGCCTTCGCGCGCCGGCTCAACTCCATGTGCGCCGTCGAGGTGCGCGAGGCGGCCGATGGCGACGTGGTCCTGCCGGGCCGGGTGCTGGTCGCGCCGGGCAATTATCACATGCTCCTCAACCGCGCCGGCTCGCGCTACACCGTGAGCATCGATGAGGGCGCCTTCGTCTCGCGCCACCGCCCCTCGGTGGACGTGCTCTTCCGCTCGGCCGCCCAGAGGGCGGGCGCGAACGCCATTGGCATCCTTCTCACCGGCATGGGCGACGACGGGGCGAGCGGACTGCGCGAGATGCGCGACATGGGCTCGCGCACCATCGCCCAGGACGAGGCCTCGTGCATCGTCTTCGGCATGCCGCGCGAGGCGATCGAGCGGGGCGGGGCCGAAATGGTGCTGCCCCTCGACCGCATCGCGTCCGAGATCGGCCGGCCGGTCCACCATGGCCTCCCGGCCCGCGTCTCGCCCAGCGAACGGATCGCATCGTGAGCGCCCTCGTCGATTACCGGCTCGACGAGACCGACGAACCTGCGGCCGAAGCCGCCCCAAGTGAGGCGGCGCAGGAGCGGTCGCTCGCCCGCTTGCGCGAACGTCTGGAATCGACGACGGCCGAGATCGAGACCATCTTTCTCGGCGTCGGCCAGCGGCTGATCGATGCCGTCGGTCTTCTCTCGGACATGCGCGGTGCCTTCGCCTCGGTCAGCCGGGCGCATGAGGGACCTGAGCTGGCGAAGGCCGAGACGGCGATCCGGGCCCTCGTCGACGAGGCCGACAAGCTGATCGAGGGCACGCGGCACGAGCGCGGCCTCATCGAGGTCCTGAGCAGCGAGGCGAAGGCCGCCTCGATGCCGCTCGCCGATCTGCGCCGCACGGTCTCGATGATCGGCGCCATCGCCATGAACGCGCGCGTCATCGCCGCCGGCATCAAGAGCGGCAACGAGAGCGAGCTCAGCGTCTTCACCGACGACGTGGTGGAACTCGCCCGGCGGGCGGGCAAGCTCGTCGAACAGCTTCGCGAGGGCCGCGACGCCTTGTCGGTCCTCCTCAACGACGCCCTCGTGTCGGGGCGCGGTTTCGAGGCGGGTTTCGTCGCCGTCACCAGCGACCTGCGCGCCCGCGTCGAGCGCAGCCTCGAACGGGCGAGCATGGAACGGGCCGAATGCGCGGCCATCGACAAGGAGGCCGGTTCTGCCTCCGATGCGCGCTCGCGCGAGATTTCCGGGATCGTCGGCCGGCTCCAGATCGGCGACAACACCCGCCAGCGCCTCGAGCATATCGCGGCAGCGCTCGCCCTGATCGATCGCGAACCGGCCATGCGCGGCCTCCTCACCACGCTGGAGACCCGGCAACTGGCGGACACTCACGAGCGCCTGGTCGAGGAGACCGAGGCGATCCGCGATGCGCTCGGTTGTCTGGCCGCCGATGTCGAGATGTCCTTCTCCGAACTCAGCGGGCGCCTCGGATCGCGCGACGGACGGGCAGGGGTTTCGGCGGTCGGCGAACTGGCCAGGGATATCGGCGAAGCCTCGGACGGGCTCGATCGCTCCGAGGCCGCGCATGAGGGCGTCGAGCGGCTGGCCGGCGCGATCCTCGAAAAGGTCGAGAGCCTCGACGCCTGTTCCAGCGAACTGCACGTTCTCGAATTCGAGATGCGGCTCGTCAGCCTCAACACCGCGCTCACCTGTTCCAAGCTCGGCGAGGACGGGCGGGCCCTCGCCGTCGTCTCGCTCCAGATCCGCGATCTGGTGAGCGAGATGGTCGGCCAGCTCGAAGAGGTCAAGAATGCCTTGGGCCGGGTCGGCGAGACGGCGTCCGGCCTTTCGGAATCCCGCGAGACCGAAGCCGGACGCACGGTCTCGGGCCTTGTCGGCGAGGCCCGATCGAGCCTCGGCGTCCTCCAGGGCGTGGAGGGCCAGTTGAGCGAGGCGGGAACGGCGCTGAAGGACGTGGGCAAGCGGATCGGGAGCCTCGCACGCGAGGCCGACCGGGCGCTCGACCGCCAGCGCGGCCTCGTTCTGACCTTGAGCGAAATCGCCGAAGACCTCGACACCGGAATGGCCTCCTTCGAAGCGTCCGACACGCCGGTCGAGGCGCTCCAGACGCTGGACGTCCTGCGCCGGACCTACACGATGGACGACGAGCGCCGGATCCACGACGGGGTCGTGGCCGACATCTTCCCCGATGCCGGCTCCGCCGCGAAAGGACCGCAGGAGACAGGCGCGACGGCGTCGTCCGGCGAGGGATCGGCCGACGATCTCGACGACGTCCTGTTCTGAAGAAAGAACGGCCCGGGATCGAAGGCTTTATGATCGAAGGGGAGAGGGCGCCGGGTTTTCGCGGGCGCCCTTTCCTCGTTCGAGGCGCACGGTGTCGTCCTCGCCGCGATCGCGGGCGACTGGCGCAGCGATGGCGACGGCGTTGTCACGGCGAACCGGTTCGGGCACGATACCGGCCTCGACATCCATCCGGGCGACCTGCTCGGCGCGGAAGAACCGAGACTCATTGTTCGTGACGACGATCGGGTGGCCCAAGGCGGTTCCGGTCCCGCCGGCCCTTAGACGAGCTTGTAAACGCAGGCCGAGCGACGGCCGAGTTCGGTGATTTCGAGAAGACCCTGATGATCGGCCCAGCGGGCGAGGTCCTTTTCGACGAGGTCGCGCGCGGATGCGGGCGTCTCGGTGCGCACGGGTCCCTCGCGAAAGAGGCGGTCGAGAAGCACAGCCTCGGCGGCGTTCAGTTCCAGGGGTTTGTCCATTCTTCGGTTCCTGCCAGAGCGTGGGGTGCCGAACCGGAACGGTTCGAACCCATGCTTACCGCGGGCGGGAAGCGCGAAAAATCAAATGCGATAATTTCGCGGCCGTCTCGCGCCCTGCGAGACCGCTTTCATTGGGCGGCGAACGTTTTCGATCGGCTGCCGGATCGTGCCCCCGGCGCAGGCAAGGCCCGGCCCGTCGCCCCCCGGATCGCCGCCGATCCAGGCCTTTGCGGAATTTTCTGACGCGACGTCGTTTCGAAGACATGGTTAGGGCGGAAGCGAAACGGTTTCTTTCACGCCGGAACGCTTCGGTCCGCTTACCTTTGTTCTCGCAGACTTCACGACCATCAGGAAGGACTTTTGCCATGGCGACCCTTGTCGGACGCGAAGGCGATCTCGAAGGCCTCGTGACGGATCTCATTCGTCTGGAGCGCGACGCGCTGGCGGCTTACGATTCGACGATCGGGAAACTGTCGGATGCCGCGTTGAAGACGCAGGTTTCCGAATTTCGCGAAGACCACAAGCAGCATCTGGATATGCTCGACTTCATGGCCCGTGATCTGTCCATCGACCCGCCGCAGGAGGGGGATGCGAAGGAATGGCTGACCACCGGCAAGATCGCTCTCGCCGGCCTCGTCGGCGATGGGGCCATTCTCAAGGCGATGAAGACCAACGAAGACGATACCGTGAAGGCCTATGAGCGAGCGAACGAGCATCGCGATGCCGACCAGCGATCGCGCGAGTTCTTCGCCAAGGCGCTCGCCGACGAAAAGCGTCATCGCGACTGGATGACCCGAACCGCGGACGCGCTCTGAGACGAGGGGCCACGCCCGACCGGCGCGCCCCGTCTCACCACCGGACCAACCACACGAAACGAGACCTGACGGCAAGGGCCTTGCTCTCGCCGAAGGAATCGATCGTGCCATTCCCTCGAAGTCCCAACCGAAAGATCGACCGATGTTTCATCATTCCTCGAAGCTTCAATACACCGTCCGTGTCGACACCCCCGATCCCCAGTTCGCCAAGCTGCTCCAGCAGGCGATCGGCGGCATCGAAGGCGAGATCCGCGTGGCGATGCAGTACTTTTTCCAGGCCATGGGCGCGCGCGGCGACAGCCGCATCCGCGACATGCTGATCTCGACGGCGACGGAAGAACTCTCCCATATCGAGTTCCTCGGCCATGCGGTCGCGCTCAATCTCGAAGGCGCACCGGTCACCGATCAGGAGGAAGCGGCCAAGGACCCGGTGGTCAACGCCATTCTCGGCGGCGCCAATCCGCGCCATCTCCTGTCCTCGGGCCTGTCGGCGATGCCGGTGAACGCCAACGGCGTGCCCTTCGACATGAGCCATATCTACGCGACCGGCAATATCGGCGCGGACATGCTGGCGAACGCTACCGCCGAGGCCGGCGGCCGCGTGCTTGCCTCGCGTCTCTACAACTGGACGTCGGATGCCGGGATGAAGGACATGCTCTCCTTCCTGATTGCCCGCGACACCTATCACCAGCAACAGTGGCTCGCGGTGATCGAGGAACTGGGCGGCATGGCTGCAGCCTTGCCGATCCCCAATTCGACCCCTCAGGATCACGAGGCGATGAAGCACTCCTACTATTATCTCAACACGCTTCTCGACAAGAAGGCCCCGGAAGGGCGCTGGTCGTCAGGCCCCTCGCTGGACGGGCGCGCCGAGTTCCACGTCGTGGATCAGCCGGCGCCAGAAGGCCAGGAGCCCGATCTCGGCAAGGCCCGGCCCAATTCCGGCGCCCAGACCGAGCAGATCTGAGAGACGTCACTGGGCGGGGCGCGTCAGCCCCGTCCGCCGAAGACGCGCTTGGGGTGGAACGAGCCCTGCTCGACCGCTCCGAGCGCGATCAGCCGGCCATGGCCGGTGGCGAAGGCCTCCTCGCAGAAGGCCGGCGCATCGCGGCCCTTCAGGAGCACCGAATTGCCGGAGAGGACGCGGGCGGCCTGATCGTCGCTGAGCATGACCTCGTAGAGATCCGAGAGGGCCGCTTCCGGCTCGATCAGATATTCGTCGAGGGGGCCGAAATCCATGATTCTCGCCTTCGCGCCGGACTCGATCGCCTCCTCGGTCAGCTCCTCCCGGTTCTCGTCGGCAACGTCCAGAAGTTCGTCGAGGGGGATCATGTCCGCTTCCTCGAACGCGCCCACGGCCGTGCGCCGCAGATCGGTCACATGGCCGAAGCATCCGAGATCGCGTCCGAGATCGCGGGCGATGGCGCGCACATAGGTGCCCTTGCCGCATTCGGCCTCGAAGACGGCGGTATCGGCATCGGGCGCCTCCACGAGATCGAGCCGGTGGACGGTGACCACGCGGCTTTCGATCTCCACGGTCTCGCCGCTGCGGGCGAGATCATAGGCGCGCTCGCCGCCGATCTTGATCGCCGAAAAGGCGGGCGGCACCTGTTCGATCTCGCCGGTATAGTCGGCAAGGAGATCGCGGATCGCGTCCCGGCTCGGCCGGGCGTCGGATGTCTCGATCGCCTCGCCCTCGGTGTCGTCGGTCGAGGTCTGGATGCCCCAGCGCACGGTGAACCGGTAGGTCTTGCGGCCGTCCATCACATAGGGAACGGTCTTGGTGGCATCGCCGAAGGCGATCGGCAGCATGCCCGAGGCGAGCGGGTCGAGCGTGCCCGCATGGCCGCATTTCTGCGCGAAGTAGAGCCATTTCAGCTTGCCGACGCAATCGGTCGAGCCCATGCCCTTCGGCTTGTCGAGAATGACCCAGCCATTGATCGGCCGGCCCTTCGGCTTCTTGCCCCGCCGCGCCATCAGTTCGTCTCCCGGCCGCTCGCGCCGCCCTCGTCCTCGTCCTCGTCGACGAGGTCTTGCTGCACCTCCGGCGACTTCAGGAGCGCGTCGATGCGGGCGAAGTTGTCGAAGGAGGTGTCTTCGCGGAAGCGGATTTCAGGCATGTACTTCATCTGTCTGAGGGAAGGCGTGACCCGGCCTCGGATGAAGCGGGCGTTCTGGTTGAGCGCCTTGATGAAGGGCTCGATATCCTCCTGGCCGAGCACGGTCACGTAGGCGGTCGCGATCTTGAGGTCCGGCGACATGCGCACCTCGGTGACCGAGACGACGGCGCGCTCGAGCACGGGGTCGCGGATGTCGCCGCGCTGCATGACCTCGGTGAGGGCGTGGCGGACCTTTTCGCCGACGGAAAGCTGCCGCTGGCTGGGGCCGGCATTGGGTTTGGATCGGGGTGCCATAGGGTCTTTCGTCTTCTCGCCCGCGCAAAGGGTGGGCGGCGCGTGGATCGCGCCGCAAACCGTCGACGCCGCGCGCCCCGGCCTTCCAGGGGCCGTGGTCCGAGCGGATCGGTCGGGCAATGGTTCATTCGTCTGCCGGCAAGGATCGGACTTGCCCGGCGCAAGGTTTCAGGCTGCGTGTCCTGATGGTTTCGCCCGGCGATGTCAACTCCCGGCCGAGACGACCGGATAGGCATGCCCCGCCATGGACGCACAGGTTGCGGGTCCGGCACCCGGCCGTCTGAAGGCGACGTGAGGCCGGCCGGCTCCGGCGTTCAAAAATCCGAGATGCCGGCGGTTAGACGATCGGCGCGCGGTCGTAGAGCCAGGGCGTGATGCGGCGCTGCTTCTCCTCGAAGGCGGCGATCGCCTCCGCCTCGTCGAGGGTCTGGCCGATCTCGTCGAGCCCGCGCAGGAGCGCGTCGCGCCGGTAGTCCTCGATCTCGAAGGAGAACACCGTTCCGTCCGCCAGCCGGACCTCCTGCGCCATGAGATCGACGGTGACCTCCTCGCCGCGCCTTGCGGCCTGCATCACCACGTCGACCTCGTCCGGGGCGAGAACCACCGGCAGAATGCCGTTCTTGAAGCAGTTGTTGTAGTGGATGTCGGCATAGGAGATCGCGATCACCGCGCGGATGCCGAAATCGTACATGGCCCAGGGCGAATGCTCGCGCGAGGAGCCGCAGCCCCAGTTCTCCAGGCTCACGATGATCGAGGCGTTGCGCCAGGGCTCCTGGTTGAGGACGAAGTCCGGATTTTCCGAACCGTCCGGCCGGAACCGGTGCTCCTGGAAGAGTGACCAGGCAAGGCCCTTCTTGGTCACCGCCTTCAGCACCTGCTTGGGCGTGATCATGTCGGTGTCGACATTGTTGATCGGTATGGGGGCGGCGATGCCCGTGACGCTCACGAACTTTTCCATGACTTCAGCTCCGTCTGCCCCAGTCGCGCACATCGACGAACCGGCCCGCGATGGCGGCGGCGGCGGCCATTGCGGGGCTTGCGAGATGGGTGCGCCCGCCCGGACCCTGGCGGCCGATGAAATTGCGATTGGAGGTCGAGGCGCAGCGCTCGCCCGGCGAGAGCTTGTCGGCGTTCATGCCGAGGCACATGGAGCAGCCCGGCTCGCGCCATTCGAACCCGGCTTCGACGAACACCTTGTCGAGGCCTTCCTGTTCGGCCTGGGCCTTCACGAGGCCGGAGCCGGGCACCACCATGGCGTTGACGATGTTGGGCGCGATCCTGTGGCCGGAAACGATGGCGGCCGCCGCACGCAGGTCCTCGATCCGGCTGTTGGTGCACGAGCCGATGAAGATGCGGTCGAGCGGAACCTCGCCGATCGCCTGGCCGGGTTTCAGGCCCATATAGTCGAGCGCGGCCTGAACGGCCTGTCTGCGGCGCTCGCTGCCCGCCTCGTCCGGGTTCGGAACCGTGCCGGAGACCGGGATCACGTCCTCGGGACTAGTGCCCCAGGTGACCATGGGCTGCACGTCCTCGGCGGCGAACTCCACTTCGCGGTCGTAGGTCGCGCCTGCATCGCTGCGAAGGCTCGACCAGTAGGCGAGCGCCTTGTCCCAGTTCTCGCCCTTCGGCGCGCCGGGCCGGCCCTCGATATAGGCATAGGTTGTCTCGTCCGGGGCGAAGATGCCGGCGCGCGCCCCGGCCTCGATCGACATGTTGGAGACCGTCATGCGCCCCTCCATGGAGAGCGCGCGCATGGCAGAGCCGGCATATTCGACCACATGGCCCGTGCCGCCGGCCGTGCCGATCCTGCCGATGGTGGTCAGCATCAGATCCTTGGCCGTGACGCCGAAGGGCAGCGTTCCGTCGACCGTGATGCGCATGTTCTTCGAGCGCTTGGTCAGAAGCGTCTGGGTGGCGAGCACGTGCTCGACCTCGGAGGTGCCGATGCCGAAGGCGAGCGCGCCGAAGGCGCCGTGGGTCGCCGTATGGCTGTCGCCGCAGACGATCGTCATGCCGGGCTGGGTGAGGCCCTGCTCGGGCCCGATCACATGGACGATGCCCTGGCGCCGGTCGGTCTGGTCGAAATAGGTGACGCCGAAATCCGTCGTGTTCAACTTCAGGAGACGCAGCTGCTCGCGCGAATCGGGCTCTGCGAGATCGTCGCGGCGGCCGGAAAAGGTCGGCACGTTGTGGTCGGCGACGGCAAGCGTCGCCTCGGTGCGGCGAACCGGCCGCCCGGCATCGCGAAGGCCCTCGAAGGCCTGCGGGCTGGTGACCTCGATCACGAGGTGCTGGTCGATATAGAGGATCGTCAGTCCGTTGGCCTGCGAGGAGACGACGTGACTGTCCCAGATCTTGTCGTAGAGGGTCTTGGCCATGAGCTCCTGCCGTTCAGCGTGCGCGGAGTTGCGGGCTCGCGCGACGAAGACGAAGACGAAAAAGGGCCGTGACGGCCCCTCGATGTCCCATAAGATAGAGGCTGCGGGCCGGGAAGACAAAGCCACCCGGCCGAGGCGCCCGGTCCTCAGTAATACTGGCCGTGGCGATAGTCCCAGCTCGGGAAATGCTGGGCGAGCAGGCTCATGATCCGGTCGACGTCGAGACCCTTGCGGATGAGGATCGGGGCGGGAGAGACCGAACGCTCGCCCTTCTGCTCGGGAACGAGCGTGCCGTTCTCGTCGACCATGGCGACCATGACGCCCTGCTCGTAGCGCGAGCCCTCGTCCTTGTCCGGCTGGATCGAGGCGACGTAGTCGTTGGCCGAGATGATGAGGTCGGCTTCGGCCTCGATGCGCTCACCGATGCCTTCGACGAGGCCGCGATTGCCCTTGCCCGACGGATTGGCGGAGGAGGCGAAGGCGAGCTTGCCGTGCTCGCGCCAGAGGGCTTCCGCGAGCTGTTCGGACGGGGTGCCGAAGCGGATGACGAAGCAGCTCGTCTGGCGGCCGTCCATGACGAAGTCGCGCGATCCGTCGTCCGGGATCTTGGCGATCGCCTCCTTCTTCCAGGGCAGGATGCAGCCGAGGAGAATGTTCGCGTCCCAATGGGCCTGATAGAAGGCCTCGATCTCGGGGGTGAGTTCGGCGAGCGCCTTCAGCTCCTCCATGGAGCCGCACAGGACGACGCCCGGCTTGTTGCGCTTCCTCACCTTGGCGTCGAACTTGCGCTCGAGCCCGGCCTTGTCCGAAACCATGATGATGTAGCCGACCTTGGTCGGCGAGACGATCATGCCGCCGCCCTTCGTCAGGATTTCCAGTCCCTCCGTCTGGACGTCTCCGCTCCAGGCGACGGTCTTTTCTGTGGCAGGCATGTTCGCTCCATCCATTCTCTGTCGGATCGACGGGGACCTCTCGCTTCTCCCGGACGCCGCGCCAGCCGGCGCCGACGCGCGGACGGCTCGCTCGGCCCTTCGCGTCATTTTCGATGCTAAACGCCGCAATAGGGGGCTTTTGCCGATTTTGGAAGGGGAAAGACGTATCTGGCCGTGACCGGCGCGCGCCTCCGTCTACCCCGATCAGACAAATTCCGATGCCACCCGGTGAATGATCGAATGGCGATGGGCGAGGGCGTCGATATCGCGCGAATAGCCGCCACCGATGACCGAAGCGACCGGAAGGCCGCGTTCGCGGAAGAAGGAAAGGACGCGGCGATCGCGTTCGGCAAGGCCCCGCGATGTGAGCGAGAGCCGGCCGAGGCGGTCGTCCACATGGGGGTCGACGCCCGCATTGTAGAAGACGAGATCGGGCCGGGCGCGATCGAAGGCTGTATGAAGGGCGGGGCCCAGCACATCGAGATAGGCGGCATCCTCCATCCGGTCGGGAAGCGGCACGTCGAGATCGGAGACGGCCTTCTCGGGCGGATAGTTCTTCTCGCCGTGGAGGGAGAGGGTGAAGACGCGAGGATCGCCTGCGAAGATCCTCGCCGTGCCGTCGCCCTGATGGACGTCGCAGTCGACCACCAGAACCTTCGAGACGTCGCCATCGGCAAGAAGGACATGAGCGGCGACCGCGACATCGTTGAAGACCGAGAAGCCGGCCCCGCCTGCGGCGCTCGCATGGTGGCTGCCGCCGGCCGTGTTGCAGGCAAGGCCCTCGGCGAGCGCGAGGCGCGCCGTCAGCACCGTGCCGCCGGTCGCCGTGCGCGAGCGCATGGCGACGGAGGCGTCCACCTTGAAGCCGATGGCCTTTTCGATCTCCGGCGGCACCTGGCCGTGCAGCACCTGGTCCACATAGCGCGGATCGTGGGCAAGCCGCAGCCAGCCTGCCGGAGCGGGTGCGGGCATGAAGAAGCCGGCCGGCCCGACGATCCCGTCCTCGACGAGGATGTCCGCAAGCCGGGTGAACTTCGACATGGGAAACCGGTGGGCCTCGTCGAAACGGGCGTCGAAGGCGGGGTGGTGGACGATCGGCAGGCTCATCCCGGCCCATATGGGGAGGATGGCCCCGACGACAGCGTCGATCGAAGCGAATGGCCGGAGATCGCGGCGACTGGCCGCGTGTGCCGGACGCCGGTCGACGGGCCGCAAAAGCGCGATGGCATCCGATGGAATTGAACACATCGCTCCTCGGTTTCCGTTGCGCGGGATGCGAGCGGAAAACCGGTGCCCATTCTGCTTCAACCTGATTAAGAGAAGGGCGTAAGCGGTGAAGGAGCATCAGGATGACGACGGGCAAAGCCGATGCCATGGAGCCTCGAAGCGCTGCCCCGCGGCCCTTCGCCGTCACCCACCGCATGGTCTGGGCGATCACCCTTCCGATGACGCTCGCTTTCCTCACGACGCCGCTTCTCGGGCTCACCGACATGGCGGTGGTCGGCCGGGTGGGAAGCGCCGAGGCGCTGGCGGGGCTGACGGTCGGCGTCCTCGTCTTCGATTTCGCCTTCGCCCTCTTCAACTTCATCCGGTCCGGCACCACCGGGCTGACCGCGCAGGCCTTCGGCGCGGACGAGGCCCGGGAGGGCCAGGCGGTGTTCTGGCGCGCCGCGATCCTCGCCCTCGGGATCGGCCTTCTCCTGATCCTCGCCGAACCGCTCGTCACGGCAGCGGGCCTTCTCGCCATCGCGCCGGGCGAGGGGGTCGCCGAAACCGTCGAGACCTACGTCTTCGTGCGCATGTTCTCGGCGCCCTTCGCGCTCCTCAACTATGCGATCCTCGGCTATGTGCTGGGGCTCGGACGCGGCAGTCTCGGCCTCGTCCTCCAGATCGTCGTCAACGGCGTGAACATCGCTCTCTCGATCCTCTTCGGCCTCGTCCTCGACTGGGGCATTTCCGGCGTCGCGCTCGGCACGGTCTGCGGGGAGGCGGTGGGCGCGCTCGTCGGCGTCCTCGTCGTCATCCGAGGCTTCGATCCGGCTCATAAACCGTCCCTCTCGCGCATTTTCGATAAGGCCGGCTTCGGCCGGATGATCGCGGTCAATCGCGACATCATGATCCGATCCTTCTGCCTCCTGTCGGCCTTCGTCCTCTTCACCCGGTTCGGGGCGGGCTTCGGCGCGGTGACGCTGGCCGCGAACGGCATTCTGATGAACTTCTTCGCGATCGGGGGCTATTTTCTCGACGGCATGGCGACGGCGTCGGAGCAGCTCGCCGGTCGCGCCATCGGCGCGCGCTACCGGCCGGCCTTCGATCGGGCGCTGAAACTGACGATCCTCTGGGGCTTCGTCCTTGCCGCGTTTCTGTCGGCGATCTTCCTTGCGGGCGGCGAGATGCTGGTCGCGTTTCTGACCACCGAGGAGCGGGTGCGGGACGAGGCGGCCGCCTTTCTCGCCTTCGCGGCCCTGACCCCGCTCGCCGGCGCGCTCGCCTTCGTCATGGACGGCATTTTCATCGGCGCCACCTGGTCGCGGACCATGCGCGACATGATGATCGCCTCGCTCCTCGTCTTCGTCCTCTTCGCCTATGGCCTGACCCCCGCCTTCGGCAATCACGGGCTCTGGATCGCCCTCCTCGTCTTCCTGGGGGCTCGGGGCGGCTTCCTCCTCGCGCTCACGCCGCGCAATCGGAGCGCAGCGTTCCAGGGCCTCGATCCCGCCTATGGCCGATCGCCGGATGCCGTTTCGTGATCCCGTCCGGCATCCCCTTCGGGACGCTGCCTGCCCTCTGCGAAACGCCGGAATGACACCTCATTTCACAGAGGGATGACGCCGCTGCGTTATACTTCCGTAAAGGCATGTTATCCTTCGTTGTAAACGCGATTGTTCATCGTTTTCGCGGTTGCATCACGAAATAGGGAGGTTGGGGGCAAGAACCGCGACGGATTGTTCAACATTCAGGGCTTTCGCGGGTGCAGCAAAACCGCCAGATAGGGGTCACAAGACGACGCCATAACGCGCCGCCACGTTGTTGCCCGCCGAACCGGAGATCGGATCGAAACCGAGACCATCGGCGGGCAGATCAGGAAAAGGGACAGATCATGTTCAAGACCACGCTTCTCGCCGCCACGATCGCCGCAACTTCGGCCATGACCCTCGCCGCAAGCGCACAGGGCCTCGTCCCGGGCTCGCGCTATTACGACGATCGCTCCGACGAGACCGCACGCGTCGAGGTGACCCAGCCGACCGCCGGCGTCACGACGGTCCAGACGAGCCAGACCTACGGCTACACCCAGACCGTTCCGGGCTCGTCCTACGGCCGCACCGCCGCCAACGAGGCGGAGCGCGCCAGCGTCCAGCAGGGTACGGCCGGATCGGTCGATGCACCGCGCGTCAGCACCAATGCCGGCAATCTCGTTCCGGGCTCGTCCTACAACGATTGATCGTCACGCAGGCGCACGGTTCGCCCCATGACCCCAGCCGGGGCAGGGGCGGCCGTCAGGCATTCGGGCCGGTTCGTCCTTCGGGGCGGGCCGGCCTTTTTCATGGCGTGTCTTCGGGAAGCGAGGACGCGGGCGCGAATGGCGTCAGGATTTGGAAGCGCCGCGCAGAAAGCCAGCGGCGGCGTCGAAGACCGCGTCGAACATCTCTTCCGTCAGGCGCCCGGTATTCGTGTTGTATCGCGAGCAGTGATAGGTCGGAAACAGGGTATAGGCCCCGGCCTCGATCCGTCCGCCATGGGTGAAGGCGTGGTCCTTCAGCCTCAGCCCCAGCGTGCGCACGGTCGAGTCATGGGCGATTCGGCCGAGGGTGACGATGGCGACGAGGTTCGGCAGGCCGTCGAGGCTCGCGGCCAGGAATCTGCGGCAGGTGTTGATCTCGGCCCCGACCGGCTTGTTCTGGGGCGGCACGCAGCGGACCGAATTCGTGATCGCGGTGCCGTAGAGCTCGAGCCCGTCGTCGGGCCGCGCCGCGAACCGGTCGTTGGCGAGCCCGTGACGATTGAGCGTGCGGTAGAGAAGGTCGCCGGCATAATCGCCGGTGAAGGGGCGACCGGTCCTGTTCGCGCCCCGGACCCCCGGCGCAAGGCCGACCACGAGAAGGCGGACGGTCTGCGGGCCACCGGTCGGATAGAGGGTCGGCACCGGCGCGTTGTGCCAGTCCGGCTCCTTCTCCCGCCATTCCTCGCGCATCGCGACGAGGCGCGGGCAGAGCGGGCAGTCGCGCGGCGGTTCGGCGGCGCCGTCGGCGATGGTGCGTGTGTCGAGGGCGGGCATCGTCGGCAAGGGCTCAGTAATCCTCGCCGTCCCCGTCCTCGTCATGGGCGGCACGCCGGGCAAGGCGTGCATCGCGCTCGGCCTGGCTGCGGCCGATCTCCGATCTGAGGCTCGCCAGATCGATGAAGTGATCGGCCTGGCGCCTCAGATCGTCGGAGATCATCGGCGGCTGGGTCGCGAGGGTCGAGACGACCGAGACCTTGCGCCCCTTGCGCTGGAGCGCGTCGACGAGGGAGCGGAAGTCGCCGTCGCCGGAGAACAGGACGAAATGGTCCACCGCGTCGCTGAGCTCCATGGCGTCGATCGCCAGCTCGATGTCCATATTGCCCTTCACCTTGCGACGGCCGGACGCGTCGGTGAACTCCTTGGCCGGCTTGGTGACGACCCGATAGCCGTTGTAGTCGAGCCAGTCGATGAGCGGACGGATGGAGGAATACTCCTGGTCCTCGATCAGCGCGGTATAGTAGTAGGCCCGGAGCAGATAGGACTTCTTCTCGAAGAACGTCAGCATCTTCTTGTAATCGATATCGAAACCAAGGTTTCGGGACGCGGCATAGAGATTGGCACCATCGATGAAGAGGGCAATTTTCTCGCGCTGGTCGAACATCGGGGTCGCTTTCGTTGCTCTACTCGGTTCGCAAGGACGGTGATTCCTTCGCAAGACTGAGTTTCGAGGCGGTCTTCACTCGCAGTCGGTACCGCGCGACTTGTGTTGAGATCAAGGCGACGGCGCCCGAATTCCCGCTTATGCAACGGATTTCACGTTTGCCGGTCTTGTGGTCGATGTGGATTTTCGATAAGGCACATGCGATCCCGCCCATTGGACGTCCAGCATGAGGAGACAGGCATGGCCCGCGTCACCGTAGAAGATTGCGTCGATAAGGTCGATAACCGTTTCGAGCTGGTGCTCCTCGCCAGCCATCGCGCCCGTCAGATCAGTCAGGGCAACCCGATCACGATCGACCGCGACAACGACAAGAACCCCGTCGTCGCGCTTCGCGAGATCGCCGACGAGACGCTGTCGCCTGAAGACCTGAAGGAAGACCTGATCCACACGCTCCAGAAGCATGTGGAAGTCGACGAGCCGGAAGAGGCCCGCGCGCCCGAGCGCGCCGCGGCATCCGGCACCCAGCCGGCCCTGCAGGACAAGTCCGACGAGCCGGCCCAGTTCGACCGCATGTCGGAGGAGGAACTCCTTTCCGGTATCGAAGGCCTCGTCGCGCCCGAGAAGACCGAGGATTTTTGATCGCCCGGGGCGCCTCTTGAGGCTTCCGCGCCGGCGCGCAGGCGCCTATCTTGGAGAGGAGCGTTCCTTGGGTGGAGCGCTCCTTTTTTCGTAACGGTCTCGCCGGGCCGGAGGTCGGGGCTCGGTGCGAACGGGAATGGGATGGGAGACAATGGGCGGGATGCGAAGATCGGGGTCTGACGGCGGCGCGGTGGACGCGCCCGTTTCCTTCGATTTGCGCATCCGCCGGTCGACGAGGGCGCTGCCTCTGCCATGATGCGTCAATACGAACTTCTGGAGCGGGTCGCCGCCTACAAGCCCGAACTCGACGAGGCCCTCCTCAACCGCGCCTATGTCTATGCGATGCAGAAGCATGGGGCGCAGAAGCGCGCCTCGGGCGATCCCTATTTCTCCCATCCCCTCGAAGTCGCCGCGATCCTCACCGATCTCAGGCTCGACGAGGCGACGATCGCGACCGCGCTCCTCCACGACACGATCGAGGATACGGATGCGACGCGCAAGGAGATCGACCAGATCTTCGGGCCGCGCATCGGCCAGCTCGTCGAGGGGCTGACCAAGCTGAAGCGCCTCGATCTCGTCTCCAAGCGCACCCAGCAGGCCGAGAACCTGCGCAAGCTCCTCCTCGCCATCGCCGACGACATCCGCGTCCTTCTCGTCAAGCTCGCCGACCGGCTGCACAACATGCGCACCCTCGGCGCGATGCGCGAGGACAAGCGCGTGCGCATCGCCCAGGAGACGCTCGACATCTATGCCCCGCTCGCCGGGCGCATGGGCATGCAGGACATGCGCGAGGAGCTCGAGGATCTCGCCTTCCGCAATGTCAGTCTGGAAGCCTACGAGACGCTGACGGCCAAGCTTGCCGAACTTCAGGAACGCTATTCGGGGATCATCACCCGCATCGAGGGCGATCTTACCCAGCGCCTCAAGGACAAGGGCATCGACGCCAAGGTCACCGGGCGCCAGAAGCGACCCTATTCGGTGTTCTCCAAGATGCAGCGCAAGGCCATGTCCTTCGAGCAGCTGTCGGACATCTTCGCCTTCCGCATCCTCGTGGACAGCGAGGAGGAATGCTACGAGGCCCTCGGCATCGTCCATCGCAACTGGCCGATGGTGCCGGGCCGCTTCAAGGACTACATCTCGACCCCCAAGCAGAACGACTACCGCTCGCTCCACACCACCATCATCGGCATGACGGGCCAGCGCGTCGAACTGCAGATCCGCACCCACGAGATGCACCGCATCGCCGAATACGGCATCGCCGCCCATGCGATCTACAAGACGCGCAGCGAGGGGGATGGGGACAAGACCCGCACGCTGGAACTGTCGAAGGATTCCAACGCCTATGCCTGGCTGCGGCGCACCATCGAGCTTCTGGCGAGCGGCGACAGCTCGGACGAGTTCCTCGAGCACACCAAGCTCGAACTCTTCCAGGACCAGGTGTTCTGCTTCACCCCGAAGGGCCGGCTGATCGCGCTGCCGCGCGGTGCGACCTCGGTGGACTTCGCCTATGCCGTCCACACCAAGATCGGCAATTCCTGCGTCGGCTGCAAGATCAACGGCCGCATCATGCCGGTGGTCACCGAGCTTGCCAATGGCGACGAGGTTGAGATCATCCGCGGTACCAGCGAGGTGCCGTCGGCGGCCTGGGAGCAGATCGCGACGACGGGCAAGGCGCGCGCCGCGATCCGCCGGGCCTCGCGGGCCAACACCCGCAAGCAGTATTCCGGTCTCGGCCGGCAGATCGCCGAGCGCGCCTTCGCCCGCTCCAACCGGGCCTTCTCCATCGAGATGCTGAAATCGGTCCTCGGCAAGCTCGGCCATCAGAACGTCGACGACGTGTTCGCCGCCGTCGGTCGCGGTGAACTGCCCTCGACCGATCTCCTGCGGGCCGTCCACCCGGATTATCAGGACACCCGCGCCACGAAGCGCGGCGAGACCGACCCGGAAGAGGGCTGGTTCAACCTCAGAAGCGCCGCCGGCATGATCTTCCGCCTGCCCGGCAAGCCGAAACCGCGCCCGAGGCCGGCTCCGGACGCGGCCGCCAATGCCGTCTCCCAGGCGATCCCGATCCGCGGCGTCGGCGGCGATCTGCCGGTGATGTTCTCCGAGGACGGTGCCGTGCCGGGCGACCGCATCATCGGCATCCTGGAACAGGGCAAGGGCATCACCATCTATCCGATCCAGTCGCCCGCCCTGATGGCCTTCGAGGACCATCCGGAGCGGTGGGTCGACGTGCGCTGGGACATCGACGAGCATCTCGACCGCAGGTTCCCGGCCCGCATCTCGGTCTCGGCGATCAACGAACCGGGCTCGCTCGCCGAGATCGCGGCGACGATCGCGGCCAACGACGCCAATGTCCACAAGCTGGAAATGGCATCCACCGCCCCGGACTTCACGCTGATGGTGTTCGATCTGGAGGTCTGGGACGTCAACCATCTCAACCGGACGCTGAACCAGATCCGCGCCAAGGACTGCGTCTCCTCGGTGACGCGGGTGAACGGATAGACCTCGTCGCGGGGGTCGGGCGCCACGGGCGATACCCCGAGAGCCTTCCGCCGTTTTTCGGCCGTTTGGCCGCGGCATACGTTTCCCTCCGCACCCAACCTGTTCTAAACCGCTTACCGATGCCGGGACGGCGAAGGGCCCGGCGCGGGCTGTGAATTGTCGAATGAAGGGACGAGCGCGATGACGACGGACGAGGTTCTGGCGATCTTCCGCGAGGCGGGGGCCTATCTGGAAGGGCATTTCATCCTGACCTCCGGCCTGCGCAGCCCGGTCTTCCTGCAGAAGGCCCGTGTCTTCATGCATGCGGACCTCACCGAACGGCTCTGCGCGGGCATGGCGGACGAGATCCGCGCCCATGTTCCGGGCCCGATCGACTACATCGTGGGGCCGGCCGTCGGCGGCATCATTCCGGCCTACGAAACCTCGCGCCATCTGAAGGTTCCGGCGGTCTGGGTGGAGCGCGAGAACGGCGTCTTCCGCCTGCGCCGCTTCGAATTGCCGAAGGGCGCGCGGGTGGTGGTCGTCGAGGATATCGTGACCACCGGCCTGTCGATCCGCGAGACGGTCGCCTGCCTGCGCGATCTCGGCGCCGAGGTCCTCGCCGCCGCCTGCATCATCGACCGCTCGGCCGGCAAGGCGGATGTGGAGGTGCCGCTTCTGGCCCTCGCGCAATACGAGGTTCCGGCCTATCCGGCCGACCGGATCCCGCCCGAACTTGCCGCGATCGAGCCGGTCAAGCCGGGCAGCCGCTCTCTGTAGGAAGTTGCGGCCTTCGGGCCGCGCGGCGACGGGGCCGAACGAGGGAGGGATCGCAACATCCATGCTGTTCAGACGACGCACGCCGGAAACCTTTAAGGAAAAGGTCCGGCTCTGGCTCTGGCCGCGCACCTCGTTCCGGCGCTCCTTCCTCTACTTCAAGAAGCGCGTCCTGAGGCTCCATGCGACGCCCCATGCGGTCGCCGCGGGGTTCGCCGCCGGGGTGTTCGCCTCCTTCACCCCGTTTCTCGGCTTCCATTTTCTTCTCGCCTTCGCCATCGCCTACGTGATCCGGGGCAATATGGCGGCGGCCGCGATCGGAACCGGCGTCGGAAATCCCTTCACCTTTCCGCTGATCTGGACGATGAGCTACGAATGCGGCTCGAAGATCCTCTACGGGCGCGGCGAACTGGGATCGCCCCGCCAGGTGGGGCATGCCCTGCGCGAGATGGATTTCTCCGCGATCTGGAAGCCGCTGCTGGAGCCGATGCTGGTGGGGGGAATTCCGATCGGCATCGCCGCCGGCGCCGTCTGCTACGTGATCGTTCATGCCGGCGTGAAGCGGTTCCAGTCCCGCCGCGCCGCGCGGATCGCCAAGCGCGGTCTTCAGCGCGCTCGCGACATGGTGATTCCCCAGTGAGACCGTGACGCCCGTGCGCCCGCCGCCTCCGAGGC
Organism: Fulvimarina endophytica; assembly: GCF_003403015.1. Classification (GTDB taxonomy): domain Bacteria; phylum Pseudomonadota; class Alphaproteobacteria; order Rhizobiales; family Rhizobiaceae; genus Fulvimarina; species Fulvimarina endophytica. Next base: position 38,760 of record NZ_QURL01000006.1, read on the forward strand.
TCCGGTTTTACGAAGGCGCATCGCACGGACCGCAGAAAGGGCCCGCTTTCCGGTCCGGTGCTCGGGGCGGCGCGCGCGGGCATTCGCGCATTGCCCCATGGCGAGAGGGTCGATAAAAGCGCTTAACTTCCACGGCCGGCAGAATTCACGGTCGATCCGAAAGGTCTTTATCAGGATGGTCGATCCGACCCGAAAGCCGAGTGACGAGGGTCTCGGCGAAACCATGGGCGAGCGCGGCGCGGTTGCGAACCGGGAGGCCGAGAACGCCCGCGCGGCGACCGATACGACGACGGCCGCCAGGGGCGCGAAACCGGCGAAGGCCGGCAAGGACAAAGACAAGGGCGGTTTCGGCGAGACGGTGAAGGTCGTCGTCCAGGCCCTTCTCCTTGCCCTCGTGATCCGCACCCTCCTGTTCCAGCCCTTCTCGATCCCCTCGGGCTCGATGATGCCGACGCTGCTCATCGGCGATTATCTGTTCGTCTCCAAATGGAGCTACGGCTATTCGCGCTATTCCTTCCCGCTCTCGCCGCCGCTCTTCGATGGTCGCATCCTTGCAAGCGATCCCGAGCGCGGCGACGTCGTCGTGTTCCGCAAGCCCGGCGAGGAGGATGTCGATTACATCAAGCGCCTCGTGGGGCTTCCCGGCGATACCATCCAGGTGCGCGGCGGCGTGCTCTACATCAACGGCGCGGCCGTTCCCCAGGAGCCGGCCGGCGTCTTCGTGGGCGAGAACGGCGAGGAGATCGAGCAGATCCGCGAGACCCTGCCGAACGGTCGCTCCTACATGACGCTCAATCTCGGCGACGACCTCCCGGGCGACGATACGCGCGAATTCCAGGTGCCCGAAGGCCATTACTTCATGATGGGCGACAACCGGGACAACTCGCTCGACAGCCGTTTCGACCTCGGCTACGTGCCCTTCGAGAACTTCGTCGGCAAGGCGCAGATGATCTTCTTCTCCATCGGCGGCGGGGCCTCGCCTCTCTTCCTGTGGGACTGGCCGGCCGATCTGCGCCCCTCGCGCATCTTCAACTGGCTGGGCTGACGGCTCGATGGCGAGCCGTCCCAAGCCCCTGTCGGAACTTGAGAAGAGGATCGGCGTCACCTTCGCCGATCACGACCGGCTCGAGCGCGCGCTTACCCATTCGAGCTTTCGCGCGGCCAAGGGCGACGGCCGGTCCTACGAGAGGCTGGAATTCCTGGGCGACCGGGTTCTCGGGCTCGTCATCGCCCAGCGTCTCTTCGCCAAGTTTCCCAATGCCGACGAGGGCGAACTCAGCCTGCGCCTCAACGCGCTCGTCAATGCCGAGACCTGCGCGGCCGTCGCCGACGAGATCGGTCTGTTCGAATATGTGCGCCAGGGCGGCGATCTGAAGAAGCTCGCTGCAGGCCGCACGCGCTCGATCCGCGCCGATCTCATGGAATCGCTGATTGCCGCGATCTACCTGAATTCCGGTCTCGACGGCGCCCGCGTCTTCATCGAGACCCATTGGGGCGAGCGCCTCGACACGACGGTCGCGGCCCGGCGCGATCCGAAGACCGCTCTCCAGGAATGGGCCCATCAGCGCGGCCCCCAGACACCGACATACGAAGTGGTCGACCGGTCCGGTCCAGACCACAATCCGAGATTCACGATCCGCGTCTCCATCGCCGGCGTGGCACCTTGCGAGGGAACCGGGGCATCCAAGCGCCTGGCCGAGCAGGAAGCGGCCGTGGCGATGCTGATCCGGGAAAAGGTCTGGAAGGACGAAGCGTGAGCGACAGCGACAACGAGACCCGGGACGAGAGCGCGGCGATGGGCGACGCGGCCGGGACCCCGGCAACGGGCAACGAGGACGGCGGCGGCGGCGGCGAGGAGCGGATGGATACCCGTTCGGGCTTCGTCGCCCTGATCGGCGCCCCCAATGCGGGCAAGTCCACCCTCGTCAACCAGCTGGTGGGCACCAAGGTCTCGATCGTCACCCACAAGGTGCAGACGACCCGCGCCCTCGTGCGCGGCATTGCGATCCGCGACCGGACCCAGATCGTCTTCGTCGACACGCCGGGCGTCTTCCAGCCGCGCCGCCGGCTCGACCGGGCAATGGTCAAGACCGCCTGGTCCGGGGCGCGGGACGCCGATATCGTCTGCGCCCTCATCGATGCGGAGCGCGGTGTCAACGAGGAGGTCGAGACCATCCTCGAACGCCTCAAGGATGTGCGCCAGAAGAAGATCCTCCTCCTCAACAAGGTCGATCGCATCAAGCGCGACACCCTGCTCGGACTGACGCAGGAGATCGTCGCAAAGACCGAGTTCGACGAGGTGTTCATGATCTCGGCCCTCAACGGGTCGGGCTGCGACGACCTGATGGCCTGGCTCGCCGGCGCGCTGCCGGAAGGTCCCTGGTACTACCCGGAAGACCAGGTCTCCGACCTGCCGCTGCGCCAGCTCGCCGCCGAGATCACCCGCGAGAAGGTGTTCCTGCGCCTGCATCAGGAACTGCCCTATTCCTCCACCGTCGAGACGGAGCTCTGGGAGAACCGGCGCGACGGCTCGGTGCGCATCGAGCAGACGATCTATGTCGAGCGCGACAGCCAGAAGGCGATCGTCCTCGGCCACAAGGGCGAGACCATCAAGGCGATCGGCCAGGCCGCGCGCCGCGACATCACGGAAGCGGCCGATTGCAAGGTCCACCTCTTCCTCTTCGTCAAGGTGCGCGAGAACTGGAGCGACGACCCCGAACGCTACCGCGAAATGGGCCTCGAATTCGGGAAGTGACGGGTCATTCGCCGTAACCGTTTTCATCTGGACGCGGCAACTGGCGACTCTAGCTCGGCCCTCATGAGAAAAGCGATCGTGACGGGTGGGTCGGGCCTGATTGGAACCGGCATTTGCAAGGCTCTTGCCGCGTCTGGATGGGATGTCGCCTCCTTCGATCTCGAAGAGGGCGAGGCCGATGTCCGGCATGTGACCTGCGATGTCTCGAGCGAGGCCTCGGTCGCCTCCGGCTTCGGTTCGCTCGGCTGGGAGACGCTCGACCTTCTCGTCAACAATGCCGGCAGGGCCGATCCGGTGACGGGGCCGATCGAGGACGTGACGCTCGAGGCCTGGCGCGCGGTGACCGACAGCCATCTCACCGGCGCATTCCTGATGACCCGCGCGGCCGTGCCGCTGATGGGCGAGGGCGCTTCGATCGTCAACATGATCTCTACCCGGGCCTTCATGTCGGAGGAGCGCACGGAGGCCTATGCGGCCTCCAAGGGCGGGCTGTTCGGCTTCACCCAGTCGCTCGCGATCAGCCTCGGACCGAAGATCCGCGTCAACTGCATCGCGCCGGGCTGGATCTCGGACGGCTCGGACCTTCGCGAGATCGATCATTCCCAGCATCCCGTCGGCCGCGTCGGTCGCCCCGGCGATATCGCGGATGCGGTGATCTATCTCGCCGATGCAGGCTTCATGACCGGCCAAGTGCTGACGCTCGACGGCGGGATGACCCGCAAGATGATCTACGAGCACTAACGCCCGCAGGTCGGTCGCCGATGTCCCGAAACGGGACGGACGTGCCCGATCGGCACAACACCGGGCTTGGGGTATCCGTACCCTCACGAGCATCCTGCACCCAGAAAGGGTGATTCGACCGCTCGTCTCATCATGGTTAACGAGCCCTTGCCTCCGGGCTCCCGCCCTTTGCCGCGGCCCAAGCCCAAGGACGCGAAGCCCTCCGTGGACCGGGTCCGCGCGGCGACTTGGCACACGACTTGCTCCTTCGTGGACAAACGCCAGTTAACGTTTCGTTAAGGAGTTTGTCCCATGCGGCCCATTCTCGTTCCCCTGACCGCTATCGGTCTCCTCGCAGCCACCTCCGCCCATTCGCAGGATGACTTCCTGGAGGATGGCGGCGGTATCACGTCCGGCTACGATATCGGCCTCGACCGCGAGGACGACGTCCTCCTCGGCGGCCCCGATATCGGGCGCGACGGCGGCCGCGCCGACGGAGAATTCCTCGGCGATGGCGGCGGTATCACCAACGACACCGAAATCTTCACCTCCGAGAGGGAGGAGTTTCTGGAAGACGGGGGCGGCATCACAACGAGCCCGAACCGCGCGGGCGTGGTGCCCGGCCGGTTCTTCGACGGCGACCGCGGTCTTGCGCCATCGCGCTCGGGCGGCTGGCGCGTGGCGTCGACCCGTAATCGCGCGGTTCTGACGACGAACGGCTCCATCGTCGCCGTATCCCTTCGCGGCACCACGGACACCCTCGAAACCGACACCGCCCTTCGCGACGCGCGGGCGGGGCGCTACGCCAATCCCGGCCCGAAGGTGATCGATGTGGAGAGCGAGCGCCTCGACCGGCGTCCCTATCCGCCATCGGGTCTCGACGTGATCGTCACCGGCGGCGGCTCGAAGATCATCCGCATTTCGCCGGACTACTGACCGGGCCGGACCTCTTCGAAGAAAGCGCTATGCAAGACGAGCCTCGAAGCCGGCAGGGGCTTCGAGCCTCCGATCGATTGCCGATGCTTCGGATGGTCCGAACGCCGGGTCTGCGTTCCGGCCCGATGCCGTCATCGTCGTAAAGGCTGCTCCGCCTCAAAGGCCTCTCAGGAACGGGTTCGACCGGCGCTCGTCGCCGATGCGGCTGCCCGGTCCGTGGCCGCACAGGAAGCTGTAATCGTCGCCGAGGGGCAGGATCTTGTCCCGGATCGAGGCGAGCAGGGTCTGGTGGTCGCCGCCGGGCAGATCGGTGCGGCCGATCGATCCGGAGAACAGGACGTCGCCCATGACGACGAATTTCGCTGCATGATTGACGAAGACCACGTGCCCCGGCGCGTGGCCGGGCGTGTGCAGGACGTCGAATTCGTGGCCGGCGACGCAGAGCCTGTCGCCCTCCTCGAGCCAGCGATCGGGCTCGCAATTGCGCACCTGTCCGCCGAGACCGAACATCTTGGCCTGTTCGGCGAGATTGTCGAGAAGCATCCTGTCGGCCTCGTGCGGGCCGACGATCTTAGCGCCGGTGAGGTCCTTCAGCTCCATCGCCCCGCCCGCATGATCGATATGGCCGTGGGTGATCCAGATCGCCTCGATGGAGAGGCCCTTCTTCTCGATCGCCGAAGCGATGGCGGGCGCATCGCCGCCCGGATCGACGACGACGCCGGTCTTCGTCTCCTCGTCGAAGAGGATCGTGCAGTTCTGCTGAAACGGGGTGACGGGGACGATCTCGGCGCTGAGCTTGGCCATGGGCGGCTCCTTGTGAATGAATTGGACGAAAGGGTCGGGGCGCTCGGGCGTCAGGGCTTCACGCGCCAGCCGGTCTTGAAGATCCACCAGATGACGGCCATCGCGGCCGCCATGAAGCCGAGGGTCATCGAGAGGCTGACGAGGATCGACACGTCGGAGGATTCGTAGAACGCCCAGCGGAAGCCCGAGACGAGATAGAGCACCGGGTTGAAGAGGCTGACATCGCGCCAGAACTCCGGCAGCATGTCGATCGAATAGAACGTGCCGCCGAGAAAGGTGAGGGGCGTGACGACGAGGAGTGGAACGAGCTGGAGCTGTTCGAACCCGTCCGCCCAGATGCCGATGATGAAGCCGAGCAGCGAGAAGGTGAAGCCGGTCAGCACCAGGAAGAGCAGCATCCAGAGCGGATGAGCGATCTGGAAATCGACGAAGAGGGTCGCGGTCGCAAGGATGATGAGGCCGATGACGATGGATTTCGTCGCTGCCGCACCGACGAAGCCGAGAACGATCTCCACCGCCGAGACCGGCGCCGAGAGCACCTCGTAGATCGTGCCGGCAAAGCGCGGGAAGTAGATGCCGAAGGCCGCGTTCGAGATCGATTGGGTGAGGAGCTGGAGCATGATCAGCCCCGGCACGATGAAGGCGCCGTAGGAGACGCCGTCGATCTCGTTGATCCGCGAGCCGATCGCGGCCCCGAAGACGATGAAATAGAGCGAGGTGGACAGGACCGGAGAAATGATCGACTGGCCGATCGTGCGGATCGCCCGGTTGATCTCGAACATGTAGATCGCCTTGACCGCATGCCAGTTCATTTCTTGTCCTCCACAAGACCGACGAAGATCTCTTCGAGGCTCGATTGCTTGGTGACGATGTCGCGGAAGCGCACGCCGTCCTCGGCCAGAAGCCGCATCAGCGAGGCGATGCCGGTGCGCTCGGCCGTCGTGTCGTAGGAATAGGTAAGGCTGAGACGGTCTTCCGAGAGGTCGAGCCTGTAGTCCGCGAGATTGGCGGGGATCGCGTCGAGCGGCTTGTCGAGCTTGATGGTCAGCTCCTTGTGGCCGAGCTTGCGCATCAGCTCGTCCTTCTTCTCGACGAGGATGAGTTCGCCCTTGGAGATGACGCCGATCCGGTCGGCCATCATCTCCGCCTCCTCGATGTAATGGGTGGTGAGGATGACGGTGACGCCGGTCTCGCGCAGATCGCCGACGACCGACCACATCTCGCGGCGCAGCGCCACGTCGACGCCGGCCGTCGGCTCGTCGAGGAACAGCACTTCGGGCTCGTGGGCAAGCGCCTTGGCGATGAGGACGCGCCGCTTCATGCCGCCGGAAAGCGTGCGCAGCTTGTTGTCCTTCTTGTCCCAGAGCGTCAGGGATTTGAGGACGCGCTCGATGACGGCGGGGTCCTTGGGGCGGCCGAACAGGCCGCGCGAGAAGGACACGGTGTTCCAGACGGTTTCGAAGGCGTCCGTCGTCAGCTCCTGGGGAACGAGGCCGATCTTGGCGCGGGCCTTGCGGAAATCGCGGGTCACGTCGTGCCCGTCCACGTGGATCGTGCCTTCGGAAAGCTTGGCGAGACCGCAGACGAGGGAGATCAGCGTGGTCTTGCCGGCCCCGTTCGGACCGAGAAGGGCGAAGATCTCGCCCTTGCGGATGGTGAGATCGACATGCTTGAGGGCCCTGAAGCCGCCCTCATAGGTCTTGGAGACGTCTCGAACGGCGAGAATGGGTTCGGCGGAGGTTTCGCTCTGGCGCGTCTGCGACATGATCGGCTTTCGTCGAGTGGAGGGCTTGCGCAGCCCCGACATGCCGCGGCCCGCTCCTCGGCGCCGTGGCGGATCCTGTTTCGCAACTTGGGTGCCTTGCCGCGAAAGAGAAGGGAGCGGACGGGTGACGCTACGTTCCGAAACGGGAATCGGCGCGGTTTCCGCCATGCCCATGCCCATGCCCATGACCGTGGCGCATGGCTGCGTAGAGGAGAAGGCCGAGGGTCGTGGCATTGAGGATGTGCCACAGGAAATGGGTGCCGAGCGCCCAATGGTCGCAGACCGGCCCGTCGGCGATGCGGAATGCGAGGGAGAGCGTGAAGACCGCCCCCGCGCCGAGGACCGCCCGGCCGGCCGGATGGGCGCGCGAGACGAGGAAACCGCCGATGCCGAGCATTGCAAGAAGGCCCGGCATATAGCCGGCGGACGAGCCGACCGCCCAGGCGAAGGCCGGCTCGGCAAGCTGCGAGGCGGCGAGGAAGAGGATCGTTGCGAGCAGCGTTCCGATCCAGCCGAGGCCGACGAAGCGCGACAGGGCATAGGCAAAATAGGAAAAGATGAAGACGGCGATGGGCAGGACATCGGCAAGCGCCGCCCAGCGCGTGGCGACGGTGTGGAACAGGAAGGAGCCGATGCCGATGACGAAGACGATCGCTGAAAGGGCGAGTTCGGCCCACCCGACCACCGATCCCGCCCGGCGCGAGGCGAGAGCGTATGCGAGAAACGGCGCGATCAGAAAGGCGGCATTGGTGACGGCATTGACCGGCTCGGCCCAGAACGACGGGTCGGTGCGCTCGCAATAGGCGTCGATCGGGGAGGTCCAGTCCATGGGGTGGTTCTAGGTCGCTGAGCTTGTGATGACCAGAAATGGCTCGACGTGAAATCTGGCCGTCGGGGGCAGTTTCAGCTTACCAGATCCGTCCGGGCCACTTCGGTTCGACTGGAAGGGCGTCGAAGGCGGTGTCGGCCGATATCAAGGTCAAACCACGAACCATCGTCGTCGCGGCGATGATCCGGTCGAACGGATCGCGATGCGCCCATTCCAGCGTGGCGGCTAGGAGGCTCGCTTCCGATGATATGGGAATGAGATGAGCGCCCTGCTCAGCTGCCAGATCGATCAGCCGATGCAAGAACGGCTCCATTTCGGGCCATTTTCTGAGGCGGACCTTCTGGCCGATCTCGAACAGGCTGATGGCGCTGACGAACACGGCCTCGGCTTCCATCACGGCCGCCGTCGCCCCTGACGAAAAGCGGGCGTCGCCCGTCAGGGACCACGTCCAGGCATGGGTATCGAGAAGAACGGATGTCACGGTGCGCCTTCCCACAGCGCCAGATCGCTTTCGTCCATCGGCTCGAAGAAGTCCGGTCCCGGTCCAGTGAGTTTGCCCTTCAGAAGACCGATCGCGAAGCGGCCCTGCGGGATGGGCACGATCTTCGCCACTGGGAGCTTGCCTTTGGCGATGACGACTTCCTCACCAGCGTGAGCTGCCTCGATCAGTTTGGAGAGATGGGTCTTGGCGGCGTGGACGGTCACCTGCATCACGGCATCCTGTTAGCTAACTTAGCTATATCTATGTCGTTTGGTGGAATTTGGCTATGAGCCGGATTGAAGATTCTTCGCTTTAAAGCGGTGAAAAGCCACTCGAGATGCTCGTCTGCAGTTCCACTCTGCTTTCGAAGCGGAGTTGATAATTCTGTTTCAGCTTCGGCCGAATAGGCGATCGGCGAGTTTCGACCCTTCTAAGCCATTCGCTTGCCCTTCAGCGATGCCAAGAAGCGGACATTGCCACCATCTCCTGCCTCGTTCACATTCGGCTCTGGATAGCTGAACGAGCGGAGTGCATATGAGTCCCGATCTGTTGACCGTTGCGACCGCGCTTGGGCCTTATGCAGCGGTGGTGGTGAGCCCTGGTCCGAACTTTGCGCTCATTTCCCGGCTGTCCATTTCCGGTGCCCATCCCGCTGCGATCGGGGCGACGTTTGGACTGGCGATAGCCGCCACCCTCTACGCGGGCCTAACGATGGCGGGACTGGCCTTGGTTTTGACCCGCATCGGCTGGCTGGCGAGCCTGATTCAAATCGCAGGCGGATGTTACCTCATCTATCTCGGCATCACGGCTTGGCTGGGTAGCCAACACTCCGCTACCCTTCGGGAGCGCGGTGCGCCCATCGGTACGTTGCGAGGGTTGCGAATGGGCCTTATCGTCAACCTTTCGAACCCAAAAGGCATCGCCTTCTTTATCGGTCTCTATGCTGTCGCCGTGCCGCCCGATACCGCTCTTTGGGCAAAGCTTGCGATCCTCGCAGGTGGATTCGCACTGGAGATCCTTTGGTATGGGTTCGTCATCGGTCTCCTAACGTCCCGTCCTGCCCGAGCCGCCTATGAGCGCTTCGGTCTTTGGATCGAGAGGGCGATCGGCACGGTGCTGGCCGCTTTCGGCTTGCGTCTGATCTCCGAGAAGCTTTGAGCCACTCTCGATCGATGAAGATCAACGAGGTAGTCAGGCTGGACATACGGAACTCAGTGCTTTGCTGGCTGGCAACGGTCGACGACCAAGGCACTCCAAACGTGACCCCGAAGGAAATTTTCACGAGCTATGGCGATGATCGCGTCGTAATCGCGGATATCGCCTCGTCCGGCAGCGTCCGCAATGTGCAGGCCCAGCCAAAGGTCTGCGTGAGCTTCGTGGACGTGTTTCGTCAACGCGGGTTCAAGCTCACGGGTCGAGCTAAGATCGTTCAGCAGCAGGACCCGAGCTTCCTCGAATTAGGCGCGGAACTTCTGCGAATGGCCGGGGCGGACTTCCCGATCCGAAACATCATCTGCGTTGAGGTGGAACAGGTCGCCCGCATTTGAGCTCCCAGCTACAAACTGTTTCCGGATCGTAGCGAGGGTGAGCGCATGCAGGGCGCGTACGACGCGTATGGGGTTCGGCCTAAGGCGTGATCAAAACGGCAGCTATTCCACATTGCCGCCGGAAAGCAGACCGTGAACTAACCACCCATTCCACCATTCGAATCTTGTTTCTGAAACAGAATCAACGTGTTCTATCGCAGTGCCTTCTGCCCACTTCGGAATAGAACGGTTCGGCCCGCGACCGCGGTGAACAGGTCGGCTCCAGTCCTCGCGCCCCTGACCACAGGCTTCCCCGGCATCAATCAGCCTGACCGTCGGTTTCTGGGGAGGTCGCCGATGCCAAAGCCGTGAAGCGCAACGCTTGCCGGATGCGGGCATTGTTCTCACCGTCTATATGGGTGAACGGCACCATGGCCTCGCCTCTCCTGCGGCGATCGCGACCGAGACGAGGCGTCGGCGAGTTGCACGCTCGTCCTTCCAAGGCGATGCGCGTGCGCCCTTGGACCGGCCGAGAATTGCAAGCGGAAGGACCGGATCATGGAATGGCGGGAGGAGGGGGTCGTCCTCGGCGTCAAGCGCCATGGCGAGACCAGCGTGATCGCCGAACTCATGACGCGCTCGCGCGGCCGGCATCTGGGTCTCGTGCGCGGCGGGCGCTCGCGCGCCATGCGGGCCGTTCTCCAGCCGGGCAATTCGGTCGCGGTCCACTGGCGCGCCCGGCTTGACGAGCATATGGGCGCGTTTTCGCTGGAGCCGGCCCACTCGCGCGCCGGCCAGTTGATGGAGACCGCCATCGGGCTGAACGGCGTGCAGCTTGCCGCGAGCCATCTTCGGCTTCTGGCCGAGCGCGAGCCCCATGCGCGTCTCTATGACGGATTTCTCGTTCTTCTCGACAATCTGGGCGGCGAACGGCTGACGGCGGGCGAACTGATGCTGCGCTTCGAACTCGCAGTGCTGGAGGAGCTGGGCTTCGGCCTCGATCTTGCCCGGTGCGCGGCAAGTGGCGCGACGGTGGATCTCGTCTATGTCTCGCCCAAGAGCGGGCGGGCGGTCGGCCGCGAGCCGGGCGAGCCCTATCGCGACAAGCTGCTGGCTCTGCCGGGCTTTCTCACCGCGAGCGGCCGGGCCGCCGACGGGGCGGCCCTTCGCGAAGGATTCGCGATGACCCGGTACTTCCTCGCGCGCCACATCTACGAGCCGCGCGGCCTGGACGAGCCGCTCGCCCGCCTCTCCTTCATCTCGGCCGCGAGCGGTTCCGAGTGAAGAGCCTCACCGCCTGAAGAGCATCATCGCGGGCCCCGCCTCATTCGGCGGCGGCGAGGCGCGGTGCGGGCTCCTCCCGGATCGGCCAGTGGACGAGGGCCGCAAAGAGGCCGAGCGCGACGCCCATCCACCAGACCGCGTCGTAGCTGCCGGTCGTCTCGCGCAGATAGCCGCCGAGCCAGACCCCCAGGAACGAGCCGACCTGATGGGAGAAGAAGACCGCGCCGCCGAGAAGGCCGAGATACTTCGTGCCGAACATGATCGCGACGAGCGCATTGGTGGGCGGCACGGTGGACAGCCACAACAGGCCCATCACCATGGAGAAGACGACGACGCTCGCCGGCGTGATCGGCATCAGGAGAAAGGCCGTCACGGCGATGGACCGGCCGATATAGATGAGGGCGAGGAGGATCGGTTTGGCGTGCTTCTGGCCGAGGACGCCCGAGGTCAGGCTGCCGATGATGTTGAAGAAGCCGATCAGCGCCATGCCCACCACGGCCCATTGCGGCGCGATGCCCCGATCGGCGAGGAAGGCCGGGAAATGGGCGGTAATGAAGGCCACCTGGAAACCGCAGACGAAGAAGCCGCTGGTGAGGAGAAGATAGCCCCGCGTCGCGAAGGCCTCGCGCAGCGCCTCGCCCATGCTCTGCTCGATCTGCGTGGTCGAGAGCGCGGACCCGATCTTCGGCGCACCGCGCAGGGCGATGGCGAGGAGCGGGATGATCAGCATGGTGCCGGCCATCACGAACAGCGCGTCGACCCAGCCGAAGGCGTCGATGAGGCCGCGGGTGAAGGGCGCGAAGACGAACATGCCGGCCGAGCCTGCCGCCGTGCCGAGACCGAAGACGAAGGAGCGCTGCTCGGGCGTCACGCGGCGGGCGAAGGCGGCGAGCACGATGCCGAAGGAGCCGGCCGCGATGCCGAGGCCGACGAGAAGCCCCTGGCCGATGAGGAGCCAGACCGGGGCCTCGCCGATCGCGGTGACCGCAAGGCCGCTGGAATAGAGCAGACCGGACAGGATCAGCACCTTGGCGGTGCCGAACTTGTCGGCGATCGCGCCGAAGATCGGCTGGCCGGCGCCCCAGAAGAGGTTCTGGACGGCGATGGCGAGCGCAAAGTCCTCGCGCGTCCAGCCGCGGTCTGTGATCATCGGAAGCTGGAAGAAACCGACGGCCGAGCGCGGCCCGAAGGTGAGGAGGGCGATGAGGCAGCCGGCCGTGATGGCGATGGTCGTCGCGTAGCGCGACTCCGCGCCGGGTTCGCGTCGGGGTGCCGGGGATCGGGATGAGGTCATGCTCTGCGGCCCTCGGTCCGCTCGGTAAGCCTCGCGGAACGGATCTCGCGCGGACCGGCGGTCTTCGTGTAGGAATGATGCCGAACGGGCAGCCTGCCTTGCCGCCTCGCGGATGCCTTGCCCGTCCTTCTTCTACGTCCGGCCCGGCCGAGCGGCAAGCCGGTCCCTGCCGCATCCCGATCGGAGGATCCGATGCCCATCGCGCTGCCCTGTTTCGTCCGCGCCGCCCGTCCGGCCTGTCTGGCCGCTCTTCTCGCAATCTCCGCGTCGGGCGCCGCCGCAGAGGGCGAGACGGGATCGCAGGCCTCGTTCTCCGCCTCGGACATCGCGGCCGTCGCGACCGGCGATTTCGATCGCGACGGTTCGCGCGATGCGGCGATGATCGTGCTGCCGGCAGATGAAAGCGCCGAGGGCGCCGATCTCTACATTCTCATGGAGGGCAAGTCGGACGACCTGCCGCCCGGCTGGCTCGGCGTGGTGCTCCAAGCGCCCGGCCGTATCGCCGCATGGTCCTCGCCGCTCGCTGGCCAGGTTCCGACGCTGACGGCCCTTGAGGACGGCTCGCTTCGGGTGGGCACGCAGAATACCGGGATCGGCCGCAATGCCTGGGAGGAGGAGGTGACGCTCACCGCCGAGGACGGCCGGTTCCTCGTGAGCCGGTTCGCCTACCGGTCCTTCGACCGGCTCCAGGACGAGGCGCCGATCGAATGCGATCTGGATCTCTTCGCCGGAACGGGTGTCCTGAACGATCGGACCATCGACTTCGAGCCGCGACGGGTCGCCTATCTCGATTTCGACGCAGCGGACGCGCGCGGGATCTGCGGCGCCGATTGAGTGCCGCGTCTCAGGCCGTGACGCGCTTGGGCTTGGAGGGAACCGCCGGTTTCGCCAGCTTGGCGGCCTTGGTGAACTTCTTGATCACCATGTCGCGCTTCAGCTTCGACAGATAGTCGATGAAGAGGACGCCGTTGAGATGGTCCACCTCGTGCTGCAGGCAGGTCGCGAGGATGCCGTCTGCCTCCTCCTCGTGCATCTCGCCGTCGAGGCCGAGATAGCGCACGGTCACGCTGGCCGGGCGTTCGACCTCCGCGAAATAGTCGGGGATCGAGAGGCAGCCCTCTTCGTAGGTGCTGAGATCGGCGCTCGACGAGACGATCTCGGGATTGAGATAGACGCGCGGCTCGCGCGCCTCCTCCTCCTTCGATATGTCGATGGTCAGCATCCGCAGGGGCTCGCCCACCTGGATGGCGGCGAGCCCGATGCCGGGGGCGTCGTACATCGTCTCCAGCATGTCGTCCGCAAATCGCTTGAGGGCGTCGTCGACGCGCACGATCGGCTCGGACACCTGGCGCAGGACCGGATCGGGCAGGATGATGAGTGGCTTGATCGTCATGGGGCGGAAGTAGCGAGTGTTGGGGATCGGGTCAATTTGAAACCACCCGGTTCGGCCGCGGCAGCGTCCGTGCCTCGATTGGAGGGGGCGATCGCCCCGCCATGGCGGGGAAGGATGCCCGCGAGGATATTGCACTGCACTTGTCGCGGAGACGTACGGGACGGCGTGTCAAGAAGACCTGACACCATAAGGCGGCGCAAGACACATTCAAGTTGAGATTTGCGGCGTTTTGCGGTATGCTTTGTCAACGGTCGGGCAGTCGGATTTTTGCACCGCATCGTGCGCAAGAGGGGCGCGCCGTCAGACACATCCGAAAAAGGGACGAATTCCGGCTCGTCAGTCGAGCCTTCGTCCTCTTGCGGCATGCCTTCGGGGCGAGTGCAACCGAACGTCGATCCGTCATCCGATGGATTTGAATCAAACCGGCGGATGACCCGCCGTTCGTGTCTAGCGGCTGTCATGGCCCGGCACAAGAAGGAGTTTGAAAGCGTATGAGTAGCCCAAAGAAGGCGTCCGCAGGCAAAGGCTTCAAAACCGGCGAAAGCATCGTCTATCCGGCCCACGGGGTCGGCAAGATCGTCGCGATCGAGGAGCAGGAAGTCGCCGGGATGAAGCTCGAACTCTTCGTCGTGGACTTCGAGAAGGACAAGATGCGCCTCAAGGTGCCGGTGGCGAAAGCCCAGGCCGTGGGCATGCGCAAGCTCTCGGAGACGGATTTCGTCGATCGCGCTCTCAAGGTCGTGCAGGGTCGCGCGCGGGTCAAGAAGACCATGTGGAGCCGCCGGGCGCAGGAATACGATGCGAAGATCAATTCGGGCGACCTGATCCAGATCGCCGAAGTGGTCCGCGATCTCTACCGTGCCGACACCCAGCCCGAGCAGTCCTATTCGGAACGCCAGCTCTATGAGGCGGCGCTCGGCCGCATGGCGCGCGAGCTCGCCGCCGTGAACGAGGTCTCCGAGACCGAGGCGGTCCGCCTCATCGAGGAGAACCTCAACAAGGGTCCCAAGCGCGGCGCCAAGGTCGACGAAGAGGACGAGGCCGACGACGTCGAGACCGATGCCTCCGCCGACAACGATGCGGCCGCCAAGGACGAGGCTGCCTGAGCCGACGATCCGGGCAGCGTTCCGCTGTCCTTCTTGAAAAAAGCCGGTCTCCGAAAGGAGCCGGCTTTTTTCGTGCGAGGCGTTTTCGGTGCCTGGGTCGGCGGAGGCTCGGCGGACCGGCGGACCGGCGGATGCGCCGGCTTGGGCTTCGAGAGGGCCCTCGATTCATGCGGGGTTGATTGCGACGCGGCTTTCCGGCATTGTCCCCCTCGTCCCTAAGGCGGCGGCACGACAAGTCCAGCGGCCTTCCCGGATCAGATCGGTTCCGCGACTTGACTGCCGAGAGGCTCAGCCCTCGCATCCGTGGCCCTGTGCGCCCGAAACGTCTTCAGAATCCGCCGATTGTCTTGCCCCAGACACGATCTCCTCTACATCTCGTAAAAAAGTTTCCAGCTCCGGGAACGTTCCTCCGCCATGGCGCATTACGCCATCACCGGAACGTTGCGCACGTGGCGTAACGTTTATTGGCAGCTCGCCAGGAACGCTTCACCGGAGGGATATCATGAAGTCTCAGTCCGCACGCCGCACGATGATCCGAGCCGCAATGGCTGCGCCCTATCTGGAGCGCGAGGAGGAATACGAACTCGCCGTGCGCTGGAAGGAGAACCGGGACCAGGAAGCGCTCCACAAGATCACCTCCGCCCATATGCGTCTCGTGATCTCGATGGCCTCCAAGTTCCGGCACTTCGGTCTCGCGATGAACGACCTCATCCAAGAGGGGCATGTCGGCCTCTTGGAGGCGGCCGCCCGCTTCGAGCCCGAGCGCGAGGTGCGGTTCTCCACCTATGCGACCTGGTGGATCCGCGCTTCGATCCAGGACTACATCCTGCGCAACTGGTCCATCGTGCGCGGCGGAACCTCGTCGGCCCAGAAGGCCCTCTTCTTCAATCTGCGCCGGCTGCGCGCCCGGCTCAGCCAAGGCGCCGAGCCGATCAGCGGCAGCGCCATGTATCGTGAGATCGCCGGCGCGCTGAAGGTTTCGGAAAGCGATGTCGCGCTGATGGATTCGCGCCTGTCGGGTCCCGATTCCTCCCTCAACGCCCCGCTTCTCGATGACGAGTCCGGCAGCGCCGACCGTCAGGACTTCCTCGTCGCCGACGATCCGCTGCCGGACGAGACGGTGTCGGTCTCCATCGACGACGAGCGCCGGGTGACCTGGCTCACCAATGCCCTCGACGTCCTGTCGGAGCGCGAACTGAAGATCATCCGCGAGCGCCGGCTCCAGGACGACGGGGCGACGCTGGAAGCCCTCGGCACCAAGCTCGGCATCTCCAAGGAGCGCGTCCGCCAGATCGAGACCCGCGCCCTCGAAAAGCTGCGCTCGGCCCTGCTCGAGACCAATAGCGACCGCTCCGCCTATGTATGAGTGACGCTTCCGCCGGGGATGAGCGAGCCCCGAGGAATCGGGGATCGGTCCGAAAGGGTCGCCCGGCTCTCTCCCGGCCATCCGTCCCGCCTTCGACAGGAGAGGAGCGGGACAGTTTCTTGGAATTGAGGCAGGACAGCCGGGCCGTGAGGTTCGGCTTTTTTGCGTCTGGTCTCGCCCCCGCCGCGAAAGGGGAAGCGAACCCTATGGCTCCGGCAGAGCTCGGCAGGGACGAAACGCACCTTCCACCTTCGTTCGGATGGACCCAACGCGTGTCCCCCTTGCGGGACGTCCGTCCCACATTCCGCAAGGCGCTCCCGGTCGCGGAGGCTATGCGGGCAGCTTCCGGCCCGCCGCAGCGGGACCGATCCGTCCTCGTCCCTCTCCGCCACGCACGGAAAAACCCGCACGGGTCCGCGCGATCAGCCGTCGGGATTGGGAATGTTCAGCTTCTCGCCGCACGCCTTGCAGTGCACGGCATCGGGATCGTGGCGCTGCAGTCCGCAGGACGGACATTGATAGCTGACCTTGGGCGGCTTGAAGACCGCCTGGGCGAGGTTGAAGAACAGCGAGATGCCGATGATCATGATGACGATCGCGGTCAGCTTCCCGCCCGGACCATCGAGGGTGATGTCGCCATAGCCGGTGGTCGTCACCGATGCGACGGTGAAATAGAGCGCGTCGAGATAGCCCTCGAGCCCGGAGGTCTGGCGAAAGAAGAAGGTGTAGATGAAGCCGGTCGCCAGGAACAGGAAGGTGACGAGGTTGACCAGCGCCTTCATCGGCAATTCGTATTCGGCGTAGTGGGAGCGGCGCAACGGCCGCCACAAGGCGCCGCTGCGAGACAGGGACCAGAGCCGCACGATCCGCAGGAAACCGAAATTGATGAAGGTTTCGGGAAACACGAGGGTGGCGAGGATGACGAAATCGAGGACGACGAAGGGCTGGCGGAACCAGCGCCTGAGGTTCCGGGTCGCCGTCGCCCGGGCGATGAGATCGCAGGCGAGGATCGCCGCGACCGTGTAGTCGATGGGCAGATAGTATTCCGTGCCGCGAAGCACCGGCGTCACCACGAAGAGCGCGATGATCGCGAGATCGACGATGAGGATGACCGCCTGGAAGCGTGTCGCCGCATCGCTATGCCCGTGATAGAGGGCCCTGAGCTTCAGGCGAAGGCGGCCGATCGCGGTCTTGCGCGTCTCCTTGACCGGTTCGTGGCCGTCCTCCTCTTCCTCTTCTTCCGCCTCCTCGCCGTCGGCGTCCTTCTCCGCCGCCTCGTCCGTCTCGCAAGCCTTCAGGGAATCGTTCTCGACGCTGTCGTCCTGGCTGGGTTTCTTCGTCGACATGCACGTCCTTCTGCTACTGGTCGAATCTTGCGGCGAAGGGCGTAGGGTGGACGAAGCGCCCGATTACGCCTGCGCCAAGACAGCCGACGATCATCATGACTGGACATAGAGACATGACACCCGAAGACGATCAGCTCAAACCCCGCATCGCGATTCACTACTGCACCCAGTGCCAGTGGCTGCTTCGGGCCGCCTGGATGGCGCAGGAACTCCTCTCCACCTTCGGCGCCGATCTTGGCGAGGTCGCCCTGGTTCCGGCGACCGGCGGGCATTTCGAAATCGTCTACGGCACCGAGACGATCTGGGAGCGCAAGGCCGATGGCGGCTTTCCGGAGGCGAAGGTGCTGAAACAGCGCGTGCGCGATCGGCTCGATCCGGCCCGCGATCTCGGCCACAGCGACCGTTAGGCGGGGCGAGCGGGTCTTGCGGCGGCGCGAGGGTCCGATGCGAATTACAAATCGGTCATGACCGTTTTGTAACGCAACGTCAGGCGGCGCGCGCGGTTCTCCTGCTGTCGGATGACTTGAGCGCGGCCCTTTGGAACGGACCCCGCAGCCGATCCGTCGCAAGATCTGGAGAACTCCCATGTTCATGAAATCCGCTTTCGCCCTGGTCCTCGTCGGCGCGACCGCCCTGTCGCCCGTCGCCTTCGCCGCCAGCGAGGCCAATGCCCAGGCCCAGTCGCAGCAGCAGTCCTCGATGACCGATCAGCAGGATATGACGGTCTCCAAGGACTTCCAGAAACTCTCCGAAGATGGCGTCCAGGCCTTCCGCAACGTCCAGATGGCCCGCGTCGCGATCTTCGACGGCAAGACCGACATGGCCACGAAGCTGGTCGATCAGGCGGTCCAGCAGCTCCAGTCCGCCAAGACCGACGGCAGCGCCTTCGAGAAGGCCCATTCCGAACTGGTGACGATGGACGCCAAGGCGCATCCCGCCGATACCGCGAAGACATCCGACACCGCGAAGACCGCGACCCAGAGCGCGGATGCGTCGAAGACGTCCGCGTCAGGCGATACGCAGGTCTGGCTGCCGATCGACGGTCAGGTGATCCTCGGCGCCGACTACCAGGTCTCCGACACCAACAACGCGGCCGTGACCAAGGCGAACGCCGCCATGAAGGCCGGTGATGCGCAGGGTGCCAAGGAACAGCTGAAGCTTGCCGGCGTCGATGTCGACTTCGCCGTCGCCATGGTGCCGCTCGACCAGACCATCCAGGACGTGCAGCAGGCCCAGAACGACCTGAAGGCCGACAAGTACTACGAGGCCAATCTGGAACTGAAGAAGGTCTCCGACAACGTGGTGGTGGCCGAGATGGATGCGGTCGGCGTGCCCGACAGCGGTTCGAAGACGGCGAACGCCAAGTCTCAGGACCAGTCCACGACCGGTGCGGCCTCGCAGGACACGGCGTCCAATAGCGGCCACCAGAACAAGACCGGCACCGCGACCCAGTAAGTCCTATCGGCAGCCAGTTGCAAAACTTCGATGACATCGCCCCGGCCGGGTCTCCAAGAGGACTCGGCCGGGGCGATCTTGCATGGAGGCGGGACGATTGCCGCAGAGGAGGGGAGGGAAGGGAAGAGTTTCGCGGACTTACGGCCCAAGTCCCGGCCCTTGAGCCGGGCCGGGCTCCTGTTTCTTGCTGACGCATCGGATGGCCCGAAAACCGGGTCCACGTTTCGGTCCGATGCTGTGGAGGCCTACTTGCCGTCGTCGATCGTCACCTTGGACCGGTCGAAGGCCACATGGCCGGCGATGTCCCGGACGGCGCCATAGGGCTCGTCATAGGCCCAGACCGCGTCCGGGGCCGCCTTGCCTTCGGCGGAGATGTTCCAGTAGCGCGCCTCGCCCTTGTGCGGGCAGGTGGTCTTCGTCTCGCTCTCCTTCAGGAACGGCATGGCGACGTGGTCCTTCGGAATGTAATAGACCGGGTCGTAGCCCTTTTCCTTCAGGACGAGCGCATCCTTCGTGCTGGCGAGCACCGCGCCCTCGAAGGTGATACTGACCGGATGGCCGGCCTTCTCGATGGTGATGCGCTCGTTCGTCTGGGTGTTCTCGGACATGTCCTGCTCCTTCGTCTGTCGCAGATGGCGGTTCGTCGAAGGAGGGAATCGGAACGCGCATCGAACGTTCCGCGAAAACGCCGATCGAGGCCGGCGGCGCGACATCGCGTCGCCGGCCAGAAGGCCCGGAGTTCAATCCGTCCGGGCCCCGGAACATGGCGGGAATGCCGCCGCGATGAGAACTTACGCGCCCTTCGCCTCGTAGCGTTCCACCGCCTTGCTGATCATGGCGCGGGCCTTTTCCACATCGCCCCATTCGTGGATCTTCACCCATTTGCCGGGCTCCAGATCCTTGTAGTGCTCGAAGAAGTGCCCGACCTGCTTGAGAAGAATCTCCGGCATGTCCGTGGCGGTCTTCACGTTCTCGTACTGGCGGGTCATCTTGGAGGTGGGCACCGCGATGACCTTCTCGTCCTGGCCGCCATCGTCCTCCATCACGAGAACGCCGATCGGCCGGCAGGGAAGCACCGAGCCCGGCACGAAGGGACGGTCGTTGAGAACGAGGACGTCGATCGGGTCGCCGTCGTCGGAGAGCGTGTGCGGCACGAAGCCGTAATTGCCCGGATAACGCATGGGCGTGAACAAGATGCGGTCGACGAAGAGGGCGCCCGATTCCTTGTCCATCTCGTATTTCACCGGTTCGCCGCCCATCGGCACCTCGATGATGACGTTGAGCTCGTCCGGCGGGTTCTTGCCCCGTGAAATCTTCGAAATGTCCATGGCGTCCTCTCTGCCTCGTTGAGCGCGGCCTTCGGCCGGCATTTGTGGTTCCGCCGTTTGATAGGCCCCGGGGCGGCGGTGTCAATCGCCGGCGGTGCGTGGCGGTAAGGCATCTGGGCAGGAGGCGGGAACGGAATTTGCCCGCGAAATATCCTCGGCCGCCATTCCTTAACGCCTCCGGCAACCGATCGTTAACCTTAACGGCCTATCACTGGCTCCCGAACGAGACGTTGCATGAAGCGACGGTTCCCATTCCTTACAGGCCCATGAGGGGCGCTCGAAAATCAGGGCAAGACTCTTATGACCAGCATCAACACCAACGTCGCGGCGATGACCGCCCTGCAGACCCTGCAGAGCACGAATTCGATGATGGAAGCGACGCAGAACCGTATCTCGACGGGCTACCGCGTCTCGGAAGCCAAAGACAACGCCGCCTACTGGTCGATCGCGACCACCATGCGCTCCGACAACCAGTCCCTGAGCGCGGTGACCGACGCCCTCGGCCTCGGTGCTGCGACCGTCGACACCGCCTATACGGGTATGACCTCGATCAAGGACGTGCTGGTCGAGATCAAGGCCAAGCTGACCGCCGCGACCCAGGACGGCGTCGATCGCTCCAAGGTCCAGTCGGAGATCGGCGAGCTTCAGAAGCAGATGAAGAGCATCGCCGATTCGGCGAGCTTCTCGGGCGCCAACTGGCTCTCGGTCAATTCGGCCGAAGCGAGCTATTCCTCGGAAACCTCCATCGTCTCCTCCTTCTCGCGGGTGGGTGCGGGTGCGATCGCCCTCGGCTCGGTGAAGGTCAATCTCGACAATCTGAAGCTCTTCGATGCCAACTCGAAGAACGACCCGGCCAAGGCCGGCGTTCTCGACAAGGCGATGACCCTGGTCGACGGAAAGGGCGTGGCGCTCGAATTCGGCGGTTCGTCCTCGACGGCGGAAGTCGGTACGGGTGGCCTGAAGGCGCAGGACGCCGGTGCGGGCAAGGCGATCGCGGCTTCGACCACCGACTATGATGCGAGCGGTACGGCCAAGCTGACCTTCGACGATATCGGCGACAAGATCACCTTCGACATCACCTACGGCGATACCACGCCCCCGACGACGAAGACCGTCGCGATCGCGCGCGGCACGGTCCAGACCGCGCTCGACAACTCCGCGAACTCGATCACCATCCAGAACGCGGAAGAATATGCGAAGGTCGTTCGCCAGGCCCTGAGCGATGCCGGCGTGACGGGTGTCACCGTCGGCACGAAGGTCGGAACGGCCGCCGGCAAGCAGGCCCTGACCTTCACTTCCGACAAGGGAAGCGTCCAGGTCGCCACTCCGACTGCAAACAATGGCGGCGCGGCTGACGCAGCCTTCATTCCCGCTAACGTCGCCCTGACGACCGGTACGGCCACCTACCAGCCGGCCGTTGCGAAGATGGATCAGTTTGCAGGTCCGATGCAGCTGACCGGAACGGCCGAGATCTCCTTCCAGATCACTGTCGACGGCGCCACGACGCCGACGACGGTCAAGATCGACAAGACGACGATCGGAAACGCACTCGGCACGACCGACGGGAAGATCAACAGCGCCTACGAATTCCAGCGTGTCGTTCTCACGGCACTCGGTGACCCGAACAATGATGGAAGCGCTGCGGACGCCATCACCAACGTCACGGTCGGCTCACTCGCGAACGGCGCCGTTACCTTCACAAGCCAGGATACCTCGACCGGCTCCAAGATCGTGATCTCCGAGGTGATCACGAAGAAGGATACGACGGACAGCAAGGCGACGACGGCCGCGCAGATCTCGATCGCCGATATCGACGTCTCGACCGATGCCCTCAACAAGCGCGGCGCGACCTCCAAGGCGGATATTCAGGAAGTGCTGAGCGCCTATATCAACGTCGTGGACACCGCCATCGAGAAGGTCACGACGGCCGCCTCGACGCTGGGTTCGGTGACGAACCGCATCGAGATGCAGCAGAACTTCCTGTCGAAGCTCACCGATACGATCGACAAGGGCATCGGCACCCTGGTCGATGCCGACATGACCGAGGAATCGACCCGCCTCAAGGCGCTCCAGACCCAGCAGCAGCTGGGCGTTCAGTCCCTGTCGATCGCCAACCAGTCGTCCCAGGCGCTGATGCAGCTCTTCCAGTAAAGAGCCGCCCATTCCCCACGAACGACCAGAGGCCCGGCGGAAACGTCGGGCCTGTTTTGCGTTGATCCGCCGGTCCGCAAGGGAACCGCGATCCCCGACAGGGTCCCGAAGGGCATGCAAGACTTGGTTAACCATAAATACGCGAACGACGGTGAAAAGCGCCCGGATCACCGGCTGTTTACATTCTGAAAAGGCGGATGACCTAGAACTCTCCTCAACGGATCGATGTAAGACTGAAGTCAATCGAAGGCATGATGCCGCTCCGTTGGGCCACGATACTGGCATGTCCTTCTTCGTACAGAGTTACAGGACAGTTCGACTATGACCTCCATCAATACCAACGTCGCCGCCATGACCGCTCTGCAGACCCTGCAGGCGACCAACAGCGCGATGGACGAGACGCAGAACCGCATCTCGACCGGTTTCCGCGTCGCAGAAGCCAAGGACAACGCCGCCTACTGGTCGATCGCGACCACGATGCGTTCCGACAGCGCCTCGATCTCGGCCGTTCAGGACGCGCTCGGCCTCGGCGCCGCCACCGTCGACACGGCCTATACGGGTCTGACGGCCTCCAAGGACGTTCTCAACGAGATCAAGAACAAGCTCACCGCCGCCACCCAGGACGGTGTCGACCTCGACAAGGTGCAGTCGGAAATCGGCGAGCTCCAGAAGCAGCTGAAGAGCATCTCGGAAGCCGCCTCCTTCTCCGGCGCCAACTGGCTTTCGGTCGACTCCAGCTCGAAGACCTATTCCGGCGAGACCTCGGTCGTTTCGTCCTACTCCAAGAGCGGCAATGCGATCTCGCTCGGTTCGGTCAAGATCAACCTCGATGACCTGAAGCTGTTCGACAAGGCCGCATCGGGCGAGAAGGGCGGTATCGTCGACGCACAGGCCGTCCTGAAGAGCGCCGACGGCACGTCCCTGACCCTCGGCGGCAAGGACTCGCGCGCTCAGCTCGCGGCCGGCGGTCTGAAGGTCGGTTCCGACTCGGTGGGTGTTGCCACCGTCAAGTCGGGTGCGGAATACGACGTCGACGGTGCCTCGAAGATCACTTTCAACAACCAGGGCGATAAGATCACCTTCGACGTGCGGGTGGATGGTGCCCTTCAGGCCGATGGAGTGACGGCCAAGACGACCAAGGTGACGATCGCGCTCGGAACGGTCCAGACCGCTCTGAACAACACCTCCGACAGCATCACGATCCAGAACGCCGAAGAGATGGCGAAGGTCGTCCAGCAGGCGATGACCGATGCGGGCATCACCAATGTGAAGGTCGGTACCGCAGCCGGTGGCACGACTGCAGGCAAGTCGGTCCTGACCTACGAGTCGACGACGGAAGGTGCGAAGTCGCGAGTTACCGTCACGGGCGTTACGGCTACGTCTGGTCCGAACGAAGATGCAGCCGCTACGGACAACGCTTCATTCACAGCGGCTAACGCCGCCGTCATCGGAGCCGCCGCAACTGCAACGCGGACCTTCGAGAAGGCAACCGCCCAGATGGATGCCTTCACCGGTCCGATGCAGCTGACCGGCGATGCCAACATCGCGTTCAAGATCGATCTGACGACGGGTGCGTCCGGTGCCGAAACGACGGCTACCAAGGACGTCAAGATCACCAAAGCGACGATCAGCGCCGCTCTTGGAACGACCGACGGCAAGATCAACTCCGCGTCCGAATTCCAGCAGGTCATGATCCAGGCGCTGAAGGATCCGGACGGCAACGGCGACGCGGCCACCTTCGTGAACGCGGCTGGTGCAACGGTTGCAGCAGGCGCCGGTACGGCCGGAGAGCCGATCACCGGCATCACGGTCGGATCCCTGGGCAGCGGCGCCGTGTCGTTCACTTTCGATACCGCGACGAACGGTACCGAGAAGATCGCCATCAAGGACATCAAGGCGACTGCCGACTCCGCCGAGCCGCAGGCTGGTACCGAAGCGATGATCTCGGTCGCCGAGATCGACATCTCCAAGGCCGGCCTCAAGGCGCGCGGCGTCGAGACTTCGGCCGACATCAAGGAAGTGCTGACCGCCTACGTCAACATCGTCGATGCGGCGATCGAGAACGTGACCAGCGCTGCCTCGACCCTCGGTTCGGTGTCCTCGCGTATCGACATGCAGCAGGACTTCCTGTCCAAGCTGAACAACACGATCGAGAAGGGCATCGGCACGCTCGTCGACGCCGACATGACCGAAGAGTCCACCCGCCTCAAGGCGCTCCAGACCCAGCAGCAGCTCGGTGTGCAGTCGCTCTCCATGGCGAACAACTCCTCGCAGTCGCTGCTCTCGCTCTTCCGTTAATCGGAACGCGACTGTCTCGGACAGCATCGGAAAGGCCCGGCTCACCGCCGGGCCTTTTCGCGTTGGGGCATCCGGTACGCGGGCGCAGGAGCATCCGGTGGCGCCGGTGCCGGGCGCGAGGCGAGGCGAGGGGGGCTAGGCAAAGGAGAGGGCGCCGATCGCGCCGTTTCCCGTCCGCCGGGCCGCTCTGCCGCTGTTTCACGTGAAGCAGGCCCCATGCCAGGTCCCCCGATCCGCTCCCCCTTTCGACGCGTTAACCCTTTGTTAACCGGGGTTTCGCGCAAGCTTTCACCCGCATGGTCCCCGCCGGGTAACCAATTCTTAAGCTTCAATAGCGGGGTGCGTCATGGCCGGTCTTCTGGGCGGACAGGCACAACAGATCGTCTCCAATCTCGGCCAGCTCGGACCGCGAAAGCTCGCGGCCCTCGGGCTCGTCGGGGCTCTCGTCCTCGCCATCGTGGGGCTCGGCAGCTATTACCTGTCGCGGCCCGACATGGAGACGCTCTATTCCGGCCTCGACCGGCAGGACGTGACGCGCATCGGCGCGGCGCTGACCGAGGCCGGCATTCCCTTCGACGTCTCGGCCGAGGGCGACGCGGTGAAGACGCCCTTCTCCCAGACCGGCCCCGCCCGCATGCTGCTTGCCGAAAAGGGCCTGCCGCGTTCGGAGAACGCCGGCTACGAGCTGTTCGACAATATCGGTTCGATCGGCCTCACCTCCTTCATGCAGGAGGTGACGCGGGTGAGGGCGCTCGAAGGCGAGATCGCCCGCACCATCCAGAGCCTTGCCCATGTGCGCGCGGCCCGCGTCCACATCGTGCTGCCCGACGAGGGCTCGTTCCGGCGCGAGCGGCGCAAGCCATCGGCGAGCGTTGTGATTCGCACGGACGCCTCCGAGGACTTCACCTCCGCCAACGCCATCCGCTCGCTCGTTGCGGCCGCCATTCCCGGCATGTCGCCCCAGGAGGTGACGATCCTCAACTCCGACGGCACGCTGCTTGCCTCCGGCGACGACTCGATGTCGAATGCCCCGAGCAAGCTGTTCGGCATCGAGAAGATCATGTCGGGCAGCGTCGAGGAGGCGATCCGCCGCACGCTCGCGCCCTATCTCGGCGTCGGCAACTTCCAGACCTCGGTCGCCGCCCGCCTCAACACCGATCGCCGCCAGACCTCCGAGCGCATCTTCGATCCCGAAAGCCGGATCGAGCGCTCCGTGCGCGCCATCAAGGAGAGCGACCAGAGCCAGAACGCCACCCAGAACCAGCCCGTCGGCATCCAGCAGGACATCCAGGCCGCCGACGAGGTTGCGGGCGCCAATGGCGGCGAGACCTCCTCCGATGCCCGCGAGCGGCGCGAGGAACTCACCAATTACGAGATCAACGAGAAGACCGTCCAGACGACATCGGAAGGCTACGAGGTCGAGAAGCTCTCCATCGCCGTCGTCCTCAACCGCCAGAGGCTCGCCGCCAGCATCGGCGAGAACGCGACGGATGCCGATATCGATGCCCGCGTCGCCGAGATCGAAGCCCTCGTCGCCTCGGCCTCGGGCTATTCCGAGCAGCGCGGCGACCAGCTGAAAGTGACGGCGGTGGACTTCGTGGACGCGGCCGGAAGCCTGGAGCCGGTTCCGGGCCCGGGTCTCGGCGAGATGTTCATGCGCCAGTCCGGCACGCTCATCAACGCGCTCACCATCCTCGTCGTCGCGGTTCTCGTGATCTGGTTCGGCCTGAAGCCCGCCATCCGGGCGCTTGCCGCGCCGGAGGGCCGCGAGGAGGAAGAGGCCGACAACGACAACTCGATCGAGGCACTGCTGCGCGGCGGCGAAGGCGCCGAGACAGGTTCGGAGACTATGCTCGGCTATAGCGGCCCCGATCCGATGATGTTCGGGGAGATCGCCGAGGCGCCCTCATCGCCCCAGGCAAGGCTCGAAGCTCTCGTCGAGGCCGACGAGAACCAGGCCGCGAACGTTCTGAAGCAGTGGCTCAAAGAGAAAGAGGCCGCCTAAGTCATGATCCCTCTCGCGCAGTATCTGAACGATCGCGACGGCGACGCCTCCTTCCAGAGCTTCGCCCCGGCTTCCGCGCGGCCCCAGCGGCGCGGTGGCGACAAGCCCGAATTCCGCTCGATCGGCGAACGCCCGGCCTCCCGCGCCCCGGCCGAGGAGTTCGAGACGCTGAAGAAGAAGCAGGATCGCAGCCCCTCCTTCAAGGCGCCCGAAACCCAGGACGGCGCCTTCGAGGTCGATACGGACGCGCTTTTTGCCGAGATGGAGAACGAGCTGATCCAGCGGGCGGCGCCGTCCGCCCCGACGAGGGATGCCCGCGCGCTCCAGAGCGAATTGCGCGAGAAGACCGAGCGGGCCAATCCCGCCGAGGCCCTCGAAAAGGCGCGCCGCGAGGCCTACGACCAGGGCCGGGCGGAAGCTGCCGCCGAGGCCGAGGCCGTCCTCGAAGCCGCCGTCGAGGCCGCGCGCGAGGAGGAGCGTGAGGCTGCTGCCGCCCGTCAGGCCGAGGCGATCGAGGCTGCCCGTGCCGAATGGGCCCTTTCCGAGGGCCAGGAGATCGGCAAGCGTCTCACCGAGCAGACCGAGCGGCTGGCCGGAGCCATGCGCATGACCTATTCGAGCGTCCTGCGCCCCATCGCCATCAATGCCCGCCAGCGCCAGAGCATCGACGATCTCGTCACCGCGATCGCCGTCGCCGCCTTCGACGGGCAGGCCATGTCGGTCAGGGCGACCGGTTCGGCCGATCTTCTCGAAGGCCTCGAGCTCGCCCTCGGCGCGCAGGCCTCCCATGTGACCTTCGAGCCCGTCGAGGGCGAGGCCGACGCGCGCATCGAGATCGGCCAGACCGTTCTCCAGTCGCGCCTCGGCGAATGGCGCGCCGCGCTGGAGACCGCCCTGTCATGAGCGATGCCGGCCACCGGGAGCATCACGAGGAGATCATCGTCGTCAAGCGCCGCGGCGGCGGCCACGACGAACACCATGGTGGTGTCTGGAAGATCGCCTTCGCCGACTTCATGACGGCGATGATGGCGTTCTTCCTCGTGATGTGGCTCACGAACTCGTCGGACGATGCCACGCGCAAGCAGGTGGCCCAGTATTTCAATCCGATCGAGCTCACCCAGCAGTCGCCCGCGCTGCGTGGGGCGTCCGACGAGATCGAGAATGCCCCGGTCGAGAAGGTCGAGCAGGTTCCCACCGAAGAGGACCTCGTCGGAAAGCCCGGCGGCAAGCCGATCGCCGGCAATGAGAGCGGCGGCGAGGAACAGGCCCTGTTCCGCGATCCCTATGCCGTTCTGGCCGAGATCGCCGCGACGAGCGTCTCGAGCGGGGCCGGGGACCAGGAAGGCAAGCCGGACGGGTCGGGACTGCCGGGTCTCAACGGCGGCGAAGCTTACCGCGATCCCTTCGATCCCGATTCCTGGCAGCTCTCACCCAATATGCGTGAGGCCGGTGGCGAGATCGACAATCTGCCGCCCGCCGAATTCAAGACGGCCGTCCTTCCGCCCGAGGGCGCCAAGAGCGAGGACGCGGCCGACAAGAACGCTGCGGAGGCCGCCGGCGGCGCGATCGCCTCCAATACCGAGAAGCCGAAGGACGAAGCTGCCCCCAGCGAGACCGCCGAGAGCAAGGAAGTCGCCGAGCTCAAGCAGGACATCGATGCCGAACTCGGTGACCTCGGCAAGAACTCGCCCTCCAAGGTCGAGGTGAGCCAGGGCGATGGCGGCGTGATGATCTCCCTCTCCGACAACTTCGATTCCGGCATGTTCGCCGTCGGATCGGCCCGGCCGAACGCCGAGAGCGTCGCGATGATGGAGAAGATCGCCAACGTCCTGAAGACGCGCAAGGGCAAGATCGTGATCCGCGGCCACACCGATGCGCGCCCGTTCACCAGCGAGACCTACGACAACTGGCGCCTGTCCACCGCCCGCGCGCACATGGCCTATTACATGCTGACGCGTGGCGGCCTTGCCGGCGACCGGGTGCAGGCGATCGAGGGCTTTGCCGATCGCCAGCCGAAGGATCCGCAGAACCCCGATTCGGACGTCAATCGCCGGATCGAGATCCTTCTCGTCGAGGATGCCTGAAATGGGCGGCATGCAGATCGCGAGGACGCTTCTGGCCGGCGCCTGCATGGCGTTCGCCGGTGTTCCTCTCGCCCATGCGGCCGGAGGGCAGGAGGCGGACAGCCACGCGCCCGCGCCCGCCCATGAAGGCGCCGCGCCCAAGGCCGAGCCGGACCATGCGGCCCCCGCGCAGAGCGAGGACGCTCACGTCGGCGAGGAGCATGGCGCATCGGCCGAGGGCGAGGCCGAGGGCGGCAGCGCGGACCATGCAGAGGCCGATGCGGCCCATGCGGAGGGCACCGAAGAGCACGGCACCGAAGAACACGGCACCGACGAGCATGGCGGCGAAGAGCACGGCGGTGAGGCCTGGCGGACCGAACGGGCCCCGATGCCCTTCGAGGTGGTGCGCTCGCTGCAATATCTCCAGGATCAGGCGGCGAGGGGCAACAAGTCGGCCCTCAACGTCCAGCGCCGGCTGCTCGCCTGGTTCGGTCCGTCGCTCGCCAACCGGCCGGCGGACGTCTGGGCGGACCGGCGCAATGTGCGCGCCGTCGCGCTCTACGTCCTGTCCGGCGGTCCGGTCGAGCCTGTGGAAGCGCTTCTGGCCAAGCAGGTCTTCGCGCGCGAGGATGTCCCCGTCATCGAGGGCGTGGTCGCCTATGCGCGCAACCGGCTCAAGGAGGCGAGTGCGAAGCTCTCCGGCATCGATCTCGCTTTCGAGGAGACGACGTTCGCGGCCCAGATTCGGCTGACGCTCGCCCAGTTGCGCGAGGCGAGCGATCCGGTCGAATCCCTGCGTCTTCTCGAAGAGGTCATGCTGGCGGCACCCGGCACCCTTCTCGACGAGGCGGCGCTGCGCCTTGGCGTGCTCCTTGCCGAAAACATCGGCGAAACGGACAAGGCCGACCGCTATGCGCGGCAATATTTCGACCGCTACGCGGCCTCGGTCTATGCCGGAAACTTCCGGGCCCGCTTCTCGGCCGTCTATTCGGGGCGCCCGAAGGGCAGCGAGCCCGAGACGCTGGAGATCCTGGCCGACACCCTGCGGCTTCTTCCCGAAGACCAGAAGCTCGCAATGTATCTGTCCGTCTCGCGGCGAGCGCTCGTCGGCGGCAATCTCGCCCTTGCCGCCGATGCGGCGGGCAAGGCCCTCGAGATAACCGATGCCTCGCCCGAGGACCGCCAGCGCGCGCTTCTCTACCAGGTGGCCTCCACCCTGTCCTCGCGCGACGAGGACGAGGTGATGGTGACCCTGTCGGCGATCGACGACGCCAAGCTGCATCCGGCCGACCAGGCGCTGAAGGCCGCGGCCCTCGACGTGGTGAAGGCGATCGGCGAGCCGGCGACCCTCGCATCCTCCGCAGGCATCGAAGGCGATGCCTCCGAAAACCCGACCTTCGCTCGCGCGGCCTCCCTTCTCGACGCCGTCGACGAGGATCTCAGGAGCCTCAACCAATGACTGCCCCCATCATCTCCCTTCTTTCCGAAGGCACGAACTATTCGCCGCGCGGGGCCGGCGGCAAGGGCAGTCAGGAAGCCGATGGCGCCGGCTTCGATCTCCTTCTCGGCCGAAGCCGGGAGGAGGGATCGCGGGCGCGCGGCGGCGAAGAGGACGCGGGGCGCACGGGCGAGAGCGAGACCGCCGAGACGCGGGCCGAGGGGCCGCGCCGGAGCGGCGGCAGGCTCGGCTTCGAGCGCGCCCTTCTCGACTCGCGCTCGCGCGAGACTGCGTCGAGCGATGAACGCCCGACGGGCGAGGACGGCGAGATCGACGGCGCCAAGGCCGGGGCGGAGTCTCAGACACAACATCAGTCGGGCGCGCTTCAAGGGAGCAATCCGGCTTTTGTCGCGAACCAGACGACCTCGGCGCAAGACCGATCCGAGCCGGGCGAAGGCCGCCTTAGGGCGGGCGCGCGGATCGATGCCGGCGGGCGTGACCTGCCCGTTTCGAGCGATTCCGTCCTGCAGCTTTCGAACCGGATGGCTGCGGGCGTATCGACGGAGGCGAACCGGCCCGGCCAGTTCGGGCGTGCCGATCTCGTCTCCATGCGGACCGACTTCCAGCCGGTCGGCATGGCCGAGAGCGGTGCGAAATCGGCCCATGCTGCAGGGCCGCTCGCCGCCCGGCGCCTGGAAGGCGCCCTCAAGGCTGGGACCGCGATCGAGGCCGGCGACGGGACCACGAAATCGGCCTTGCCGGGGACCGGCGAGGCGGATGGCAGGACGCAGGATCCCGCCACGCTTCGTTCGGCGGAGCCGGCCATGCAAAGACCCGCATCGGAGCGTGCGGCGGCCGGAAGGGCCGAGCAGATGGCCGGGCCCGCGAATGGCGCACCGGACCTCAAGGCCGGCGGTGATAAGGCCCCGGACGCCGGCAGCCCGGGACCTCCCGAGCCGCAGGGCGCGAGGATCGAAGCGGAGCGTTCATCGTATGCGAGGACCGATGCGAGGACCGAGCGCGGCGAGACGCGCCTTCTCGAAAAATCGGTCGACACCGGCTCGGGCTTCAGCCGCGATGTGGGAGCGGCCATCGCCGATGGCCTCGCCCAGTCCGGCGCGCGGACCGCTCTCTCCCCCGCGCCGCAGGGCGCGTCTGCTTCCGAGCCCCATTATGCGCCGGCCTCAGAGCGCGTGCGCTATCAGGCGGGTGGCGCGGCCATGAAGACGCTGCAGATCCAGCTGAAGCCCGCCCATTTCGGCCAGCTCGACGTGTTGATGAAGGTGGTCGGCGGCCAGATGGTTCTCGAACTCTCGGTCAGCGAGGCCGAGACGATGCTGCGCCTTCAGGACGACCGGGAAGGCCTGAAGGCGGCGATGGCCTCGGCCGGGTTCGATCTCGACGACGCCAATGTGACGATCACCCTGCGCGAGGGTGGCCCGCAGGCGCGGCCGGGGTCGACCGCCATGGGCGATCCGGCCTCCGGCCGGTCCGATCAGGGCGCCACGGGCCAAGGCCAGAGCCAGGGCCAGACGGGCACCGGCGAGGGCCAGGGCCAGGGCCAGGGGCGCACCGGTGGCGACCGGCGGGGCATGCCCGCCGGCGGGGCCTTTGGCGATGACAACCGGCCAAGCGCGTCGGCTCCGGCACTGGAGCGCGGCGGGCGCCGAAGCGCAGGCCAGGTCTATCTCTGACGACACCCGTTTCGGGCGGCGCCTCCGCGACCGTCGTTCTTACGGCCTAGCCCTTCGGCCTCGCTCCGGCAGGAGCGCGGTTCACGGCTGAGATGGGCGGATGTCAGCCTTCCTGCGTCCCATCCATTCCAGGTTGGCGAAGGCGATAGATCCGCAGTTTCCTCTCAGATGAGAAGGAGAGATCGCGTAAGATCTCGTATCGATGCATCTGGTCGTCGAGAAAGTTGACTGGCGCGAAATACACATCGTTGAAAATCAGCAGGACAGTCGGCAGGTTGTCTTCCTGTCGATAATGCGATTTCGTGAATCGTAGGCCTTCCGAGCTCACATTCGGCATGAGGGGGAACGGCGTCAGCATAGAGATCGGCGCCTCGCTCAGCAGCATGAGGCCCGGCAATCGACCGATGGCGGCAATCGTTTCCCCGGGTGCCATGATCTCCTTCAGCGATTCCTCTGTCGCTCGAATGATTTCTGCATCGCTTTGCGCAACGGAAAGTCCTGCGAATATTCCCGTCTCGATCGGTTCGCGGGCTTCCGCCTTGGTGATCGGCGTTTCTCCATAGCGAAACGAGAGAGACGTCACGACGAGTGCCACCATCAAAGCGGCGCCGGGAGCCAGTGCGCTGATCTGGTCCTCATAACGTCGGGGAGACCATGTTGCGGAGATTGCGGCGGCTACCGCTCCTCCGATCGGGAAGCTGTAAAGCGTGTGTGTCGCAAACGCGGACGTCAAACAGCCGGCAACGATGGAGGTGACGTACGCCATGGCGACGCTCCGTCTGCAGCGATCATCCGACCAGAGGTCTGCGACGATCGCCATTCCGGCGATGCAGGTGAACAGGATGAGGTCGTGAGACCCGACGAAGAGCGCCGGGCCGTAGAAGAACGTCGCTGCCACTGTCGCAGCAACGTAACCGAAGAACACGATCGGCGGAACGATCCGCCTGATAGCTCCAATAGCGAATGAAATTAGAGCGAAAATATAAAAATGCGTGCTGTTTGAAATTATGGACTGGATAGACTGGAGACGCGCGCTGATGCCTGTGGAGTCGTTGATGAGCGAAAGGTAGGCGTAGCTCTCGATGAGTCTTCCAGGTGTCAGAACGTAAGCGCACAAAGCGGCGGCGCTGAAAACGACACTGCAGATCGTGAGGATATGAATGATCGAGGATCGAGGACTATGACGCTCGGCAATGACGATCATTCCCAGGAAGCTCACCAGTGCTGCCGCAAGGGGCGGATAGGAAACGATCGCAATCGCCCATCCGACTGCGGACATGAGAGTCCAGCGGTGTCGTCGGGACGTCGCCCAAATGGCGTAGCCACTGATTCCGATTGCGAAACCCTGCAATCCAAGCGTGTTGTATGACGGGGCAGGAAGTCCATACGGAATGAAAGCGAGAATGATCAGTCCCGCCAGCCAGCTCCTTGCGCCGAAGCGATTGTAGATCAGGGCTGCCGTGATCGAGATGGCCGATAAGACAGCGCCCGTTACATACAAAAACCGCAGGAAGAGGAATAAACCGTCGAAGCTGCCGACAATTTCCTCGTACACGATGACGACAGGATAGATCACGAAGGCGGCTGTCTGATGCAGCGATCGTAACTGGCTTTCTGCGATGCCTCCGAAGATCCAATCATGGAGAAACAGGGCGTAGTAGGATTCGTCGGAAAGATCGACGCCCTCGGTTGCTCGATAGAAGAGCATGCCGGTCACGCACACCAGCGCCGTAAGGCCGATCAGATCCCTGAAAGGCCGCCCGTGCGCCTTCCACTCGCGACAACGTGCGTAAAGCCCTCGCGCATTGCGAATTCGCGGTCGCTTGGTGGAGTTTGCTTCGATCATCTTCATATCAAGCTCTCAAGCGCGCTATCCGCTTTGAGGGCAAGTCCAAGAGCCCGGTCCGAAATGAGTCGCGCGGTTTCAGCAAGAACGTCCCCGTCTCGGTGCGGAACCCGTCTTAAGGCGCCCGCTCAGGCGAAATGCTTGGAGAGCTTCAGGCCCTGCGCCTGATAATTGCTCTTGAGATCGGCGCCGTAGAGGCGGTCGGGGAGCGAGGCCATGCGCTCGTAGACGAGGCGGCCGACGATCTGTCCGTCTTCCAGGATGAACGGCACCTCGTGGCTGCGCACTTCCAGCACCGCCCGCGCTCCCGTGCCGCCGGCCGCTTCGTGGCCGAAGCCGGGATCGAAGAAACCGGCATAATGGACGCGGAATTCGCCGACGAGCGGGTCGAACGGGGTCATCTCGGCGGCATAGGCCGGGGGAACGTGGACGCTCTCCTTGGAGACGAGGATGTAGAACTCGTCGGGATCGAGGACGAGCTCGCCCGCTCCGGAGCGATGAATCGGTTCCCAGAAATCGGCGACCGCATTGGCCCCGCGCCGGTCGACGTCGACGACGCCCGTATGGCGCTTGCCCCGATAGCCGACGAGGCCCGTCTCGTCGCCCGCAAGGTCGATCGAGAGCGCGATGCCCGAGCCGGTGATGTTCGCTCCCTCGTCTGAGGTCAGGCGGTGGGCGCCGTGCAGGTCTTCCATTTCGCGGCCCGACAGTTCGGCTTCGCCCCGCCGGAACCGGATCTGGCTGAGGCGCGAGCCGCGCCGCACGAGAACGGGGAAGGTGCGCGGCGAGATCTCCAGATAGAGCGGTCCGTCATAGCCCGGCGCCACCTTGTCGAACTCCCGGCCGCGATCGGTGAGGACGCGGGTGAAGATGTCGAGGCGGCCGGTGGATGATTTGGGATTGGCCGTCGCGCGCACGTCCAGGGGCAGGGCCAGCCGTTCCTGGAGGGGCACGATATAGACGCAGCCCGTTTCCAGCACCGCGCCTTCGGCAAGCGAGAATTCATGAAGGGCGAAGCGCTCCAGTTTCTCCTCGACCGTGCGCTCGAGGCCGGGCAGGAAACTCGCGCGCACCCGGTAGGCCCGCTCCCCGAGCCTAAGGTCGAGGGAGGCGGGCTGGATCTGGTCTTCGTCGCGGGCATGGCCGGAGGTGATCGCGCCACTCTCGAACAGGGAGGCGATGTCGCGATCGGGCAGAATGCCGCCGCCCTGAGGTTGTGCCTGCTCGTCCGCCACCGCTGATCCCGTTCGCTGCTTCGTGTTTCGGGCTCTCTCGCACAAGCGCGCGGCCGCTCCCCTTGTGAATTGACGCTTAGACGAATTCGGCGTATCCGCAAAGCGAAGTGGTGATTTGGCCGGCCGGCTTGCAGCCACGTTAAACAAGTCGCTAAAGGGCCGATCCGATTGTGGGCCAAACCGTGTGGCCCGTCTGGAACCGGCTTTTCGGCGCTTTCCGCCGGGCCGGTTTTTTCGTGTCGGGAGTTCGAACGACCATGCTGAAGCGCAAAGAGACCAAACGGGGCCTCGGGCCCGCGACGACCCTCGTGCATGCGGGCACGCTCCGCTCCAATTTCGGCGAGGTTTCGGAAGCGATCTTCCTCACCCAGGGCTATGTCTACGACAGCGCCGAGCAGGCCGAGGCCCGCTTCAAGGGCGAGGATCCGGGCTTCATCTATTCGCGCTATTCCAACCCGACGACGCGCATGTTCGAGGAGCGCATGATGGCGCTGGAAGGGGCCGAGGACGCCCGCTCCACCGCCTCGGGGATGGCCGCCGTCTCGACCGCGCTCCAGTGCCAGCTTCGCGCCGGCGACCATATCGTCTCGGCCCGCGCGCTCTTCGGCTCCTGCCGCTATGTGGTGGAGACGGTGCTCTCGCGCATGGGCGTCGAGGCGACCTTCGTCGACGGGCGAAATCCCGACGAGTGGCAGGCGGCGGTGCGGCCCAACACCCGCGTCTTCTTCATGGAGACGCCGACCAATCCGACTTTGGAGATCGTCGATATCGCGGCGGTGGCCGAGATCGCCCATGCGGCAGGCGCGCGCCTCGTGATCGACAACGTCTTCGCGACGCCGCTTTTCCAGCATCCCCTCGAACTCGGCGCCGATGTCGTCGTCTATTCGGCGACCAAGCATATCGAC
Source organism: Fulvimarina endophytica (assembly GCF_003403015.1). Taxonomy (GTDB): domain Bacteria; phylum Pseudomonadota; class Alphaproteobacteria; order Rhizobiales; family Rhizobiaceae; genus Fulvimarina; species Fulvimarina endophytica. The sequence goes on from NZ_QURL01000006.1 coordinate 74,783, forward strand.
GGCCAGGGTCGGTGCCTGGGCGGAATCGTCCTGTCCTCCAAGGACTGGATCGAGGAGTTCATGCACGACTATTACCGCCATACGGGGCCGGCGCTCTCGCCCTTCAACGCCTGGGCGCTCCTGAAAGGCCTCGAGACCATGCCCCTTCGCGTGACCCAGGCGACGCGTTCGGCCGGGCAGATCGCCGACCGGCTCGCCGATCATCCGAAGATCGCCCGCGTCCTCTATCCGGGGCGCGACGACCATCCGGACGCGGCGGTGGCGAGAAAGCAGATGAGCGGCGGATCGACGCTCATCGCCTTCGAGCTGAAGGGCGGCAAGAATGAGGCCTTCGCCTTCGCCAACGGTCTCGAACTCGTGCTTCTGACCAACAATCTCGGCGATACGCGCACCCTCACCACCCATCCGGCGACGACCACGCACAAGAATCTCAGCCAGGAGGCGCGCGACCAGCTCGGCATTTCCGACGGCCTGATGCGCCTGTCGGTAGGCATCGAGGACGTGGAGGACCTCCTGGAGGATATCGAGGGCGCGCTCGAAAGGGTCTGAAACCCTATCCGGCCGATCGAGCCGGGGAGCGAGAACGCTGTGTTCCCCTCCCATCGCCGGGACGACCCGCGAAACGGCGCTTTCCCGGCCACTCGAAGACGCGAAGACCTGACGACCCGGACAAGACAATCGGGGCCGCGCCTTCTGGCGCGCCCGCGAGAAACGAGGCCGCACGTCATGCACGCCCGGCAGGGACCGCACATTTGCCGGTCCTTGCCGGCGCGCGGCCAAGTCGCCGGAGCATCAATCGAGCGTCGGGCCATCGTGCAGACGAGCCGCATGAGAGCTATGTAAAGACGACGGTATTCAAAGAATATATTATGTAAAGATTACGATTACCGGCGATCGCATGACGTGCCCGATATCGGCTCCGCATGCCCGGTGGTCAGGGTCGAGAGGCCGATCGTACGGGCCTTGCGAAGCCGGCACCCGGTTCGACGGATCGGAATTCGGAAATTTACAACATCTGCAAGCAGTTCAGCGTTTCTTCATCGTTGTTTGTCTATTCTCGCAAGAAGGTTCTTCCCGTTTCTCCATCCGGTTGATCGATCGCCATCATCATGGATTCTTCTTTCAAAAGCCGTACCATTTTTTCTTTGATTGCCGCCGTGTTCCTCGCCTCACCGGCAGGCGCTCGCGACCTCGACGATTACCGCCGCCCCATGACGATCCCGTTCGAGGGGGTGGCCGAATATTCCCCCCAGAGCGCGACCTTGGGGAAGATGCTGTTCTTCGATCCACGCCTTTCGGGCGCGAAGAACATGAATTGCGCGACGTGCCACAATCCGTCCTTCGGGTATGAGACGCCCGTGCCGCTCGCCATCGGAGCCGCCAATACGCCGCTCGGCCGTCAGGCGCCGACCGTTCTGAACATGGCGTTCGTGTCGCCGAATTTCTGGGACGGGCGAGCCGCGACGCTCGAGGAGCAGGCGGCCGGGCCGATCACCGCGCCGGTCGAGATGAACGGACATTTCGATACGATCGTGACCGATCTCAACGCCGTTCCGGATTACGTGTCCTGGTTTTCGGAAGTCTTCCCGGACAAGGGGATCACCCGCGAGACCATCCTGACCGCCATCGCGACCTACGAACGCACGATCGTCTCCGGCTGGTCGCCCTTCGATCGCTGGGTGGAGGGCGACGAGGCGGCGGTCTCGGACTCGGCCAAGCGCGGCTTCGACCTGTTCGCCGGCAAGGCTCGCTGCTCCCAATGCCATTCCGGCTGGAACTTCACCGACAACGAGTTCCACGATATCGGCCTTCACTCCGGCGATATCGGCCGGGCCGCCCTCGAGCCCGACAATCCGAAGGCGCTCTATGCCTTCAAGACGCCAGGCCTGCGCAATACCGGCTACCGCGCGCCCTACATGCATGACGGGTCGCTGGCCGATCTGGAGGCCGTCATCATCCATTACGAGAACGGCTTCGGCGACCGGCCCTCGCTATCTCCGAAGCTCGTTCCGCTCCGTTTGACGGCCGAGGAGCGCGCCGATCTCATAGCCTTCATGCACACGCTGACTGCCGAGAAGCAGGAAGCCTCCCTTCCTATCCTTCCCAACTGACGGCCACTGACATGTCGCTGCGCTCGCAGATCATCATTCCGCTGATCGTCGCCGTCCTGGGCGGTGTCTTCATGTCCTTCTTCATCGCCCACCAGGCGACAGAGGCGCAGGAGCGCGCCGAACATTTCGCGACCGACGCCTTCGCCGGCAGCCGTCTCGCCGAGGAGGCCGCGAGCCATCTTGCGGCGATGAGGGGATTTGCCGACCAGGTCCTCGCAATGACGACCTTCGTTCCGCACCGGACGATCGAAGCGCGCTTCGGCGAACTCGACGCCGCCATGGAGACGGTGCTGCGCGCTCTGGATGAGAACGAACTCGTGCGCAGGGTCGACGCGGAGCGCGTGGCCTTCGTCGAAGCCTACACCGCTTGGCGGGCCAGCCTCGGGATCGCCGTCGGCCTTGCTCCGTCGCTCGAGGTCCCTTCACCCGAGCTGCTCCGCCGCCAGCGGGCCGAGACGGAAACCTCGCTCGAGGCCTATAGCAATGCGCTCGACGCCGCGGCCGCGACCGGCATCGCGACGACCAACCAGGAAACCGTCGCCGCCATTCGCGACGCCAACATCCTGACGGCGGTCGTCGCCGGCGTGCTGCTTTGCCTCGGTCTCGGGCTCACCCATCTCCTGACGGGCCGCTTGAAACAGGTCACCGAAGCCATGCGCCGGCTCGCGGACGGCGACACGGACATCTCCCTGCCCAAGACCGGGCGCACCCGCGAAATCCGCTCGATGGTGGGGGCCCTCGACGTGTTCCGCACCAATGCCATCGAGCGCGACCGGCTGATCGCCGAAACCAACGCGGCGAACGACAGCGAACGCCGCCGTTACGCCATGGAAATGAAGGCGCTCGTCGCCGGCATGACCGCCAGCATCGAGGCGGCGCTCGCCGGCGATCTGTCGAAGCGGATCGGCGGCGACTTTGAGGCGCGCGATCTGAAGACCCTTGCCGGTCTCGCCGACAATCTTCTCGCAACGATCGACGACAACCTGTCCGACGTTCTGCGCGTCATGGACGGGCTCGACCGTGGGATGCTGTTCGAGCGCGTCGGCGGCGATGCCGGCGGCGCCTTCGGCCGTCTTCGCGAGGCGACGAACGGCTCGCTCGACCGTCTTTCCGATCTCATCGTCTCCATCCAGGAATCGAGCCAGGCCGTCGCCGTCGTCGCCGATCAGTTGAAGGGCGGCTCGCGCCAGATGCTCGCCCGCGCGAAATCCCAGTCCCGTTCGGTCGACGCGACGGTGACGGCCCTCGGCCAGGTCACGGAGACGCTGGCGTCCGCCGCGATGGAAGCGCGGGAGACCCGATCCATGGTGGCCGACGCCCGGCGGGCGACCGAACGCTCGGGCGAGATCGTCGATGACGCGATCGCGGCCATGACCCGGATGGAGGAGGCCTCGGGCCGGATCGGCAACATCGTCGACGTCATCGACCAGATCGCGTTCCAGACCAATCTGCTCGCCCTCAATGCCGGCGTCGAGGCCGCCCGCGTCGGGGATGCCGGCAAGGGCTTCGCCGTCGTCGCCAAGGAGGTCCGCGAACTCGCCAAGCGATCTTCGACGGCCGCGAGCGACGTCAAGGATCTGATCGAGGATACGCTCGGCGATATCAAGAGGGGCGCGGCCATCGTCAACGAGACCGGCGATGCGCTGGCCCGGTTGCGCACGGACGTGATGACCATCGATCAGCGGATCGATGCGGTGAGCGAGATCGTGCGAGCCCAGAGCGATGCGGTGAACGGCGTGAACGACGACGTATCGGGCATCGACCGGCTGACCCAGGAAAACTCCGCCATCGTCCGGGAAACCGACGGCTCGATCGCGACCATGGGCGACTGTGCCGAGCGCCTGTCCAGTTTCGTCACCCATTTCCAGCTGGTGCGGGCGACCCCGATGAGCCGGCGCGCCGCCTGAGGCCGCCCGGTCTTTCGCCTCGCGGGCTTCGATACCGTCCGTGTCTTCCACATGACGTCGAAAGCGGGCCGGGCGGGGAAGGATGTCCGGTTCGTCTTCGGGCCTGGCGCTCCTTGCCGGTTCGTGCGCAGGTGTTTGATCCGCCATTGTGACTTGCAAAGGCGCACGATGCGGGTGCATGGGCGGAACAGACGACACCGCAAGGCCTCTCCATGACCCTTCTCACGATCACCCTTCTCTTCGTCGCCGGCTTCATGTCGGGTTCGGTGAATGCCGTTGCGGGCGGCGGCACCTTCATCTCCTTCGGCGCCTTCTCGCTGATCGGCGTGCCGCCGATCAGCGCCAACGCCTCGTCCTCCATCGCGCAGCTGCCGGGCTACTTCACCTCGACGCTGCCTTATCTGAAGGACATCCGCACCCTGTGGCGCGGGCTGCTTCTGCTGGCGATCGCCTCCATCGCCGGATCGGTGATCGGCGCGCTCGTTCTCCTGTGGCTCGACAACGACCGGTTCCGCGCGATGGTGCCCTGGCTGCTCATCGCGGCGACGGCCCTCTTTGCCGCCGGACCCTGGCTGAAGCCGCGCCGCGAGCACGAGGCGACGGCGGCGAAGGGGCGGAACTATTCGAGCCCGATCGTCCAGTTCCTCACCTCGATCTATGGCGGCTTCTTCGGGGCCGGCATGGGCATCATGATGCTGGCGACCCTGGGCCTCACCGAAAGCGGCGACTATCACCGCCTCAACGCGATCAAGAACGTCCTGTCCAACATCATCGCGGTGGTCGCGATCGTCGTCTTCGTTTCGGGGGGCGTCGTGAACTGGGCGGGGGCGCTGGCCATGGCTCCCGGCGTCGCGCTCGGCGGCTATAGCGGCGTGTGGATCGCCAAGCGGGTGCCGCAGGTCGCCGTCAGGATCTTCGTCATCGCCTTCGGCCTGTTTCTCGCGGGCTACTATTTCTATACCGGCTGAGGGGCGAGGATGGACAGGTCCGTGGACGGCTCCCGGTCCGCCGCATCCGGCACTGATGCGAAACTCTCCGCCGGGCGGGGCGGTCCCGTCGAAGGCAGCCATGGACGCTCCGCCTCGCTCTTGATGGTCGGCGCCCTCGGCGTCGTGTTCGGCGATATCGGGACGAGCCCGCTCTACGCCTTCCGCGTGGCGGTCGGCATCGCCGATGCCAGCGATGCGGGAACCGTCCTCGGCATCCTTTCCCTCATCACCTGGTCGCTGATCCTTGTCGTCACGATCAAATATGTCGCCTTCATCCTGCGCGCCGACAACGAGGGGGAGGGCGGCATCCTCTCCCTCGTCGCGCTGATGAAGCTGCATCGGCGGCAGGAGACCCGCAACCGGCGCATCCTGCTTCTCGTCGCGATCTTCGGCGGCGCGCTGCTCTTCGGCGATGCGGTCCTGACGCCCGCGATTTCGGTTCTCTCGGCGATCGAGGGCCTCAAGGATATCGCGCCCTCCTATGCCGACTGGACGGTGCCGATCGCGATCGCGATCGTCGCCGGTCTCTTCGTCGCCCAGGCCTTCGGGGTGGCGCGCATCGGCATCGTCTTCGGACCGGTGATGCTGGTCTGGTTCGCGACCCTCGCCATCAGCGGCATCGCGGCGATCTTCGCCTATCCTGAGGTTCTGGCGGCGCTCTCGCCGCATTACGCGATCGCGCTCTTCCTCGATTACCCCTATTACGCGACGGCCTTTCTGGGCGCGGTGTTTCTTGCGGTCACGGGCGGCGAGGCGCTCTATGCCGATCTCGGCCAGTTCGGGCGCCCGGCGATCACGCGGGCCTGGCTCGTCATCGTCCTGCCGGCCCTTCTTCTCAACTATTTCGGCCAGGGGGCGATGGTCATCGCCGATCATCGCTTCTCCGAAAGCACGTTCTATTCCCTGTTTCCCGCCTTTCTCCTGCCGGCGGTCGTGCTTCTGGCGGCGATCGCCTCGGTCATCGCCTCCCAGGCGGTGATCACCGGTCTTGCAAGCCTGACCAGCCAGGCGATCCGCCTCGGCTTCCTGCCCCCGATGAGCGTCTCCTATCTGTCGGCGGCCAATCCGCACGATGTCTATGTCCCGGTGGTGAACCTCCTCGTCGGCGCGCTGACCATCGCCGTCGTTGCGGGCTTCGGGTCCTCCGCCGCCCTTGCCGATGCCTACGGGATCGCGGTCGCCGGCGCGATGATCACGACGACCGTGCTGTTCATCGCCTACGAACGCAGCCGTCCGCGGCGCGGCGCGCGCTCGAGGGCGTGGGCGGCCGTGCCCTTCGCCTTCCTTCTCATCGACCTCGTCTTCATTCTCGCCAATGCCGGCAAGATCCCGAGCGGCGGCGCGCTGCCGCTGCTTCTGGCGCTCGCCGTCTTCGGCCTCATCCAGTGCTGGCGCATCGGCCAGGCGCGCCTTGACGGGCTGCGCATGGGCGAGCAGGTGACGATCCGCGACTATCTGCGCGGCCGGCCCGCGCCCACCGTGACCTGCGAGCGCACGGCGATCTTCCTTGCCCGGCCGGGCATCGAGGTGCCGAGGGCGCTCGCCGAGATGACCGCCCTCGTCGGCGTTCGCTTCGAGCGCGTCGTCATCGTGTCGGTGCGCACCTTCTCGGTGCCGCGCCTCAAGGGCGAGGACCGCATCAAGGTGGAGCGCATCGCCGACCGCAATCTCGTGCGGGTGTTGATCGGCGTCGGCTATCTCCAGCGCATCAACCTGCCGGCGCTTCTCGGCGAAACCCTCAACGAACTCGGCGTGAAGCCGGAAACCGCGACCTATATCGTCGGGCTGGAGCGGCCGGTCGCGCCGGCGATCCTGTCCGACTGGCTCGCCCCGGTGCTGGCGGTCTACGCTTTCATGGCCCGCCTTGCCTTAAGGCCCACGGACCGGTTCCTGCTGCCGCCCTCGCGCACCCTCGAAGTGGGCATGCCGCGCAGGCTCTGACGTGTTCGGTGCCGGCGGATGCGCGGGAGCGCGCCCGGCGGCGGAGATGCGAAGCGAAACGAACGAAACGGCTTGCCGGGGCGATCCATGCCCTATCTTCGCAAGCCAGAGCGAACAGGGAGAGCCGGGCGCGGCGCCACCGGCTGGAAGGAGAAACGATCATGACCGTCAGGCTTTCGCTGGAGACCCTCGCAGAGCTTCCCGAGACCGTCGCCAGGCCCTCTTACGAGCGCTCCGATCTCAAGCCGGGCATCCTCCATATCGGCGTCGGAAACTTCCACCGCGCCCATCAGCAGGTCTATCTCGACCGCCTGTTCTCGACCGGCCGGGACCACGACTGGGCTCTCGTCGGCGCGGGGCTCATGCCCTTCGACACCAAGGTGAAGTCGGCGCTCGCGGCCCAGGACTATCTGGCGACCGTCGTCGCCCAGGAGGCCGGCAGCTCGACCGCGCGCGTCACCGGCCCGATGACCGAATTCGTGGAGCCGGGCGATCCCCAGAAGATCGTCGATCGCCTCGCCGATCCTGCGATCCGCATCGTGTCCCTGACGGTGACCGAGGGCGGCTATTTCGTCGACCCCTCGACGGGTGAGTTCGATCCCTCCAACCCGAAGATCCAGGCCGATGCCGCCGATCCCGACCATCCCCAGACCGTCTTCGGCGTCATCCTGAAGGCGCTGAAGGGGCGGCGCGAGCGCGGCGAGACGCCGTTCACGGTGATGAGCTGCGACAATCTTCCCCACAACGGAAAGGTGGCGCGGGACGCGGTGATGGGGCTTGCGCGGCAGGCCGATCCGGACCTTGCGACATGGGTCGGCGAGACCGTCGCCTTCCCGAACGGCATGGTCGACCGCATCACGCCGGCGACGGGGGACCGCGAACGGCGGATCGTCGCCGAGGATTTCGGCATCGCCGACGAATGGCCGGTGTTCTGCGAGGACTACATCCAGTGGGTTCTGGAGGACAAGTTCACCGCCGGGCGGCCGGCGCTCGAGGAGGTCGGCGTCCAGTTCGTTCCGGATGTCAGCCCCTATGAGACGATGAAGATCCGCATCCTCAACGGCGGCCATGCGATCATCGCCTATCCGTCGGGGCTGATGGATATCGAATTCGCCCATGAGGCGATGGAGACCGATCTCGTGGCGCGCTTCCTGGAAAAGGTGGAACGCGAAGAGATCATCCCGATCGTCCCGCCGGTTCCCGATACCAGCCTCGACGACTATTTCGCCCTCATCAAGACCCGCTTCGCCAATCCGAAGATCGCCGATACGATCCGCCGGCTCTGCCTCGACGGTTCCAACCGCCAGCCGAAGTTCATCATCCCCTCGATCCGCGACAACATCGCCAAGGGACGCGACGTGGAGGGGCTCGCCCTCGAAAGCGCGCTGTGGTGCCGCTACTGCTTCGGCGTCAGCGATTCGGGACGCGAGATCGAGCCGAACGATCCGAACTGGGACCGGCTGACTGAGAGGGCGAAGGCGGCCAGGGAGGATCCCTCCGCCTGGCTCGCGATGGCCGACATCTACGGCCCGCTGAAGGACGAGCCGCGCTTTGCCGAGCCCTTCGCCCGCTGGCTGAAAATGCTGCACGAGGAGGGCGCGGAAGCCGTTCTGAAGACCTATCTCGGCGATTGAGGATGGCGGCCGGAGCCTGCCTCGCCACGCTTCGGCGGGCCCGTCCGGCGATCGCGGACGATGCGCTTCGAGTGAGGTCCGCAGGGAAGGAGAGCCGGCGATGATCGATCTCTATTACTGGCCGTCGATCCCGGGGCGGGGTGAATATGTGCGGCTCGTTCTGGAAGCGGGCGGGCTCGCCTACCGGGATGTCGCGCGCCTCGGCGAGGACGAGGGCGGCGGCTTGGAGGCGATGTTCGCTTTCCTTCAGGGGCGCAGGGGCGCGCCGGTGCCCTTCGCACCGCCCTTTCTCGTGGACGGCGATCTCGTCGTCTCCCAGACAGCCCTCTGCTGCGCCCATGCGGCGGCGAAGGGCGGACTTCTGCCGGAGAGGGAGGCCGATCGCACATTCGCGCTCTCGATCGCCCTGACGGGCGAGGATTTCGTGCGCGAGATCCACGACACCCACCATCCGATCGCGGTCTCGCTCACCTATGAAAACCAGAGGCCGGAGGCCGCCCGGCGCGCCAGTGATTTCCGCGACAACCGCCTGCCGAAGTTTCTTATCTGGTACGAAAACCTGATCGAGAACAACGAGGACGCGGCCGGCTGGCTCGTCGGGCCGCGCATGACCTATGTGGATCTCGGCCTCTACCAGACCTGCCGCGGCCTCGCCCACGCCTTCCCGAACGCCTTCGACCGGGCGATGGGCGAGGCGCCGCAGGTGGGCGCGCTCTGCCGCGCGGTCGCAGCCCACCCCGCGATCGCCGCCTACCGGGAAAGCCCCCGGGCGCTGCCCTTCACCGACGGCATCTTCCGGCATTATGACGAGCTCGATCCGCCGAGCGCCGCCTGACGCGGGGACGCCGGAACGCCTTGAGGCCGCACCGCTGTTGCGACGGAGCCCCGCCCTGCGCTCAGATCGGCCCGCGCGCGAACCCGAAGCGTGACGCCGTTTGCTGGAGGGTTCGCACTGCGCGTCCACTTCCGCGACTGGGACCAAGGGCTTATGCAGGGTGTGTCGCCTCCTTCGCGGAGGCGTGGATCGAAACAACGCCGGGCCGGGGACGCTGGGCGACCGCTGGGGTCGCCTCCTTCGCGGAGGCGTGGATCGAAACGACGCGATCTGGCCGGATAAGGGGCTGATCCGCGGGTCGCCTCCTTCGCGGAGGCGTGGATCGAAACATGGAGGAACGCGCCCCCGACATGACGGCGCTCACGTCGCCTCCCGCGCGAAGCCTCTGATCGGAACGGTGTCGCGGCATCCCGGGCTCCGTTTCGATCGCTCTCGAACCTTACGGTCTGACGTCGGCGCGTTGGATGCTGTAAACCTGTCCATGGCTCGCCCGGGCACCTCGTCGCCCGGTCTGCGGGCCGGGACGGGGAGGAGAGCGATCATGAGCCGTGGAGACACCAGGGACGAGGCTCCGGCCGACACGGGCCGGGCGGGGGGCGAGAGGCTGCGCGTCGTCATCGTCGGCGGCGGCTATACGGGTGCGGTCCTTGCCTTTCATCTCGCCCGATCGAGCGGGCCGGCGGGGCCGCGCATCCTCGTCGTCGAACCGCGCGAGACGCTCGGCGCGGGCCTTGCCTATTCCACCGGCGAGCCGAGCCATCGCATCAACGTGCCGGCGAGCCGCATCACCATGCGCACCGATGTGAGCGACGGTTTCCAGCGCTGGATCGAGGAGAAGGACGTGCCGCTCGACGCCGAAAGCGAAGCGGGCGACGGCGCCCTCTATCCCCAGCGCGGGCTCGTCGCCGACTATATCGCGGACGCGCTCGCCGGCGATCTCGAAAGCGGCCGCATCGTCCACCGGCGGGCCCGCGCCACGGCGCTGACGCGTGCCGGGACCCTGCGGCTCACCCTCGACGACGGCGACATGATCGAGGCCGATCACCTCGTCGTCGCGACCAGCCATCCGCCGCCCGAACTCCCCGCGGCCTTCGCGGACCTTGCGGACGATCCTCGGCTCGTCGCCGACCCGTCCGACGCAGGGGCGATCGAGGCGGTGGCCCGAACGGCGGGAAACGTCCTGGTTCTGGGCACCGGGCTGACCTCGGCCGACGTGATCGCGAGCCTCGACCGCCATGGCTTTGCCGGCCAGCTCACAGCGATCTCGCGGCGCGGCCAACGCTCGCGCGGCCATGCCTCTGGCTACGAGGCGACGACCGCCGATTTCGCTGAGGACCCGTCCCGCACGGTCCTCGACCTTCTCGTGCGCGTGCGGGCCGCCGTGAGGGCGGATGGCGCGAACGGCCTGCCCTGGCAGGCGGCGCTCGACCGGGTCCGCACCGATGCGCCGGCGATCTGGGCGGCGCTCCCCGAGGCGGAACGGCGGCGCTTCCTGCGCCATCTGCGGCCGTGGTGGGACGTGCACCGGTTCCGCGTCGCGCCACAGGTCGAGGCGGTTCTCGATCGCCTCGTCGCCGAAGGGCGGCTCGGCGTTCGGGCCGGGCGCATCGCCGGCGTAACGGCCGAGCCGGACGGGCTCGCCGTCTCCTGGTCGCCGCGCGGCGATGAGATGCGGCGCGACCTTTTCGACCGCGTGATCCTCACCACCGGACCCGGCCATGGCTCGATCCTTGCGACTAGCACATTCCTCGCCTCGGCCGCGCGGGCCGGTCTCGTCGCGAACGATCGCCTGAAGCTCGGCCTTTCGGTGGCGCAGAACGGGCAGGCGCTCGATGCCTCGGGGTCCCCCGTGCCGGGGGTCTGGGTCGCGGGGCCGCTCGCGCGCGGAACCGTGGGCGAACTGATGGGCATTCCGGAGGTGACGCACCACGCCGAGACCGTCGCCGAGGCGATCCTCGAAGCCCAGGCGAGGCGCTGACACTCCAGCCGGCGTCCTCCATTTGGCGCCCCGACAAAAGGCGGGCACGAAAAAACCCCGGCCGCGAGGCGGTCGGGGTCGCAAGGTTCGGCGGCGGGCGAAGAGCCCGCCCGTGTGAAGGCCTCAGCGGCCTTCGATCTGGGCGCCGAGCTGGGCGATCGCCTGCTGGTAGACGGGAGCCGCATTCCAGCCCTGGATGCCGCGATAACCGGCCTGACCCTGCTGGTAGTTGGCGGTCATGCCGTGCTGGCGCAGGAAGTTGGCGGTGGAGTACATCGCCTCGCGCATGTTGGACAGGTCCACATGGCCGTCGCCGTTCACGTCGACGCCGTAGCGCAGGATGTTGCCGGCCAGGAACTGGGTGTGGCCGTATTCGCCATGGCCCGCGCCGCGCGAATTCGGCGAAAGGCCGCCCGTATCGACGAGGCGAAGCGCGGCGATGAGGTGCGGCTTGAAGAAGTCCGAGCGGCGGCAGTCATAGGCGATGGTCGCGGCCGAGGAGACGACGTTTTCCGAACCCATGAAGCCGCCGAAACCGGTCTCCATGCCCCAGATGGCGAGGATCGGGCCGGGCGTCACGCCGTAGCGGTTCTGGATGTCGTCGAACATCGCCTTGTTCTGGGCGAGCTTCTGCTTGCCGGTGCGCACGATCGAGGCGCCGCCACGCTTGTTGAGGAAGGTGTCGAGGCTCATCGTGAAGGCCGAGCCACCCTTCTGGGCGGCGCGGTCGATGCGGATGGTCTTGTCGTTGTAGCGGGCGTTCATCAGCGCCTGGATGCCCCGGCTGCCGACGCCGTTCTGCTGGGCGACGCCCGCGAACTGCTGCTTCCACTGGTCGAAGCCGGCTGCACTGTTGCCGCAGGACTGGGCATGGGCGGAGGTTGCGCCCAGGGTCAGGGCGAAGGCCGCGGCCGCGCCGAAACCCTTGAGCATGGTCTTGTAGGAGGTCATCAACAGGTCCTTGTCGGCTGGCCCGGTATGGGCGCGGTCGAAATTCTTGGCTCGGGCTTCGACCGCCACGCCCTCGAATACGGGACATGCGCTCGTCGTCTTGGCGGTTCGTCGCCTTCGAGCCGGTCATCCGGTTCGTCGGGAGACTCGCAACTCCCACGGCCTCCGCCTAACAGCCGAAGACAACGGCAAAACGGTGACAACTGCGCTGTCTAGCGCCCAAACCTTTCATCGGCGTTGCGGATCGGTATCAGGTGCCGCGATGCCGCACCTCATGACGCTTCGTCATCCCCGCCCGCACCTGCGCCAAGGCCCGCCCACCACGCGGCATAGGAGGAATTCCAGGGCGCCTTTCGGGTCTCGTCGGGCGCGCCGTCCCGCCACCAGACGGGGCCGCGCTCGCCGAGCCGGCGCTTGGCCGCATCGACCTTTTCGCGCGCAGCCTTCACCTCGGCCTCGCCTCCTGCGTCCCTGACGGCGCGGCGCGCCGTCATCAGCGCGTTCACCGCCTCCTGCCTCTCGTCTTCGGAAAGGCTCGGATCGGACTTTCGCCACAGGCGATCCTTCGCGACGAAATACCGCCCGTCCGGCGTCTCGGGATATCGCTTTCCCGCCATCTATCCTCCGTTCGCGCACGAGACGTCTCGTGCCGCCCGCCGCCTCGTTGCAAAGACCGAGTGGACCGATTAGGTGCGGGGATACCGGTCGCAGCCTACCCGGTCATCAAAACAAGGGTTTATCGATGACGTTCCCATCCGCCCGCTCGCGCGGGCTTCGCTTCCTGCCGTCCAGTTCGCGCCTCCGGCCCTGTCGGGGCCCGCTTCCCGGGGGAGGGATCTGATGTTCCGCATCACCAAGGAGTTCCATTTCTCCGCCTCCCACGTGCTGGATACGCTGCCCGGCGACCATCCATGTGCGCGCCTCCACGGCCACAATTACGTCGCCATGGTCGAGCTTGCCGCCGAAAGCCTCGACGCGCACGGCTTCGTTCGCGACTACCGCGAACTGAAGGACCTGAAGACCTATATCGACGACCACCTCGATCATCGTCACCTCAACGACGTCATCGAGGGACCGACGACGGCCGAGAGGCTGGCGAGGCACCTCTACGACTGGTGCGCGGCCCGCTGGCCCGAAACACGCGCCGTGAGGGTCTCGGAAACGCCCAAGACCTGGGCCGAGTACCGGCCGTGAGCCTGCGCATCGCCGAGATCTTCGGCCCGACCATCCAGGGCGAGGGGCCGCTGATCGGTGAGCCCACGGTCTTCGTGCGCGCGGGCGGCTGCGACTATCGCTGCCTCTGGTGCGACAGCCTGCATGCGGTCGAGAGCCGGTATCGGCACGAATGGCTGCCCATGGAGGCGGACGCGATCATGGAGCGGATCGAGGCGCTGTCCGGCGGACGTCCGCTGCTCGTCTCGATCTCGGGCGGCAATCCGGCCATCCAGGACTTCGGGCCGCTGATCGCCCTTGGGCGGCAGAAGGGCTACCGGTTCGCCTGCGAGACGCAGGGGACGATCGCGCCCCTCTGGTTCGCCGATCTCGATATGCTGGTTCTCTCCCCCAAACCGCCGTCGAGCGGCATGGAGACGGACTGGAGCGCGTTCGAGGCCTGTATCGCGGCGAAGGGTGCGGTCCCCGCCGCCATGAAGATCGTGATCTTCGACGAGGCCGATCTCGCCTTTGCGCGCCTTGCCGCCGAACGCTATCCGGACCTGCCGCTGTTTCTGCAGCCCGGAAACGGCGAAACCGATCCCGCCATTCCCGTCGATCTCGACGCCCTGGCCGGGCGCCTGTCCTGGCTCGTCGCGCAGACGGTGGGCAAGGGCTGGCTGCGCCCGCGCATCCTGCCGCAGCTTCACGTCATCGTCTGGGGCAACCAGCGCGGCGTCTGAGAGCCGGGTTCGGACGAGGGAGCCGGATCAGGCGGTCGCCCGTCGCCCATTCCGAAGCTTGACGCCCGTCTTGCCGCCGGGCCGGGGACCGCATGACGCGCCCCGGCCCGGTGGTGGTTCGTCAGCCGGCCGCCTTGCCGTTCTTGTTCTGGCGGTTCTCGATCAGGTGATCGACCACCGACGGGTCGGCGAGGGTTGAGGTGTCGCCCAGCTCGTCGAGCTTGTCCTCGGCGATCTTGCGCAAGACGCGGCGCATGATCTTGCCCGAGCGGGTCTTCGGCATGTCGGGCGCGAACTGGATCGCGTCCGGCTTGGCGATCGGCCCGATCTCCGAGCGCACATGGGCGACGAGTTCGTCGCGCAGCTTGTCGGAGGGCTCGGTGCCGTCCATCAGGGTCACGTAGCAGTAGATGCCCTGGCCCTTCACCTCGTGCGGATAGCCGACGACCGCGGCCTCCGACACCGCCTCGTGGGCGACGAGGGCGCTCTCCACCTCGGCGGTGCCCATGCGGTGTCCGGAGACGTTGATCACGTCGTCGACGCGGCCCGTGATCCAGATATAGCCGTCCTCGTCGCGCTTGGCGCCGTCCTCGGTGAAGTAATAGCCCTTGTATTGCTGAAAATAGGTGTTCGCGAAGCGCTCGTGGTTCTTGTAGACCGTGCGCATCTGGCTCGGCCAGGAATCGGCGATGGCGATGACGCCTTCCACGCCGTTGCCTTCCAGCACCTCGCCCGATTGCGGCTCGAGGATGACCGGCCGGATGCCGAAGAAGGGCTTGCAGGCCGAGCCGGGCTTCAGGGCCGTGGCGCCGGGCAGCGGCGTGATCAGGATGCCGCCGGTCTCGGTCTGCCAGTAGGTGTCGACGATCGGCACCTCCGACTGGCCGACCTCCTTGAAATACCACTGCCAGGCTTCCGGATTGATCGGCTCGCCCACCGTGCCGAGAAGCTTCAGGGCCGACAGGTCGTGCCCGCTCACATGTTCGCGGCCCTTGCCCATCAGCGCGCGGATCGCCGTCGGCGCCGTGTAGAACTGGTTGACCTTGTGTTCCTCGCAAACCTTCCAGCAGCGCGAGGCATCGGGATAGGTGGGGGTCGATTCGAAGACGAGGGTGGTCGCGCCGTTGGCGAGCGGCCCGTAGACGATGTAGCTGTGGCCGGTGATCCAGCCCACATCGGCCGTGCACCAGTAGATGTCGCCCTTGTGATAGTCGAAGACGTATTCGTGCGTCATCGAGGTGTAGACGAGATAGCCGCCGGTCGTGTGGACGACGCCCTTCGGCTTGCCGGTGGAGCCCGAGGTGTAGAGGATGAACAGCGGATCCTCCGCGTTCATCGGCTCGCACTCGCACTCGTCGGAGACCTTGTCTTCCATCTCGTGCAGCCAGAAGTCGCGGCCCTCGGTGATCGGCGTCTCGTCGCCGGTGCGCTTGACCACGAGGCACTTCACGTCGCCCTCGATCCCCTCGAAGGCCTTGTCGGCGTTCTTCTTGAGAGGCGTCGCCTTGCCGCCGCGCGGCGCATGGTCGGCGGTGATGACGAGCTTGGCGTCCGAATCGTTCACCCGGTCGCGCAGGGCCTGGGGCGAGAAGCCCGCAAAGACCACCGAATGGATCGCGCCGATGCGTGCGCAGGCGAGCATGGCATAGACCGCCTGGGGGATCATCGGCAGGTAGATGACGACGCGGTCGCCCTTTCCGACGCCGAGTTCCTTGAGGACGTTGGCGAATTTGGAGACGTGCTCGTGCAACTGCTTGTAGCTGATATGCTGGGCATTGCCCGGCTCGTCGGCTTCCCAGAGGATCGCCGTCTGGTCGCCCCGGTCCTTCAGGTGACGGTCGACGCAGTTGTAGCAGGCGTTGAGCGTGCCGTCCTCGAACCACTTGATCGAGACGTCCGGATAGGTGAAGTCGATCGACTTGATCTTGGTGGGTTCCTCGATCCAGTCGATGCGCTTGGCATGCTCCTTCCAGAAGCCTTCGGGATCCTCGACCGAACGCTTGTACCATTCCTCATAGGTCGCTGCGTCGATCTTCGAGCGCGACTTCCACGCGTCCTTGACCTCGATCATCGTCATATGGCTCGTTCCTCCCGGTCTGCGAACTGTCCTTCGGATCCTTCCGACCCTTTCGCTTCGAAATACTAGGCTACTCACCCCCTTACGGCCAGCACCGGCGGGGTGAACTTTGGTTGTTGTTCCCCCTGCGCCGGCACCGGTCGCCCTCGGGCTTGAAGCACCGAACCGGCCCGTGCCCTGCTTTCGGACCATCCGTTGGACCGGCACGAAACCCGAGCCCCGGACCCGGTTCCCGGCACGCGCCCCGGGCCTTATTGAGCGTCCGGGTCTTCAAGATCCGTCTGGATCCATGTCCGGCTGAGATGGATGTCCGTCGACTCCAGGGGTCCGTCGCCGATATTCTCGTATTTGTGCGGGATGTTCGCCGGTCCGAGGACGACGTCGCCCTCTCCGGCCTCGATCACCCTGTCGCCGACCGTGAACCGGGCCCGCCCCCGACGGATGATGAAGATCTCGTCATAGGGATGGACGTGAAGGCTCGGGCCCTTGCCCGTCTCGTCGGTGGCATAGAACAGGATGCAGACATCGGAATCGAGCCTGTCGCCGAGGACGTGCCCCTTCCAGGCATCCGCGTCCTCGGCCCATTCGGCACGCGATATCTTTTTCGTGCGGGGCGTCTGCGACATCGGTCGATCTCTCGTTGCACCTCTGGGCGGACGGCGACGGCGCGTCAGCTTCCGACGAACCCGATGATCAGGCTCATGATGACGAAGGCTCCCAGCCAGTGGCCGGCATTCATGTAGGTCAGCTTGCGGGACCGCGCCTCGTAGGAATGGTCGACCACCATCGCGGCCAGAACGAAGCCCGCCCAGACGAGGATGCCGGTGACGAATGTGTCGGAAACGCCGACATTGCCGATATGGGCGGTGAGGCCGGCGAGCATGCCTGCGATGACCAGATAGGCAAGGAAGACGATGGCGAGCGGCCCGGCCTTCAGCGCCGGCTTGGCGGCATAACCCGTCGCCGTCATCCAGGGCTTTTCGAGGAACCGGTGCCAGAGAAAGCCGAAGCCGAACGCTGCGAGCGCGGCGACGAGAACGCCGAGCGCGCTGAAATTGGTATAGCCCATTTGAAAACGTCCCTGTCCCTGTTCGATGCGCCTGCGCCTCCGGTGCGGGCCCGCATGAGGGGCGGAGGCGTCTCCTGTCCGGGAAGAGAACGGGGCGAGGGGCGGATCGGTTCACCCCATCCTGACGCATCGGCCGACGCGCCGTGTCGATCGCGGCCTCCGTCCGAACCAAACTCGTGAGCCCATTTCTACCGCTTGCGGTGGAGGGCGACCTCGACCGCGATCGAGAGCATCATCTGCCGGGTGATGGTGAGCGCCATCTGGCCTTCCTTCCGGCTCTTCAGGATATCGGCCTCGATGCGGCCGGCCGTGCGCACCAGCGCTTCGAGGGGCAGGGAGGTGAGGGCGGTCTCCAGCGCCGGCTTCCGGCGGAAATGCGGCCGGCGGCTCTCCACGACCCGGGAGACCGGCTCGCCCGCCCGCTCGACGCGTTCGCGCATGGCGACGAGCTGCTGGACCATGCGCAGCAGCGACTGCTGGAGCTGGTAGACCGGGGTTCCGGCATCGACCAGACGGTCGATGAGGGCGGGCAGCTTCTTGACCGCGCCCGTGATGGCCGCGTCGATCGCCTCGTCCACCGCATCGGCCGAGACGTCGCCGACGATCGCGGCGACCGCGTCCACGCCGATCCGCTCGGTGCCGTAGGCATAGACGCAGAGCTTCTCCACCTCGCCGCGCGAGGCGAGGCGATTGGCCCCGAGCCGGCTCTTCAGCTCTTCGCGGGCCTCCTTGTCGATGCCGAGGCCGGCCTTGGCGAGTTCCTCGTCGATCATCCGGTCGAGCGCGCGCGCCTCGTCCTGATAGCAGGGAAGGGCGAGGGCGAACTTCGCCCGCTCCACGCCCTGACGCAAGGCCGCGTTCTTCTTCAGATCGCCCGCCTCGACGATGAGCAGCGCGCCTTCGAGCTTGCGCGCGGACAGGTCCGTCACCGCTTCCGACAGGTTCTTGCCGGCGCCCGCGCCGCGCACACGAATGAGACGGCGGCCGCCGAAGAGCGAGACGGTGAGCGCCTCGTCGTAGAGGCGGCCCACATCCTTCTCCACCTCGTCGGCGCCGAGGGTGATGCTGGCAAAGGGATCGGCGGGATCGACGCCGGACTGGTCGGCGATGCGGGCCGCGCGCTCGGAAACGAGGCCGGGATCCGGCCCGTAGAGGAGGATCACCGGATAGGAGAAGTCCGGCCGCGACAGGAAGGCGTCGACCTCGCCGGCTTTCTTCTGGGCCATCTGTCGCTCAGGTTCCGAGGGGAGAGCGCAAGGAGGGCGTCAACGGCCCTCCTCGACGAGGGCGGTGGCGATGGCGATCTCGAGTTCGGCGGCGATCGAGCGGCCGGACTGGCGCCGTGCGTCGAGGAGCGCGCGCTGGGACTGGAACAGCTGGGCCGTGCGATCGAAGGGGGTGATGACCTGACGGCGTCCGGTATCGATCACCTGATTGTCGGACAGGCGGGTCACGGTATAGGCGACCGAGAGATCGTAGATCGCCGAACTCGCGATGCCGCCCGGCTCGATGGTGATGCCGCGCTCGATGCCGGTCGTCACGAGCTGGACCGAATAGAGCGGATCGCGCACCCGCGCGCCGGCATTCAGCCGCGACAGAAGTTCGTTGCGCACGATCTGGTCCGTGCGCGTATTGGCCTCGACGATCGCGATGCGGCCGCGAAGCGGCTGGAGGGTCGAGGCCGAGACCTCGGCGCCGCCGACGGAGCGTCCGCCATAGAGGGGCCCCGCCGTGCAGGCCGAGAGGGCGGCGAGAGCGAGGGCGAGACCGGCCGCGACGCGACCCCGCCGCGAGAGATCAGACGACCACATTGACGATTCTCCCCGGCACCACGACGAGCCGCTTGGGCTGGCCACCATTCAGCGCATCGCGAACCACCTGTGTGGCCAGCGCTGCCTCTTCGATCTCAGCTTTGCTGGCCTCGGCCGGAACGGTCAAGTCGCCACGCTTCTTGCCGTTAATTTGCAAGGGGAGTGTGACGCTGTCGTCCCTGAGGAGGCCGTCCTCCACCTGAGGCCACGCCTCGCTCGCAACGAAGCCGTCGCGCCCGAGCACCGTCCAGCATTCCTGCGCCAGATGCGGCATCATCGGGGCGATCAGCTTGACCAGGACTTCCAGGGCCTCGCGGGCCGCAGCCCTCGTCTCGGTCTCGGAACTGGCCGAAAGTCCGGCGAGCGAGCCGGCGAGGATGTTCACGAGTTCGTGGACCCGGGCGACCGCCTTGTTGAAGCCCAGCCGCTCGATATCGCCGGTCACCCCGTGCGCGGTGCGGTGGGCGGCCTTGCGGATGGCGAGCGCCGTCTCGCCCGAGATCTCGGCCAGCGAAGCCTTCGAGGGGGCCGGCAGATGGGGCGCAGCCTCCTGCACGAGACGCCAGACGCGCTGGACGAAGCGGAACGCGCCTTCCGCGCCCGCCTCGGTCCAGATCACGTCGCGATCGGGGGGCGAATCGGACAGCATGAACCAGCGGGCCGTATCGGCGCCGTAGGAGCCGATGATGTCCTCGGGATCGACCACGTTCTTCTTGGACTTCGACATCTTCTCGATGCCGCCGATGGTGATCGGCGTGCCCGTGGAAAGCCGCGTGGCGGAGCGCTCGCCGTTTTCCTCGCGGATGACGACGTCGGCCGGCGGCACCCATTCGCGCCCGTCCTTGTAGGTCTCGTGGACCACCATGCCCTGGGTGAAGAGACCCTTGAACGGCTCGTCGAGGTCGAGATGGCCGGTCTTCTTCATGGCGCGCACGAAGAAGCGCGAATAGAGGAGATGCAGGATCGCGTGCTCGATGCCGCCGATATATTGGTCGACGGCGAGCCAGGCATTGGCGATGGCCGGTTCCGTCGGCGTTTCGGCGCGCGGCGCGGTGAAGCGGGCGAAATACCAGGACGAATCGACGAAGGTGTCCATCGTGTCCGTCTCGCGCAGGGCCTCGCCCCCGCATTTCGGGCAGGAGGTCTTGCGCCATGTGGGATGGCGGTCGAGCGGATTGCCCGGCTTTTCGAAATCGATGTCCTCGGGCAGGGTCACCGGCAGGTTCTCGCGCGCCTCCGGCACGACGCCGCAGGTCTCGCAGTGAAGGACCGGGATCGGGCAGCCCCAGTAACGCTGGCGCGAGATGCCCCAGTCGCGCAGGCGGAAGTTCACCTTGCGCTCCGCGACCGCCTCGCCGCCGAGGGTGGCGGCTTCGAGCTTCGCCGCGACCGCCTCGAAGCCGTCTTCCGGCGACAGGCCGTCGAGAAAGTCCGAATTGAACAGGACGCCGTCGCCGTCATAGGCGTCGGAATAGATCGTGAAGGCGGTCGGATCCTCCTTCGGGGGCAGCACCACCGGCCGCACGGGCAGTTCGTATTTCAGCGCGAAATCGAGATCGCGCTGGTCGTGCGCCGGGCAGCCGAAGACCGCGCCGGTGCCGTAGTCCATGAGGACGAAGTTCGCGACGTAAACCGGCACCGTCCAGTCCGGGTCGAGGGGATGGACCGCCTCGACGCCGGTGCGGTAACCCTTCTTCTCGGCGGTTTCCAGAGCTTCCGCACTCGTGCCCGCGCGCCGACATTCGGCGATGAACTCGGCGAGCGCGGGATCGGTCCCGGCGATCGTCTGCGCCAGCGGATGGTCGGGCGCAACGGCGAGGAAGCTTGCGCCGTAAAGCGTATCGGGGCGCGTCGTGAAGATGGCCAGATCCTCGTGGCCCTCGGGGCGGGTCTGCGGGGCGAGTGCCCAGCGCAGCATCAGCCCTTCGGACTTGCCGATCCAGTTCTTCTGCATGAGCCGGACCTTGTCCGGCCAGTTCGGCAATTCGTCGAGGGCCGAGAGGAGGTCGTCGGCGTAATCCGTGATCTTCAGGAACCACTGGGTCAATTCGCGCTGCTCGACGAGCGCGCCCGAGCGCCAGCCTCGCCCGTCCTCCACCTGCTCGTTGGCGAGCACGGTCATGTCGACCGGATCCCAATTGACCTTCGACTTCTTGCGATAGGCAAGGCCAGAATCAAGGAAGTCGAGGAACAGCATCTGCTGGCGGTGATAGTAGTCGACGTCGCAGGTCGCAAATTCGCGCGACCAGTCGAGCGACAGGCCCATCGACTTCAACTGCGCGCGCATGGAGGCGATGTTCTCGTAGGTCCACTTGGCGGGATGGACCTTGTTCTGCATGGCCGCGTTCTCGGCCGGCATGCCGAAAGCGTCCCAGCCCATGGGGTGGAGAACGTTGAAGCCCTTCGCCCGCTTGTAGCGCGCGACCACGTCGCCCATCGCGTAATTGCGCACATGGCCCATATGGATGCGCCCGGACGGATAGGGGAACATCTCGAGGACGTAGTATTTCTCGCCCGGCGCGTCGGTCTTCGTCTCGTAGAGCCCGGCCTCGTCCCATTGTTTCTGCCAGCGGGGTTCGACGGCGCGCGGATTGTATCGTTCGGTGGTCATGAAGCGGAGTGTCGCGATCGTTGGGCCAGGTCGGATGGCCTTCGGGGATAAGTCAGCGCTGACTTATCCCTTTCGCGATGCCGAATTCAACCTGATACCGACGAGGGGTGGCCGGCGCTGAGGCTCAACGTGCCACGGCCGCGTTGAGAGATGCGACGATATCCTGCATCGGCAGAATGAGCTTCATCGGGCTGATCCTGGTGGAGGCAAAACCGAAGCGCCTGTAGAAAGCGGACGCCTCGTCGTCGATCGCGTCGACCATGACCGCCCGGAACGCCACGACCTGAGACGCCGATGCGGCATTGCGAAGAGCATTCGACAGGAGTGCCTTGCCGACACCTTTGCCCTGCAAGTCCTCCGCGACGGCGAGCCGGGCCAGAAGGGCGACGGGAATTTCAGACGGAGAGCCGTGGGGCGCGATCTTCTTTGTCGCGTCCTTGCGCAGAATCATCCCCGCGCACAGGGCATAGAAGGCACGGACCTTCCCGTTTTGGTCGCAGATGACGAAGGTTCGCGAAAAATCATAGGCTTGATTATGGAAGGCGAGTTCACGAAGCCATGAGTCCATGGCCGGCTTCCCGCTCGAAAAGCCGGCGGGGTCGTGAGCCTCGCTCAGGGGTTCGGGTGCGGATAGTCCTAGTCGCTTGAAGTCGCCCACACGTTCTCTTCCGCGAACAGATCGACCAGTGCCGGATGAGCCGTCGCAGGCCGGGAGAGGGTTTCGGACACGGCGTCGAACAAAGCCGCATCGAGGTGGAGGAAGCGCTGATCCATCAGCGACTTCTGAGCGCTGTACAGAGCCGACTCCATGACGAAATTGGACAGGCTCTTTCCGCTGACGGCCGCCGCCCGGCGGATCAGTTCGAGATCGGCGGGCGCGATTCGGGCTGTGAAAGTCTCATCCTTCTTCGCGGTAGACATGCCCCTATCCTCCAAACCCAATGGGCCGCACTCGGCGCCGAGGTTGTTCGGCTTCATGTGCATTCGACCCCGACAGGATATCGCGGAAGGTCTGTACTGACAATGTATGAACAAATGGCGGGTTCGGAAGGGTCGATCTATTTTCACGGCCTGCCGTGAGTCGGCAGACCATAGCCCTGGCGAACAGCGACGATCGAGCGCGATCATCGTCATGTTCGCCGACGAGCCCTCACGATCACCGTCCGGGGCTGGAGGTCGCAACCGCCATTTGCGATAAGGGAGGCCGAACAGAGAGGCTTCTGCGAGGAACTCAGTGTCATCCGCCGACCAGTATCATGCCGTCACCACCGCCATCGAGAATGCGGCGCGGGAGGCCGGACGTGCGCCCGGCAGCGTCGCTCTCGTCGCGATTTCGAAGACCAAGGGCGAGGACGAGATCGTGCCCGTTCTTCAAGCCGGTCAGCGCATCTTCGGCGAGAACAAGGTGCAGGAGTCCCAGGCGAAATGGCCGCCCCTCAAGGAGCGCTTCGCCGATATCGAACTGCGCCTCGTAGGGCCGCTGCAATCCAACAAGACCGCCGATGCGGTCGCGCTCTTCGACGTGATCGAGAGCGTCGACCGGGAAAAGATCGCCCGGGAGATCGCCAAGGAGATGGCGAAGCAGGATCGAAGGCCCCGCCTCTACGTGCAGGTCAATATCGGCGAGGAGGAGCAGAAGTCGGGGATCATGCCGAAAGAGGCGGTGGCCTTCGTGGAGCGCTGCCGCTCGGAGCATGGGCTCACGATCGAGGGCCTGATGTGCATTCCTCCGGTGGACGAGAATCCGGGCCCCTATTTCGCTCTCCTCGCAAAGCTCGCGAAGGAGGCCGGCCTCGACCACCTCTCCATGGGCATGAGCGGCGACTACGAGACCGCAATCGCCTTCGGGGCGACGAGCGTCCGCGTCGGTTCGGCGATCTTCGGGGCGCGGGACGATCCGGCGGCCTGAACCGTAAGGCTCGCGGGCTCGCGGGCTAGCGGGCTCGGGGACAGGCGGGCCGTTCTACTCGAAGCGCACCCGGTGAAGGGCGGCGCCGTTCGCCTTCAGCCAGGCCCGGCCCTCCTCCATCCGCGGGCAGAGCGAGCGGCAGACGGCCCAGAAGGCGGGCGAGTGGTTCATCTCGACGAAGTGGGCGACTTCGTGCGCCGCCAGATAGTCGAGGACGAAGGGCGGCGCCATCACGATGCGCCAGGAAAAGGACAGGCGCCGGTCCGCCGTGCAGGAGCCCCAGCGGCTCACCGTATCCTTCAGCGCCATGGTCCTCGGCTGCAGGCCGACCTGCTCCGAATGTTTCGCGACCGCCATTGCGAGATCGGCCCGCGCCTCCTTTTTCAGGAAGTCGCCGACCCGTCGGGCGAAATGATCGGGAAGGCCGCCGACAAGGAGCGCGCCCGTCCCGCTTTCGAGCCGCGAGACGCGCCGTCCGCCCATATGCCTTAAAACGACCGGCTCGCCGCGCAGCATGATCGAGGAGCCGTCCGCGACCACGACCGGCGCCCGTTCGCCGCCCGCCCGCTCTTCGATCCAGCCGCGATGTCTGCCGAGAAAGGCTTCGAGCGTGCGCTTGGGGGTGCGCCTCGGAACCGTGACCACAGCCCCTCCGTCCGGCGCGATCCTCAGGATCAGGCGTTTGGCCCGCGCATTCTCGCGGATGGTGAGCAGGATCTGCCGTCCGCCCGCTTCGATGAAGCGCGGCGGCGCGGGCTCGGCGACACTCGCCGGGTTCCGGCCTTTGGAGAAGAGGCTTCGCAGGTTCGGGGCCATCGATGCACAGGTGGTCGGTTTCGATTCGTGTCCGTTCCTATCATACCAGCGGCCGGGAAGGCTGACGCGTCCCGCCGCAGCGCCGCTTCCATGCGCCGGCAGACTGAGCGTCGCCCATGAAGAAGGCGGCATCCGAAGACGCCGCCCTTTCGTCGTCAAGCCTTCGCCTCGTCACCGAAACGACCGGCTCGATCCTCTCAGGCCGGGTGGCCGTCGACGACCGGGCCGTCATTGCGCTCGGAGCCGGACTTGCGGCGCTCCTTCATGAAGCGATCGAACTCCTCCTGGTCCTTGGCGCGGCGCAGTTCGCGCGCATAGGCCTCGAATTCGGCGGAGGCTTCGTTCAGGCGGCGGCGCTCCTCGTCGAGACGGCGCAGTTCGGCATCGCGCCAGTCGTCGAAGGCGACATTGCCGGTGCGCGGGGCGCCGAAGCCGGGGGCGGTGAAACCGCTGCGGCGAAAGCCGCCGAAGACGCGGTCGGTCGCGGTGTTGACGTCGCGCTTGAAGGCGTCCAGCCGCTCACCCCAGAGGATGTAGGCAAGGACTGCGAGGCCCAACGGCCAGAAGACGAAGAACCCGCCGACCATGAGCGCGATGGTGGCCGGCGTCCAGGCTGGACGAATGAGGGCGCGTGAAGACATCGATTTCCCGTTCCTTTCGATCAAGACCCGCGATGTCGGACATTGCGGGATGCGTTGTGACATGGACCCTGTTCCGCTCCTCGATGTGGTGACGGCGAGACGTCGCTTCAATTCCGGTCCGCCGAAAACCCGCGCGCATGCCGGTGCGCGAGAAGCGCCGATTGCGCCCTCGGTTTCTGCGTGAGACATCGGGGCCCGGGATCCGGCCTTGGCGGCTCCATTCCCGCAGTCTTCCCGATCGGATCGCTCGCCCGTGCTGACCCTCCTGTCTCTTCTCGCCGGGCTTTTCTGGAGCGCGTTTCTTGCCGCGACGATCCTGCCGGGTGCCTCCGAGCTTCTCCTCATCGCGGTGATTGCCGAAGCGGGTGTCGATCCGGTCGTCGCGGTTCTCGTTGCCGGAACCGGCAATACGCTGGGCTCGCTCGTCAACTGGGTGATGGGCTGCTATGCCGCCACCTATCGCGATCGTCGCTGGTTTCCCGTCTCGAAGGCCGGTCTCGATCGGGCGGAGAACCTTTTCCGCCGCTACGGCATCTGGACACTCTTCTTTGCCTGGTGGCCGATCGGCGGTGATGCACTCACGCTGGCGGCAGGCGTTCTGAAAGTGCCGATGCCGATCTTTCTTTTCGTGGTCGGGATAGGGAAATTTGCCCGTTATGCGGTCGTCGCCTACGGCACGCTGCAGTTCCAATAAGCCGGAAAACCAAGGGTTTCGAGGGGCTTCGCCGCTGCCGACCGCGGACCTGACGAGACGGTAACAGCGCAAAACATATGTCTGATTGATAGTAAGTAATAAGAACTTTTTAAGGGGCTGGGACTGATCCTGACGTTGCGAATGTAAGCGCAATAAGGGCACTTGGATGACGTATCGTCAAGCTCTATCCGGCGCACGAAGCCGGTTCGAATTTCCCCCTGTGATCGCGGCCTTCGAGAGCGCGCGGCGACTGTTCCAGGCGCGATCGGGTGCCGCGGCGGTCGAATTCGCCCTCATCCTGCCGGTGATCGTGCTGATCGTCTTCGGCGCGGCCTATCTCGGCATCTATCTCGCCACCGCCCATTCGCTCCAGCAATTGAGCGCCAATGGAAGCCGTTATGCTCTCGTCGGGCTCGACAGCGTCGAACGGCAGGCGCTCGCGGGGGATGCGGTGCGCATGGCCGCCCGCGACGATCCGCTGATCCGGCCCGAACAGCTGATGATCGCCGTGACGGAAAGCGGCGACTGGCTGACGGTGAGCGTCGGCTACGACCTGTCCAATTCGCCGCTTCCCTCGCTCCTGTCGAACTCCCTCGGTTCTCTCGGCTCGATCGAGCGCTCCGCCACGGTGCTGCTGCCATGATCCTTCGTGAACTTCGCCGGCTCCGGGGCGAGCGCTCCGGCAATGTGGCCGTCTTCTTCGGCCTCGGAATGAGCGTCATCATCGGTTTCGGTGCGCTCGCGACCGATTTCGGCTCGGTCTATCTCGACCACCGGGCGCTGCAGGCGGCGACCGATGCGGCCGCTCTCGCAGCGGTTCGAAGCCCGGACGAGGCCGGCGCCATCGCGGCTCAGGTCTTCGACGCCTCGGCCCAGGGCGATGTGCGTATCGACATCGTGTTCGGCACCTATGATCCGAAACGGCCGCCGGACCAACGGTTCGAGGCGAGCGACGAAGGCTCGGCCTCGGTGCTCAGGGTCATCGCGACGCGCAATCACAAATTCGGTCTTGCAAGGGTGCTCGGGGTCGAAGACGTGGATATGGTCGCAAGGGCCGACGCGGCGATCAGCCGGGCGGTGGTCTTCCATGCCGGCAGCCGCCTGCTCGATCTCGACATGCCGATCGTCAACAAGATCGCCCGCGATCTCCTCGGCGCCGAGCTCTCCCTGACCTTTCTCGACTATCACGGCCTCGTCAACGCCGATATCCGGCTCGGCGACCTCCTCGGGGGCATCTCGCTCGATGCGACGAACACCGCTTCGATCGTGGCGCAGCTGCACGAGCCGACCGGCATGCGGACCCTCCTCACGCGCATGGCGGACAGCCTCGAGAAGCAGAACGCGACGATCGGGGCGGTCGCCCTGCGCAAGGCGGCGAACAGCCCCCTTGCAAGCGTCATGAAGCTCAGCCTCGACGATCTCTTGGACGTCGATGCGGGAGGGTTCGCGACCAGCCGGACCTCGCTCTCGCAGCTTTTGTCCGCCGAGGTTTCGGTCCTCAACATTCTCGACGTCGCCCTGAAGCGAAGCATCAACGGGCTCACAGCCGATATCGGTCTCGACGTGCCCCTGGTCGGAAGCGTGGATCTCGGGCTTCTTCTCGGCGAGCCCGGAGCGTTCAAGTCGCCGCTCGCGGTCGCCAGCATGGGTGAGAGGATCGAACTCGGCCAGCTGCGCCAGAGACTTCACGTGCGCACGCTGCCGCTCCTCGGCAGTCTCGGCATCGGGGAAGGCCTCAATCTTCCCGTGGAGAGCGTGGTCGCGGGCGGGCGGGTCGACGTGGCGGAGATCTCCTGCGCCGCAGACCCCCTCGAGCGATCCGTGACCCTCGCCGTCACTCCCGGGCTCCTGCGCCTCTCCCTCGGCGCCTCATCGAAGCCGCTCGCGCAGATCGGCGTCGGCGACAGGGTCGGGCATGCGCCGATCCTGTCCTTGCTCCTCCTCGCCGTCGAGGCACGGGCCAATCTCGCGATCGAATCCATGCAGCCGGTGCGCGTGACCTTCACGGGGACCGACGTGGCCAAGGGAACCGTGAAGACGGCCCGCACCTCGAACTTTCTCGCAAGCCCGATCTCGAGCCTGTTCGGGCAGACCGACCTGCGTGTGAGGCTCGGCGGGCTCGGACTGTCCACCGGGCTCGTCACCAGCGCCGTGCGCAACGGCCTGACGAGCCTCGTCCAGCCCCTCGATCTCCTGCTCGGCAAGCTCCTGAAGACGGCCGGCATCGGGCTCGGCGAGGTCGATGTCCAGGTGGAGGACATCCTGTGCGAGCGCTCGAGGATCGTCGGATAGACGATCCTCGTCGCTGCCATGCCGGTGCCCGTTCGGCTCAGCGGGCGGGCATCGCCCAGTCCGGAAGCTGGCCGATCTGGACGCCGAAGAGCGTCGTCAGGATCAGGTAGCCGAAGCTCGAAATGACGACGAGGGCGGCGATGTTGTGCCAGATCCCGTAGCGGATCATCTCCGGGATGCTGATGCGCCCCGACGAGAACACGAGAGCGTTGGGCGGCGTTGCGACCGGCATCATGAAGGCCATGGACGCGGCGAGCGCGGCCGGCACCGCGAGCATCAGCGGGTTTTCCCCGAGATTGAGGGAGAGGGCCGCGAGCAGCGGCAGGAAGGTCGCCGCCGTCGCCGTGTTCGAGGTGAACTCGGTGAGGAGGAGAATGATCGCCGAGACCACGAGGACGAGGACGATGAGCGCGAGCGCCCCGGCAAAGCCGCCGATCGCATCGCCGATCCATTCGTCGAGCCCGGTCGCCACGACCGCCGCCGCAAGGCTGAGGCCGCCGCCGAAGAGGATCAGGACGCCCCAGGGAAGGTTCGACGCGGTGCGCCAGTCGAGAAGCGCCTCGCCGCGCCCCTTGGTCGAGGGGATGAGGAAGAGAAGCAGTGCCATGCCGATGGCGATGCCGGCATCGTTGAGGCCGGGCACGAAATTCTGCAGCCAGGATCGTCCGACCCACAGGATGGCGGCGGCGGCGAAGACGATGCCGACCAGCATCTCGTCCCGCGACATCGAGCCGAGACCCCTGAGCCTTTCCTTGATGACCGACTGGACGCCGTCGATCTCCTCGGTCGAGAGGCGGATCGCGAACCGCGTCAGGATGAGCCAGGAGATCAACAGCATCACGATGGAGACCGGCATGCCGATCAGCATCCAGCGGCCGAAGCCCAGATCGTAGCCGTAGGCCTGGCTCAGCGTGCCGGCGAGAAGCGCATTGGGCGGCGTTCCGATGAGCGTCGCCACGCCGCCGATCGAGGCCGCATAGGCGACGCCCAGAAGCAAGGCGAGCGCGAAGGCGTGATTAGCCTTCTGGTCCGTGACCTCGTCCTCCACGAGCCCGACGATCGAGATGGCGATCGGCAGCATCATCACCGTGGTCGCGGTGTTGGAGACCCACATGGAGAGGAACGCCGTCGCCACCATGAAGCCGCCCACGATGTGATGGCGGCGCGATCCCGTGCGCGAGACGATGTTGAGGGCGATGCGGCGATGCAGGTTCCAGCGCTCCATGGCGCCGGCCAGCATGAAGCCGCCCATGAACAGGAAGATCGTCGGATCGGCGTAAGGGGCGGCGGCGGCGCCCATGGTCGTTGCGCCGGTGAGGGGAAAGAGGGCGAGGGGAACGAGGGCCGTCGCCGGCACCGGGACGGCTTCGGTGATCCACCAGACGATCATCAATGTGGCGACCGCGACCACGCGCCAGCCTTCGATCGACAGGCCCTCGGGAGGCGGAAGGAGGAGGAGCACGATGAAGACGAGAATGCCGAGCGCTGCCTGAATCGGTTTCAGGGAGCCGTGCTCCCCGCTGTCCGCCTCTGTCGTCGTGCCTGCCTGTCCGCCAATGCCCATGCCGTTTCGCCTCCGTCCGATTCGTCGCGACAACCTACAGGAAACGGCACGCCTCGCGCGATTCTCGCAAAAAACTGACCGGCCCGTCATCGAAACCGCGCGCGATCCGCTCTCCCGGGAATCTGTCTGTTGCATGGATGTCGCAAATCGCCACTATGGGAACAGGCAGGGAGGGGCGCCGGCCGGCCGGTGCTCGTCTTTCGAGGACGACGGAACGGGAGGTTTCTCCATGAGGTTCGATCGGCATCTGGCCGCCGTCGCGGCGATCTGTTGTCTCGCCGGCGCTCCGGCCGCCTTCGCCCAGCAGAGCGAGACGCCTCCTGCCGCCGATACCGAGGCTGGGAGCGATACCCGCGAGGCGCCCGAGACGGCGGAGATCGGCGTCCGTCCGGCCTATCTCGTCGACCAGCTCGATGACGGCGCCCTCAAGACGAAGCTTTCGGCCTGTCTCGGCCGGCCCATGGCGGCGAGCGACTGGTCGATCGGCCATCGCGGCGCGCCCCTGCAGTTTCCCGAGCACAGCGCGCAGTCCTACAGAGCCGCGGCCCGGCAGGGCGCCGGCGTGATCGAATGCGACGTCGCCTTCACGGCCGATCGCGAACTCGTCTGCCGCCATGCCCAATGCGACCTGCACACCACGACCGACATCCTCACCCGCCCGGACCTCGCCGCCAAATGCACGGTGCCTTTCAAGCCGGCCGGCGAGGACGGCGAGGCCGAGGCCAAGTGCTGCACCTCGGACATCACGCTCGCCGAGTTCAAGACGCTGAACGCGAAGATGGACAGCTTCGATGCGGAGGCCGAGACGGCCGAGGCGTCGAAGGGCGGGCTCGCCCCCTGGCGCACGACCCTCTATTCGCCCGGAACGGTGATGAGCCATGCCGAATCGATCGACCTCATCAAGTCGCTGGGCCGGAAGTTCACGCCTGAACTGAAGAGCCCCGAGGTCGAGATGCCCTATGAGGGGCAGTACAGCCAGGACGATTACGCCCGCGCCCTGATCCAGGACTATATCGATGCGGGCGTGCCCCCGAGCGACGTCTTTCCCCAGTCCTTCAATCTCGACGACGTGAAGTTCTGGATCGCCGAGTTCCCCGAATATGGCGAGCAGGCCGTCTATCTGGACGGCCGCGACGAGACCCTCGAGGGTTTCGATCCGATGGACCCCTCGACCTTCGAGCCCTCCATGCAGGAACTCGCAGACGACGGCGTCAGGATCATCGCGCCGCCGCTCTGGATGCTGGTGACGGCCGAGAACGCAGAGATCGTTCCCTCGCACTATGCGCTGGAGGCGAAGAAGGCCGGCCTCGACATCATCGCATGGTCGCTGGAGCGGTCAGGCCCGCTCGTGGATGGTGGCGGCTGGTACTACCAGTCGATCGCCGACATCACGTCGTCCAATGGCGACGTGCTGAAGCTTCTCGATGTCCTTGCCTCGACAATCGAGGTGAAGGGCGTCTTCTCCGACTGGCCGGCGACGACGACTTTCTTCGCCAACTGCCTCGATCTCGATGGTTGAGGCGCTCGAGATCAGACCCTCCGGGCCGGCCGGCAACGGGGAGTCCGGGCCGGATCCCGATCGATCCCTGCCGGGTCGGTCAACCTCTCGTAAACTTTTCACGACGGAGGAACGCGGCGTTCATCATCGCGTTTCTCCCCAGTCTTCCAGTTCGATGGCATGGTGTGTGGTGATGACCTTATCTTTTCTTCGCAGTCGCAGTAAAACCGCCGGTTTCGAAGACGCCGTCAAGATGCCGCTGGCGATCCAGCCGCCGGTCGAGACGGAGATCTGGCGCCGGGGTCCCTATACCAAGCTGGACGACGTCGCCGCTCTCTACCGCGCGGCCTCGGCCGCCGGCGGCGCGATCGTGAGCGATCATCGCGACTGACGCGATCCGATCGCCGGCACTCGCGTTCCTGTGACGTGAGAGGGCCGGTGTTCCCGGGCCTATGAGGCTGGGGAGTGAATGCTGCGGAATCACCGATGCGGGGGGCCGAAACGGCTCTCGCATTTTTCGTTGCCGGCCTTCAGGGCGATGCTGGAATGCCGGCCGGGTCCGACGGTCGCCGGCCGGCCGGCTCCAGCATCGGACCGAACCGTGGACCCGGTTTTCGGGCGATCCGATGCGTCAGCAGGAAACAGGAGCCGCGATCGGAGAGGCACCGCTCAGGGGCGAGCCTTTGGACGAAGAGCCGAGGAGAAGATCAGGCTCGCGCCTCGATCGCCTCCATGTCGTCGTCCGACAGGCCGAAATGATGGCCGATCTCGTGGATCACCACATGGCGCACGATATCGCCCAGGCGTTCCTCGTGCTCGGCCCAGTAGTCGAGGATCGGGCGGCGATAGATCAGGATGCGGTTCGGCATCTCGCCCGTCGCCGGACTGTCCAATTCGCCGATCCCGCGCCCCTCGAACAGGCCCAGAATATCGAACGGGCTCTCCAGCTCCATCTCCTTCACGACGTCGTCGTCCGGAAAATCGGCGACGAGGAAGCGGATCTCGCCGCAGAGCTTTCGGAAGCCATCGGGCAGATCCCGATAGGCCTCCACCGCCATCGTCTCGAAGGCGTCGAGGGAGGGGGGCTGCCTGTCGAACCAGGTCTCGTCTGCCTCGGTCATTTTCGTCCTCATTCCCCCACCGGCCGGCTCGCATACCAGGCGGCCACCGCATCGATCTGCTCGTCGGTGAGATTCACCGCGATCGGCTCCATCAGATGGGCATAGGGCGTGCCGCCGCGGGTGATGTCATGGTCGCGCCACAGTTTCAGATGGTCTGCGACATACCATTCCGGCTGGCCGGCCAGATAGGGGTAGTGGGCGTTCTTGGCCCGGCCTTCCTGGGCGTGGCAGCTGTCGCAGGCCGGCAGCTTGCGTGCGGCGATGCCCTGCTGCGCCAGAAGGCGGCCGAGGGCGAGGAAGTCAGCCGTGCCTTCGGCCGGCTCTCCGCCAGCGGCCGCCGCGACCGAGATATAGGCCTTGGACCGGTTGTCCGCCGGAAAGATCTGGGCCGGGATGCCGCTTTCATCGCCATCCCCGCCGACAAGGCCGATCGGCCCGTTCGCTGCAGGAGCAGGAGCGGACGCGGTCGCCGGACCGCCCGAGGATCCGGCCGGACGGCCCGGCAGCGGCTGTGCGGCATACCAGGCGGCGAGCTCGGCGAGAACCTCGTCGGAATAGCGCGAGGCGGGGGGCTGCATGTAGCCGGACTCGCGCGTGCCGCTCTTGTAGGCAAGGAGGGTCTCGCGCAGATAGGCCTCCGGCTGGCCGGCGATGACGGGGAACGCCCCGGCGCTGTCGCCTTCGCCTCGTCCGAGGCCATCGCGTCCATGGCAGCGGGCGCAATCGGTGAGGGCGACCTCCGCGATCCCATCGAGACCTGCTGTCTGATCTCCGCCCGCCTCGCGTTCCATGCCTTCAGCGCCCGCGCCGAGGGCGAGCTCGGCATAGGTCGCGGCATCCATCTGCGGCAGCGCCCTCAGAAAGGCGACGACCGGCCAGATCTCGTTCGGGCGGTCCTGGGTCGGCCAGGCGGGCATGCCGGAATACTTGATGCCGTGGAGCCCGATCCAGTGGAGCTCGCGATCCTTCCACTCGCCCACCTTCTCCTCGAGGCGCGGCGGCGGGGGCATCATGGAGAGGACGACCGGCGACTGGGCGACGCCCGGCGCACCGTGGCAGGGCGCGCAGCCGGTGGCGAAATGGCCCGCCGCCCGCTGGACCAGCGAAGGATCGGACAGATCCACGTCCTCCGGCACCTCGGTGCCGAGCGACTGGCGATCGACGGCGTTCTGCATGGTCCAGTGCAGGAACCAGCCGACGGGCGCGAAATGGCCCGAGGAGGCGGCGATCGAGACCATGCCGGAGAAGGAGACGGCGAAGGCGAGGGCGAGGCCCGCGAGGGCGAGGCCCGCGAGCTTCGTCCAGGTCAGGACGAAATCGATGGCGATCCGCTTCTTCATGGGGTCCGCCTCGGGGTCGGGTCGTTGAGGATCGAGGCGAGGCAGACGAGCCCGCCGGCAAGATAGGCCGCACCGCCCACGATGAGCATGATGACACCGCCGGCCTGCTGGTCGCCAAGGGGCGTCATCGTCGCAGCCGGGCTGCAGAGATCGGCGCAGGCATAGAGGGTGCGCGGGCTGAGGAGCAGGAGGGCGCCGAGCAGCGTCATGTGCATGGAGGTGAGGAGAAGGCCGACGACGCCGGCCGCCCGCGCCTTCAGCCGGCCCTCGCCGGACGGGCCGAAGGCCGCGAGCCAGACGAGGGTGCCGGCGAGAAGGAAAGAGAGCTGTTCGAGGGCGAAGATGCCCATATCGGTGCGCGCGGCATCGTGCGGGCCAGGCGCATGCCAGCCCCAGACGACGGCGAATTCGGCGAAGGAGGCGGCGATCGCCACCGCCGGCGAGATGGTCTCCGCAAGGCTCGGCAGCGCGCGGGAGAGGCCGATGGCGAGAAGGGGCGCTGCGAGCGCGACGACCCCCATATGCATGACCATATGGGCGGCGAAGGAGCCGCCCGCCCGCTCCACCAGCGGCCCGAGCCAGACGAGTGCGAGAACGAGGCCGCTTGCCGCCAGCGGCCAGAGGCGCATGGCGTCTGCTTGTCCTGCGGTCTGCGTCCGTCGGGGCGCCGTCACCTCGCTCATCAGCGGCAATCCGTGATGAAGGCGGCGGGCAGCGCGGTGAAGACGACCGCGAGGAAGGAGAGACCGGCGAGGAGAATGGTCGAGAATTCGAGGAAGCGCTCGCGGGCCGTCGGATTGTCCTCGTCGTTCACCGTGCCCGATCCGTGGCCGCGCCACTCGACGACCGAGCGCCGGAAGATGAGGGCAATGGCGAGAAGACAGACGAGGGTGAAGGCGAGGATGAACCAGCGGGTCGCGAGAATAGCCTCGAACGGCCCGGTATTGGGCGCGCACCGCACCGCTGCCACGACATAGCAGATGACGAAGTGAAACGCCCAGATCGTCGGCGGCGCGATGAGCGTCCACAGATTGTCCGCGGTCTGGCGGGATGAGCCGAACATGGTCGCGTCTGCCTCCTCAGGTCGCCAGCGGGGTGAATGCGATGGTCGCCACCGTCACGAAGGCGGTCCCCAGCATGAAGTGCCAGTAGAGCGCCACGTTCTGGATGTCGGCGTCGTAAAGCGGCGTCAGATGGCCGAAGAGCGAGCGCGCGAGGCAGTAGAACAGCATCAGGGCGCCGACCGCCGCATGGACCGCGGCCCAGATGGCGAGGATCCAGACGGTCGCCGGATAGACGTGGGTGACCGGATCGAGGCCCGTCGTATGGGGCCCGAGGAGGACGAAGGCGCCGGCAAGGAGCGCTGCGAGCCCGCCGGCGGCCATCGCAAGGCGCGCGCTCGTGACGCTTCCCGCCTTGTTGAGGGAGCGCGCGGCGAAGGCGAGGCCCCAGGCGAGGGCGAAGACGGCGAGGGCGGCGAGCGGCCAGAACAGCCCGGGCCCCTCGATGCCCGGCGGCGGGAATTCGGCGTGGATCGTGACGTAGAAGAAATAGCCGAAGACGAGGGAGAGGAAGGCCGTGCCGTCGCCCACCATGGTGATGAACATCGCCCACCAGCCCACCGCCTGGGGACCGGAAACGTAGAGGGGAAGGGACAGGCCGCGCCCGACATCCTTCTCGTGCTTTTCCGGGATGACGGCGGTTCCGCGCCAGACCCAGGTGAGGATCGCGCCGGTCGCCAGAACCATGGCGGCGATGGTGAGATACCACCAGTGGAAGGTCGCGAAGATGAAGACCGCGCCGAGGAAGCCCGCGGCCCACATGGTCATGAAGGTGGGGCCGGGAACGCGCAGCACCTGCAGCGGCTTGGCGTCGAGCACGCTGGTGACGATGGTCTCGCGCTTCAGTTCCTCCGCATCGGGCAGGTAGAAGCGGCCATTGTCCACGTCGTCGATGAAGTTCGGCTGGTCCCAGATCGGGTAGCGCGAAGTGATGATGGGAATGGAGCGCACGCCCCAGCCCTTGTCCTCGGGCTCCGACAGCCATTCGAGGGTTCCCGCGTTCCAGTGATTGCGCTTGGCCAAGGGCAGATGGCCGCGCGGGCGCAGGATGTCGGCGACGACGACGAGGAAGCCGGCGGCGAAGACGAAGGCACCGATGGTGGAGACGAGGTTCGGCAGGTCGAGGCCGAGACCGGCCGGATAGGTCCAGACCCGCCGGGGCATCCCCATCATGCCGGAGAAATGCATGGGGAAGAAGCCGACATTGAAGCCCACGAACATCATCCAGAAGGCGATCTTCCCCAGCCTGTCGGACAATGTGCGGCCGGCGAGGATCGGCCACCAGTAGTAGAGGCCGGCGACGATCGGGAACAGCATGCCGCCGATCAGCACGTAATGGAGATGGCCGACGACGAAATAGGTGTCGTGGGCCTGCCAGTCGAAGGGGGCGAGGGCGACCATGACGCCGGTGAGGCCGCCGATGACGAAGATCGCGAGCGCGCCGGACACGAAGAGCATCGGCACCGAGAAGATCACCCGGCCGACGAGAAGCGTTGCGAGGAAGACGAAGATCTGGACGCCGGTCGGGATCGCCACCGCCTCGGAGGCGGCCGAGAAGAAGCCCAGCGAGATCGCGGGAAGGCCCGTCGCGAACATGTGGTGGACCCACAGGCCGAAGGAGAGGAACCCGGTTCCGACCGCCGCGAGCACGATCCAGGAATAGCCGACGATCGGCCGGCGCGCGAAGGTCGGAACGATCATCGCGAGCAGCGCGATCGCCGGCAGGAAGACGATGTAGACCTCCGGATGGCCGAAGATCCAGAACAGGTGCTGCCAGAGCATCGGATCGCCGCCGCGCTCGGGATCGAAGAACGGCCAGTTGAACAGGCGTTCCATCTCGAACAGGATGTCGCCGGCGATCAGCGGCGGGAAGGCGAAGAGGATCATGCCCGCGACGACGAGCACGTACCAGGTATAGAGCGGCATCATG
This sequence comes from Fulvimarina endophytica, assembly GCF_003403015.1. Lineage (GTDB taxonomy): Bacteria > Pseudomonadota > Alphaproteobacteria > Rhizobiales > Rhizobiaceae > Fulvimarina > Fulvimarina endophytica. Next base: position 111,458 of record NZ_QURL01000006.1, read on the forward strand.
TTGAGCCGCATGCCCGGCGGGCGGCATTTCAGGGAGCCGACGATGAGCTCGACGGCGGCCGCGATCGAGGCGACTTCGATGAAGGAGAGGCCGAGCAGCCAGATATCGGCGCCGTAGCCGGGGGTGAAGCGCTCCTGCGTCGTCAACGGCGGATACATGAACCAGCCGCTCGCGGGCGCCGAGGAGAAGAAGATCGAGCCGCAGACGAAGACGCCGCCGATGAGGAAGCACCAGTAGCCGAAGGCCGACAGGCGCGGGAAGGGCAGGTCGCGCGCGCCCAGCATCTCCGGCAGGAGGATGATCGCCATCGCCTCGAAGATCGGCACGGCGAACAGGAACATCATCACCGTGCCGTGCAGGGTGTAGACCTGGTTGTAGAAATTGGCGGTCAGGAAGTCGTTGTCGGGCACGGCGAGCTGGACGCGCACCATGAGGCCGAGAACGCCGGCGAACAGCATGAAGATGAAGGCGGTGGAGGTGTACCAGACGCCGACTTCCGTGTTGTTGACGGCCGACCAGTATTTCCAGCCCTTCGGCGCCTCCCAGACCCAGATCAGGCGCTTGGCCTGGGCCTCGCGCACGGCCGGGTCCTCCTGGTCCACATGGCTCGCGCCGATCGTCTGGATCGGCGGCGGATCGGGATAGTTGGGCGTTGCGGGGTCCGAGAGGTCGAATGTGCCGACGCGTGCGGCCTCGATCTGGGCATTGCTCATTTCAGCTGCTCCAGCCAGGCCGCGATCGCGGCGATTTCTTCGTTCGGCACCATGCCGTAGGCCGGCATCTCGACGCCCTGCTTGACGTGCTCGGTCGCGCTGATGAAGCGCACGAGGTTCTCGGGCGTGTTGTCGAGAATGCCCGCCGCGATGGTGAGGCGGGAGCCCAGATGGGTCAGATCCGGGCCGACCGATCCGTCGGCCTCCGTGCCGCGCACCGCATGGCAGGCATCGCAGCCGTTCTCCATGAAGGCCTCGAAGCCGGGACCGGAGGTGACTGCGGCAGGCTGGCTCTGGGCCGCCACATAGGCCTCGTAGTCCCCGGGCGAGACGACGACGACCCGGAAGCCCATCTGGCCGTGGGCATCGCCGCAGAATTCGGTGCAGACCCCGTTATAGACGCCTTCCTTGACCGGCTCGATCACGAGGCGGTTCACGCGGCCGGGGATCATGTCCATCTTGCCCGCGATCGAGGGCACCCAGAAGGAATGGACGACGTCCGGGCTGCCGAGAAGGATCGCCGAGCGCACGCCCACCGGCAGCCAGATCTCGTTGGCGCTCTCGACGCCCCCCGGCGGCAGGCTCTTGACGACGCCGGGCTCGCCCTCGACCCCGTAGGCGACGCGGAACCAGAAGCGTTCGCCCGAGACCGCGATGGTCGGCCCGTTCGCCTCGGCGCGAAATTCGGGCATCAGCTTCAACCCGTAGACGAGGAGCGCGGTGAGGACGACGACCGGAAAGGCGACGCCGCCCCACAGGATGAGCCGGGTTCCGGTCTTCTCGCTGTGCCGCTCGGGATGGACCCGGGTCGCGTAGATCGACAGGCCGATGGTGAAGACCCAGATGAGGACGGCGCCGACCAGCATGACCCAGAACAGGGTCTCGACCTGTGCCGCTTCCGAGCCCGCGCCGGTCAGCGTCGACTGGGGACCGGTGCAGGCCGAGAGGAGCGCGAGGAGACCGGCGAGACTGAAGGCCCGCAGAACGGGCGAGCGGCGCGGGGCATGGTGGCGCGGCGGGGAGCCGGCGGCAGGGCCATTTCGGCGGAGCCGTCCTTGCGGCATCGAAGTCCCCTTCTGTCGGCGGATGGTCGGAGCGGATCGGTGGATGGGCGGAACGGGTCGTCGGGCGGGCGGAAGGCCGATGACCGGTCGAATTCTGGCTCGACCTCTCTTCGATCTCACGGCGAATTTATGGATCGTGAGCGATCGGGGAAGTCCCCGAAAGCCCCTCCCTTAGTGGAAGTTTCGTCCGCGCGGCAAAATGGCAACGACATTTCCGTGGCTTAGCCGCGCATCCTGCGGAACGGGCGGTCCCACCATCGCCGAATCGTGATCGGGCCGCCCGTCATCGGGCTCCATCGACGCGGTGCGGGCGCGGTGGCCATGGCGCCTGACGAAGGCCCGTGTGCGCGCGTCATCGTCGATCGGCCGGCGAACCTCGTCGGCATTGCAGATCGCGGCGGCCAGGGAGCCGGCGGCAAACGCTGCCGCATCGGCCTCCGCCTCGCTCATCGCGCCCTTGCGGGCATTGCCGTGATAGCGCAGCGGCGCGCGCACGTGGTCTGCCGGCGCGATCCCCGCCTTGCCGATCTCCTCGCCCGCCGCGACGGGGGCGAGCAGCGGCGTCAGATCCTCCAGGGTTTCGGCGACCACGTGGATGACGCCGCGATCGCTCTGCATGCGCCCTCTCACGCGCAGGAAGCGGGCGCCGAGGACGAGCGGGCGGAAGCGCTCGAAGACCTTCGGCCAGACGATGATGTTGGCGACGCCCGTCTCGTCCTCGATGGTGATGAAGATGACGCCCTTGGCCGAGCCCGGGCGCTGGCGCACGAGGACGAGGCCGCTGACATCGACGCGCGAGCCCGATTTCAGGGTTTCGAGCCGCTGGTTCTCGATGATGCGACGCTCTCGCAGCACCGCCCGCACGAAGGAGATCGGATGCGCCTTCAGGGAGAGGGAGAGGAAACGGTAGTCGTTGACCACCTCCTCGCCGGGGCGCATGGGCGGCAGGCGCGCATCGGCCTCGCTCTGGAGATCCTTCGCCGAGGCGGTCTCGAAGAGCGGCAGGCGCTCGGCCGCGCCGCGCGGATCGAGGGCGCGCACCGCCCAGAGGGCATCGCGCCGGGACAGGCCGAGACAGGCGAAGGCGTCGGCCTCGGCGAGGCGCTCGATGACCGCGCGCTTCAATCCGGTGCGCAGCCAGACATCGCGCACCGAATCATAGCCCTCGTCCCGCTTTGCCACCAGAACCGCGATCTCCGCCTGCGACAGGCCCTTCACTTGGCGAAAGCCGACACGAACCGCATGGGACGACCAGATGGCCGGGCGCATGTCCCGGTGCCTGTGGGCGATGGCGGAGGGGTCGAAGGCCTCCGGCTCGAGTGTCTGGTCCCAAAGGGAATGGTTGACCGAGACGGGCCGGAAGGACACGCCGTGCTCGCGCGCATCGCGCACGATCTGGGCCGGGGCGTAGAAGCCCATGGGCTGGGCGTTGAGGAGGCTCGCCGCGAAGACGTCCGGATAATGGCATTTCAGCCAGCAGGAGGCGTAGGTCAGGAGCGCGAAGGAGGCGGCGTGGCTTTCGGGAAAGCCGTATTCGCCGAACCCCTCGATCTGCTTGAAGCAGCGCTCGGCGAACTCGGCCTCGTAGCCGCGCGCCACCATGCCCTCGATCATCTTTTTCTTGAAGGTATGGATGGTGCCGACCCGCCGGAAGGTCGCCATGGCGCGGCGCAGCTTGTCGGCCTCGGTGGGGGTGAAGCCGGCCGCGACGATGGAGATCATCATCGCCTGTTCCTGGAACAGCGGCACGCCGAGGGTGCGCTTCAGCACCGCTTCGAGTTCGGGCTTGGGATAGGTCGGCTTTTCGAGGCCCATCTTCCGGCGCAGGTATGGGTGCACCATGTCGCCCTGGATCGGGCCGGGCCGCACGATCGCGACCTCGATGACGAGATCGTAGAAGCACTCCGGCTTCAGCTTGGGCAGCATGGTCATCTGCGCCCGGCTCTCGATCTGGAAGACGCCGAGCGTATCGGCGCGCTGGATCATCGCGAAGGTCGCCGGGTCGTCCTGGGCCTCGGACAGGTCCGCGAGCGTGATCGAGCGGCCGTAACAGGCCTCGATCATCTCGAAGGCGCGGCGAAGGGCGGACAGCATTCCGAGTGCCAAGATATCGATCTTCAGGATGCCGAGCTCGTCGATATCGTCCTTGTCCCATTCGATGATGGTGCGCCCGTCCATCGAGGAATGAAGGATCGGCACGGTCTCGTCGATCCGCCCGCGCGTGATGACGAAGCCGCCCACATGCTGGGAGAGATGGCGGGGAAAGCCGGCGATCTCCTCGGCATATTTCAGGACGGCGGCCGTCGTGCGATCCTCGATCGACAGTCCGGCGGCCTTCGCCTCGCGCTCCCCGATATCGGAGGAGTGATAGCCCCAGACCGCGCCGGACAGCGCCGAGACGGCGTCGTCCGAAAGGGAAAAGGCCTTGCCGACCTCGCGCAGGGCCGAGCGGGCCCGGTAGGTGATGACGGTCGCGGCGAGGGCGGCGTTGTCGCGGCCGTAATGCTCGAAGATGTACTGGATCACCTCCTCGCGCCGCTCGTGCTCGAAATCGATGTCGATATCGGGCGGCTCCTTGCGATCGGGCGAGATGAAGCGCTCGAAGAGGAGACCGGCGCGCTCGGGCGAGACCTCGGTGACGCCGATGACGTAGCAGACGACGGAATTGGCGGCCGAGCCGCGCCCCTGACACAGGATGCCCCTGGAGCGGGCGAATTTCACGATGTGATGGACCGTGAGGAAATAGGGCTCGTAGCCGAGCGTCGCGATGATCGCGAGCTCGTGCTCGATGCGGGCGGTGACCTCGGGCGGAACCCCGTTCGGATAGCGCCAGCGGGCGCCTTCCTCGGAAAGGCGGCGCAGCTCCTCGCGCGGCGAGCCCGAAAGGCCGAGGGCTTCGTCGGGATACTCGTATTTCAGGCTCTTGAGATCGAAGGCGAGCTCGCCGAAGAACCGGTTCGCCTCCTCGACCGCATGGGGACAGGCGGAAAACAGCCGGGCCATCTCGGCGCCGGGCTTCAGGTGGCGCTCGGCATTCATGGCGGTGAGCCGGCCGGCCTCCTCGAGCGGCACATGCTCGCGGATCGAGACCATCACATCGGCGAGCCGGCGGCGCTGCGGGGCGTGGGCGAGAACGTCGTTGGTGGCCAGAAGCGGCGTGCGGCAGGCCGAAGCGATTTTGTCGAGGCGGGCGAGCCGGCGCTGGTCGAGCCCGTCATGGGCATAGCGCGCGGCCAGCCGCACCCGGCCCGGAAAGGCTTCGCGGAGCTTCTCCAGAACGGCGGCGAGGGCTTCCCGTCTCGCCTCGCTCGCCGGCCCTTCGCCGCATCCGATCGCATCGGGGGCGAGGACGGCGAGATTGATCGCCTCGCCCCATTCCAGAAGATCCGGCAGATAGAGCTCGCATCGCCCCTTCTCGGCGCGCAGATTGCCGGTGGAGAGAAGGCGGCAGAGATGGCCCCATCCCGTGCGGTCGCGCGGATAGGCGAGGATGTCCGGGGTCTCGTCGCAGAAGACGAGGCGTGCGCCCGGCGCAAAGGCGAGGCCCTCCTCCTTGGCCACCTGATAGGCGCGCACGACGCCCGCGACCGTGTTGCGGTCGGCAAGGCCGAAGCCGGACAGGCCCATCCGCTTGGCGGTGACCGTCAGCTCCTCGGGCTGGGAGGCGCCGCGCAGGAAGGAGAAGCAGCTGGCGACGCCGATCTCCGCGAAGGGCGTCGCCGGTAGATGAGGCGCGCCGCTCACGGAAAGAGGCCATGCATGTACCAGGCCGGCGAGCCGGCCCTCGCCCCGGTGGTCATGACGAAGTCCGGATCGAGATCGGTATCGTGGGCGGCCTCGCGGAACAGCCAGAAATGCCGGCCCGCCTCGTCCTCGATCCGGAAATAGTCCCGGGCCGGCCGGTCCTCGTGCCACCACTCGCCGGCGATGCGCTCGGGCCCCTCGGCGCGGCGCACCCGGTAGAGCGCGCGGCGCCAGCGAAACGAGACGGGGGCGCCGTCGGGAACGACGAAGCTCGCCTCGACGGGCTCGGGCCGCACCAGCATGCGCAAGGGGCGGGCGGGCAGGTCCTGCGCAAGAGCCCGGGAGGAGGGCGGGAGCCCATGCGCAGGGGCCGCGGCACGGGAGCCGCCCCCGTCCTCGCCGTCCGCGAGCGGCCGCCAGCCGGAGGCCCGTTCGGGCTGCCAGCTGTCGCGCTCGCGCGCGCAGAACACGCTGCCGGGACCGAGCCGCGCGCCGATGCGGTCGACGAGATGGGCAAAGGCCGTATCGGCGCCCGCCTCGCCCGAAAGATCGGTCTGGAACGCCTCCAGCCGGTCCGTCTCGTAGACGGCGAGCTTGACGAGATCGTAGCCGAAGCCGGCGTCGAATTCGTCGCCGAGGCTTTTCAGGCGCTCCTTGAAGAGGCGCGCGACGGCGTCCGGCTCGCGCACCGGCTGGGCCGTGCCGATCCGGGCGCGGTTGACGACGCCGTCCACCCGGAAGAGCGACAGTTCGAGATTGCGCGCACCGATGCCGCGCGCCTCCATGTCTGGCTTCAGGCGCAGCGCCAGCGCAAGGAGGACGCGGGCGACGTCCTCCTCGAGGGCGATCGGCTCGAACAGGCGGCGCTCGGCGATGAGCCGGGGCACCGGCCGGCGCGGCGAGATCGGCCGCTCGGCAAGGCCCGTCGCCTCGTCGAGGGCGCGTAGGAGGCCCTTGCCGAAGCGCCGGGCAAGTCCCGCCCGCGGCTGGTCCATAAGCGCGGCGATGGTCTTGAGGCCCAGCCGGTGGAGGAGGCCGGCGGTCTCGGCTTCGAGCCGCAGCACGCCCACGGGAAGCTGCGCGACGGCGGCCCGCTCCTCGCCGGAGCGTACGATGCGCGGGGCGGCCGGAACGCCGACAAGGGCGATCGCGGCCCCGGCCGAGCCCGCGATCGCGGCCCGCGCGAGAAAGCCCTGGTCGAAGAGCCGCGCCAGGAGGTCGTCCATCAGCCCCCGCTCGCCGCCGAAGAGATGGGCGCAGCCGGAAATGTCGAGGATCAGGCCGAAGGGCGGATCGAGGGCGACGAGGGGGGTGTAGCGGTCGCACCAGTCGGCGACGGCGACGAGCAGCCGGCGATCGGCGGCGGGGTCCGCAAGCTGCGCCTCGATCGCCGGAAACCGCGCCCGGGCTTCCGAAAGGCCGATGCCGAGGCCGAGACCGAGACCTTCGGCCCGTTCGCAGACGGCGGTGATGCGGTTGGCATTGGCCGCGTTCTGGTAGAGCGCCAGCGGCTCGGCCGTGCTCTCAGCCGGTGCGCCTGAACGCCAGCTGCGCCCCAGCCGGTCGCGGATGATCCGGTCGGTCGGCAGCTTGGGCATCGTGAGCGCCAGGAAGCGGTTCTGCGCCGACGGATCGGGCGTTGCGGAACGAGCGGTCATGGAAGCTCCAGGCGAGATCGATGAGACAAGGCGGCGCGAAACGGTTCTTTTCGACCGCGAGGCGGAAGAGCGGCGCGCCGATGAGGCGGGGCTGATCGGCGAGATCGCCGACGGGACGGGCGGGGCCGGGCCGGATGCGCAGGCGAAACGGGGCGGCGGTCGCCTGCGGTTCGGCGCTCTGGCGCATGAGGACGAGGGGCAGGCCGGTCTTCTCGGCCCGCACATGCAGCCGCCGCGTGCCCTCGAGGCCGAGCTGGCGGGAATTGCCGAGGGCTTCGAGCACGACGAGGGAGAGAGCGGCGCAGCGCGCGGCCTCCTCCGCCGCCCAGATCGCATCCTCCAGACGGCGCACGCAGACGAGGGTCATCGCGCCCGCCGGCACGGCGAAGGCGTGAAAGCCGAGGGGATAGGGAAAACCCGCCTCGTGGAGGGCGGGACGCTCGGTGATCCACAGGACGGGCCGGCCGGGCGTTGCGCCGAGCCGGCTGGCAAGGCCTGCGGCAAGGCCGGAAAGGCAGCCGGCATCGCGCACCGCCTCGCCGTGGATCTCGCTGAGGCCGCTTGCCGGAAAGCCGCCGCCGAGGGCCGCGTCCACGCCGGCCTCTCCGAGAGAGACCGTGGCCGGCCGGCCATCGATGCGAAGGCGCGGCGGCAGGGACCCCGTGCCGGCCTCCCCGACTGCCCGATCGTCGCCGTCGCCGTCGCCGATCTCTTCCGCCCCCATCGCGGCGTCCGCACCTTTCCGGCGGGCAGGCTCCTCCGCTTGCCGCGACCGGGCCTTGCCGGGAGAAGGGAAGGCCGTGATATTAGGATAGGTGTCTTTCGGTCGCACCCGCCCCGAGCCGGCGCTCTCCGACCCCTTCGGCACGTCCCGCACGAGCGGGTGCCGGACGTCCGGTTGCCGATTCACACCCGAAAACCAGGTGGGCGGCTTGTTCTCGATCCGCGAGACCGCATGGCGCAGTGTGTCCAGAACCGAGGGTTCCTCCGGCTCCAGGTCGCTGATTTCACGAGGGTTCCTGCAGGCCTCGTCGATCCTGGGGGCTCGAAGAGGTGCGCGCGAGATGCAAGCTGGCATGCCTTCCTCCTTCCGCCGCTCGTTTGGAAAGCGGCCGGCCTCTGCGTCATTGGATTCGGTTGTTCCCGATATGTTCCAATGGATTCCAGAGGCAACAGGAAGAGTCAAGAATGCCTATGATATGGATATATTCCTTTCACAGGTGAGGCGGAAACGCCTCGGCCCGGACGGCATGCTGCATCGCCCCCGTCCCGGTGGAGGATCGACCGGAAACCGGGGCCCGGGCTCGTTTTCCGGCGCGCCGGAGGATGCCTGAGAACGCGGGAGGCAGAGGGGCGGGGCGGGCCGTCCCTATTTCACCGGGCCGAGCCGGGCGCCGGTGGCGCTGCGCAATTGCAGGGGCACCACCTCGAACACGTCGTGCGGCGTGCCGGCCGCCGCCCAGACCGAGGAGAAGCGGAACAGGTCCTCGTCCATGTAGAGGGTGACCTCGCCCGTCGCGCCGAAGGGGGAGACGCCGCCGATGGCAAAGCCCGTCGCCTCGCGCACGAAGGCCGCATCGGGGCGCGTCAGGCCCTCGCCGAGTGCCTCGCCGACCACCGCCTCGTCGACGCGGTTGTCGCCGGAGACGAGAAGCATGTAGGCCCGACCGCTTTCGGTGCCCTTGAAGACCAGCGTCTTGACGATTTCGCCGACCGAGACCGAGAGCGTCCTCGCCGCCTCCTCGGCCGAGCGCGCGGTCGTCTCGGTATGGACGATCTTCGCCTTCACGCCCTTGGCGGCGGCGTCCTCGACCACGCGGCGAACGGCCGGATGGGGGGCTTTGGGGTCGGTCTCGGTCATCGGGCGATCGTCCTCATATCCATGTCTTCGAATAAACGGTCCGCATCTTGGGTCACTTGCGCAGCCTCGCAAAGAGCCTCGGGCTGTCGAAGGCCGGCTTGCCGTTGGCGATCCAAGGCTCGAATTCGGCCCGCACGAGCCCGCGCCGTCCGGTGACGTAGAGGAGAAGGGCGGCGAGAACGCCGGCGCTCGTGATGGCGAGAAGCACCGTCAGGGCGAGCTGGGCGCCGGGCATCTCCAGACTGGCGGAGGCATGGGCGATGCGCGAGGCGTCGATGAGAATGGGGGCTGCGAGGAAATTGCCGATCGCCCGCGAGAGTTCGATCATCGCGATGACGCCGGCAAGCAGCTTCACCGGCATCGAGACGGCCGAAAACAGAAGGCCCGGGCTCACCGTCGCCCCGGCGCCGTAGCCGATGACGAAGATCGAAAGGGCAAAGAGGCCGTCGTCGGTGAGGCCCCCGAATGTCAGGAGGAGCGGTCCGGCGAGAATCGCGGCAAGACCCGACAGGACGAAGGGAAGCAGCATTCGCGTGCGGATGACGGCGGCAAAGAGACCGGCCGCGACGACGACGCCGAGGAGCTGCGGCCAGAAGGACAGCCCGAGTTCGAGGACGCCGCCTTCCTGCCCCTTGCGCAGGGTGGTCAGCAGCGAGACGCAGGTCACGAACACGCCGCCGCCGATGGTGGCGACGATCAGCCCCATCAGCGAGAAGGTGTTGAGGGCCTCGTCGATGGGCGCGAGCGGTTCGCGGGCCACGTACTGGTTGACCACGAAGGCGCAGAAACAGCCAAGGCCGGTGACGAGAAGCAGGAGGACGGCGGGCGAAAGGAGCCCCTGATAGGGGATCAGCCCGATCGCCGTGAACGGCAGGAGGGTCGCGGCAAGCGTCAGCCCGATCGCCGTCCAGTCCACGGAACGGTCCGGCTCCTTCGGCGGGCCGCCCGGCAGATGGCGGGCGGCGGCCAGGAGGGCGATGCTGCCGGTGACGGAAAAGAGCGCGAAGAACCAGCGCCAGCCGGCCCCCTCCGCCATGGCGACGACACCGCCGATGAGCGGGCCGGCCGCGACCGCGCCGAACAGGCCGAAATTGACCAGGAAGGCGCTCGTCGGGATCTTGCCGGCCGGAAACTTCTGCAGAAGCGGCGGCAGGGCGATGACGAGGAGCGCGCCGCCGGCAAAGCCGACGAGGATCTGGGCGAGGGCGAAGAGCCAGACCCCGTGCGAGGCCGAAAGGATCGCCCAGCCGAGGGTCGAGAGAGCCTGCACGGCGAGGAACAGGCTGCGCTGGGGAAAGCGGCGCACGAGGTCGCCGCCCATCAGCGCGCCGAAGGCATAGGCCCCGGTGCCGAGATAGCTCGCAAGCGAGACCGCGTCCTTCCCGGTGCCGAGCCCTCCCGAGATCGAAGGCGCGATCAGCGAGATCGCGCCTTCGGCAAAGAGGAAGGGTACGAGGGCGGCGAGCGCCGCGAACGCCGTTCCCCCATAGGAGACGCGGGCGAACAGGCGATCGGGCAGGGCGCCCTCGGGGTCGGTCTTCTGCACGCGGCGCCGGCCCTTTCGCGAAGGTCAGGTGTTCATGGAGTCGAAGAAGTCCGCATTGGTCTTCGTCGCCTTCAGCTTGTCGTTCAGGAACTCGATCGCGTCCGTGGTGCCCATCTGGGAGAGGATGCGGCGCAGGACGAAGATCTTCTGCAGGTCCGAGCGCTGGATGAGGAGGTCCTCCTTGCGCGTGCCGGACTTCAGGATGTCCATGGCCGGATAGGTCCGCTTGTCGGCGACCTTGCGGTCGAGCACGATCTCGGAATTGCCGGTGCCCTTGAACTCCTCGAAGATGACCTCGTCCATGCGGCTGCCCGTATCGATGAGGGCCGTCGCGATGATGGTGAGCGAGCCGCCTTCCTCGATATTGCGGGCCGCGCCGAAGAAGCGCTTCGGCCTCTGCAGCGCATTGGCGTCGACACCGCCGGTCAGCACCTTGCCCGAGGAGGGAACGGTGGTGTTGTAGGCTCTGCCGAGGCGGGTGATGGAATCGAGGAGAATGACCACGTCGCGGCCGTGCTCGACGAGGCGCTTGGCCTTCTCGATGACCATCTCTGCGACGGCGACATGGCGCTGCGCCGGTTCGTCGAAGGTGGAGGAGACCACCTCGCCGCGCACCGAGCGCTGCATGTCGGTCACCTCTTCCGGCCGCTCGTCGATGAGCAGGACGATGAGATAGCATTCGGGATGGTTCGCCGTGATCGAATGGGCGATGTTCTGGAGAAGAACCGTTTTACCGGTGCGCGGCGGCGCGACGATCAGCCCGCGCTGGCCCTTGCCGAGCGGGGCGACGAGGTCGATCACGCGGCCCGACATGTCCTTCTTGGAGGTCGGATCGCCGATCTCCATCTTGAAGCGCTCGTCGGGATAGAGCGGCGTCAGATTGTCGAAATGGCTCTTGTGCCGGATCTTCTCGGGATCGTCGAAATTGATCGTGTTGACCTTGAGAAGGGCGAAATAGCGCTCGCCTTCCTTCGGAGAGCGGATCGGGCCTTCGACGGTGTCGCCGGTCTTCAGCTGGAATTTCCGGATCTGGGAGGGCGAGACGTAGATGTCGTCCGGTCCCGGCAGGTAGTTGGCGTCCGGCGAGCGCAGGAAGGCGAACCCGTCCTGGAGGATCTCGACGACGCCTTCGCCGATGATTTCCTCGTCCTGGGCGGCGAGCTGCTTGAGAATCGCGAACATCAGCTCCTGCTTGCGCAGGACGGAGGCGTTCTCGACCTCGTTCTCCTCCGCGAAGGCGATGAGTTCGGGGGCGCTTTTGTTCTTAAGGTCTTGGAGTTTCATGAAACAACGCGAATGAGTTGGGAAGGGTTGAAGGCCTCGGCATCGGGATCGGCGATCGCGACCGGCTGGGGCTCGTCGGTCCGGGTTCGGGACGTGCGAGCATCGCCGTGGAGCGAGGCATGGATCCATGACCTCCGGAGCGGAGGTGGAATGCGAACTGGGAGGTGTGGCCGGGCGAAGCGCGCAGCCACGAGGAGGGACTTATCGATGCCATATAGCCGCAGGTCCGCAGTGAAGCAAGTATGGGGCAAGGATGGGCAGGGCCGGACCGGGCTTCGTTCGCGATACAGTGCCGCTTCCGGAGCCATCCGGCCCGACCGGGCCCTGGTTCGCAGCGCTCGCCCGCAAGACGGGATCTGGCGGAGTGAAACCGCGGGCTCAGACATCGTTTGCCGGGTAACGATCACGGTTGCGTGAGTTAACTGCAACCTTTCCAATCCTGGCGCGATAGGGGCATATGACCGCTCCCAGCGCACCCACACGTTCGTCCATCGAAGTTCTCGTCGTCGAGGACGAGCCGATCCTGCGGATGGATGCGGTCGATCTCGTGGAAGATGCCGGATATATGGCGCTCGAGGCGTCGAATGCCGACGAGGCGATGGAGATCCTTCGCAATCATCCGTCCATTCGGGTCCTCTTCACCGATGTCGAGATGCCCGGCAGCATGAACGGCATCGAACTGGCCGAACGGGTGCATCGCGAATTCCCGAATATGGGCATCATCGTCGTGTCCGGGCATCCGCGCATCAACAAGTCCTCGCTGCCGATCGATGTCGATTTCTTCGCCAAGCCGTATCAGGCCAAGGAATTCACGCGGACCCTGACGCGGATCGCGGAAGCCGTCTGAGGATTTTTCCGTAAGGCCCCGCGCGTTCGCGATTCCATTGCGCCTGAGGCATTCGTTCGCGATCGCCTGATCCGTCCATTCCCGAAGACGTCGGCGTTCGGGGAGGCATCGGTGCTTGGTCAGGCGATGTCCGGTTCCGTCCTTCTCACAATTTCCTGAAAACTACCGGTCGCTTATTGAAAGCGGTCGCGAACCGGGCATCTTTCCCGGAAATCCCAAGATGGAAGGATCCACTTCATGACCATGCGCTTGGCCTGCACCGCCGTTCTCGCCGTCGCTCTCGCAACCTCCGTCGGCTGCAGCCGCACCCAGCGCACCCTCGCGGGCGCCGGTATCGGCGGTGCGTCCGGCGCCGTGATCGGCGATGCGGTCGGTGGAAGCGGCGGCGCGCTCGTCGGTGCGATCGCCGGCGGTGCCGGCGGTGCCTATGTGGGCCGCAACTACTGACGAACGCGGTTTCGCGATCGATGGAACCGGGCGGTCGCTTGAGGCGACCCTCCGGTTCCAGCCGACATCAAATCGCCGGCCGGTGGCGCATCCGCCCCTGAAAGGCCGAACGAAGGAGCCCCATTCCCGCATCGGCAGGAACGGGGCTTTTTCGTGGGGCGAGGCGCCGGGTCCCGGTCCCGGCCGCCTCAGTTGCCGCGGGCGAGCTTGTTCAGCGCCTTCCATCCCGTCGTGAAGGACAGGGTGCCGACCACCGTCGAGCCGCACTTGAAAGTGTCCGTGCACTGGGTCGAGGCGTCGAGATCGGTGTCGTGGTAGCGCACGTCGAAGGAGAACGCGTCCTCGAAGGTGTAGGTCACGCCCGCATCCCAGACGAGATGGCGATCGAAGAGGCCCTTGTCGAAATCCTGATAGCCGAGCGAGCCGGAGAACTCGAAATTGTTCGGCAGGGGAACCGAGAGGCTGCCCTTGTAGAACGTGCCCGTTTCGCGGTCGTCGCCGAAATAGTTCGGCGCGTAGGCGAAGGTCGCGCCGATGGTGGCCACGTCCTCGAAGGTATAGGACACCGTGTTGAAGACCTCCGGATAGTTGAGGTCGTCATTGTCGAGATAGAAGTAGTAATAGGCCGTCACGTCGATCGACCAGGGGCCGAAGCTCGGACGATAGGCGATGAAGGGATCGAATTCCACATCCGGCTCGGGCGTGCCGAAATAGACGTTCGAGGTGAAGAAGCCCGCATGGAAATCGTAGAGCGAGGCGTCCAGCGTCGCCTGGATCGCCGGATTGCGATCGGTCTGCGAAAAGCCGCGAAGGGAGACGTAGTCGGTGGTGCCTGCGACCGTCAGGTTGAGATCGAAGGGGCTGTCCTGGATGTCCCAGCCGCGATCGGTGCCGATGGGGGCGGGGCCGGAACCGTCGGCCTGGGAACCGGGCGATTCCTGAGCCGCCGCCGGGCCGATCGCGAAACCTGCAACCGTAAGGCAGGTGGCGAGAAGCAGGGACGGATGGCGCGGAAGAGAAATCGTCATCGGTTGGGGATCCTGTGCGGGGTTCGAAGGCTACGCCCGCATGAGAGGCGATCCCGTAAGGGAATGAAACCACCGGATCCGAGGCGGAAATCATTTGTGGCAAATTTGCGACAAAGATCGTGACGAAACCGTCACAGGCTCGACCCGTTGGGCCGGGCGGCCTTGCCTGAGGTGGCAGTGCGACGATCGGCACGTGTGCAGGGGGCGATCAGCCTTGAAGAGTCGGCCCGATCCTCGCCTGCGGTTCTGAGATCGCACGGGCCCGGTCTTGCGATCGGGACCGGCGGTCGGCGTCTGCTGCCGGGTCGGACGCTGGGGGCGGGCGCCGTGGGTGGAAGCCGCCCCGGCGCCCTTGGCCTCAGCGGGTGGAGAGCGGCGAGATCTGCACCTCGACGCGGCGATTGCGGGCGCGGCCGGCTTCGGTCGCGTTGTCGGCGATCGGCTGGCTCTCGCCGTAACCCTGGGTGTTCAGGCGGTTCGGGCTGACGCCGCGGCTCGCCAGATACTGGCTGACCGAGGAGGCGCGCTGCTGGGAAAGCCTCAGATTGTAGCCGTCGCTGCCCTGGCTGTCGGTGTGGCCATAGACGTTGATGATCGTGTCGTCGAACTTCTGGAGGACGAGCCCGACCGAATCGAGGGTCGGATAGAAGGCCGGCAGGATCTGCGCCTGGTCGGTCGGGAAGGTGACGTTGGAGGGCATGTTGAGGATGATGCGGTCGCCGACGCGCGTCACCGAGACGCCGGTGCCCTGGAGCTGCTGGCGGAGCTGGGCTTCCTGATTGTCCATATAGGCGCCGATGCCGGCACCCGCGAGGCCGCCGATGCCGGCGCCGATGGCGGCGGCGGTGCCCTCGTCCTGTCCCGTGGCGCGCGCGACGAGATAGCCGCCGGCCGCGCCGAGGCCCGTTCCGAGGCCCGCTCCGCCGAGCGTGTTGGAGATCTTCATCTCGCCCGTATAGGGGTCCGTCGTGCAGCCGGCGAGGGCGACGGAAAGGGACAGGGCGACGAGAATGGTCCGGATCATGGTGTTCGAAGGCTCCAGCATGAGTAGATCTTGTCGAGCCGCGGCTTTCGACGAACGGCCTCGTGAACGCGCCATAGGAAGGACGCGTGTCGCAAATACGGCTTAGCCGCCGGCGCTGAACTCGGCCTGAACGCGTTGCCGGGCCGCAACGATCATGCGCCTCTCCATTGCCGTTCGCGAGGGGCCAGGCGATCGCCCGGCGGTAGGTGCCGGCAAGGGGTGTAAGACCGCGACACGCATCGTGACGTGCATTTTCCGGCAGCTTCTTTATCAGGAAGCGAAATGAGCCGGCGCTGCCGAGTGCTGCCGGACGATCCAACGAACCCTTCGAGAAGAGAAGTGCGTCCTCATGTGCGGCATCATCGGTATCGTCAGTTCCCGGCCTGTCGCCGAGAGGCTGGTCGACAGTCTCAAGCGGCTCGAATATCGCGGCTATGACTCGGCCGGCATCGCGGTTCTCGACGAGGGGGACCTCAAGCGGCTGCGCGCCGAGGGCAAGCTCGTCAACCTGGCCGAGAAGCTGAAGGCCGAGCCTTGCGACGGCAATATCGGCATCGGCCACACCCGCTGGGCGACCCATGGCCTGCCGAACGAGACCAATGCCCATCCGCACCAGACGGAGCGGCTCTCGCTCGTCCATAACGGGATCATCGAGAACTATCGGGACCTGCGCGCCGAACTGGAGGCCGATGGCGCGGTCTTCGAGAGCCAGACCGATACCGAGACGGTCGCCCATCTGGTGACGCGCGAACTCGGTCGCGGCCACGAGCCGCGCAAGGCCGTCCAGGAGGCCCTCGCACGGCTGGAGGGCGCCTTCTCGCTCGCTATCCTCTTCAAGGGCGAGGACAACCTCCTCATCGGCGCGCGCCGGGGCTCGCCCCTCGTCGTGGGCGAGGGGGAGGGCGAGACCTTCCTCGGCTCGGATGCCATCGCGCTGTCGCCCTTCACCGATCGCATCCGCTATCTGGAAGAGGGCGATCTCGCCGTTCTGACGCGGGAGACGATCGCGATCTTCGACGAGTTCGGCAATCCGGCCGAGCGCGTGATGAAGCGGTCGAGCGGCAAGCCGCTCTACGTGGACAAGGGCAATTACCGCCATTTCATGCTGAAGGAGATCTACGAGCAGCCCGAGGTGATCGGCCATACGCTCGGCTCCTTCGTGGACCTGACCACCGGTCGCACGCGCCTGCCGAGGGGCGCCTCGATCGACTTCTCCTCGATCGGGCGCATCGCCCTTTCGGCCTGCGGCACGGGCTATTACGCAGCGCTGGTCGGCCGCTACTACTTCGAGCGCTATGCCCGGATCGCCTGCGATCTCGACGTGGCGTCCGAGTTCCGCTACCGCGAAAGCCCGCTCGACGACGTGGATCTCGCTTTGTTCGTCTCCCAGTCGGGTGAGACCGCCGATACGCTCGCCTCTCTGCGCTATGCCAAGGAGACGGGGCTTTCGACGGCGGCGATCGTCAATGTGGACGAGTCGAGCATCGCCCGCGAGGCCGACCACGTGCTGCCGACGCTTGCCGGCCCCGAGATCGGCGTCGCCTCGACCAAGGCCTTCACCTGCCAGCTGATGGCGCTTGCCGCGCTCGCGGTCCGTGCCGGCGTCGACAGGGGCCGCATCGATGCCCGGCAGGAACTCGAGCTGACCGGCGTGCTTCAGGAGGCGCCGCGCCTCGTCAACGAGGTGCTGCATCTGGAAGAGCAGATCGCGGATCTCTCGCGCCATATGGCGACGAAGAAGCATGCGCTCTTCCTCGGGCGCGGCCTGTCCTTCCCGCTCGCGCTCGAAGGTGCCCTGAAGCTGAAGGAGATCAGCTATATCCATGCCGAAGGCTATGCCGCCGGCGAACTGAAGCACGGGCCGATCGCGCTGATCGACGATACGATGCCCGTGGTGGTGATCGCGCCCCATGATCGAAGCTTCGACAAGACCGCTTCAAACGTCCAGGAGGTCGCCGCCCGCGGCGGCGAGATCATCCTCCTGACCGATCGCAAGGGCGCTGCGGCCGGCATCGTCGACGATGCGCACACCATCGTCCTGCCCGACATGCCCGAGATCCTGACGCCGATCGTCTATTCGGTTCCGCTCCAGCTGCTCGCCTACCACACGGCCGTCCAGATGGGCACGGATGTGGACCAGCCGCGCAATCTGGCGAAATCCGTCACGGTGGAGTGATGCCGGCGGACACGTGAAAGCATCGCTTTCGAATGTTCGCTGGCAGCACGAGCGGCGTCTGAGCCTCTTGCCGGGTGTGGATCGACCCGCGGGCAATTCGCTCGTCCGGCGGTATCGAGCATGATGCCGAGAAATCGGATGACGTTTCGGACGAGGTCATCCGGCGGGACGACGACCCGGAGCGACGCGGTCGATCGGGCTCGTCGCATCTTGCGCCGGGCCCCGGCCGGGATCAGCTCCCGCTTGGCCAGCGGCGGGCACCGGCACCCGCGCCCGCGGGAACCAGCGCGGGCTTTGCGACCTTCTTGCGGGCGAGCTGGCGCGAGGTGACAGGCACGCCGCGATAGAGCTGCTTGACGGCCTCCACCATCACGACCCCGGCAAAGACGGGCCAGGCTGTGCGTCCGAGGCGCTCCAGCGGGGTCGTCACGGAGAGGAGCGCGCGGCGGCGGAAGGGCGGAAAGAACAGGGCTTCGGAAAAGGTCGCGGGCGTGAACATCGCCCCGCGCAGGAGCCGCTGCAACTGGCCGCGCGACCAGGGGCGACCCGAGCCGAAGGGCGTGTGTTCGAACCGCGCCCAGACCCCGCGCCGGTTCGGCGCGACGATGATCACCCGGCCGCCGGGTGCGAGGACGCGCCAGATCTCCTCCATGAAGGCCTCCGGGCTCTCGGCGAATTCGAGACCGTGGACGATCAGCATCCGGTCGATCGAGGCGTCTCCGAGAGGCAGGTTCTCGAGGCCGACGAGCGCCGTCAGCGAGGCCGATCCGTGCGGCCAGCACGCCGCTCCCTGGGGCGCGGGCATGAAGGACAGGGCGCGCTCGGCATCGACGGCGAACCGGTCGAGAAACGGCGTGCCATAGCCGATGGCGACGAGCCGCTCCTCCGAGATCGGCGCCCAGATCGGCGTCAAAGCGAGGGAGATCGCCCGAGCGGCCTGCACTCCGAGCGGGCTGGCGTAGAAATCGCGCAGGTCGATGATGTCGGCGTTCGTGATCGGACCCTTCCTCGCTGCGCGGTTGAAAGCGCGTAAGGGTATGGCGCAGGCGGCAGGAGGTCGCAAGCCGCCCGCCTGTCTTTGGGGCAGGGCGCGTATCGGGTGAGGATGCGGGATGGGCCGCAGACGAGGACTTGGGACATGCGAGACGGGGCCGTCGTGGAGCCGTACTCCCTGTTCGGCGGATGCGGTGCTTCGCCCGTGCGGACGCATCATGCCTTGGCAGGCCCGGCCCGGCGCTTATCTGCGTCGAAACCATGATTCAGCCCACGGGAGCCAGACGCCATGTCCGAGATCGAGATCCGCCAGTTCGGATGCCGCAGCGACAATTTCGGCGTGCTCGTCCATCGCGGCGAGACGACGATTTCGATCGATGCACCCGAGGAGAAGCCGATCCTCGACGCCCTGTCTGAAGCCGGATGGACGCTCACCCACATCCTAACCACCCATCATCATCGCGATCATGTGGACGCGAACGAGGCTCTGAAGGCGAGGTTCGGCGCGAAGATCATCGGCCCGAAGGAGGAAGCCTCGAAGATCCCCGGCCTCGACGAAGCGGTGGGCGGCGGCGCGCGGCTCGATATCGGCGGGATCGAGGTGGAGGTCATCGACACCCCGGGACATACGCTGGGCGAGGTCTCCTATTACCTGCCCGAGGCAAAGGCGCTGTTTGCGGCCGATGCCCTCTTCTCCCTCGGCTGCGGCCGTCTGTTCGAGGGCGATCCGGCGATGATGTGGGATTCACTGAAGCGCCTGCGCGAACTGCCCGACGACACCATGCTCTATTGCGGCCACGAATATACGGCGACGAATGTTCGCTGCGCCTTGGCGCTCGACCCGGACAATCTTCTGCTCAAGGAACGGGCCACCGAGGTCGAGCATCTGCGCGCGGCCGGCAAGCCGACCCTGCCGGTCGAACTCGGCCGCGAGAAGAGGACGAACCCGTTCCTGCGGGCGGACGACGCGGAGTTCCAGAAGGCCGTCGGCATGGAAGGGGAGGACCCGGTCGCCGTCTTCGCCCATGCCCGCAAGACCCGCGACGGATACTGATCGCCGTGAACGCGGAGGTTCGTGCGATCATCGAGAGGCTCGGGCTCGAGCGCCATCCCGAAGGCGGCTGGTATCGCGAGACCTTTCGCGACACGGCGACGGACGATGCGGGCCGGGCCCGCTCGACCTCGATCTACTATCTTCTCGAGGCCGGTGAGACCTCCGAATGGCACCGGGTGCGCGATGCCGCCGAGGTCTGGCATTATTATCGCGGCGCGCCGCTCGTCATCACGGTCTCACCCGACGGCCACGATGCGTCCGCCCACCATGTCGGCCCCGATCTCGAACGCGGTCAGAGGCCGCAATTCGTGGTGCCGGCCAATTGGTGGCAGACCTCGACCAGTCTCGGGGTCTACACCCTGGTCGGCTGCACCGTCGCGCCGGGCTTCAGCTTCGAGAGCTTCGAGATGGCCCCGCCCGACTGGCGCCCGATGCCGCGCCCGGCCTCGGGACGATAGCGGTTCGGCGGCGCCGGTGCGTTGTCCGGCACTGACGATGCCGCCGTCCCGCAGGGCCTTGTCGGCGTCCGGTCTTGCGAGGCGACGATCCGGTGGTCAGGCCGGCGCGGTCTCGAAGGTCTCTTCGAAGACGTTTCCGTCCGTATCGGTCGCCCGAACCTCGAACGGCTTCTCGGTCTCGCCCGAATAGTTGAAGCGGAAGCTCGGATCCTCGGAGATGGAGATCCCGCCCGTCATGGTGAACAGGGTCTTTCCATCGCGCGAGACGTCGATCTCGTCGATGAAATGGGCCGGAATGTAGAGAAGGGTCACCTGATCCTTCTGGAGGCCCGAATTGTTCGGATGGCGGATCTGAAGCTGGGCCTCGCGCTTGTCGCTCTCGCCTTCCACGGCGCCGAAGCTGCGCAGCTTCATCTTGCCCATCTCGCGCGCCGCAACGTCCGGGTCCTTGGCGGCGGGCGCCGCACAGCCGCCGGCCGCCTTCACGAAGCGCTTCGTGACGAAGAGATTGCCCGAGGCATCCTCCGCGACGACATGCACGTCGGTATAGGCGTTGACGCGCACCCGCGTCGACAGTTCGGTGAGACCCGAGCCTTCGGCGATCTTGAAGGTTGCGGCCACCGGCGAGGGGT
This sequence comes from Fulvimarina endophytica, assembly GCF_003403015.1. Classification (GTDB taxonomy): domain Bacteria; phylum Pseudomonadota; class Alphaproteobacteria; order Rhizobiales; family Rhizobiaceae; genus Fulvimarina; species Fulvimarina endophytica. Next base: position 131,987 of record NZ_QURL01000006.1, read on the forward strand.
TCTCGTCGATGACGAGCGTCACCTTGCGGATGTCCTTCGTCGGATCGAGACTGATCGTCATCGGCACGACGGCGGGATCGGCGGCGCGGTTCGGCGCGTCGAGGGAAACGACGTCGGTTCCCGCCTGGAGCTGCCGGTCGCCGAAGAGATCGCTCTTTAGATATTCGGTCCAGGCCGAATCCGGGGCTTCGGCCGAGGCCGTCTGCGTTTTCGCGGGGTCCTTCGCCGGTGTTTCGGCGAGGCCCAAGGCCGGCCACAGCAAGGCCGTGCCGGCAAGAAGGGTCGCTGCGAGCGCGGATCTGCCCGTTGCACGGACGAGCGCGATGCGCCTGCCGATTGCGCTGTCGTCGGTTCTCATCATGATGAAACGATCCTCCCGATCGGTTGCCGGACTTTCGCCGGCGGCCCTCCCGCCGATCCGTGCGAAAACCTCATGCGTGACTTGTCATCAATGTGGCTCATCGCCCGGCGCCCCGCAAGACGCATGGCGGCCGGGCGCTCCCCTCACTCCCATTCGAGTTCGGCGAAGGCCGAGGTCGCGTTGCGCCGCCGATAGTCGTCGGCGAGCGCGAAGCTGGCCGCCTCCTTCGCGCCGGCCGTCTCGGCCGTATCCTGAAGCCGATCGCCCCTCGCGATGGCCGCGCGAACGTCCCGGGCGAGGGCCTCCAGATAGGCGGTCTGCGGCTCGATCGCGCCCGGCCAGGGAGCCTCGACCGGTCCATGGCCGGGAACCACCCGTTCCGCATCCACGGCTCTCAGGGCTTCGGTCTGGCCGAGCCAGCCCAGAAGGCTGCCGTCGAGCACCGGAATATGCTCCATGAAGAGAAGATCGCCGGCAAAGAGCGTCCGCGTCTTGCGGTCGAAGACGGTGAGATCGTTGTCGGTATGGGCGGTCTCCCAGGCCCTCAGCACGATCTCGCGGCCACCGAGGTCGATCACCTTCTCCTCGCCGACGGGCACGCCCTCGCTGGGTCCGGTGATCGTCACCCTTGCGATCTCCTCGTCTCCGAGCTGTTCGGCCATCGACATCGCATAGGACTCCGCCCGCGCGGCGAGGGCGGGCGCCAGGCGCTCGTGGCCGATGATGGTGGCGCCCTCGGCCTTGAAGACCTGATTGCCGAAGACGTGGTCGGGGTGCATGTGCGTGTCGATCAGATAGGCGATCGGCTTGTCGGTGATCCGGCGAAGGGCCGCGAGCGCGGCCTCGCCCACCGAGACGCTTCCGCCCGAATCGATCACGGCGACGCTCTCGTCGCCCACGATGAAGCCGAGATTGGCGATGTCCCCGCGATTGTCCGGCGTCGTCTCCTCCACCAGGCCGTGATGGACGTAGACGCCGGGTGCGATCTGCGTGAAGAAGGGCTTGCCGTCCTCAGCCTGCGCCGGGACGGCGAGGAGAAGCGCCGCGAATAAAGCGAGGGTGCTTCTCCACGAGACCGGCCGCCGCGTCGCGGCTGCCGCGATTGTGAACTTCGTCATGCTCCGGCTCCCGTCTATGGCTTCGAAGCCGCCCCGATCTCGAAGGTGCGGCGATTTGGCTCCGCGCCGGTCTTCGCTCGTGCGAAAGCTGCGATGGGGCGCATCCGGCGTCGAGGGCCGGGTCTCCTGCGAATCGCAAGGATCACATCCGATCGCCTCGACCCCCGAACCCAGACCCTTGGCGCCTCGCGCGACCGGCAGCGCATCGATTCGGATCCCCGTCGCGAGCCCGGTCCTCGAGACCGTTCGTCTCCGCCATTGTCGCTCGGGCCGGGCTGCGACCAATACGACTTTGGTCTTAAGGGGCGCGAAGAAAGATGCTTAACGAACTCAATATCCTATGAGATTTCGAAGCTATTTCTGGCATCCTCGACTTCGGAAATCCCGATTTGCTGGCGTCGGACCCGACTTATGCTGCACCGCAACAGGAAAAAGTCCCGTTTTCGGCTTGCGTCCGGCGAAATCCGCAACTAGCATCAGTTGCATGGTTTCCGGCTTCAAAAGTCGCAGCGTGTTGGGAGCACAGCGACTTTTCGAAGGCCTCGGTAGGGTAAATGATCAACGGTGCCCACCAAGACCCCTAACGGCGGTCGTGACACGCTGCCGGAAACCGTCCCCACTCATCGCCGGTCAAGGCATGGCCGCGTCCTTCGGACACAAGGTTCGTCGTTCGCGTTCGGTTGAGGTCCGGCTTCGGTTCCTTTGGGAGGACACTCGATGCTCAGAACGTTTACCAGGGCTGCTCTTGCTTCCGGCCTGATCCTGGCTGCCGGCGGCTATGCCAGCGCCAGCTCGTCGCTTCAGGAGGCTGCGAGCAATCCCGCTCAGTGGGTGATGCCGACGGGCGACTACGCCAATCAGCGTTATTCCAAGCTCGACAAGATCAACAAGGACAATGTCGGGTCCATGGTTCCGGCCTGGACCTTCTCGACCGGCGTTCTTCGCGGCCACGAGGGCAATCCGCTCGTCGTCGGCGACACGATGTATGTCCATACGCCGTTCCCGAACATCGTCTATGCGCTCGACCTCAACAATGACGGCGTCATCAAGTGGCGCTACGAGCCCAAGCAGGACCCGAACGTCATTCCGGTGATGTGCTGCGACACCGTGAACCGCGGCGTCGCCTATGCTCCGGGCGAGGGCGACACGCCGCCCATGATCATCCTGCACCAGGCCGACACCTCCGTCGTCGCCCTCAACGCCGATACCGGCGAGCAGATCTGGTCGGTCCAGAACGGCGATCCGTCGAAGGGCGAGACCGGAACGGCCGCTCCGATGGTCGTCAAGGACAAGGTGTATGTCGGCATCTCCGGCGGTGAGTTCGGCGTTCGCGGTTCGCTGACCGCCTACAACCTGTCGGACGGCAAGCAGGCATGGCGCGCCTATTCCACCGGTCCTGACGACGAAATGCTGATGGATCCCGAGAAGACCATGTCGCTCGGCAAGCCGGTCGGCAAGGACTCCTCGCTGAACACCTGGGAAGGTGACCAGTGGCAGATCGGCGGCGGCACCACCTGGGGCTGGTTCGCCTACGATCCGGACCTGAACCTCGTCTATTACGGCACCGGCAACCCGTCGACCTGGAACCCCTCGCAGCGTCCGGGCGACAACAAGTGGTCGATGACCATCATGGCCCGCGATGCCGACACCGGCATGGCCAAGTGGGTCTACCAGATGACCCCGCACGACGAGTGGGACTTCGACGGCGTCAACGAGATGATCCTCGCGGACATCCCGGTGAACGGCGAGGATCGCAAGGCTCTGGTCCACTTCGACCGGAACGGCTTCGCCTACACCCTGGACCGCGAGACCGGCGAACTGCTGGTCGCCAAGAAGTACGATCCGGCGGTCAACTGGGCGACGGAAGTCGTCATGGACAAGAACTCCGATCAGTACGGACGTCCGCAGGTCGTGGCCGAGTACTCGACCGAGCAGAACGGCGAAGACGTGAACACGACCGGCATCTGCCCGGCCGCTCTCGGAACCAAGGACCAGCAGCCCGCGTCGTTCTCGCCGAAGACCGGCCTGTTCTACGTGCCGACCAACCACGTCTGCATGGACTACGAGCCGTTCCGCGTCGCCTACACGGCCGGACAGCCCTATGTCGGCGCGACGCTCTCGATGTATCCGGCTCCGAACAGCCATGGCGGCATGGGCAACTTCATTGCCTGGGACGCCGGCACGGGTGAGATCAAGTGGTCGCTGCCCGAGCAGTTCTCGGTGTGGTCGGGTGCTCTGGCAACCGCCGGTGACGTGGTCTTCTACGGCACCCTCGAGGGTTACCTGAAGGCGGTCGACGCCCAGACGGGCGACGAGCTCTACTCCTTCAAGACCCCGTCGGGCATCATCGGCAACGTGATGACCTACGAGAACCAGGGCAAGCAGTATGTCGGTATCCTGTCGGGTATCGGCGGCTGGGCCGGCATCGGCCTCGCAGCCGGCCTCACCGATCCGAACGCCGGTCTCGGCGCGGTCGGCGGCTATGCGGCTCTGTCGAACTACACGGCTCTCGGCGGTCAGCTGACCGTCTTCACCGTGCCCGACCAGACCGCTTCGGCAGCGCCTGCCTCGACCTCGGCTTCGTCTTCGGGCGACGCCGCTTCGGGCAGCACGACCGGACAGTCGAACTAAAGCACGGGACATCGCCGGTCCGCACGATCGCGGCCGGCGGGTTTTCCAAGGCCTCATGAAGGCCGCGTCCCGGAAGGGGCGCGGCCTTCAGCCGGTCTCCGTCCGCCGCCTCGCATTCGTCGCGAAGGCTGAGGACGGGAAGACCGACAGCCGATGACGTGCCGGGACGGGCATGGCGTTCAAGGGCCGCTCAGGGAGCGGCGACTTTCGAGAAGACTGGGGATGTGGCCGCCGGACGGTCCGACAGCCTTCGCAACCGCGCCGCCCCGAAGGTGTGAAGCCTTTCGCAAAGACCATGATCGATCGCGGCTCAGTTTCGCGTAACAGTCGAGGAAACGATGACCTTCAAGACCCTCTCCGCTCTGGCCGGAACCCTGATCCTCTCCACCGCCGGTTTCGCCTACGCCCAGGGAACCACCCTCGTTCCGGCAGGTCAGGCCCAGGAGACCCAGCGTCTCGCCCAGGCCGACACCGCGGCTGAACAGCCCGCGGCCTCCGAGGCCGGATCGTCCGGCAGCGCCGGCGCGTCCTCTTCGTCGGATGCGGCCACGTCCGGTACGTCTTCAGGAGCGGCATCCTCGTCGGACGCATCCTCGGGCAGCTCCTCCTCGGGCACCGCATCTTCCGCCGACGCCTCCTCGGGCGGCGCGGTCGATATGGGCAATGTCTCCAATCCCGAGCCGGACGCCCATCCGTCCAAGGACACCCAGGAAGAGGGCAACAAAGTTTCGTCCTTCAACGCGAACGATGCCTCGGAAGATCCGGGCCTCGCGCTCGATACCGCAGAGAAGCCCGTCTATGCCTTCGCGGGCGAGACGCCCGACTGGTACACCTGGCGCGGCTACAAGAAGTACGGCGCCAACTGCCTCCAGTGCCACGGCCCCGACGGCATGGGCTCCTCCTTCGCCCCCGACCTCACCCAGTCGCTCCAGAATATCGATTATTTCGAGTTCGCCGGCATCATCGTGGGCGGCCAGCAGAACAAGTGGAACACCTCGGGCAACTCCATCATGCCGGCCTGGGGCGAGGACCCCAACGTGATGTGCTCGCTGAACGCGATCTACACCTATCTTCGCGGCCGTGCAGACGGCGTCGTCGGTCGCGGCGAGCCGGGTCGTCCCGAGCAGTCGGACAAGTCGAAGGCGGCCAAGGACTACGAATACAGCTGCCTCGGCTTCTGATGATGGGCGCTCGCTCGATCATCGAACGCGGCCGCGCGAGCGTTCTTGCGCTCGCGCTTCCCCTTCTCATCGTCGCCGGAAGCGCGGCCGCCCAGGATCGGGAGTTCGGCGGAGAGATCGAACTCGTCGATCCTACGACTTTCCGGGTTTGCGCCGATCCCAACAACATGCCCTTCGCCAACGAGGCGGAGGAGGGGTTCGAGCAGGAGGTGGCGCGACTGCTCGCTGAAAAGCTCGGACGCCAGTCCGTGTCCTACACCTATTTCCCGCAGGCGACGGGCTTCGTGCGGATGACGCTCGGATCCAATCTGTGCGACATCATCATGAGCTACCCGCAAGGGGACGAGCTCGTTCAGAACACCAATGCCTATTACCGCACGGCCTATGCCCTCGTGGTTCCGGCGGATGGCGATCTGGCGAACGTCACCAAGCTCGAGGACGAGCCCCTCAAGGGCAAGCGCATCGGCATCGTCGCCGGCACGCCGCCCGCGACCTATCTCGCCAAGGCCGGTCTCATCGGCAAGGCCAAGCCCTACCAACTGATGGTCGATACGCGCATCGACAATTCGGCGAAGGCGATGATCGACGATCTCGATGCCGGAACGATCGATGCCGCGGTGCTCTGGGGCCCGCTCGCCGGCTGGTACGCCAAGCAGTCCGACAAGGATTACACGGTCATCCCGCTGGTCAACGAGGGCGCGGGGCCGGCCATGGTCTATCGGATCACCATGGGCGTGCGCAGCGCCGACCAGCAGTGGAAGCGCCAGCTGAACGTTGCGATCCGCGACAATCAGGAGGCGATCAACGACATCCTTCTGTCCTATGGCGTGCCGCTTCTGACCGAAGGCGACGAGCCGATCGAGCCGAGCGGATCGAAGGGGGACACGGCGATGCATGGCTCGCAGCCGTCCGAGGCCGGCTCCTCGTCGTCCGGATCGAAGACCAATTGAGGCATCGGGCCGCGTTTGGCGGCCCGGTCTTTCGAAAGGCCGCCGGCAGGCGGTGACAGGCGGACCGGACGGCGGGACCTTGCGGGGATCGGGCAACCGGCCGCGATCCCGGCGATCGAGGGCCCGCTTCGGCGAGTTTGGGAGGCTTTTCGCCATGAGAACCGATTTCGCGTTTCTGGGCGTCGCTCTCGCCGCCGGCCTTCTCGCCTGGTCGAGCGTCGGCGCCCAGACTTCGGCGCCGGGTGCGGCAGAGGCGGCCGGGACCGTGGCGAGCCCTGCGACCTCGCCCTCGTCACCGCAGGCGGCAGTCCCCGAGCCCGATGGCTACCGGATGGACGACTACCGCGCGCCGGTTCCCGCGACCCTTTCTGGCGGCACGGTGGTGAGCGTTTCCGAAGCGAAAAAGCTCCATGACGAAGGCGTTCCCTTCGTCGATGTCCTGCCGCGCCCGCCCCGGCCGAAGGGCCTTCCGGCAGATACCTACTGGCATCCCAAGCCGCGCAACGACATTCCCGGATCGATCTGGCTGCCGGATACGGGCTATGGCGAACTCGCCCCCATCATGCGCGACTATCTCCTCTCCGGCCTCGACAAGGCCGTCGACGGTGATCGCTCCCGGCCGGTGGTGATCTATTGCGACCGCAATTGCTGGATGAGCTACAATGCGGCCAAGCGTGCGATCGCGAGCGGTTTCACCGGTGTCCACTGGTTGCCGGAGGGAGCGCAGGGCTGGGAGGAGGCCGGCTATCCGCTCGAGCCGAAGGAGCCGGTCGAACGGCCCGACGAGTGAGGATGCTGCCAGGGCCCCGATAGCTGAGCGGATCTCCATGGGGCCGGCGCGAAGCGGGTCCTTCCGCATATCATCCTAGCGTCCCAACCGACTTCGAAAGAGTCGCCCGGATCGGCGATTCCGGTCTGCCGTGCGAATCGATCGGCGTCCGGAAGGCGATGGACCCGAGGCCGAACGATGTCCGCCTCGGGCCTCGTGGCCCCTGTCCCGTCAGGCCGCGCGTCTGCTTCGCGGCGCGGAGGCGAGCGCGCTCGTGCGGTCGAGCGTGAACTGGGATGTCAGGCCGCTGAGTTCGGCAGCACCGTCCCGCAGGGTCTTTGCCACCGCGGCCGTCTGTTCCACCATGGCGGCATTCTGCTGGGTCGTCTGATCCATCTGGAAGATGGCGCCGTTGACCTCCGAGATCGCCCGGGACTGATCCTGGGCACTCTGGGCGATCGCCTGGAGCATGGTCTCGATTTCGCCCGCGCGCGAGACGATCTTCAGAAGGGCGCTGCTCGTATCGGAGACGAGGCCGACACCGATCCCGATTTCCGAGGAGCTCGTGGCGATGAGCTGCTTGATCTCCTTGGCAGCTTCGGCCGAGCGCTGGGCGAGACCGCGCACCTCCTGGGCGACGACCGCGAAGCCCTTGCCGGCTTCTCCCGCGCGCGCCGCCTCGACGCCGGCGTTCAGCGCCAGAAGATTGGTCTGGAAGGCGATCTCGTCGATCACCCCGATGATCATGCCGATCTCCTTGGAGGACGTTTCGATCCGGTTCATGGCGGCGGTCGCCTTGCCGACGACCTCCTCGGCCCGCTGGGCTTCGCTGCGCGAGGTCTTGGCGTTTCCGGCGGCCTCGCCCGCGCGGTCGGCGGCGTGCTTCACGGAGCCGGCGAGTTCCTGCATGGCGGCCGCGGTCTCTTCGAGACTGGCCGCCTGCTGCTCGGTGCGGCGGGAGAGATCGTCCGCCGCGACCGCGATCTCGCTCGATCCGCTGTCGACCTGCTGCGCGGCCTGGTTCACCTGGCCGACGATGTCGCGCAGGCGCTCGAGCGCATTGTTGAAATCGTGTTCGACCGAGGCGAACTCGGCCGGAAGACCGCCCGCCATCGGCTGGGACAGGTCGCCTTCTGCCAGACGCGCGAGGGCGGTGCCGACCTCGCCGAGAACGACCTGGCGCATCTCGGCGGCCCGCTGCTCCTGCTCGAGCCTCGCCTTCTCGCTGGCGCGGCGCGTCAGCTCGTCGAGATAGGTCGTGATCGACATCTCCATGTCGACGAGGGCGACGCGGATGAGGGCTTCGACCGCCCGTGCGGTCTTGTCCGCCTGGGACTTGCCGACGCCGCGACCGAAGCCGCTCTTCGGCCACTGGGCGGCGACGACATCGTGAACGAGCTTGCCGAGCAGCGAGCCATAGCCGGCGACGAAGTATTTCGGCTCGAGACCGATACGCACATGGGCGTGACCGATCCGGACCGTGCGCGCGGCATGGGCCTCGTCGATCTTGCCCTCTGCCAGAGCCTCCCAGTGACCGCGCTGCTTGGAGCGCGCGCCCTGCAACTGCTGATCGGACGAGAAGAACGCCTTCATCGCCCCGTGCTGGCTGACGACACGGTAGAAATGATCGAGCGCCCCGTCGAGGCTGGCCTCGATCACCGGATGAATGGTCTTGAGGGCGTCGAGCGTCCGATCGTCGATATCGGCGACAGATTGGGGCAGGGTGGCAGGCGAGCTCGTCATCATGATAGTTGAGGTTCCGGCGGCTGATCGATGCGAATGAACGTTAGGGAAGCTTGCTTTACCAAGGCTTAAAATAGGCCGGGTTGCTTATGATATTTCCGGCAAACGAAGGCTGGTCGTCAGCCACGAGCCACGAGCCACGAGCCACGCGCCACGCGCCGGAAGCCATGCCGGGCGGGTCGCGTAGGTCTCTGGTAGGCAGGGCTCGATCCTCGCCCCGCCGGCTTCCTCAGACGAGGAAGCGCAGCGCCGCGAAGCCGCCGATCAGGAAGATCATGAAGAGCGTGAAGAGGAGACCCAGACGCTTCTCGATGAAGGTCTGGATCGGCGCGCCGAAGCGATGGAGCAGCCAGGCGACGAGGAAGAAGCGCGCCGCGCGCCCGATCAGCGAGACGAGCGCGAAGAGGGCGAGATTGAGCCCCGTGACGCCCGAGAAGATCGTCAAAACCTTGAAGGGGAAGGGGGTGACGGCGGCAAACAGAACCGCCCAGGCGCCCCATTCGTTGTAACGGGCGGTCATCTCGGCGAAGGAATCGGCCTTGCCGTAGAGCTGGAGGATCGGCTGGCCGATCAGTTCGAAGAAGAAATAGCCGATGGCATAGCCCAGGAAGGCGCCGAGGACGCTCGAGACCGTGCAGACCACGGCGATCCGGAACCAGCGGGCCCGATTGGCCAGCACCATCGGGATCAGGAGAACATCGGGCGGGATCGGGAAGATCGAGCTTTCGATGAAGGAGATGGCGGCAAGCGCACGCTCCGCATGGCGGGTGGCGGCAAGCGACATCACCCAGTCGTAAAGGCGTCGAAGCATGGTGCGGCGTTCTCCGGCAGGTTGCGAGCGGGCGGAAGCGGAAGAGAACGCCGAGACCCGGATCGTTTCTTCTTTGCTGCCACAGGCTTGCGCGACGCCTGACGCCCGAACCCGGCATCCGCGTTGCCGGTCCCGCCTGTCAAGAGGCGGCCCGCAAACGGTGTCGTCAGATTCGCCATCCCTGCCTTCGCACCGGCACCGGGTCGGTGACGTTCAGGAAGACGTCCGGAGGATCGAGCGGGCGAGGCTGCCGGGGATCAGCCCCGTGAACCCGCTCCGTTGGGGCTTTCGGAGAGTTCGGTGCACCAGTCGCGCCGCTTGTCGCCTCCATAGGGGACCACGAGACCGTCGCGAAGAAGCCGTTCGGCGACATCGCCCTCGGTCTCGGTGGCGACATCGGCCAGAACGCGGCCGAAATACTTGTCGCCCTTGATGCCGGTCAGGGTCACCGTTCCGGAGGCGACGAGAGCTTCCAGACGCCGGGTGGCGATCTCGGCCGCTGCCTTCTCGGCTTCGCAGGCACCGCGTTTTTCGGGGGCGTCGATGCCGCGAATGCGCACCGCTACGTAAACCGACTGCATCGGCCAGACGAATGCCTGGACCTCGATCGTATCGCCGTCGCGCACCTTGATGACCTCGGCGCTGACCGGCCCGTCGATCGCGCGCGGCGGCTCCCCTGCGAGCGCCGGAGCGGCGGCCGTGACCGCGGCGAGCGCGCAAAGCCCGGCGATCGCGGCGCGGGCGCAACCTTTAAGAGAAGCCGGTCGTCTAAAACGGATCATCGCCTCGAAATCCAAAGTGCTGAATAGGCAAATAATCCTTACAGCGATCGATGTTAAGAGCGGCCTTCAAAAAAAATCCGCAAGGGGCGGGATCCGGGGCGTTTGCCGGCGGGCTGCGGCTGACGATGGAATCTGGTCGTCCGAGCCGAGCGCAAAGAGCCTTCGGAGAACGCCGCAGACGGGGCACGTCTCGACCCCGACCGGAAGTCGTCAAAAGTCGAGCGATCGAGGTGGACAATTTTCACACGCCTAAAACGTGTATTCCGCATCCTCGCATGCCGGCGCCGACAGTGCCCGGGCGCGGGCAGGGATCAGAAATCGCTGACGATCCCGTCCTTCTCCCAATCGCCGTAACGAACCGGCTCCACCCCGGACTTTCGCCCGTCGACCTCAGGCGGGAGACTGTCCGGATCGACCTTGAACGCTTCGTTCGCCCGCCGTCTCTCCTCGGCTTCCGCGAGCGCGCGTTTGGCGGCCGGCGAGAGCGCCTTGACATTCGTCTCGCTGGAAACCTTGAGAGCGTTCAGAATATCGTTCGTGCCGTCCTCAGCCATGATGCCGTCCCGTTGCGCAAGAATGTGTGCGGGCTTCAAATAGGATGGCCGGCGCGCATTCGGAAGTGTCCGGCGAAACTGTCCCGTGTCCCGCCCGGCTCCCTCGCCCCTTGCTGCACGATCGTGTCATCGCCCGGAAGGTCGCGCGCCGGCCGTATCGAAAACACGGGTTCGCCCCCTGGTGCTCGAAGCCGTCGCTTGAAGCAAAAGCCACCGCGAACCATTTCACGGGGAACGGGCCGCCGTTAAGCGGCATGGGCAAGCTTTGACGTTGAAGGGTCCTTTCGCCATGAACATGATCAAGACGGCCGCCCTGATTGCGGCGATGACCGCCCTTTTCATGGGGCTCGGCCTGCTGATCGGCGGCCGGGGCGGCATGATGATCGCTCTCGTGATCGCGGCGGCCATGAACCTGTTCGCCTACTGGAATGCCGACAAGATGGTGCTGAAGATGCACCGGGCACGCGAAGTCGATGCCCGCTCGGCTCCCGAATTCTACCGGATCGTCGAGGATCTCGCCCGGCGGGCGGGTCTTCCGATGCCCAAGGTCTACATCATCGACAATCCGCAGCCCAACGCCTTCGCCACGGGCCGCAATCCCGAGAATGCCGCCGTCGCGGCAACGAGCGGGCTCCTCAGCCAACTCAACGCCGAGGAGATCGCGGGCGTCATGGCGCACGAACTCGCCCATGTGCAGAATCGCGATACGCTGATCATGACCGTTACCGCCACGATCGCCGGCGCGATCTCGATGCTGGCCAATTTCGGCATGTTCTTCGGCGGCAATCGCAACAACGCCCTCGGCATCTTCGGGGTCCTTGCCGCCGTCATCGTCGCGCCGATCGCCGCCGTTCTCGTCCAGACCGCCGTCTCGCGCACCCGCGAATATTCGGCGGACAAGCGCGGGGCGGAAATCTGCGGCCGGCCCGACTGGCTCGCCTCCGCTCTCGGAAAGCTGGCGGCGGCTTCGGGCCGCATTCCGAACGACACCGCCGAGCGCAATCCGGCGACGGCGCATATGTTCATCGTCAATCCGCTGACCGGCCGGAAGATGGCGGGTCTGTTCTCCACCCATCCCGATATCAACGAGCGTATCGAGATCCTGCGGACCATGCGCCTCGATGATGAGGTAACGGGTTCCCCGGCCATGGGTGCGGGGCGCGATCGCGGTCCGGCCCGTCCGGTTCGGCAGGGCGGCATGCCCGAGGTCGGGGTCCGGCCCGGGACGGGCGAGGGCCAGGGGCCGAGCCGCGGACCGTGGGGATCGCGCTGATGAGCATGACCGAGGGATCCGCGCGGCTTCGCAAGGAGAATGCCCGCAAGCGCCGGGACAATGCCGGCGGCATGGAGGGCAAGCCGCGCGCGAAAACCCGCCCCGCGCCGACGCCGGCGGACGAGGAGGCGTCGCGAAAGCCCGGCCTGCGGGCCCGCCAGGTCGCCGCCAAGCTTCTTGCGGCGGTCGTGGAGCAGCAGACCTCCCTCGACGGCCTCACCGATCCCGATCACGGCCATCCGCATCTGCGCCAGCTCGAGCCGCGCGACCAGGCGCTCGTCAAGGCGATCCTCGTCACGGCGCTTCGCTATCGCGGAACCCTTTCGGCCGAGATCGCCGAGCGCCTCGACCGCCCGCTTCCGGGCAATGCGACGGCGCTCAACCATCTCCTCCACGTGGCGGCGGCGCAGATCCGGTTTCTCGACGTGCCGGATTCGGCCGCCGTCGATCTCGCGGTCGCGGCCGCGGAGGCCGATCCGCGCACGCGCCGGTTCAAGGGTCTCGTCAACGCGCTCCTGCGGCGCCTGACCCGCGAGGTCGGCGCCGCCCCGGTCGAGACCGATCCCGTCGCCGATTGCCCGGCCTGGCTCTACGAGCGGCTGGTCGCGGCCTATGGGAAGCCGCGCGCCAATGCCATCGCGGCGGCCCAGCGCCTTCCGGCCCCGATCGACATCACCGTCAAATCGGATGCCGAGGACTGGGCGGGGCGCCTCGGCGGCACGGCGATCTCGCCTCTGACCGTCCGCCTCGATGCCGAGACGCAGGGCAGCATCTCGGGTCTTGCGGGATATGGCGACGGCGCATGGTGGGTGCAGGACGCATCCGCCGCTCTGCCCGCCCGTCTCTTCGGCGATCTTGCGGGCATGAACGCGGCCGATCTCTGCGCGGCACCGGGCGGCAAGACCGCCCAACTCGTCGTGGCCGGTGCTTCGGTCACCGCCTGCGAGGCCTCGAAGTCGCGCGTCAAGCGGCTGGAGGCGAACCTTGCCCGTCTGGGGCTTAACGCCGAGACGCTGACCGGGCCGTTCCAGGAGGTGCTCGCGGACCGCGCATTCGAGGCGGTTCTCCTCGATGCGCCCTGTTCCTCGACGGGGACCCTTCGCCGCCATCCCGATGTGGGATACACGAAGACGCTCGAGGACGTGCGCCGGCTCGCCGAACTCCAGGCGAAGCTTCTGGAAGAGGCCGCCCGTTTCGTCGCCCCGGGCGGTAAGCTGGTCTTCTCCAACTGTTCGATCGATCCGATCGAGGGCGAGGAGGTCGTCGCGGCCTTTCTCGCCGCCCATGGCGATTTCGCGCGCGAGCCGGTCTCAGGGGACGAACTGCCGGAACTCGCCGAAGCGGTGACGCCCGAGGGCGATCTTCGCACGACGCCGGACATGCGCGCCGAGATCGGCGGCCTGGACGGCTTCTATGCCGCCCGTCTCGTCCGGAGGTCCTGAACGACATGCCGATCCTCTCTTCCGCCCGCCCGCTCGCCGCCCGCCCTCTTGCGACAGGATGCGCGCTCGCCATCGTCTCCCTGGTCCTTTCCGGCTGCGGCGGCATGACCAATGCGGTGACCGTTCTGCCGAACACGCTCGACGGCCTTGCGGCCCAGGGTTCGGGGGGAGGGGGCGCCGAGGGCCGCGAACCGCTTCCCGAAGGCTGCGAGAGGCGTCCCTGCCGAGGGTCCGGCGCGCGCTGACCGGCCTTCGGCGATCAACGTCTTCGGCCGCGCTTTCCCCAAGGGGATCGCCCTTCGCCATTGCGGCAGAACCCGTTCGATCCTATCAGGACCCCAGTCAGATGCAGCCGGAGCATGTGGCCCGGCCGCGGGCCGGGCTTCGGATGCGCCGATGCCAAGCCAACAACGCGCCGCCTCCGATCGGTGTTCGGAACGGATCGGGCGCGCGAAGATCGATGAGGGTCGCCGATGTCCGTCAAAGCCAATTCGACGCCGCTGCCGGACCGTGTGAAGGTCGCCCGTGCTCTGATCTCCGTGTCCGACAAGACGGGTCTCGTCGACTTCGCCCGCGACCTTGCCGGCATGGGCATCGAACTCGTCTCCACCGGCGGAACGCGCAAGACCCTTTCCGATGCCGGGCTTAAGGTGCGCGACGTCTCCGATCTCACGGGCTTTCCCGAGGTGATGGACGGGCGCGTGAAGACGCTGCATCCGGGCGTCCACGGCGGGCTTCTCGCGATCCGGGACGACGAGAGCCATGCCGGGGCCATGGCCGATCACGGCATCCAGCCGATCGATCTTCTCGTCGTCAATCTCTATCCCTTCGAGGAAACCCTGAAGAGCGGCGCGGACACCGCGACCCAGGTGGAGAACATCGATATCGGTGGCCCCGCCATGATCCGCGCGGGCGCCAAGAACCACGGCTATGTGGCGACCGTCGTCGATCCGCAGGATTATGCCGCCGTTCTCGACGAGTTGCGCACTGAGGCCGGCGAGACGACGCTCGGTTTCCGCCGCATGCTGGCGGGACGGGCCTATGCCCGCACCGCCGCCTATGACGCGGCGGTCTCCGGCTGGTTCGCCGAGACCCTGAGCGATGCCGCCCCGCGCCGCTTCGCCATTGCAGGGGATCTCGCCGAGGCGCTGCGCTACGGCGAGAACCCGCATCAGAGCGCGAGCTTCTACCGCACCGGCGAGGCAAGACCCGGCGTTGCGACGGCGAGGCAGGTGCAGGGCAAGGCGCTTTCCTACAACAACATCAACGACACCGACGCCGCCTTCGAACTCGTCGGCGAGTTCGATCCGGCCCGCACCAAAGCGGTCGCGATCATAAAGCATGCCAATCCGTGCGGCGTCGCAGAAGGGGCCACGCTGATCGAGGCCTATCGCAAGGCCCTGCGCTGCGATCCGGTCTCGGCCTTCGGCGGCATCGTCGCCCTCAACGACCGGCTGGATGCGGCGAGCGCGCGGGAGATCGTCGAGGTCTTCACCGAAGTCATCATCGCGCCCGAGGCCGACGAGGAGGCGATCGAGATCGTCCGGGCGAAGAAGAATCTTCGCCTTCTCCTCACCGGCGGACTGCCGGACCCGCGCGCCGGCGGGCGCGTGGTCAAGAGCGTCGCCGGCGGGCTTCTCGTCCAGTCCCGCGATGCGGGCCATGTGGACGATCTCGATCTCAGGGTCGTCACCAGGCGGCAGCCGAGCCAGGCCCAGCTCGCCGATCTCAAATTCGCCTTCCGTGTCGCCAAGCACGTGAAGTCGAACACCATCGTCTATGCCAAGGACGGCGCGACCGTGGGCATCGGCGCAGGCCAGATGAGCCGGGTGGATTCGGCCCGCATCGCCGCGCGCAAGGCCGAGGATGCGACGAAGGCGGCCGGCCTTGCCGAGCCGCTCACGCGCGACTGCGTGGTCGCCTCCGATGCCTTCTTCCCCTTCGCCGATGGCCTGCTCTCGGCGATCGAGGCCGGCGCGCGGGCGGTCATCCAGCCGGGCGGCTCCATGCGCGACGAGGAGGTGATCCGGGCCGCCGACGAGAACAATGTCGCCATGGTCTTCACCGGCATGCGCCATTTCCGCCACTGACCGGGCGGGGCCGGCCCCGTCCTCCCGCCGGTGTCAGGCCTTGCCGGCGCCGCCGCTCTTCAGGGACTTTGCGCTCTGATTGTACATCACCGTGTCGTTCTCGACCGTGTGCCTGCCATTGTTCTGCCGGTCCTTGGCAAGGTCGATGGCGCGGCGGACGGCGGGGCGTGCCTTGATGCGGCCGCGCCAGTCGGCGATGCGGGGAAATTCGTCGAGCGAGGCGCCGAGGGGTTTTGCGATGAAGGCCCAGGGAAAGGCCTGCATGTCGGCGATCGTGTAGTCCGTTCCCATGATGAAGGGACGGTCGGAGAGGCGGTTTTCGAGAACGCCGAGATTGCGGTCGTATTCGCCGAGATATCGCTCGAAGCCGTAGTCGCGCTTGTCGGCCGGCGCGTAGTTCTTGAAATGGCTGAGCTGTCCGGCCATCGGTCCCTGGCTGCCGGTCTGCCAGAACAGCCATTCGCCGAGTTCCTTGCGTGCCCGCCTGTCGGAAGCCGGGGGAGCGAAGCGTCCACACTTCTCCGAAAGATAGAGAAGGATCTCGGCCGATTCGAAGACCGGCACCGGGTCGCCGCCATAGCTCTCGGGCGGATCGTGATCGAGGATCGCCGGCATCTTGGCATTAGGGCTGATCGCCATGAAATCTTGAGAGAACTGCTCGCCGGCGTGGAGGTCCATCAGCTTCAGCGAGTAGTCGAGCCCGCTCTCCTCCAGCATGATGGCGACCTTCCAGCCATTGGGGGTCGGGGCATAGTAGAAATCGATCATCGGGCGTCCTCGTCTGGTTGCGCGCCGGCACCGGCGGCCAGAAGCGCCTCGATCCGGTCCTCGTCATATCCGGCCTCGGCGAGCACCGCGCGGGTATCGGCGCCGAGCCGGCGGGCGGGCCTCGGCGGATCGAGCGGCGTGCGCGCGAAACGCGCCGGACTTGCCGCGAGGCGGATCGGGCCGGCCTGCGGGTGGTCCATCGTGAGGACGGTGCCGTTGGCGACGACCTGCGGATGGTCGATCATCTCGCCGCGCGTGAGGACGGGCGCGCAGGGAACGTCGTGCTCGCTGAGGCGGGCCATCCAGTTCGCCGTGGTGTCTTCGAGAAGCGCCGACTGGGTGAGTTCCAGACGCTCCGCCTTGTTCGTCTCGCGCAATTCGACGGTCGAGAACCGCGCGTCGTACAGCCATTCCGGCTTGCCGACGGCGGCCGAAAGCCCGGCCCATGTCTTGTCCGTATGGGCCGAGACCGCCATGAAGCCGTCGGCCGTCTCGTAGATCAGCTCGATGAAGCTCTGCGCCTTGTCGTCGTCGGGCGGGGCGGGTGCCTGCCCCGGGGCCTCCGTCCGCTCGGCCGGCATCCCGCCCGCATCGCGGTCCGGAGTCCCGTCTTCGCCGATGAAGGTGTGGGCGCTCATATCGGAGGAGAAGAGGAAGGCCGCCACCGTATCGAGCATCGAGAGGGTGAGATGATTGCCCTCGCCGGTGCGCTCGCGGGCGAAGAGCGCCGCCGTGATCGCCTGGGAGGCCTGGATCGCGGTCACCTTGTCGGGAACGATGGTGCGCACGAGGCGCGGGCGCGGACCGTCGCCGCCCTGAACGCTCGCAAGCCCCGACAGGGCCTGGATGAGCGGATCGTAGACCGGACGCTTCGCCCATTCGCCGGTAAAGCCGAACCCGGCGATGGAGACGTAGACGATATCGGGCCTCAGCGCCCGGATCGCCTCGTAGCCGATGCCGATCCGCTCGGCGACGCCCGGCCGGAAGTTCTCGACCACCACATCGGCGCTCGCCGCGATATCGAGGGCTGCCTGAAGGCCGGCCTCGCTCTTCAGGTCGAGGGCGACGGAGCGCTTGTTGCGGTTGTTCTGCAGGAAGGAGGCCGAGAAGCCGCCGCGCCGGTCGGCCACCTGGCGCGAATGGTCGCCGCCCTCCGGTCGCTCGATCTTGATCACGTCGGCACCCTGATCGGCGAGGATCATGGTGGCGAGGGGGCCCGCGATCATCGAGGTGAAATCGGCGATGCGGATGCCCGAAAGCGGTCCGGCCATGGTCAGTCTCCCCGCCCGTTTCAGGCGTCCGGTTCGTTGTCCTTCAGGAAGTCCGCGATCCGGTCCATGGCCCGGTCGATGTTCACCTCGGAATTGGCATAGGAGATGCGCACATAGCCTTCGCCGAGCGTTCCGAAGTCCGGGCCGCCGACCACCGCCACATGGGCCTTTTCGAGAAGCGCGCGGGCGAGCGGCTTTGCCTTCCATCCGGTCTCGGCGATGTTGGGAAAGGCGTAGAACGCGCCTTTGGGCACGGTGCAGCTGACACCCGGCAGGGCGTTGGCGCGCTCCGTCACCAGCTTCCGGCGGCGGTCGAAGGCTTCCATCATCCGCGCGACGTCCTCCTGCGGCCCGTCGATGGCCGCGATGCCGGCGAACTGACTCGGCGCATTGACGCAGGACCAGCAATTGACCGCGAGCTTGCGCACATGCCCGATCAGGCCGTCCGGCCAGATCGACCAGCCCATGCGCCAGCCCGTCATCGCCCAGGTCTTCGACCAGCCGTTGAGGACGATGAGCCGGTCGCGGATCTCGGGATAGGTCAGAAGCGAGGTGTGGACCTCGCCGTCATAGGTCATGACGTCGTAGATCTCGTCCGACAGGATCGCGACGTTCGGGAAGCGCTCCAGACCTGCGACGAGCTTGTCGATCTCGGCCTTCGGCGTGACGCCGCCCGTCGGATTGGCGGGGGAGTTGAGGATCAGGAGCCGCGTCCTGTCGGTGACGAGGGACAGGGTCTCCTCCGCCGAGAACGCGAAGCCGTTCTCCTCGCGGATCGGAACCGGGACGGGCTTCGCCCCGGTGAACTCGATCATCGAGCGATAGATCGGGAAACCCGGATCGGGATAGAGGATCTCGGCGCCCGGCTCGCCGAACATCAGAATGGCGGCGAACATCGTGGGCTTGCCGCCCGGCATGATCATCACATTGTCCGGCGAGACCTCGGTGCCGGTGAGCGTGCGGGTGCGCCGGCAGACCGCCTCGCGCGTCGCAAGCAGGCCATTTGCGGGCGTGTAGCCGTGATGGCCCTTCTTCAGCGCCTCGATGGCGGCCTCCACGATATGCGGCGGCGTAAGGAAGTCGGGCTGGCCGATGCCCAGATTGATGACGTCGTGGCCTTCGTTCGAAAGCTGGGTCGCGCGGGCGAGGACGGCGAAGGCGTTCTCCTCGCCGATGCGGTCGAAGGCGGCAATGGTCTTGAGCATGGATCGGCTTTCGTTGGCTTCGCGTGGCCGGGCGGCGCAGGCGGGAGGGTGGGGGTGCCCGTCCCGTCTCAGTCGTCCTCGTCCCTGACCGGGACGACATAGTTGAGGGCGAGGCGTCCGCCATCGGCATAGACGGTCTGTCCGGTGACGTAGCTTGCCTGGTCGGAGGCGAGGAAGGCGGCGACGGCGGCGATCTCCTTCGGCTCGCCGATGCGCCCGAGCGGGGTGCGCGACAGAATCATGTTCCGGGCCTGCGGATCGTCGGCGACGGTGTGGAGGAGCTCGGTCATGATCGAGCCCGGGCCGATGGCGTTGACCCGGATCCCGTAGGGGGCGAGGGCGAGGGCCATCACCTTGGTCAGCTGCTTGAGCCCGCCCTTGGAAACCGAATAGCCCACCTGATCGGCCAGCGCGAACTCGGCATTGATCGAGGACATGTTGATGATGGTGCCGGCGCTGCCGCCCTGGCGGACCTTTTCCACCATGTGCTGGGCGATCGCCTGGCCGCACAGAAAGGCGCCCTTCAGATTGACGTCGAGCACCTTCTGGAAATCGGCGAGATCGAGATCGAGAAAGCCCGCCTTGTGCACGATGCCGGCATTGTTGACGAGAATGTCGATATCGCTGAAGGCGTCCAGCGCGGAGGCGATCAGATTGTGGACGTCGAGCTTCTCGGCGACGTTCGCATGGAAATAGTGGACCTCGCCGAATTCCGAGAGATCGCGGGCCGCCTCGTTGCCGGCCCGATCGTTGATGTCGGCGATGACGACCTTCGCGCCTTCGTGCAGGAACTTGCGGGCCACCGCATAGCCGATGCCCTTCGCTCCGCCGGTGACGATCGCGACCCGTCCGTCGAGTGCCATAACTCTCTCCTTCTGCGCGCTAGCGCTTGATCCAGGTTCTAAGGTCGGGCCTTCAGCCGTGGCCCTTGAAGCCCGGATAGAGCGTCATGCCGCCATCGACGAAGATCGTCTGGCCGGTGACGTAGTCGGCGGCGTCCGAGGCGAGCCAGGCGACCGCGCGGCCGATATCCTCCGGATCGCCGATCCGGCCGTAGGGAATGAGCTTCAGCATGGCTTGCCGCTTTTCCTCGGTATCGCGCGCGCTCGCATTGATGTCCGTCGCGATCGCGCCCGGCGCGACCGCGTTCACGCGGATCTTCTCCGAGGCGGTTTCCTGGGCGAGCGATTCCATCAGAAGCTTCAGGCCGCCCTTGGCCGAGGCGTAGTTCGCGTGGAAGGCCCAGGGGATGACCTGATGGACGGAGGAATCGAAGACGAGCTTGCCGAGGGCACGCGAGACTTCGGGGCGAGGCCCCTTCTTGCGGAACCGCCGGATCGCCTCGCGGCCGACGAGGAACCCGCCTTCGAGAATGACGGAACTCGTCTTGCGCCAGTCCTCGACCGTCATGTCGCCGATCGCGGCATCGGCCTGCAGGCCGGCATTGGAGAACACGATGTCGACCGCGCCGAACTCCGCCTCGGCGGCGTCGAACAGGGAAACGACCTCGTCCTCCTTGGAAACGTCCGCCTGCACGTCGAGCGCATGGCCGCCGGCACCGTTGATCTCGTCGCGGATCGCCTTCGCGCTGTCCTCGCTGCCGTAATAGTTGATGACGACGTTCGCGCCGGCCTCGGCGAGCACCTTCACCGTCGCCGCGCCGATACCGGAGGAGCCGCCGGTGACCACGGCCGTCTGGCCCTTGAGGGAGAAGAGATCAAAATAGCCCATCGGGATCTTCCAGCATGCTGAATTCGAAATGATGCGGGTCCTGGCGGTCGCCGTTGAGGGCACGGTCGAGCCAGATCGCGGCCGAGATTAGAGATAGATGGGTGAGCGCCTGAGGAAAGTTCCCGAGATGGTCGCCGGCCGTCGAGAGCTCCTCGGAATAGAGGCCGAGATGGTTGGCATAGGTGTGCAGCTTCTCGAACAGAAGCCGGGCCTCCGCCACATAGCCGGTGCGCGCGAGAGCTTCCACATACCAGAAGGAGCAGATGGTGAAGGCCCCCTCGTTGCCGTCGAGACCGTCGTCGTTCTCGTCGGAGTTCTTGTAGCGATAGACGAGGCAGTCGTGGACGAGTTCGCGCCTGACCGCCTTCAGGGTCGAGGTCCAGAGGGGATCGCGCGGATTGATGAACTTGACGAGCGGCATCAGGAGAACGACCGCATCGAGCGTGGTCGACCCCTTGAACTGGGTGAAGGCGCCGATCTCCGGGTTCCAGAATTCCTCCAGAATGGTCCTCTGGATCTCGTCGCGCTCGCGGCGCCATTCCTCGATATTGGCCGGCAGGGACTCGTCCAGCGCCATGCGCAGACCGCGATCCAGCGCGACCCAGCACATGAGGCGCGAGGACAGGAACTCCTTCGGCTCGCCCCGGCTCTCCCAGATGCCGTGATCCTTGCGGCGCCAGTTCTCGCAGACCCAGTCGATCATCCGCGCGAGCTTGATCCAGACCGAGTAGGCCGGCTTTCCGCGCGCCTTGGTGGAGATGTAGACCGCATCCATGAACTCGCCGTAGATGTCGAGCTGGAGCTGGCTGTAGGCGCCGTTTCCGATGCGCACGGGGCGCGAGCCGGCATAGCCGTCGAGATGATCGAGTTCGGTCTCCTCGAGTTCGGCCCGCCCGTCCATGCCGTACATGATCTGGAGGCCGTGGGCGCCGTCCTCCACCGCCCGCTCCATCAGGAAGTGGATGAAGTTCTCCGCTTCGTCGTAATAGCCGAGGCGGGAGAGGCTGTAGAGCGTGAAGGCGGCGTCCCGGACCCAGCAATAGCGGTAGTCCCAGTTGCGCTCGCCCCCGGGCACCTCCGGCAGGCCGAAGGTCGCCGCCGCCGCGATCGAGCCGTGATTGGCCGAGGTGAGCAGCTTGAGGGTGAGGGCCGAGCGCACCACGAGTTCGCGCCAGAACATCGGATACTTTCCGCGATTGACCCATTTGTGCCAGTGATCGCGGGTCTTCCTGAAGGCGTCGCCGACATAGGCCTCGTCGATGACCGGGCTGTCCTTGCGGCCGGGACACAGGACGATATGGGCGTCATCGCCTTCCGCGAGCGTCAGCTTCGCGGTGATCCGCCCGTCCGCCACCTCCAGCGGGAAGGAGGCGTAGATGTAGACCGGGCTCTCCTCGCCCTCCCATGTGATGGAAAGGCCGCCCTCGATCTCCTCGATCTCGGCCGCCACGCGGCCGTAGTCGGGCCTCGGCGTCATGTCGAGTTCGAAATCGATCGCGGCGGTGATCGCCTTGGCCCGGCGGATGATGCGACCGGTGCCGTCGATCGGCATGAAATCGGAGACCTCGCCGATGCCGCTGTCGTGCAGGAAGCGGGTGATGAGGATGTTGGTATCGGGCAGATACATCTGCCGGGTATTGGACCGGCCGCTGCCGTTCTTGGCGGCGAACTTGAACGACCCGCCCTTCGTCTCGTCGATGAGCGAGGCGAACAGGCTCGGGGAATCGATGTCGGGGTGGCAGAAGAAGGTGATCGTGCCGTCGTCGGCCACCAGCGCCAGGGTCCGCATGTCTCCGATCACGCCATGACTGGAGATGGGATGGGCGATCTTGGTTTGGAACTGAGTGGCCATGCGCGGTCCCGGCTGTCTTCGTTGCGGTCGTTAAGGCGGCCGTTCAGCCGTCGTTCAACGTGTTAGGTGCATGTGCGAAGCCGGCCGGAGGAAGCAAGATGCGGGGCCCTGCGACAATGACACATCCCACCCGCCGGTCCCGCAATGCTCACCGCAATGCCGCAAATTTGCGCAGCGGTCGGGCCGCTTTTGCGGGTAAGGGCTGGGGCGAAGAGGAAGGCCGGACCATATCCTGCGTCTCTGGCGGACCGTGTTCCTGACCGGTCCCGGCCTTGAAACGGATCCATTCTTCGCCGAGGTCCGTGAAACACGCGCGCGGCGGCGCGGAAGATTCGGCGATGGACCGGATGACGGCGATACCCGTGTGGCGGACGCGCGGATCGAGGAAGGGGTAGAGTGTCGTGGCAAGTTCGATCGAGAGCAGCATCCGGCGCGCGCTTGGCGCGGGCCGGGCGCAGGACGCCGAATTTCGCCTCAGCGTCTACGAGGCCGCGGGCCGCGCGGTGGAGAAGGTGCTGGCGAGCGGGGCGAGCCCCGAGGTCGCCGAGCGCCGGCGCGCCGAACTGCGCGACGCGATCGCGGCGGTCGAGGCCGATCATGCCGGCCCTGCGGCAGGGCAGGATGCGAACGCGCCCTCCGATCCCCGCACAGCCGGTCCCAGGGACAGCAACGCAGAGACATCCGCCGATCCTGTCTCCCGCTCGGCACCCGAAGCCGGCCCCGGCGCTGGCGTGCCATCCTCGCCCACGGCGCCTCGTCCCACCGTTTCGGGGGTGACGCGCGGAGCCGAGGGTCCCGAATCCCGTCCGGAGCGCAGGTCCGGCGAGACCGCGAGCGCCGCGCCGGGGCCCGCCTCGAGACCGGTCCCGATCCCGGCACCGACGCCGAGGGTCGATGCACAGGAGCCCGGCGACGGGCGATCCGATGCCGCCCCCGATCTCGGCGCCCAGAGCCGCGATCCAAAGGCCACCGGAGAGACGATCCTCCCGGAGCCGGTGATCGACGAGCGCGCCCGCGCCGAGCCCCGTTCGCAGCGGCAGGCGGAGAGGGGAGAGGAGCCTGCGCCGGGGCTCCGCTCCTCGGCTGCCGGCCGCGAACCGCGCGCCTTCGCGCCGCCGACGCCCGGCGCGGGCAGGGACGATGCGAGCTTCGAGGAGAGCGGGCGTCTCGATGCGGTGACGCCGTCGAAGGAGCCCGCCCTCTCCAACGATCTCGGTTCGTCGCCGGCGGACGATCGGGCGGGCCCATCGCGCGGTTTCGATGCCGGCCTCATCGGCGGGCTGACCCGGCGCGACAGCGGGGTTCCCGCCGACCACACGCCGCCGAGCGCCGAGGACTGGCGACCGGGTGCGCGTCGCCGGCCACAGGAAAAGCGCCGGACCCGGCGCGGCGGCATCCTTCTTTCGGCCCTCATCCTGTTCCTCATCGCCTTCCTGGTGCTTGCCGGCATCTATCTCCTCGCCCCGTTCGTGATGAACGCCGCAAGCGAGGACGCGCCCAGAAGCGCGGCGGAAGGGGAGGCGGACGCGGCCGATGCGCAGCCCGACCGCGACTGGATCTCGGTCTTCTCGGGGCGCCAGATCGACCGGATCGCGACGCCGAACGGCGGGCGGGTGGTCACCGTCGACACGCCGAGCGGCGCGCCTGCCGTGCGGATCGCACGGCCGCTGGGCTCGCAAACCGGCGAGATCGGCTTTCTCGTCGGGCCCGGCGTCGTCTCGCAGCTCGCCGGCAAGGAGGCGCGCGCCGAACTCGTCGTCGGTTCGCCCGACGGCGAGGAGCGCAGCTTCACCGTGCGCTGCCTGTTCGAGGGCGAGAGCCGGTGCGGGCGCCAGCGCTTCACGGTCAGCCAGACGAGCGCCCCCTTCGTGTTCGCCCTCGACATGGCCGGGATCGGGCGCGAGGGCGGCGAGATCGCCATCGATCCGGCGATCGGCGAGGGCGACGATCTCCTCGTCTACGGCCTGCGGCTGACCCCGTCGGGCGGCGCGTGACGGTTTCGGTGCCGATTCGACCGCCGGATCACGAGGCCTCACGGTTTGGTGAGGCACCCGTCTTGCGGGCTCAAAAACCGCTTCATATATAGCCCTCAACGCCGCACGGGCCGGGCGGCATTCACGTTCGAAACGGCCTTACGACATTCAAGGAACGACAGGGGCTGTCCACCAGTACGCCTCGTATGAGGGTCGCCGGACGGCTCGCTCAAGAAGGAGAATTTGCAACATGGCGAAGGTCATCGGTATCGACCTGGGAACCACGAATTCCTGCGTCGCGGTCATGGACGGCAAGACGCCGAAGGTCATCGAGAACGCCGAAGGCGCGCGCACGACGCCTTCCATGGTCGCCTTCACCGACGATGGCGAGCGCCTCGTCGGCCAGCCGGCCAAGCGCCAGGCGGTGACCAATCCGACGGATACGATGTTCGCCGTCAAGCGCCTGATCGGCCGTCGCTACGACGACCCGACCGCGCAGAAGGACAAGGAACTCGTCCCCTACAAGATCGTCAAGGGCGACAACGGCGATGCCTGGGTCGAGGCGGACGGCGAGAAGTACTCGCCCTCGCAGATCTCCGCGATGATCCTTCAGAAGATGAAGGAGACGGCGGAAGGTTATCTCGGCGAGAAGGTCGACAAGGCCGTCATCACGGTCCCGGCCTACTTCAACGACGCCCAGCGTCAGGCGACCAAGGATGCCGGCAAGATCGCGGGTCTCGAAGTCCTGCGCATCATCAACGAGCCGACGGCGGCTGCGCTCGCCTACGGTCTCGACAAGACCGAAGGCAAGACCATCGCGGTCTACGATCTGGGCGGCGGCACCTTCGACGTCTCGATCCTCGAGATCGGCGACGGCGTCTTCGAGGTGAAGTCGACGAACGGCGACACCTTCCTCGGCGGCGAGGACTTCGACCTGCGCCTCGTCGATTACTTCGCGTCCGAGTTCAAGAAGGATCAGGGCATCGACCTGAAGGGCGACAAGCTCGCGCTGCAGCGCCTGAAGGAAGCGGCCGAGAAGGCCAAGATCGAACTGTCCTCCGCGTCCCAGACCGAGATCAACCTGCCGTTCATCACGGCCGACCAGTCGGGTCCCAAGCACCTGACGATGAAGCTCACGCGCTCCAAGTTCGAGAGCCTCGTCGACGATCTCGTCCAGCGCACCGTCGGCCCGATGAAGGCCGCGCTGAAGGATGCCGGCATGTCCGCGAACGAGGTGGACGAAGTCGTCCTCGTCGGCGGCATGACGCGCATGCCCAAGGTGCAGGAGACGGTGAAGCAGTTCTTCGGCAAGGAGCCCCACAAGGGCGTGAACCCGGACGAGGTCGTCGCCATGGGCGCGGCCATCCAGGCCGGCGTTCTGCAGGGTGACGTGAAGGACGTCCTGCTTCTCGACGTGACCCCGCTGTCGCTGGGCATCGAGACGCTCGGCGGCGTGTTCACCCGCCTGATCGACCGCAACACGACGATCCCGACCAAGAAGTCCCAGACCTTCTCCACGGCCGAGGACAACCAGAACGCCGTGACGATCCAGGTCTTCCAGGGCGAGCGCGAGATGGCACAGGACAACAAGTCCCTCGGCCGTTTCAATCTCGAGGGCCTGCCGCCGGCACCGCGCGGCGTGCCGCAGATCGAGGTCACCTTCGACATCGACGCCAACGGCATCGTCAACGTCTCGGCCAAGGACAAGGGCACCAACAAGGAGCAGCGGATCACGATCCAGGCTTCGGGTGGTCTGTCGGATGCCGATATCGAGCAGATGGTGAAGGACGCCGAGGCCAATGCCGAGGCCGACAAGAAGCGTCGTGCGACCGTCGAGGCGAAGAACCAGGGCGAGGCGCTCGTCCATTCGGCCGAGAAGTCCCTGTCGGAATACGGTGACAAGGTCTCCGAGGACGATCGCAACGAGATCCGTTCGGCCATCGACGACCTTAAGGCGGAACTCGAGCGCGATGGTGCCGACGCGGAGACGATCAAGGCCAAGAGCGATACGCTCGCCCAGGCCTCGATGAAGCTCGGACAGGCGATGTACGAAGCCTCCCAGGCCGATGACGCGGCGAGCGAGGCGGCTGCCGCTTCGGACGCGGCCAAGGACGCCTCGAACGACGACGTGGTCGATGCCGATTACGAAGAGGTCGACGAGAACGACGACAAGCGCAAGAGCGCCTGATCTGCGAACATCGTCGCCGAAGCCGTGAAGGGCTTCGGGTCAGTTGCACGGCCCCGGCGAGCGATCGCCGGGGCCGTTTTCGTCTTCCCGCCGCCAAGCAACGGTCCCCGTCGATTGACAAGCGGAGCGCTGCGCCTCATACCACCGCCCATCATGACCGTACGCTCCAAGATTAAAACGTCGATTGGCTGACGCCCCGCCCCGTGTTTCTCCCCCGGGGTGGCGGAGAAGCGTATTCGATCAGGGTCGGGGAGAGCGAAAGAGGTCGAAACCCCATGGGTTACAAAGTCGCCATCGCAGGCGCCACCGGCAATGTCGGGCGCGAGATGCTCTCCATCCTCGCCGAGCGTAATTTCCCGGCCGACTCCGTCGTCGCGCTGGCCTCGCGCCGCTCCATCGGCCAGGAGGTCTCCTTCGGCGACAAGACGCTGAAGGTGAAGGCGCTCGAAGGCTACGACTTTTCCGATGTGGACGTGTGCCTGATGAGCGCCGGCGGCTCGGTCTCCAAGGAAATGAGCCCGAAGATCGGCGCGCAAGGGTGCATCGTCATCGATAACTCCTCGGCCTGGCGCTACGATCAGGACGTGCCGCTCATCGTTCCGGAGGTCAATCCGGACGCGATCGAGGGCTATTCCAAGAAGAACATCATCGCCAATCCGAACTGCTCGACGGCCCAGCTGGTCGTCGCCCTGAAGCCGCTGCACGACCACGCCAAGATCAAGCGGGTGGTCGTCTCGACCTACCAGTCGGTCTCGGGCGCCGGCAAGGACGGAATGGACGAGCTCTTCCAGCAGTCGCGTGCCGTCTTCGTCGCAGATCCCGTGGAAGCGCGGAAGTTCACCAAGCGCATCGCCTTCAACGTCATTCCCCATATCGACGTCTTCATGGAAGACGGCTCGACCAAGGAGGAATGGAAGGTGATGGCCGAGACGAAGAAGATGCTCGACCCGAAGATCAAGGTCACCTGCACGGCCGTGCGCGTGCCGGTCTTCGTCGGCCATTCGGAAGCGGTCAATATCGAGTTCGAGAACCCGATCTCGGCGGACGAGGCCCGCGAGATCCTGCGCGAGGCACCGGGCTGCCTCGTCGTCGACAAGCGCGAGGACGGCGGCTACGTCACCCCGCTGGAATCGGCCGGCGACGACGCGACCTTCATCTCGCGCATCCGCGAGGACCAGACCCTCGACAACGGCCTCAACATCTGGGTCGTCTCCGACAATCTGCGCAAGGGCGCGGCGCTGAACACGATCCAGATCGCCGAGCTTCTCGTCGAGCGCGGCTATCTCGACAGGCGCAACGCCGCCTGAGACGCCATGCGGTCGTCGCCGCGACCGCGAGATCCAAGCCTGTCGCGCCGGTCCTTCCCTTCGGAAGGGCCGGCGTTTTCATGCGCGGTACTAGGCCTCCACTGGCCCCGCGAGGACGGCGCATGCGGCGCGACCGATGCGCGCGCCGGTCGTCCGTCGCAATGGTCCGGGCCGATGGGTGCGCCATGTCTCCCGCATTGCCAGAGAGGCCGGAGACGAAGGTCATGCCCCCCAAGGATCGATCCTCCCGGGAACGCCCGGTGCCGAGCGGTCGCTTCTCGCGGCTGGCGCGCTTCGGCGGAATGGCCGGGGGCGTTGCGGGAAACGTGCTTCTGGAAGGGGCGGGACGGCTTGCGAGCGGACAGAGGCCGCGCCTCTCCGATCTTCTCCTGACGCCGCGAAACGTTCTCAAGGTCACCGAGCAGCTCTCGGAGCTGCGCGGGGCGGCGATGAAGCTCGGTCAGCTGATCTCGATGGACGCGGGCGATCTTCTGCCGCCGGAACTTGCCGAGATCATGGGACGACTGCGGTCCGATGCCGATCCCATGCCGAAGGCGCAACTCGACGCCGTTCTCGCGCGCAACTGGGGCGCAAACTGGCGCTCGCGCTTCGAATTCTTCCAGGATCGTCCGATCGCCGCCGCCTCGATCGGTCAGGTCCATCGGGCGCTGACCCATGACGGGCGGGATCTGGCGATCAAGGTCCAGTATCCGGGGATCGTCCGCTCGATCGACAGCGATGTGGACAATGTCGCCTCGCTCCTCAGATTGACGGGCCTCGTGCCGCGCGGGCTCGACATTTCGCCGCTTCTTCTGGAGGCCAAGCGCCAGTTGAACGAAGAGGCCGATTATGAGCGCGAGGCGCGCTGCCTCACGGAGTTCGGCCGGCTCCTTTCGACCGATCCCCGCTTCCTCGTCCCGGCGGTGCACCCGGATCTGACGACCCGGGAGGTGCTGGCGATGACCTATATCGACAGCGCGCCGATCGAGACCGTGTTTTCGGCGGGCCAGCCGGTGCGCGACCGCGTGGCGGGCGACCTCATCGATCTCGTTCTGAGCGAGCTCTACGTCTTTCGCCTGATGCAGACCGATCCGAACCTTGCCAATTATCGCATCGAGCGCGAGCCGGCGGGGCCACAGCCGCGCATCGTGCTTCTCGACTTCGGCGCGACGCGCGCCTTCGACGAGGCGATCGTCGGCGATTGCCGCGATCTCCTTAAGGCCGCCCTCGATGCCGACCGAAAGGCCGCGCAGCGCACCATCATGCGGATGGGGCTCCTCAACGAAGACGTGCCCGCCCGCCAGCACGAGCAGATCCTCGATCTCTTCGAACTCGCCGCCTCGCTCCTGAGGCGGGACGGCCCGTTCGACTTCGGCAAGGACGAGATTCTCGCCTCCATGCGGGAGGAGGGAATGAAACTTGCCGAGGACCGGCAGGTCTACCTGATCCCGCCGATCGACACGCTCTTTCTCCAGAGAAAGTTCGGCGGCGTCTATCTCATGTGCCTGAAACTCAAGGCACGGGTGGACGCGCGCGCGCTTCTCGAACGTCATCTGCCACGTGAGGACCGCGCCTCCGACCCGGTCTGAAATGCCCGGATCGTCCGTCGGTCACGCGCCCGAAAGCGGTCGTCTTAGGTGCGGAACGGCGCCGGAAAGGCATTTCGTAAGGCAGGTCGATCAAATCTTAAGGATATCCGGTCAGGGTCCCGGTCAAACAAATTTCATCGGGGCAGTCATGATCTGGACGATTCAACGAAAGCTGATGGCGATCATCGCCATCGCCATGGTCCTCCTTCTGACCGGCATGGGCATGCAGCTCAAGACGCTCTACGACGCGATTTATGCCGAACGGGAGAACCTCGTCCAAACCCAGGTGGCGAGCGCGCTCACCATCCTGTCCGGCTTTGCCGAAAGGGCCGGGAACGGGGAAATGACGACGGCCGAGGCCCAGAAGCGGGCCTTCGACGTCCTGCGTTCGATCCGCTTCGGCGAGGGGGACTATCTCTTCGTCTACGATCCGAGCGGCAAGCGGTTGATGCATCCCGATCCGAAGAGCGAGGGCGTGAGTGCCTGGGACGCGCAGGATACGCGTGGCACCTACATGATCCGCGAGATGATCGCCCGTGCGGGCGAGGGCGGCGGCTTCACCACCTATTACAAGCCGCGTCTCAAGGGCGGCGAGGAGGTCCCTAAACTCGCCTATTCGACGCGGTTCGCGCCCTGGAACATCACCGTCGGCGCCGGCCTCTACGTGGACGATCTGATGGCGCAGTTCATGTCGGCCGCAAAGGTCGCCGGCCTGGTCGGGCTTCTCGCCTGCCTTCTGCTCGTCGCCTGTGTCCTCCCGCTCGCGCGCAGCATCTCCAAGCCCCTCGTCGAGGTCACCGGCGCGATGCGGCGGCTTGCCTCCGGCAATACCTCCGCGACCGTCGACATGGGTGATCGCCGAGACGAGATCGGCGAACTCGCCGATGTCTTCGAGACCTTCCGCAAGGCTGCCATCGATCGCGATCGCCTCGAGAGCGAAGCGATCGAAAGCCACCGCATGCAGGCTCTCGCCAGCGAGCGCCAGGCCGGCATCGACAGCGAGAAGGCCCACGCCCTGCAAAGCTTCGTCGAGGTCGTCGAAACGAACTTCGCCCGGCTTGCCGAAGGCGATCTGACGGCGCGCATGAACGAGCCGCTGGCGCGGGAATTCGAGCCGATCCGCGAGACCTTCAATACGAGCGTCGCCGAGTTGGAGAAGGCGTTCTCGAAGGTGATGGGATCGGTGCACACGATCCGCGACGGCCTTCAGGAGATTACCGTCGCCTCGTCCGATCTCGCACAGCGTACCGAAAAGCAGGCCGCCAACCTCGAACAGACCGTGGCGGCGCTCGGCGATGTCAGCGGTGCCGTCGGCCAGACGGCGGACGGGGCGGGTCAAGCCCAGGCGCTGGCCGACGGGGCCCGTGCGAAGGCCGAGCGCGGCGGCGAGGTGGCCGGAAAGGCCGTTGCGGCGATGTCCCGGATCGAAGCCTCCTCGCAGAAGATCAATCAGATCATCGGGGTGATCGACGAAATCGCCTTCCAGACCAATCTTCTGGCCCTCAACGCCGGTGTCGAGGCGGCCCGTGCGGGTGAAGCCGGCAAGGGGTTCGCGGTCGTCGCACAGGAAGTGCGCGGCCTTGCCCAGCGCTCGGCCGAGGCGGCCAAGGAGATCAAGCAGCTCATCGCGACCTCCCGCGAGCAGGTCGAGCAGGGCGTCGAACTCGTCACGCTTTCCGGCCACTCGCTGGAGGAGATCGTCGGAGAGGTCTCCTCGATGACGAGCCTCATCGCCACGATCGCAAGCCGGGCCCGCGAGCAGGCCATCACCCTGCGCGAGGTCTCGGGCGCGGCCGACCAGATGGACAAGATCACCCAGCAGAACGCCGCCATGGTGGAAGAGGCGACGGCCGCCGCACGCTCGCTCGCCGACGAGACCGGGGAATTGTCCGACGTGGTGAGCCGGTTCAGGATTTCCGGTATCCAGCAATCCGCGCAGGCCTATTCGGGCTCTGCGGTGAGCCGGGTTCGCAGCAGTGGCGGGGCAGGGGGCCGGGATATCGGCGCGGCGCCCCGGATTTCGGCGACGCCTGCCCGGGTCCTTTCGGGACCTGCGGCGGTCGGGCCCCAGAGCCGTGCGCCCTCGGGTGTCAATCCTGTCCACGGACTGCAGAGCCAGTTGAGCGGCTTCACATCGGGATCAAAGGCGAAATCACCGGCCAATGCGAGCGCGGCTCCTGCCGAAGAGGCAGGCGACTGGATCGAGTTCTGATCGTCCTCCTCCGGGGGCTACCCTTGAGGATAACCGGCAACGTTAAACCCTGGTCGGTCGGCCAACCGGCCGGGGTTTCACATGAAACAACGCCCTGATGCCAGGGCCGTGGGGGCCCTCTTCCGCGCTTGCAAAGGTTGGGACCCAGCCCGGCATCGAACAGGCCATTCGGCGAGAGAGAGAAGGCCGTGAGATCCGCTTCAGGCGATCTCCACATGGGGAAGGCCGACGCCGAGGACGCCGGGATTTAACAGAAACGTCATTCCCGCCTGTTCGTCGAGAGAGATCTCGTCCGGGGTCATGTGCTCCCAGGCCGTCGTCAGGATCATCCGGTCGGCCCTGCGGCCGATGAAGGCCGGGCAGGTGGGCTGGCTCGCCGGAACATCGATCCGGCGGACGACCTCGCCTTCGGGCGACAGGACCAGCACCGCCCTCCCGCCCCAGGACGCGATGAAGATCGTGCCGTCGCTCGCCGTGCAGGCTCCGTCGTGATGGCCGCTCTGGCCGGTCTGATCATGAAACGGGTTCGGCTCGCCGGTCGGCAGGCCGGTCAGGGGATCGACCGCGACGCGCAGGAGGTGATTGGTGGCCGTATCGCAGAAATAGCCGGTCGCGCCATCGGGCGAGAAGCAGATGCCGTTCGGAATGCTGATATTGCCGAAGAGCTTCGTGATCCGGCCCTTGCGATAATGATAGATCGCGCCCGCGCCGGTTTCGGCCCGCCGGCCCATGGTGCCGATCCAGAGCGCGCCCGAAGGGTGGACATTGCCGTCGTTCGACCGGGTCTGCGGATCGTCTGCCTCGAGCGGCAGGTGCAGTTCCAGGGCCCCGCTCGCCCGGTCGCGCAGATAGAGACCGTCATCCATCGCCATGATCTGCCGGTGCTCGTCGACGCCGTGGATCTCGCTCGCCATGCGGGGCAGGGGATGGGCCGCGATGCGCCGCGTCTCCATCGGCATCTCGTAGAGCGTGCGCCCGAGGATATCGATCCAGTGAACGGTGTCGGTCAGCGCGTCGTAGCTCGGGCCTTCGCCGAGCTCCAGTCTGCGCCTGTCGAGGATCGTGATCGTCTCGTCGGCCATTCTCTCTCCCTCCTGCCGGACGGGCCTCGTCCGGCTGTGCCCGGCCCCGTCCTTCCGCCGACCGCGCGGCGGATGCCTCGATGCTCCGGCTTACCGCCGGCGCATCGGATGATCCGAAAACCGGGCCCGTTCCTCGGTCCGATGCTCCGGGGCATCTTGTCCTTCTCCCATGCCGGGCAAGCTCTTCAAGGCACGAAAAAAACCGGCATCCTTTCGGATGCCGGTTCGAAGTTGGACGTTGGAGGTTCGTCGAAGCTTATTTGAACTTGTAGGAGATCTTCGCGGTGACGGTGTGGAAGTCGAAGTCGTCGTCCACGACGAAGTCCGTCGAGCCGCCGACGCCACCTGCGAAGGGGCCGCCCGCCAGGCGCGTGGAGCCACCGCCACCGAGGTTCACGTAGAGGTATTCGGCGCCGAAGGACATGTTGTCGGTGAACATGACTTCCATGCCGCCGCCGACGGCGTATCCGACATCGTCCTCGTCCTCACGCACGATGGCCGGATTGGCGGCCGTGATCGCCGGGGAGTCGGAGGAGAAGTTGTAGTCGACATTGCCATAGGCGAGACCGCCGGTGGCATAGGCAAGGGTCGACGGCGTCACCAGGTAACCGGCGCGAGCGCGGACCGTGCCGAGGAAGTCGAGATTGCGCTCGGTGCGGTAGAAGGCCGGCGTCGAGGAGTCGGCCGTGGAGTTACGGCTGACGTCGATCGCGTTGAAGTCGGCGACGGCACCGATGACGAACTGGTCGATCTGGTAGTCGTAACCGATATGCGCACCGCCGACGAAGCTGGAGTCGAAGCTCGACTCGTAATTGCGGCCGAAGGCGCCACCGAGCGAACCGGTCGGGTTGCCGGCGTTCGTGCCGACGACGCCGGCGCGGTTCAGCGCGAAGCCGTTGGTCTGGAGCGTGACATTGTCGGGGTTCGACGGATTGAAGGCACCACCACCCTGCACACCGACGTAGAGACCCGTCCAGCCCGAAGCGACCGGCTCGATCATCATCGGCGCCGGAGCCATCATCTGCTCTTCATAGACGACGTCGGCTGCGAGCGACGGCACGGTCAGCATGGAAAGCGCGGCGGAGGACAGAAGAAGGCGTCTCATGAAACCTATCCCTTTGAGGCGGAAACGAAAAAAAACATTCGAACCGAGTTGGTTATGGCGGATGCCATTGAGCGTGAAGGTGACGCGGGACGCGATCCTAAGCAAGCCGGAATATGCGCGTGTACCATTTGCGGAATGGGGGTGTGACAGCTTCGTCACGCGGCAGGCGGGCGGCTCGCTCCAAGGGGCCCACGAGATCGCCGGAAGCGTGATCGCGGCGGGAGGCCGTCAGCGCCATATGATGTGCGAAAACAGGAGGTTGAAGCGCTTGTTCGGCTGGGTTGCCAGCGATCCTCTCCTGCTACTCACGGCCCCGTGATTGCGATCCTCGCGCGATCTGCGAATTTATTTTCGCGCCGAGGAACCAAATCGCGATTTGGAACGTAAGGGCGCCTTTCGGGGCGCGGCGAGCACCGGAAACGCGGTGAAGAGGCGCGCCCGCGGAGCGCAGCGCACCTCGTGCCGGAGGGGTCGATCGAGGGGTCAGTCAAGCGGCAGGACGATGAAGCGCAGGTCCCCGTCGGTTCCGGCCACCAGAAGAAGGGCGTTGCGCCGCCCGCTTTCCTTCATCTCGCTGAGCTTGTCGGCGACCTCCGAGGCCGAGCCGACCTCTTCCTGCGCGACCTCGCGGATTGTCATGCCGGGTTCGATGCCCTTCTCGGCGGCATTGGAGCCTGGATCGACCTCGGTGATCAGAACGCCCTCGGCGTCCTCGGAGAGGCCGAACTGCGATCGTGCATCCGCATCGAGGGCCCCGAGCGTCAGCCCGAGAACCTCGACGGGTGCCGCCTGCGCATCGCCGCCGGAGGTCGCGTCGTCGGAGGCGCCGCCGTCGCCGGTCTCCTCACCGGGGCCGGCTTCCTCGCCGCCTGCCGCCGCCAGCTTCTCCTCGCCGTCTTCAAGGCGGCCGAGCGTGATCGTCACGGTCATCGGTTCGGCATCGGTCTCGCGCGAGGTCTTGCGCAGGATCTCGACGTCCACCGTCTTGCCGACAGGCGTCTCGGCGACGATGCGGGGCAGGTCGCGGGAGGTCTCGACCGGCTTGCCGTCGAAGCCGGTGATGACGTCGCCGGCCTTCAGCGCATCCGCCGACGGCCCGTCCTCGATCGTGCCGACGACGACGGCGCCCTTGGTGCCCTCGATGCCGAGCCCGCTCGCGATGTCGTCGGTGACGGCCGAGAGGCGGATGCCGAGCCAGCCCCGGCGGGTCTCGCCGAACTGGCGCAGCTGATCGACCACGTTGAGGGCGAGGTTCGAGGGAACCGAGAAGCCGATGCCGATCGAACCGCCGGTGGGCGACATGATCGCCGTGTTGATGCCCACCACATTGCCGTTCATGTCGAAGAGCGGGCCGCCGGAATTGCCGCGATTGATGGCGGCGTCGGTCTGGATGAAATTGTCGTAGGGGCCGGCATTGATGTTGCGCCCGCGTGCCGAGACGATGCCGATCGACACCGAGCCGCCGAGGCCGAAGGGATTGCCGATCGCCATCACCCAGTCGCCGATATGGACGGCTTCCGAGTCCCCGAAGGCGACCGAGGCCAGCGGCTCGTCGGCCGAGACCTTCAGGACGGCGAGATCGGTCTTCGGATCGCGGCCGAGGAGTTCGGCCTCGAGCTGCGTGCCGTCCGCGAAGTTCACGGTGATTTCGTCGGCATCCTGGATCACGTGATTGTTGGTGACGACGATCCCCGACGGATCGATGACGAAACCCGAACCGAGAGACTGGACCCGGCGTCCGGCCGGGCCCTCGTCGCCGCGCAGGAGATCGTCGAAGAAGTCCTGGAGAGGCGAGCCCTCGGGGGCTTCGAGAGGCGGGATGCCGCCGCCCGGACGCTCGACACGCTGGGCGGTCGATATGTTGACCACCGCGTCGAGCAGGCTTTCGGCGAGGGCCGAAACCGATTGGGGCCCCTGCGGGGTTGTCGGCGGCGTCACGGTCGCGCGGCTGACGTCGCCGGCCTGCGAACCCGTCTTGTTCTCGCTGGCGGGCGGTGCGGGAAGCGCCGGCACGGGCGTCTCTTCGGCGCCCGTGCCCGGGGCAGGGGCCTCCTCGCCCGGTGCGGCGGGAGCGCCGGCTCCCTCCTCGGGCGCGGGCACCTGCGGAGCGCTCGGGGCCGGATCGGCGGGCGCCGCAGGTGGCATGGTGCCGGAGGGCGCGCCCTCGTTCGGGGCCGGAGCCGATGGCGCGGCCGGCGGGGCGGGCGTTTCACCCGGGGCGGGCGCTGCGTCGGAAGGCGGAGCCGCGTCCGGTGCCGGCGCGGGGATTTCCGGCGGCGCCGGGGGGAGTTCGGTCTGCCCGCTGTCCTGCCCCATATCGGTCTGGGCGACGGCCGGGGCTGCGATTGCGAGGCCGCAAAGGGCGACGCTCGTCAGAAGGAGGCGCTGCAGGCGTTGCGTCATCGGTCTCGTCGTCCTCTGTGGTCGGGCGCACGGGCGCGGCCGCTCAAGAATTCATGCGGCAAGTCTCGAGTGCAAGTGTGGCATAAGTTTCTCCCGCACAGCTTGGAGCCTCGGACCCGATTTCAGAATCGGGTCCGAAACTCCTGTTTCCTGCCGACGCATCGGATGGCCCGAAAACCGGGTCCACGTTTCGGTCCGATGCCGGAGCCGCCGTTGCGCGTTGCGCGCGGGGGGAAGGCCGCACAAAAAAGCGCCCCCGGTCACCGAATGGAGACCGGGGGCGCTCACGATGTCAGTTATTGAACGGCAGCAGGTGCCTGCGAACCGGTCGCGGCCGGCGCGCCCTGGCCGGGCGCGGCATTCGCCTGCCCGCCCGAGCCGCCTGCATCACCACCACCGGAGCCGGAGCCGGACGCGGCCCCGGACTGGCCGGTGTTCGCAGCGCCGCTCGCAGCACCGCCGGACCCGCCGCCCTGCGAGGTCGGCGCGAGGTTGCGGAGCGTATCCGTGCCGGAATTGGAGCTGCCGCCCAGGCCGTCGCTCTGGAAGTAGCGGAAGAACTCCGAATCCGGCGACAGGACGAGGGTCGTGCCGGAATTCTCCAGGGCCTGACGATAGGCGCCCATCGACCGGTAGAAGTCGAAGAACTCGGGGTCCTCGCCGAAGGCCTGGCCGAAGATGCGCGTGCGCTCGGCATCGCCTTCACCCTGCAGGATCTCCGCGTCGCGCCGGGCGCCCGCCGTGGTCTCGACCACTTCGCGATCGGCCGAAGCGCGGATCTGCCGCGCCGCCACCTGACCGCGCGCCCGCAGGCGCTCGGCCTCGGCGAGACGCTCGGCCTGCATGCGCTCATAGGTCTGTTCGGACACCTCCTCGGTGAGGTCGGTGCGGCGGATGCGCACGTCGTCCACCGTGATGCCGAGGGTCTGCGCGTCGGGCACGATCTCGTCGCGCACCTGGCGCATCATCTCTGCGCGCTCGTTCGACAGCGCCGCCTCGAAGCCGCGAAGGCCGTAGACCCGGCGCAGGGCCGCGTCGAGACGGGTGCGCAGGCGCTGTTCGGCCTGCGGGATCGAGCCCGAAACCGTCTGGCGGAAACGCGCCGCATCCGAGATGTTGTAGACCAGGAACGCGTCGACCACGTAGAAGCGTCCGCCCGAGACCTGAACGCGGATGTCGTCGAGGTCGAAGCGCAGCAGGCGGTCGGGCAGCATCTGCACCGTGTCGGCGCCGGCGAAGCCGAAGGGAAGCTTGGCGTAGAGCCCCGGTTCCTCGACCACCCGCTGGATCTCGCCGAACCGAAGGACGATGGCCTGCTCCTTCTCGTTCACGACGAAGAGCGAGTTGTAGACGATCAGGACCGCGACCGCGACGACGGCGATGAGAGCGTAGAGTTTGGTCATCAGTTCTGCCCCCCGGCATTGGAGCCGGCATTGGAGCGGGCGCTCGTTCCGCCTGCGCCGCCGAGATTGAGAGTGGAGCCCTGGGCGAGCGGCCCGGTGGCGCCCGAATTGCCGTTGCCGTTGTTGCCGGCTCCGGCTCCGGCTCCGGTCGACTGGCGCTGCAGTTCGGTAAGCGGCAGGTAGGGAACGACGCCCTGTCCGCCGCCGGCGCCTTCCTGCATGATGATCTTGTTGGAGTCGCGCAGCACGTTCTCCATCGTCTCGAGGAACAGGCGCTTGCGCGTCACCTCGGGCGCGGTCTCGTATTCGCGAAGGATCGCGGAGAAGCGCTGCGCCTCACCCTCGGCTTCCTGAACGACGCGGTTCTTGTAGGCCGCCGCGTCCTCGCGGATCTGGGCTGCCTCGCCTCGGGCCTGGCCGACGCGGTTGTTGCGGTAGCGGTTGGCCTCCTCGATGAAGCGGTCCTCGTCCTGCTCGGCGCGCTGGACCTCGTCGAAGGCGTCCGCAACCTGGGGCGGCGGCGCCGCGTCCTCGATCGAGATGGCGTTGACGCGAATGCCCGCACCGTACTCGTTGAGGGTCTGCTGGGTGATGCCGCGCACCTCCTCGGCGATGCCGGCGCGGTCGTCGCGGAAGACGTCCTGCACGGGGCGTCGGCCGACGACCTCGCGCATGGCGCTTTCCGACACCTGCTGGACCATCGCGACCGGATCCTGGACGTTGAACAGGAAGTTCGCCGGCTCGTCGATCTGGTAGAGGACCGCGAACTGGACGTCGACGATGTTTTGGTCGCCCGAGAGCATCAGGCCGGAATTGTCGCCGCGCTGGGCCGAGCCGAGCGTGATCTGGCTTTCCACCACCGGAACGGTATCGACGGTCTCGATCGGCCAGAGAATGAAGTGCAGGCCGGGCTGTGCGAGTTCCTGCTTGGGCTTGCCGAACAGCATTTCGACGCCGACCTCGTCCGGCTGGACGGTGTAGACGGACTTGTAGAGCCAGAGCGCTCCGAGAGCTGCGACCACGAGCAGGGCGATGGCGCCGCCGCCGGCAGCTCCTCCGCCACCCCCGGGCATCGCCCGCTTCAGCCGGTCGCCGCCACGGCGCAGGATGTCCTCCAGATCGGGGCTGTTGTTGGGGCCGTTGCCGCCGCCGCCGCCGCCGCCTGGACGCGGGCCCTGCGGACGCTGACCCCAGGGGCCGCCGCCGCCTTGTCCGCCGCTACCCTTCCAGCCACCGTTACCGGTCTGATTGCTCCAAGGCATCGAAGTCCTTTCGATTGGTGAAAAAAGCGAGGGAACCCGAGGGTTCGATCGCGATAAACCGTCTGGACACCCTTATAAGAGCTGGAAATTCTCCTTTCAACGCATCCGCGACCGTTTCGCGCGCCTGCGGGCGTGAACAGTCAAGACCTGCCGGCCCGCAGAGCGCGCCGGGAGATTTGGAACGACTTTCAAAGAGGGATGGGAAGACTGTATCGGCAGGCGTTAATCTTGATCGCAAACCGATCTTGCCGCGTAAGTCTTGAGCCGTGTCGCGGCCGAATCCTTCTCCCCGCGACTCCACGGCTCTTCTGACAAAAGGTTGAACGCGGCCGGATCGATCTCGGGAAACAGGGTGTCGCCGCCCGGTTCGGCGTCGATCTCGGTCATTTCGATGCGATCGATCGCGGACCAGAGCAGACGGTAGATCTCCGCCCCGCCGACGACGGTGATCTCGCCTGCGCCGCGCTCCTTTGCGCATGCCGCGGCGATCCGCAGCGATTCGTCCCGGTCACGGGCGACGAGAACGCCCTCGACGTCCACATCGCCCGATCGCGTCAGAACGATCGTGTCTCGGCCGTCGAGCGCCTTGCCGATGGATTGCAGCGTCTTGCGGCCCATGATCATCGGCTTTCCCATGGTCAGCCGGCGATAGCGCTTCAGGTCGCTCGGGATCGACCACGGCATGCCGCCATCGGCCCCGATGACCCGGTTGCGGGCGGCCGCGACGACGGCGACGATGGTCAGTCCGTCGATCATACCGCGATGGGCGCCTTGATGCTCGGTGCCGCCTCGTAGTTCTCGATCGCGATGTCCTCGAAGGTGAAGGCGAAGAGATCCGTCACATCCGGGTTCAGCCGCAGTGCGGGAAGCGGGCCCGGTTCGCGCGACAGCTGCAGGCGGGCCTGCTCGAAATGGTTGTGGTAGAGATGGGCATCGCCCAGCGTGTGGACGAAATCCCCGACGCCGAGATCGCAGGCCTGCGCCACCATGTGGGTGAGGAGGGCGTAGGAGGCGATGTTGAAGGGAACGCCGAGGAAGATGTCGGCCGAGCGCTGATAGAGCTGGCAGGAGAGCCTGCCGTTTGCGACGTAGAACTGGAACAGACAGTGGCAGGGCGGCAGCGCCATCTCGTCGACGAGCGCCGGGTTCCAGGCCGACACGACGAGGCGGCGCGATTCGGGCTTCGTGCGGATCGCATGGACGACATCGGCGATCTGGTCCACATGGCCGCCCGCGTAATCGGGCCAGGAGCGCCACTGGGAGCCGTAGACGGGACCCAAATCCCCGTTCTCGTCGGCCCATTCGTCCCAGATCGTCACGCCGTTCGCCTTCAGATAGGCGATGTTCGTGTCCCCCTTCAGGAACCAGAGCAGTTCGTGCACGATCGAGCGGATATGCAGCTTCTTCGTGGTCAGCAGCGGAAAGCCCTCGGCCAGATCGAAGCGCATCTGGTGGCCGAAGACGGATCGCGTCCCCGTGCCCGTCCGGTCGCCCCGATCGGTGCCCTTGTCGAGGACATGGGCGAGGAGGGCGAGATATTGGCGGTCGACATGGGTGTCGGGCACCCGGGGTCGGTCAAGCATGGCATGCTCCGGATCGAGCGTTCTGGCGGCGCGCGCCGACGGGGACGGTCTGCCCATTGTCGCGCCCTCTTCCCGACATTTCCATGTTCGCTTCGCCCGCGCCCCGAATACCTGTTGAAAACCGGGTGCCGCACGGGGCGGGGTCGGTTGGAAAGCTGCGCGGAAAGTCCGCGAAAATTGGCCCTTTCGCGATGCGGCGATCGCCCCTATATTCAGCGGTGCCGGGCATTCGTCCGGCTATGGCGATAAACGTTCGATGCAATAAACCTTTCGGACCCGGGGGCGGTACCCGGCGCCTCCACCCGATCCCATCCGTGCCGATAACGGCGCCGCGATGGGATCCGGCGGGGGCGAAATAGGATCGACGAGGGCGTAAAGATCGGATTTTTGCTCGGAATGGTTCCGCCGTCATCGGGCCGTAACAATAGTTGCAAACGACAACTATGCGGAAGCACGTCTCGCCGCGTAAGCGGTGCGATAGCTTCGAATCAAGCCCTGGGGGTTCGCACTCCTAGGCGGGGCCCGGAGGCGCCTGGCAACAGAAGCCTCCACTTTTTTATCGGTGCCTGCTATGGCGTCGCGAAGGACTTCGAAATCGGGACCCCGGCATGAGCCAAGACCTCATTCGCTACGACGTGCTCGCGCAGGACGCCCTTCGCGGCGTGATCCGCAAGGTTCTCGGGGAAGTCGCGAAGACGGGCCTGCCCGGTGAGCATCACTTCTTCATCACCTTCCTGACCTCGGCATCGGGCGTGCGGATTTCCTCGCGGCTGCGCGAGAAGTATCCCGATCTGATGACGATCGTCGTCCAGCACCAGTACTGGGATCTGAGCGTCACCGAGAACGCGTTCGAGATCGGCCTCTCCTTCTCCGACATCCCGGAGAAGCTTCTGGTTCCCTTCTCCGCCGTGCGAGGCTTCTACGATCCATCGGTGAATTTCGAACTGGAATTCGACGTGCGCGGCGCCGAAGCCGCCAATTCCGACGCCTCCGAAGAGGATCTGGCGTCCGAGGGCGAGGCGCCGGCACCGGTCGGGGCCCTGTCGCCGACCCCGCTGCCCGCGCGCGAGAAGGTCGCGGTCTCCGAAGCCGCCGGGTCCGACGAGGGCGCGAAGGAAGAGCGCGCCGACGCTCAGGTCGTCTCTCTCGACGCGTTCCGCAAGAAGCCCTGATCCGAAGGGTTCTCGATGGCCGAGATCGTCAATCTCCGGCGTGCCCGAAAGGCGAAAGCCCGCAGCGAGCGTGAAGCGGCAGCAGCCGAGAACCGCATTCTCCACGGATTGCCGGGCGCGGTTCGATCGGCCGAGGCGGCGCGCCGCGAGCGCGCCGATCAGGTCCTCGACGGCCATCGCCTTGCCGAAGCAGGCGGGTCCGAAGACGGTCCGTCTTCGCGCCGGACCGATGCCATCGAGGACGCGGGTTCCAGACGCGACACCGAATCCTCGTCGTGACCGTCAAGCGCTCGCTTTCGATCCGCGGCCACCGAACCTCGATCACTCTCGAAGAGCCCTTCTGGCGCCATCTCGGCCACCTTGCCGAGGAACGCGGGACGAGCGTCGCCAGCCTCGTCGCCGAGATGGATGCCGCGCGCGATCCAGACGTCAATCTCTCCTCCGCCATCCGCGTCGCCCTGTTCGAAACGGTCTTGTCGCGGCTCGACGAAGTGGCAGGATCGCGGGCGGACCCGAACGCCTGATGGGTCAGGGTGGACTGCGGACCCTCCGACCGGGGGCGACCCGGATCGTCTTCGGATCCTCGTGTCGTCGGCTGCCCGTGTCGCATCGACCGAGGCGGGATGGCCGGCACGCGAACGCGGCACCGGCGTTTCGCATCCCTTCCTGAACCTCGATAGACTGCGTCTTCGATTCCAGTTCCGATGTTCCGGCCGCTGAGTGCCGGCAGGAAAAAGGCTGACAAGCCGAAAGGGACGTGCGCGCCCCGCCGCGCAACTCGCCGCGGGGCGCAGCTTTTGCGTCAGCGCTGGACGAGAAGCTGGTTGTAGCGCAGGGCGAGAAGCGTGCAAACCGCGCCGGAGAAGAGGTAGAGGCCGCCCGCGACGAGGCCGAACTGCGCCGAGAGGAACAGGGCGACGAAGGGCGCCGCGCCCGCGCCGAACATCCAGGCGAGGTCCGAGACGATCGCCGAGCCCGTATAG
This sequence comes from Fulvimarina endophytica, assembly GCF_003403015.1. GTDB lineage: Bacteria > Pseudomonadota > Alphaproteobacteria > Rhizobiales > Rhizobiaceae > Fulvimarina > Fulvimarina endophytica. The sequence continues at coordinate 174,781 of NZ_QURL01000006.1, forward strand.
CGGTAGCGCGTCGGGAAGTTCGAGGCGACGGCGCCCGAGCTCTGTCCGAAGGCGAGGCCGAGCAGCGCGAAGCCGAGGCCCATATAGATGATCTCGCCGGTTTCGCCCATGCCCAGGAGCGAGGGCGCGAGGGCGCTGAAGACGATCATTCCGCCCGCGGTCGCGGCGAGAAGCGTGCGCCGGCCGTAGCGATCGGCAAGGAGGCCCGAGACGACGATCGCAAGGGTTCCGATGACGGCGCCGATGCTCTCGATGATGAGGAAGTGCGTCACGTTCTCTTCCGTGAAGAGCTCGACCCAGGAGAGGGGGTAGACCGTGACCATGTGGAACATGGCGAAGCTGGCGAGCGGCGCGAAGGTGCCGACCATGATGAAGCGCGGGAACCGGCGCACCGTGTCGCGCACGCCGGCGGCCTGCAACTCGCGCCGTTCGAACTGGTGGACATATTCCGGAGTCGCCACGATGCGAAGACGGCAGAACAGGGCCACGACGTTAACGGCGAACGCGACGAAAAACGGGAACTGCCATCCCCAGGCGTAGAATTCCGCCTCGGGAAGGAAGCCGTGGAAGAAGGCGAACAGGCCGGAGGCGAGGGCGAGACCGAAGGGTGCACCGATCTGCGGCACCATGGCCCACCAGCCGTCCTGTTCCTTCGGCGCGTTCATGGCCAAGAGCGAGGCCAGCCCGTCCCAGCTTCCGCCGAGGCCGACGCCCTGGCCGATCCGCAGGATGACGAGCAGCCAGACCGAATACATGCCGGCCTGCTCATAGGTCGGCAGGAAGGCGACGGCGACCGTCGAGGTGCCGAGCAGGAAGAGCGCCGTGGTCAGCTTGGTGCCCTTGCCGAAGCGCCTGTCCACCGCCATGAACATCCACGAGCCGAAGGGTCGGGCCACATAGGCGAGGGCGAAGACGGCGAAGGAATAGAGCGTGGCGGTCAGCGGGTCGACGAAGGGAAAGACCAGTCGCGGGAACACGATGACCGAGGCGATCGCGAAGACGAAGAAGTGGAAGAACTCCGCCGTGCGTCCGATGATCACGCCGATGGCGATGTCGCCGGGATCCAGGCGGTGATCGTCCGTGACGTCATCCCCGACCAACTGGCTGAAGCTGCCGCTCGTCGTATCGCTCATATCAACTCGTTCCGAACCAAAACGTGACCGATTGGGGCGAGAAAAGCACCCGCCGTGACATCCTGCCTACATGTAGGGGATTGAGGGATGACCCAAATTGTTGAATACGAGTTCCATAGCCCAGTCAACGTTCGTTCCCTGTCGGCAAGGCCGCAGGCCAGGCCATCACACCCAACGAGTTCGATCTCTTGCGATTGCCACGCTTCCTCCTCCTCACGCCGCTGCTTCTCCTCCTCGGTGGATGCGGTGATCTCGTCGTCCTGTTCCCGAACGGGGACATCGCGGCGCGCCAGCGGGACATGCTCCTGATCGCCACCGGGCTGATGCTTCTCATCATCATTCCCGTTCTGGTGATGACCTTCGTCTTCGCCTGGCGCTACCGGGCCAGCAACAAGGCCTCGAACTACCGTGCCGACTGGGATCATTCCACCAAGGTGGAACTCGCGATCTGGGCCGCGCCGCTGCTGATCATCATTCTTCTCGGTGCCGTCACCTGGGTGGGCACGCACCTCCTCGACCCCTATCGCCCGCTCGATTCGATCACGACGAGCGCCGAGGTGGACACCGATCAGGAGCCGCTGGTCGTCGAGGTGGTCGCGCTCAACTGGAAATGGATGTTCGTCTATCCCGAATATGGGATCGCGACCGTCAACGAGCTCGCGGCGCCGGTGAACCGTCCGATCCGCTTCGAACTGACGGCCGAATCGGTGATGAACGCCTTCTACGTCCCGACCCTTGCCGGGATGATCTACGCGATGCCCGGCATGGAGACGAAGCTGCATGCGGTGGTGAACAAGGCGGGCGTCTACGACGGCTTCGCCTCGCACTATAACGGCGCCGGCTTCTCCAACATGCGCTTCAAGTTCCACGGCCAGTCGCCGGAGGAGTTCGACGCCTGGGTTTCGAAGGTCCGCGAATCCGGCGACACGCTCGACCGCGACACCTATCTCGATCTCGCCCAGCCCTCGCAGGCCGATCCCGTGCGCTATTTCGGCGCGATCGATCCGATGCTCTATACCCGGATCGTCGGAATGTGCGTGGCCGAGGGCAAGCTGTGCATGCAGGAGATCCACCATATCGACGCCGGCCATGCCGAGCCGCCGACGGATATCAGCCTCGATCAGCTGACCTACGATCACAGCATTATCGATGGCTTCGGCTATGGCGGGGGCCATGGCGAGGACGCCCAGGGTGCGACCGCTCCGGCTTCGGACCGGGCGCCCCGTTCGGACAGCACGCGGGAGGGTGCGGGTCCGCAGGACGGCGAGGGAAGCATCGCGCCGCCCCAACTCAATCGGACAGAATGACCCGCGGCCCTTCGCCCGCGAAGGGCCCGTCCATCCGTCTTGAAGCTCATCCCTTCGGAGCTGCCTTCACATGCTAGCCAATCTCGACCTCTCCCGGTTCCTGTTCGGCCGTCTGACGCTGGACGCCATTCCCTATTACGATCCGATCCTCGTCGTGACCTTCATCGTCGTGGCGATCGGAGGCATCGGTCTTCTGTCGGCCATCACCTATTATCGCTGGTGGGGCTATCTGTGGCACGAGTGGTTCACCACCGTCGACCACAAGAAGATCGGCATCATGTACATGATCCTCGCGATCGTGATGCTGCTGCGCGGCTTTGCCGACGCGATCCTCATGCGGACCCAGCAGGCGATCGCCTTCAACGGGTCCGAAGGCTTTCTCCCCGCCCATCACTACGACCAGATCTTCACCGCCCACGGCGTGATCATGATCTTCTTCGTGGCGATGCCGCTGATCACCGGCATCATGAACTATGTGGTGCCGCTGCAGATCGGCGCGCGCGACGTCTCCTTCCCGTTCCTCAACAACTTCTCGTTCTGGATGACGGCTGGCGGCGCGATCCTGATCATGGCCTCGCTGTTCATCGGCGAGTTCGCGCGCACGGGCTGGCTCGCCTTCCCGCCGCTCTCCGGCGCGGACTACAGTCCGGGCGTCGGCGTCGACTATTACATATGGGGCCTGCAGGTCGCCGGCGTCGGAACGCTGCTCTCCGGCGTCAACCTGCTCGTGACCATCGTCAAGATGCGCGCGCCCGGCATGAGCATGATGCGCATGCCGATCTTTACCTGGTCGGCCCTGTGCACGAACGTGCTCATCGTCGCCTCCTTCCCCGTGCTGACGGCCGTTCTCGTGCTGCTCGGCCTCGATCGCTATGTCGGAACCCATTTCTTCACCAACGACATGGGCGGCAATTCGATGATGTATTTCAACCTCATCTGGATCTGGGGCCATCCGGAGGTCTACATCCTCATCCTGCCGCTGTTCGGCGTCTTCTCGGAGGTCACCTCCACCTTCTCCGGCAAGCGGCTCTTCGGCTACACGTCCATGGTCTACGCGCTGGTGGTCATCACCATCCTCGCCTATCTCGTCTGGCTCCATCACTTCTTCACGATGGGCAACGGGGCGAGCGTGAACTCGTTCTTCGGCATCACCACGATGATCATCTCGATCCCGACGGGCGTGAAGATCTTCAACTGGCTGTTGACCATGTACGAGGGCCGCATCCGCTTCGAACTGCCGATGATGTGGACGATCGCCTTCATCGTGACGTTCACGATCGGCGGCATGACGGGCGTTCTCCTCGCGGTGCCCCCCGTCGACTTCACCGTCCACAATTCGCTCTTCCTCGTCGCCCACTTCCACAACGTGATCATCGGCGGCGTGCTCTTCGGCGCGTTCGCGGCGATCAACTACTGGTTCCCGAAAGCCTTCGGCTTCAAGCTCAACGAGTTCTGGGGCAAGGTCAGCTTCTGGACCTGGGTCAGCGGCTTCTACCTCGCCTTCATGCCGCTCTACCTTCTCGGCCTGATGGGCGTCACGCGGCGCCTTCGCGAGTTCGACGATCCCTCGCTCCAGATCTGGTTCGTGATCGCGGCCGCAGGGGCCGGGCTCATCGCGATCGGCATCGGCGCGCTCCTCATGCAGATCTACGTCTCGATCCGCGATCGCGAGGCGCTTGCCGACACGACGGGCGATCCGTGGAACGGGCGCACGCTCGAATGGGCGACCACCTCGCCCCCGCCCCACTACAACTTCGCCTTCTCGCCCATGGTGCGCGACATCGACGCCTTCACGGACATGAAGCGGGCCGGCTTTTCGCGTCCGGAAAAGGGCTTCCGGTCGATCCACATGCCGAGGAACACGGGCGCCGGCGTCATCCTCGCCGGACTGTCCACCCTCTGCGGCTTCGCGCTGGTCTGGTATATCTGGTGGCTCGCGGCGGTCTCGTTCGTCGGCCTGATCGGCTATGCGATCTACCACACCTTCGACTACGACCGGGACTACTACATCACGGCCGACGAAGTGGCGAAGACGGAGCGCAAGGCAGCTTCCATGCTGGGCGCGAAAGGATAAGACATGGCGCAGACGACGGCCACGATGAGCGCCCCGCCCGAGGCGTTCTTCGAACTCGACGAGCACGAACACGAGACCGGCTCGAGCACCATGCTCGGGTTCTGGATCTATCTGATGAGCGACTGCCTCATCTTTGCGGTCCTGTTCGCCACATACGGCGTCCTCGCCACGAGCTATGCGGCCGGCCCCCGGCCGTCCGACCTGTTCGACCTGTGGCTCGTCGCGATCAATACGGGCTTCCTGCTCTTCTCGTCGATCACCTACGGCTTCGCCGTCATCGCGATGCAGGCCCGCAAGCAGGGGCAGGTCCTGTTCTGGCTCGGGATCACCGGGCTGCTCGGCATAGCCTTCGTCGGCGTCGAGCTCTACGAGTTCGCCCATTTCTTCGCCGAGGGCGCGCCGCCCCAGCGCAGCGGATTCCTGTCGGCCTTCTTCGCGCTCGTCGGAACACACGGTCTGCACGTGACCTTCGGCATCCTCTGGCTCGTCGTCCTGATGGTCCAGATCGCCCGGACCGGTCTCATCGACGACAACAGGCGCCGCGTCATGTGCCTGTCGATGTTCTGGCACTTCCTCGATGTCGTCTGGATCGGCGTCTTTACCTTCGTCTATCTCGTCAGGGTGATCTGATGGCCCATTCGACAACCGCCAAGAACGACCCGCACAGCGCCGCGCAGGTCGATCACGACCATGCCGGCCACATGGAGGGCGGCGAGGCCCATGCGACGCTGAAGGGCTATCTGACCGGCTTCGTCCTGTCGGTCATCATGACGGCGATCCCGTTCTGGCTGGTCATGGCCCGGCCGATCGAGAGCAGCGTCATCACGGCGCTCCTCGTCATCGGCTTCGCGCTGGCGCAGATCTTCGTCCACATGGTCTATTTCCTCCATATGGATTCCAAGTCCGAGAACGGCTGGACGATCATGGCGCTGATCTTCACCGGCGTTCTGGTGATCATCACGATCTCGGGCTCGCTCTGGGTCATGTACCACCTCAACACCAATATGATGCCCACGAGCGGCCAGGTGATGGAGAGCGAGACGGGCCTTCCGACGCCCGCTCCCCTCGGCGGCGTGACGGGCGGCGAGGCCGCAGGCACCGCCGCAGAGCCGGCCGGTCAGACGCCGTCCGCGCCGTCCAACTGAGGTCGGGGGTTTCTGAGGCGGCGGCGAGAGCGGCGCCCGGCCGCCGGCATCGGCTGGCGCCAAGCGATCCGGTGTCCGGCGCACACGCGCTCCGCCTCGGGCAGAAGCCTTGCGAAAGACGATGAACGAGAACGGCAGCTCCGACAGTCCCGATAGCTCCGGCGCGGATCGTGGAAGACGCGGCGGCGCGAGCCGCTCGGGGCTCGCCGTCATCGTTCTCCTCGGAGGCGTCCTGACGCTTCTCTTCTGTTCGCTCGGTGTCTGGCAGATCGAGCGCCGGGCCTGGAAGCTGGATCTGATCGCAGCCGTCGAGGCGCGGGTCACGGAAGAGGCCATTGCCGCGCCGGGGCCCGCCGAATGGCCGGATCTGACCCTCGAAGGCGACGAATATCAGCATGTCGCGATCACCGGCCGCTACCTTGAGGGCCGGGACGCCTATGCCCAGGCCGTGACCGATTACGGGTCCGGCTACTGGCTGATGACGCCCCTCGGCACCGCTGACGGGTTCACCGTATTCGTCAATCGCGGTTACGTCTCCCGACGGGATGGCGGCGACGACTTCGCCCCGCCGGATGGCGAGGTCCGGGTCGAGGGCCTTCTGCGCATGAGCCAGCCGGATGGCGCGTTTCTGCGGTCGAACGATCCGCAGGCCGGACGATGGTATTCGCGCGATACGGCCGCGATGGCGGCTGCGAACGACGTTCCCGGGCCCGTCGCACCCTATTTCATCGATGCAGGCGTCGGCGCCGAGCGTGCGCTGATGGGAGAGCCGAGTGGCGAAGAACCCGTCGAGGGGCTGACGAATATCGCCTTCCGGAACGAGCACCTCGTCTATGCGATCACATGGTTTTCGCTCGCGGCGCTCACACTCGGTGCGACCGGATTTCTGGTCCGGCGACAGCTGCGCCGGGCGAAGCGGGACTGACATCCGGGCCTCGCCGAACGAGGCGCGCAATCAGGTCGGCACGTCGATCCCATATCCGACCCGGCAGGACCGGCCTCGCTTATTGCTGCGCCGGGTTGTCGAGAACCGGACCAGCCTGATCACCGGCCCGCGTCAACTGCGTGGGTCCATGATCGATATCGCGGCCGATATCGGCCGTCACGAGTATCACCGCCATGACGGCGGCGATCAGGCACAAGGCGATGAGCATCCGGTCGGTGACCGATTTCCGGCGCTGTGAATATCGTTCTTCTGGTTCCATCCTGACCTTAGCCGCCTCCGCATTTTACTCTCCCAAGGTAACCAATGCGGTTTCGCCCCATTCCGTTGCCCGGCTCGCGAGTGTTTCAAGGAATGTTGAAGCCGCCGAGGGGATGGAAGCGAGGAGCATGGTCTGGCCCAATTCGCTGGTTCGGGATTGTTGAGGGATCGATCCGTCAGAAAGGAGACCGGCGCATCGGCTTCGATCGCGGCGCGGCACGGCTCGCATGCGGAGGTCTGCGGACGGATGTCCTTTCCCTGGTTGACTGACGTTATAACATAACATACCCAATGACGGAGAGAGCGGGCGCCGAGGCGTCCGCGCTGTCAGCGGAACTCTGCATGTCCAATTGCATCACATTTCGGGACCTGACGCTCGGCTATAACAGCCATCCGGCGGTCCATCATCTCGACGGAACCGTGCGCGCCGGCTCGCTGACGGCGGTGGTGGGTGCCAACGGATCCGGCAAGTCCACCCTGATGAAGGGCATTACCGGCATCCTGAAGCCGATCTCGGGCGAGTGCATGGTTTCGCCCGGCACGAGGCTCGCTTATCTGCCCCAGCAGTCGGAGATCGATCGGACCTTTCCCGCGCGCGTCAGCGATCTCGTCTCGCTCGGTCTGTGGCCGAGGCGCGGACTTCTGGGGCGTCACCTGGCCGAGGATCGCGAGGCGGTGGCGAACGCCCTTTCGGCGGTCGGTCTTCAGAATTTCGAGAAGCGGCCGATCGATTCCCTCTCGGGCGGGCAGTTGCAGCGCACGCTGTTTGCGCGGGTTCTGGTCCAGGATGCCGACCTCATTCTCCTCGACGAGCCCTTCAATGCGATCGATGCGCGCACGATCACCGATCTCATCGCCCTGATCGGCCGCTGGCACGACGAGCGGCGCACGGTGATGGTGGTCGTTCACGACATGGACCTCGTGCGGGACCACTTCCCCGAGGCGCTGCTTCTGGCGCGCGAGCCCGTCGCCTGGGGCGAGGCGCGGCAGACCCTTTCGGCCGAGAACCTTCTTCGCGCCCGCCGCTTTCACGAAGCCTGGAACGAGAATGCCGGCTGGTGCGCAAGCGACGACATATTGGCGCCGCAGGGCCCGGCCCTCGGCGCAGGCGGTTCCTCCCGGTCGCGGGACGCTGCGTGATGAGCGCCCTCTATGACGGGCTGATCGCCCCCTTCGCCGAATTCGGCTTCATGCAGCGCGCGCTCGGCGGCGCTATCCTTCTGTCCCTCAGCGCCTGTCCCGTCGGCGTGTTCCTGATGCTGCGGCGCATGAGCCTGACCGGCGATGCGATGGCCCACGCCATCCTGCCGGGCGCTGCGATCGGCTTCTTGTTCTATGGCCTCGCCATCGTGCCGATGACCCTCGGCGGCCTCGTCGCCGGCGTCGTGGTCGCGCTGGGCGCGGGCTTCGTCTCGCGCCTCACGGTGCAGAAGGAGGACGCGTCCATGGCGGCCTTCTATCTGATCTCCCTCGCGCTCGGCGTTCTCATCGTCTCCCTGCGCGGCTCCAATGTCGACCTGATGCACGTCCTGTTCGGCACGGTCCTCGCTCTCAACGACGAGGCGCTGACGCTGATCGGGATCATCACGGGAACGACGCTGGTGACCCTCGCGATCTTCTGGCGGGCCCTCGTTGCCGAATGTCTCGACCCGCTCTTCCTGCGCTCGGTCTCGCGGCTCGGGCCGCCGGTCCATTTCGTCTTCCTGGGGCTCGTCGTCCTCAACCTCGTGGGCGGCTTCCAGGCCCTCGGGACGCTGCTTGCCGTCGGCCTGATGATGCTGCCTGCCGCCGCGGCCCGGTTCTGGACCTCCCGCGTGATGCCGATGGTCCTCCTTGCCATCGTCATCGGTCTCGTCTCCTGCGTGGGCGGGCTCCTAATGTCCTACCACGCCTCGCTCGCCTCGGGGCCGTCGATCATCCTCGTCGCGGGCGCGATCTACATCCTCTCCACCCTGGCCGGTCCGCGCGGCATTCTCGGCTCGCGCATCCGGCCGCAACGCCACCGCACCGCCTGAACTCACGAAAGGACCATGGCCATGTCCAGAACCCTGACGCTTTCCGCCGCCGTTACCGCGCTTCTCCTGGCGGGAACCGCCCTGTCTCCCGCTTCGGCCGAGGAGAAGAAGCTCGACGTCGTCGCGAGCTTCTCGATCATCGCGGATCTCGCGAAGAATGTCGGGGGCGACCGGGTCGACATCACCACGCTCGTCGGGCCGAACGGGGACGCCCATGTCTACGAGCCGCGTCCGGCCGATGCGGCGGCGCTGTCGCAAGCCGATGTGATCCTCGCGAACGGTCTCCAGCTCGAAGGCTTCCTGCCGCGCCTCATCGAGGCGAGCGGCACCACGGCGCCGGTCGTCGAACTGACGAAGGGGGGCGAGATGCTGCGAAGCTCCGAAGAGGGGCATGACGGGCATCACGGTGCGGCCGAGGACGGGCGTGAGGACCACGGCCACGACCAGGCAGCCGCTGACGCGCACGATCATGGCGACGGGCACGGCGATGGGCAAGGCCATGACCATGACCATGAAGGCCATGATCATGCGGCCGAAGAGGGCGGCCATTCCCACGACCACGAGGAGACCGCCGATGCCGCCTCAGCCGGCGGCCATGGCCATCATCATCACGGGGAATACGATCCCCATGCCTGGCAGTCGGTCGCCAATGCCAAGGTCTATGTGGCCAATATCGCCGACGCCTTCTGCGCGGCCGACGAGGCGGGTTGCACGACCTATCGCGCCAATGCCGAGGCCTATGACAAGAAGCTCGACGACCTCGACGCCTATATCCGGCGCTCGGTCGCCGAGATCCCCGAGACCAAACGCGCGATCATCACCTCCCACGACGCCTTCGGCTATTTCGAACACGAGTACGGCATCGACTTCCTGGCGCCCGAGGGCGTCTCGACGGAATCGGAAGCCTCCGCCGCGGACGTCGCAGCCCTCGTGCGGCAGATCCGGGCGGACGATGCTTCGGCGGTGTTCGTCGAGAACGTCACCAATCCGCGCCTGATCGAGCAGATCGCCAGCGAGACCGGCCTCAAGGTCGGCGGCGAACTCTATTCCGACGCCCTCTCCGACGGGAGCGGGCCGGCATCGACCTATATCGACATGATGCGGCACAACATCGACACCATCAAATCCGACGTCATGGGAAGCTGACGCGGCCGATGGCAGGGCCGCGCCCGAACTGACGACCACTTGAGTTCGCGAAGAACGCCCTGATCGGTTGCGCCGACCGGGGCGTTTCCGCGTTCGGGGACCGTGAGGGGAAGAGATCGGCCTGAACGCCGAAACACGGCGGCGCTGTCGCCGCTTGCGCGCTGGAAATGAAAAGGGTGGCCCTGGTAGCGCCCGGTGGCGTCCCGGGTCTTGGGGAGAGACCACGAAGGGGATCGCGAAGATGGTGCCGGCGGAGAGGATCGAACTCCCGACCTTCGGTTTACAAAACCGCTGCACTACCGCTGTGCTACGCCGGCCCCGGCGCCGTCCTTACATCAGGCGGGGGCGGCTCGCAATCTTCGCGGCGTCCGGGCGGTGCGCGATTTCGCCTTGTGTCTCGAAACGAAACCGGCGAAGTCTCGGGACAGACGAGCCTTTTTCCGTCCCGTTCGAAGCCGGCGAGCCTTGCGATACCGATGTCCAAATCCGTTCATTCGATCAGCTTTCTCGCAAGCGCGACCCCCGGCGCGCTGGAGGCGGCGAACCGGTTGAAGGCGATCTACGGGCAGGACGATCCGAACCGGGCCGATGTGGTCGTCGCGCTCGGCGGCGACGGCTTCATGCTGCAGACGCTGCATCGCTTCATGAATACGGGCACGCCGATCTACGGGATGAACCGGGGAACGGTCGGCTTCCTGATGAACGACTATTCGGAAGCGAACCTGCGCGAACGGCTCGAGGCCGCCGTCGAGAACTGGATCCATCCGCTGACCATGACGGCGGAGGACGAGAACGGCGAGATCCGCGAGGAACTGGCGATCAACGAGGTCTCGGTCTTCCGCCAGTCCTTCCAGGCGGCGCGGCTGAGGATCGCCGTCGGCGGGACGGTGCGGCTGGAGGAACTCGTCTGCGACGGCGTTATGGTGGCGACCCCCACCGGCTCGACGGCCTACAACCTGTCCGCACAGGGCCCGATCATTCCGATCGAAGCGCCGCTTCTCGCCTTGACGCCGGTCAGCCCCTTCCGTCCGCGTCGCTGGCGCGGTGCGCTTCTGGCGAACCATCAGGTCGTGGAGATCACGGTTCTCGAGCCGGGCAAGCGCCCGGTCAATGCCGTCGCTGATGCCCAGGAGGTGAAGTCCGTGCGCCGGGTGCAGATCCGCGAGAGCGGCAAGGACAAGGCGCTGATCCTGTTCGACGAGACCCATTCCTGGGACGAGCGGATTCTCGCCGAGCAGTTCCGTTATTGAGGGCGGGGCGGGCGGGCTGTCCGCCCATCCGGTGACGCGCCCGATCCCGCGAAGACCGGATGCGCCGTTGCGATGTCCGCCTTACGCCCTCGCGCTGCCCGCCCGGCCGAGAACGCCGCCGATGACGGCGACGATCGCTCCGAGAAGAAGTGCGATGAAGGCGGCGAAGGAGGCAGACGAGACCGAGCGCGCGGCATCGTCCGCGAGCTGGCGCGCCTCGCGGGCCATCTGATCGACGGCCTGCTGATAGCTGGCGAGCCGCTGTTCGGCCGCCGAGCGCGAGAGCCCGCCCGCCTCCTGGATCGCGCGGATCGCCGCATCGCGCTCTTCGGGGCTCGCCGTCTCGGAGAGGCCGCCCGCGATCTCGGCGAAGCGGGCGCCGAGTGCCGTCGGATCGACGCCTCCGCCATTGCCGGCCTCGCCGCTTGCCGAAGCGTCGGCGCTATCGCCCGCCTGATCGGCGGCCGCGCCGCCGCCGCCCTGGCCGGGCGACAGGAGCGAGCGCAGATCGGAGGCGACACCATCGGGAAGGCCGCCGGCGGTAGGGGAGGCGGACTGACCGAGTGCGCCTGCGGCATTCGTCAGGCTGCTGACCGAGGCCCCGACCGCCCCGAAGGCACCGCCGAGGACCGAGGAGGCTGTGCCGCCGAGAACGAGGACCACGAGGAGGGTGGCGACGGCCCAAGTCACGAGCCCGTGGAGGACGGCGTCCATGCGATCTGCGAGCCCGGCGAGGCGGCCGCAGGCATAGGCGCCGACGAAGAGCCCGACGAGAGCCGCGACGAGGGAGTAGATGCCGGCGGTGGAGGCCAGCGCAGTCGCGGAACCCTCGCTTCCCGGAAGGCTCGCGAGCCCGATGCCGAGGCCGAGAAGGCCGAGCATCAGCTGGATCGCGATGGCGAGGATCACCCCGGCGATGACTGCGCCCCAGGACATGGTCCGGCCCTTCGGCCCCATGCCCGGCGTGTAACGTTCTCTGCGAATTTCGCCGATTGCCATAGTTGCGAACTTCCGTGTGCTTAGCGCTTCGTTTGGGCCTAGGGTGCCGTCGTCGAGGGTTGCCCGTCCCGCCTATATGGGGCGGAGGATGCCACTGGCCGCTTTTCGCGGCCTCGGCATATCGACAACCGTGAAGGACTTTGCTAAGGGCGCGCGACCGAAAAGCAAGAGCCTGCGGCCGATCTATCGTTCCGGGCGAGCATCAAACCACAACACGTTCAGACTGGCGGAACCGTCCTTGCAGATCATCGTCCGAGACAACAATGTCGATCAGGCCCTTCGCGCGCTCAAGAAGAAGCTTCAGCGCGAGGGCGTCTTCCGTGAAATGAAGCAGCGCAGCTTCTACGAAAAGCCGTCCGAGAAGCGCGTGCGCGAGAAGGCAGAGGGTGTTCGCCGCGCTCGCAAGCTCGCCCGCAAGCAGGCCCAGCGCGAAGGCGTGATGCCCGGCCGCGGCCACTGAGACGCCCGCGATCCGTCCGGGACGGTCGGATCACGGTATCTGTTCGAGAGTTTCGAGAAGCCGATCCCGCGGGGGGTCGGCTTTTCGCGTCTGGGGCATCGGGCTGAAAATCCGGCCCGGTTTCCGGATCGTCGGGGTCAATGGAGGCCGGCCGAGTGTGGTCCGGCGATCACAGTCGGCGGTCCGATATCGCCGATGACGGCGCCGGCCTCCAATTCGGCCGCCTCCCGCTCTAGGGTCTCGGACCCGATCCAAGAATCGGGCCCGAGGCTCCTGTTTTTTGCTGACGCATCGGATGGACCGAAAACCGGGTCCATTTTTCGGTCCGATGCTTTAGTCAGGAAGTCCTCATCTCGTTTTCGCGCGACCCACGGAGCCTGTACGACCGGTGATGGTTCATTCCGCTTTTCTCTCGTCGACGATCGCCCGCACGGCGCCGGTCCTTCTGGCCGCCGGCCTCGTTCTGGCGGGCTGCCAGACCGGTTCGGAGCCGATGGTGAACGCCATCGCCCTCGATGCCGATCAGGGATCGGACCAGAATCTCGCCTCGCTGACGGCGGCGGTGAACGCCAATCCGCGCGATCCCGAAGCCTACAACGTACGCGGTACAGCTTTCGGTCGTTCGGGGCAGAACGCGGCGGCGATCCAGGACTTCACGACGGCGATCTCGCTCGATCCGAACTTCTATCAGGCCTATGCGAACCGGGCGCTGATCTTCCGGCAGACCGGCGAGCGGCTGAAGGCCGTCGAGGACTACAACCGCGCTCTCCAGATCAATCCGAACTATGATTCGGCCTATATCGGTCGCGGCAACATCTACCGGCTCGCCGGCCGGAACCGGGAAGCCCTGGTCGATTTCCAGCGGGCGATCGATCTCAACACCACCGATCCGCGCGCCTATCACAATCGCGGCCTGCTCTATCAGCTCGACGGCCAGCACAACCAGGCGATCGAGGACTTCTCCCGGGCGATCTCGCTGCAGTCCACCGCCGCCGAACCCTATTCGGGACGGGGCGTGTCCTATCTCGCCCTCGGCGATGTCGAGAACGCGGCGAGCGATTTCTCGGCCGCTCTGCGGATCGATCAGACCAAGGCCGAGTACTGGGTCAATCAGGCGATCCTTCTCGAGCGCCAGGGCGACCGGCAGAAGGCCTACCGTTCCTATGCCCGGGCCGCCCAGCTCGATCCGACCTATGCGCCGGCCAAGGACGGCATGAGCCGCACCCGCGCCTGAGCGGACGCTCCGGCGGCACCATCGATCCCGATAAGAGAAGGGGCGGCTCGACGAGCCGCCCCTTTCGTTCGTGCACCATGATTTTGAGGGCGCCTTTACTCGGCGGCCGTCACCTTGATGATGGTCGAGGCATCGGAATCGGGAATTTCGGAGACGGCATAGATCGCGCCGTCCGATCCGACCTTCACGTCGCGGATGCGCTCGCCGAGCGGGATGCGCTCCTCGGTTGCGACACGCTCTCCCGCATCGTCGAGGCGCACGACGACGAGACCCTCCGTCACGAGGCCGCCGATGATCATGGCGTCCTGCCAGTCCGGGAACTGGTCGCCCTGATAGAGCGCCATGCCCGAGGGGCCGATCACCGGGTCCCAGTAATAGACCGGCTGGGCCATGCCTTCCTGGGCGGTGCGGCCCGGGCCGATCTCCTCGCCGGAATAGGCGACGCCGTAGGTGATCGCCGGCCAGCCGTAATTGATGCCGCTTTCCGGGCGGTTGAGCTCGTCGCCGCCCGCCGGGCCGTGCTCGACGGTCCACAACCGGCCCTCGGCGTCGAGGGCCGCGGACTGGAGGTTACGGTGGCCGTAGGAGAAGATCTCCGGCTGGATCTTGGCATGGCCGTAGAACGGATTGTCCTCGATCGCCTCGCCCGTCGCGGGATCGATGCGGAAGACCTTGCCGAGGCCCGAGGTGAGGTCCTGCGCCTCGTCGCGGATCGGCGTATCGGAGCGCTCGCCGACGGTCACGAAGAGATGGCCCTCGGGCGAGAACACCAGGCGCGAGCCGAAATGCTTGTCGCCGTCATAGCTCGGCATCTGCTGGAAGATGACCTCGACATTATCGAGCGCGCCGCCGTTCTCGCCGCTCTCCGTCAGGGTGGCCTTGGCGACGGAGGTGCCGTTGCCGTCCTCGCGCGGCTCGGAGAAGGAGAAGTAGATCGTGTTCGACTGCTCGAAATCGGGTGCGAGCGCGATGTCGAGAAGGCCGCCCTGGCCTTCGGACATGACCTCGGGCACGCCCTCGATGGCCGGGCCCGGCTCGCCGTCCTGCGAGAGGATGTGCATGTCGCCGGCCTTGGTCGCGACGAGCATGCGGTTATCGGGCAGGAATTCCATCGACCAAAGCTGCGGCAGGCCCTCGGCGATCACCTCGGTCGAGACCTCGACCGGGTTTTCAGGCTGGGCCGCGCGCGTCTGGCCCTCGAAAGCTGGCTGCTGATCGGGGGCGTTGGCCTCTCCGTCCTCGACAGGCTGTCCGCCGGCCGGGGCGTCGTCACCACCGGTGGCGGGCACTTCGCCCTCGACATGATCGAGCGGCGAGCTGTCGCCGGTGGAGGCGCCGGAATTCTGGGCGAGCGCGGTGCCGCCGGCCATCAGCAACAGGGAGAGGGCGCTACCGGCCAGAAGGCGGGTCATTCTCATCGTGGAAGATCTCCATCGTCGCGCGGGCTCGACATGTCCCGCTGTTCGCGTCCCGATGAAGATGGGCGGGCGGTGCGATAGAGGCAGGGGCGTGCTCTTCACGTCCATGCCCCTTCCGCTCAACTCCCTGCGATCGAAAGGTGTTTTCGCGTTCCGGGGCGGAACACCCGCGGGCGCGTCAGAGGATTGACGGCCTGGGGGGTATCAGGCCGCGCCGATCAGACGATAGCTCACCTTGTCGGGATCGGGCGCGAAGGCCGACTCGGAGCGTGCGAGATCGCCCATCCGGTCGTGATGGGGCGACTTCACGCAGGCCGGGTCCGTGGCGCTCGCATCCCCGACGAGCGCGAGCGCCTGGCATCGGCAGCCTCCGTAATCGATATGCTTGCGCTCGCAGGAGCGGCAGGGCTCCTGCATCCAGTCCGTGCCGCGATAGGCTTCGAAGGCGGGGCCATGATCCCAGACATCGGCGAGGGAATGGTCGCGCACGGACCAGAAGTCGAGATGCTCGATCGTCTCGGCCGCATGGCAGGGCAGAACCTTGCCGGACGGCGTGACGGAGAGCGTGCGCGTGCCCCAGCCACCGTTACAGAGCTTGGGATATTTCGCGTAATAGTCCGGGAAGACGGCGTCGATGACGAGCACGCCCTTCAGGCGCTCGCGTGCTTCCTCCACCTGCTCGATGGTGCGGTCGACATCCGCCTTGGTCGGCATGAGATGGGCCCGGTTGCGCAGCGCCCAGCCATAATACTGGGTATGGGCGATCTCGATGCGCTTGGCGCCGAACTCCACCGCCTTCTCGATCATCACCGGAACCTGATGGATGTTCTGGCGATGGATCACGGAATTGAGGGTGAGGGGGAAGCCGCGGGCGACCACCTGACGGGCAAATTCCTGCTTGCGCTCGAAGGCGCCCTTCATGCCGGCGACCGCGACGGTGATCTCCTCGTCGGCCCCTTGCATGGAGAGCTGGATGTGGTCGCAGCCCGCCTCGAACAGGGCGTCGAGCTGGCTTTCCTTCACGCCGACGCCGGAGGTGATGAGATTGGTGTAGAGCCCGACCTCGGCCGCATGCCGCGTCAGTTCCACGATGTCCTTGCGAGAGCAGGGCTCTCCGCCCGACAGGTGGAGATGGATCACGCCGAGATCGGCGGCCTCGCTGAAGACGCGCTTCCAGGTCTCGGTGTCGAGCTCGGCCGAGCGGCTTTCGAGTTCGATCGGGTTCGAGCAGTAGGTGCAGCGCAGCGGGCAGCGATGGGTGAGTTCGGCGAGGAGGCCGATGGGCGGCTGCGGCTTCGGTTTCGGCGCGCTCGAAGGGCGGGGGCGATCGTCGAGAAGGGTCTCGCTCATAGGGTCACCATCTGCTTGTCGCGCAGGTCGATCAGGAAGGCTTCCACATCGGGACGGATCACGGCCGGCTCGGCGGTGAAGACGCTCGCGAGATCGGCGACGATGCCGGCGATGTCGGTCTGCCCGTCGACGCGCTTCAGGATCTCCACGGAGACCCCGTCGATGTTGAAGATGCGCTCGGGGCCGACGAGGATATGGCCGCCCCGCGCCTTGTCGGCACGAAACCTCACGCCGTGGGGCAGTTTGGGGACGGTGGCGTCGGGAAGCTCGCCCATCACGCCGCCTTCGTCGCCTGGGCGGCGTCCGGTGCCCATGCGTCGAAGGGCAGGTGGCGCGGTTCCACATAGGCGTGGTGAAGGGCGTCGAGCTGCGTCCAGAGCACCTGACACTTGAAGGTGAGGGCGTCGATCACGGCCTGCTGCTCTTCTGGGCGCCGAGCGTTTTCGAGGCAGTAGGTGAGGGCGAAATCGCTGTCGCGCTTGGCCTGGACCGGCCGCTTGTCGAAATAGGCCAGGGTCTCGGGGGTGATGAAATCGTAGTGCTCCAGCATGCCCTTGGTGCGCACGCCGATGACGTTCGGGGAGAAGAGTTCGGTCAGCGAAGAGGCGATGGCCTCAAGGAGCGTGCGGTCGCGCACGAAATTCACATAGGCGTCGACGGAAAAGCGCGTCGCCGGCAGGATGCCCTTGCCGGACATCACATAATCCCGGTCGAGCCCCACGCCTTCCGCGAGCGCGATCCACTTGACGATGCCGCCGCGCTCGGTCTCGGTGCCGTCATGGTCGATGATGCGCTCGCGCCATTCCCGGCGCAGCTCCACGCTGCCGAGGCGGGCGAGGATATGGGCATCCTTCACCGGGATCATCGACTGGTAATAATAGCGGTTGAGCGCCCAGGCCTGGACCTGCGGCTTCGACAGCCGGCCCTCCTGGAGCATGATCTGGAACGGATGGTTCGAATGATAGCGCGTGCGCCCGATCTCACGCAGACGGGCTTCGAGGTCGGCCTTGGAAAGCATCTCGGTCATAGGCTGAGGTCCATCCCGTCATAGGCGACCTCCCACCCGGCCGCTTCGACTGTCTTCTTTGCCTCCGATCCGTCGATCCAGATCGGATTGGTGTTGTTGATGTGAATATAGACCCGTCGGCCGATCTTCGCATCGTCGAAAATGGAGAGACTTCCCCCTTCGCCCGAGATCGGCATATGGCCCATGCGGCGCCCGGTCTTCACGCCGACGCCGGCCTCCTTCATCTCCTCGTCCACGAAGACCGTGCCGTCGAAGAGAAGCGCGTCGGCGCCGGCCACGCGCTCCTTCAGGCTGTCCGGCACATGGGCGCATCCGGGAATGTAGTAGATCGTCCGCCCGTGGGCGCTGAGCCTGACGCCGACCGTCATCTCGCTCTCCTCGCCCACATCCACGGTGCCGGTCTCCAGATAAAGCGGCACCTTGCCGGGAACGGAGAAGAGTTCAGCGGTAAGGCCCGGAACCGGTTCGAAGGGCGAGCCCGGCACGATGCGGGTCTTCGTCACGTGATCGGGATCGAGGACCTGAAACACCGGATTGGCGGCGATGATGTCGTGGACGCCGCCCGTGGCATAAAGGGTGAAGTTCTGCTTCTCGCGGATCGTCAGGAGACCTGCGGTATGGTCGACATCGCCATTGGTGATGAGGACGGAGGCGATCGGCGAGGAGCGCAGGGCGCCGGCACGGGCCTTCGCGGTCGCGCTCGGGCGCATGGCCGCGCGATCGACGATCTGCTGGCGCAGATCCGGGGATGCGTTGAGGAGAAGCCAGTTCTCGTCATCGGCCGTGACGGCGATGGACGACTGCGTGCTGGCGCGAACCCTCTCGTCTCCCTCCCAAAAGAGGCGACAGGTCTCGCAGAGACAGTTCCATTGGGGAAAGCCGCCTCCCGCAGCCGCCCCAAGAACCAAAAGCCGCAGGCGGGGTTTCCCCCGCCCACGGCTATCGAAGTCGGTCTGCAAGTCTTAGAATTCGATCGGCATATAGCCGTTGATTTCCATCGCGACGCAGACTTCGGTGATGACGGGCTTGTTCCAGGCCATGTTCATTCTCCCAAGATATGGTTGTGTCGGGTCTACCGACGTTTGCTACGGCAGTGCCCAGCCGGACCTTACATAGCAAATCCCGGACATTTGGTGAAGGGTCGTTCACGCGTGAGTGTAATTCTCCTATAGAATGGGAAAAAGTCCCAGACGTGCTGCGGGTTGTCTCTGCCGGCAGCTGATCCACCACGGATCCCGCACGCTCCAAGGCATGGGGCGGTACGGCACGGGACGGACCGGACCCGCTCGCGGCGCTCTTCATCCCTGCGCAAGCTGCAGGACGGATAAGCCCTTAACGGATCCTTAACGGACCGGCCTCGGCACCGCGACGATGGGTGCGGCCGGCCCGCACGGACCCGATCCGACCGGCTTTCCGGGAACCGAGCGGGGGCGCAGCCATGGCGATCGACATCATGAAGAGTGCGCCGGTCGGCGCCATCGGATCCAAGGGCGCGAACGGCACCAAGGGCGGGCGCGAGATCGGCTTTGCGATCGCGATCGTCTTCGTCCTGACGGTCCTCTTCATTCCGATCCCGCCGATCCTGATCGACATGGGCCTCGCTCTGTCGGTGGCTCTCTCGATCCTCATCCTGATGGTGGCCCTCTGGATCGAGAAGCCCCTCGAATTCTCCGCCTTTCCAACCGTTCTCCTGCTCGCCACGATGCTGCGCCTGTCGCTCAACATCGCGACGACCCGCGTGATCCTGTCCCAGGGTCATGAGGGCGTGAATGCGGCCGGTCACGTGATCGGCGGCTTCTCGAACTTCGTCATGGGCGGCGACTTCTTCATCGGCCTCGTGGTCTTCGCCATCCTGATCATCGTCAACTTCATGGTGATCACCAAGGGCGCGACCCGTATCGCGGAAGTCGGCGCGCGCTTCACCCTCGATGCGATCCCCGGCAAGCAGATGGCGATCGACGCCGATCTTTCGGCCGGCCTCATCAACGAGAAGGAGGCCCAGTCGCGGCGCAAGGAACTGGAGGAGGAATCCTCCTTCTTCGGCGCCATGGACGGTGCCTCCAAATTCGTGCGCGGCGATGCGATCGCCGGTCTCATCATCACCGCCGTCAACATCTTCGGCGGCATCTGCATCGGCATCCTGCGCCACGGCATGGATGCCGCCTCGGCCGCCGACGTCTTCACCAAGCTGTCGGTCGGCGACGGCCTCGTCAGCCAAATCCCCGCCCTCATCATCTCGCTGGCGGCCGGTCTCCTTGTCTCCAAGGGCGGCACGCGCGGCGCTGCCCAGCTCGCCGTCGTCGGCCAGCTCGGAAAATATCCGCTCGCCCTCTCGGTCTCGGCCGGACTGATGATGATCCTCGCGATCCTCCCGGGCCTGCCCTTCGTGCCGTTCTCGGCCCTCGGCCTGATGCTCGCCTTCGTCGCCTACGTCATTCCGAAGAAGCGGGCCGAGGAGAAGGCGAAGGAGGATGCCGAGGAGACGGCCCAGCAGGCGGCGGCCGCCCAGAGCGAGAAGAATTCGGTCAAGGAGAGCCTCAAGATCGTCGAGATCGAACTCGTGCTCGGCAAGCAGATGTCGGCATCGCTGATGCTCCAGCGCGACGAACTCGGCCACCGGGTCCAGAAGATGCGCCGCCGCTTCGCCTCGCGCTACGGCTTCGTCGTTCCCGAGATCAAGCTGTCCGACGATCTGGCGATCGGTCCGAAGAGCTACGAGATCAAGGTCCACGGAACCACCGTCGCCACCCAGGAGATGCGGATCGGCGAGCTGATGATCGTCCTCGGCGAGACGCCGGCGCCGGAAGTCCCGCACGATCTCACCAAGGAGCCGGCCTTCGGCATGAAGGCCGCCTGGATCTCGGAGAGCTTCGCCTCCGAGGTGCGCCGCCAGGGCCACCAGCCGATCGACACCCTGACGATCGTCCTCACCCACCTGTCGGAGATCCTGCGCAACAACCTCGCCCAGCTTCTGTCCTACAAGGACATGCGCGCGCTGGTCGACCGGCTGGAGCCGGAATACAAGCGCCTCATCGAGGAGATCATCCCCGCCCACATGTCCTATTCGGGACTCCAGGCGGTGCTGAAGCTGCTCCTTGCCGAACGGGTCTCCATCCGCAATCTCAACCTCATCCTCGAGGCGATCGCGGAGATCGCGCCCCATGTCCGGCGATCCGAACAGATCGTCGAGCACGTGCGCATGCGCATGGCCCAGCAGATCTGCGGCGACCTTCTGCACAACGGCACGCTTTCGGTCCTGCGCCTCGGCAATCAGTGGGATCTCGCCTTCCATCAGGCGCTGAAGCGCGATGCCAAGGGCGATGTGGTGGAGTTCGACATCGATCCGCGCCTCGTCGAGCAGTTCGCCCAGGAGGCGACCAAGATCATTCGCGACAAGATGGACCAGGGCGAGGTCTTCGCCCTCGTCGCCGCGCCCGATGCCCGCCCCTATGTGCGGATGATGATCGAGCGGATCTTCGTCAACCTGCCGGTCCTCAGCCATGTGGAGATCGCCCGGGGCGTCGACCTGAAGACCATCGGCTCGATCTCGTGAGCGACGCCGCCTCGACCATCGTCTTCGCCCTGTTCCTGGTGTTCTGCCGGATCGGGACCTGCCTGATGCTCCTGCCCGGCTTCTCCTCGAATCGCATCCCGCCCCAGATCCGCCTGTTCCTCGCCTTCGCGATCTCGCTCGCTTTGGCGCCGGTGCTTCTGCCGGTGCTTCGGCCGCTCGTCGAGGGCGCGAGCGACGCGGTGCGACTGAAGCTGATGATCTCGGAGATCATGATCGGCTTCTTCATCGGCCTTCTCGGCCGAAGCTTCCTGATCGCCCTGTCCTTCTTCGGCCATGTGGTCGCCAATGCCGTCGGCATGGGCCAGCAGATGGGGCCGGTCTACGAGGACGCGCCCGATCCGGTGATCGGCACCATGATCACGCTGACGGCGACCGTCCTCATCTTCGTGACCAATCTGCATGCCGAGATCGCCCGGGCCCTCGTCGCCTCCTACAC
Organism: Fulvimarina endophytica; assembly: GCF_003403015.1. GTDB lineage: Bacteria > Pseudomonadota > Alphaproteobacteria > Rhizobiales > Rhizobiaceae > Fulvimarina > Fulvimarina endophytica. Next base: position 196,553 of record NZ_QURL01000006.1, read on the forward strand.
CGCGATGCCGGCTTCGGCCGGCTTCGGCATCCAGCCGAGCCTCATCAGCCTCACCGACAATCTGGATCTCGCCTTCGTGCTGTGCCTGCGCATCGCGAGCCCCTTCGTCCTCTACGCCGTCATCGTCAACTTCGCCGTCGGCCTCGCCAACAAGCTGACGCCGCAGATCCCGATCTACTTCATCTCCCTTCCCTTCGTTCTGGCCGGCGGCCTCTTCCTGTTCGGCTATGTGGTCGGCGACTTCCTCATCATCTTCATGAACGCCTTCGAGGACTGGGTGCTGGCCGGATGAGCGATGCCGCAAGGAAGAAGAAGCGCCTCGAGCGGGTTCTGAAGGTTCAGGCCCAGAAGCGGCAGATCGAGGAATGGGCGCTCGCCCAGCTCAAGCAGAAGCACGACGAGATCGACCGCTCCGATCGCGAGATCCTCGACAGTCTCGACCCCGAGCATCGGCTGCACGGCCTCTTCGTGGAGGCCAAGGTGAAGTCGCTGCGGCGCAACGACGTGGAGCGCCGCCGCAACGAGGAGGAGCAGAAGCTCGGCGAGGCGCGCCTTGCCGAAGTGCGGCTGCAGGAAAAGGGCATCGAGCGGCGGATGAAGGCGGCGAGCCGGGAGGCGGCGAGCGATGTGGAGGCGGCAGCCCTCGAAAGCCATGTGGAGAGCTTCCTCGCGCGGCTCGCCAACAGTCTCGGATAAGCCGGCCCCTCTAGATTGAGGCGAACCGGACCTTTCGAGACTAAAGGAGGAGCCGTCCGCCATGACGATCGCACCCATCGCAGGGACCGCCGCCGTGCGCCCCGAGGCGAGCGGCAAAGACGTCGGACCGGCGCCGCGCTCCTCTGCGCTCGTCAAGCACGAGGTCGACAAGCTGGCGCCGGCCCAGGAATTCGAGGCCTTCGCGCTGCGCAGCTTCGTCGAGGAGATGCTGCCCTCCGAGGCCTCCAATTTCTTCGGCGGCGGCACCGCCGGCAATATCTGGCGCTCGATGATGGCCGAGCAGCTGGGCGAGCAGCTCGCCCGCGACGGCGGCATCGGCATCGCCGACATGATCTCGGCCGATCGCGCGATGGAGCCGCAGACCGCGGCCGAGACGAAGGCACAGGCGGGCGAAAGCGCCCGCACACGCTTCGGCGCCATGCTCGCCGGGATCGGAAAACCTTGAAACCCCGAGACGGAAACAGCTGATGCAGACCGCATTTTCGAACGCCTTCGATCGTCTGGAGGCCGTCCTTGCCCGTGAGACCCATGCGCTGGAGAACGGCCTCGCCATCGATCTGATGGAGACGACGGGCCGCAAGAACCAGTCGCTTCTGGAACTGTCGCGCCTTGCGCGCGGCGTGCCGGCCGAAAGCCTGGACGCGGAGACGCGCACGCGCCTCGCGCTCCTGCGTGATGCCCTTCAGACGAACCAGTCGATCCTTGCCCGCCATGTGAAGGCGAGCCACGAGGTCTCCGGTGTCATGGCGAAGGCCATCGAGGACGCCGAATCCGACGGCACCTATTCCAGCCGGCCCGAATTTGCAGGACGCATCCGGTGATCAAGCTCCTCGCTGTGGGCATATGGGCCGTTCTCGTCGCCCTCGGCTCGAGCTACGTCGCCATGTCCATGACGGGGGGCGGCGAGGCGCACGAGGAGGAGAAGGAGCCGACCTATTACGCCGGCCTCGACTACCGCTCGACCAATCCGATCACGGTGCCGATGATCGCCGACGAGAAGATCAAGGGCTACATCATCGCCCGCTTCGTCTACACCATCGACGGCACGGTGGCCGACAAGCTGGCCGTGCCGCCCGAGCCCTTCGTCCTCGATGCGGCCTTCCGCCGGCTCTATGCGAGCGAGGATTTCGACTTCGACAATCCGGCCCGCTACGATCTTCCGAGCCTCCTCGGTGCCATCAAGACCGCCGTCAACGAACGCTACGGCGATACGATGATCCACGAGGTGCTGATCCAGCAGTTCGACTACATCGCGAAGGGCCAGGTGCGCTCGGGAACCTGACCGGCCCGCATGGCGCCCGCGCGCGGCGACCGGCAGATCTTCGCTTCCACGACGAAATGGCCCGGAACGCTTCGCGTCCCGGGCCTTTCTTTCGATTCTCGAATGCGAGCCGGTCGGGTCCGCGATCAGCCGAGATCGCGATAGACGCCGCGTCCTCCCTGGCCCTCCGGTCCGATGACGACCACCTTGGTGCCACGCGGCACCCGCGCGTAGAGATCGGCCACGTCCTCGTTCATCATGCGGATGCACCCGGAGGAGAGGCGCTTGCCGATGGTCCAGGGCTGGTTCGTGCCATGGATGCGGAACAGGGAGTCGCGCCCGTCGCGATAGAGGTAGAGGGCGCGCGCGCCGAGCGGATTGTTCGGGCCGCCCTCCATGCGGGCAGGCAGGATGTGGCCCTTGCGGCGCTCGCGCGCGACCATCTCCTTCGGCGGCACCCAGCTCGGCCACTCGGCCTTGCGCTGCACGGACATGGCGCCCGACCAGCCGAAGCCCTCCTTGCCGACCCCGACGCCGTAGCGGGTGGCCCGCCCGTTCGCGCCGACGAGATAGAGATAGCGCGAGCGGGAATCGACGATGATCGTTCCGGGTCGCTCGCGCGTCTCGATCCGCACCTCGGCCCGGTTGAAGCGGGCATCCGGCCGGCGCTGCTGCTTGATCAGCCGCTGCATGACGCGCGGGTTGTCGGCCGATTCCCAGGTTCCGGACGCGTAGTTGTAGACCCGTTCCTGCGCCATGACGGCCCCGGTCGAGGACAGGGCCATCACCGCGCAGACGGCGGCCCCGGCGAGCCATTTCGCATGAGTTCTCATGGGGTTTCTCCAAACGATGAGCGACCGGGTCGCCCGGTCCTTGAGGTGCTTTCCAAAGGGCGCCGCCCTCGGCCCGAAGGCGGGGGCGGATGCCGTGCTCTGCGGGGGTGCGGTGTCCCCTAGAGAACGACGACCTTGGTGCCGACGCCGACATTCTCGTAGAGCGCTTCCACATCCTCGTTGCGCATGCGGATGCAGCCCGAGGAGACGGCCTGTCCGATGGTCCAGGGCTGGTTGGTGCCGTGGATGCGATAGAGGGTGGAGCCGAGATAGAGGGCGCGCGCGCCCAGCGGGTTGGCCTCGCCGCCCGGCATGTGGGCGGGCAGGATGCGGCCCTTCTTGCGCTCGCGGGCGATCATCTCCTTGGGCGGCGTCCAGCCCGGCCACTGCTTCTTGGCCGTGATGTTGTGGGTGCCGCGCCAGGAAAAGCCCTCCTTGCCGACGCCGACGCCGTAGCGCATGGCCATGCCGCCCGGCTGGACGTGGTAGAGGAAGCGGGCTCGCGTATCGACGACGATGGTCCCCGGCTTCTGGCTGGTCGCGTAGGCGACGCGCTGGGGAAGATATTCGGGGCTGATGCCGGCGGAGCGCACCACTTCGCGCCGCGGTGCGTAATGGGCGACCGGCGGCACGGGCGGCGGCGGAGCGGCGCGGTGATAACGCGGCTCGGCCACCGGCGGCTGGCCGAAGGGGTAGGGTGAGAAGATGGTCCGCGCCTGCGTGCGCACCGCGACACCGGGAGCGGGACGGGCGAAGACGACGCCCGCCGCGTTCACGCGCGGTGCGTGCTGCAGCTGGCGCAGCCACTCCGCCCTCACATGGGCGGGCACCTCGACGGGCTGGTGTCCGACATAGCGCTGGCCGGCCTCGGCCGGCATGGTGAGACTGGCACCCGAGGCCGCAAGGACGACTGCGGCGAGGAGGCCCGAGAGTTTCGAAGTTCGACGGAGCATGCGAACGATCCCTTTGAACGGGCCGGCTTGATCGGCCGGCCGGATGGGTCGAACGTGACTCGATTTTCGATGCGAAAACTTAAAGCTGCCGGGTTCATCGTCACGAAGGGTTAATACTTCTTTGCGCCGCGGGCTCTCAGGCCTCCTGCCTCAGGTCACGGGATCCTGGCGATCTCCTGATTGAGAAAGGCCTCGGCCCGGGCGAGCGAGGCCTCGCCGCTCGCCGTTCCGAACACCTCGAAGACGTGGCAGCCGCCATTGGTGAGGACGAGCTCGCACGGATTTCCCGCCGCCGCCCAGCGCATGGCCATGAAGAGCGTATCGTCGAGGAGAAGATCCTTCGTGCCGCAGGAGAAGTAGGCCGGCGGCAGGCCGGCGAGATCGGCGTTGAGCGGAGAGTTCACGGGATCGGCGATGCGGCTCTCGTCGGGTATTGCGAGGGAGGCGAAGGTCTTCACGTCGCGGGTGTTGAGCACCAGACGCTCCTCCCCGAAATTGGCGACGCTCGGCGTCATCGACAGATCGTAGCAGCCGGCGACGAGGAGGGCTGCGGCGAAGGGCTGGCGTCCGGTCTCGTCGCGCAGCCTCAACAGGGTGAGGCTCGCCAGATGGGCGCCGGCCGATTCGCCGCCGATGGCGAGCATGCGTGTCGGAGCGCCGTCGACCTTGCCGGCAGAGACGAAGAGCGCGGCCTCGAAGCAGTCGTCGCCGGCGGCGGGGAAGGGGTGTTCGGGGGCGAGCCGGTATTCGACGGAGACGGTGACGAGGCCGGTCGCCTCGGCAAGCCTTCGAAGGCGCTGATCGTTCTCGGCGGCATTGCCGAACACCCAGCCGCCGCCGTGGATGTGAAGGAAGGTGCCGCGCGCCTCCCGGGTCCTCGGCCTCAGGACACGCAGTTCGATCCGCCTGCCGTCACCGCCCTCGATCGCGATCGTCTCGGCATCGGGGTCTGGATCGCGAAAGGGAAAGATCCCCTTGCCCTCGAGGCGCGCCTTGCGAACGACATCGATCGGCATGGACCAGGTGTCCGGGCGCTTGGCGTGCTCGGCCCGCAGGTGCTCGTTGAGCCTCGCGAGATCGGCCGGGATGCGGGCCGGGTCGAAGGCGGATGGATCGATGGGGAGTGAGACCGGCATGGCGTGACCTGTTCGTCGGCATCGGGCTTGCGGGGCTGCGGGACGGGAGGTGCCCGCACGAGGCTGGAACTAGACCTCGGCCTTCGCGCGGCCAGTTTGGAAGAGGAGCGGGCCGCGCATCCGGCCCTGGGGGCAGGAGGCGCGCGGTGCGCCGGCCACGCGTCATGCCTCGCCCCGTGTCCGAGCAGCCTTCGCAGGAGTTCGCATGCAGCATCATATCGGGACCCTCACGGTGGAGACACGCGGGCGCGGACTGACCGACATCACGCGGCAGGTTGCCTCAGAACTTGAGGCCGCCGGTGCCGTCAAAGGCCTCGTCACCCTCTTCATTCGGCACACCTCGGCCTCCCTCACGATCCAGGAAAACGCCGATCCCGATGTCCGGCACGACCTTCTCGCAGCCCTCGACCGGCTCGCGCCCGAAGGCGGGGACTATGTCCACACGATCGAGGGCCCCGACGACATGCCGGCCCATATCAAGACCATGCTGACCGGCACCGACCTCCAGGTTCCCTTCGACAGGGGCCGCATGATGCTCGGAACCTGGCAGGGCATCTATCTCGCCGAACACCGGGCGCGCCCGCACCGGCGCGAGGTCGTCGTTAATTTCATCGGCGAACTCGCCGGCTGAGAGGGGGCACGACCGCCTGCGGGGCCGGCTCAAGGATCGTCCGGCCACCGGCGCGACAGTCCTGCGAAGCGCTCTATATCGATGCCGTTGGTTCGCCCGATCCCGAACCGGTTTGCGAAAGGTCTTTTCGTGGAAATCATCACCCTTCAGCCGATCGTCGCGCTCGTCGCCGGCATTCTCATCCTCATCATTCCGCGTCTTCTCAGCTACATCGTGGCGCTCTATCTGATCTTCATCGGGCTGACGGGGCTGTTTCCCGATCTCATCGCCCAATTGACCTCCGGATCCGTGAGCTAGGCCGATGGCGCGCTCACGCGAACGGATCGTCGTTCTCGGCGGCGGGGCAGGCGGGCTCGAACTCGTCTGCGCCCTGTCCGAGAAGAGCGGGCTCGACGTCACGCTGGTCGATGTCTGCGGCACCCATATCTGGAAGCCGCGTCTGCACGAATTTGCCGCCGGCACGGTGAGCTCGACGCTGTCGGAGATGAGCTTCTACCTCCTCGCCGCCAAGCGCGGCTTCCGCTTCGAGCAGGGCTGCGTCACGACCATCGACCGGAAGGCGCAGACCGTGCGCCTCGCACCCGTGACGAGCCATGACGGCGCGATCGAGGGACCCGGGCGCAGCATTCCCTATGATCGCCTGGTGATCGCGCTCGGCGGTGTCACGCCAGACTTCGGCACCGAGGGCGTCAAGGAATACGCGATCCGGCTCGACCGGAAGGAGGATGCGGAGATCTTCCGCGACCGCTTCGTCGCCTCGCTTCTGAAGGCGCGCGAGACGGGGGAGCCGGCGCGCATCTCCATCATCGGCTCGGGCGCGACCGGAACGGAACTCGCCGCCCATCTGCGCATGGCCGAGCGCGGGTTCATCACCGAAGCGGTTCTCAGCCGCGACCAGAGACTGCTCGACATCCTCATCCTCGAGGCCGCGCCCGAGATCATGCCTGGCGCATCGTCCGAGTTGCGCCGTGCGGTCCTCGAACGGCTCGGCACGCTCGACATCGCGACCCGCTCGGGCGCCAAGATCGCCGGCATCGAGGCCGAGGCGGTCCTTGCCGAGGATGGCGAGCGCTGGCCGACGGATATCGCGGTCTGGGCGGCCGGGCTCGTCGGCAATCCGTGCCTGAAGGACCTGTGCGATTTCGAGATGGACAAGAAGCAGCGCATCGTCGTCGATCCCTGCCTCAAGGTGCCGAACGACGAGCGCATCTACGTGATGGGGGATGCGGCGAGCTTCAGGCCGTCGCCCGATTCAGATCCCCTGCCGCCCACCGCCCAGTGCGCCAGCCAGCAGGCCGCCTATCTCGCAAAAGCGATACCGGAGGCGGTCGCGGGCGGCAGGCCCGGCCAGTTCGAGTTCAACGACCAGGGACGGCTGCTCTCGTTTGCGAGCGGAGGCTCGGTCGGCAGCATCAACCTCTTTCGTTCGAAGCAGGATCTTCTCGTTCGCGGCCAGTTCGCGACGGCGGCCTATCACAGCATCCAGCGCCGCCACCAATGGGCGGTGCTCGGCTATCTTCTCGGGACCGTCGCCATCTTCGCCGACGCGATCTCGCCCACCAAAGGCCCGGCGCTCAAGCTGCACGGATGAGGCGGGAGAATCGGACGACAAATCGGGTCCGGCTTTCGGATCGTCAGATGTCTCGTCGAGGACGCGGAGCCTCGGACCCGGTTTCGAGATCGGGTCCAAGGCTCTCGATACACGGTGCGGGAGCGATCAGATCGCAGGTCCCGTGAGATCCTCCGACAGGCGGCCGACGGCGTCCTGCGCCGATTTGAGGGCGGGATAGACCTCGAGAACCCGCGAATAGACCGTGAGCGCGTCCTCCTCGCGGTCGGTGCGCTCCAGGATCAGGGCGAGCCCCATGAGCGCTCCCCAGTGTCGCGGTTCGCGCGCGAGGGTCTGCTCGATATCGGAGATCGACTTGCCGTAGTCGCCGCTGCCGAAATGGGCGGTCGCCCTGCGGTTCCAGGCTTCGGCATAATCGGGATCGAGAACCAGGACCTGATCGAGGAGATCGAAGGCCGTCTCGCCCTGTTCGTGTCCCATGGCCTGGGTCGCGCGGCCCATCAGAAGATCGACCGTCGCGCTGCCGCTGTCCTGCCAGCGCCGCTGGATCTGGCGCGCGATCCGCTTGGCATCCGTTTCCTTGGAGACCTTGCGCAGTTCGGCGAAGAGATCGTCGAGGGTCCTGGGCCCAGCCTCCCCCGGTTCCGCGAGATCGGTCGAAGGGGCCGCGCCGGGAGCCGTGCCATCCGCCGGTTCGTTCTCTTCGCTCAGCGGTCCGCCGAAGGCCTCGGGCGGCACGTCGAGATCGCCATCGGGCGCCGGGCGTACCATCGGGCCTTCCTCGCCGGGCGAAAGATCGGGCGGCAGGGGCACCTGCGGCATCGTGCCGGGCGGTCCGGAATCGGGATCGATGACCGACCGGTCGCCGGGCTCCTGCGCGCCGGCCGGCAGGGCCTGAAGCCCGAGGCCTGCGGCGCCCAGGACGAGAAGGGCGGTGACATGACGAAAAACGGCTCTCATGAGGCCGGAGATTACCGACCTCGTGAGAGCCGTCAAACTGAAAATACCGTGAGGCACGCGGCAGGCTATGCGACCGCGTGTCCTCTCAGGCGCCGGGCTTCAGCCCTGGCGGGCCTTGAAGCGCGGGGCTTCCTTGTTGATGATGTAGATACGGCCCTTGCGGCGAACCATGCGGTTGGCGCGGTGACGACCCTTGAGGGATTTCAGCGAGTTCTTGATCTTCATGGCGATCTCCAGACGTCTCTTCATGCGACGGGATCGAAGATGCCTGCCGCCGCTCAAACAAAAAACGCGCCATAAGACGCGCTCGTCCATTCGAATATGTTGACGAGCGATGTAGCCAGCAAAGCCGGTTTTGTCAACGGATCGGATGGCAGGTCGCAAATCCGGCCTCCGGCCCCCTCATAGGCGCTCGACGATCACGGCGAAGCCGGTTGCGAGAAATGCCGGCGAAGGCCCGTCAGTTCGCTGCGGCCCGATCCTCGGTCGCATCGTTGAGCGACCAGTCGTAGCGATAGCCCGAGATCGAGGCATCCGGCTCGGCCAGCCATTCGGCCCGCTCGCCGCTCGCATAGGGTTTCATATAGGCCGTGATCGCGCCCGCCCCGCCGAAGTCGCCGGCATACCAGTCGAAGATCTTCGAGGCGAGAAGGGCGCCCGATCCCGAGCGAAAGAGCCCGCGATCGGAATTGATGTAGCCTTTTGCGGCCTCGTCGAGATCCTCGTCGAGGGTCTCGGCGGTCCAGGGCGTCGCCTTGAGATCGGGGCAGCCGATCGAGGCGCAGTTCACCGCGTAATGCACCCGCTCGTCGCCCATGGGGCGCAGGATGGAATGCTCGATCTCGTCGAGCGATAGCCCCGTGCCATGGATGGTGACGAGGTCGCTGGACCAGGGGCCGATGGTGAAGGCGTCCGAAAGCGAGGCGAAGAGGCCCTTCTCGGCGTCCTCCTCGGGCTTGATGTCGCGGATCGTCTTCACCGGATAATGATCCAGCACCACGTCGAGGGTGAGCGCGTTGTAGAGATTGGTGAAGAAGGCGAATTTCTGGGCCGCCGTCAGCGCCGCCACATCGGTCCTCGCCCAGGCCGCGATCATGTCCTTGAGGCCCTGGTGGTCCTCGGCGCTCACGTCCGAATAGCGCACGCGGTTGAGGCCTTCGGGATCGTCGACCACGTAGCGCTCAAGAAACTGCCGATAGGGCTGCCAGTCGAGATCGATCGTCGCGTTTTCGGCATTGCCGGCAAAGGTCTCTGCGACCCTGGCGTCCGCCCGGTCGTTGAGCGATGCCGCATCGAAAGGTTTGGCCTCGAAGGCGGCGCCCGGCATGGACGGTGCGAGAAGCGCCGCGCCGAGGAGGAGGGCGCCGAAAGTGGTCTTTCGGGCTGATCGCCCGTCATCTGTCATCCGGCGGCTCGGGCATTGCGACATGGCTCGGGATCCTCGGTCCTTGGGTCTCGCCTTCGCGCCGTCGCTTCCCCTCTTCGGCCCGGGCAGGCAGGGAGGCTGCGGCGCGTCCTGAACGAAGCTACGAATGAAGAGCCCGCAGGTTTCGCGGCGAACGGCCGGAAGGCAGTTGCCTCCCGCGCTACTCCGCGGCCGCCAGACGGGCTTCGCCGGCCTCGACCGACCCCGCGATGACGCCGCCGCCGAGAACTTCGGCCCCCGCGCCTTCGCCCGCGTAGAAGACGCAGGCCTGGCCCCGGGCAACACCGTATTCGGCGGCGAGAAGATCCACCCGCCAGCCCTCGTCCGAATCGAACGCGATCCGCGCGGGGCTCGGAGGCCGCGTCGAGCGCAGCTTCACGAAGAGGTCGCCGCCATCGGCCATGTAGGCCTCGGGAGACCGGGTGCCGAGCCAGTTCACGTCGCGGAGCCGCACGGCTCTCGTCGCAAGCGCCGAACGCGGGCCGACGATCACGCGGCGGGTCTCAGGATCGAGCCGCACGACATAGAGCGGATCCCCGGTCGCAACCCCCAGACCCCGACGCTGGCCGATGGTGAAGTGGATGATCCCCTCATGGGCGCCGAGAACCCGGCCGTCCACATGGACGATCTCGCCCGGATCGCCGGCTTCCGGGCGCAGCTTGCGCACGAGATCGGAATAGCGCCCGGCCGGAACGAAGCAGATGTCCTGGCTGTCCGGCTTCGAAGCGATCGCGAGCCCGTGCCGCGCCGCGATCGCCCGGGTCTCGTCCTTGGTGAGGCGGGCGAGGGGAAAGCGCAGGAAGTCGACCTGGGCCTGGGTCGTGCCATACAGGAAGTAGCTCTGGTCGCGGTCGAGATCGAACGGGCGGTGAAGGCTGCGATGGGCGCCGTTCGCCCGGCTCTCGATATAGTGGCCGGTCGCCAAGGCATCGGCACCGAGATCCATCGCCGTCTTCAGGAGATCGCGGAACTTCACCGTCTGATTGCAGGCGACGCAGGGGATCGGCGTCTCGCCGGCCACATAGGCATCGGCGAAGGGGTCGATCACCGCCTCGCGGAAGTTCTCCTCGTAGTCGAGAACGTAATGGGGGATGGACAGCATGTCGCAGACCCGCCGGGCATCGCGGATGTCCTGACCGGCACAGCAGGCGCCGGCCCGGGCCGGCGTGTCGCCCGCATCGTAGAGCTGCAGCGTGATGCCCACGACGTCGTAGCCCTCTTCCTTCAGGAGCGCGGCGCAGACGGACGAGTCGACCCCGCCGGACATGGCGACGATGACGCGGGTATCCTCCGGAGCCTTGGGAAGATCGAGGCTGTTCAGGGTCTGGGTCATGGGGGTGCGGGCGCTCCGCCGGCTTTTCAACGAGGGGTCGGACGCTTCTATCTATGTGCTTTGCCCGTCCTGCGCAAAGCCAAGGCTCCGCCGGCTCTCAGGAGAGGCGCTGCGGGCCGCCTTCCGGGCTCTCCTCGCCGGACATTTCCGACAATGCGAAGCAAAATCGAAGGCGTGCGTTCACCAGAGGCGAAGCGTCAACGAAAGCTTACGCCGGGCTTGACGCTTTCTTAGGATGCGCTGGCTAACTTCGGTCTCGATTGGGTCGCTGTGTAGAGTAGAGAGTCCAATGGCCGATCAGGTTAGATCAAGAATAAAATACGTCATCGGCCCCGATGGGTCGCCGCTGACGCTGGCGGACCTTCCGCCGGGCAATACCAGACGCTGGGTCATTCGCCGCAAGGCGGAAGTGGTGGCGGCCGTTCGCGGTGGCCTCCTGAGTTTGGACGAAGCCTGCAGCAAGTACACGCTGACGGTCGAGGAGTTCCTGTCCTGGCAGATGTCGATCGATCAGCACGGCCTTGCAGGGCTGCGCACGACGCAGATCCAGGAATATCGTAGCAAGAACGACTTCCACTGAACCATCCGGGAAGCGTAGGGCTTCCCCGCCATTTAAAAAAGGCCGGCCCTCGCGCCGGCCTTTCTCGTTCGAGCGCCGGGACGCGGACATTGCTTTCGGCCTCGCGACATCTTTCGGGGCAAACCTGGCGGACGGGCGTGGTCCCGGACAGGCGCGACAGCCCGAAGCTCTTGAGAGGAAGGGCTTTGAAATGGAAAAGGCCGCGACATGCGCCGCGGCCCCTCCCGAAAAACATCGGTCTTCGGCGGTCCTGCGGACCGGCTCACCCTCTATTGGGACGATCCGCGCAGCCGCTCGATCTGTTCCTTCAGCTGGAGCTTTCGGACCTTCATCTCCTTGATCTCCGCATCGCTCATCGCCGGACGGCTCGTCATCGCCGAAACCAGTTCGTTGTCGAGGGCCGAATGGCGCTGCTCGAGCGTCGCGATATGGTTTTCCAAGGACATGTGTGATCTCCTTCCGTTGGAAGCCCGGGGGGCTCACCCGACCGGGCAGAACGGGAGGAGCGTGTCATAAATCCGTAGTCTTGTCGACGCCGAATCGGGTTGCGGCGGGGGGCTCGCAAGGGCGGCGCTATCGGGAATGCCGGGCTTTTGCTAAACAGCGCGCGGGAAACGGCGCGAACACGATTTCGCGACCGATTCGCGAAAGCCGGGGACCTCACGCGAAGGAGACGCGATGGCGGATCAGGAACAGGCGGGGCTGAGACTTCAGGCCGCGAAACTGCGCATGGAGCACGCCGATTACGACGCCGCGATCGACGCGATGCAGGCGCACGGATGCGACAAGCTGAGAATTCAGCGCATGAAGAAGAAGAAGCTCCTGATCAAGGACCGCCTTCAGGAACTCGAGGACCAGATCATCCCGGATATCATCGCGTGACCGAGAAGCCCGCAACCGCTCCACGGGTCGCCGTCATCATGGGCAGCCAGTCGGACTGGCCGATCATGAAGAACGCCGCCGACACCCTCGCATCCCTCGACATCGCCTTCGAAGCGCGGATCGTCTCGGCCCATCGCACGCCCGACCGCCTCTACGAATTTGCGAACGGCGCCAAGGCGGAAGGCTTCCATGTGGTGATCGCCGGGGCAGGGGGCGCGGCCCATCTGCCCGGCATGGCCGCCTCGATGACGCCGTTGCCGGTCTTCGGCGTTCCGATCGAGAGCAAGGCCCTGAAGGGGCAGGACAGCCTTCTGTCCATCGTCCAGATGCCGGCCGGCATTCCGGTGGGGACGCTCGCGATCGGCAGGGCGGGCGCGGTCAATGCCGCCCTTCTCGCCGCAAGCGTGCTTGCCTTGTCCGATGCAGCGCTCGCCGAACGGCTCGACGCGTTCCGCAAGGCCCAGAGCGAGAGCGTCGCAATCTTCCCCTCGGACGAGGAGGACCCGAAATGACGGCGCTTCAACCGGGATCGACCATCGGCATTCTCGGCGGCGGACAGCTCGCCCGGATGCTGGCGATGGCGGCCGCCCGCCTCGGCTATCGCACGGTCGTCCTCGATCCCTCGCGGGAGGCGCCGGCCTTCCAGGTCGCGAACGAGGCGATCGTCGCGGCCTATGACGACCGCAAGGCGCTCGCCGAACTCACCGGGCGCTGCGACGTCGTCACCTACGAATTCGAGAACGTGCCGGTGGGCCCCGCCCGCCAGGCGATCGTCGACGCGGATCTGTTCCCGCCGCCCGAAGCGCTGGAGGTCGCCCAGGACCGGGTGGTCGAGAAGGCGTTCCTCAACGGCATCGGCGTGGAAACCGCGCCCTGGCGCGCCATCGACAGCGTCGAGGAACTCGGCCATGCGCTGGTCGACATCGGCACCGACTGCATCCTGAAGACGCGCCGGTTCGGCTATGACGGCAAGGGGCAGGCCAATATCCGCCGCGAGGGACCGGTCGCCGACGCCTTCGAGAGCCTCGGCTCCAAGCCCGCGATCCTCGAAGGCAAGGTTCCGTTCGTCTACGAGGCCTCGCTGATCGCCGCGCGGGGCCGCGACGGCGCGGTGGCGGCGTTCGACCCGGCCGACAACGAACACAGCCTCGGCATCCTGCGCCGCTCGCTCGTCCCGGGCCGCGTGACGCCGAAGGTGGCGGATGCCATGCGCGAGATCGGCGCCACGATCCTCGCCAAGCTCGCCTATGTGGGCGTCATCGGCGTCGAATTCTTCGTGCGCGAGGACGAGAGCGTCCTCGTCAACGAGATCGCGCCGAGGGTCCACAATTCCGGCCACTGGACAGAGGCGGCCTGCGTCGTCTCCCAGTTCGAGCAGCATATCCGCGCGATCTGCGGGCTGCCGCTCGGCGATCCTGTCCGCCATTCCGACTGCGTGATGGAGAACCTTATCGGCAACGACGTCGTAAGGGTGCCGGAGCTTCTGCGCGAGCCCGGCTGCCTAGTCCATCTCTACGGCAAGGGCGAGGTGCGCCAGGGCCGCAAGATGGGCCATGTGACGCGTCTCGTCCGTGCATGAGGCGGCCTCGGAAGGCCGCCGCCGGGGCCTCCCGGAAGCCGCGCTGACGTTCTCGTGACCATGCGATTCAGAGTTCGCTAACCGCGTTGCTCTAGACACCGGACTTCGATCAGTTCTGAAGGACCCGGGGCATGGTATTGCGGATAGGCGTCGGGGCGCTCGTAGCCTGGGGCATGGTGGGGACCGCCAGCCTCGAGGTCGCGATGCCCTCCTTGGCACAGGCCAATGGAACACTGGTATGGGGCGGCGCGATGCCGGCACCCGGCGAAGCCTATCGCCCGAGCCCCTCGGCCGTGGACAATATCGGAACCGGCTCGACCGCGCCCCAGGCGATGGTGCCGCGTTCCAGCGAAGCGCCGGCTCCCACGAACGCGGCCCGGGCGCTCGCGAACGATCTGATCATGCCCCAGGCCTCGCCGCAGGCGATCGAGCCACCGGTGCTCGAAACCCTCGTGCCGACGCCGATCCCGAATTCCGCGGCCCGCCGGCCCGAGCCGGCTCCGGCTCCCGCCGTCGCGGCCATCCCGCCGGTGCCGGTTCCGGGCGCCGACAGCGTGTTCGGCGGAACCAGCATGTCCGAGCCGCCGCGCCCCGACCCTTGGGCGACACTCAAATCGGTGACGCCAGGAGCGGTCACCGAGGCCGACCGGCAGCGGATCAGGCAGGCCTTGCCGAAACGGACCCAGTCTCTCGCCTCGCTGGAGCCCCAGTCCCGGCCGCGCATTCCGGAACCGGTCGAGCAGTCCCCGTCCGTTCCGCGGCAACCCTCGCCGGGGTGGCGCAACCTGTCGCAAAAGGAGGCCCTGTGCCGGGCCGCCCTTCTGCAGCTCGGCGTGGAGTTCACCGAGCCCTCGCCGATCCGCGCCGGCAAATCCTGCGGCGTGCCCCATCCCGTTCGGGTGACGAAGATCGCCAAGGGCGTGGCGATGTCGCCGGCCGCCACCCTCAACTGCGACGCGGCCTTCCGCATCTCGCGCTGGGTGGACCAGGAGGTGAAGCCGGCTTCGCGCTCCAATCTCGGCACCCATGTGACGACGCTCAAGAACTCGTCCTCCTATCGCTGCTCGCGGGTGGCCGGCAGCGGCGGCATTTCCCAGCACGCCACGGGTAACGCCCTCGATGTGGCGGGCTTCGTGATGGCGAACGGCCAGTATATCGACGTGGAGAAGAAGGGCACCTTCTCGGGCGGCGAGAAGGGCTTCCAGGACGAAATCCGGCGCTCGGCCTGCCGCTGGTTCGGAACCGTCCTCGGTCCGGGCTACGACTTCCTGCACCGCAACCACTTCCATCTCGATGCCAGAGAGCGCGAGAAGAAGTTCTGCCGCTGACTTCGGATGGCCGCGCCACCGGCGCTCGCATCGTGCGGGCGCCGCATCCCGCGTCCGGCTTACGGCCGGGGCGCAAGGGCCTCGCAAGCCGGAGAGGGTGTCAGAACCAGCCCTTGCTGCGGAAGTAGAGCGTCGGCAGGAGCGCCGACATCACCATCATGACGATCGCCATCGGATAGCCGAACGACCAGTCGAGCTCGGGCATCAGGCGGAAGTTCATGCCGTAGATCGAGGCGATCAGGGTCGGCGGCAGGAAGGCGACAGAGGCGACCGAGAAGATCTTGATGATGCCGTTCTGCTCGATGGAGATCATGCCGACGGTGGTGTCGAGGAGAAACGTGGTCTTGTTGGACAGGAACGAGCAGAAATCGTTGAGGGAGCGCACGTCCCGCGCGACGATCTTCAGGCGCCGGCGAAGGTTCGCCGCCGACTTGTCCCGTTCCTCCAGGATGAGCTGAAGGAACGGCACCAGCCGGTCGAAGATCGCCAGCGTCTCGCGGGCGCGCGAGGCAAGGTCGCCTGCCGCGCCGATGCGCTGGAGGATGCGCTTGAAATCCTCGGTCCCGATGGGCTTCTTGCGGGCCGAAGACGAGAAGATGTCGGACGCGATCTTGTCGAGATCGACGGAAATCGTCTCCAGGAGATCGGCGATGCGGTCGACCACGGTTTCGAGAATGCCGATGAGGAGATTCTCGGCGATATGCGCCTCGCCGATCCCCGAGAGCGCGTAGGCGGTTCCGGGAAGCGGCTTGTCGCTGTCCTCGATGCCGACGAGCAGGGGATCGTGACAAAGCCGGGCGGCGAAGATGCGGAAACTCGCCGGATCGGTGTAGCGGATCGTCACGAGGCGGCCGGCCGCCAGCATGAAGGTGATCGGGGCGAAGGACGGCGTATCGCTGTGCAGCCCGTGGATGATCGGGATGTTCATGACCTCGGCCGCATCGTCGCGGTAGAGGCGGCTGGAGATCTCGATCTCCATCATCTCGGCGCGCGAGGGGATCGAGGCGCCGATGACGGCCTCGACTTTCGCGATCTCGTCCTGTCCGGGCTCGAAGAGATCGATCCAGACCACGTCCTCGGCGATATCCTCCTGCCCGATCACCTCACGGCTGAATTGCTGGCCGTCCCGGCGATAGACCGCGATCACCTGAAGACCCCGCTTTTCGAACCGATCGCTGTCGTCACGTCGCCTTCGTCCTCTTCTCGCACCCAATGCCTCGAGGGCCATGCTGCACCGATGACGGCGGAGCGGTCATCGGCGCGGTGCATGACATAGGCGTGACGGAAGGCGCCGACAGCCCGGCCGGGACCGGTCAGGCCGGCTTGTCCGACGGCTGCTCGGCCGTGCCGGCGCCCGTGATCGGCTCGGCGCTGGTCGCGGGCGCCTTGAGGCTCCAGACGACGCCGGTTTCCTCGAAGGCCATCTCCACCGTCCCGCCGAGGCCGCGCGAGGTCATCTTCTGGGTGACGAGGCTGCCGAAGCCCGACCTCGTCGGCTTCCGGACCTTCGGGCCGCCGCTCTCGCGCCACGTCATCTCGAAGGCCTCGCCATAGGACCATTCGATCGTCACTATGCCTTCCTCGACCGAAAGCGCGCCGTATTTCGCGGCATTCGTCGCGAGCTCGTGCAAGGCGAGACCGATGGTCTGGGCGACCGATGCGTTGATGCGCAAAGGCGGGCCGTCATGCCGGATACGGCCGCTCTGGACACCGAAGGCGGAGAGCTGGTTTTCGACGAGGGCGGAAAGCTCGACGCTCTCCCATCCCTGATTGGACAGGAGTTCGGCCGAACGGGCGAGCGAGGCGAGGGCATCGGAGAGCGTTGCGAGAAATTCGCCGGTATCGGCGCTCTCGCGGGCCGCGCGGCGGGCGATGGCCGCAACGAGCGCGTACTGGTTCTTCGCGCGGTGGGTCATCTCGCGCATCAGGAGCTGGGTCTGCGTCTCGGCTTCGATCCGGTCGCGGGAGGCCCGGTTCAGAACCTTGGAGACCTCGCCGATCTCCGCGATATCGGTGGTGACGGTCTTGGCCGGCTCGCCGCGCCCGATCGCGCTCGCCTGCTGGGAGAGCGCATGGATCGGCCGGACGATCCGCCGTGCCATCAGAACGCCGAGGAGGATGCTGAAGGCTGTGAGGACGAGGCCGGCGAGAAGCAGCGCGTACCACGAGCGGGTGATCGGCCGGTCGATCATCGCGTTGGAAACGGTCACCGTCGAGCGCCAGCCCGTGAGTTCGGAAATCTTCGAGGCTTCGAGAAGATCGTCGGTCTCGAAGATCCGCTCCTGCGGGCGGACCGGCGTTGCGCCGCTCACCCCGACCAGCCGGCCATTCCTTGCGCCGACCGAGAAAATCTCCTCGCTGTCGGCATCCTCGACCATGACCGACCAGGAGGGCGGCAGGTTGCGGTCGTCGATGATGGTTTTCAGGCTTTTGAGCGGCTGGGAGAGAACGACGACATAGGGCTCGCCGACGAGCTGGGTCGTGGGTGCGGCGACGAGGAAGACGAGGCGCCGCAGTCTCGGATCGTAGGAGACCCCGGAGACGCCCGCCTGGCCGGACCGCCGGGCGGCCGCGATCACGGCCCGCTCGTGCTCGGGGATCGTCAGGTCGTCGGAGGTGGAGACGACGAGATTGCCGGCCGGGTCGATCAGGTCGGCGACGATGCCGGTATTCTTCACCGCGCGCACGGAACGCTCGCGGAACACCTCGAATTCACCGCGCTCGACCGTGCCGGAGGTGGCGAGGACCTGCGCCGTCGCCATCAATCCGACGACCTCGCGATCGAAGGCGTTCGACACGATCTCGGCCATGTCGGCCACCTGGCTCTGGGCGAGTTCCTGCTGCTGGCTGGAGAAGCGGAAGATCAGGAAGGCGCTGAACAGGAGCGCCGGCAGGAGGACGATCAGCGTCAGCATCGTCAGATGGACGAACAGGGACGGGCGCAGCACGAGATGGACGAGCCGGCTCGGGCGAAGGCGCGTGCCGGTGAACGGCATCTTGCCCCATGGAAGGCTGCGTCTGGTCGGTCCGCCGTTCCGGGAGACGGTCATGCGCGCGCCGCTCCCCCATCGGACACGCGCGGTCCGCGACCGTTCGGCTTGGATACTGGCAGGGCGGAACGCGTCAACGGTCAATCCAGGGTTGTCGGCTCCCATCCGCCATGAAACGCGGGAGCTGGTCGGGCGGGAGGGCGATCGACGCCTCTCGGGAGAGGTTCGCTACCTGGCGATCACGTCAGCATTATGCATCGGCGGCGCGGGAAACGACACGGAATCGCGCCGATCCGCCGAGATTGCCCAGACTGTACCATTTTTGTGACGGGGTGTTGCCGCGTCTGCGTGGCCGGCTACCGAAGCCGGCCGCCCCGCCATTCCCCCGCCGCCTCCCCGGATGCCGTCTCTGCCTGCATCGCGGCCTTCGAATCCCGGTCTTTGATTGTTCGCGGCGGCATCCCACATCAAGTCCCGGAACACGCCTCGCGGCAGGGCGTTTCCCGATCTTTCAGTGGAGTATGCATCGATGAGCGGCGAGAAATCTCAAGCCACCTCCTACATCCTGTGGTTCTGTTGCCTGTTCATCGTCTGCGGGCTTCACCGGTTCTATCTCGGACGGCCCTGGACGGGTCTTCTCTGGCTGCTGACCGGCGGTCTTCTGGGCATCGGCCAGCTCATCGACCTGTTCCTCATTCCCGGCATGGTCCGGGAGCAGAACATGCAGCGCCAGCTCTCCTCCTCCTATCGCGATCGGCTCGACCGATGAGCCTTGAGCGTCCGATCGAAGAGGAGAAGTCGGCGGCGGTCTCCTATCTTCTCTGGTGCTCGTGCTTCTTCGGGGTCTGCGGCATTCACCGCTTCTACAACGGACGCCCGATCTCGGGCACGATCTGGCTCCTGACGCTCGGGCTCCTGTTCATCGGACAGATCATCGACCTGTTCCTGATCCCGGGCCATGTGCGCGAGCAGAACCTCGAACGGCGGATCGCACGGCGCGAACGCGGCCTGCGCTGAAACCGCCGGCCCGGTCCGGTGGCTCCGGCGGGCGGATCATCAATCCGCAAGGCGAAGCTCCGACGCGCCATGGCGCGCCGGAGCCTGTTGTTCAGCCTCGGATGAGCGATTTCGGCCGCCAGCCGGCCCCTTCCAGCGCCTCGGCAGACGGCGTCGGGTCCGTGAGCATCACCGCGTGGAGGTCGGCCGTCACGTCGTCCTCGCCCCGCCCGATGGCGGCCACCACCTTGCCATCCTTCAGGTAGAAGGCCGTATAGCTGCCCTTGGACAGATCCCCCAGATAGTGGATGTCGTCATAGCTCTCGGCATGGCCGACATAATGGATCGGGCCGTACTGGGCCGACCAGAAGAAGGGAACGCCGGAAAACGGCTTGTCGTCTCCGAGCATCGCGCGTGCGGCGTGCCGGCCGTGCTGCTCGGCGACCCGCCAGTGTTCGATGCGCGCCGAGTAGTCCCGGCCGGCGAGGGGAAAGGCCGCGACGTCGCCGCCGACCCAGAGACCGTCCGACGCCTTCAGGCTTCCATCGACCGGAACCTTTCCGTCCTTCGCCAGATCGCCGAAGAGGTCCAGATTGGGCTTGGCGCCGACGCCGAGGAGAACGAGCCCCGTGCGGACGGATTCGCCGTCTTCGGTCGTCACGCTCCACGCCATGCCGTCGGAGGCGTCGATGCTGGCGACCTTCGCCCCGGTCTTCACCGTCACGCCGTTCGAGCGGTGCTGTTCGGTGATCTGGCGGCCGACCTTCTCGCCCCATTTGGATGCGAACGGCACCTCCTCGGGTGTGATCACCGTCACCGAGCGCTTGTCGCCTGCAAGGGCCGCGGCCGCTTCCATGCCGATGAAGCCCGATCCGACGATGGCGATCTCGGTTTCGACGGCGACCGCGTCCATCAGCGCCTTGGCATCCTCGATGCTGCGCAGGACGAAGACGTTGGGCAGATCGGTATTGTCCATGGGAAGCTCGGCCGCGGCGCTGCCGGGGGCCGCGAAGCAGGCGTCGTAATGGAGCTCCGTCGGTGCGCCCCTGCCTTCCAGAACGAGAAGCCGCTCCCCGGCCTCGATCCGCGTGACGCGCGCATGGACGCGTTCGATGCCGAGTTCGTGGAGATCGTCCGTCTCGACGAGGACCGTCTCGCCGGGCTTCTTTTCGCCCTTCAGCACCGCCTTCGACAGGTCGGTCCGGTCATAGGGCGGCGCGCCTTCCGTTCCGATCATCACGATGCGGCCGTCGAAGCCGGCACGCACGAGCTCCTGGGCACAGGCAAGACCCGCCGCGCCGGTGCCGATAATGGCGAAGACCCGGTCTCCGCCGGTCTTGCGGCTTGAAGGGTCCACTTCCGGCCGCTGGGATGGGGCGTCGCCCGGAACCTCGACCAGGATCCGGCCATCCTCGACCGAGACGGTGAAGCGGGCGAGGCATCCCTGGCCGGGCGGTTCGCGGTGATCGCCGGTCTTGAGGTCGAAGATCGCGTGATGCCACGGGCAGATGACGGAGTTTCCGACCCGCGTTCCGTTCTTCAGCGGCGCGCCCTTATGGGTGCACTTCGCGCTGGTGGCGAAGACCCGGTCGCCGTCGCGCGCAAGCAGCAGCTTGGTCTCGCCGACCTCGACCTCCTTCAACTCGTCCGCGCCGAGGTCATCGAGTGCCAGAACGTCGTGCTGCATGGTCGCCATCCCATATCCGTGCCGCGCCTCGCGGCACTTTGAAATCCTTGATCCTTTCCAAACTGCGAGGAACGCCTGCCCGTTCCAGAACGATGGGGCGAAGAAGCCCGACACGGGGCACGGGATACGAAAATGGCCGCTCGAGGCGGCCATTCGATCGGGGTGATGGTCCGGTCCGCCATCGGCGCCCGGACCATCCTTCACGTCTCAGTCCTTGTCTCAGGCGATGCCGCCCTGGCGCACGAGAACCTGCGCGCCCGAGGGCACGCGGTTGTAGAGATCGATGATGTCCTGATTCATGAAGCGGATGCAGCCGGAGGAACTGTTCGTGCCGATCGTCCAGTATTCCGGCGAGCCGTGCAGGCGGTAGAGCGTGTCCTTGCCGTTCTGGAAGAGGTAGAGCGCGCGGGCCCCGAGCGGGTTTCCGACACCCGGCTCCATGCCGCCGTTCGCGGCCGAATATTCGGAAAGCTCCGGCTTGCGGTCGATCATTTCGGCCGGCGGCGTCCAGGTCGGCCACTTGCGCTTGAACTGGATCTTGGCGCGGCCTGCCCAGTCCATGCCGGCACGGCCGACGCCGACGCCGTAGCGCATGGCCCGGCCGCCCGGCTGGACCACATAGGCGAACTTGTTGGCGGCATCGACGACCACCGTGCCGGGCGCCTCGCCCGTCGGATCGGCGACTTCCTGCCGGTAATAGATCGGATTGACGCGCGAGAGGTCGACCGCGGGAATGCGGAAGCCGCCGTCATACATCGCATCGTACATCTCGCGATAACGCGGCTCGATACCGGAATCATAGGCCGTCGCGCGGCTGTCGTAGCCGCTCGGCCCACCCTGGGCATCGAAGGCGGACATGCCGACGATGCGGGCGCGCGAGCCCGACGAGGCACAGCCCGTCAGCGCCGCACCCGCGGTGAGACCGAGCCCCATGAGAAATCTGCGGCGCGTTTGGTGGGACACCATTGTTGTCGTTCTCCAGCCATGTTCGGACCGCGCTCTTGGCGGCGCTGATCCGCGATTGTTTCGGACATAAGCGGCGGCAGGCATCGGGGGTTCCGGCTCTTCACCATCCGATCACGCCCATGTGAAGATCGGACAGGTTGTCGTCGTCCGGCGATTTACAGTTAAGCGCTGTCGGGCTTACAGCATCGGACCGAAAGAGGGGCCCGGTTTCGGACCATCCGACGCGTCACGCAGAAACCGGAGCCGCGGACCCCGTCGTTGAATCGGGTCCAAAGCTTCAAGCATGGGGCCGTCCTCGAAAGGGAGAAGGCGATGAGTGAGACAGCCGAAATGCCCGCGGGCCGCGCGGCGCGGACCTGGTTCGACGGAACCTGGCATGAGGGCGCGTTCGCCTGCGTCAGTCCCGCGACCCACGGGCTCTGGCTCGGAAGCTCCGTCTTCGACGGCGCGCGCTTCTTCGAGGGCATGGCGCCGGACCTTCATCTTCACGCCGCCCGGGTGAACCGTTCCGCCATCGCGATGGGCCTTAAGCCCACCATGACGCCGGACGAGATCGTGGCGCTCGTCCACGAAGGCTGCGCGATGTTCGACGGACGCACCGCGATCTACGTCAAGCCCATGTACTGGGCGACCGATGGCGGCTTCATGGGGGTGCCGCCCGACCCGGCCAGCACCGTGTTCTGCCTCTATCTCTTCGAGTCCGCGATGATGGAGCCGAGCGGCTTCACCCTCGGTCTCTCGCCGTTCCGAAGGCCGAGCCCCGACGTCGCGATGACGGATGCGAAGGCCGGCTGCCTCTATCCCAATTCCGGCCGCGCGATCACGGAGGCCCGCAATCGCGGCTTCGACAACGCGCTTCTGTGCGACATGCTGGGAAATGTGGCCGAGACGGCGACCTCCAACGTGTTCCTGGTCAAGGACGGCGTGGTGATGACGCCGATCGCGAACGGCACCTTCCTGTCCGGCATCACGCGCGCGCGCATCATCGAGCTCCTGCGCGCCGATGGTGCCGAGGTGGTCGAGACGGTGCTGCGCCCACGTCATTTCCTGGAGGCGGACGAGGTCTTCTCGACCGGCAATCACTCCAAGGTTGTGCCGGTGACCCGGTTCGAGGATCGCACATTCGCGGCGGGCTCGGTCTATCGCCGGGCGCGCGAACTCTACTGGGCCTATGCGAAGCGGACGGCTGAGGCGAACGCGGTTTGAGAGCGGGGCAGACCGCTGCCGATCCGGGGCGCGAGCGAGAGATCCGGCGAACGCGCGAAACAGGGCTCGTATCGGGATATTTTGCCGTTCGCGATCGGTAGCCGTCGCTCGTTCAGCCTCTAGGTTCTGACGCACGAACCCGCGCGGGGCCCTCGGACGGGCCCGGCGCCGGGCGACATCGTCAACGGACAAGCACAGGAGACCTTCATGGCTTTCGAACTTCCCGATCTTCCCTATGCCTACGACGCCCTCGACCCCTATATGTCGAAGGAGACGCTCGAATATCATCACGACAAGCACCACAATGCCTATGTGACGAAGGGCAACGAGCTTGCCAAGGAAGCGGGCATGGACGGCAAGTCCGTCGAGGAGGTGGTCAAGGCCTCCCACGGCTCGAACCAGGCGCTCTTCAACAACGCCGCCCAGCACTACAACCATATCCACTTCTGGAACTGGATGAAGCCGAACGGCGGCGGCAAGAGCCTGCCGGGCTCGCTCGAAAAGGCGTTCCAGAGCGATCTCGGCGGCTACGACAAGTTCAAGTCGGATTTCGAGGCCGCCGGCGCCGGCCAGTTCGGCTCGGGCTGGGCCTGGGTCGCGGTGAAGAACGGCAAGCTCGAGATCATGAAGACGCCGAACGGCGAGAACCCGCTCGTCCACGGCGCGACCCCGATCCTCGGCGTCGACGTGTGGGAGCACTCCTACTACATCGACTACCGCAATGCCCGCCCGAAATACCTTTCGGCCTTCGTCGACAACCTGATCAACTGGGACTATGTCGAGGAAATGTACCGCAAGGCGACCGCCTGAGGGCTTAACGCCTCGATGCTCGGACGAATGTGACGACGCGCGGCCGGGAAACCGGTCGCGCGTTTTCGTATGTGGTCCGTGTTAAGCTTGGCCATGATCGCGGAAGGCGATGATCCGGTCCGAGGCGGGCGATGTCGCCAGGCTACCGTCCATGACGGGCCGGCGAAGCGTGGGCCGCCATGACGGGCCTGTCGAGTAGACGCAACGGTAACTTCGGCGAGAGGAAGCGAGGTGGCGTCCGCTTTCCTTCGCACATACCGGCCGAAGCGGTCCTTGGCCTTCAGCGATCGAATATCGTGGCGCCGAACAGGGACGGCGCCAGCAGCAGGATCAGGATGTAGCTCACGGCGATACCCGTGAGGTTCACCAGCGCGCCGGCGTGCACCATGTCGGCCAGACGCATCTTGTCATAGGCGAAGACGATGGCGTTGGGGGGTGTGGCCACCGGCATCATGAACGCCATGGAGGCAGCGATCGCCACCGGAATGGCGAGGGTGACGGCGGGCAGGCCGAGCCCCACCGCGACCGCGCCGAGGATCGGTAGAAAGGTTGCGGTCGTGGCCGTGTTGGAGGTGACTTCGGTCAGCAGCATCACCGAGGCCAGCGCAACGAGAACCAGCACATAGGTCGGCACCGGCAGGCCGGAGACAGCCGTTCCGATGGCATCGGCCAGCCCCGTTGCGGCAAAGCCGGCCGCGAGCGCGAGACCGCCGCCGAACAGGAGCAGGACGCCCCAGGGCACCTTTCTCGACACCTGCCAGTTCACCGCGAAAGCATCGCTCGCCCTCTCGCCGCGCGACAGGCGCGTCG
The DNA here is from genome assembly GCF_003403015.1 of Fulvimarina endophytica. Taxonomy (GTDB): domain Bacteria; phylum Pseudomonadota; class Alphaproteobacteria; order Rhizobiales; family Rhizobiaceae; genus Fulvimarina; species Fulvimarina endophytica. The sequence goes on from NZ_QURL01000006.1 coordinate 221,207, forward strand.
GCACGACGAAGATCATGATCGCCGCGAAGATCGCGATCATGGTGTCGCTCACGCCGAGGCCGAACTGAGCGTTGATGGCTGGCCGCAGCACCCAGAGGGTGGCCGCCGCGCCGAACACGCAGGCCACCACGACCTCCCCCCGGCTCCAGCGGCCGAGTGCACAATACTCGCGCTCGATCACCGCCCCGAGCCCCTCCACGCCGTCCATGGCGGCAGGAAACAGAAGCCGCGTCAGGATCAGCCAGACGATCGGGATCATCAGCGCCACGATCGGGATGCCCAGCAGCATCCAATCGAAGAAGCCGATCTCGATGCCGTGATTGTTGCGCAGGAAGCTGACCATCAGTCCGTTGGGAATGGAGCCGATGATGGTGCCGACGCCGCCGATCGAGGCGGCATAGGCGACCGCCAGAAGCAGGGCCACCCCGAAATTGCGCGTGATGCGCTCGTCGCCGGTGCGCTCGGAAATGAAGCCGATCACGCTCATGGCGACGGCGAACATCATGATGGTGGTGGCGACGTTGGAGATCCACATCGACAGGAAGGCCGAGGCCAGCATGAAGCCGAGCACGATCAGATTGGGCGTCGTGCCGATGCGATGCACGATATTGATGGCGATGCGCCGGTGCAGGCCCACCTGCTCCAGGCCACCCGCCAGAATGAAGCCGCCCAGAAACAGAAGGATCAACGGATCGGAATAGGACGGGGCAACCTCGTCCATCGGCAGCAGGCCGACCAGCGGCATCACTGGAAGGGGCAGAAGCGAGGTGATGGGAATCGGCACCGCTTCGGTGAGCCACCAGATCACCATCCACAAGGTGAAACCGATCATCGACCAGGCCGGCGCGGAGACGGCAATCCTCGGCTCGGTCATGAAGAACGCGAAGGCGACGAGTGGTCCGGCCACGAGACCGATCAGGCCGATCACCGAAAACGGCCGCTCCGCGACTGCCTTGCCTTCCTGCGGTGCGCCCTGCGCCGCCGGTGCCTCGTGCCCCTTCGCCATGTGCCCTCCCATCTCATCGGTCCAGTCATTTTTATAGACCGGCCGGCTGCGGCGGCGCGCTCGCGGAAAACACATTCGCTTTATCGCAGGTAGGCCCGATGGCCGGACCCTCGGACCCCATGCAAGGACCGGATCCTCGGCCCGGCTTTCATGCTGGCTCATCGGATGGTGTGAAAACCGGCTCCACTTTCCGGCCCGATCCTAGAGAGGCCGCCGCCACGGCTCCTGTCCGATCAGGGAGCGGGCGCCTCGCTCATTCTGCCGCCCGCTTCGCCTCGCCGGCCCGTGCCGGCAGGCGGCTTGCGAGACAGGCGAGCACCAGGAAGAGCGCGATCTGGAGAAACAGGGCGGCCCTGAAGCTCGATCGATAGGCATCGGCAGTGGTGGCGTCGCCCAAGCTGGAGAAGAAGATCTGCCCGAGAAGCGCGACGCCCAGTGCGCCGCCGATCTGCTGGAAGGTCTGCAGCGCGCCGGACCCCGACCCCGCGTCCCGGTCCTCGACCACGGTGAGGATCGTCGCAAACAGCGGTGCGACGGTCGTGCCCATGCCGAGCCCCGCGAGGATCAGGGGCGCGGTGAAGGCCCAGTGGTCGAACCCGTCGCCGACGGTTGAGACGACGAAAAGCAGCGAGGCCATGCCGGCCGCAAGAACGAGGGGGCCGGCGACCAGCCGCTCCTTGGCATAGGACGAGCCGAACCGCCCGGAGACGAGAGAGGCGAGGAAGACGCCGACCGAGAACGGCACGGTCGTCAGGCCGGACTGGAGCGGGGTGAAGTCGAAGCCGACCTGCAGGAAGATCGCGATCACGAAGAAGAAGCCCGGAATGCCGGCAAAGAGCGCCGCCGTCATGGTGAGACCGAGCAGGAAATGCCGGTTGGTGAGGAGCGAGACGGGAAGAAGCTGGGTCTTGTTCAGCCGCTCGCGCCGGCGCTCCCAGCGCACGAAACCGGCGGCAAGGGGCAGGGCGGCGATCATCATGGCGAAACACCAGAGCGGCCAGCCGAGTTCGCGCCCCTCCACGAGCGGGAAAACGACGAAGAGCACCGTCAGGGCGGCGAGCAGGACGCCGCCGAAATCGATCGGCTGATAGGCCCCCCGTCTCGTTGCCGGAATGAGGCGCCATCCCATGAACAGGGCGAAGAGGCCGATCGGGATGTTGACGAGGAAGATGGGTCGCCAGACGAGGCCGTAGATGTCGGCCGCGATCAGGGTTCCGCCCGCGAGCGGCCCGGTGACGGCGGCCATGCCCGCAGTGACGCCGAAGAGGGAGAAGGCGAAGCCGCGCTCCTCGCGGGTGAACGTCACCTGCACGAGGGCGAGCACCTGCGGCATCATCATCGCTCCCGACACGCCCTGGACGATGCGCGCTGCGATGAGGAATTCGATCGAGGGGGCGATGCCGCAAAGCGCCGAGCCGAGGGTGAAGCCGGAAATGCCGAGGAGAAACATCCGCTTGCGCCCGACGACGTCGCCGAGCCGCCCGAAGGGCAGGAGGCCGAGCGCGAAGGACAGGATATAGGCGGCGACGACCCATTCGATCTCGGCGCTCGTCGCGGAGAAATCCCGCGTGAGGCTCGGGATCGCGACGTTGACGATCGTCACGTCGATCAGGTTCATGAAACCGGCGAGGAGAAGGACGCCGAGGACGATCCAGCGGCGCGGGTCGTCGGCAAGGCTCGAAGACTCGGAAGGCGAGGTCTGGCTCATTCGGTCGGGTCCCTTCGTATCGGGGAACCCATGAGCCCCGCGCCGACCGGGCGCAAGTGCCGATCGCCGAGGTGCCGTTCGGGCAGTCGGACGAAATCCCGAAACGAAGCGGCCATGACGATCGAACCGATCGCCATGGCCGTTCACGAGAAGCGACCCGTCTTCAAGGTCGCGGAAGGGAGAGCGCTTAGTTCGTCGTGCCGGTTCCGGTCGTGGCCGATCCAGAAGCCGACCCAGAAGCCGATCCCTGGGGCATGGCCTCGGAACCCGAGGCTGCACCGGTCGCGCCGGTTGCATCGGGGCCGTCGTCATCGTCCGGCAGACCGGCCGCGACGAGGGCGGCATCGATGTAATCGTCGAGTTCGAGAACGGCGTTCGCGTAGGTCTGGATCTCTTCGACCGGGGCGAGATTGTCGCGCGAATAGGTGGTCAGGCCCTGGGCCATCTCCTTCACCTTGTTCCACTCGCTGGCGAAACGCTCGATTTCGTCGGTCGCGCCGTCCGGCAGGTCCGAATTCTGGACCTCGGAGAGGTAGGAGTCGACCGAATCCAGATCCTCCTTGAAGGCTTCGCCATAGGCTTCGCGCTCGGGATTGTCCGACGGCAGCAGCATATGCGTGAAGAGCCGGGCCTGGCTCTCGGCGATATTGGCTTCGATCTTGCCCATATTGCCGACGAGTTCGGTCTGCGCGCTCATCTCGCCGCCGGCGGACGCGCTGTCCTGGGCGAAAGCGGGAGCTGCGAGAAGGGCGAGAATGCAGGTGGTCGAAAGGGCTGCGATTTTCATGGGATGTCTCCTTCTATCCGTGAACGATACGGGGCTCGGCAGGCCGCATCCTTTTCATGACGCAACTGGCGAGAGGCGCGGCCTGCAGGATCTCCAGTCTCGGGAACTGGGCAGCGGGGTGCTGCGATCAACCGAAGCTAATTGATCGGGAAAAGTTCCCTATCTGTGGTGCCGTCAACGCACGTTTTACGGAAAGATCGGGATCTGCGGGGCGGTGTCGCGCGGATAGAGCCCGACGAGGCGCGGATCGTCCGCAAGTTCCAGTTTCTGGCTGACGGGCTCGAAGCCGAAGCGGGCGTAGAAGCCGCGCGCCTTCGCATGGTCGAGGGTGTTGGTGTGCAGCCAGAGGAGCGGCGTGCCCGCCTCCTTCACGAAGGCGAGCACCTCTCCCATCATGAAGCCCCCCGCGCCCTTGCCGACGAGAGTAGGCGTCACGCCGAAATAGACGAGTTCGCAGCGGCTTTCGACGCTGAAGTCGAGATCGGCGATCCCTTCGGCCCGGCCATCGACGATCAGCCGGAAGACGGCGGTGGTGGGGGCGGCGAGATAGGCTGCGACCTCCGCCTCGCTCTGGACGAGACGACCGTACCAGAGCTGCGGCCCGCCCACCCGGCGCCAGAGATCGAGATAGTCGCGAAGGTCGGGCGTCTCGTCGCGCTCAAAGCGCCATTTTGCGCCCGGAGCCTGCGGGGCCGGCCCGTTCGCTTGGTCCATGGAGCGTTCGAAGACGGTGGCGATCGCCGCGATCTTGCCGGGCGCAAGATCGGTCATTCCGTCGGGAAGCGTCATAGGGATCTCCTCGAAAGGGTGGGCAGGGCGCTGGCGGCCTGCTGATAGCGAGGCGGCGCGCCGGGGGCAATCTGCGGGACATGCGTCGGAAGCGGTCCGGCGTCCGGCCCTGTCGCAAGGATGATGGGCGAGGGTTCATTTCGCCGTCCGCTTCGGCTATGGACGGCGCTCGCCCGCGCCGACCGCCGGCCCGGCTTCGTCAGATCCTCGTCCAAGAACCCCGTTTCGCCCGTCGCAATACCGGGCGTCGGCTCCGTTCGCCGCTCGTCTTCCGAAAGCTCGCATCATGCAGACCATTTTCCCCGGCCTCGATTTCGGCACGACCAATTCGACCCTCGGTCTGGCCGGCGGTCGCGGCGCCAATGTCGCTCCCCGGCTTCTTGCGCTGGAAAAAGGCGCGGTGACGCTGCCATCCGCCCTGTTCTTCAGCCTCGAAGATGGGGAGACCCATGTGGGGCGCGCCGCCGTCTTCGAATATACCGACGGGGCGGAGGGGCGGTTCATGCGGGCCCTCAAATCCGTTCTCGGCTCCTCGCTGATGAACGAGACGACGCAGGTCCGGCGCGAGCGCCTCACCTTCATCGAGATCATCACCCGCTTTCTCGCCCGCATGCGCATCGTGCTCGAAGCCGAGGCCGCGCGCCTCTCGGCTGAGGGCGCGGGCCGGATCGCGCTCGACAAGGTGGTGCTCGGCCGCCCGGTGCGCTTCGTCGACGAGGACGAGACGGCCGACAGGGCGGCCCAGGATCAGCTGGAGCAGGCGGCGCGGGCGACCGGCTTCGACGAGATCGAGTTCCAGTTCGAGCCGGTCGCCGCCGCGCTCTATTACGAAAGCGGGATCACCTCGGAGGAGCTGGCCCTCGTCGTCGATATCGGCGGCGGCACGTCAGACTTCACGGTGGTCCGTCTGTCGCCGGAGCGGGCCCGTTCGAACGACCGGCTGTCGGACATTCTGAGCTCGACCGGCGTCCATGTCGGCGGCACGGATTTCGACCGGATGCTCTCGATCGCCGAGGTCATGCCCCATTTCGGCCTCGGCAGCCAGACGGCGGACGGCAAGCGGCGCATTCCGGTCTGGTATTTCAACGACATGGCGACCTGGCACCGGATCAACACGCTCTACACGCCGCAGGTCGCGCGCGACATCGCGGCGCTGACCAAGGAGTCGGCGAGCCCGGACAGGCTGCAGCGCTACGCCCATCTCCTGCAGCACCGCTCGGGCCACCGGCTGGCGAGCGCGGCCGAAAGCGCCAAGATCGCGCTGACCGAGGCGTCCTCGGCGCGCGTCCGGCTGAAGGAGCCGGGCCTTCTCTTCGACGAAGCGGTGACGAAGGACGCCTTCGAGGCGGCGACCCACGACCTCGTCTCGCGGATCGAGACGGCCATCGGCGAGGCCCTGCGCGTTGCCGGCGTCGAGGCGCCCGCGATCGAAACCGTCATCCTCACCGGCGGCGGTGCGCAGGTTCCGGCGGTTCGTGCCGCCGCCCTCTCGCGCTTCCCCCATGCCCGGGTCGCCCATTCGGACGCCTTCGGCTCGGTCGGCCTCGGCCTCGCCATCGACGCGGCCCGCAAGTTCGGCTGATCGGTCGGGGTGGCTGCGAGCGGACGGGCCGCCGAGGCGCGGCTCGCCCCGTTCCGGGCCGGAGCCCGGAGCCTCGGCCGGATAAGTGTAGAATACTCCCGAGCCGTTCGGACGGCCCGGGAACGCCGCCTCAGTCCGCCTTGCCCATCATCTTCAGTGCGAAGGCGTAGATATAGGCGACCTCTTCCAGCTTGGTGAACCGGCCGGAGGCGCCGCCATGGCCGGAATCCATATTGGTGCGCAGGATCACCGGATTGTCGTCGGTCTTCCTCTCGCGCAGCCGCGCGACCCATTTCGCAGGCTCCCAATAGGTCACGCGCGGATCCGTCAGCCCGGCAAGGGCGAGGATCGGCGGATAGTCCTGGGCACTGACATTGTCATAGGGGCTGTAGGCCGCGATGGTCCGGTAGTCCTCGCCCGACAGGATCGGATTGCCCCATTCGGGCCATTCGGGCGGGGTGAGCGGCAGGGTATCGTCGAGCATGGTGTTGAGGACGTCGACGAAGGGCACCACCGCGACGACCGCGCCGAAGGTCGAGGGCGCCATGTTCGCCACCGCGCCCATCAGCATGCCGCCGGCCGAGCCACCATGGGCGACGATCCGGCCGTTGGCCGTGAAGCCCTCGGCCACGAGATGATCCGCCGCCGCGATGAAATCGGTGAAGGTGTTCGCCTTGTTGCGCCGCCGGCCCGCCTCGTACCAGGCAAATCCCTTGTCCTTGCCGCCGCGGATATGGGCGATCGCATAGACGAAGCCCCGGTTCACCAGAGAAAGGCAGTTTGTGTTGAACGAGGCCGGGATCGACATTCCGTAGGAGCCGTAGCCGTAGAGAAGGCAGGGCGCGGTGCCGTCGATCGGCGTGTCCTTGTGGTGGAACAGGGAGACGGGAACGAGTTCGCCGTCCTTGGCGGGCGCGAAGATGCGGCGCGAGACGTAGCGGTCGGGATCGTGGCCGGAAGGAACCTCCTGCGTCTTCAGGAGCGTGCGCTCGCGCGTCTCGACATCGTAGTCGAAGGTCTGGGACGGCGTCGTCATCGAGGAATAGGTGAACCGGATGACCGTCGTATCGTATTCGTAGGTGCCGATGAGGCCGAGCGAATAGGCCTCCTCCGAAAACGCGATCGCGTGCTCGGGACCATCCGTCGGGTCCGGGCTGCCGTTGAACGACTTGATGACGATGCGCGGAAGCCCGTCCCGGCGCTCCAGCCAGACGAGATGGTTCTTCAGGGCGAAATGGCTGATGATCAGTCGCCCGTCCTCATGCGGGACGACGTCCTTCCAGGCCGACTGCTCGGGCGTGTCGAGAGGCGTCGCCACGATCTTGAAGTCGCGCGCGCCGTCGGCATTGGTCCGAATGTAGAGGCAGTCCTCGCCCTCGTCGACATCGTATTCGATGCCGGTTTCGCGCTCGAGGATGAGGCGCGGCTCGGCCGCCGGATTGGAGGCCGGAATCATCCAGCACTCGGAGGTCTCGTGGTCGTGGATGTCGATGAGGACGAGACGGCCCGACTGGCTCTTGCCCACGTCCATGAAGAAGCCGCTGTCGGTCTCCTCGTAGATCAGCCGGTCCTCGTCCTCGCTGGTGCCCAGCGCATGGTAGAACACCTTGCTCGGCCGGTGGTTGGAATCGATCCGCGTGTAGAAGAACCCGCGCGAATGGGAGGCCCAGGTGGCCGAGCCGCTGGTATCCTGGATGACCGTGTCCCGGTCCTCGCCGCTCTCAGCATCCCGGATGGTCAGCCGGTAATATTCCGAGCCCTTGTCGTCGTAGGACCAGGCGATGATCTGGTGATCGGGGGAATGGCTGATGCCGCCGAGGGAGAAATAGGCGCGGCCCTCGGCCTCCTTCGGGCCGTCGAGAAGCACATGGGCATCGCCCGAGGCGCGGCCGCGCGGATAGCGCAGGAACTTCGGATATTCCGCGCCTTCGTCATAGGCGACCCCGTAGGCATAGTCGCCGTCCGGCATCGGCACGGAGCTGTCGTCCTCCTTGATGCGCCCGCGCATCTCCGCGATCAGCGTCTCGCGAAGAGCGGCGGTGTCCTCCATCACCGCCTGCGCATAGGCGTTCTCCGCTTCCAGATGCGCCCGGATGCGCGGATCGAGGACGGCCGTGTCCTTGAACACGTCCTGCCAGTTGCCGGCTCTCAACCAGGCATAGTCGTCGATGCGCTCGACGCCATGGCGCTCGTCTTTGTGAAGCTGGCGTTCCGCAAGGGGTGGGCGAGGAAGATCGACGGGCATTCGGTTCGCTCGAAACTATATGGATAACTTAAGAGTGCGTCGCGCACGAGCGACGCCGGTCGGTGGGCGGCTCAACGATAGCCTTACCGGGGCCCGCGTGCAAAACTTAAGCAGCTTCGCCGCCTACGCGTTTGTGACCAGTTGTGATGAGGCGATGGCGTCGAGTGCCGATTTCGGCGATTTCATGACTTGCCGCCGGTGGGTCCGGTTTCTAGAAAGACACCTATCCCTGCGACCGGTCCGCCCGGCGCGATGCGAACGGACGGAGACGAAGCCCTGATGGACGAATTGACCGGTTTCGTCACCGAGTTCGGCTATGTCGCCCTCGGGCTTCCCTTTGTCGCCGCCGTGCTCGCGCCCCTGCTGACACGGGTCCTGAAGTCCCATTCCACGTGGATCCTGGCGCTCGCGCCGCTCGCAGCCTTCCTCATCTTCCTTCAGGGCGTCTTCGAGGTCGCGGACGGAACCGTCCATCGCTGGGGCTTCTCCTGGATCCCGAGCTTCGACATCGCCTTCTCCTTCCGCCTCGACGGCCTGTCGCTCGTCTTCGCGCTGCTCGTCACCGGCATCGGCACGCTGATCATCCTCTATGCCGGCGGCTACATGAAGGGTCACCGCGACCAGGGCAGCTTCTACACCTTCATGCTCCTGTTCATGGGTGCGATGCTCGGTCTCGTCATCGCCGACGACCTCATCACCATGTTCATCTTCTGGGAGCTGACCTCGATCACCTCCTTCCTCCTGATCGGCTTCGACCACACCCGCGAAAAGGCGAGGCGCGGCGCGATCCAGGCGCTGGTCATCACCGGCGGCGGCGGTCTGATCCTGCTTGCGGGTGTCATCGCGATCCGCGAGTTCACCGGTCTCAACTCGCTGACGGCGATCCTCGAATCGGGCGATGCGCTGCGCGACAGCCCCTATTACGCGATGATCCTCATCCTGATCCTCGGCGGGGCGTTCACCAAGTCGGCCCAGATGCCGTTCCATGTGTGGTTGCCCAATGCCATGGAGGCCCCGACCCCGGTCTCGGCCTATCTTCATTCGGCGACCATGGTGAAGGCGGGCGTCTATCTGCTCCTGCGCATGCATCCCGCGCTCGGCGACACCACCCTGTGGATGACGATCCTGCCCGCCTTCGGCGCGGTCACGCTGGTGGTCGGCGCGCTGCTGGCGGTCCGGGCGAGCGACATCAAGATCACGCTCGCCTATACGACGGTCGCCTCGCTCGGCCTTCTCGTGATGCTGATCGGCGTCTCCTCCGAGACCGCGATCGTCGGCGCGACGCTCTATCTGATCGCTCACGCCTTCTTCAAGGCGGGGCTCTTCATGGTCGCGGGCTCCGTCGACCATGGGGCCCATACGCGCGAGATCGACAGGCTCGGCGGTCTCGGCCGGCACATGCCGCTCACCTTCCTCGCCGCGATCCTCTGCGCCCTGTCCATGGGCGGCGTGACGCCCTTCATCGGCTTCCTCGCCAAGGAGGAGATCTATCACGCGCTGGAATACCCGACCGCCTATCACATCGCGATCCTCGTCGCGGCGATCGCCGGCAACGCGCTGATGTTCGCGGCCGCCTTCATCGTCGGCCTCCAGCCCTTCGTCGGGCCGAAGCCCGCGGGGATCGAGCATCCGCACGAGGGCGGATTGCGGATCTGGTTCGGCCCGCTGGTGCTCGGCGTCATGTCCTGTGTCGCCGCGCTCTATTACGGCCTCTATCACGAGCTGTTCTCCTCGCCGATGGCCTCGGCCGCCTACGGCGAACCCGTCGCCATCGATATCGGCTGGATTCCCCATCTCAACCTCGCCTTCGCCCTGTCCTGCCTGACTGCGCTACTCGGCATCGGCCTCTACATCGTCTCGCCGCGGCTTCGCTCCGGGATCGCCTCGAGCCTCGATGCGATCGGCTGGGGTCCCGATCGCGGTTTCGACCAGTTGATGCGCGGCCTCGTGCGGTTCTCCTTCAAGGTGACGGGGATCGTTCAGTCGGGTCGGCTGGACTACTACATGACGACGACGGTCGTGGCCGTAGTGGCCGCCATGCTCGGATCCATGTGGTGGGCGGGCGCCTTCCCGACGGTTCCGGCCTATCCGACGAACATCCACTTCCACGAATACATCGTCCTCGGTCTTCTTCTGGTCGGCCTCGGTGCCGTAGTGGTCGCCAAGAACCGCCTCACGGCCATCGTGTCCCTGGGCATCCAGGGCTTCGCCACGGCGCTGATCTTCCTCCTGCAGGGCGCACCGGATCTCGCCTATACCCAGTTCATGGTGGAGACCCTGTCGGTCGTCATCCTGGCGCTGGTCATGACCAAGCTGAAGCTGTCGCCGAGCGATCATCGGCCGCTGCGCGAGAAGCTGCCGGACGCGACGCTGGCGGTCCTCGTCGGCCTCGCCTTCGGTCTCTTCCTGCTGACGGTGGTCCAGCGGCCCTTCGACGATACGCTCTCCCAGTTCTTCGAGCGCTACAGCTATGCCATCGCCCACGGCAAGAACATCGTGAACGTCATTCTGGTCGACTTCCGAAGCATCGATACGATGGGAGAGATCGGGGTCGTGATGGTCACCGGCCTCGCCATCCTCGCGCTGATCCGCATCCGGATCGCAGGCAGCGGCCGGCGTGAGGTCAAGTCATTGGAGCAGAGCTGATGAACTCGCTGATCCTGCGCTTCGCCGCACCCTATCTCACCGCCCTGATGGCGCTCTTCTCGGTCTTCGTTCTCCTGCGCGGTCACAACGAGCCGGGCGGCGGCTTCATCGGAGGGCTCATCGCCTCCTCGGCCTTCGCGATCTACGGCATCGCCAGCGGCGTCGCCCCCGTGCGCCGCGCGATGGTCTTTCATCCGGTCTCGATCGCGGGTGCTGGCCTGTTCCTGGCGGTGATCTCCGGCCTCGGCGGGATCGCCGTCGGCGAGGAGTTCCTCTACGGCGTATGGTGGTTCCCGACCTTCATGGGCACCGAACTCCACCTGTCCTCGATCCTCTTCTTCGATATCGGGGTCTATCTCGTGGTCGTCGGCACCATCACCTCGATCGCGCTCGGGCTCGAAGAGAAGGGGCGCAACTGATGGAACTCGCGCTGACCTTCGCGACCGCCGTTCTCTACAGCATCGCGTTCTATCTTCTGATGTCGAAGCACATCATCCGGATGCTGCTCGGCGTGGTCATCCTGTCGAACGCGGTCAACCTGTCGATCTTCATCAACGGCCGCCTCACGACGATCGCCCCGCCGCTGATCCCGAGTGATCTGAGCGTGCCGGTCGATCCGATCTCCAACCCGTTGCCGCAGGCGCTCGTGCTGACGGCCATCGTGATCGCGTTCTCGTTCTTCGCGTTCCTGCTCGTCCTGTCCTACCGCGCCTATCAGGACCTCAACACCGACGACACCGACGAGATGCGCGTGGCGGAACCGAAGGAGGAGGGGCTGCCGCCCCTTGGATATTGAAGCCTATGGCAACGGAAGACCTCTCCCTTCTCAAAGCCGAGGCGATGACGCAGTCGACCCTCGCCGCGGTCGATCACCTGCCGGTGATGCCGCTTCTGATCTGCTTCGTCTTCGGCTCCGTCCTCCTGATGCTGCGGCGCCGGGTGGACCTGCATCCCGTGCTCGCGATCCCGGGGCTCGCGCTGCTGCTGGCGACTGATATCGCCATTCTCTGGCAGGTCTGGACGAACGGGACGATGACGCTGATGCTCGGCGGCTGGCTGCCGCCCTTCGGCATCGCCTTCACCATCGACATGATGGGCGCCCTGTTCCTGACGGCGGCAGGCTTCGTCGCGCTTGCCTGCGGCATCTACGCGGCCGCGAGCGTCGATCCGGTGGAGCGCAGGTTCGGCTTCTACCCGTTCCTCTTCATGATGATCGGCGGCGTGTCCGGCGCCTTCATCACGGGCGACATCTTCAACCTCTATGTCTGGTTCGAGGTGATGCTGATCGGCTCGTTCGGCCTGATCGTTCTCGGGTCGCGCCACGAGCAGCTGGACGGGGCGACGAAGTACTGCTTCCTCAACCTCGTCGGAACCACCTTCTTCCTGATCGCGACCGGCTATCTCTATGGCCTGTTCGGCACGCTCAACATGGCCGACATCGCGCGCAAGGCTGCGGCCATGGAGGATACCGGCCCGCTGCTGACCCTGGTCTCGCTCTATTTCGTGTCCTTCGCCATGAAGGCGGCGGCCTTCCCGCTCAACAGCTGGTTGCCGGCCTCCTATCACACGCCCCGCTTCGTCACCTCGGCGCTCTTTGCGGGTCTCCTGACCAAGGTCGGCATCTATGCGGCGATCCGCGTCATGCTGATGATCTTTCCGCCCGAGCGGGCCGAGCTTTCCGTCGTCATCGCCTGGGTCGCGGCTCTGACGATGCTGATCGGCGGGCTCGGCGCGCTCGCCCAGAGCGATTTCCGCCGGCTTCTGAACTACATGGTCATCGCCGGGATCGGGACGATCCTCGTCGGTCTCGCGCTGCCGCAGCTTCCCGCGGGCACCGACACCGGACCGATCGCGATCGGCATGTCCGGCGCGATCTACTACGCGATCCATTCGATCATCGTCATGACCGCGCTCTACCTTGCGGCCGGCGTCGCCGCCCATCTGACGGGCAGTTCCTCGCTCCACGAGATGGGCGGGCTGTGGCGGCACAACCCTCTGTTCGCGGGCCTCGTCCTCGTCCTGTTCTTCGCCGTCTCCGGCCTGCCGCCCTTCTCGGGCTTCTGGCCGAAGCTCTTCCTCGTGCGCGCGACCATGTCGGCCGACATGCCCTGGCTCGCCGCCATGGTCCTGTTCTCCGGCTTCCTCCTCACCATCGCCAGCGCCCGGGTCTTCGCCCTGGGGTTCTGGCGGTCGCTGCCGGCGGCGGTGGATGCGCCCAACGATGACGAGCGCGCCCGCATCGTCGGTGAGCGGTTCTCCGCGGCCGGTCCCGAAAAGGCCGCATCGCTGATCCCGCTCCTGATGCTGACCGCCTTCGTCGTCATCGCCGGCGTCTGGCCCGAATGGCTCCTGCAGATGACCGCAAGCGCGACGGCCGGGGTGCTCGATCCGAGCGGCTACATCGATTCCGTGTTCGGAGGGCGGCCATGATTCTCTATCTGATCAACCTGATCCTGGCGCTGATCTGGGTCATCGTCACAGGCTCCTTCACTTTCCTCAACCTGGTGTTCGGTTTCCTGCTCGGCGCGGCGGCCCTGTTCCTGATCCGCTTCCAGGTCGGTGACCGCAAGCATTTCCTCCGCGCCTGGCTCGTCGCCAAGCTGGCCCTGTTCTTCCTCGTCGAACTCATGCGTTCGGCCTGGAAGGTCGCGACCCTCGTTCTTTATCCGAACATGAACCTGAAGCCCGGGATCTTCGCCTACAAGCTTCGGGCCGAGACCGATTTCGAGATCACCCTTCTGGCGAACATGATCACGCTCACGCCGGGAACCCTCTCGGTGGACGTCTCCGACGACCGCTCGACGCTCTACGTCCACGCGCTCGACTGTTCCGATCCGAGCGCCAATCGCGCCGATATCCATAACGGCTTCGAAAAGATGATCCTGGAGGCGTTCCGATGACCTTCCCGCAATTCGCCGAGGCCTTTTACGGTATCGCCCTCCTGATCGCTCAGGGTCTTCTGGGGCTCGCCTTCCTCCTCGTCATCATCCGCATCGTGAGAGGGCCGACCCTTCCCGACCGGGTGGTCGGGCTCGACGTGCTGACCTCGGCCTCCATCGCCTTCATCGCGCTGGTCGGCATCGAAACCGGCTATACGCTCTATGTGGACGTCGCGATCGCGCTCGGTCTCGTCGGCTTCCTGGCAACGGTCGCCTTCGCCCGCTTCATCCTGACCCGTGGACAGACCGAGGAGGACGCCTTCGAGCAATTGCCCTTCCGCGATCCCCAGTCGAAGACCCTGTCCCGCACCTCGCAAGGGAGCCAGCCGTGAGCGAAGCGATCTTCGATACGATCGACGGCATCCTGATGATCGGCGGTTCGATCTTCGTGGTTCTCGCCGCGGTCGGGCTCCTGCGCCTTCCCGATCTCTATACGCGCATGCACGCGGCCTCGAAGGCCGGGCCGGTCGGCGCGGGCCTCCTGCTCCTCGCTCTGGCCCTCAATGCCGGCAGCAGCGCCGAGGCGCTTCGCGCCGTCGCCGCGATCCTCTTCCTCCTCCTGACCGCGCCGATCGCCGCCCATCTCCTCGCCAAGGCGTCCTACAAAGTGGGTTACGGGCTCTGGCCGGGTTCGGTTCTCGACGAGATGCCGAGGGTCCGGAACCCCGAGGGCGAGGATCCGTATTATGACGAGGAAGGCTCGCAAACCGGGCTCGCGCTCCATGAAGGGCAGGCTGGCGAACCCGCGTGGCGGCGGGAGACGAAAGACCGGCGTCCGCGCTGGAGCGATCTGCGAAAGCGGTGACCCATAAGCTCCAGGCTCTCGTCCGGTTTCTCGCCGGCCTCGTCGGCGCCGGCGGGGTGGCCCTTGCGGCCTATGCCTCCCACGGCACGAGCGATCCGTCTCTCGCTTTGCCGGCCGCCGGCATTCTTCTCGCCCACGCACCCGCGCTTCTCGCCCTTTCGCTGCGTTCGGGACGCGGCCAGACCGTGAGCGCGATTATCGCCCTCCTGATGGCGGCGGGCGTCGCCCTCTTTTCCGGTGATCTGGCGAGCCGTATCTGGACCGGCTCGCGGCTCTTCGAGGGCGCGGCGCCGCTCGGCGGCATGGCGATCATCGCCTCCTGGCTCATGATCTGCGGCGAAGCGCTCGTCTCGGCGTTCCGCCGCACGTGAGGCGTCCGCCGCACGCCCGGCGCAGGCCTGTCGGCCATTCGCCGGGTCGGCCAGCCCGCGCTGCCCGAAGATCCTTGCGCAAATTGCGGCTCCGCTGCCCGGGTCGTCCGCCTGGCATCGTCGGTTTCCCGGCGATGGTGACCGAAAGGTCATGCCCAGCCCGACACTAATCGTTTATCGAGGCCGGATATCGACCGGGTCCGGAGCGGGTCCGATGTCCGAACACGATCGAAGGACGGTGCGATGATCGACGGTTTCAGCCAGACCCTCTTCGAGCGCAAGACCGTCGTCGTCACCGGCGCTGGGCGCGGCATCGGTGCCGCGATCGCGCAGGGCTTTCTCGACTGCGGGGCCCGGGTCGTCGCCCACGTGGGACGCGGCATGGAACACGCCCAGGCCGATCTTCTCGAGCGGGTCAGGGATACCGAGCGCGACCGGCTGACGCTTCTGACCGCCGATCTCTCAGGTCCCGGGGCGGGAGGCGATCTCGCCCGGATGGTGCTCCAGGGTCTCGACGGCCCGGTCCATGCGCTCGTCAACAATGCGGGCACGATGGAGGGACGGTTCGCGGCCGAAAGCGTCACAAAGGCCGAATTCGACCGGGTCGTCGATCTCAACATCCGCTCCGTCGTCGAACTGACGACGGCTCTCCTGCCGGCGCTGAAAGCGGCCGAAGGGGCGGCGATCGTCAACACATCCTCGATCTCCGCGACGGTCGGCGGCTCGCCCGGCTCCTCCCTTTACTCGGCCTCCAAGGCCTTCATCTCCACCTGGACGCGGGCGCTCGCGCGCGAACTCGCCCCCGACGGGATCCGGGTGAATGCGGTCTCGCCCGGCACGATCATGACGGATTTCCACCGGCGCTATTCGTCGGAGGAAAAGCTCGCCAGGACCGCCGCCTCGATCCCGCTGCAGCGCCTCGGCGAGGCCGACGACTGCGCGCCCGCCTATCTGTTCCTCGCGGCACCGGAGCTCTCCGGCTATATCACCGGCCAGATCGTCGAGGTGAACGGCGGCCAGTTCATGGGCTAGGGCCCCGGACCCGTTCATAGATTCGGCGCCCGGGCTCCGGTTTCCCGCCTCAGCATCGGATGGTCCGATGCCCATTGCCTATTGTCCATCGACCGGTTCAGGCCGAAGCGTTGGCCTGCCTGTCCTCGGAAAAGTCCATGGCCGGCGGATTGCGCAGGTGCAGATAGGTCGCCTCGAAGCCGGCGATCTGGGCGAGGGCGGGCCAGTTGCGGATCGTCAGCATCGTGCGGTTGCGCTCCACGAGCCCGCGCTGCTTGAGGGTCTGGAGCGTGCGGTTGACCGTGACCACAGTGAGCCCGAGCGCATCGGCCAGTTCGTTCTGGGTGAGCGGCAGGTGGAAGTGCTGGGTCTGCGCCGTGTTCATGGCGTGCAGGCGCATGGTCAGTTCGCAAAGCAGGTGGGCGGTTCGCTGGATGCCGGACATGCGCCCGAGCGCGACGATCCAGCGCCGGAAGATCGAGCCGTCGATCAGGGTCTCGCGCCAGAGCGCGGCCGCGATATTGGGCCGCGACATGCACAGGTCCCAGAGCTCTTCGTGGCGGATGAAAGCCAGATCGCAGCGGATCGTCGCGGCCACGTTGTGGTCCAGCTTCTCGAATTTCAGGCTGTGGAGGTCGACGATGTCGCCCGGCACATGGAAGGCGATGATCTGCCGCTTGCCTTCCCTCGTATCGCGATAGCGGTGCACGAACCCGTCGACGAGGAGACAGCTGTGATGGACCTCCTGGTTCTCGACCACGATGTCCGTACCTGCAGCGACCGTCTTATGTGTCAGTGACAGGGCGCGAAGGGCGTCCCTGTCCTCGTCCGTGAGAGTTGCGACCAGGTCAAGCCGTTGTACCAGCGTCCGATCGAGGGGATTCATCTTCGTTTCCAGGTTCCGTTCGGCGGGACTGCGAGAGCGCCCTTCGGACGCGTTGGACGAAACGGCGTGGGACTCGCGGGTCTTCACGCGTTCGCGAGGTCTTGCGTGATTATAGGAAGGGAGGCGGGCCGAGCGCAATCTCGCGAGAGAGACCGCCTCTGCCGGCATGGTGGTGATGGCCCGTCGGAAGGCGAGGGGCGGGCGACCCCTTTCCGTCACCCCCTCGCCGAAAGAGCCGTCTCGGCCAGTTCCACCCAGTAACTGGCGCCGAACGCGATCGCCTCGTCGTTGAAGTCGTAACGGGCATTGTGCAGGGATGCGCTGTCCCCATTGCCGATGAAGACATAGGCGCCGGGCCGTTCCTCCAGCATATAGGCGAAATCCTCGCCCGCCATCAGCGGCTGGGTATCGGGCGTCACGCGTTCGCCGCCGACGACGTTCGTCGCAACGGCCGCGCAGAACGCCGATTCCGCCGCATCGTTCACGGTCGGGGGATAGCCCTTGTGCCAGACGACATCCACCACGGCCCCGTAGGCGGCGGCGATGTTCTCGGCCAGCGCGCGGATGCGCTCCTCGGCATAGTCGCGCAGTTCCGGGCGAAGGCAGCGCACCGTGCCGGAAAACACCGCCTCGTCGGGAATGACGTTGTGCGCATATCCCGCATGGAACTCGGTCACCGAGACCACCATGCTGCGAAGCGGATCGAGATTGCGCGAGACGATGGACTGGAGCCCCTGGACGATGGCGCTCGCGGTCACGATCGGGTCCGTCGTGCCGTGGGGAAGGGCGGCATGTCCGCCCCGGCCGCGCACCGTGACCTTGAAGATGTCGACCGCCGCCATGATGGGACCCGGCCGCATGGCGAACTCGCCGAGCGGCAGGCCCGGCAGGTTGTGCATGCCGAACACCCGGGAGATCGAAAACCGCTCGAAGAGCCCGTCCTCTACCATCGCCTTCCCGCCCGCGCCGCCTTCCTCGGCCGGCTGGAAGATCACGGCGACCGAGCCGTCGAAATCTCGCGTCTCGCAAAGCGCGCGGGCTGCGGCGAGCAGCATGGTCATGTGCCCGTCATGGCCGCAGGCATGCATCAGCCCGCCGCGCGTGGAGGCGTGGTCGAGGCCGGTTTCCTCGACGATCGGCAGGGCGTCCATGTCCGCGCGAAGGCCGATCACGAGGCCATCGGCCTTGCGCCCGTGGATCAGCCCGACGACGCCCGTGCGCCCGATGCCGGTCTCCACCTTGTCGCAGCCGAAGCTGCGCAGCTTCTCGGCGATGAAGGCGGCCGTATCGACGACGTCGTAGAGGAGTTCGGGATTGCGGTGCAGATGCCGGCGCCATTCGGCATGTTCGCGGCTGCGTTCGAGGATGGCGGACTTGACGGGCATGAAGAGAGCGACCGGTTTGGAGCAGTGAGACGGGCTGACGCAAGAGCATGCACGGACTCGAAATTCTCCCCGTCTGTGCCATTCTTGCGTCACATGCGTTCGTTATGCGCGAGACATTCGAAAGACTATCATGCCCATGGCCGATCGGCCACGGGGATCCACCGATGCCCTTTGCGAAGGCCGATGCCTTTTGCGAGGGCTTGGCGGAAGGACGAGGTTTGAAGTGAGCATGACGTCGCTGTTTTCGACGACGAGATCGGTTTTTGCCGCCCTTCTGGCCGCCGGCCTGATCTTCCAGCTGCCGCAGGACGTCCGCGCGCAAACGGCCGGGGCGACTGCCGCCGATGCGAGCGGCGCGGTCTCCCGGGACGGCAAGACCTCGCTTGCCTCGATCGTCGTCGACGTGAAGACCGGCAAGGTCCTGTCGCAGACCAATGCCACCGAGCGGCGCTACCCGGCCTCCACCACCAAGCTGATGACCGCCTATCTCGCCATGAAGGCGGTCGAGGTCGGCTCCGTCTCCTGGGACATGCCCGTGGTGATGACCCGCCAGGCCGCCGGCGAGGCACCCTCGAAGCTCGGGATCCCGCCGGGCTCCGTCATGCGTCTCGACGAGGCGGTTCGCGCGCTCCTCGTCAAATCGGCGAACGACGTGGCGACGGCGGTCGGTCAGGCTCTCGGCAAGGGATCGACGGAAACCTTCGTCGCGATGATGAACCGCACGGCCGGGCTCATCGGCATGCGCGACACGACCTTCGTCAACGCCCACGGCCTTCCCGGCGACGGCCAGCATTCGAGCGCCAAGGATCTCGCGATCCTCGGCATGACCATTCGCCGCGAATTTCCCCAATACAAGGACTGGTTCGGCACCGAGGCGATCGTCTTCGGCGGCAAGCTGATGCAGAACGGCAATAAGCTCCTCGGCCGTTTCGACGGAGCCGAGGGCATGAAGACCGGCTATATCTGCGCCGCCGGCTTCAACCTCGTCTCGGCCGTCACGCGGAACGATCGCACCCTCGTTGCCGTGGTGATGGGCGCCAACGGCACCATCGAGCGCGAATCGCTGTCCGCCGAACTCTTCGACGCCGCCTTCAAGGCCGATCCGGACGCGGACTACACAGAAGTCACCGATCTGCCGATCGCAGGCGACGAGAGCCCGACGCTCGATGTCAGCGACTTCATCTGCTCGGGCAAGGGACGCACGGCACGGGCCAATGACCGCGTCGCCGATCGCGGAGACCGGCAGGTCGTCTACGGGTCCGAGCTCCTGCACGAGATGGGGCGGCCCCCTCATTCGGTGCGGATCACCCTCGGCGGGGCGACGGCCGGCCCGAACTTCCCGGCCGATATCGCGCTCATCGAGAACTACGGCATTCCGCTGCCGCATTTCCGCCCCTCCCAGCCCCAGGACGCCGCCAATCTTCTCGCAGCCGCGATCCTGCGCGAGAGCGTCGACGAGCCGGGCAACGAGGCCGAGGCCGGGGACCGGGCCGATCCCGCCGATGCGGCGGAGATCGTGGATGCGGCCGCTGCGCCCGATACGCCGGAAATCGAAGGCGAGGCGGCGCCCGGAATGCCTATTCCCGACTTCGCCTCGCGCTGAGGGCGCAGGCCGGGGAGGCGTTCGGGGCGATCATGGCGGATCGGCGCCGCCGCCGGCCGCCGGGTCTTCTTGCGGAGACCGACGGCCCGGTCCATCTTGAGGCCATGTCGACCGTTTCAGATTCCCATGCCCCGTCCCGTTCTCCCATCCGCCTGACCCTCCTCACCGGGTTTCTCGGCGCGGGCAAGACCACCGTTCTCAACCGCCTTCTTTCCGAGCCTGCGGTCACCGACACGGCGGTGGTGGTCAACGAATTCGGCGAGGTCGGCATCGATCAGCTTCTGGTCGAGGCGGAGGTCAGCGACGGACTGATCGAACTCTCCGACGGGTGCCTCTGCTGTTCGGTGCGCGGCGAACTCGTGGAGACGCTGGAGCGCCTTGCCGAACGCCGCAAGGACGGGCGTCCTCTGGCGCGTGTCGTGGTGGAGACGACCGGCCTTGCCGATCCGACCCCGATCCTCGCCGCCATCATGACCCATCCCGTCCTCTCGCAAAGCTACGCGCTCGACGCGATCGTCTGCGTGATCGATGCGATCGGCGGGCTCGCCAATCTGGATGCCAATATCGAGGCGAGGCGGCAGCTTGCGGTGGCCGATCGCGTGCTTCTCACCAAGACCGATCTCGCGCCCGAAGCCAAGGACCGGCTGGTCGAGGCGGTCCGGGCGATCAATTCCGGTGCGGACCTCATCGAGGCGCCGCAGGTGGAGAGGCTTGCCGGCCGCATCCTCGATTGCGGCCTGTCGAGGCTCGACGGCACGCCCGCGGATCCCGAGCGCTGGCTCGGCTCGCAAGGCCGCCGCGAAACCGGCGATGGCGGTCCTAGAGAGAATTTCGGCGCAGATGGCGGCGACGTCCATTCTCATGGCCACGATGGCGACCACCACCACCATCGTCATCATGATGCCGGTCACCGTCATGGCGCGATCCGCTCCCTGTCGCTCGTGCACGACCGGCCGATTGAAGAGCAGGCCGTCTTCGCCTTCCTGGAAATGCTGTCGACGTTCGAGGGCGGAAACGTCCTCAGGATGAAAGGCGTCGTCCTGACACGCGAACACCCCGAGCGGCCGCTCGTCCTCCACGGCGTGCGCGGCTACCTCCATCCGCCGGCCCGCCTGCCGGCCTGGCGCGAGGGGGCGGTGCGCCAGTCGCGCCTCGTCGTCATCGGCGAGAATCTCAACCTGGAGCGGGTGCGTGATCTCTTCTCCGCCTTCACCGGCGGGATGCGCACCGATGCGCCGGACCGCACGGCGATCGAGGACAATCCGCTGGCCGTGCCGGGCATGCGGTTCGGCTGACCGGATCTCGCAGGGCCGTCAAGGACACGCCCTGCGGCCCGGGCCGTGGCGGGCAAACTCAGTCTTTGTCGCTCTCGCCCATTCTGTCCCGAGGCGCGCCTCCGGATACGGCCACGAACCAGAGCCGCTCATCCTCCTTACCGCTGTCCTGAAGGGCATGGTGCGAGGCGTTGAGGAAATGCGGCAAGTCGATCGCGGCCATCGGATCGTCGGCGATCACCCTCAGCCGCTCGCCCGGCGCCATCGCGTTCAGCGCCTTGCGGGCCTTCAGTGTGGGCAGGGGGCATCGCAGCCCCCGCAAATCCAGTTCCCGCATCGAAGAGATCCGTCGGCTCGTCGTCTTTTCCGTCCAGTTCGGATCTCTATATCAGGTGCGTTCCCGATACGAGACGAGGAGACTGGCGAGAGATGGGCGGATACGGCGTCGAACCTGATGCGATCATCGAGTTCTGGTGGAATGCGGGGCCCGAGAAATGGTTCTCCAAGGACGAGGCGTTCGACGAGACGATCCGCAAGCGGTTTCTCGACGTCTACGAGCGCGCGGCCGAGGGGGCTCTCGATGGATGGATGGAGGAGCCGCGCGGCGCGCTCGCCCTCGTCATCCTGCTCGACCAGTTCCCGCGCAACATGTTCCGCGGCACGCCTCGCGCCTTCGCGACCGATGAGAAGGCCAAGACGATCGGCGTGAAGGCGCTGGAGCGCGGCGATCACGAAACGGTGGCCGAAGACATCAACCAGTTCCTCGCCATTCCCCTGATGCATTCGGAGGATCTCGCCGATCAGGATGCCTGCGTCGAATGGATGGAGGTCGTCGGCAGCGAGGAGAATCGCAAGTTCGCTCGCCATCATAGGGATATCATCGCGCGCTTCGGCCGCTTTCCCCATCGCAACGCCGTTCTCGGACGCGAGACGACCCCGGAAGAAGCGGCCTTCCTCGAGGAGGACGGGTTCCGGGGCTGAGGCCCGCGAAGGACCCCCGGCTTCGGCGCCCGACGTCCGGAGGCGGGCAATGAGCCCTTAAAGCTTTCATGCAAGGATCGGCCGCCATGAGGGACCCCGACACGTCTCGGGGCCGACCGACCAATCTTGCGAAGGCCATCACATCCATGACAGCGAGGCTCGTCAGCATACCCCATCGCGGTGCGAAGGCGGATAACGGCCTGGAGATCGGGCTGCGCCCGACGCCGCTGGTGGAGGTGAACGCCGCGGGCTCAGGTTCCGGCCGCCGTCTTTCGATCTACGAGCCACGCGACGCCTTCGGGCTGATCTCCGAACTCACGCATCTCTCCGAACGCGCGATCGAGCGCAACATCTTCTACGATCCGCGTTTCCTCGTACCCGCCATGCCGCGCCTCGAAGACCGCCGGGTTCGCCTTCTCGTCATGCGCGACGAAGCTGCGAACCACAGCCGGTTGCGCCTGCTTCTGCCCTATTCATTGGAGCGGACCGGACGGTTCTCGCGGCGTTCGGTCATGCGGGTCTGGAGCCATCCCTTCGGTCCCGTCGGCAGTCTGCCGATCGATGGCGACAACCCGGTCGGAACGGTGCGAAGCCTCGTGCGCACGATCGCCGAGGGCGTCCTGGATCTTCCGCCGATCCTCGTCCTCCCCGATATCCGCGCCCATGGCGGCATGGCGCGGACGCTCTCGCAGGCAGCTTCAGAGCTGTCTCTTCCCTTGAAGATGATCAACGAGTTCGAGCGCGCGGCGCTTTCGTGCCAGTCGCCGGCGGATGCCGCGCTGACGGGCAAGCGGCGGCGCGAACTGGAGCGTGGTCGGCGCCTCCTCGAAAGCCAGGGCCAGTTGCGTCTCGACATTGCGAGGAAACCCGACGCTTTCCGCACGGCGCTGGAGGACTTCTTCATCCTCGAGGCCTCCGGCTGGAAGGGCCGTGCCCGCAGCGCGCTGATCAGCGATCGCTTCCGCTCGGCCTTCGCACGCGAGGCGCTCAACGATCTGGCCGCCCATGACCGGGCGCGGATCTTCACCCTTCGCCTCGACGGGGAGGCGATCGCGAGCCTCGTTCTCCTCGTCGATCAGGGCGAGGCCTATACGTGGAAGAGCGCCTATAACGAAACCTACGCCAAGGCCTCGCCCGGCCAGCAGATCATGGCCGCGGTGACGCGCATCCTCGTTGCCGATCCGACGATCGGCCGGGCCGATTCCTGCGCGGTCCCCGATCATTTCGTGATGAACCGCTTCTGGCACGATCGCATCGCGATCGGCACGATGGTCCTCGGCATGAAGCCGGGACTGGAAGGCGAGGTGGACGCGGTGGCGCGCTCCCTCGAGAACTCGAAGCGCTCGGCCAATCGCGTTCGCCTGATGCGGGAGGCCGTTCGCGCCGCCCTCGGGCGCTAGAGCCTTGGACCCGATTCAAGAATCGGGTCCGAGGCTCCTGTTTCTTGCTGACGCATCGGATGGCCCGAAAACCGGGACCACCTTTCGGTCCGATGCTGTAGGCGCCTGCCGGAACGGGAGCCAAACGCGGCGCGCCGCGTTATCTCGGACCATCATCAGGAACGGAACCCCCATGAAAGTCGCCGCTCTCACCGCCTCGCTCCTCCTCATCGCCGGAATGGCCTTCGCGCAGGATGCAGCGCAGCCCTCGACCGATGCCACCCAGCCCTCGGCCGGTTCGGCCGCGACGAGCGATCCGGCAGCGCCCGCCCCGACGAACGATCAGGCCGCACCGGCAGCGCCGAGCGGTCAGGCCGAGGCGGTGCTCGTGCCGATCGAGGACGACAATGCCCCCGTCCCCTCTCTCAACCTCATGGCCGATCAGGTCGAGGACATGACCGTGATCGGCGCGGATGGCGGCGAGATCGGAGAGGTGGAATCGGTTCTGGGCGACCAGAACGGCAATGCGCGGGCCATCACGGTCGAGATCGGCGGTTTCCTCGGCATCGGCGAGAAGACGGTGATCTTCCAGCTCGACCAGCTTTCCCTCGACATGGGTCATCTGAGGACGCAGATGACGCGCGAGGAGCTCCAGAACATGCCGGAATATCAGGGCTGAACCCCCTGGTTTCGGACTGGCGCTTTGGGGCGTCCGCCCTGTGACTAGGGCGGCGCATCCCATGCGGTTTAGCAGCCAAAGAAAAGTGTAGAGGTCCCGGCACCAAATCGCGAACTCGCCATTGCCGCGCCACGGCCGGCATAACGGGGTCAGGGGCGGTCCGTGCTCGACCGGGAACGGCTATTGCGCGGCTTCCAGCACCTTGGCTTCGGACCGGAACGGGATGCCGACGGCGTTCCAGGTCTCGACGAGGGCGGCCTTCAGGTGATCGATGCGGGCATCGTCGTGGAGCGGCGTCGGGGTGATGCGAAGGCGCTCGGTGCCGCGCGGGACGGTCGGGTAGTTGATCGGCTGGATATAGATGCCGTGACGGTGGAGAAGATGGTCCGAGGCCCGTTTGCACAGGTCCGGATCGCCGACGAGAACCGGCACGATATGGGTGTCGG
>NZ_QURL01000007.1 GCF_003403015.1 Fulvimarina endophytica
CGCTCTTGCTCGGATCGGCAAGGCGCATGAGTTCGGGAAACAGGAAAGCGTCGCCCAGCCCCTTCGCCCAATGCACGAAGCCGATCTCATCGAGAAAGTCGTTGAGAACGAAGAAGTTCGTGCTCGCATTCGTTTTGTATGGGACACGCTTCCAGACGCCGTTGATCTGCGTGATCCCGGATGTCTGCGCCACGTGAACGCCGTGATACTTCTCGCGGAAGTCGTGACCTTTCAGGTGAATGAGCAGGCCGAGACGTCGTCCGGTCAAGTGCCCGAGCAGTGGAAGCAAGGCATTGTCGAGAAGCCCGCTCTCAACCCCGACCTTGAAGATCGCGGAAATCTTTTCCGCGCTCAGAGGCTCGGCCGAAACGGGAGGCGCCGCCGTGTTCGGCCACCAGACCCGAACATACGTGAACGGGTTGTTGTAGCCGAGCGTCGCGACCTTGTAACCGATCATCGTCTTGACGATGCTGACATAGCCCTCCTGAAGCGCCTTGCGCGCCAGCGGCTTGGCGTGGAGATCGCGGTTGCGGTCGATGATCTCGCGCGCCGTCAAGTGCTTTGGACGTTCCGCGACGCTGGCGGGCCAGAAGGTCAGGAGACTGATATAGGCCTGAAGGTCGGACCCGTCATATGTGTCGACGGGATGGTCTCCGATCAGCTCGATGAAGAGGTCCCGCCGAAAGCGGGCTGTCTTGAGATCCTTGTTCTTACCCCCGGAAGCATCCTCCCGGGCCGCCAGATAGTCGTCCGAGACTTCGCTGAAAAGCGGCATCGTCGAGGCCGGACGCTGCACGAAGCGGCGATCAAGCTTGAATGCAGGGATCTTCTGTCCATGCTCGTCCAGCGGTTCCTGCATTGGTGAGGGCGTCGACAAGCCCTGCCGAGCGTCGGTCATCGTTTGCGGAGCGGCTGCCGCCGGAGTTTCAATCGCCTGAGCGGCAGCTTGAGGCGCCATCACAGGAGCTGGCTTCGCATCTGCGGACTTGATCGCGTCTGCGGACGTCGCCGTCGCCATGAACTTGTCGACGTACTTTTCTTTCAGAATATCCGCACTGTCGACAATCAGCGGATTGCCTTCGGAGCCTTTGGCGATCTCGCGCGCGATGGCGACAAGCCCGCGCATTCCCTCGAACGAAGCTTCTTCTTCCGGGCTCGGGCGGGGAGCCTCGCCAGCGATGAAGGAATGATACGCCTTCAGCCATCCCCGCATCTCGACCAGCGCCTCTTCCGAGGTTTCTCCTGAGAAGGTCGGCGTCCTGTCCTCCACTGGCCCGCCGTCCTCATCTTTGCTTCCAGCCAATCGTCTGCCTCTCAGTTCATCGAACCGCCCCCGTGCGTGAGCTGCAAGGAGGTCGGCTTTGCGCCGTGCCTCGCGCGCCGAACAGGCGCCGAGACTGATACGGATCGGCGGCCTCGAGCGACCGCCACCAAGATCCTTCGGAAGGCGGACCTGAAAGAGATAGATCGTCCCGGACCGGACGAGAAAAGGACCCGCCCCGCGTCGATTGACGTCCGATTCGGTCCGCTTCGGTGACCCCCCACGCGATACACGGCACGATACACCGGACGATACACCAGCCAAAACCGACATTCCCACACTCCCAAAACGGGTGTGTCGATCGGGTCGAATGCGTGAATAAGCGGGATTTTAAATGGCGGAGAGTGGAAAATCCATGGCGGAGAGGGGGGGATTCGAACCCCCGATACGCTATTAACGTATGCCGCATTTCGAGTGCGGTGCATTCGACCACTCTGCCACCTCTCCACGAGGTTCCCGCATGGGCGGGTTCGCAACGCTCGGATGGCCGGCGTCGTCTTGCCGGATTGCCGAGGATGCAGGTCGTGCGCTTCGGTTGGAAGCGCGCCGGCTCCTTACCAAGATGATGGGGCGGATGACAAGTGGAGAGGTTCGCCAATGGCGTGTTTTTCGGATCGCCGTGTCGGAGGCACGAAATCTGCCGGACGCTTCGCGGCGTCCTGCCGTCGGAGCCGGCGGCGAAGTGCTTTGCGAAAGGCCGGAGACAGTTGGCTTTCGGCGCCATTCTTCGGACGAAGCGGCCTCGGCTTTCACATCAAAGAAGAAGCCTCGGCGTACACATCGAAATGGGGGCTTCAACTCAAGATGTGGTCTTCAACCGCTCTCCGCCGACGGCATCGGGAGACAGAGAGCATAGGATCGAAAACTGGTCCCGGTTTTCGGACCATCCGTCACGTCAGCGGAAAGCCGGACGCTCGGACCCATCACCTGAATTGAGTCCGTGGCTCGCAAGAACCGGGCGGACCCAGGCACCCTCGTCAGGATATGAGCGGGAGCCAGAGCCAGAGCGCCATCAGCGTCAGGATGAGGACCGGCGGGGTGAGGACCACGCCCACCTTCACATACTGTCCCCAGCTGATGCGCTGGCCCTTTCCGGCGAGAACGTGAAGCCAGAGAAGGGTCGCGAGCGAGCCGATGGGCGTGAATTTCGGGCCGAGATCGTTGCCGACGACATTCGCGTAGATCATCAGATCGCGCGTCATCGGGGCGACGTCTACCCTGTCGATGGCGAGCGCGCCGACGAGTGTCGCCGGCAGATTGTTCATGATCGAGGCAAGCGCGGCGACGACGACGCCGGTTCCGACGGTCGCAGCAAGGTCTCCCTCGGCGGCAAGCCAGGAAAGGACGCTGGATGCGATCTCGGTCAGTCCCGCATTTCCGAGGCCGTAGACCACCAGATACATGCCGATCGAGAAGAGGACGATCTGCCAGGGAGCGTCGGCGAGAACCCGTTTGAGATCCACCACCGCGCCTCGGCCGCCGGACCACCAGCGCCCCGCGACCGCAAGGAGCAGGACCGCCGCCGCGCCCGTGACGAAGGCGATGGGCAGGCCGAGTTGGCCGGTCACGAAATAGGCGACGAGAAGAAGGGCGAGCAGGGGAAAGGCCGCGCGGAAAACCGCGTGGTCCGCGATGGCCGAACGGGGCTCTTCGAGGCGCTCCAACGGATAGGAGACCGGGATATCCTTGCGGAAGCAGAGCCAGAGAACGCCGATCGTCGCGATCACCGAGACGAAATTGACCGGTACCATCACCGCCGCATAGCGATCGAACGAGACGCCGAAGAAGTTCGCCGTGACGATGTTCACGAGGTTCGAGACGACGAGGGGCAGGCTCGCCGTGTCTGCGACGAAGCCGCAGGCGATGGTGAAAGCGAACGCACCTGCGGCCGGGACCTCAAGCCTCAGGAGGATGGCGAGAACGATGGGCGTAAGAAGAAGGGCCGCGCCGTCATTGGCGAAGAAGGCGGCGATCACGGCGCCGAGCAGGATGATCAGGGGAAAGAGACGATGGCCCCTGCCCTTGCCCCAGCGGATGACGTGCAGCGCTGCCCATGAGAAGAAGCCCGCCTCGTCGAGGATCAGCGAGATGACGATGAGGGCGACGAAGGTGAAGGTCGCATCCCAGACGATGTGCCAGACCGTTCCGACATCGCCCCAGTCGACCACGCCGGTTGCGAGCGCGACGGCCGCCCCGGCGAGCGCCGACCATCCGATGCCGAGGCCCTTCGGCTGCCAGATGACGAAGACGAGGGTGACGATGAAGATGGCAAGAGCGAGCATGGTCGTCCGAAAGCTGACAGGCGGGGATGAAGGGGGTCAGAGCGAGCGCTGGTTCACGCGTTCGGACAGGGCGGTGGCATCCTCGGCGCGTTCGGAATAACGGTCCGTCAGATAGTCGCCGCGACCGCGCATCAGCCATGTGAACTTCACGAGTTCCTCGCAGACATCGACGACACGGGCATAATAGGCGGAGGGTTTCATGCGCCCCGCCTCGTCGAATTCCAGAAACGCCTTCGCGACCGAGGACTGGTTCGGAATCGTGACCATGCGCATCCAGCGGCCAAGGATGCGCATCTGGTTGACGGCATTGAACGATTGAGAACCGCCGGAGACCTCCATCACCGCGAGCGTCTTGCCCTGTGTCGGGCGCTTGGCGCCGAGGGCGAGCGGGATCCAGTCGATCTGCGCCTTCATGATGCCCGTCATCGCGCCGTGGCGCTCGGGACTGACCCAGACCATGCCTTCCGACCAGTCCGCCAGATCGCGCAGTTCGCTCACCTTCGGATGGTCCGGCTCGGCGCCATCGGGAAGCGGCAGGCCGGTCGGGTCGAACGTCCGGACCTCGCAGCCGAACCATGCGAGGAGGCGGCCCGCTTCCTCGGACAGGAGGCGCGAATAGGACCTCTCGCGGATCGAGCCGTAGAGAACGAGAATGCGGGGCGCATGCATCGGGCTGCCCGGCGCGGCAAGGGCTGCAGCATCGATCGGGCGCAGAGCTTCGTCCATCGCGCTCGGCAGGTCGGCCGGCGAACCGGACGTCATGTCGCCGACGCCGCGGAGACGTGTTCGCCGTCTTCCTTGGTGAAGGAGGCGACTGGATTGTCGAGAAGCGCAAGCACTCTCTCCGATGGCCGGCAGAGAGCTGCGCCCTTTTCGGTGACGACGATCGGCCGATTGATGAGGATCGGATGGGCGATCATCGCATCGAGAAGGTCGTCGCCGGACAGGCTCTCGTCGCCGAGGCCGAGTTCGGCATAGGGCGTCCCCTTCTCGCGCAGGAGATCGCGGGGCCGGATGCCCATCAGGCCGACGAGTTCCACGAGCCGCTCCCGGCTCGGAGGGGTCTTCAGATATTCCACGATCTCCGGCTCCTCTCCGGACAGGCGGATCATCTCGAGCGCGTTGCGGGACGTGCCGCAGGCGGGGTTGTGGTAGATCTGGATGCTCATGAAGAGACCTTCGGTTGGCAGATGCTCGTCAAATCGCCGAGCCCCGCACAGATTTCCGGCTTTCCGCCGCAGCAATCCTCGGTGAGGAAGGCGAGAAGCGCGCGCATTTCCTCGTAGTTCGCCGAGTAGAGAATGCGGCGCCCATCGCGTGAGGAACGCAGCAGCCCTGCCCGCTCCAAAGCCGCGAGGTGAAAGCTCGTGCGGGTTGCGGGAATGGCGAGCGCCTCGGCGATCTCGCCGGATGGCATGCCGCCGGGTCCCGCGCGCACGAGCATGCGAAAGGCCGCCAGGCGATCGGCATGGGCAAGGGCGGCAAGGGCGGTCACGGCACGGTCGTCGATCATTCATACGATATTGCAAATATAGTCGCATAATGCAAACGAAGCGGCGACATGGTGGAGCTTGCCGGCCGAGCGACGCCGACCACCGGACAAGACCGGAAGCGGCATTGCGATTATTCGTCAGAGACTTAGTGCCGGATCTTCATCGAACTCGTCACGCATGCGCGTGCCGGCAGAACACCGCCGCGACTACGCCCGTCGGGCCGCGTCGGCTTCGACGCCATAAGCCAGAGCGATGACGTTTTCCTGACTGCGAACATGGTCGCGCATCACCGAGAAGAGGCTTGCGGCATCGCGCTCGCGCAGGAAGCGCAGCATGGCTTCATGTTCGCCGACCGCCCTCTTCCACTGCTCGTCCGTCTTGTTCGAGGAGTAGCGGGCGACCTGGATGCGTCCCGAGAGCGAATGATAGATGCGCTGAAGCGTCGTATTGCCGGACAGGCGGACGATCGCATCGTGGATCTGGCGGTTTCGGTCGAAATAGCCGGCCTTGTCTCCCGCCTTCCAGGCGTCGAGCATCGCATCGTGGAGGCGTTGAAGCTCTTCGATATCCGCATCGTTGACGAGCGCGCAGGCCCGCTCGCCGGCCGTCGCCTCCAGTATGGCGATGATCTCGAGCATCTCGACGAGCTCGGCCCGATCGATCAGGCGCACGCGCGGACCGTAATTGGGCAGGATCTCGAGGAGATCCTCCGCCGCCAGCATCTTGATCGCCTCGCGCATGGGCGTGCGCGAAATGCCGAAGGAGACCGCGAGATCGCCCTCGTTGATGCGATCTCCGGGCTTGAAGGCGCCGGAGCGGATCATCTCGCGCAACCGCGTCGCGGCCGTATCGTGCAGATAGTTCCGGCGGATCGTCTGGCCCGTCCGCAGGCTGCCCGTGCCCTCCTTGCCTTCGATCGTCGCCATTCTCGGTCCCGTTCTGCTCATTCTCTCAACTCCTTCGGGACGGCGCGAGACCTGCCCCGGCACCGATCGGACGCAACCGCCGCGAATCGATGCCGCGACGACCTGCGATAGCATGTGCATGCGTGCTGGCGAAGCGACCGTTCCGGCGCGCCAAAGCGGCTTAGCACACTCTTCGAAGGCCGGCTCGGTTCTGTTCCGCGACCCATTCGACGGGTCCGATGCGACCTTTCCCTCGACCCACGCCTCCTCTCCTCGCACTGGGCCCGCAGAAGGCTTGCAACCTTACGAACCGCCGGTTGACTCGCCGCATATTTTATACATTATAAAGTTTGAAGGCCGTCGTAAATCGCGGGGGTTCGAATGCCGATCACCGGATGTGTCCGGGAATCGGCGAGCGGATCGCCGCCGGCCGAAAGGGCGTATTGGGAGATACGCCTTCGAGAGGGGGGAGCGTTCTCGAGCGCCGTCCCCATCCATCGCGGCCTCGCCCGCCATCCGGCGACAAGGGCGAGATACCGCATCGGGATCTACAGGGAGGAACTCCATGAAATTCGGTGGCATTCTCGCGATCGGTCTGACGATCGCTCTCGGCACGACGTCGGCGGCCCTCGCCCAGACGGAAGTCAAATTCGGCCATGTGGGCGAGCCCGGCTCGCTCTTCGCGCTCAGCGCCGAAGAGTTCGCCGAGAAGGCGAACGAGAAGCTCGGCGACAAGGCGAAGGTCGTCGTCTACGGGTCGAGCCAGCTCGGCAACGACAATGCAATGCTGCAGAAGCTGAAGCTCGGCACGGTCGATCTCGCTTTGCCCTCCTCCGTCATGTCCTCGCAGATCCCGATCTTCGGCCTGTTCGACATGCCTTATCTCGTGAACGACCGCGAGCACATGGCGAAGATCCGCGACGAGGTGGTGATGCCCGAAATGGCACCTGTCGCCGAAGAGTCGGGCTTCAAGGTCCTCGGCGTCTGGGAGAACGGCTTCCGGCAGATCACCAACAATCGCCATCCGATCGTGAAGCCAGAGGATCTGAAGGGCATCAAGCTGCGCACGCCGAGCGGCGAATGGCGCGTGAAGATGTTCGAGGCCTATGGCGCGACCCCGAGCCCGATGGCCTTTTCGGAGGTGTTCGTCGCTCTGCAGACCGGCGTAATGGACGGGCAGGAAAACCCTTACGCCCAGATCTATCCCTCGCGTCTCTACGAGGTGCAGGACTACCTGTCGAAGAGCAATCACGTCTACACGCCGGCCTATGTCACGGCGGGACGCAGCTTCGGCCGCCTCGACCCCGAGGTTCAGCAGATCCTGACGGAAACCGCCGTGGAGATGCAGGATCGGGTCTACGAGATCGCCGCCCAGCTCGACGAGGAGCTTCTGCAGAAGCTGATCGATGCGGGCATGCAGGTCAACGAGGTCGACCGCGAGGCCTTCATCGAGGCCAGCAAGCCGATCTACGAGCAGTTCGCTTCCTCGGTCGAAGGCTCGCAGGCCATGATCGACAAGGCCCAGTCTCTCGCAGGGCAGTAAGCGCGGACCCGTCACGGGCATCCGCCGCCGAGCGGGTGCCCGTGAGCGCATTGATCCTGGATCGATCCCGCAAGGGGCCGGACCGGACGCAGACGATAGTCTTCCCCTTCTCGCATCTCGTTCCGCACCGTTGGCGCAGTGTCGCCCATCGGCTCGATCCCGCTTGTCCTGCGGGAGGGGCAAGCGGAACGCGGCGCTTCGATCGCTCCATCACACTTGGATAACTCCATGCAATCGCTTCAACTGGTCAGACGCTCCTATCAGCGCCTGCTCGAAGCCATCACCGGCCTCATCGTGGCGGCACTGACCGTCCTGATCATCGCCGGGACGGTCTTTCGCTACATGGACGCTTCGCTCTCCTGGTATGACGAGGTGGCCTCGGTCGGCCTCGTCTGGATGACCTATTTCGGCAGCGCGCTCGCGGCCGCGAAGGGCGCGCATATCGGCTTCCCCGGCCTCGTCAACGCGCTGCCGCAGAACCTGAGGGTCGCCTCGGTCATCCTCGCGGAACTCTGCGTCTTCGGCTTCTTCATCCTTCTCGCCTATGCCGGCTGGGAAGTGCTCGTCATCCTCGACGGAATGACGATGACCTCGCTGCCCTCGGTATCGGTGCAGATCACCCAGGGCATCATTCCGCTCGGCGCGGTCCTCTTCATGATCGCGGAAGCCATGCGCACCCCCGAGATGATCGAGGACGCGCGGCGCGGCAATTTCATGGATCACGAATTGAAAGAGGCGCTCGGCGGCCATGTGGACGAGGTCCAGCAGCCGAGCGGCGCCGAGCCCGTGTCCACCGACGCGCGCCATGGCAAGGACAAGGGAACGGGAGGCATCTCATGACCATTGGTTACATGCTCATCGGCATGTTCGCGCTTGCCCTTCTGAACGTCCCGATCGCGGTGGCGCTCGGCATCGTCGCGATCGTCGCGATCGTGGCCGTCCAGGGTGCGGACATGCTGCCCAACATGGCTCTCACCATGTATGAGGGAGCCTCGAGCTTCCCGCTTCTGGCGATCCCGCTCTTCGTCCTCGCCGGCTCGATCATGAACGCCTCTTCCATCTCGAAGAGGCTCGTCGCCTTCGCCTCCGCCCTCGTCGGCTTCGTTCGCGGCGGCCTCTCCTTCGTGGTGATCGGCGCCTCGATGTTCTTCGCCGAGATCTCCGGCTCCGCCGTCGCGGGCGTCGCAGCGCTTGGTTCGATCCTCATCCCGGCCATGCGTCGCAAGGGGTATTCGAAGGAATTCTCGGCCGCCATCTGCTCGTCGGCATCGAGCCTGGCGATCATCCTGCCGCCGTCGATCCCGATGATCCTCTACGCGGTCATGGCGCAGCAATCGGTGGTGAAGATGTTCGTCGCGGGTTTCGGCCCGGGCATCGTCGGCGCGATCTGCCTCGCGGTCGCCGCCTACGTGCAGGCGCGTCGCTACAACTTCCCCATTGAGGAACGCTTCGAGATCTCCAATGTCTGGCTCCGCTTCAAGGAAGCCGGCTGGGCCCTGATGCTTCCGGTCATCATCCTCGGCGGCATCTTCGGCGGCATCGTCACAGCCACCGAGGGCGCGGCACTCGCGGTCGTGGCGGCCCTCTTCATCTCGATCGTCGTCTACCGCGAATTCGATATCGGCTCGCTCTACAAGGCGCTGGTCGACAGCGGCCTGCAGACGGCCGTTGTGATGCTTCTCGTCGCCGCCTCCTACCTCATCGGCGGCTTCCTCACCGAGGCGCAGGTGCCGCAGAAGCTCGCCATGAGCATCGCCAGCGTCACGGACAACAAGTATCTCATCCTCCTGATGCTGAACATCGCCTTCCTGCTTCTCGGCATGTTCCTGCATTCGGCGGCCGCGATCATCCTCGTGGTTCCGATCGTGATGCCGATCGTTCTGGCCGCCGGCATCGATCCGGTCCATTTCGGCCTCGTCGTGACGCTGAACCTTGCCATCGGGCAGCAGACGCCGCCGGTCGCATCGGTTCTCATCGCGGCCTGTTCGATCGCGAAATCGGACATCTGGGAGACGACCAAGGTCAACCTGCCGTTCATCGCCGCGCTGCTCGCGCTGCTCCTGATCTGCACCTACCTGCCCGGGATCTCCCTCTTCCTGGTCCACATCTTCTACTGATCCGAACACTCACGGCACGGCCTCTCCGAGAAGGAGCGGTCGTGCCGGCGAGCTTTCGAAAGGACGACATATCCATGAATGCGGACAGCGACCGCCTCCCCCTCGAAGGCATCCGCGTGATCGATGTCAGCCAGGTCATGGCCGGCCCCTTCGCCTGCATGCTCCTCGGGGATCTGGGGGCCGACGTCATCAAGGTGGAGCCGCCGACGGGCGATCAGACCCGCAGTTCCATGGGCTTCAAGCTTCAGGGCGACGACAGCCTCGGCTTCATCAACCTCAATCGCAACAAGCGTTCGATCGTCCTCGACCTGAAGGCCGAGGAGGACCGTAACGTCTTCTTCGAACTCTCCAAGACAGCCGACGTCATCATCGAGAACTATCGGCCGGGCGTCATGAAGAAGCTCGGCATCGACTACGACGCGATCTCAAAGATCAATCCGAAGATCATCTACGCCTCGATCTCCGGCTTCGGGCAGACCGGCCCCTGGTGGAAGCGGCCGGGCTTCGACCTGATGGCCCAGGCCGCCTCCGGCGTCATGTCGATCACCGGTCATCCCGACAGCCCGCCGGCGAAATCCGGCGCCCCGCTCGCCGATATCGGATGCGCGCTCTTCACCGTCTACGCCGTTCTCAGTGCCTTCATCGGCCGGGAGAAAAGCGGCAAGGGCCAGTATATCGACGCATCGCTCTACGAGGCGGGCCTGTCCTTCGCGATCTGGGACATCTGCAACTACTGGGGAACGG
Organism: Fulvimarina endophytica; assembly: GCF_003403015.1. Classification (GTDB taxonomy): domain Bacteria; phylum Pseudomonadota; class Alphaproteobacteria; order Rhizobiales; family Rhizobiaceae; genus Fulvimarina; species Fulvimarina endophytica. The sequence continues at coordinate 10,406 of NZ_QURL01000007.1, forward strand.
GCACGATCCCCGAACGGACCGGCACCGCGAACCAGATGGCCGCGCCCTATCAGGCCGTCCGCGCCAAGGACGGCTATTTCGTGCTCGGGGCCAACAACGACCGCATGTTCGCCAAGCTCTGCGACCTGCTCGATCGCTCCGATCTCGTCGATCATCCCGACTACTCGACCAATGCACTACGCCTGAAGAACCGGATCGCGCTGATCGAGGAGCTCGAAACCGTTCTCCTGACGCGCACCCGCGAAGACTGGGTGGAGACGCTGCTCGCCGCCGGCATTCCGGCCGGATCGATCCAGGACTATTCCGAAGCGCTCGGCAATCCCCATGCCGAAGCGCGCGAGATGGTGATGCCGATCGATCATCCGGTCGAGGGCCGGGTCAACAATATCGGGTTCCCGGTCAAGCTGCGCGGCACCCCGCAGCAGGTGCGCAGGCATCCCCCGCTTCTCAACGAACACCGCGACGAAATCCTCGCCGAACTCGGTCTCGGCCCCAGCGGGAAGGAGGCGAACAATGTCCGAAGCGCGTGACGTGAAGAGCGAGAGCGAGCGGCGCGGCGAGGTCCACCTCGACTATCGCGGCGACGTCGCCCATGTGACGTTCGCGCGGCCGAAGGCCCGCAATGCCATGACCTTCCACATGTATGGACGGCTCGCCGAGATCTGCGACGAGCTGGAGGCGCGCGAGGACCTGAAGGCGATCGTGTTCAGAGGCGCGGAAGGCACCTTCGTCGCAGGAACCGACATTTCGGAATTCACCGCGTTCAAGAGTGGCCGCGACGGGCTCGACTACGAAAAGCGCATCGATGCGACGATCGCTCGGATCGAGAGCCTGCCCGCACCGACGCTCGCCGTCGTGGAAGGCGCGGCGGTCGGTGGCGGGCTCGCAATGGCGGCTGCCTGCGATATCCGCATCACGACGCCGGATGCGCGGTTCGGCGTGCCGATCGCGCAGACCCTCGGCAATTGCCTCTCGGCCGGCAATCTCGCACGGCTCGAACGGGTGCTCGGCCTCGCCCAGGCCAAGGCGCTGCTTCTCCTCTCCCAGATGATGGACGGCGAACGCGCCTATCAGATCGGCTTTGCCTCGTTCCTCGCCTCCAGGGAGGAGATCGATGGGGTGGTCGAGAAGCAGCTCGGCAAGCTGACGAGCGCCGCCCCGCTCACCATCGCCGCGAGCCGGGCCCTGTTCCTGCGCCTCAAGGCGACACCGCCCGAAGATGCGGACTGGATCGAGCGCGTCTATGGCAGCGCCGATTTCGCGGAAGGCGTCGACGCGTTTCTCGCCAAGCGCAAACCCGCTTGGAAGGGCCGGTAGCGGCAGCGCGAGGCAACTTCAGGCAGGGTCCCGGCTCCGCCCTCAGGCGAATTCGCCAGCCGAGGCGGCGGTCCGGGCCTCGCTGCCCTTTCGCTTTGCCTCCCGCCCCTCGCGTATCGAGCGCAGCTTGTTCATCAGATGGGCGCGCATCGTGCGGCCGAGGCCTTCCGGATCGCGGCGCTTCAGTGCGGCGCTCATCGCCTCGTGCTCCTCGATCGCCTCGCGCCAGCGGATCTCCGACAGATTGGCCTGATAGCGCGCGCGAAAGATCCGGCGCGCGATGAGGCCGTGCTGGCGGATGAGCGACCGGTTGCCGGACGCCTCCAGCAATCCGTCGTGGATCGCCTGGTTGGTCTCGAAATAGACGAGGCGGTCCCGGCTCTCGAAACTGCGGCGCAGGGCATCCGTGCGCTCGGTGATCTCTCCGATCATCGCCTCGTCCGCACGCAAGGCCGCAAGTTCGCCGGCCAAGCCCTCGAGGGCTGCCAGAATGGGAAACAGCTCGTCGATCTCTGCCTCGTCGTCCTCGGCGACGACGGCCCCGCGATTTGGAACGAGGGCGACATAGCCCTCGTGGGCGAGGATTTTGATCGCTTCGCGCAAGGGCGTGCGGGAGACGCCGAAGAGTTCGGTCAGGCGGCGCTCCGGCACCTTCTTTCCCGCCTCGAGCTCGCCTTCGAGGATCATCTCGCGCATACGCTCGACGAGCTCCGACGAAAGAGACGGTCTGGCGACCGCCTCGATGGCATAGTCCTCACCTCTTTGCGTCATCGCCGCCCTTCGCACTCTCGTTCCCGGCGAGAGCATCGGCTAGAATCTGCGCCACGTGAAGAGCCTTGCGCCCGGCCCCGTCCGCGATCTGGTGCCGGCACGACGTTCCGTCGGCCGCGATGATCGCGTCCTGCGGGGCCGCCCGCACCGCCGGAAGCAGCGACAACTCACCCATGGCCTTCGACACCTCGATCGTCTCGGCATCGTAGCCGAAGGCACCGGCCATGCCGCAACAGGAGGATTCGATCACTTCGAGATCGAGCCCCGGAACGAGGCGAAGGGCCTTCTCGACGGCCGGCATCGCCCCGAAACTCTTCTGGTGACAATGGCCGTGCAGCTTCACGGTGCGCGCGAGGCCATCGAAGGGAAGCGAGAGACGACCGGCCTCGGCCTCCGAAGCCAGGAACTCCTCGAGAAGGAACGAGCGCACGGCGAGCCGTTCTGCATCCTTGCCCGGAAGGAGCGCCGGAAACTCGTCCCGGAAGCTCAGAATGCAGGAGGGCTCGAGCCCGACGACGACGTGGCCGGCCTCGAGAAGAGGCGTCAGCGCTTCGAGCGTCGCCTTGGCCTCCCGGCGCGCCTCGTCGATCATTCCGGTGGCGAGATAGGTCCGTCCGCAGCAGAGCGGGCGGCGACTGTTCGGCGAGCGCGCGGTCCTCACCGCATATCCCGTATGCGAGAGCACCTTCACCGCGGCACGCAGGATGTCCGGCTCGAAATAGCGATCGAAGGTATCGGCGAAGAGGACGATACCGGCCGGCGCCTCACCGCCTGGCTCGGGATGCCGGCCCCGTTCGGCGCCGCGCATGGGCGCCGGAGAGCCGGCCATGCGCGTGTCGGCTCCGGCGCCCTCGGGGTTGAGGGCGATCGCATCGTCCGGCGCATCGCCGGCGAGGACATCGATCGTCGTATCCTTTCGAGGGGCGCGACCGCCCGTGCGGACGGCCTGCGGAACATCGCCCTCGCCATCGCGGAACCAGTCGCGACGGAAGGCCGGCAGGGTGCGCTCGGCGGCAAAGCCGAGCAGCTTTTCCGAAAGTCCGGCAAGACCCGGAAGCTTCTCGCGCAGGGACAAAAGCGACCCCATCCCGGCGGCCGTACGCGCATAGCGGGGAAGGCCGGCGATCATCCGGTCCTTCAGGGAATATCCCTTGGATTTCGCCCGCTGATGGAGCACTTCGGACTTCATCTTCGCCATGTCGACGCCGGTCGGGCATTCGCGCCGGCAGGCCTTGCAGGAGACGCAGAGCTTCAGCGTCTCGGCCATCTCGTCGGAGAGGAGCGCGTCCTCGCCGAGCTGGCCCGAAAGCGCGAGCCGCAGCGTGTTCGCCCGGCCGCGCGTCACGTCCCGCTCGTTGCGGGTCACCCGGTAACTCGGGCACATGACGCCGCCGACGGCCTTGCGGCAGGCCCCGTTGTTGTTGCACATCTCGACGGCGCCCTGAAGCCCGCCGGCAGCGCCCGGCCAGGCCGACCAGTCGAAGGCCGTCTGGAAATCCTCCACCCGGTAGCCAGGCGGATAACGCATCAGCGTGCGGTCATCCATCTTCGGTGCGGCGACGATCTTGCCGGGATTGAGACGGTTTTCGGGGTCGAAGCCGCTCTTCACCTCCTCGAAGGCGCGCGCGAGACGCGAGCCGAACATCGCCTCGTGAAATTCGGAACGGACGATCCCGTCGCCGTGCTCGCCCGAATGGGAGCCCTTGTATTCGCGCACGAGTGCGAAGGCCTCCTCGGCGATCGCACGCATGGTAGCGACGTCCTTTTCGAGCTTCACGTTGAGCACCGGGCGCACATGAAGGCAGCCTTCGGATGCGTGGGCATACCACGTGCCCCGCGTCCCGTGCTTCTCGAAGATCGCCGTCAGCCGGTCCGTATAATCGGCCAGATGCGGCAGGGGCACGGCGCAATCCTCCACGAAGGAGACCGGTTTGCCCTCCTCCTTCATGGACATCATGATGTTGAGGCCGGCCGCCCGCATCTCCGCGATCGCCGATTGGAGTTTCGCGTCGCGCACCGGCACGACACCGCCGCGATCCGTCCGCCCCGGCGTGAACGCATAGCCGAGATCGCCCATCACCTCCGTCAGCCGCGCGATCGAACGCTCGTTGTCCTCGGGCGTATCGGCGAATTCCACGAAGAGGATCGCCGCAGGCTCCCCTTCCACGAAGGCATCGAGCGTCGGAACGAACATGTCGATCTTTCCGGCGAGCGAGATCAGCGTCGAATCGATGAGCTCGACCGAGGTCGGCCCCAGAGGCACGATGTATTGCGCGGCGTCCATGGCGGCGCGGAAGGTGGGGAAGTGGCAGGCGCCGAGGATCTTGTGCTTGGACGGCAGCGGCGACAGCTTGATCTCGATCGCCGTCGAGATCCCGAGCGTTCCCTCCGATCCGACGAGGAGGTGGGCGAGATTGATCGGCTCGCCGCCATCGAGAAGCGCATCGAGATTGTAGCCGCCGACACGCCGCTGCACGCCCGGGAAGCGCGAGGCGATCTCGGCGCGTTCGCGTTCGGCGAGAGCGAGCATGGAGGCGACGAGATCGGCCGGCGGCTGCTCCCGCCCGTTTCCATGGCCGCTCGCCTGACGAATTTCGCGAAAGTCGCAGCGCGTGCCGTCGGCGAGGATCGCATCGATCGCGACGACATTGTCGCGCATCGTGCCGTAGCGCAGCGAGCGCGATCCGCAGGAATTGTTGCCGGCCATGCCCCCGATGGTCGCCCGCGAGGCGGTGGAGACGTCCACCGGAAACCAGAGGCCGTGCGGCTTCAGGAGGCGGTTGAGATCGTCGAGCACGATGCCCGGCTCCACCACCGCCCGCCTGCCGGCCACGTCGAGTTCGAGGATGCGGTTCATATGACGCGAGGTATCGATGATGACGCCGGAATTGACGGTCTGGCCGCACTGGGAGGTGCCGCCGCCGCGCATGGTGATGGGCAGACCCTCGAGGCGCGCGGCGTCCATCGAGGCGAGGATGTCGTCGGCGCCCCGCGCGACGACCACGGCCGCCGGCATGATCTGGTAGATCGAGGCGTCGGTGGCGTAGCGGCCGCGCGAAAACCGGTCCGTGAGCACGTCTCCGGCCACGTTGCGCTTCAACCGCTGTCCCAATGCCGAGTGGATCGTCTCGCCCATCGAATGTTCTCCCCCGCCAGTCCCGAAGCCCGAACGCCCCTTGACTGTATTATGAATTCATTATTCAATCAAAGGCGAAATCAGCGTCGTCCGCAAGGGGGCAAATCCCCGCATCCCGCGAAATCGCCTGTCGGACGGACATTCGGAGGAAGACCATGAGCCACGCATCAGGACGCCATTTCCTGCAGATCCCCGGACCGACCAATGTGCCCGATCAGGTGCTGCGGGCCATGGACATGCCGACGATCGATCATCGCGGGCCGGACTTCCAGGCACTCGGACAGCGCCTGTTCGGCAAGATCGGGAAGGTCTTCGGCACCACGAACCCGGTCGTGATCTACCCGGCTTCCGGCACCGGCGCCTGGGAGGCGGCGCTGACCAACACGCTTTCGCCCGGCGATACCGTGCTGATGTACGAGACCGGCCATTTCGCGACCCTCTGGAAGAAGCTTGCCGAAAAGCTCGGCCTCAAGCCCGAGTTCATCGCCGGCGACTGGCGCCACGGAGCAGATGCGGCAGCGATCGGCGAGCGTCTGGCCTCCGACAGCGGCCACGAGATCAAGGCGGTCTGCGTCGTCCATAACGAGACCTCGACCGGCTGTGTTTCGCCGATCAAGGCGGTGCGCGATGCCATTAATGCGGCGAACCACCCTGCCCTTCTCCTCGTCGATACGATCTCCTCCCTCGGCTCGATCGACTACCGGCACGACGAATGGGGCGTCGACGTCACGGTGGCCGGCTCGCAGAAGGGCCTGATGCTGCCGCCGGGCCTTTCCTTCAACGCGGTCTCGAACAAGGCGCTGGAGGCTTCGAAGTCCGCCAGGCTTCCGAACGCCTATTGGGGCTGGGGCGAAATGCTGGAGGCCAATTCGAAGGGCTTCTTCCCTTACACGCCCGCCACGAACATCCTCTACGGCCTCGATACGGCTCTCGACCTTCTCTACGAGGAAGGAATGGAGAACGTCTTCGCACGGCATGACAGGCATGCGGCGGCGACGCGGGCGGCTGTCGAGGCCTGGGGCCTCGAAGTGCTCTGCGCCGAGCCCGCCCACTACTCCTCCTCGCTGACCGCCGTTCTCATGCCGGAGCGCAAGGGTGCCGATGAGTTCCGCAAGTCGGTTCTCGCCAATTTCGACATGTCGCTCGGCGCGGGTCTCTCCAAGCTCTCCGATCAGATCTTCCGCATCGGCCATCTGGGCGACTTCAACGACCTGATGCTGATGGGCACCCTTTCGGGAGTCGAGATGGGTCTGAAGACAGCCGGCGTGAAGCACCGCGCCGGCGGCGCCCGCGCCGCCATGGAGGTCCTGACCGCCGATCGCACCGCAGGCAGCATCAGCAAGGCGGCCTGAAAACCCGAAAAGCCGCGGCGCGATAGAGACGCGCCGCGGCTTTCTTCCGCCATCGGATCTTGATCACGGCCTCGCCCCCGGGCGGGGCCGTTCTGCGTTCAGCCGCAGCCAGGAGCTTCGGAGCGAACCGGGAGGCAGACTTCGGAAGCATCCGGCATGTCGGAAGCCGATCGAAGCCTCGAACCCGATCTTCGAGGATCGGGTCCGAGGCTCCGGTCCGAGTGACGAGCCGTCGTCAGCGATACCAGAGCGCGATGCTCGGGAAGGCGATGACGAGAGCGAGTGCGAGCACCTGCAGGCAGATGAAGGGCACAAGCGACCTGAAGATCGTTCCGAGCGAGATGTCCGGCGGCGCGACGCTCTTCAGGTAGAAGGCGGCCGGTCCGAAGGGCGGCGAGAGGAACGAGATCTGCATGTTGAGCGAGAACAGCACGCCGAACCAGATCAGGTCGTAGCCGAGCGAGGAGACGATCGGTGCGAAGATCGGAATGGCGAGCAGGGCGATACCGACCCAGTCGAGGAACATTCCGAGAACCGCGAGGATCAGCATCATCACGAGCAGGACGACGATCGGCTCGTCCGAAATGCCCGTCAGCAGCGTCTTGATGAAGTCGATGCCGCCCATCAGGTTGTAGACCCCGATCAGCGCGGTGGCTCCGACGCCGATCCAGACGATCATGCCGCAGGTGCGCAAGGTCTGGATCGCGCTGTCGATCATCAGCTTCATCGTGAACTCGCCGCGCACGATGGTCGACAGGACGACGCCGAAGACGCCGATCGCCGAGGCTTCGGTCACCGAGGCAATACCGGCATAGATCGATCCGAGGACGAAGACGACGACGATGGCCGGCAGGATGAGGCCCTTCAGGAGCTTCAGCTTCTCCGCCAGGGGCATCTTATCGTCCTCGGTCGGCACCGGGGCGACGTGCGGCTTGAAATAGCCGAGAATGAGAACGTAGCCCGCATAGAGGCCTGCCAGCATCGCGCCGGGCAGGAAGGACGCGGTGAAGAGTTCGCCGATCGAGACATTGGCCGAAAGGCCGTAGATGATCAGCACGATCGAGGGCGGGATCATGGTGCCGAGCGCGCCGCCGGCACAGACGATGCCGATCGCCAGATGCTTGTCGTAGCCGAGGCGAAGCATCTGCGGCAGAGCGAGAAGACCGAGGAGCACGATTTCGCCTCCGATGATCCCCGACATGGCGGCGAGAATCACCGAGACGGCGAGGGTCTGCACGCCGACACCGCCGCGGATACGCCCCGCGATCAGCTTCATGGCGTCGAAGAGGTCCTTCGCGATCCCCGATCGATCGAGCACCGAGGCCATCAGCACGAACATCGGCACCGACAGGAAGACGTATTGGGTGATGAAGGAATAGATGCGCGTCGTCACGATCGGAACCGCCATCGGCCCGAACCAGCCCAGCGCGAAGACGAGCGCGACGAGGATGGTGACGAAGGCGAGCGGCATGCCGGTGACGAGGAGCGCCAGAAGCATGCCGAACATGGCGATGCTTCCGCCGCCGATCCCGAGGGCAGAAAGATCAAACATCGAGTGCTCCATGCTCGGAGCCGCCATGATGGAGCTCGTCGGTCGGCTTGCGTCGCAGGTGTCCGATCGCCTGGAGGGCGAACTGGATCGTCATCACGCAGAGCGTGACGAACAGGAAGGCCTTGACGATGGCCGGTGTGGGCGGGTTCCAGGCACTGCCGCTGGTCTCCAGGCGAAAGCTGCCGCTCGGCGTGTAGAACGCCTTGTAGGCGAGCCCCCATGCGGCCCAGGCCATCAGGGCGCAGGCCAGAGCGCCGACCGTGCAGATGCAGACATCGAGGATCTGGCGGAAACGCGGACTGACCGCCTCGTAGAGAAGAACGACCCGGATATGCCGGTCCGTTCCGAGGCAGTAGGCACCGCCGAAGGCGAAGCAGAGCGCCGTCATCGCGATCGTCGTCTCGTGCACCCAGTTCGTCGGCGCGTTGAAGACGTAGCGCATCAGCACCTCGTAGAGCGTGAAGGCGGTGACCAGCAGGAACAGGATCGAGAAGATCAGGCCGAGGGGCGTGATCAGTTTCGACAAGGCGTCCTGCGGCACGTCCTTCTGCTCTATGCGCTCATGAGCTTCCGCGAGTTCTCTCGTATCGGCCATACCGTTTCCTCCCCGTTTGGATCGCCGTTCGGGCGTAAGGCCCGAACGGCAGTCACGTCAGATGCTCAGAGCTTCCCCTCGCTCTTCAGGAAGGCGGTCAGCTTGTCGTAGACCTTCTGGGCGCTCTCCGACCGGCCGGCATATTCGGCCCACTGATCCTGCGCGATCTGGCGGAACTTCTTCTTCTCTTCCTCAGACCAGCTGTGGACCGTGACGTCCTCACGCTGGGCGAGCTTGTCGGCGACTTCCTGATCGCGGGCCTTGATGCGCTTGGCGAGCTCGTCCGCATACCAGGTCACCGAGTCGGTGAAGGTCTTGCGATCGGCCTCGGACATGCCGTCCCAGGTTCTCTTGTTGATCGAGACCTCGTTCAGCGGAAGTGAATGGAAGCCCGGCCAGATCGGGTTCTTGGCGACGTCGTGGAGACCCATCGAGTCGTTGGTCGCAAGGGTCGTGGCGTCGGCCGCGCTGATCACGCCCTTGTCGAGCGCCGTGAAGACTTCCGACTGGGGCAGGTTGACCGGCGAGGCGCCGGCGGCCGCGAAGGCGGACTGCACCATGCCTTCGGGGGCACGCATCTTCACGCCCTTCAGATCCTCGACGCTGTCGATCGGAACCTTGGAGGGAATCGCCTCCGCGGTCTGCGCGGCCGCGCCGACGAAGTGGACGCCGTAGGGCTCCAGGATCTCGTTGTAGAGTTCGGAACCGCCGCCGCGATCGAAGAAGGCCCGCAGTTCTTCCGGCGAGGAATAGGCGCCGACCGGGTTGCCGATCAGAGCGAAGGCCGGGTCCTTGCCCGTGAAATAGGAGCTGTCGGTGATCTGGCCGCCGAGAATGCCGGCGCCGACGGCGTCGAGCGTCTCGTTATATTCGACGATCGATCCGGCCGGCAGCATTTCCACGTCGATGCGACCATCGGACATTTCGCGCAGGTGATCGGCCCAGGCGTTCTGCACCTCGAAGGCCGCCGTACCGGAATTGTCGCTCGACTGGAACTTCAACGCGTAGCTTTCCTGGGCGTGTCCTGCCGCGGTCAGCGCCGTGAAGGCGGCAATGGTGATAGCGAGACGTTTGAGCATCGGGTCTCCTCCCGTGTGATGCGATGGAGGATCGGGGTGCTGAAACCCGTCCCCTCCCATTGAATGCCGTTGTGAACGGCAAGCGAGCCTTACAAATCGACGAGGCGGGCACAAGCCGCCTCGCCGCGTCCCCGGCGCTTTAAGACCGGAGATCCTCGGACAGAACCGATGACGGCAGGTTCTGGAAACAGACCGGACGCAGGAAGCGCCGGATGGCGAGCGTGCCGACGGAGGTCGCGCCGAAATTGGTGGAGGCGGGATAGGGCCCGCCATGGACCATGGCGTCCGCGACCTCGACGCCGGTCGGGAAGCCGTTGGCGAGAATGCGCCCGGCCTTGCGCTCGAGAATCGGAAGAAGCGCCTTCACGCCGTCGCTGTCGCCGTCATCCATCTGGATTGTGACGGTCAGCTGACCGTCGAGCCCCCTGGCGATCCGCTCCATCTCTTCGAGCCCCTTGCAGCGGACCACGATGCCGAGCGGTCCGAAGACCTCCTCGGCGAGCGTCTCGTCGGCCTCGAACACCTCGGCGGTGGTCTCGAAGAGGCAGGGCGAGGCGTGACGGCTCGCATTGGCTTCGCCTGCCAAAGCGGTGATGCCCTCGGTCGCAGCAATCCGCTCGGAGCCGGCGCGATAGGCCGAGGCGATGCCGTCGGTCAGCATCGCCTGGCGCTCGCCCGCCTTCGCCGCCTCCACCGCCGAAGACACGAAGGCATCGGCACCCGCCCCGTCCTCGACGAGCACGATGCCGGGATTGGTGCAGAACTGGCCCGCACCCATGGTGAGAGAGGCGACCCAGGCCTTGCCCATCTCGGCGCCACGCGAGCGCACCGCCTCGGGCATCGCGAAGACCGGGTTGATCGAGCCGAGTTCGCCGAAGAAGGGGATCGGCTCGGGCCGCGCCGCGCACAGATCGTAGAGGGCCCGGCCTGCGCCGAGCGATCCGGTGAAGCCGACCGCCTTGATCAGCGGATGCTTGACCAGAGCCTCGCCTACCTCGCGGCTGCCACCCTGAACGAGGGAGAAGACGCCCGGATGAAGATCATGGGCCTTTATGGCCGCATGGATCGCCTGGGCGACGATCTCGCCCGTGCCGGGATGGGCCTCGTGGCCCTTTACGACGACGGGGCATCCAGCAGCGAGCGCTGCCGCCGTATCGCCGCCGGCGGTGGAGAAGGCGAGCGGGAAGTTCGAGGCACCGAAGACGGCGACCGGACCGATCGGCCGCTGGATCATCTTCAGCTCCGGCCGCGGCGCGGGCTGGCGATCGGGCAGCGCCGGATCGGTGCGCCGGTCGAGATAGGCGCCCTCGCGAATATGCTTGGCGAACTGCTTCAGCTGGCCGGTGGTCCGTCCGCGCTCGCCGTGGAGACGGCCGGCAGGCAGGCCGCTTTCCTCGGTTCCGATCTCGGTGATCGCGTCGCCGCGCTTCTCGATCTCGTCGGCGATGGTGTCAAGGAAGGCCGCGCGCGCCTCGCGCGAGAGATAGGCATAGGACCAGAACGCCTCCTCGGCGGCCTGAACGGCGCGATCGATAAGGTCCGGCGTTCCCGCGCTGAACTCGCGGCCGGGCGCATCGAGAGGCTGGGAGCGGAAGCTCTTGTCTGAGCCGACCCATTCGCCGGCGATCAGGTGCTTGCCTGTGAGGTCGAGGGACATGGGAAAATCCAATTTCTTCTGGTGAGTTTGAAGGCGCGAGCCTTCGGTATCTGCGCGAGAAAGCCTTCAGCGGGCCCAGCGCAGGACGAGGGGATCGAGGGTGCGGGCAAGTTCGATCAGGCCCGCGCGGGTCTCAGGATGGGCGGGTGCGATCGGCCGGCGCACCACGTCGCTGGCGATGATGCCGCCTTCCTTCATCAGGATCTTCGCGGTCTGGAAGCTCGTCTGGCGGTTTTCGTAGTTGATGAGCGGAAGCCAGCGGCCATAGGCCTCGATCGCGGACTGACGATCGCCTGCAAAGAAGGGATCGACGATCTGGCGGATCCCGTCCGGATAGCCGGCCCCGGTCATGGCACCGGTCGCGCCGGCATCGAGATCGGCCATCAGGGTGATGGCCTCCTCGCCGTCCCAGGGCCCTTCGATCGCCTCGCCGCCGGTCGCAATCAGTTCGCGAAGCTTGGACGCGGCGCCGGCCGTCTCGATCTTGAAATAGCTGACATTCTCGATCTCGCGGGCCATCCGGGCAAGAAGCGCCGGCGGAAGCGGCGTTCCGGAAATGGGCGCGTCCTGGATCATGATCGGGATCGTGATCGCTTCCGACAAGGCGCGGAAGAAGGCCATGATCTGCGCCTCGCCGACCCGCATGGTGGCGCCGTGATAAGGCGGCATCACCATCACCATCGCGGCGCCCGCAGCCTCCGCGGCTTTTGCCCTCTGGATGGTGATATCGGTCGAGAAATGGCTCACCGTGACGATGGTGGGAACACGTCCGGCCACGTGTTCGAGGGAGAGCGCCATCTGGCTGTCGCGCTCGGCATCCGAAAGGAGGAACTGCTCGGAGAAGTTCGCGAGGATGCACAGACCGGTTGAGCCGGCATCGATCATGAAGTCGAGCGCCCGCTTCTGACCCTCGATATCCGGCGAGCCGTCCTCGTGGAAGATCGTCGGCGCGACAGGATAGACGCCCTTGTAGGGGCGCATGGCGGATACGGACATCGGGTTACTCCTCATGACTGCGTGTCTTGGGCGTCGGCGGGTGGGATGCCGCAGGCCGGCTCCCCGGCGAGCCGTCAGGCGCGATCGAATGCGCGGTCGAAGGCTTCGACCGCCGCCGAGGCACGCTCGCGCACTTCGGCGGCGGTGAAACCGGGCTTGTAGAGGCTGGAGCCGAGGCCGAAGGCCCGCACGCCGGCTTTGGCATAGGATGCGAAATCCTCGTCCCCGACGCCGCCCACGGCCCCGACCAGCGTCGAGGCCGGCAGGACCGCTCGTATCGCGGCAATGCCCTTGGCTCCCAGAACCGAAGCCGGGAAGAACTTGAGGGCCGACGCTTTGGCCTTCAGCGCCGAGAACGCCTCGCTCGGCGTGAAGACGCCGGGCATCGTCACCATGCCGAAGGAATGGGCCGCCTCGAGCACTTCCCGGTCGACATTGGGCGCGACGAGGAGCCTCCCGCCGACATCGTCGAGGCGCGAAACGTCTTCCACCGAAAGGACGGTACCGGCGCCGATCAGGCAATGCTCGGGGGCGAGCCGTGCGGCCTTTTCGATCGAGACGAAGGGATCGGGCGAATTGAGCGGGATCTCGATCGCCTGGAAGCCCGTCTCGACGAGGACGCCGACGATGGGCTCCACCTCGTCGAGACGAATGCCGCGAAGGATCGCGACGAGATCGCGATCGAGCGAGGGCCAGGGGCAGTCCGCCTCGAACATGGTCATGTGCGTGCTCCTTCCAGATCGAAGAGATGGCGCGCGGCCGCGTGGAGACCGGCCCGCACGCAGACCTCCGCATCCATGGTCGCGACCGTGTAACCGGCAGCGCGCAGGGCGCGCTCGTAGAGGGTCGCCGTCATGCCGGAGGCAACGAGCGCGACCTTGCTCTCTTCGCCGAAGCGTTTGCCCGCGCCGGCCAGTTCGCAGCCGATCAGGAGGCCCGACAGGCGAGCGGTGAGATCGGCCTTGCCTGCGCCGGTGAGAAGATCGCGGGCGCGCAGGGCGAAGAGTTCGTTGAGGACGGCTTCGGGCCGTGCCGAGCCATCCTTGAGGCCCGCCTCGAAGGCATCCGAATAGCCGGCCGCATCGAGATCCACGTCGAGCGAATGGCGGATCACCGCGTGCCTGGAGAGAAGCGCGAAAAGCTCGCCTGTCATGAAGGTGGCAAAATCGACGATGCCGCCGGCCTCGAGCCTCGCCCATTTCGAATGGGTGCCGGGCAGGCAGGCGAGATGATCGCCGCCAGCCTGAAGGGCCAGACCGAAGAGTTGCGTCTCCTCCCCGCGCATGACGTCGCAACCGGCGCCGTCTCCCGAAAGGAAAACCCCCGGCAGGATGCGCACGTCGCGTTCCGTCCCCGGTGCGGTGATGGCATGGACCGCGAGCCCCTCAATGCGTGCGGGCGCCGGCAGGTAGGGCGCCTCCGCCCAGCCCTGCCGCGCACCCACCATGCCGCAGGCGACGACCGACAGATCCTCGGCAAGGCCGAGTTCCGCAAGATGGCCGTCGAGGACGGTTGCAAAGCCGCCCTCGCCGACATTCGCCATGCCGTCCGCGCTCTGGCGAACCGCCAGGGGCTCACCCTCGGCTGACATCGCCCAGACCCGCAGATTCGAGGTTCCCCAGTCGCAGGCCGCATAGGCGGCGGTGGCCGCCGGCTTGCCGGCATCTGCCGTCATCAGTGGTTGTCCCTCGGCAGACCCTTGGTCTGCGCGACGGAGCGGTAGGAGGTCGCCATTTCGAGGCACATGCCGGTCGACATCTGACCGACGAGGCCGCGCTGGATCTCCTGCCAGGGGGTCTGATGGTCCGGATAGGGGAACCCGCCCTCGGCTTCGAGCCGCAGGCGGCGCTCGGCCAGCTCCTCGTCGGAAATCAGGATGTCGGCGGTGCCGCGTCCGAGATCGATCCGCACCCTGTCCCCGGTCTTCAGAAGCGCCAGACCGCCGCCAGCCGCCGCCTCGGGCGAGGCGTTGAGGATCGACGGGGAGCCCGAGGTTCCCGACTGGCGGCCGTCGCCGACGCAGGCGAGCGAGGTGATGCCCCGCTTGATGAGGTAATCGGGCGCCCGCATGTTCACGACCTCGGCCGCGCCCGGATAACCGATCGGTCCCGCGCCGCGCATGAAGAGAACCGTGTTCTCGTCGATGCCGAGGGCCGGGTCGTCGATCCGGTGGTGATAGTCCTCCGGTCCGTCGAAGACGACCGCCTTGCCTTCGAAGGCCATCGGATCGTCGGGGTTCGACAGGTAGCGCTTGCGGAACTCCGGCGAGATCACCGAGAGCTTCATGATCGCCGAATCGAAGAGATTGCCCCTCAGGACGCGGAAGCCGGCGCGCTCCTTCAGCGGCGCGTCGAACGTCTTGATGACGTTGGCATCGGCGATCTCGGCATCGCGGCAGTTCTCGCCGATCGTCTTGCCGTTGGCGGTGAGGGCATCCTCGTGGATGAGCCCCTGCCCCATCAGCTGGGCGACGACCGCCGGCACGCCGCCGGCATGGTAATAGTCCTCGCCGAGATATTCGCCGGCCGGCTGCAGGTTCACGAGAAGCGGGATCTCTTCTCCGAGCGTCTGCCAGTCGTCGATGTGAAGCTCGACACCCAGATGGCGGGCGATCGCGTTGAGATGGATCGGGGCATTGGTCGACCCGCCGATCGCGGAATTGACACGGATCGCGTTTTCGAACGCCTTGCGCGTCATAATATCGGACGGCTTCAGGTCCTCGGCGACCATGTCGACGATGCGCTTGCCGGTCTTGTAGGCGACCTCCTGCCGGTCGCGATACGGCGCCGGGATCGCGGCGGAGCCCGGAAGCTGCATGCCGAGGGCTTCCGCGAGCGAGTTCATGGTCGTCGCCGTGCCCATCGTGTTGCAATAGCCGGTGGACGGGGCGGACGATGCCACGAGCTTGATGAAGCCGGCATAGTCGATCTCGCCGGCCGCCATCATCTCACGGGCCTTCCAGACGATCGTTCCCGAGCCGGTCCGCTCGCCGCGGAACCAGCCGTTCAGCATCGGGCCGACCGAGAGCGCGATCGCCGGAATGTTGACGGTCGCGGCCGCCATCAGGCAGGCGGGCGTGGTCTTGTCGCAGCCGATGGTGAGAACCACGCCGTCGAGCGGGTAACCGTAGAGGAGTTCGACGAGGCCGAGATAAGCCAGATTGCGGTCGAGCGCCGCGGTCGGCCGCTTGCCCGTCTCCTGGATCGGATGAACGGGAAACTCCATCGGAATTCCGCCCGATTCGATGATCCCGTCCCGCACCCGCTTGGCGAGTTCCAGATGGTGCCGGTTGCAGGGCGAAAGATCCGAACCGGTCTGCGCGATGCCGATGATCGGCTTGCCGGACTGAAGTTCCTCCTGGCTGATTCCGTAGTTCAGGTAGCGCTCCAGGTAGAGCGCCGTCATGTCCGGATTGTCCGGATTGTCGAACCAGGCGCGGGAACGCAGCTTGGTCTTCGGCGGGTTCGAATGATCGGACATGGATTCAGGCCTCACGGAATAAGAAGAATTGAAGGTGCCGGCGCGACTCGGGTCGCGGCGCGGCGGATCGGGGGGAGCGCCGTCACGCGGCGTTCTCGTCGTCGTGGAAGGGTTCGGTCCGGCATCGCCGGCCCAGCATGAAAGCATCCGCTACATGGCGCAGCGGCGAGACGTCGACATCGCTGCGATGCTCGCGGACGAGGCGCACGAAATGCTCGTAGATGTCGCGATATTCCGCATCCTCGCTTGTCACAACAGTCTCGCCGTCGATCACAAGCCGCTTTCCGCCCTCCGACAGGTGCAGCCGGCCGCCATCGCTCGTCTCGGCGGTGATGTCCCAGGTCTGGGGCCCCTTCTGGCGCCAGTCGAAGTCGGCGGTGAGATCGAGACCGTTGCGATCGGTGAAGGCGAGCCTTGCCGCGATCGGCGCCTGCCGGTTTTCCGGCGTGTCGAGTTCGCCGCCCGTCAGGAAGAACGGCTCCGGCAGGATCCGCGTCGCGATCGACAGGGCGTTGATGCCCGGGTCGAAGACGCCGAGACCGCCGGGCTCCCAGATCCAGTCCTGGCCGGGATGCCAGCGGCGGACATCCTCCTTCCAGACGATTTCGGCCCGCTCGACCGTTCGGCCCTCCAGCCAGCGCCGGGCGGGCTCCGTCGCGGCGGAGAACCGGGAATGCCAGGTCGCAAAGAGGGTGACGCCGGTCTTGCCGCTCGCCGCCACGAGATCGTCGATCTCGCTCAGGGTCGCACCGGGGGGCTTTTCGAGGAGAACGTGCTTGCCCGCCTCGAGCGCTTCGAGCGCCATCCCATGGCGCACCTGGGGCGGCGTGCAGAGGGCGACCGCGTCGAGTTCCGTCCCGGCGAGCATCTCGCCGAGGCTGCGGTAACTCGCAACGCCGTCCGCGCCGGCCGATCGGCTGGCGGTCGCGACGAGCTCGATCCCCGCGGTGGCCGCGATCGAGGGAAGATGCTGGTCGCGGGCGATCTTGCCGACGCCGACGAGACCCAGACGGATGGAGGTCATGACATGCTTGCCTGTTCGATGTTTCGATGCCGTGGCCGAAGCCGGCCACGGCGATGATCGCGCCTTGCCGTCAGGCCGCGCGCGAGCGGTTGACGACGTCGAAGATGACCGCGAGGAGGAGAACCAGCCCCTTGATCACCTGCTGGTAGTCGATGCCGATTCCGAGGATCGACATGCCGTTGTTCATGACGCCCATGATGAAGGCGCCGACGACCGCGCCGACGATCGTTCCGACGCCGCCGGCCATGGACGCACCGCCGATGAAGACGGCCGCGATGACGTCGAGTTCGAAGGCGAGCCCCGCCTTCGGCGTCGCGGTGTTGAGGCGGGCGGCGAAGACCAGTCCGGCAAGGGCCGCCAGCATGCCCATATTGGCGAAGGTGAGGAAGGTCAGCCGCTCGGTATTGATGCCGGACAGCTTGGCCGCCTTCTCGTTGCCGCCGATGGCATAGATGCGCCGGCCGATCGTGGTTCGCGAGGTGACGAAGGAATAGGCGGCGATCAGCACGGCCATCACGATGAGTACGTTCGGAAAGCCGCGGAAGGTCGCAAGAAGCCAGGTGAGATAGAGGATGGCGACGGCGATGAGGATCGTCTTGGCCATGAAGAAGCCGAAGGGCTCGTCGTCATGTCCGCCGGCGCGCGACTGGAAGCGGTGCTTCAGCGCAACGCCCACGATCAGGGCCGCCACTGCCGCGCCGATCACGAACGAGACGAGGTGGAAGCCGCGAACGTCGATGACGTCCGGCAAAAAGCCGGAGGACAGAAGCTGGAAGTCCGCCGGAAACGGCCCGACCGACTGGCCCGCCAGGAGCCAGAGCGTCAGACCCTTGAAGACCAGCATTCCGGCAAGCGTGACGATGAAGCTCGGGATCTTCCAATACGCGATCCAGTAGCCCTGCGCCGCGCCGATCAGGGCGCCGACCATCAGGCAGATGAGGCTGGCGAGGACGAAGTTCATGTCCCATTGCACAATCATCACCGCCGCCAGCGCGCCGACGAAGCCGAGCACCGAGCCGACCGAAAGATCGATATGGCCCGAGACGATGACGAGCAGCATGCCGAGCGCCATGATGACGATGTAGCTGTTCTGGAGGACGAGGTTGGTGAGGTTGATCGGCCGCATCAGAATGCCGTCGGTCGCCACCTGGAAGAAGGCCATGATGACGACGAGCGCGATGAGGATGCCGTATTCGCGCATATGGCGGCGCAGAAAGGCCAGCTGACCTACGCCTTCGCGCCTGGCGCCGGCGGCGCCCTCTCCTGCGACGTTCTGGGACATCGTGATTTCCTCCCTGAAACGGATGGGCGGGCTTTAGCCGCGGCCCGACGAGCGAATGATCGCCGACATGATCTTTTCCTGCGAGACCTCCGCCGTCGGCATCTCCCCGACGAACCGGCCCTCGTTCATCACGTAGATCCGGTCGGAGATTCCGAGCAGTTCGGGCATCTCGGACGAGATGACGATCACCGCCTTCCCCTGGGCGGCGAGCTCCGCGATGATCGAATAGATTTCGTATTTCGCCCCGACATCGATGCCGCGTGTCGGCTCGTCGAGGATCAGCACCTCTGGGTCGGCGAAGAGCCATTTGGCCAAGACGACCTTCTGCTGGTTGCCGCCCGAGAGGTTCACGGTCTCCTGCGCGATCGAGGACGACTTGATGCGAAGGCGGTCGCGATACTCGCTGGCGATCCGGGCCTCCTTGCGCTCGTCGACCACCAGACCGTTGGAGATGCCGGACAGGTTGGCGAGGGGCACATTGCGCCTGATCGTCTCGTCGAGGATCAGGCCATAGCCTTTGCGGTCCTCGGTCACGTAGCAGATGCCCGCCTCGATCGCCCGGCCGACGGTCGAGGTGTCGACGGGCTTGCCGCGCAGCAGAATCTCGCCGGAAACATAGGTGCCGTAGGAACGGCCGAAGAGGCTCATGGCAAGTTCCGTGCGCCCCGCACCCATCAGGCCCGCAATTCCCACCACCTCGCCCGCCCGCGCCGTGAACGAGACGTCGTCCACCACCTTGCGCCCGGCATGCAGCGGATGGGTCGAGGTCCAGTTGCGGACCTCCAGCATCGTCTCGCCGATCTTCGGCTCGCGCGGCGGATAGCGATCGTCGAGGGAGCGGCCCACCATGTCGCGGATGATGTCGCCCTCCGACACCGTCCCGTTGCGGCAATCGAGCGTCGAGACGGCCGATCCGTCGCGCAGCACGGTGATGGAATCGGCGACCCTCGAAATCTCGTTCAGCTTGTGGCTGATCATGATCGAGGCGATCCCACGCTGCTTGAATTCGAGCAGCAGGTCGAGCAGGGCCTGGGAATCGTTCTCGTTGAGAGAGGATGTGGGCTCGTCGAGGATCAGGAGCTTGACCTCCTTCGACAGGGCCTTCGCGATCTCGACGAGTTGCTGCTTGCCGAGGCCGAGATTGGTAACGAGTTCCTGCGGGCTCTCCTTCAGACCGACGCGCTTCAGGAGTTCGCCGGTGCGCTCGAAGGTCGCGCGCCAGTCGATGACGCCCTTGGACGCTTGCTCGTTGCCCAGAAAGATGTTTTCGGCGATCGAAAGAAGCGGGATCAGGGCGAGTTCCTGATGGATGATGATGATGCCGAGGCGCTCCGAGTCCCGAATGCCCGTGAAGCGGCATTCCTCGCCGCGAAAGGCGATCTCGCCCTCGTAGGACCCGTAGGGATAGATGCCCGACAGGACCTTCATGAGCGTCGACTTGCCGGCGCCGTTCTCCCCGCAAAGGGCGTGGATCTCGCCCTCGGCGACCTTCAGGTTGACGTCGTCGAGCGCCTTGACGCCGGGAAACGTCTTGGTGATGCCCCGCATTTCCAGGATGGGTCGCATGCTCGCACTCTTCGGGAAGATCTGACACCGGGTTGCGGCATCGGGCCGATGATCCCCTCATCGGTCCGATGCCTCGCCTGCCCGCCGGCGGGCAGACGAAAATTTGGCTGGACGGGACCGCGCGAGCGCGGCCCCGCCTTCGCCCTTGAGACTTATTTCAGCTGGTCCTCGGTGTAGTAGCCGGATTCCACGAGCACCGGCTCGATATCGCCCTTCGTCACCAGCACAGGCTTCAAGAGGTAGGAGGGGACCACCTTCACGCCGTTGTTGTAGGTCTCGGTGTCGTTGATCTCGGGCTCGCTGCCTTCGAGAACGGCCTGGACCATCGAGACGGTGACCTTCGCCAGTTCGCGGGTGTCCTTGAAGATCGTCGAATACTGGTCGCCGCGCTCGATCGCCTTGACCGACTGAACCTCGGCGTCCTGCCCCGTGATGATCGGCATCTTCATGTCGCCGGAGCCGTAGCCGACGCCCTTCAGGGAGGAGATGATGCCGATGGAAAGACCGTCATAGGGGGATAGAACGCCGTGCAGCGTCTCGTTCGTGTAGTTCGCCGACAGGAGATTATCCATGCGGGCCTGGGCGACCGAACCGTCCCAACGCAGCGTGCCGACCGTCTGCATGCCGGTCTGGCCGGAGACGATCTTGATCTTGCCCTCGTCGATGAGCGGCTGCAGCACGCTCATGGCGCCATCGTAGAAGAAGTAGGCGTTGTTGTCGTCGGGCGAGCCGCCGAACAGTTCCACATTCCATGTCTCGGCGTCCGGGAAACGCTCCTTCAGACCGTCGACGAGCGACTGCCCCTGAAGGACGCCCACCTGGAAATTATCGAAGGTCGCGTAATAGTCCACATCGCCGGAATCGCGGATCAGGCGGTCATAGGCGATGACCGGAATGCCCGATGCCGCCGCATTGGCGAGAGTGTTGGACAGGGTCGTTCCATCGATTGCGGCGATCACCAGCGCGTCGACGCCCTTGGTCACCATGTTCTCCACCTGGGAGAGCTGGTTCGGGATATCGTCGTCGGCATATTGAAGATCGGCGGCGAAACCGGCCTCCTCGAACTGCTTGACCATGTTGTTGCCGTCGTCGATCCAGCGAGCGGACGACTTCGTGGGCATGGAGATGCCGACCGTGCCCTTGTCCTGGGCGAGTGCGCCCATCGACTGCGTGGCCAGAAGGCCGACCGCCGCTGCGGCGATCACGAGTGTCTTCTTCAGTTTCATCCTGCTTCCTCCCTGTATTGGTTCACTTTTCGCCCCGCCGTCAGCCGGCGAGTGCATTGTCGACATTCGAAGGGGCCGGGTCTCCCACGCGCCGGCGCGCCTCGGAAGCCCTGCCTCCCTCCCCCTCGAGCGCCTGACTGACGTCCTCGAAGGCGCTCTCGATGAGCCTTCGCATGAACAGTTCGGCCGCCTCGGCATCGCCACCGAGGATCGCATCGAGCACCCGCTGATGCTGACGCAGGGTCTCGACCTGTGGGTTCTGCCGCCATGACAGCGAGAACGAGATGGACAGGCTCTTCTCGATCATCGCACCGAGGGAGCGAAGGATCGGATTTCCCGTCGCTTCCAGAATGATACGATGAAAGTCGAGATCCGCAGCGATCAGTTCGCTCGATCCGCGCGGATATCGCTCCATGCGCTCGAAGGCTTCCCGCAGCCTCTCACGATCCGCCTGCGTAATCCGCTGGGCCGCGATCCGCGCCGCCGGCGGCTCGTTGATGAGGCGCATCTCGTAGAGCGCACTCACGAACCCCCACCGGTCCTCCGCAAACAGGTGCCAGGCCATGACATCAGGATCCAGCATGTTCCAGTCCTGAGCCGGAAGCACGCGCGTCCCGACCTTGGGCCCGACCTTGATCAATCCCTTCGCCCCGAGAAGCCGCATCGCCTCGCGCACCACCGTGCGCGACACGCCCCACTCGCTCGCAAGCTCGCTCTCGATCGGCAGCGCGTCGCCCGAACGCAGGGCGCCGCTCGCGATTCGCCGGCCGTAAGTGGCGGCGAGCTCTGCGGTTCGACTTGTCTTCGGACGCGGTGAAGGCATCGGTGCGAGCCTCCCAACTCCAGACCAATGATCATATTATTAGACCCGCTATAGAACGGATGCAAGCGCGGTGAAGGATCGGCCTGGGGAAATCAGGCGCCGCTCCGCACGATTGCGGGCTCATCGGATGTGAAAATGGTCGCGGGCCCGGGAACGCGCAGAGCCTATCCGCAAGATTGACGAACGCATCAGACTGCAGTCAAAACGCCGAGGCGCGTGCAGGGCCTCCACTTGTGCAGCAGAGGACATGAACGGTTGGTCCGGCAGTCTGCCTCAGCGTCGAAAGGTGCCACACTGCCGAGCCGGGTGTCCGGGGTCAGCGGGGCGAAAACGCCCTATTTCAAGGCTGCCGAGACCGCATCGAAGAACACCATCGGATCGATCGGCTCCTTTCCGACGGGCTTGGGCTGCGCACCGAAGGTGACGATCACCACGTTCTTCGCCGGATTGATGTAGATGTTCTGGCCTTGGATGCCGACCGCCGCGAACGCGCCGTCCGCCTTGGACGCCTCGGTCCAGCCGGTCCACCACATATATCCGTAGTCGAGGGGTTTCCCGTCGGCGAGTTCGCTTGGCCCGGCCGCCTCGCGCACCCAGCCCTCCGGCAGGACGGACTGGCCATCGATCCTGCCCTCGTCGAGGATGAAGAGACCGAAGCGACCGTAATCGCGCAGGGTCGCGCTGATGCCGCTTCCGCCGATTTCGGCGCCATCGGGCGAATCGAGCCACCAATTGGCGTCGGCCTCCATCCCGTATGGCTTCCAGATCTTCTCGGACAGGTAGTCGGCGAGCGGCTTGCCGACCGCACCGCGAACGACCTCGGCGAGCACCTGCGTCTCGCCGGTGCTGTAATTGTTGCGCATGCCCGGCTCGGCCGCCCGCGGCAGGGCAGCCATGACCTCCATCAGCGATCCGGGTTCCTGCGATATCTGCGCCTTCAGGAGCGCACGGCGGTCCGAAGCAGGGTCCGTATAGGTCTCGTTCCACGCGACGCCCGACGCCATCATGAGAACGTCCCGCACGCTCACGCCGTCATAGGCACTGCCCTTCAGCGAAGGCACGTATTCGGTCACCTGCGCGTCGAGGCCATCGAGACGACCGTCCTCGATCGCGATCGCGGCAAGGGTCGAGGTGATCGACTTGGCGATCGACATCGACATCCAGCGCGTCTCGGGCGTGTTGCCTCGCTGATAGGTCTCGTAGGCGATCTTGCCGTCCTTCAGGACGAGAAGTGCGGTGATGTTGTCGAGGGCCAGGAAATCGTAGAGGTCGTAGGTCTTTTCGCCGCTGACGAAGGTCAGGCTCTCCAGATCCTGCGGCGCATTCGGCAGGGAGTGGACTTCGCCCCCGGCTTCGATCGTGCGGACGGGAAAGAGGCGGTCGATATTGCGAAAGGTCGACACCGCCTCGTCGGGAAGCAATTTGCCGCCATACATCTCTTCCACGGTGCCGATCGGTTCGTCGGCGTGGGGATAACCGTTTTCCTGCGCGGAAAGACCGGTCGGCAGCACGGAGATCATCAGGACACCCGTCCACAAGGCGAGTGGCCGAAGCCCCGTGAGCGTCGTCGCATCTTGTCTCGTCATGTCAGCCCTCTCCTGCACGCCCCATCGCATCGCAGAGTGTCGTCCGACGCGCGAGGCATGACAAGAAGAGATTGATGGCCGTGATGGAGGCTCGCTCCCCGCCGCGTCGCGCATCCAATGGCGACGAGGCGAACGGGACGGCTTGCGGCCTCGCACGACCGCATCGCGCGGTCAGGAAGGAGCGCTACGCGGTTCGCGAGGCGGAGTAGCGGTCGAGTGTTTCGTCGATCGGGCCGTGGAAGCGCACCTTGCCATGCTCCATCCAGAGCCCCTCGGTGCACCACTGGCGCAGAAGATCGTCGGAATGGGACGCCATGACGAGGAGGCCGGCATTGCCGATGAACTCCTCGAGGCGCGCCTTCGCCTTGTCGATGAAGGCCGCGTCACCTGCGCCAATGCCTTCGTCAATGAGCAGGATATCGGGCGTGATCGATGTCGAGACGGCGAAGGCGAGGCGCGTGGACATGCCGCTCGAATAGGTGCGGAGCGGCATGTCGAGGAATTCGCCGAGCCCGCTCCATTCGCCGATATCGGCTGCCCTTGCCTCGATTTCCTTGCGCGAGAAGCCGATGAGCATGCCGCGTAGGATGATGTTCTCCCAGCCGGTGGAATCGGGGTCCATTCCGAAGCCGATGTCGAACATGGCAGCGACGCTGCCGTCGACGTCCACACGTCCTTCGTTCGGTTCGTAGATCCCGGCGATCGTCCTCAGGATCGTCGACTTGCCGGCTCCGTTATGCCCGATGAGGCCGATCTTCGTCCCATGCTGCAGATCGAGGGTCAGGTCGTCGATGGCGCGGATGGAAACCTTGCGGGTGCCGTCGCGCGGCTTGATCTGCCCTCCGGTCGCAGCCGCCATGACGTTGTTCTTCAGCGAACGGCTGCCGGCATCGAAGATGGGAATGTCGACCGTGACATGGGTCAGCTCGATGGATGTCATGTGTTCAAGCCCAATAAGCGATGCGGCTTCGGAACCGTGCGAAGAAGAGGGTCGCGATCACCCCGAGGACGATCGTCATTCCAACGCAGGCCAGCCAGTTCGTGAGCGTGCCGGTTCCACCCAGAAGCGGGTCGCGGGCGATCTCGATGAAGTGGTAGAAAGGGTTCAGCGCGACGAATGCGACCCGGTCCGGGATCTGCTCAGCACTCCAGAGGATCGGCGTCATGAAGAAGATGACCTGGACGATGCTGCCGACGATCATCGGAATGTCGCGAAACCGCGCACAGAGCGGGCCGAGGATCATCACGAAGAAGACGCCGTTGAGAATGTAGAGCGCCATCGCGGGAAGGAAGAGGAAGACCGACCATCCGATCGGAATGCTGAAGAGCACGAGAACGATGAAATAGATCAGAAAGTTGTGGCTGAGATTGATCAGCTGTGACCAGACGAACTGGTAGATGTAGACGCTGAACGGCAGACGGATCTGCCGGATCGATGCCGCGGCGCCCGAGAACACGTTGCAGGCTGCGGTGATCGTGCCGCTGATATAGCCCCACAGGATAAACCCGACGGCAAGGAACGGCAGATAGGTCGAAATGTCCGTGCCGAAGATCTGGGAATAGAGGAAGCCCAAGCTTCCGACCATGATACCCATGGAAAGGGTCAGCCAGAACGGGCCGATCACCGAGCGACGGTAGTGCTTGCGCACGTCCCGCCAGCCCAGGAAGATCCAGAGCTCGCGCATCGCGATGCCCTCGCGCAGATCCTGCCAGGCGACCGAAAGGCGCCCGAGGGTCGTGCGAAGCCTTTCCGATCGTTCGGGTTCGAGGTTCGCTTCGGCCATTGTCATTTCAGTTCTTTCTTCAAACCGTCGAGGGCTGCGATCGCGCAGCCGGTTCGACGTCTTTGCGCTCGACCGCGAGGACCAGGGAGTGGAGAACCTGCGATCTTCCGTGGCCCGAACTCAGCTAGCCGCCTCTCCGGTCGGTCGTTGCCGATATCGTCCGTAGTGACGGTTTCCAACACGGTCTTCAAGCCACAGACGACGACCCGACCGGATCGCTCCTCGCGAACGGGCCGCCTCATCCCACCGCGATCTCCCGGCTCTTGTCCGCCGTCTCCATGCGCCGAAAGGCTCGACCGCGCCATCGGACAGGTCCGGCTCTCCGGCATCGGTCCGATATGTCCGAAGCTGATCACAGGGACGCCGCATGCCTCGTTCCACGAAGTTCGGCGGGCTCATAACAGAGTTGATCGCAAACATGAAGCTGGCACCCGTTGCACCCGGCCGACCTTGTCCGGCCCGCTCTCAAGGGACAGATGATGGAGCGTATCCCATGCGGATCGGAACCGGTCTGCCATCCATTCTGCCGCCCATAATCGCGCCGGCCGAACACGGAAACATCGATCCTTTTGGGTTCGGGAAGCCGGTGCCCGTCTTTCCCCTGCCTTCCCGATGCTGCTAGGGACAGACACTCCCTTCAAGGGGGATATGGAATAGTCGATACGAGAGCGGTCTCATGAGCGAGAAGATCAAGGTCTATGTGGGTTATGACAGCCGAGAGGACATCGCCTGGCAGGTGTGCCGGCATTCTCTCCTGCGTCATGCGAGCGCGGAGATCGAAGTCTATCCGCTGAAGCAGACGGCACTTCGCGAACTCGGCCTCTACACCCGATCGGCCGACAAGGCGGCGACAGAGTTTTCCCTGACCCGCTTCCTCGTCCCTTATCTCGCCGCCCATGACGGGTGGACCGTCTTCGTCGACTGCGACTTCCTGTTCACCACCGATATCGTGAAGGTGACGCAAGGAGCGAGCCGGGAGAAGGCCGTGCACGTGGTCCAGCACGACTACACGCCGGCCAATGCCACGAAGATGGACGGGCAGGCGCAGGCGAGCTATCCGCGCAAGAACTGGTCGTCCTTCATCCTGTTCAACAATGCCCATCCGCTGGTGAAGGCGCTGACGCCCGAAGTCGTGAACAACGAGAGCCCTGCCTTCCTCCACCGTTTCAGCTGGGTGCCGGACGATGCGATGATCGGCTCCCTGCCCCTCGGCTGGAACTTCCTCGAAGGCGAATATCCGAAGCCCGACGAGGTTCCGAACGCGATCCATTTCACCAATGGCGGCCCGTGGTTCGAGAACTGGCAGCATGTCGACTATGCCGATCTCTGGATGGCGGAACGCGAACACTACGAAAAGAGCCGAAACGATCAGGCCTCGGCCTAATCGCCCTTCCTGCCTGACGCCGGGCCCGACCGCCGCTTCGCCGCACCTCAAGCAGGAGGGCGCGACGCCGGCCGGGGTGTCGTCCTTCCCGTGAAGAACGGCAGGCGTGCTCGACCTTCCGGGGATCTGGAAGCCATACGAGACCGACCCTTATCGGGGACCTGAAATCTCCCAGCCGCGGGATTGTCCGCCATTCGGAGCGATGTGATGCAGACCCAACCTCCTGTCGAAGCCAGTGCCGTTCCGGAAGATCGTTTCTCCGCCTCCGTCCTTCGGACGATGGATATCGAAATCGAAGGTCTGGTCGCGCTTCGCGAGGCCCTGAAGGGGGAACTCGGGGCGGCGACGCTGCGCTTCGTGCGCGACGTTCTCGCTTTGCCCGGCCGCGTGATCGTATGCGGCATGGGCAAGAGCGGCCATATCGGCCGGAAGGTCGCCGCCACCTTGACCTCGACGGGAACGCCCAGCCTCTTCATGCATCCCGCCGAGGCGAGCCATGGCGATCTCGGCATGGTGACGAGCCACGACATGATCCTCGCCTTCTCCTGGTCCGGCGAGACGAAGGAACTCGGCGACATCGCCTCCTACTGCCAGCGCTATGGCGTCCCGCTCGCCGTCGTCACGAGCAGGCGCGACAGCTGGCTGGGCGCGACGGCCGATATCGTTCTCGAACTGCCGGGCGCCAAGGAGGCCTGTCCGCACGGGCTGGCCCCGACGACCTCCACCATGCTGCAGCTTTCGCTGGGCGATGCGATCGCGATCGCCCTTCTCGAACAGCGCGAATTCACGCCCGCCAACTTCCACCGCTTCCATCCGGGCGGAAAGCTCGGAAGCTCGCTGCGCACCGTGGGCCAGCTGATGCGCCCGATGCCGATGGTCGCCTTCGTCAAGAAGGAAGCGAGCATGTCGGAAGTCGTGCTCCAGATGACGTCCCAGAGCCTCGGCAGCGCCTTCGTCGTCACCGATGACATGGAAGTCCTCGGGATCGTGACCGATGGCGATCTGCGCCGGCACATGACGGGAGACCTTCTCGCCTTGCCGGTCTCGAAGGTGTTCACGCCGAACCCCTATACATGTTCGCCCGATATTCTGGGTGTCACCGCTCTCACGATCATGACCCGGCACAAGGTCAATGCGCTGGCAGTGGTCGAGAACCGGAAGCTGGTCGGCATTCTGACGATGCACATGCTCCTGTCGGCCGGCATTTCCTGAGCCGGCAGCGTCGAGAAACGTCCGAAAGTCCGCGATCTCTCAATAAAAAAGCGCCCCGGACCGGTCTGTCGAACCGGGCCCCGGGGCGCTTTGAAGGTCATCTTGTCACGCCTCCTCGCGGTCGCCGGCTTGAAAGCCAGTCGGATTTTGCGAGGCTCCTGCGAAGGGAATGCGGGCAATGGCGGGCCTTGCCGGCCCGCCCTGGGCGATCAGTTGCCGGTCTGGCCCTGGCTGATCGCCGTGTAGGGGATCGTGAACGCGGAATCCTGGATATTGCCGCCCTTCTGGACGTTATAGACCATGACGCTCGTATCCCGGCCCTGTTTGTCGCGGATGGTCCACTGCTTGAGGTCCTTCGACTTCGGATCGAACATCATGGTGATGGTCGAATTTCCGAAGACCGAGCGATCGCCCATCACGATGGTGGTGAGGTCCGGCTCCTCCTTCACGCTACGGATATTGGCCGCCGACAGGTCGATCCGACGGTCGAGAAGCAGCTTCAGCGGCGTCTGAGACAGCGGATAGGTGTCCCAGGTGTTGAGCTTACGGTTGTTGACCGCGACGTTCGAGCCGTCCGCGATGACGCGGAGCGGCGCGTTGGAATAGTCGAAGCGGACCTTGCCGGGCTTCTCGATGTAGAACTTGCCTTCGCTCTGGCGTCCGTTCGGATCGAACTGGACGAAGTCCCCATGCAGCGAGGACATGCTCGAGAAGTGATCCGCGATGCTCTGCGCGGCGCTCTGCGCGCTGGCGGGAACGGTGGCAAGCGTCAGCGTGGGGGCTGCCACGCCGAAAGCGAGGGCGGCCGAAAGCGCCAGGCGCTTTGCAAAGGACCGTGCCTTGTGGGACGACATGTTTCGGTTCATCGCTTCTACCATACTCATGATCTCAGAAAGTTGCGCCCCGGTCTCGGAGGCATCGTCTCGAACGGCCCGTTCCACATGAACTCGAGGCCGCGTTCCGTTTCGGATATGATCCCGACATTGGGGCATTGCCATGGCCCATCTTATGAAGGCTCCGTCATGAAGCGGGGCTGAACGGCCATCTCGCGCCCGGCTCCATGCCCTTGGAGCGCCGATGGCGGCAGCGTCGCCCGCCCGCCCGCTTCGCGTCAGAAGGAGCCGAATCCGCCGATCGCCACGTAGACGGCGACCATCATGAAGACGATCGCGAGGATGATCGTCGGGCGGTAGCCGAAGGGCCGCGCCCACGGCCAGATGGGAACCGCCATGATCATGACCAGAAATGCGATGACGACGACGATCGGACCGAAACCGACTTCCATGGGTGCAATACTCTCTCTGCGACATACGGTGCTGAGAGCGTCACATGCGTGCCATCGGCGGAAGGTCAATTGACAAGCGAATGATCCCGGCCCACCTCCGCCCCATCACCTCTTGCAACGAGCAGTTTCGACCATGGACGATTTGACCATCCCCCTCGAAGGCCCTCAGGCCGGCCCGCTCGAACGCCGCCGGACCATCGGCGTCGACGTGGGCGGTGTCATAGTCGGCGGCGGGGCGCCGGTCGTCGTCCAATCGATGACGAACACGGACACCGCCGATGTGGACGCGACGGTCGCCCAGGTCGCGGCGCTTTCGCGGGCGGGATCGGAGATCGTGCGCATCACCGTCGACCGGGACGAGTCGGCGGCGGCCGTCCCGAAGGTCCGCGAGCGGCTCGAACGGCTCGGGCTCGACGTGCCGCTGGTCGGCGACTTCCACTATATCGGCCACAAGCTCCTCGCAGATCACCCGGCCTGCGCCGAAGCGCTTGCGAAATATCGCATCAATCCGGGCAATGTCGGCTTCAAGAGCAAGAAGGACGCGCAGTTCGGAGCCATCATCGAGATGGCGATCAAGTACCAGAAGCCCGTTCGCATCGGCGTCAACTGGGGCTCTCTCGACCAGGAGCTGCTGACGCGGCTGATGGACGCGAACAACGATCTGCCGAATCCGCGTTCGGCACGGGCCGTGACCCGCGAGGCGATCATCCAGTCGGCGCTGATGTCCGCCGAACTCGCCGAATCCATCGGGCTTGCGCGCAATCGCATCCTTCTCTCCGCCAAGGTCTCCAACGTCCAGGATCTCATCGCCGTCTATCGCGATCTGGCCGGCCGCACGGATCATGCTCTTCATCTCGGGCTGACGGAGGCCGGCATGGGGTCCAAGGGCATCGTCGCCTCCTCCGCCGCCATGGGCATCCTTCTTCAGGAAGGCATCGGCGACACGATCCGTGTCTCCCTGACACCCGAGCCCGGCGGCGATCGCACCCGCGAGGTCCAGGTGGCGCAGGAACTCCTCCAGACCATGGGCTTCCGGCAGTTCCTTCCCGTCGTCGCGGCCTGCCCCGGCTGCGGGCGCACCACGTCCACGGTGTTCCAAGAGCTTGCCGAGAAGATCCAGGGCGATATCCGTCGGAACATGCCGGTCTGGCGCGAGAAATATCCGGGCGTCGAGGCGCTGAACGTTGCCGTCATGGGATGCATCGTGAACGGTCCGGGCGAATCCAAGCACGCCGATATCGGCATTTCCCTGCCTGGCACAGGCGAATCGCCCGCCGCCCCGATCTTCATCGACGGCCAGAAGGCCGGCACCCTTCGCGGGCCGAACATCGCCGCCGATTTCGAGGTGATGGTGGCGGACTATATCGAGAAGAGGTTCGGCTCGAAGGACCACGCGCGAACCGAGGCGTGAGGTTCTGCGACGATAAGCTTCGGTAGCGATCGACCCGCAGATGTCGTAAGCCTCTCATGGCTTTGCGTCACGAACCGGTTCGATCTCTTCGCACCGCCTCGCACGTCCCGTGGTCCGCGAGGCGAATGCCATACCTTCTTTCGCGTCGCCGTCCGGTCCGTCTCCTCGAAGGATGACGCCTCGGCCGGCGAACACGATGACCGTCCTGCGGAGACTTCAATTGCAGTCGCGATCACCCCTCGCCGGCCTCGTACTCGTCACCGCTCTCCTGTCCTCCTCCGCAGCCTTCCCACAGCAGACCGGAGCCATCGGGGCTGCCGCGACGAGCGCTCTGGAAGACAGGGCGCCGGACGCCGCAGAGGAGGCCGGAGGCAACGACCGGGAGAATCCTAGCGAACCCGAATCCGGCAAGGCCGCCTCTGCGTCGGAGACGAACGAACCGGACGAGAAGACGGCGTTCATCGGCCCCATCCGGCCCGAGATCGCGCCGGCTCCCGCGAAATCGCCCCCGACGACCGCCGAGATCTGCCGCGTCATCGCAGGAAATGCCGAGCGCGTCTCGATGGATCCGGACTTCTTCGCACGCCTGATCTGGAAGGAGAGCCGGTTCGACGTCGGTGCAATCTCACCGGTCGGCGCGCGGGGAATTGCGCAGTTCATGCCGTACACGGCACGCGAACGCGGGCTCGCAAACCCTTACGATTACGAGGAGGCGATCCACCATTCGGCCTCATACCTGCGCGATCTTCGAAACGAGCTGGGCAATTGGGGTCTTGCGGCCGCGGCCTATAATGGCGGCATCAACCGGATGAAGCGCTGGATCGCGGGCGGGGCGAGCGGTGTCCTGCCCTATGAGACGGTCGACTACGTCAACGCCATCACCCATCGCCCGGTCGAATGGTTTCTCGAGCCCGGACGCGACGTCGAGAAGCGGCCGCTGGACGACACGCTCTCCTTCATCGAGTCGTGCAAGAAGCTGCCGATCATGCGCACGCGCGCGGTCTTCGCCTCGCTGGACGACGCTACGCCCGGCGTTCCTCCCAAGCCCTGGGGCGTGCAGGTCGCCGGCCATGAGCGGCGGGACATCGCCATGCGCATGTTCGCCCGGGTGAAGAACGCCTACGCCTCGATCATCGGATCGACCGAGCCTTCGGTCCTGCGTCGCCGCACGGGCCCGCGCCGCTCGATCTACGCCGTGCGCATCGGGGCCGATTCCCAATCGGAAGCGAACGCGCTCTGCGGACGCCTGCGCCAGGCGGGCGGCGCCTGCATGGTCATGAAGAACTGATCCATACGGGCGGGAGGCGTTTCCCGCCCGTATGGACCTCCGTTTCTCAGCGGCCGGAAGCGGTCCGGGATCTCGCCGACGCATCGCCCATGCGGGCGAAGATGTTCGCCGCGATCGCGCCCGAGATGTTGTGCCAGACGGAGAAGATCGCACTCGGCACCGCAGCGAGCGGCGAGAAATGCGCGGTCGCAAGAGCTGCCCCGAGGCCGGAATTCTGCAGACCGACTTCGAGGGAAATCGTCTTCGCCTTGCGCGTTGGAACGGAAAAGGCCCGCGCGGCGAGGTAGCCGAGAACGAGACCGATGCCGTTATGGAGCGCGACGATGAGGAGGATCGCCGCCCCGCTCGTCGCGATACGCTCCTGATTGACGGCGACGACGGCCGCCACGATGAGGACGATGCCCGTGACGCTCACCAGCGGCAGGATCGTCACCGCAGCCTTCACGGCGCCGGAGAAGAAGCGCTGGCACAGAATGCCGAGCACGACGGGAACGAGCACGATCTGAAGGATGGAGACGAACATCGCGCCGGCATCCACCGGCAGGTACTGGCTCGCGAGCAGGTAGACGAGAAGAGGCGTCAGCACCGGAGCGAGAAGGGTGGAGACCGAGGTGCAGGCGACCGAGAGGGCGACATCCCCCTTGGCGAGATAGGTCATGACGTTGGACGAGGTGCCGCCCGGGCAGCAGCCGACGAGGATGACGCCAGCTGCGACCTCCGGCGACATCGGGATGACCAGCGTGAGCACCAGGGCTGCGAGCGGCATGATGAGGAACTGGAGGACGACGGCGAGCCCGACGTCGAAGGGGCGGCGCGCGACCTCCTTCAGGTCCGCAAACGAGATCGTCAGCCCCATCCCGAACATGATGATGCCGAGGAGTGGAACGATCCAGGGAACGAACACGGTGAAGACGTTCGGGAGGAAGAAGCCGAGCACGGCGAACAGGACCGTGATGAGCGCGAAGAAGCGGCCGAACAATGCCGAAAGGCGGCCGAGGGCGAGAAGCATCGTGAACCTCTGGTTCGATAGGGAACGTTCGAGGGGTGCTATGGCCCACCGAGCCGCCCGTTACAAACCCCTGCCCCGCCGGATCGAACCATTCCGGGTGACGTTCCAGATACGCCGCGCCTACCGATCGCGGTTCGCGACGAAGCGCGCGGCCTCCAGAAGCACGTCGGCCGACGGACCGAAGGATGCGAGTTCGCCCTCCGCATCGCCGATGAGGACGGCGAGCCGATTCCGGGTCCATTCGATGCCATGGAGCGCGGGAAGGGTCTTCTTGCCCCGCTCCCGGTCCTTGCCGGCCGCCTTTCCGAGCTGCGCGGCATCGGCGGTCTCGTCGAGGAGATCGTCGGCAAGCTGGAATGCGAGCCCGACGATCTCGCCGAAGCGGCGCAGTCGCCGCCGCTCCTCATCGCCCGCGCCCGCCGCGACAGGCCCGGCCTCGCAGGCGAAGGCGATCAGCGCGCCGGTCTTCATGGCCTGCATGCGGGCGATCTCGTCTTCCGACAGGTCCTGCGTTTCGGCCGCGAGATCGAGCATCTGTCCGCCGGCCATGCCGGCCATGCCCGAATCCCTCGCCAGAAGCGAGACGAGGGCGAGGCGCGCGGCTGGCGCGATCGCCTCCGATCCCGCGACGAGTTCGAAGGCGAGCGTCAGCAGGCTGTCGCCGGCGAGAATCGCGGTCGCCTCGTCGAACGCCTTGTGGACGGTCGGCCGTCCCCGCCGCATGTCGTCGTCGTCCATCGCCGGAAGATCGTCATGGACGAGGGAATAACAGTGGATGGCTTCCAGCGCGCAGGCGATGTCGAGCACCGCCTCATCGGACAGGCCGAAAAGGCGTGCGCTCTCGATGACGAGGAAAGGCCGGAGCCGCTTGCCCCCGCCGAGCGCCCCGTGCCGCATGGCCGCAACGAGCCGTGCGGGAGCCTGCCGCCGGCCCGGCGCATCGACCGACAGGATCTCGGCCAGCCGATTCTCGACCCGTTCGGCGGCGACTAGCAGGCGTTCTTCGAACATCGGAGCTTCTGGCCTCGTCCTGTCGGCGCAAGGTCCCGTGACCGGACGACCAGCTCGCGGGGGCCTGCAGCGGATTTTCTCGGAGCCCTGCCCAATTCGGGAACGTTGCTCCATCGTCCTGCGCCGTCTAAACCGAAGAGGTGGACTTCGCCACCGTCATCCTCGTTTCGACCATCCGAAGAGTTCCGATTTCTCGATGCTGCGCAAGTTCCTCATCGCCGCCGCCGTCGTGATATCGATGCTCGTCGCCATTCCCGTCGTTCTCGTGCCGATCTACGCGATTCCGGCGATCCATCCGGTCTCCACACTCATCCTTCGCGACCATTTCTCCTTTCGGCCCTATCTTCGCGACTGGGTGGATCTGAATGAGATCGCGCCCGTCATGCGCTATTCGGTCATCATGTCCGAGGACGGCCAGTTCTGCCGGCACGACGGGGTGGACTGGGGCGAGATGGCCTCGGTGGTCGACGAATTCCTCGAAGGCGCGGAGACGCGCGGCGCCTCGACCATCCCGATGCAGACGGTCAAGAATCTCTTCCTCTGGAACGGCCGCTCCTATGTGCGCAAGGCGCTGGAACTGCCACTGGCTCTCTACCTCAATCTCGTCCTCTCCAAGGAACGGATCCTCGAGATCTATCTGAACATCGCCGAATGGGACGAAGGCGTCTACGGCATCGAAGCGGCGAGCCAGCACTATTTCGGCCGCTCCGCCGACAGCCTAACGGCCCGGCAGGCGGCGCTTCTTGCGGTCACCCTCCCCAGTCCGGTCACCCGCAATCCGGCCGCCCCGAGCCGCCGCATGAACGCGCTCGCAGACAGGGTCCAGAGGCTCGCGCGAGCCTCGGGCAGCTATGTGGGTTGCGTGAAGACCGAAAGCGGGTAGATATCGGCCCCGCGAAACGAGAGCCCCTTTGCAAACGGCTCCAGTTTTGCTATGGGCCAGCCCAAGATTTCCCGTCATGGTGAAGCTCGACCTTTCGCACAGCGTTGCGAAGCTTCGAACTTTGTCGGTACGGGCTGTCGGCAGATCAACCGGTTTGCCGAAGACACGAACAACGAACGTTTCGGTCGGAGCGAGATATGGCGGATGCCATGCTGCGGACCGAACCCGAGCGGAGCAGACCATGGCCGTACCCAAGCGAAAGACCACCCCTTCCAAGCGCGGCATGCGCCGTTCGGCCGACGCGCTGAAGAACCCGACCTATATCGAGGACAAGAACTCCGGCGAACTGCGTCGCCCGCATCATGTGGACCTGAAGTCCGGCATGTATCGTGGCCGTCAGATCCTGACGCCGAAGGACTGATCGCCTCGCCGTCAGCTTAAGTTTCGACCCGGCGCCTTCCGAGGCCGCCGGGTTTTTTGCGTCTTGCGCCTTCTCTGCACACATGCACCCTTCATTGCCTCCGGCTTGAGGCTCGCTGGTCGGAACGGACGTGAAGAGGAGGACAAGACATCATGCGCAGCGAGATCGCGGCACGCATCGCCGATTTTCAGGCGCTGACCGGCGCGCACACTTCCATCGGCCTTGCGCCCATGGCCGGTGCCTGTCCGCCCGAGCTTTCGATCGCGGTCTGTAAGGCCGGGGGAATCGGCTCCTGCGGCGCGCTTCTCTCCTCTCCTGCCGAAATCGCCGAATGGGCCCGCGCCTTCCGCGCCGGCTCGGACGGTCCGTTCCTGATCAATCTCTGGGTCCCCGATCCCGAACCGCTGCGCGATGCCCGGCACGAGGCGAGCATTAGGGCCGCACTCTCGGACTGGGGCCCTGCCGTCGAGCCGGATGCGGGCGATGCGCCGCTGCAGGATTTCGGCGCGCAGGTCGAGGCGGTCATCGCGGTAAAGCCGCTCGGCTTCTCCACCATCATGGGCCTGCCGTCCGAGCAGGTGATCGCTGAGGTGAAGCGGGCGGGAATCCTCTGGTTCGCGACGGTGACGACGCCCGAGGAGGCGCGCGCGGCCGTAGAGGCCGGTGCCGACGTCATCGTCGCACAGGGCGCGGAGGCCGGCGGGCATCGCGGCGCCTTCCGCGCCGAGAATGCCGAGCGCCAGGCGATCGGCTCCCTTGCTCTCATCCCGGCGATCGTCGATGCGGTCTCATGTCCGGTCGTTGCCGCCGGCGGCATCGCCGACGCACGGGGTGCCATCGCGGCGCTCGCACTCGGCGCATCCGGCGTGCAGATCGGCACCGGTTTTCTGCGGACGCCGGAAGCTGCGACCAACCGGGGCTGGGCGGACGCCATCACCGGCCTTGCGCCTGAAGGCACCGTTTTGACACGAGGATTTTCCGGCCGGACCGGACGCGCGATTCGCACACGCTATACCGAGGCGGTGGCGAGCGGCGACCTGCCCGAGCCGGCCCCCTACCCCGTGCAGCGCGGCCTGACGGCGAACATGCGCAAGGCGGCGGCGAAGGATGGCGATATCGACCGAATGCAGGCCTGGGCCGGCCAGTCGGCACGCCTTGCCGAGGCGCGCCCGGCCGGCGAGATCCTGCGAACCATCGCCGCCGGAATCGACGCTTTCCTGGCCTGACCACGCCTCGGGCTCATGCCGGGTGGCGGCCGAGGCATGCCGTGCAACCGGGCCGACCCGAAACGGCGTACCGGCTTCGAGCGGGGCGCCCGATCGATTCGCGATGGGCTGGCCTCAGCCCACCAGCATCGGCCTTCTCAGCCCTTCGGCGTCAGCTTGTCGATCTTGTCCTGCATCTCCGCGAGCTGTCGGCGCATCGATTCGAGCTCGTCATGCTGGTTCTCGGAGGGGCCGGGCCGACTGTCCTGTCCCTCTTTCGCGGATTCGTGAACGAACGGATTGAACATCGACATCGCCTTGCGGAACATCTCGGTGTTCGCCCGCACCTGGGCCTCCATCAGCTCCATGGGCGACCGGCCGACCGCACTTTTCATCGTTTCGCGGAACCGCTCCTGTTCGCGCGCCAGCGAGGACATGGACTGTTCGAGATAGGAGGGCACGACCATCTGCATCTGATCGCCGTAAAAGCCGATCAGCTGGCGCAGGAAGGCGGTCGGCATCAAGGCCTGGCCGGTCTTGCTCTCCTGCTCGAAGATGATCTGGGTCAGGACGGAATGGGTGATGTCGTCGCCGCTCTTGGCGTCCTGGACCGTGAACTCCTCGTTGTTCTTGATCATGGTCGCGAGGTTGTCGAGGGTGACGTACTGGCTCGTCCCGGTGTTGTAGAGCCGTCGGTTGGCGTACTTCTTGATCACGGTGACGTCGGACTGCTTGGCCATCTCTTCGCATCCCCAAGGGCAAGTGCTCATGCACCGCTGCGGGATCGCTCCCCGCGACGCTGCGCTGCAAGAAGGAGTGGCACACTTTCCCGCGCTTTCCAAACCGGAGCCGGACCCCAATTTCGGCGTCGAAGCCCGGCGATTCGCACGGCGAGCTTACCGCTGACGAACGGGCAGTTCGATTTGACTTGGAGCGTACAAAGCTCAATTTGAGCGAGCCAGACGAGGGCAACCGGTTGCGACGCCGTTCAAGCGCGGTGTCCATCACGCAAAGAACAGTGGGAGACCGAATATGAGCAATACACAATCCATCGTGATCGCAGGCGCGGCCCGTACCGCCGTCGGCTCCTTCAATGGCGGCTTTGCAAACGTGCCGGCCCATGAACTCGGGGCCGCCGCGATCAAGGAGGCCCTGTCGCGGGCCAAGGTCGACCCGAGCGAGGTCGACGAGGTGATCATGGGGCAGATCCTGACCGCCGCGCAGGGGCAGAACCCCGCCCGTCAGGCCGCCATGGCCGCCGGCTGCCCGAAGGAGACGACTGCCTGGGGCCTCAACCAGCTCTGCGGCTCGGGTCTTCGCACCGTCGCCATCGGCATGCAGCAGATCGCCATGGGCGATGCGAAGATCATCGTGGCCGGCGGGCAGGAATCCATGTCGATGGCCCCCCACGCCCAGCATCTTCGCCAGGGCCAGAAGATGGGCGACCTGAAGCTCGTCGACACCATGCTGAAGGACGGACTGATCGACGCCTTCAACGGCTACCACATGGGCAATACGGCGGAGAACGTCGCGAACCAGTGGCAGATCACCCGCGAGATGCAGGACAAGTTCGCCGCCACCTCGCAGAACCGCGCCGAGGAAGCCCAGAAGGCCGGCCGCTTCAAGGACGAGATCGTCCCCTTCACCGTGAAGGGCCGCAAGGGCGATACGGTCATCGACGCGGACGAGTACATCAAGTACGGCGTCACCGCCGAGGGCATCGCCAAGCTTCGTCCGGCCTTCGACAAGGAAGGCTCCGTCACCGCCGCCAACGCATCGGGCATCAATGACGGCGGCGCGGCGACGGTCCTCATGAGCGAGGCGGAAGCCGAGCGGCGCGGCGTCACCCCGCTCGTTCGCATCGTCTCCTGGGCGACGGCGGGCGTCGATCCGGCGATCATGGGCACCGGCCCGATCCCGGCGAGCCGCAAGGCGCTCGAAAAGGCCGGCTGGAAGATCGAGGATCTCGATCTCGTCGAATCGAACGAAGCCTTCGCCGCACAGGCCTGTGCCGTGAACAAGGATCTCGGCTGGGATCCGGAGATCGTCAACGTCAACGGCGGCTCGATCGCCATCGGCCATCCGGTCGGCGCGTCTGGCAACCGCATCCTCAACACGCTGATCCACGAGATGCAGCGTCGCGGCTCGCGCAAGGGCCTCGCGACCCTCTGCGTCGGCGGCGGCATGGGTGTTGCCATGTGCGTCGAGCGGATCTGACGGGACGCGGACGAACATCGTCCTCTAACCCGCAGAGATACGGTCGCGAATGGTGGCGGGGCAGTGATTGCCCCGTCCGCCTCGGTCCATTGCAGCCCTCAAGTCCAGAGCCCCCGTCGCAAGTCGGGGGCTTTTGTTCGATGGTCGCACGACCGGCGTCCTTCACACGAAGAACGGGAATTTGCCATGGCGGACCCAGCCTCTCCTATCCTCGCCAGCGTTCGGGACGATCCGTTCCGGCAATTGATCTTTTCCGGCGGCGGGACCCGATGCTTCTGGCATGGCGGCTTCTGCGAGGTGGTGAGGCGGCCGCTCGCCTTGGAGCCAGAGCGCATCACCGGCGCCTCGGGCGGGGCTTTGTCGGCTGCCTGCTTCATCTCGCGGCGCGAGGAGAAGCTCCTCGCCGTGATGGGCGAGGCCTTCGCCGATCGCGGTCACAATGTCAGCACGAGCCTTGAGGAGGCGAACGAGGACGGGATCACGCCCCATCAAAGGATCTACCGTGAGGTGGTCGGCGAGGTCTTCGATGCGGACGCCATCGAGGCGATCGCAGACGGACCCGCCTTCCAGGTGATGATCGCCCATCCGCCGACCGAGAGGTTTCCCAAATGGTCGACCTTTCCCCTGATCGCCGCCTATCTCCTCGACCTTGCGGTCCGCTCGACCCCGCATGTGAAATGGCCCGAAGCACTCGGCGCCGACAACGATCTCATCGATGCGCGGCTCGCGGCACGCGAAGGCCGCCTCGTCGACCTCATCTGCGCGGCCGCCGTCATCCCGCCGGTCTTCAACGTCGAGGGCTGGGACGGCGAGAAGGTCATCGATGGCGGCATGACCACCAAGGCGCCAATTCCCGAACCGGACGAGGGACGATCGCTCATCCTTCTCACCCGTCGCTTCCGGAACCTGCCCCAGACCCCGCGCCGGCTCTACGTCCAGCCTTCGGGAGAGGTGCCGGCCGACAAGATCGACTTTACCGATCGCGACAAGCTGCATGCGGCCTGGGATGCCGGGCGCAGGGATGGCGAGCTGTTTCTGGCGGGCGAGGATGCCGGGCTGTTCTCGGAGCGGTGATCTGAGCCGGACGGCTTCAGCAGAGGGAGCCGAAGCCGATCGGATAGACCTTGCGCATGCCGGTGACGAAGGCCCGGGCACGCGGCCTGTCGAACATGCCCGCATAGGCGCGGTCCAGCACGTTGAGGCCGCCAGTCGTCACCCCGAAGGAGGGCATGATCAGCCGGGTTCCGTCGCCGACGAAGCAGGTTCCCCGCACGGCCCTTCCGCCGCCACGGACCTTGGCGACCGGATGAAGATGGCCCGCGATTTCTCCATGGGCGGGCGAAGCACTCGGCACATGGCGCAGGACGAGATCGCCGATGCCAAGCTCCTCGCACGCATCGCCACCGATATCGGCCGGCGGCTCGGGATCGTGATTGCCCATGATCCAGGTCCAGTCCCGGCCGGTCATCAGCCTGCGCAGGGTCTGCCTGTGAATCTCGGGAAGCGCGGCTGCCGCATGTCGGTCGTGGAACGAGTCGCCGAGACAGACCACACGGCGCGGCTGCAGGCGCGTGAGCACCCGTTCCAGGAGCGTCAACGTCATCGCCGTGTCGTAAGGCGGCAGCATCATGCCACGGCGCGCGAAGGCGGCGCCCTTCTCGATGTGCAGATCGGAGACGACGAGCGTCTTCGAGGCGGGATGAACCATCACGCCCGCAGGATCGAGCAGCACGGCCTCTCCGGCGATGCCCGTCTCCAGCCATTCACATTCGTCCTGCCGCATCCGGCGCGCCAACGCATTCATCGAAAACCGCCGCCATTCGGTTTTGCGGGCTGTTCGCCCCTTTCGTCTCGTTCCCGATCTTTTCCACCGCGAGCAAGGCGAAGGCAAGGCACGCCGAAGGTCGCAGGCCATCCGGGTCCATGAGTGCCGGGGCAAGGAGAAAGCCCTTGCGAAAGCGAAGCGGACTGGCTAGTTAGCGCCGCACGGGGCCTCGTGGCGGAGTGGTTACGCAGAGGACTGCAAATCCTTGCACGCCGGTTCGATTCCGGCCGAGGCCTCCATCGATATCTCGCGCCCCCGGGCCGCGAACCTTTCCCAGCACATTGGATCGACCGGCGCGGCGCGCGAAAGCGTATCGATAGGTCTGTGGATCGCCCGACCCGCTCCCGGCATCCCTTGCGCTGTCGGCCTGCGACCCCTTGGTGCAGAGGCCGCGCCTGTGTTAACCCTTCATGCAGGCATCAAACGGCGCGAAACCACGGAAATGCAAGCCTCCCCACCTTCCGATCGACATGACGAGAACGGACCGTATCAATCCATGATCCGGCTGCGGTGACAGTGATGGTTTGCGGAAGAAGGAGCGCGCGACGGATATTCTCGTTCGCAGGGGTCACCGCTCTGGTTTGCATCCTGTCGGCCTGCGGCAATAGCGGTCTTCGCCTCCCGACCATGTCGATGCCGGATATGCCCGGCTTCGTCGACCAATTGTCGGGCACGTCTTCGAGGTCCAAGTTCGAGCCGACCGTCTCCGCCGCCCTGACCCAGGGCGAGGAACAGGCCCAGCGGATCGCCCTGACCCGCGAATTGCCGCCAGGCTGGGCCCTCACGATCCTGCGAACCAATTCCGGCAGCGACAGACGCGGCCGCATCCAGACCTGCGGGCTCTATTCCGCCGCCTCCTCCGATGGAAGCCAGAAGCGAAGCGGGATCTTCCGATCCGAGATCGATCGGAGCGGCGATGCGGTCTATCTGCGCAGCCTTGCCGAAACGGGCACCCAGAAGCTGATCGTCTACAGCAACTGCCAGAAGCTCGGCCTGTTCTAGGAGGCCTCGCCGGGTGGTGAGGATGGCCCCTCCCGGCGAATGCGGTCGCGCTGGATAACGGCATCGGACTGCCGAATTCACACGCTTTGCCGGCAAATGTCGAAGCGGGATTTTGCTCTAATCCAGGCCCGCCAGACCGCGCGAATCCGCGTCCTGCTTTTCCTTCCTGGATCGCCTTCCCATCGGTCTTCCGGTGCGCGCTCGCCCCTCGCACGAGCGCAGGAAAGCCTTTGTTAAGGTTAAGCGGCTCTAATGCGGCGAAACGGAGCGTGTCGCAGACAAGCGATCGTCCCCTGCAATCGTAGACGAGAATCGGGGCGTTTTTCCAGCCATGACAGCGACGACAGGACAAAGGCAAAGCTTCGGTCGACGCAGGCAGCCGATCACCTTCGTCGTCGCTCGCGGCGAAACGGTCCGCCACATCACCCTGGAACGACGCCATTTCGTTCGAAGCGGCTTCGTCGCGGTCATCTGCGGCCTGTGCCTGACGGCGGCCACATACCACTTCGGACCAGTCGAGGCGGTGCCGGCCGTTCCGGGCGAGAGCGAGCTTCGCCACTCCTACGAACTGCGCCTCGCCGAACTCCGCACCCAGCTCGACGAGGCGACGAGCCGGCAGTTCGTGGCCCAGAAGATGCTCGAATCCAAGGTCGACCTCCTGCTCGACCAGCAGGAGGTGATCGCCGAGCGCTACGAGCGGCTGGAGCCGCTGTTCCGGCGCGCCCGCGAGAACGGCATCCTGCCGGGCGTCGATCGGATCGACATGCCGGTGCCCACACCTCGCCCCGGATCGGCCGCAGACGCCTATATCAAGGCCGAAGCCGAGGCCGGACCCGGTGCCCTCAGAACGCCGGCGGCCACACTATCCTCAACGAACCGGGACGCGGACCCACAGGATGCGGCCTCGCAGGAGAGCCCGATCCTCGATCCGTTGCAGACCGCCTCCCTACGCCAGTCGAATATCGAGATCTCGCCGGAAACCCTGGGCGATTTTCGCGAGGCGATCGATGTGGCCGAGCTCCAGCAGATTTCCAATCTGCGGCTCCTCGTGTCGCAGGCGCAGGACCGGACCACTCAGATCTCGTCCGTCCTCGCCTCGGTGGGCATTCGTCCGGGCACGAGGGCCGAACGCGGCGTCGGAGGTCCCTTCGAGCCGGTCCCCGACGAGTTGGATTTCGACGTCCACTATGCCGAGCTCGACACCGCGCTCGAGCGTCTCGAGGGCCTGAGGGGGCTTTCGGAGGGCCTCCCCTTCGCCGCACCGATGGATGCGAGCCTGATGTCGTCGACTTTCGGCGTCCGGAAGGACCCGTTCCTTGGGCGCAGAGCGCTCCATGCGGGCAT
The DNA here is from genome assembly GCF_003403015.1 of Fulvimarina endophytica. GTDB lineage: Bacteria > Pseudomonadota > Alphaproteobacteria > Rhizobiales > Rhizobiaceae > Fulvimarina > Fulvimarina endophytica. Next base: position 53,129 of record NZ_QURL01000007.1, read on the forward strand.
CGATTACGCCGTGCGCACCGGAACGCCGGTCCGCGCCACGGCATCCGGCACGGTCGTGCGCGCCAAGCGCGCAGGCGGCTACGGCAATCTGGTGGAGATCGATCACGGCAACGATGTCAGAACGAGGTTCGGCCATCTGTCGCGGATCGACGTGAAGCCGGGCGACAAGGTGGAACGCGGCCAGACGATCGGCGCCGTCGGCTCGACCGGACGCAGCACGGGTCCCCATCTTCACTACGAGATCCGGCGCGGCAAGAAGGCGGTGGACCCGATGGGGTTCATCCGGGCCGGACGCAAGCTCGAAACTCTCAGCTGACGGTTTCTGATTTTCCGGAGAGGGGCGGCGAGTGGATCGCCGCCTCTCTTGGCGTCTACAGCATCGGACCGAAAAGTGGGCCCGGTTTCCGGACCATCCGATGCGTCAACGATCAGCCGGAGCTTCGGACCCGATTCTCAAATCGGGTCCGAAGCTCTCGGCGTCAGTCCGCGTCCTCGACGGAGGCGAGCTTGCCTTCCACACGGGCCGCGAGAGCTGCCTCCATGAAGTCGTCGAGCTTGCCGTCGAGCACGTCCTGGGGCGAGGTGCTCTCGATCCCGGTCCGCAGGTCCTTCACCAGCTGATAGGGCTGGAGGACGTAGGAGCGGATCTGGTGTCCCCAGCCGATATCGGTCTTGGACGCCGCCTCGGCATTGGCCTCGGCCTCGCGCTTCTCCAGCTCCGCCTCGTAGAGACGCGCCCTCAGCATGTTCCAGGCGGTCGCCCGGTTCTTGTGCTGCGAACGCTCGCTCTGGCACTGGACCACGATCCCGGATTTGAGATGCGTGATACGCACGGCCGAGTCGGTCGTGTTGACGTGCTGGCCGCCGGCGCCCGAGGCCCGGTAGGTATCGATGCGCACATCGCCTTCGTTCACCTCGATATCGATAGTGTCGTCGACGACCGGATAGACCCAGACGGATGCGAACGAGGTATGGCGGCGCGCCTGGCTGTCATAGGGCGAGATGCGCACCAGACGGTGCACGCCGGACTCGGTCTTCGCCCAGCCATAGGCGTTGTGGCCCTTGATCAGGAGCGTGGTGCTCTTGATGCCGGCCTCTTCCCCGCCCTGCTCTTCCAGAACCTCGACCTTGAACTTGGAGCGCTCGGCCCAGCGCAGATACATGCGCTGCAGCATCGAGGCCCAATCCTGGCTCTCGGTGCCGCCGGCGCCGGAATGGACTTCCATATAGGTGTCGTTGGAGTCCGCCTCGCCGGACAGAAGCGTCTCGATCTGCCGCTTGCTGGCATCGGCCAGAAGCGCCTTCAGCGTGGCCTCGGCCTCCTCGACGATGCTACTGTCGCCCTCTTCCTCGCCCATGGCGATGAGTTCGACATTCTCCTCGACGGCGCCTTCGAGTTCGCGGATCGCGGTGATGCTGGATTCCAGACTCTGACGCTCGCGCATCAGGGCCTGAGCCTCGGACGGATCGTCCCAGATGGACGGGTCCTCGGCCTTATTGTTCAGATGGTCGAGACGACGAAGTGCCTGATCCCAGTCAAAGATGCCTCCTCAGCAGCCCGATGGTCTGCTTGGTCTCGTCGACGATGTGTTCGATTTCGGCGCGCACGGCGCTGTCCTCCTTGGATGATCAGGACCCTGGGATCCTGCGAGCGGACGGTCTCCGACGGCGCTGCGGCGGAGGGCTCGAAGAAAAGGGACGGTCGCGAGCGCCGTCCCTTTTTCATGTCGCGGTATAACGGGATCGGACCGTCTTGGCTAGGTGAAGCGGGCTCAGAAAAGCCCGCCCGCGCCTTGCGAAATGGCCTGTCGCGTCTGTTCGGACACCACACCGCGCTGGACGTCCGAGGCGATCGCATCCATGCCGATGACGCTGTAGCTGTCGGCAGGTCCGGTGCCCGGCTTGAACGCCTCCATGATGACGCCCTCCCCTTCACCGGACGCGCGCATGCCGTTCGAACGATTGACCGCGACGAGTTCCATGCCTTCAGGAACGACGAAGTCCACGGGCGGCTGGCCTTCCATCGCCTTCGACATGAAGTCGATGAAGACGGGAGCCGCCATGCCGCCGCCGGTCGCGCTCTTGCCCATGGGGCGCGGCTGGTCGTAGCCAAGATAGACGCCGACGACGAGATCGGGCGTGAAGCCGACGAACCAGACGTCCTTCTCCTCATTGGTCGTTCCGGTCTTGCCGGCGACCGGGAAGCCCAGCTCCTTGACCCTCGTCGCGGTGCCGCGCTGGACGACGCCTTCCATCATCGAGGTGATCTGGTAGGCGGTCATCGGATCGAGGACCTGGTCACGCTCGTCGACGAGCTCCGGCTCGGCCTGACCGGCGTAGTCACCCGGATTGCATTCGGCGCAGAAGCGCTGGTCGTGCTTGTAGATCGTGCGGCCATACCGGTCCTGGACGCGGTCGATCAGCGTCGGCTCGATCGAGCGCCCGCCATTGGCGAGAACCGAATAGGCACCGACCATGCGCAGCACCGTGGTCTCGCCGGCTCCCAGCGACATCGGCAGGAAGGGCGCGAGCTTGTCGTAGACGCCGAAACGCTCAGCATATTCGGCGACGAGCTTCATTCCCATGTCCCGCGCGAGCCGCACAGTCATCAGGTTCCGGCTCTTCTCGATGCCGAGCCGAAGGGTCGAAGGGCCGGCCGAACCGCCGCCGTAATTGGAGGGGGTCCAGAAGCCGCCGCGGCCGTCGGGAATGGAGATCGGCGCGTCGAGAATCACCGAGGCCGGCGTGTATCCGTTGTCGAGCGCTGCCGCGTAGACGAACGGCTTGAACGAGGAGCCCGGCTGGCGATAGGCCTGGGAGGCACGGTTGAACTCGGATTCGGCATAGGAGAAGCCGCCGACCATGGCGCGCACGCGGCCGGTTTCCGGCTCCATGGCGACGAGGCCGCCCTGGACTTCCGGCGGCTGGCGAAGGCGCCATTGCCCGTCCTCGTCGGTCGCCTGAACATAGACGACGTCGCCCCGGTGAAGCACCTCGGACACCGATCCGACCGTTCCCTTTCGCTCTGGCGTCGCAAGACGCATGGCCCAGGCCATGTTCGACTTGCGGATGGTTCCGATCTGGCGCTCGCCGTCGAGCTTGTCGCCGGCGTTGCGGGCCGGCTGCAGGCCGATACTCGCGCTGTCGGCATCGGCCGAAAGAACGATCGCAAGATGCCATTCCGGAACGTCCGACAGGCCGTTGACCTTGCCGAGGGTCTGGCCCCAGTCGCTGCCGATCTCGGCGGTCTCGACCGGCCCGCGATAGCCGTGCGCCTCGTCGAACTTGACGAGGGCGTGCTGCAGCGCCTCGCGCGCATAGCCCTGCATCTTGGGATCGAGCGTCGTGCGCACCGAAAGGCCGCCCTCGTAGAGCGCGTCGATGCCGTAGCGCTCGACGATCTCGCGGCGCACGTCCTCGGTGAAGTATTCGGCCGTCGCCAGATAGGTGCCGGAAGGACGCGGATTGACGCCGAGCGGCTTGGAGCGCGCGTCCTCGGCCTCGGCGGCGGTGATGAAGCCGTTGCTCTCCATCTGGCCGATGACCCAGTTGCGGCGCGCGAGCGCACGGTCCGCATTGCGGAAGGGATTGTAGTTCTCGGGCGCCTTGGGAAGGGCGGCGAGATAGGCCGCCTCCTCGATCGTCAGCTCGTTGACGGACTTGTCGAAATAGCCGAGTGCCGCGGCCGCGATGCCGTAGGACCCCATGCCGAGATAGATCTCGTTCAGATAGAGTTCGAGGATCTTGTCCTTCGAATAGGCCTGCTCGATCCGCATCGAAAGAATTGCTTCCTTCACCTTGCGGTCGAAGGTCCGCTCATTGGTGAGGAGAAAGTTCTTTGCGACCTGCTGGGTGATCGTGGAGGCGCCCTGCATGCGCCCGCCCTGGGCCAGCACCATGACGGCGCGGCCAATGCCCTCGATGTCGACGCCGCCATGGGAATAGAAATTCTTGTCCTCGGCGGCGAGGAAGGCGTTCTTTACGCGGGAGGGAATCGCCTGGATCGGCAGGAACAGACGGCGCTCGCGCGCATATTCGGCCATCAGCGCACCATCGGAGGCATGGATGCGCGTCGTCACCGGCGGCTTGTAATCGGCCAGAACCTGATAGTCGGGAAGGTCCTCGCCCACCTTCTCCACATACCAGGCGAGCCCGCCTGCGATGAGGAGGAAGAAGACCGAGCCGATCCCGAAGAAATAGCCGATAAGTCTGATCATCGGTGCAATATCCGTTCTCCAGCGACACGGGTCGCCGGATACCCCTGATTTCCGGTCTCGACAATCGAGACGATCCCCATGCGGCCCGTTCGTTCTTCCATCCGCCCCACCCCGGCGGACGGTCGAACCGCGTTCCGACTTTCTGTGCAGGCCTGCGTCATGCCCGTCAAATGCGGCAGAGCGATGATTGCGCGCCCGCCGCAAGCTCTCCGACAGCTTCGTTCGCGCCTTTTCCTCCCGTGGCGCTGCCGGAGCTCGTTCTCCCCGATCTCAGTCGCGATCGAGGCCATAGAAGCCGATGATGGCGTCGGCGACCGTCCGCATGATCTCCTGGCGCCATTTCGTATCGGCGAGAAGCTTGGCATCGCTCGCATTCGACATGAATCCCATCTCGATCAGGACCGAGGGAACATCGGGCGATTTCAGCACCATGAAACCTGCCGACCGCTTCGGATTGTTGATGAGGCGGATCTTCGAGCGGCGCATGCGCTCGAGCAGCGCCGAGGCGAAATGCTCCGAATAGCCCACCGTCTCGCGGCGGGTGAGATCGGCCAGGATATCGAAGATCTCCGGCTGGTCGGGCGCGTAATCGGCGCCGCCGAAGCGATCGGCCGCGTTCTCGTTCGCCGCGATCTCGAGCGAGAGACGGTCGGATGCCTTTTCCGACAGGGTGTAGATCGTCGCGCCCCGAAGATCGTCGTAGCGGATGCTGTCGGCGTGAAGCGAGATGAAGAGGTCGGCATTCTCCCGGCGTGCGATCTCCGAGCGCTCGACGAGGCCGACGAAGACGTCCTCTTCGCGGGTGAGGACGATCCGAATGCCCGGCTGCCTCGCGAGCGCATCGCGAAGCGCCTTGGCGGCCGCGAGATTCACGGCCTTCTCCATGACGCCGTTCTTCGCCACCGCCCCCTTGTCCTCGCCGCCATGGCCGGGATCGATGACGACGGTGAACTGATGCTCGGACGCGGCTGCGTGTTCGGACGATGCCGGTCGCGCCGACTTGCCTTCGCTCCCGGCCTGTGCCGAAAGGCGCGGCTCGCCTGCGATGACGGTCTCTGCCGCTTCGGCGAAGACGATCTCGTACCGCGCCCCGGCCCCGCTCTCGGCGTCGATCCGGTCGAGGCGCGCCTCCACCCCCGTTCGCGGGCGGAAGATATAGCGATAGCGATCGGGGCCGGTTGCGCCGTGGCGCACGCTTTCGATCAGTCCCTCGCCCCCGTCCCATTCAGGGTCGCCGGCCGGAAGCGCATCGCGAAGATCGAGCGCGATGCGGTCCGGGAAGCGCAGGACGACGAGCCGCGCATCCGGCGCGGAGGTGAAATCGAAGACGGCGCTCTGCTTCCCGTCGACCGGCGGATGGATTTCCACATGGGTGACGATCGCGGTCTCGGCCCGTGCGAGGTCAGCGGGCGAAGCAAAGGAGGCAAGAATGAAGATGAGAAGGGAGCCGACGATTCGCAACATCACGGGGACAGTCTCGACGCATTCGCGTTTCAGGTTCGGGCGACGGGCTTAGACGAAACGTTTGCGGTCAATATGGCCGACCCGCCGGATGCATGATGCGCTCTGCGACTTGCCGCAAACCTGTTGGCGGCAAACCGTCGTCGCAAGCGACAGGTCAGCCCTGCCCGACCCGACGGCTTGTTTCTCGCGGCGCCTGGGCATATGAGGGAATGTAGAAGTCTTGCAGGTCAGGGACCTTTTCCGTCTCGGACGCTCCTCATATCAGAGCTGCGGGTCCGGGAGGCGAGCTGATCGTCGCGCCGACGACATGCGTGGGAACAGGGCCTGGAATGGCCGCGCTCCCCTAACGCTGGCGCGTGAGACTTCCGAAGAATTCTTGCCGCGTGCGAAGCGGTCGCAGACGCCTCGCCCGGCACTCATGAATGGCTCCCGATCCGTTACGTTCGCGAGTCGCACCACCACCGTCGGCCGCCTCGATGCGGTCATCCTTAGATTTCGCGGAGTTCCGCTTTGACGGCGACAATTCGGCCATCGCAGCGCAGGGGCAAGACGACCGTCACGGTCGGGTTTGCCGCGCGCGTCGTGTCGGTCCCGTCGGAAACGGAACGGTCCGCCGCCCGGTTCACACCCATCCGATTTTCCTCATTCACATTGAGACGATCAGCCAATCGTGGAAGCCGGGCTTTGGAGACAATCCATGCCCAACAAAATGTTGATCGACGCCTCGCATCCGGAAGAGACGCGCGTCGTCGTCGTTCGCGGTAACCGCGTCGAAGAATTTGATTTCGAGACCGAGCACAAGAAGCAGCTCAAGGGGAACATCTATCTGGCCAAGGTGACGCGCGTCGAGCCGTCGCTTCAGGCCGCGTTCGTCGAATATGGCGGCGGGCGCCACGGCTTCCTCGCCTTCTCCGAGATCCACCCCGACTACTACCAGATCCCCAAGGCCGACCGCGAAGCGCTGGTCGCCGAGGAACTGGCGCGCGCCCAGGCCGAGAACGACGACGACGACGCGGATGCCGAGCGCGAGGAGCAGAAGAAGCGCCGCCGCAAGGCATCGGCCGCCCGCCGCAAGGACAAGTCCGACGACAGCGTTTCGGAGGATGTCGACGCAGAGAGCGACGGCGAGGCAGCGTCCGAGGACGAGGGCGGCAACGAGAGCGAGAGCGAAGGCGATGACGAGCGCCGCGAGAGCGCGCGTGGCGGATCCTCGCACGAGACGAACGGCGACGAGGACGAAAGCGCCTCCGAAGACGAGGACGGCTCGGAGGACGATGACGAGGACGACTCCGATTCGGACGATGGCGACGATGAGGACGGCGAGAGCGAGGACGACGGCGACGACGAGACCTCCGAAGAGGACGGCAAGTCGCGCTCGCATCGTGGTGGCCAGCGTCAGAAGCGCGGCCGCAGGTCTTCCGGCCGTGGCCGCTCGCGCAAGAACGGCGACGGGAACGATGGCTCGGACGGCGACGACGACGACGACAGCGTCGACGAGGTCGGCTCCGAAGACGCGATGGAAGAGGTTCCGGTCCGCCAGGCCCGCGTTCGCAAGAACTACAAGATTCAGGAGGTCATCAAGCGCCGCCAGATTCTTCTCGTCCAGGTCGTGAAGGAAGAGCGTGGCAACAAGGGCGCCGCGCTCACCACCTATCTCTCGCTGGCGGGCCGCTATTCGGTGCTGATGCCGAACACGGCGCGCGGCGGCGGCATTTCGCGCAAGATCACCAACCAGTCCGACCGCAAGCGTCTTCGCGACATGGTGCGCGAGCTCGAGATTCCGCGCGGCATGGGCATCATCCTGCGCACCGCCGGTGCCAATCGGACCAAGGCCGAGATCAAGCGCGACTACGAATATCTGATGCGGCTGTGGGAATCGGTCCGCACCCTGACGCTCCAGTCGATCGCGCCGAGCCTCGTCTACGAGGAGGGCAGCCTGATCAAGCGGTCGATCCGCGACCTCTTCAACAAGGATATCGACCAGATCCTCGTATCCGGCGAGGCCGGCTACCGCGAGGCGAAGGACTTCATGCGCATGCTGATGCCGTCCCAGGCAAAGGTCGTACAGCCTTATCGGGAGCCGGCGCCGATCTTCGCGCGCCAGGGCATCGAGCCGCAGCTCGACAAGATGCTGCAGCCCCATGTGACGCTGAAGTCCGGCGGCTACATCATCATCAACCAGACCGAAGCGCTGGTCGCGATCGACGTGAACTCCGGACGTTCGACCCGCGAGATGTCGATCGAGAACACAGCCTACCAGACCAATCTGGAAGCGGCCGAGGAAATCGCGCGGCAGCTGCGGCTGCGCGATCTGGCGGGCCTCATCGTGGTCGACTTCATCGACATGGACGAGAAGCGGAACAACCGCGCCGTCGAAAAGAAGATGAAGGACTGCCTGAAGAGCGATCGCGCCCGTATCCAGGTCGGCAAGATCTCGCATTTCGGACTGATGGAGCTGAGCCGTCAGCGCATCCGTGCGAGCGTCCTCGAATCGACCATGAAGTCCTGCCCCATGTGCGAAGGCACGGGCATGATCCGCGCGACCTCCTCGATGGCGCTCCATGCGATCCGCCATGTCGAGGACTATCTCCTGAAGAACAAGGGCCGGGACCTGATCGTCAAGGTCTCCACCGAGACCGCGCTCTTCATCCTCAACGAGAAGCGCCACCATATCGACGAGCTCGAGCAGGCCAATCAGATGCGCATCGTGATCCAGGCGGATCACGCCATGGGCCACAACGACGTCACCGTCGAACTGGGCGGGCCGGCGACGAAGCCCGTGACCCGCACCGTCATCAATCCGGCCTCCATCCAGGACGAGAACGAGATCGACGAGGAGCTGGCGAACGAGGCCGAGCAGGACGAGAGCGACTTCGAGGAGGATGCGGGCACCGAGGATGACGCTTCCACCTCCGACGATCGCTCCGACGAGACCGAGGCGAAGGACGAAGGCTCCAGCGAGAAGTCGCGCGGTCGCGGCCGTCGCCGCCGTCGGCGCCGCGGCGGGTCCGACGAGGATCAGAGCGAAACCGAGGGCGAGGACAATTCGCAGGCCGCCGACGGCGAGGAGGCATCCGCCAAATCCGACAACGGCTCCGAGGACGACGAGGATGGCTCTTCGGGACGCCGCCGCCGCCGCCGCGGACGCCGGGGCGGCCGTCGCCAGCGCGATGGCCAGTCGGCCAACGACAACGGCAGCGATCGGACCGGGGACGACGCGTCCGACGTGACGATGTCCGGCGATGAGACCGATGGTTCGGACGCTAGCGCGCAAACTGATCGAAATCATGCGGAGCCCGGCGAAACCGAGACGCAGGAACGGGACAGCCAGCCCGCACCGTCCGAGCACACGGCCGAGGAGGCCGTTTCGGTCGAGACGAGCGAGACCCATGAACAGGTGGTCGCCGCCGATGCGATCGAAGCCGGACAGCCAGCCGACGGCCAGGCATCGCCTTCGACGGCCGACGAGCGTTTCGACGATCCGGTCGCCTCGATGATCGGTGAGGCTGCGCACGCCTCGGACGAGACGGCCGGAGCGAACGAACAAGCCGCGAGCGAAACCGAAGAGACGCCTTTCGCCTCGAACGACGCCTCTACGGAGACCCAGGCCGAGGCGGCCGAAACGGACGTCGCCGAAGCGGAAGCGGAAGCGCCTCGGCGCGAACCCCTCACCGAGCCGCTCGTGACCTCGAGTTCGGCCAATGGCGGCGACGAAGCGGAAGAAAAGCCGCGGCGCGGCGGATGGTGGAATCGCGGCTTCTTCTGAGCGCCGCAGATCCACAGCAGATTGAAAAAGGGGTCGGCTCACGCCGGCCCCTTTTTCACGTCACGCGAGCCTGTAGCCGGTCACCCCTTCGCCACGAAGCAATCGATCCGCTCCAGAGCCTCAAGAACGTCTCGTTCGTCGCCGGCATAGGAGAGGCGCACGAAGGCATCTCCACGAAGCGGGTCGAAATCGATCCCCGGCGTCAGCGCCACATGCTGCTCGGCGAGGAGCCGGGCGGCGAACTGCGTTGCCGATGCGAAGGCTTCCGGGATCTGCGCATAGGCGTAGAACGCGCCGTCGATCGGTGCGATCGCGCGAAAGCCGATCGCCGGCAATCTCTCCATCATGGCCGCGCGCTTGGGCCGGTAGCTGTCGCGAACGGCGTCGAGCTCCTCGGCGGCGCCGAGGGCCGCGAGAGCTGCCGTCTGGGAGAGGTCCGATGCCGAGATATAGATGTTCTGGCCCAGCCTCTCGGCCGCTCCGACGAGTTCGGGCGGCAGGATCATCCAGCCGATCCGCCAGCCGGTCATGCAATAATATTTGGAGAACGAGTTGAGGATGATCGCCTCGTCGAGATCCTGGAGCACGGAACGCTCGGTCTTGCCGAAGCTCAGGCGATGATAGATCTCGTCCGAGATCAGCCGGACGCCCGTCTCGCGGCAGAAGTCCGCGATGCGTCCGAGTTCGTCCGGCGAGGTCATCGTGCCGGTGGGATTGGCGGGGCTCGCGATCAGGACGCCCTGAAAGGGTCGTTCCGCATAGGCGTCTTCGAGATGGGCGCGCGTCAGGACGTAGTCGTCCTCGGGGCCGACGGGGATCTCGCGGGCGGTGATGCCGAGCGCGCGCATGATGTTGCGATAGGCGGGATAGCCGGGAGAGGCGAGCGCGATCTCGTCGCCGGCCTCGAAGCCAGCGAGAAAGGCGATGTTGAAGCCGCCCGATGCGCCGGTGGTGATCATCACCCGCGCCGGATCGACGCAAACGCCGTAGCTCGTCTCGTAATGGGCCGCGATCGCCCGGCGCAGATCCATGCGCCCCATCGCATCCGTATAGGAGACCGGACCGGCCGCGATCATCGCCTGCGCCGCCTTCCGCGCGGCTCTCGGTGCGGGGGAGACCGGCTGCCCGACGGCGAGCGAGAGGACATTCCTGCCCTCGGCCCGAAGCCGGTTGGCTTCCGCCATCACGCTCATCGCCCGGAACGGTTCGACCTGCGAGCGAATGGACGCCCCTCTTCCGCCTGACTTCGACATCCGTCGGCTCCTTTCGCCCTGTCGTTCTTCGTCGCTCGACATAACCGCTTGGGCCCTAGAGCGAAACGGTCGGCCACGGTCGCGAAAAACTGAACGTCGACGTCTGGCATCGCCGGTCTGCCGTGATAGTGTCCGGCACCATTCCTCAGGACAGGCAGCCAGGAGACAGCCTTTCGATGCGATCGCTCAGCCGCTTCCTTCTTTCCACCCTTCTCGCGACCTCGGCACTCAGCCTGCCGGCGGCAGCCCAGTCGAGCTTCGACGACACGCAGAAGAGCGACATCGAGGCGATCGTTCGGGCCTATCTGGTCGAGCATCCCGAGGTCATCGTCGAGGCGATGACGGCCCTGCGCGACAAGCAGGATGCCGAGCAGAAGGTCGCTCAGGCGGGCGTGATCGAAAGCGCGCGGGAAGCCCTCACGAACGCGCCGGAAGGCATGGTCCTCGGCAATCCCGACGGCGACGTCACGATCACCGAATTCTTCGACTACAATTGCGGCTATTGCCGTCAGGCGCTGGCCGACATGACTGAGCTCATCGAGGAGGATGACGAGATTCGCTTCGTCCTCAAGGAGTTTCCGATCCTCGGGCCGGGCTCCCTCGAAGCCTCACGCGTCGCGATGGCGGTCCGCGATCTGTCGCCGGACGACTATCAGGCGTTCCACACCACGCTTCTCGGCAAGCGCGGCGGTGCCGACAAGGCATCGGCGCTCGCCGTCGCCGAAGATCTCGGCATCGATACCGCCAAGATCGAGGAGAAGCTCGCCGTCTCCGCCAATATGGGTGCGCTGCAGGAGGTGCAGGTTCTCGCCAACGACCTCCAGATCAATGGCACCCCCACCTATGTCATCGGAAACGAGGTTCTTCAGGCGCGGATCGGGGTCGACGGCCTTCGAACCATTGTCGCCTCGATGCGCGAATGCGGCGCGGTGAGCTGCGGCTGATCGGCCGCCATCGCTTCGACGACCGTTCACCGCCGCTCATTTGCCGTGGAATTTCGCGTCACCGGGTGATCCTGCCGGGAAAACGCCCCAAATAGATGCGGAGCGTTGTAATCCGCGGCCGGATTGTGCATGCAACGAGCCTGTTGCGTCGGCTCGGTTCGATCCCATTTGCCCGGCGCGGATGAAGCAAGGACGACCGCGCGATAGCGGTGGCGACAGGAAACAAGAATGAGCGACAAAAGCTTGGACCCCGATCTCGTTCGCGAACTCGCGGCGATCCTCAAGGAAAGCGACCTGACCGAGATCGAAGTCGAGCGGGACGCGTTGCGCATCAGATTGACCCGGCAGATCGAGCAGGCCGCGCCGGTCTATTACCAGCAGCCGCAATATCAGTCGGCCCTGGCTCCGCAGATGCCGCAATCCTCCAGCGCCCCGGCTCCCCAACAGAACGCGGTGCCCGCCGCGCAGGCCCAGCCCAGCGAGGGCGCGGTCTCCTCACCGATGGTCGGAACCGTCTATCACGCCCCATCGCCCGGCTCGAAAAACTTCGTCGAGATCGGTCAGAGCGTCAAGGAAGGGGACACGCTCTGCATCATCGAAGCGATGAAGACGATGAACAACATCCCCTCGCCCCGTTCGGGCACGGTTCGCCAGATCCTGGTCGAGAACGCTCAGCCGGTGGAATTTGGCGAACCCCTCTTCGTGATCGACTGAAAGCTCCACGAAAATGGTCTCCAAGGTTCTTATCGCCAATCGCGGCGAGATCGCGCTCCGGGTTCTGCGCGCCTGCAAGGAACTCGGAATTTCGACGGTCGCCGTGCATTCGACCGCCGACAATTCCGCCATGCATGTGCGCCTCGCCGACGAGAGCGTTTGCGTCGGCCCGCCAGCGGCTCGCGACAGCTATCTCAACATTCCCCAGATCGTCGCGGCCTGCGAGATCACCGGGGCGGACGCGGTCCATCCCGGTTACGGCTTCCTGTCGGAAAACGCCCGTTTCGCCGATATTCTGGAAGCCCACCAGCTCACCTTCATCGGCCCGACCGCCCAGCACATCCGCACCATGGGCGACAAGATCGAGGCCAAACGGACGGCGGAGCGGCTGGGCATCCCCGTCGTTCCGGGTTCGCCCGGCGCCGTCACCGACAATGACGAGGCCTTGAAGATCTCCCGTGAGATCGGCTTTCCGGTGCTCGTGAAGGCGTCCGCCGGCGGCGGTGGGCGCGGCATGAAGATCGCCCGCACCGAGGCCGACCTGCCGATGGCGCTCGCGACCGCGCGCTCGGAAGCCGGCGCGGCCTTCGGCGACGATGCGGTCTATATCGAGAAATATCTCGAGAAGCCGCGGCATATCGAGGTGCAGGTCTTCGGCGACGGCAAGGGCAACGCGATCCATCTCGGCGAGCGCGACTGCTCGCTGCAGCGGCGGAACCAGAAGGTGTGGGAAGAGGCGAACTCTCCCGCCCTCACCCAGGAACAGCGCGACCGCATCGGCACGATCTGCGCCGAGGCCATGAAGGGCCTCAACTATCGCGGCGCCGGCACGATCGAGTTTCTCTACGAGAACGACGAGTTCTATTTCATCGAGATGAACACGCGTCTGCAGGTGGAGCATCCGGTGACGGAGGCGGTCACCGGTCTGGATCTCGTCCACGAGCAGATCCGCATCGCCAGCGGCCAGGGCCTTTCGGTCACGCAGGACGAGGTGACCTTCACCGGTCATGCGATCGAGTGCCGCATCAATGCCGAGGACCCGCGGACCTTCGTGCCCTCGCCCGGTGAGATCACCCATTACCACGCGCCCGGAGGCCTCGGCGTGCGGATCGATTCGGCGGTCTATCAGGGCTATCGGATCCCGCCCTTCTACGACAGCCTGGTCGGCAAGCTCATCGTCTACGGTCGCACGCGGGACGAATGTCTCATGCGCCTGAAGCGGGCGCTCGACGAATTCGTGCTGGACGGCATCAAGACGACCTTGCCGCTCTTCCGCGATCTCGTCGCGAACGAGAGCGTGCAGCGCGGTGAATACGACATTCACTGGCTCGAGCATTTCCTCGAAGGCCAGGCAGGCTGACGCAAAATGGCGAAGGGTGGCGGACACGGATATCGGATCACCCCTGCCACCCTTCTCAAGGCCTATGCCTGCGGGATTTTCCCCATGGCCGAGTCGGCGGACGACCCGAACCTCTTCTGGGTCGATCCCGTCGAACGGGGCATCCTTCCGCTGGATAAGCTCCACGTTCCGCGCAGCCTGAAGAAGACCATCCGTCAGGAGCGTTTCGAGGTCCGCGTGGATACGGCCTTTTCGGCCGTCCTCGACGGTTGCGCCGAACCCAAGCCCGGGCGCACGGAAACCTGGATCAACCGGACGGTGCGCGATCTCTATATTGCGCTTCACCGCGAAGGTTTCGCCCATTCGGTCGAGACCTGGCAGGGGGACCGGCTCGTCGGCGGCCTCTATGGCGTTTCGCTGGGCGGCGCCTTCTTCGGCGAGAGCATGTTCTCGCGGGCGACGGATGCGTCCAAGGTTGCGCTGATCTTCCTGTGCGAGCGCCTGATACGCGGCGGCTATACGCTTCTCGACACGCAGTTCCTGACCGAGCATCTGGAGCGTTTCGGCGCGACGGAGATTCCGCGCGAGCACTATCAGGCCCTGCTCGCAGAGGCGGTGGAAGGCAGCGCGACTTTCTACTCGGCGGGCGCCGGGACGGCCGATTCGGTCTTACAGCTCTTCAGCCAGACGTCGTAGACGGGATGCTCGACGGCATTGAGGCCGGGGGATGCTGCGAACATCCAGCCTGAAAAGATGCGCCTGATCTCCCGATCGAGGGTGATCTCGTCAACCTCGACGAAGGCATCGGTGCGGGCCGCCTGTCCCTCGGCGCTGGTCTTGCAGACCTTCGGCGTCACCTGAAGCGCGCCGAACTGAACGGTCTCGTCGATGAAGACGTCGAATTCCGTGAGGCGCCCGGTGATCTTGTCGAGGCCAGAGAACACCGCGACGGGATTGTCGATCCGCGCCGGCTCCGGGGTCTGCGCTGCAGCGGGAACGGATCCGAAAGCGAAAAGAGGCAGTGCTGCAAGCAGGGCATGAAGCGCGAATGGGCGGTGGCTCACGGTTCTAAAACTCTTCCATCCAGCGGGTCGCCGCATCCTCGGATCGGCGGACGTCTTTCCCATCGCAGCTACTCGGACTGCCTCGACTTTCGAGGACCCGCAGCTTGCAGCGATCGACCTTCCGGCACCGCTACACTCTCAATCAGGCATCAAAGCGACGATCGAGGCTCCATGCCCCACCCGAGCTTCGACGAAAACCGGATGGCCTGAAAATCGGCTCAGCACTGCGGCCCTCGTGTTTTCCAGCGCACGACCGATTCGCGAAGCCGCCGGACGCGAACGAACGCGTCCGATCCATGGTTACGGCGTCCAGGCGTCGTATTCGCCGGTCACGCGCGGACGGTCCTTCTCGGGACGCAGCAGCGAGCCGGCGGGGCGATAGGCTTCGTGCGTTCCGGTGTGGTTCTTCTCGTGGGTCTTTTCCCACTCGCGCGGCTTGTAGGTCTCTTCGGAGGGAGCAGTGTCGGTGCGGTGATGCATCCAGCCATGCCAGCCGCTCGGGATCGCGGTGGCCTCGACAGGCCCGTTATAGATCATCCAGCGGCGGGTCTTGTCGGCATTGGTGTAATAGATATTGCCGTAGATATCCTCGCCGACCTTCGTGCCGTACCGCCAGGTGTAGAAGCGCGTCCCCATCGTCTGGCCGTTCCACCAGGTGAAGATCTGCAGGAGCCATTCTTTCATCGCGCGTCTGCCCGTATGCGTCGATTGAGGTTTTGCCGCCCTTATGCGGCCGCTGCGGTCCGTTGTCCAGCGAAGACGGCCGGGCGGATCGTCACGACCCCCGGCGAGACCGGGTCCGTCCGGCCGCGATCACGTTCCGAGAACGGCTTCGAAGACAGAGACTTCCACGCCGTCTTCCAGACTGCCCTTGGCGATGGCCGTCTTCTGCCCCCTGAAGCCGTGCTTCTCGTAGAACAGGACGGCCCCGCGATTGGCCGGCTCGACTTCGCATTGCATGCGTCTGCTGTCCGGAAAGGCGTTCATCAGCTCGATCAGCATTTCGGACCCGATTCCCGTCCTTTGGTCACCCGGCAGGACGTAGAGCTGGTGCAGCACGACGAGCGAACGATCGGAATCAGAGGTCGCGGCATAGCCCATCGCGGCCAGCCGTTCCCCGTTGTCGGCGACGATGAATTCCGAGGACGGCCGCGAGAGCCTCGGGCGCAGCTGCTCGACGCCATGCCAGGAGCGGATGATCTCCTCGACGCGCTCCCGGCCGTAGATCGGATCATAGGTCGCGTGCCAGGTCTCGGCGAGGAGCGCGCTTACAGCCGGCAGGTCGCGCTCCATGGCCGTGCGGATGAAGAACATCCCCGCCCCGCCTATTCGAGACCGAGCTTGTCTTTGACGATGGCGTTGACGGCCTGCGGATTGGCCTTGCCGCCGGTCACCTTCATCACCTGACCGACGAACCAGCCGGCCATCGAGGGCTTCGCCTGGGCCTGTGCCACCTTGTCGGGATTGGCCGCGATCACCTCGTCCACCGCCTTCTCGATCGCGCCGGTATCGGTCACCTGCTTCATGCCGCGATCCTCGACGATCCGTTTCGGATCGCCGCCCTCGTTCCAGACGATCTCGAAGAGGTCCTTCGCGATCTTGCCGGAAATCGTTCCCTCGCGGATGAGGTCGAGAATCGCGCCGAGCTGATCGGCCGATACGGGCGTCTCCTCGATGCTCTTCCCGTTCTTGTTCAGCGCGCCGAGAAGATCGTTGATCACCCAGTTCGCCGCCTGCTTGCCGTCCCGGCCCTTGGCGACCTTCTCGAAGAAGTCCGCGATCGCCTTTTCCGAGACGAGGATCGAGGCATCGTAGGTGGAAAGGCCCGCCTCCTCGATCAGCCGGTTCTTCTTGTCGTCGGGAAGCTCCGGCAGTTCGGCGAGAAGTGCGTCGATATAGGCCTGATCGAATTCGAGCGGCAGAAGATCGGGATCGGGGAAATAGCGATAGTCGTGCGCGTCTTCCTTGTCGCGCATGGACCGGGTCTCGCCCTTTGCCGGATCGAAGAGCCGGGTCTGCTGCTCGACGGTGCCGCCGTCCTCGATAAGGGCGATCTGACGGCGCGCTTCCGATTCGATGGCCTGTCCGACGAAGCGGATGGAGTTGACGTTCTTGATCTCGCAGCGCGTTCCGAACGCGCCGCCCGGCCGTCGCACGGAGACGTTCACATCGGCGCGCATGGAGCCTTCATCCATATTGCCGTCGCAGGTGCCGAGATAGCGCAGGATGGTGCGCAGCTTGGTGAGATAGGCCTTTGCCTCGTCCGCCGAGCGCATGTCGGGCTTGGAGACGATCTCCATCAGCGCAACGCCGGAACGGTTGAGATCGACGAAGCTCATGGACGGGTGCTGGTCGTGCATCAGCTTGCCCGCATCCTGTTCGAGATGCAGGCGCTCGATGCCGATCTCGATATCCTCGAACTCGCCCTGGCGGTCCGGTCCGACGGAGACGGTCACGACGCCCTCGCCGACGATCGGGTCCTTGAACTGGCTGATCTGGTAGCCCTGCGGCAGGTCGGGATAGAAGTAGTTCTTGCGATCGAAGACCGAGCGCTTGTTGATCTGGGCCTTGAGGCCGAGCCCGGTGCGCACGGCCTGGCGCACGCATTCCTCGTTGATGACCGGAAGCATGCCGGGCATGGCCGCGTCGACGAGGCTCACATGGGAGTTCGCCTCGGCGCCGAAATCGGTCGAGGCGCCGGAGAAGAGCTTCGCATCGGACGATACCTGGGCATGAACCTCCATGCCGATGACGATCTCCCAGTCGCCGGTCGCGCCGGAAATGAAGGATTTCGGGTTCGGCTCACGCGTGTCGATCAGGCTCATAAAGGGTTCCGATATGGTCGGGTTCGCAGGGTCTATGGCATTCGCTAGATCAAAGGGTCGGGGCGATCAAGCGAGAGGAACGAGGATCGCGGCCGTCGGAAGCGGTCGCATGAACCGCAATATAAGCGTCCGGCCGCCGTCATGCCATTCGCAGGTCCTTGATGCCGAAGAAGCATACGGAGGGCGCAGCCGGGACGCCGGCCATGAGCCGATCGCGGTCAGCCCCGCCCCATGAACAGGGCGGCCGCCGCGAGATCGGCTTTCTTGAAGGCGGCCATTCGGTCCGCCTCCTCGTCCCGCCCCCAGCGCTCGATATTCCAGGCCTCGTCGACGCGCGAGAGGTCCCAGGCCTCGACATGGCCGAGACGCCCCTCGTAGAGCGCGAGCGCCAGGATCGCGGAGCCGGTCAGGGTCGTCGCCTGCTGCAGGCCGGCGACCGTCCAGGGATCGGTGATCGGCTCCACCGCCATCGCGAAGGCGGAGAGCGCCTCGGGCGGCTGGGCGACGTGCATCACGCCTTCGGTGAGCACGAAACGGGTCTCGAGCCGCTTCTGCGCCCAGTCGAGAAGCGGGTCCCAGGCGCGGCGCTGGCGCTCCACCAGTTCGTCTGGATGGCCGGCCCGGTAGAAAAGGAGATCCGTCTCGGCATAGCGCGGGACTTCGGCAAGGACGATGCCGGGGTCCTCGGCGACCGCATCGATGACCGTATTGGCAAGACGCGTGGCGGGCATGGTCGCGGGATCGATCCGTTCGCCCTGGGCTTCCCATTCACCGCGCACGGCTTCCGCGACCGACCGGTTCGGCAGTCGCAGGGCCTTCTTCGACGGGGTCTTCACGGGCCGCCCATCGAGCAAGACCGCGAACGCGCCCTCCGCACCCTCGATGGAAGCAGCCTCATAGAACCGCTTGGGCAGGTCGCGGCGCAGCGCATTCGGGTTCTCGAACATCTGCTGCAGGATATCGGGATTGTTCGACATGTTCGGTCAGTCTCGTTCGAATGCGGCTTTCTGCGAGGATGGTTCGGCGCCTCCCGCCCCCAGCCAGCGGTCGAGCGCGACGGTGAGATCGGGGACCGTCTCGACGACCTGCAGCGCGCCGCTTCGCCTCAGGAGATCGGGCCGGTGCGAGCCCCAGGAGACGCCGAGTGCAGACGCTCCTGCGGCACGGGCCATTTCCATGTCGTAGCTCGTATCGCCGACGACGATGGCGTTCCCGGGACGGATGCCGAGTTCCTCGCAGCTTTCCAGAACCATTGCGGGGTGGGGCTTGGAGGGGCAGTCGTCCGCCGTCCGCACCACCGCGAAACACTCCGTCATCCCATGCGAAGCCGTGAGGGCGGCGACGCCGCGACGCGACTTGCCGGTGACCATGCCGACCAGCACGGCCTCGCGCGCGGCCAGGTCACGGATCAGCGTCTCCATGCCGTCGAACAGCCTGTCGGGCACCTGAGCCCGCGAACGCTCGGACCGGTATTCCTCCCGGTAGGCATCGGCGAGCCGTGCGGCATCGTTCGCCGTCAGCGCCGGGCGCAGCGCGCGGATCGCCGTTTCCAGCGAAAGGCCGATGATCGCACGGGTCTCTTCGCGAGCGGGCGGAATCAGGCCATGGGCGGCGAAACAGCGCTCCATGATGTCGCAGATGAGCCCCGCAGAGTCGGCGATGGTCCCATCGCAGTCGAAGAGAACCGCTTTGATGTCCGTCACTTGGCGCTCAATCCTCAAGTTCCGCTTCATTGAAGCCGAAGAGATTGAAGGTCTGGCGCATGTGCTGCGGCAGCGGTGCGATCTGGTCGATCACGCCACCATTCGGATGCGGAATGACGATGCGCCGGGCATGGAGATGGAGGCGCTTCTGCACGCCGCCGGGAAACTCCCAATTGGTGTCGTGCTCGAAATATTTCGGATCGCCGAGGATCGGATGGTTCATGTGCAGCGCGTGGACGCGCAGCTGATGGGTTCGGCCCGTATGCGGCTCGAGCTCGAGCCAGGCGAAGTTCTGGGCGACCTGATCGACCACACGGTAATAGGACAGCGCGTGGTCGGCGCCCTCCTCGCCGTGCCTGGCGATGCGCATGCGGTCGCCGTCGGGGGTCTGTTCCTTCTTCAGATAGGTCGAGACCTTGCCCTCATGCGGCGTCGGCACGCCCTTGACCACGGCCCAGTAAAGCTTCTTGGTGTCGCGCTCGCGAAAGGCCTTGGTCAGCGCGGTCGCCGCCCCCCGCGTGCGCGCGACGACGAGAATGCCCGAGGTGTCGCGATCGAGCCGGTGGACGAGACGCGGCTTCTCGCCCTTCTTGTTGCGCCAGGCCTCCAGCATGTCGTCCACATGGCGGGCGACACCCGATCCGCCCTGGACCGCGAGCCCGGCCGGCTTGTTGAAGACGATGACCTTCTCGTCCTCGTAGATCACCATCTGGGACAGGACGTCGCCGTCCTCGCGCCCCTTCATGGTGTTGGCCGTAAGAGGCTTGTTCGTCACGGACTTCGCATCGGTCGCGAGCGGCGGAATGCGGATCGTCTGGCCCGGCGCGACACGGGTATCGGATTTCGCGCGGCCACCGTCGACGCGGATCTGCCCGGATCGCAGGAGCTTCTGGAGCTGGCCGAAGCCGAGACCCGGATAATGCTGCTTGAACCAACGGTCGAGCCTCAGGCCCGCCTCGTCGTCATCCACCAATCGCTGTTCGACTGCCGCCATCGGACGATGCTCCATCGCGTCGGAAAATCATACCGGGCCGCGGGTTCGCAGGTAAGCCTCAAACGGTTCCGATCGCTCGCCTTCTATCGGGCGTTTGGGGTCGGGGCAACGCCATGCCGGCCCACCACCGGCGCGGCACCGTCTCAGAGCACGGCCCTGACGAGAGCGAGACCGGCGAAAAGACCGGCGATGCCGAGGATCACGGACCCTGCGACGTAGAGGAATGCGAGGGCAAGGGCCCCGCGATCGATCAGGTTCACGGCATCGAGGGAAAAGGAGGAAAAGGTCGTGAAGCCGCCGAGAAAGCCGGTCGCAAGAAACAGCCGCCATTGCTGGCTCATTCCGAACTTGCGGGCGAGCAGCTCGACGAGAACCCCCATCAGGAACGAGCCCAGGATATTGACGAAGGCCGTACCCAAGGGAAAACCGGGGCCGAGGAGCCGCAGGGCTGCCGTCGATGCGAGATGACGCATGCCGGCACCGAGGCCTCCGCCTGCGACGACGAGAAGTGTCTGGATCATCGAGGCGCGGCCTGACTGTCCGAAAATCTGCCGGCACCGGCCGGCATTCCAAAGGAAGAACGCCCGGCGATCACTCGCCGGGCGTTCGCTTGATGCTTATTCCGCAGCTGCGGTGCGGGAGGTGTCCACGTGTTCGAGGAACGGCCTCCTGCGTTCGCGGATCAACCCGCGAAGGGTCGAATAGGTGAGGACGAGGAGAAGAATGGCGAACGGGAAGCCGGTCGCGATGGCCGCTCCCTGAAGCGCCGCGAGACCGCCGCCCAGGAGGAGGGCGATCGCGATGAGCCCCTCGAAGGTCGCCCAGAACACGCGCTGCGGGGTCGGCGCATCGAGCTTGCCGCCGGCCGTGATCGTATCGATGACCAGGGAGCCGGAGTCCGACGAGGTCACGAAGAAGACGATGACGAGGACGATGCCGACGAAGGAGGTGATTTCCGTCAGCGGAAGCTGGCTCAGCATGGCGAAGAGCTTCACCGGCAGTTCGGCATCGATGATACCGGTATAGCCGCCGATGGTCTCGGTCAGCGCGGTACCGCCGAAGACGGTCATCCAGACGATCGAGACGATGGTCGGAACCACCAGCACGCAGGTCATGAATTCACGGACGGTGCGGCCGCGCGAGACGCGGGCGATGAACATGCCGACGAAGGGCGACCAGCTCATCCACCAGGCCCAGTAGAACGTGGTCCAGCCGGTCCGGTAGTTGTCGTCGACGCGTCCGAACGGCATCGAGAGCGGGACGAGTTCACGGAAATAGGCGACCGTGTTGCCGAAGAAGCCGCGCACGAGCTCCATCGTCGGACCGACGAGGAAGACGAAGGCGAGAAGCGTGATCGCGAGAACCATGTTGATCTCGGAAAGGCGCTTCACGCCGCTGTCGAGGCCGGCGACGACCGAGACGAGCGCGACACCGGTGATGACGACGATGAGAATGACATTGGTCGTCATGGTGTCCGGCACACCGAACAGGAAGGAGAGCCCCGACGAGGCCTGCTCGGCACCGAAACCCAGGGAGGTCGCGAGGCCGAAAAGCGTCGCGAAGACGGCCATGATGTCGATGATGTGACCGGGCCAGCCCCAGATCCGATCGCCGAGAACCGGGTAGAAGGCCGAGCGCATGGTGAGCGGCAGGCCCCAGTTATAGGAGAAGAAGGCGAGCGCGAGCGCGACGACCGCGTAGATCGCCCAGGGGTGAAGGGCCCAGTGATAGAGCGTCGCGGCCATGCCGAGACGACGGGCTTCGAGGGTCTCCCCGGCCGCGCCGCCGAGGGGCGCCCAGTCGGTGCCCTGCACGGACGACTGGAAATGGCTGACCGGTTCCGACACGCCGTAGAAGACGAGGCCGATACCCATGCCGGCGGCGAACAGCATCGCGAACCAGCCGAAATAGTTGTAATCGGGCGTCGCATCCTTGCCGCCGAGCCGGACGCTGCCGAGAGGCGAAAGGATGAGCCCGATGCAGAAGATGACGAAGATGTTGCCGGCGGTCAGGAACAGCCAGTCGAAGGTCGATGTCAGCGCCGGACGCAGCCAACCGAAGAAGCTCTCCGAGACGGCCGGGAACATCAGCGTGAAGGCGACGAAGAGGATGATGATGCCGGCCGAGATCGGAAAGACCGGGTTGTGGTAGTCCAGACCGAACCGCTGGACGTTGTCCTGTCCGACCTCGTAGTCCGATACCGACTGTTCCGGTATCATGTCTTCTTCCATCGACATGGATGAAGTCCTCCATTGGTTCTGAGGCGGAAACCGAAGGGCCTCGAATGACCGGGAACGCCCGACCAGACGGCGACAGATGTCGACGAAGCGGACAGGAGGGTCTCGAGCGGGAACCGCGATGTGAGTTGAGACAAGCCAACCGCTCATCACTTTTAAGCGATGCTAACGAAGCTTCGGTAGCCATTCAACCGTTTAATCCGCCGTTCGCCGTCGATTGCCCGGTTCTCCTCCGCTGAAAAATCGCCGATCCTTCATCACCGGTCGCGGCGCGCACGCAGCTCCCTGAGATGGGACAGCCGATTGCCGATCCACTCCTCCCGCCCATAGGGGGTCGGTCTGTAATAGCTCTCGCGGCCCATCTCCTCGGGGAAGTAGTCCTGCCCGGAAAAGGCGTCCGGCTCGTCGTGGTCGTAGCGATAGCCCGAGCCGTATCCCTCCTCCTTCATGAGCTTGGTCGGCGCATTGAGGATATGGCGCGGCGGCAGAAGCGACCCGTTTGCCTTCGCCGATCGCATGGCGGCTTTATAGGCCACGTAGACGGCGTTCGATTTCGGCGCGGCGGCGAGATAGACGGTGGCTTCGGCGAGGGCCAGTTCCCCTTCCGGCGAGCCCAGATAGTCGTAGGCATCCTTGGCCGCGAGCGCGACGCGCAGGGCATGGGGGTCGGCGAGACCGATATCCTCCGACGCCATCCGCACCAGGCGCCGCCCGAGATAGAGCGGGTCCTCGCCCGCATCGAGCATGCGGCAGAGCCAGTAGAGCGCGGCGTCGGGATCGGATCCGCGCACGGACTTATGGAGGGCCGAGATGAGGTTGTAGTGTCCGTCCTGGCCCTTGTCGTAGACGGGCGCCCGGCGCTGGACGATCTCCTGCAGCACGGCGGCGTCGAAGATCTCGCCCTCGCCGGCCGCCCGCCAGATCTCCTCCGCAAGGCTCAGAACCGCGCGCCCGTCGCCATCGGCCATGCGCAGCAGCACCTGCCGCGCTTCCGCATCGAGGGGAAGCGGGCGCCCTTCGCTCTCCTCCGCTCGCTCCAGAAGCGCCGCGAGGCTCGCTGCATCGTGCGGCTTGAAGGTGAGAACCCTAGCGCGCGAGAGGAGCGCGGCGTTCAGTTCGAAGGATGGATTTTCGGTCGTCGCACCAACGAGGACCACCGTTCCGTCCTCCATCACGGGCAGGAAACTGTCCTGCTGGGCCCGGTTGAAGCGATGGATCTCGTCGACGAAGAGAAGCGTCGGCCTGCCGTTTGAGCGGCGCAGGCGCGCGGCCTCGAAGACCTTCTTCAAGTCCGCGACGCCGGAGAAGATCGCAGAGATCTGGTCGAAGGCGTAGTCGCTGTCATTGGCAAGGAGTCGCGCGACCGTCGTCTTGCCCGTTCCGGGCGGGCCCCAGAAGATCATCGAGCCGAGATTGCCGGAGGCGAGCATTCGCGACAGGACGCCGCCTTCGCCCGTCAGGTGATCCTGCCCGACGACATCAGGAAGCGAGAGCGGCCTCAGGCGATCAGCAAGCGGGCGCCGTGCCGTGTTGCGCGCCGGGTCCCGTGCGCCTCGCGTCTCAGTCTCGCGCGTTCGCGCGCCGCGCTCGGGTTCGGGCTCACCGAAGAGATCGGCCATGGTCAACGCACCCGCTGTTCGAGGAGACGCCCGCCGCGCTCGATCTGGAAGTCGTAACCGTTCCAGTCTTCGGCGAGGAGGTGTTCGAGTGCCTGCGTCGAGGCGATGTCCTGCCGGTTCACGGTAACGATGATATCCTTGGGCTGGAGCCCGAACCGGGCGGCGAGGGAGCCGCGCTCAACCTCGGCGACGACCACGCCCGTCTTCTCCATCGGCAGATCCAGGGTCTCGGCCACTTTCGGCGACAGGTTCCAGACCACCGCTCCGGCAAAGGGCGTCCGTCCGCCGAGGCTTCGCTCGTCGCGCGCCGGCACCTCCGGCGCACCGACGAGATCGAGGGACAAGGCCTCCTGCTCGCCGTCCCGCAGGACGGTCAGCGCAATGGTCGAGCCGATCCCGGCCGTCGCCAGCTGATAGCCGAGCGCATCGGGGTTCGAGACGCGCGCCGAGCCGACCGCGGTCACGACGTCTCCGTCGCGAAGACCGGCCTTTTCGGCCGGACTGCCCTCTCCCACCCGGTGGACGATCACGCCCGTCGGGGCCGCAAGACCGAGGGCCTCGGCCAGATCGGCGGTGACGGGTCCGAAGGTCGCACCCACATAGGGACGCTCGAATGCGCCGCCGGCCTTGGCCGCCGCAACGAAGCTCGCCACGAGATTGGACGGAATGGCGAAACCGATCCCGTTCGAGCCGCCGGACTTCGAGAAGATCGCTGTGTTGACGCCGATCAGCCGGCCGCGCATGTCGATGAGCGCGCCACCGGAATTGCCCGGATTGATGGCCGCATCGGTCTGGATGAAGACACCCGGATCACCGGGTGAGAGATGGGTGCGGGCAAGCGCCGAGACGATGCCGTTCGTCACGGTCTGCCCGATGCCGAAGGGGTTGCCGATCGCAAGCACCAGATCGCCGATCTCCAGCCCGTCGGAATTGCCGAATCCGACCGTCGGGAACGTCCCCTCGCCTCCCTCGATGCGCAGGACCGCGAGATCGACCTTGGCGTCCTTCAGGAGGATCTCCGTTTCGAATTCCCGGCCGTCCGCAAATGAGATTCGCACCTCGTCGGCATCGGCGATGACGTGGTTGTTGGTCACGACGAGCCCGGAGGGATCGACGATCACGCCCGAGCCGAGCGAACTCTCGATCCTGGGTTCGGGGCGCGCCTGCCGGCCGAAGAACTGCTCGAAGAACGGATCGCCCGCAAAGGGCGAGAGCCGTTGCGGCACGGCCCGGGCGGCGTAGACGTTGACGACCGCGGGAGCCGTCTCGCGCACGAGGGGCGCGAAGGTGAGCGTGATCTCGGCGGATGTCGCGGGGACCTGCTCCCGCGCACTGGGCGAGGCCGGCTCGGCGCGAGCCGATGGCTCGGGCGTCACGGGCGCCGCGGGTACGGGTGCCGGGCCATCCGCGCGGCCATCCGCGCTCTCATCCGATCCCCAGCCGAACCAGTTGCCGATGCCCCAGCCTTCGGCATGGGCCTCGCCCGCCAAGGGGGAAAGGAAAAGGCAAATGGAAATTGCGGCAGCCGTAAGGCTTGGCCCGCTGCGCTTGAAATTCGTGAGAAACATCGTTCGACCGGCACCCGATAAACGCCATTTGCACCGCGCCGAAGATCGGGTTCGAGATGAACGGACCGGCGAGAGCCGGGTAGTGATAGCGGGTCGGTCCATGCCGGTTCAAGACGGGATGCGCCGCGAGGCTTCCCGCCCGCCATGAAGACGAGACCATACAAACGAAGAAGGGGCCCGCCGGCCCCTTCCCATTTCCATCATCGCCGCGTTGGAACCGCCGCTGAAATTAGTTCGCCTCGAGGCTTTCGCTCGCCGCGGAGGCCGGAGCGGGCAGATCGGCGGTCGCATAGCTCGCGGTCAGCACCGCGAACGCGCCGAGGGCCGCGAGAAGCGTGATGGCAGTTCGGCGCACCGGAAACCGTACCTGATTGTTTGACATATCGGCAGTTTGCATGCGGATTATTTAATCCTCGTTAATTTTGCCACATTCTATGCGGCCCAGCCTTTATCGTTGCCTGATTAAGTCCCGACATCGGGAATGGTTGCAGGACTCGGCACAGTTTTCTTCAAAGGCTGTGCCGCTTCTCTGCCATGCCGGCCATGGGGGCGATAGCGCATTTCAAGCACAGTCGGCCCCATCCCAGCCCGGCCTCACAGGAACCGCGAAACAGGGTTACCGGCTGAGCGGAACCTGTCTCCCGCGCGCAACAGATCCCGACATAATCCGGACAAACTTCGCCCACGATCTGCGCAAAAAGCGACCCGCGCCGGGGCTTCGTCGTCGCAAGCGCCATCGCTTCGCTTGGGCCGTTCGTGTCGCCGGCGATCTCCCGCCCCTTCTGAGTCGTCGTTCGGATCGCGGCGTCTCACCGTCCCAGCCACGCCGTCCTCGCGGTCATGCGGCCGGATCACGGATCGGATGAAACATCCGTCGCCGGGCGGGCGTATAGACAAGGAGAGCACGAAGCCCGACACCGCGCAGAAAGCGCCAAGCACGGCGGATCGGGCATCCTCGCCCCATCATCCTGCCCCCGAATGACGGAACTGCCAGTCATGTCCTCCACCCTCATCCGCGCCAAGACGATGCCGAGCGGCCCCTCACCCTTCGTCACGCCCGGCCCCAAGCTTCAGCCGCAGAAATTCGTCGATCCGCGCATTACGGCGAAAGGCGAGACCCGCGCGCGGGTGCCGCTCCATGCATTGAACACCCTCTGGTTCAACACCGGTTCGCTCTGCAACCTCGCCTGCGCCAACTGCTTCATGGAGAGTTCGCCGACCAATGATGCCCTCCTCTATCTGACTTACGACGAGGTCCGCTCTTACCTCGACGAGGTGACGACCGGCGATTTCGCGACGGGGGAGATCGGCTTCACCGGCGGCGAGCCGTTCATGAACCCCGACATCATTCCAATGCTCACCGACGCTCTCGATCGCGGGTTCGACGTGCTGGTGCTGACGAACGGCATGCGCCCCATGCGCAAGCTCGAAGCCGCGCTCCTCGAACTTCGCGCCGCCCATGGCGATCGGCTCACCCTGCGTGTCAGTCTCGACCACTACGACAAGGCCGTGCATGAGGCCGAGCGCGGCGAACGCAGCTTCGATCCCGCCATGGACGGGCTCGTCTGGCTGTCGCGGAACGGCTTTCGCATCGCCGTCGCCGGACGTCACCTCGCAAGCGAGAGCGATGCGGATGCGCGTGAGGGATATCGCCGGCTCTTCGAAGACAAGGGCATCGCGATCGATACCGGCAATCCCGGTGAGCTTGTGCTGTTTCCCGAGATGGACGAGACGATCGACGTTCCTGAAATTACGACGGCCTGCTGGCAGATCCTCGGCAAGAGCCCGAAGGACGTGATGTGCGCGACGAGCCGAATGGTGGTGAAGCGGAAGGGGGAAGACGAGGCGCGCGTCGCCGCCTGCACGCTTCTGCCCTACGACCGCGAATTCGACATGGGCGGCACGCTCAACGAGGCCCGCCGATCGGTCGCGCTCAATCACCCCCATTGCGCCAAGTTCTGCGTTCTGGGCGGTGCGAGCTGCTCGGCCTGAAGCTGGAGAAGACCGCGGCTCCAGCCGACTCTGCCCGCAGCCCAGCCCAGCCCGTCCTTTCATGGCGAACGACAATCTTCGAACCCGACAGGGCCATTGATGACCGCATCCTTCCCAACGCCCGCCGGCTATCGCGTCCTCGAACGTCGCGACATCTCCGCAATCGTAGCCGAGGTGGACACCCTCGCGGACAAGCTCGGCGGAACGCCGGACGACTGGGAAACGAGCGAGATCAGCGACGGCAATATGAACGCCGTCTTTCGCGTGAGCGGTCCCGAAGGCTCGATCGTGGTCAAGCAGGCCCTGCCCTATATCCGCGTCATCGGCGAAGGCTGGCCGTTTCCCGTGTCCCGCATCGCCTTCGAGGCGGAGGCGCTGGAACGGCAACTCGCCGCATTGCCGGGCTCAGTGCCTGAGAAGCTGCATTACGACGAGAGCCTCGGTCTCCTCGTCATGGAGGATCTCTCCGGATACCGGGTCGCACGGCTCGCCTTCGTCAAGGGGCGGCGATTTGCGAACTTCGCCGAGGATATGGGCGCATTTCTTGCCCATACCCTCTATCGCACATCGGACTTTCACCTGACGACGCCGCAGAAGAAGGCGCTCGCGGCAGGCTTCGCCGGCAATTCCCATCTCTGCCAGACGACGGAGGAGGTGATCTTCACCGGGCCCTACGGCGAGCGCCCGTTCAACCGGATCACGGAAGGCAATGAGGAGATCGCGGTCCGCTTGCGCGAAGATTCCGCGTTGAAGCAGGCGGCGAGCGAGATGAAACTCGCCTTCCGCACCAAGTCCGAAGCGCTGCTCCACGGTGACCTGCATACCGGTTCGGTCATGGTCACCGATACCGAAACCCGGGTGATCGATGCCGAATGGGCCTTCCACGGGCCGATGGGCTTCGATCCGGGCGCCCTGATCGGCAATCTTCTCCTCGCAGCCATCAGCCAGCCCGGCCATGCGGACGCGGCGGACGACCGGCGGGCGATGACCGACTGGCTCCTGGAGACGGCGAAACGCGTCTGGATCGAATTCGACCGGGGCTTCCGCCGGCTTGCGTCGGAGGACCGGAGCGAGATCTTTCCTCACGACATTCTCGACGCCGCGGCCCGCGATGCGATCGTGGATCGTCATCTGGCAGCCGTCTTCGAGGACATGGTCGGGTTTGCGGGCGCCAAGATGATCCGGCGCATTCTCGGCATCAGCCATGTGGAAGACTTCGAGGCGATCGGTGACGTCGCCATGCGCGCGCAACTCGAGCGCCATGCCCTGCGGGTTGCGCGCCGGCTCCTCCTCGAACGCCGCGAGATCGCTGACATGGACAGGGTGCTGGCTGTTCTTGCCGAGGAACGGTGACGCCCGAATGCGAAGAGCCGCCCGGCGGAACCGGACGGCTCTTCGAAAGGCCTGACGCTCTCTGCCTCAGAGACGGAGCGGATCGCCGGCCGCCTGGGCGAGAGCCTGGCGGATATAGGCGAAGGAGCGGATCGCCTCCTCCTGTCCTTCCTCGTGCCGGTCAGGCTCCAGCAGGAACATGAGGAAGGAGCGCGCGGTCACCATGTAGTCGTGTCCGAAGTCGTAGGGGTCGAACTCGAACTCCTCCGGCGCATTGGTGTCGAACACGCGCTGCCAGCGCAGACCACCCGGCGCCTCCGGCAGCTTGAAGTTCACCACGTCGTCATGGGAGTTCATGACCAGAAGCATGGTCGCGTCGTTCCCGGGCCGGCGGATACCGGTCGACTGGGCCCGTCCGTCGAGAAGCACGCCGAAGCACTTCGCTCCGGCATCCGACCAGTCCTCGTCGTTGAACTCCTCCCCCGTCGGCTTGATCCAGGCCACATCCTTGACGCCGAGTTCTTCGTCGTAAGTGCCGTGGAGGAAGGTCCCGCGCCGCAGAAGCGGCAGGCTCTGGCGCAGCTTGATCAGCCGCTGGACGAAGCGTGCGAGATCGCGCGAGGCTCCCGGAACGTTCCAGTCGACCCAGCCGATCTCGTTGTCCTGGGCATAGCCGTTATTGTTGCCGCCCTGGGTGCGCGCGAATTCGTCGCCCGCGAGAATCATCGGCGTTCCGCGCGAGAAGAGGAGCGTCGCGAAGAAGTTGCGCATCTGGCGCATCCGCGTCTCGTTGACTTCCTCGTTCTCGGTCGGTCCTTCCTCTCCGTAGTTGTAGGAGATGTTGTGGTCGTGGCCGTCCTGATTGTTCTCGCCGTTCGCCTCGTTGTGCTTCTCGCTGTAGCTCACCAGGTCGTTCAGCGTGAAACCGTCATGGGCGGTGATGAAGTTGACGCTCGCCCAGGGCTTGCGGCCGCGCTTATCGAAGAGATCGGCGGATGCGGAGAGTTTGCCCGCAAGCTTCGGAATGAAACCCTCGTCGCCGCGCCAGTAGCCGCGCACGGTATCGCGATAACCGTCGTTCCACTCGGCCCAGCCCGGCGGGAAGCGACCCACCTGATAGCCGCCGGGGCCGCAATCCCAAGGCTCGGCCACGAGCTTGACCTGCGAAAGGAGCGGGTCCTGCATGCAGGCATGCAGGAAGCTCGACTCTTCGGAGAAGCCGGTGGGCTCGCGGGCGAGAATCGTCGCGAGATCGAAGCGGAAACCGTCGACCCGCATCTCGCCGGCCCAATAGCGCAGGGAGTCGGTGACGAGCTGCATCACGCGGGGATGGGAGGTGTTCACCGTGTTCCCGGTGCCGGTATCGTTGATGTAGTAACGCGGCTGATCCGGCAGAAGCCGGTAATAGGTGGCGTTATCGATGCCCTTGAAGGAGAGGTGCGGCCCCTTCTCGTTGCCTTCCGCCGTATGGTTGTAGACGACGTCCAGAATGACTTCGAGACCGGCATGGTGGAAGGTCGAGACGAGCTCCTTGAACTCGTTGACGACAGGCGTCGCGAGGTAGCGCGGATCCGGCGCGAAGAAGCCGATCGAGTTGTAGCCCCAGTAATTGCGGAGCCCCTGATCGACGAGATAGCTGTCGTCGACCAGCGCGTGGATCGGCAGGAACTCGACCGAGGTCACGCCGAGGGAGCGGATATAGTCCACGACCTCGCGGCTCATGAGCCCTGAGAACTTGCCGCGATCGAAGTCGTTGACCGCCGGGTGACGCTGGGTGAACCCCTTAACATGGGTTTCGTAGAAGATCGTCCGGTCCCAAGGAACGTTCGGACGGCGCTCGTCGCCCCAGGTGAAGGCCGGATCGACGACGACGCAGCGCGGCATGAATTCTGCCGAGTCGCGCTCGTCATAGGACAGATCCTCGTCGGCATGGCCGATCGTGTAGCCGAACAGGGCATGGTCCCATTTGACCTCGCCCCGGATCTGTTTGGCATAGGGATCGATCAGAAGCTTGTTCGGATTGAACCTGTGGCCGGCATCGGGCTCGTAGGGGCCGTGGACGCGGTAACCGTAGATGAGGCCGGGCCGGGCTTCAGGCAGATAGCCGTGATAGATCTCGTCGGTATATTCGGGGAGCTCGATGCGCTCGATCTCCGTCTTGCCGTCCGGCGAGAAGACGCAGAGCTCGACCTTCGTCGCATGGGCCGAGAAGATCGCGAAATTGACACCGAGACCGTCCCAGGTCGCCCCGAGAGGATAGGGCCGCCCCTCGCGCACGCGCCAGTTTCTCTTGCCGGCGACGGTCGAGTGGGTCGCCTTGTTGTTGGGGGAGATGTGGATGGTCAAGGGTGCCTCGGGGAGAGAGTGCAGAACACCGCTTCAACATCTGACGAATGACCCCGTTCCATGACGCGATGCAAAAATGCAGCGCGGAAACCCTCTTCCGCGCTGCATCCGTGGACTCCGTCGGGAACGAGGATCAGCCGATCGTCAGCACCGTCTGCCCGGTCGTCTTGCGACCCTGCAGGTCACGATGGGCCTGAACCGCTTCCGAGAGGGGATAGGTCTGGCCGATCTCGATCTTGACCGCGCCCGACTTGACCACGTCGAAGAGGTTGTTCGCGCAGTCGAGAAGTTCCGCCCGCGTCGCCGTGTAGTTGAAGAGGCTCGGCCGCGTGAAGAACAGGGAGCCCTTCTGATTGAGGATCGCGGGCGAGAACGGCGGCACGCTGCCGGACGACTGGCCGAAGCTGACCATCAGACCGAGCCGCTTCAGGCAATCGAGGCTGCCCTCGAACGTGTCCTTGCCGACGCCGTCATAGACCACGTCGCATTTCTTGCCGTCGGTGATTTCGGCGACGCGCTGGACGAAATCCTCACGGCTGTAGTTGATCGCATGATCGTAGCCATTGGCCTTGGCGAGTTCGCATTTCTCGTCGCTTCCGGCGGTTCCGATGACGGTGGCTCCGAGATGGCTCGCCCACTGGCCGAGGATCAGCCCGACGCCGCCGGCGGCCGCGTGGAAGAGGATGGTCGTGTCGGGGCCGACCTTGAAGGTCCGGTTGAGGAGATATTCGGCGGTCATGCCCTTCAGCATCATCGCGGCGGCGGTCTCGTCGGCGATGCCGTCGGGAACGGGCACGGCAGAGGCGGCCGGCAGAACGACCTTTTCCGCATAGGAGCCGTTCGCGCCCACATAGGCGACGCGGTCGCCCTCCTTCAGATCCGAAACGCCCTTGCCGACCGCCTCGACGATGCCGGCGCCTTCCTTGCCGGGCGTGAAGGGCATGCTCGGCGCCGGATAGGTCCCGTCGCGAAAATAGGTATCGATGAAATTGACGCCGACGGCCGTCTGGCGAATGCGGACCTCGCCTTCGCCGGGATCGGCGATCTCGACGTTTTCCCATTTCATCACGTCGGGCCCGCCCGTCTCGTGAATACGCATCGCTTTCGTCATGAGTTGGCCTCGCTGTGGATGGTTTCGTCTTCGCCGTCATTGCGGCCGCGGATGCGGTCGTAGACCTGCAGCACGCCGCCGATTGCGAAAAGGTAGAGGCCCGTGACGACAAGTCCCGCCTTCACCGCGAAGGAGGGCTCGAGGCTCTGGAAGAGCGCGACGATGCCGAGCAGCGACCACAGGGCGAAGACCGTGAGGTTGAGAGGACGCAGGCGCGTCACCCGCACCGGGTGGAGGAACTTGATCGGAAGGAAGGTCGCGAAGGCGCAGAGGGCGACGAAGACGAAGGCCGTCAGCTCGTTCGGATGGATCGCGAAGAGCGTGAAGACGAGCATGTTCCAGCAGACCGGGAATCCGCGGAAGAAGTTGTCCTTCGTCTTCATGCGCAGATCCGCGTAGTAGATCGCGCTGGTGATGACGATGAGCGCGGCCGCCACGAAGGAGAGCGGCCGGCCGATGATGCCCGAATGATAGAGGGCGACGGCCGGGATCAGGCTGAAGGTCGAATAGTCGATGACCGAATCGAGCATGTCGCCCGACCAGTTCGGCAATCGGCGCTTGATGTCGAACTTGCGGGCGATCGGACCGTCGATGCCATCCACGAAGAGACCGACGCCGAGCCACAGGAAGCAGTCGACGAACCTGCCCTCGCCGGCCGCGATGAGCGAGAGGAAGGCGAAGAAGGCGCCCGTCGCCGTCAGGATATGGACGAGGAAGGCTCGCCACTGCTCGAAACGGGTGAGGTCGAAATTCATGGATGGATGCTGGCCTCTGCTTCGCTCTTCAAATGTCCGCCTGCGCGATTGCATAACGCGACATCGCGCACATGGACATAGAGCGGTGCGACGGTAATTCGCGGGGAACGGACGGAACGAATGACAAGTTCTGCGTTCCCTTCCCAGAGCAATTCCGCAACGCGACGAGGACGATCGATGGAAAAGCGCGATATCGCAGTCATTGGAGGCGGGCTTGCGGGAACCGCCACCGCGATCGCGATGGCCCGCATGGGGTTCGACACCGTGCTCGTGGCCCCGGCCGCACGGCCGGACCAGCGCACCACCGCGCTGATCGGGTCCTCGATGACCTTCCTCGACCGAATCGGTATCGAGGGCGAGGTCGCCCGCAAGGCCGAACCCCTGAAGGTGATGCGCCTGATCGACGATACGGGCCGCCTTTTCCGGGCTCCGACCGTCGAGTTCCGCGCGAGCGAGATCGATCTTCCGGCGTTCGGATACAACGTCCTCAACAAGGATCTGGCGGAGATCCTCGACGCGGCGACGAGCCGGGAGGAGCGGCTCGAAACGCGGCAGATGGCGGCCACCGCCTTCGAGGCGGACCGGGACGAGGCGATCGTCACCCTCGAGGACGGCACCCGCATCCGCGCAGGTCTCGTGATCGCCGCCGACGGTCGCAATTCGGCGATGCGCGAGGCGGCCGGCATCAAGACCCGCCATTGGCGCTATCCCCAGACCGCCCTCGTCCTCAACATCGATCACGAGCGCGCCCACGACTCGGTTTCGACCGAGTTCCATACGAAGACGGGCCCCTTCACGCAGGTACCTATGCCGGGTGGCAGCTCGGCCATCGTCTGGGTCGAGGAACCGGACCTCGCTGAGATCTACGTGGACGTGAAGCCCGATCGCCTCGAGCGCATCATCGAGGAGAAGATGCACTCGATCCTCGGCAAGGTGACGCTGAAGACGGAGCTTCAGTCGTTCCCCCTCTCCGGGGCGGCGGTGGACAGCCTCACCGGCGAGCGCATCGCCCTCGTCGGCGAAGCCGCGCACGTCTTCCCGCCGATCGGCGCGCAGGGCCTCAATCTGGGATTGCGGGACTGCGCTGTCCTTTGCGACTGCCTGGAGGAAAGCCGGGACGATCCCG
Organism: Fulvimarina endophytica; assembly: GCF_003403015.1. GTDB lineage: Bacteria > Pseudomonadota > Alphaproteobacteria > Rhizobiales > Rhizobiaceae > Fulvimarina > Fulvimarina endophytica. The sequence continues at coordinate 87,498 of NZ_QURL01000007.1, forward strand.
GCCGCCGTTCGACGCTTCTGCGCTTCGAGGCCAAGCGGCGCGGCGACGTGACGAGCCGCACGGCCGGTGTCGACGCCCTCAACCGCTCGCTTCTCACGGGCTTCCTGCCGGTCCAGATCGGCCGCACAGCCGGCCTCGGCATCATGGCCGCCGCGTCCCCGCTGCGCCGTTTCGCCATGCGCGAGGGCGTCTCGCCGGGAGCGGGCCTCTTCGGACTGCCGAAATCACTGCAGGAATGGTCGCGCCGGCAACAGGCCCTCGGTGATGAGGTATAGAAGACCCGCGACCGTCAACACCGACAGGGCCGTCGAGACGAAGACGGTCGCCGAGGCCCGCTCCACCCAGGTCTCGTATTGCTGGGCGATGACGAAGACATTCGTCGCCGCCGGCAGCGAGGCCATCAGCATCGCCGTATAGACCCAAACCGGATCGGTGCCCGGAACGAAGCCGAGCAGAAGCCAGACGATCAACGGGTGAAGGACGAGCTTGATCGGCAGGAGCCAGGTCAACTCGACCGGAACGCGGTTCAGCCGTCTCAGCGCCAGGGTTACGCCCATGGCGAAGAGCGCGCAGGGAGCGGCGGCGTTCGCGAGCAGCGTCAGGAACCGCTCCGCAGGCTCGGGCGGCTTCACGCCGAACACGGCGGCCGCGACGCCGAGAATGGTCGCGATGATGAAGGGATGGGTGAAGATGCGCTTGAGGGCGCTTGCCGCGACCTTCAGGACGGAGCTTCCCGACCCGCCCGCCAGCGCCATCAGGAGCGGCGCCATGGTGAAGTGGAGCGTGTTGTCGAAGCAGAAGATGAGGGCGACGGGAACTGACGCGCCGGTGCCGAACGCCGCGAGGGCAAGGCCCGGCCCCATATAGCCGATATTGCCATAGGCGCCCGCAAAGCCCTGGATGGTCGAGGCCGCGAGATCGCCGCGCGTCGCCCAGAGGCCGATGCCGACCGTAAGCGCGAATACGATGAAGGTGCCGGCCGTGGTCGCCGCAATGAAACCCACCTGTCCCAGATTTTCGACCGGCGTCTTCGACAGAAGCTGGAAGAAGAGCGCGGGCAGAGCGAGATAGACGACGAAGGTGTTGAGCCAGGCCAGCCCCGAGACCGGATGGCCGACGATCCGGCCCGCCGCGAAACCGAGGGCGATGAGGCCGAAGAAGGGCGCGATGAGGCCTAGAATTTCGAGCATAGCGTGACGACCCCATCCGGGACAGAACCCAACGCGAATGCCGGATCGAGGATCGTTCTTGCGTGCCGCCGGGAAACTTGGCTATTTCGGGCGAGGTAACGGAGTTGTCGTCGCGATGCAAACCGCTCGTTTTTCAATCGGCCAGATCGTCAAGCATCGGGTCTTCCCCTTCAGAGGGGTGATCTTCGATGTCGACCCCGTCTTCGACAACACCGAGGAATGGTATCTGTCGATCCCCGAGGAGGTTCGCCCCCGCAAGGACCAGCCGTTCTACCACCTGTTCGCCGAGAACGCCGAGACCGAGTATGTCGCCTATTGCTCGGAGCAGAACCTGATCGCCGACGAGAGCGGACGGCCGGTCCGCCATCCGCAGATCAACGAACTGTTCGAAGGGCCGTTCGACGGCGCCTACAAGCTCCGCTCGCCCAATCACAACTGACCTTCGCGATCGCGGTTCGAAAGCCGTGCCCGCCCGCCGGTTGGGCAAAGCAGCCCTCGCGGCGATGACGGCCGGGCGGCGAAGACGCGATCGGCGAGGCGATTTCCGCGACCTGCACCACACGTTAACCCTATTGCTTCACATTCGGCGCAAGCACGCATGGCAAGAGTCGCCCAGCGCCGGGAGATCATCAGGATGACGCTCGACATTTCGACCCCGGAGGGAGAATACGACTCCGTTCCGATCGATATTCTCGGCAGGTTCATGCGCTCGGACCACTCCGAATTTCCCTGCCGCATCGACGAGATGTCGCCGGGCTCGGTCCAGGTGATCGCGCCGGTCGTTCCCGATCCGGCCGAGACGATCATCATCTATGCCGATCATGTTGGCCGGCTCGAGGGACAGGTCGCGACCATCTTCGATGGCGGCTTCAGCGTGAGGACGGTGAGTTCGGAGCGGCGGCGCGAGAAGCTAGCGGCAAAGCTCACCTGGCTCACCAACCGCCAGATCATGAACCTTGCCGAAGACCGGCGCCACGCGCGTATCCAGCCGGAAAATCCGTTCCGCGACATCGTTCTCGACGATGGACGGCGCTACAAGGTCAAGATCGTCGATCTCTCGCTGTCGGGCGCGGCTGTCACCTCGACCGTGCGGCCCGTCATCGGAACGGCCGTCACCCTCGGCGCGATGCCTGGCCGGGTGGTCCGCTATCTCGAAGACGGCTTCGCCATCGAGTTCAAGAGCGTCCTCGGCGAAGACGCGCTTCAGCGGCTCTTCCGCTGATCGGAAGCGCCGGCCGGTCCTCCGTGACGTGAAGCAGGATCGCGATCGACGCATCGGGCGGTCATCGCCCCTGACCGACGCTTCGCTCGAAGCTTCGAGCTCCCACTCCGTGGCTGGGTCCAGTTGCATTCCAGACCGGAGCTCAGGGGGCGAAACCGGTCTTGTCTCTTTGCAAGCTATTTTCCGCTGACGCTTCACGGCCCCATGTCCGCCCCCCAGCCGGCGATGAACCGCGCGGCGACGTGAGAGGGGTCTGCACCCTTAGTCGGGATTCCGCGACGCCGGCTGCGAAACGCGGCTTTCGGGCACGCTCCTTTCCATACTCGCGATGATCGCGTCTCGACACGCCGCCCTCGCTCTTATGGATCCCCGACCCCCGCGACATGCGGTCGGATGCAGACCATCCGCCGGTCCGGCGGCGATCGGTGGCCGTTTGGAAATCTTCTGAAAACCATAGCGAGGAAGTTCGCTGCGAGGCGCCGATCACCCGCGCCGCGCCGGAAATGAACACGACCTTTCCCGGAATGGTTTCAGCCGTCTCAACGGCGATTTTATACTTTGATCAACTGTCACGAAGCCTTCACGTCCCCTAACGCTTTCCTTCCCCCGCGCATCCGGGCGAATGCCCTTCAGAACAGGGGTTCACGCATTTCAGAAGACGCTTTCGAGATCGCAACGAAGCCGTAGGGTTATCGATCCGTTGGCGAAACCGGAGCATTTCGGCGGATCGTCGTGAAGCAATGACAAGCCGGGTAAATCTCTATTCATTCCGATGAACAGGCTTCAAGACGTATTACCGAAGTATATCCGACAATTTGAACTAAATTGCCGCTCCGGTCTTTGGTTCGCAGCAAATCGATGAGCGCAGGGTCTTCCCAACACCAGGGAGACACCCGCCATGTTCCAGACGCTCAAGACCGCCTCGTTCGCCCTCGCAACGATCCTCTGCGCCGGTTTCGTCACCTCTGCCGATGCGCGTCCGGTTCATATGCCGACGACCAGCGTCACCTCGCAGCCGATCGGCCATTACGAATTCTGCCAGCAGTATTCCGATCGTTGCCAGCCGCGCCAGGCCGCCCGCGCCCCCAAACTCGACAAGGCCCTCTGGAGCCGCATCGTCGAGGTCAATGCCGCGGTCAACGCCGCCATCTACCCGCGCGAGGACATGGCCATGCACGGCAAGGCCGATGTCTGGTCCTATCCGACGACGGAAGGCGACTGCGAGGACTACGCCCTTCTAAAGCAGTATATGCTGGAGCGGGCCGGCGTGCCGTCCTCCGCCCTCCTCCTCACCGTCGTCCTCCAGTCGAACGGCGAAGGCCATGCGGTCCTCACCGTGCGGACCGATCGCGGCGACTTCGTCCTCGACAATCTGGTCGAGCAGGTCTCCGTGTGGAACGAGACCAACTACACCTATCTGAAGCGCCAGTCCGAACGCCATGCCGGCCAGTGGGTCGACATCATCGACGATCGTTCGATCCTCGTCGGCAGCCTTCGCTGATCGACCCCGGGCGCGGACGTCGAAGACGCGCTCTCTCCCTCGTCCGCCGCCCGGCCGGCGGACACGAAAAACCGGCCGCGATCGCTCGCGGCCGGTTCGTTTGTACCGGAACGTTCCGAAGCGGCTATTCCAGGTCGATGTCCAGGATCGTCATGGTCATGTGGTAGGACAACTCACCCTCTTCGGTGTCCTTGGTCAGCGTGCCGATGAACTCGTCGCCGAGATAGACCTCCGCCGTGTCGTTCTGCTTGGGGAGCGCGCGCACGGCGATGGTATCGGTGCCGAAGGTGCGCTTCAGATAGGCGTCGAGCTTGCGGATTTCGTCGGGCTTCACGTCATGGTCCCTCTCGTGTCATTCGCCGCCCAAATGATGCAGTGCGCGCGGCAATCAACCACCGCGCCCCCAGCCTTGCGGGGATGTTTTGCCCACGCCCGTCAGCGGGTGCGCAATCCGAAGCCGTGAACGATCCGCCGCGTTGCGAAATCCGGCTCGCCGCCCGTGAAGAAGGCGGGATCGAAATCGCCGCTGATGGAGCGGGTTCCCAGGGTCGAGACGACACGCTCGGCCTGTCTCGCGATCGCCTCTGCCGGATCCAGCCAGTCGACCGGCCAGGGCGCCATCTTCCGCATGCGGTTCACGAGAAACGGATAATGCGTGCAGGCGAGGACGACGATATCCGTGCGCCGCCCGTCCTCCTCGACGAAACAGGGCGCGATCTCCGTCAGAACCGCCTCCTCGTCCACGAAGCCGCCGCGCATGTAGCGCTCGGCGAGCGCTGCGAGGGCGACGCTGCCGACGAGCTTGACGCGGCAGCGCGTCGCCCATTGATCGATGAGATCCTGGGTGTATTGCCGGCGCACCGTGCCGGGGGTGGCGAGCACGGAGACAAGGCCCGACCGGGTGCGTTCGGCGGCGGGCTTGATCGCGGGCACGGTCCCGACGAAGAGCATTTGGGGATAGGCCGCGCGAAGCGCGTCGAGCGCAAGAGTCGAGGCGGTGTTGCAGGCGATGACGCAGGCGATCGGGCCGTGAGCGGCGATCAGCCGGCCGAAGAGTTCGACGAGGCGCCGGGTCAGCGCGTCTTCCTCCCAGTCGCCATAGGGAAAGCCAGCATCGTCGGCGACGAAGACGAAACGCCGGTCCGGCATCAGAACGCGGGCCTCGCGCAGAACGGTGAGCCCACCGACGCCGCTGTCGAAGATGAGGATGGGACCGTCGCTCATGAATGATCCTCGTCTTTGCGCGCCTGTGCCTCGTCGTCCGGCACGGGGCGTTCGAGCGAGCGGATGACGCCGCGAAGCGAGCGCACCTCCTGCTCGGAGAATTCGGCCTTGGTCAGCATCGTGCGCAGGTTCTGGACGAGCGCCTCGCGCTTGTGAGGCGGGAAGAAGTAGTTGCGCCGGTCGAGCGCCGCCTCCAGATGCTCGAACAGATGAAAGAGATCCGCCTTATCGGCTCTCGTCGTCACCGGAGCCTCGAACCGGGGACGATGGTCCGGCCGCGCCGCATTGGTGAAGGCGTAGCTGACGAGAAGGACCGCCTGCGCGATATTGAGGGACGCAAATTGCGGATTGACCGGAAAGGTCACGATCTCGTCGGCAAGACCGACCTCCTCGTTTTCCAGACCGTATTTCTCCCGGCCGAACAGGACGCCGGTCCGGCCGATCGCCGAATGGGCGACCAGCCGCTCGGCCGCCTCTTCCGGGCCGCGAACCGGCTTGAAGCTGTCGCGCGGGCGAGCCGTCGTCGCATAGACGAGGGAGAGATCGCCGATCGCCTCCCTCAGGGTCTCGAACACCCGGGCGGCGTCGAGGACATGGTCGGCGCGGCTCGCCGTCGCCCTTGCCCGCTCGTTCGGCCAGCCGTCCCTCGGCTTGACGAGGCGCAGGTCGACGAGGCCGAAATTGGCCATCGCACGGGCCACCATGCCGATATTCTCCCCCATCTGCGGTTCGACGAGGATGATCGCCGGGGCGATGATCGAGGGGCTTGGGGCATGTTCGGACACGGGCATTCTCTCGCGCGCTTCTCGGGCTATGGCGAGGTCTATCGCCGAAACGGGACCGTTTCCAGCCCGCTTCGGGTCGTCGCCGCGCTTTAGGGAACGAAGCCGTCGAGCCCCTCCCAGGCGGTTCGCCGGGGCTCGTCCGGATCGTCCTCGATCCTGTCGCTGACGCCGAAGATCATGGTGGAGCGCCGCTCCGGCGCATAGGCCGGCCAGTCCTCTCCCGGCCGTCCCGTCCGCACGAAATGCGTCCAGTGATCCTGCATGCGCAGGGCCAGTCTCTGCCGGGCGGGATCTGGAAGGACACCGAGATAGACGCTTCGGAACGGCCTCAGGAACTGATCGAAGATCAGCGGCAGGTCGACGGAATGGGTCGCGCCCAGACGCTGCAACAGGCCCTTGGCGCGCCAGTCGAGGCGATACATGAAGGTCGGCGCCTCGCGGCTGTGAACCTCCGCGAACCGGATGGCCGCGGACCTGAACAGGATATCGGTTCCGAATGCCGTCGAGCCGGACTTGTCGGCGCTGTAGACGCCCGAGACGCGCTCTGCCCGTTCCGCCCCTCCGGTCCGCTCGACCCAGGACAGGAGATCGTTCGCGCCGACCGGGAAGCTGAATCCCGGCAGGTCGACGAAGAGCGTGAACTCGTCGCGGTTCGTGCCGATGAGGAGGGGGACGGATTTGACGCGGGCATAGATCTGCGGCAGGGTCTCGTCCGGTAATTCGCGCCCGTCCACATAAGGCATGGTCGGGATGCCCGGAAACATCGCGGAGAGCGCGGAGAACGCCCGGACGAACTGGCCGGCCGGGAGATCGAACAGGGTTTCGCGGTTCCCGCCCGGACACAGCATCGCGAAGGCCGCCCGCGAGATCTCGACGGCCTTGGCGCGCGGATGAAACATGTTGACCGCGCCCGACTGGCAGATCGCCTGCGAAAACAGCGTCTTCGAGCCATCTGTGACGAGATGGTATCCGACGGAAGCCGCGCCCGCCGATTCACCCGCGATGGTGATCCGCTCGGGGTCGCCCCCGAAGGCCTCGATATTGTCGCGCACCCATTCCAGAGCCATGCGTTGATCGAGAAGGCCGGCATTGGCGACGAAGCGCTCGTCGTCCCCAAACAGTTCCGTGAACGCGTTGAAGCCGAGGAGGCCGAGCCGGTAGTTGATCGAGACGACGACGATGTCGCCCCGCGCCGCCAGTTCGTCGCCGGCATATTGCGAGCCCGAGCCGAGGAAGAAGCCGCCTCCGTGGATGAAGACGAGCACCGGACGCCGTCCCTTTCGGCCCGGGGTGAAGACATGGAGGTTGAGGCAGTCCTCGCTGGTTTCGCTGGCGAAGCGGGCGATTGCCGCGAGCGGCCGCGGCAATGCCTTGCGCTGGGGGGCCGAGGGACCGAAGTCGACAGCGCGGTAGCATCCGGGAAGCGTCTCGCGCCGTAACGGCGCACCGAACCGCTTCTGGCCGATCGGCGGCATCGCGTAGGGAATGCCAAGAAAGCGCTTGACCCTTCCGCGTCGCCGACCCTCGATGAGCCCGCATGGCGCCTTGACGAATACCGAGCCTGACACGCACTGAACTCCTGAACTGCGGATCGGAAGCCGGACGGCAATCCGGCGCCCGCCTTGCCTTTGCCTCCGCACAGGTGGGTGGTATAGGGCGCGAAGTTCGAATTGGCGCGGGTTCGCCGCGTCACCATGTCGGCGGCTTCATACCGCCGAACCGTTTTGCGAAGGAAGGCACCGATGGCGAAGATCAAAGTCGAGAATCCAGTGGTCGAACTCGACGGCGATGAGATGACCCGGATTATCTGGGCATTCATCAAGGAAAAGCTGGTCCATCCCTATCTCGACATCGACCTCGAATATTACGATCTCGGCGTCGAGCATCGCGACGCGACCGACGATCAGGTGACGGTCGACGCCGCCCATGCGATCAAGCGCCACGGTGTCGGCGTGAAATGCGCCACGATCACGCCGGACGAGGGCCGTGTCGAGGAATTCGGCCTGAAGAAGATGTGGCGTTCGCCCAACGGCACGATCCGCAACATTCTCGGCGGCGTGATCTTCCGTGAGCCGATCATCTGTAAGAACGTGCCGCGTCTCGTCCCCGGCTGGACGAAGCCTGTGATCGTCGGGCGTCACGCCTATGGCGACCAGTACCGCGCCACCGACTTCAAGTTCCCCGGCAAGGGCAAGCTGACGATAAAGTTCGTTGGCGAGGACGGCGAGACGATCGAGCACGAAGTCTTCGATGCACCGGCATCGGGCGTCGCCATGGCGATGTACAATCTCGACGAATCGATCAAGGATTTTGCCCGCGCATCGCTGAACTACGGCCTGCAGCGCGGCTATCCGGTCTATCTGTCCACGAAGAACACGATCATGAAGGTCTATGACGGACGCTTCAAGGACATCTTCGAGGAGATCTACAAGAGCGAGTTCGAGGACAAGTTCAAGGCCGCCAAGATCAGCTACGAGCACCGCCTGATCGACGACATGGTCGCCTCGAACCTGAAATGGTCCGGCGGCTATGTCTGGGCCTGCAAGAACTACGACGGCGACGTGCAGTCTGATACGGTCGCGCAGGGCTTCGGCTCACTTGGCCTGATGACCTCGGTGCTGATGACGCCGGACGGCGAGACCGTGGAGGCGGAAGCGGCCCACGGAACCGTGACCCGGCACTATCGCCAGCACCAGAAGGGCGAGCAGACCTCGACGAACTCCATCGCCTCGATCTTCGCCTGGTCGCGTGGTCTCGCCCATCGTGCGAAGCTCGATGGCAACGACGATCTGAAGATGTTCGCCGACAAGCTCGAGACCGTCTGCGTCAACACCGTCGAGCGCGGTTTCATGACGAAGGATCTCGCCCTTCTTATCGGCCCCGATCAGCCCTGGCTCTCCACCACCGGCTTCCTCGACAAGGTCGACGAGGGTCTCCAGAAGGAAATGGCGAAGGCCTGAGGGCCGGGCCGAACCTTTTTCGAGGCGCTGTGAAAGACCGGCGCCTCTAAGACTGAACGACGATCCGGCGCGCCGGGCGATCAGGTTGCACCCTCCGTGCAGCCCGATCGCCCGGCGCTCTTCGTTTCGGAACCGGGTGAACGATCCGGGCGCGATGGCTTCGCGCGATCACTCCCTCAGCCACTCAGTCGGTTCGAAACACTGGCGGCAGCGTCCCAGGAAGTTCGCCCAGGCTCGGCGCGCGGAACGCCGGTTGGCGCATGCGCATCAATCCGAGAGAGCAGAAGCGGAAGACGATCCTTCGTCTCGCCCCCTGATGGCTGAACGGGAAATTTTCCTTGAAACCAAGTCCCGTGCAGGCGGTTAACGACGCGAATTCAATGATTTCGAAGGAGTTACCTGCATGCTGAAGAGAACCGGAACCGCATTCGCCGCCACGCTTCTTCTCGCTGGCACCGCCTTTGCTCAGACCGCGATGACGGAAGTCACCGACGACGTGACCGTCGCGCCGCTGAACATGACGGTCGATCAGATCGACGACATGGACGTCTATGATGCGAGCGGCACGAAGGTTGGTGAGGTCGACGATGTTCTGGGCTCCGACGCGCAGACCCCGACCCATCTGGAAGTCAGCTTCGACGACGATGACGGAAGCACCTATCCCGACCGCGACGACGTGCTGGTTCCGCTCTCCGACTTCTCGGTCACCAACGACCAGCTGACGGTCGGAGTCTCGGCGGAGGATGTCCAGACCCTCCCGACCCGCAACGACTGATCGTTTCAGACGAACCTGATCTGAGAGGGATGGGAGCAAGGCTCCCGTCCCTTTTTTCCTTCGAAAGGCCGATCGATTGCCAGTGCCCGACAAAGGGCGGATGCCGACCGACGCCGACGACTTCGGCCGCTCAAGCGGCCTCGGTGCGCTGCAGCTCCGTCTCGACGGCCGCGATGGCCTCACTGGCCTTGTCTGCGTCCGGTCCGCCCGCCTGGGCCATGTCCGGTCGACCGCCGCCGCCCTTGCCGCCAATCGCGAGACTTGCGGCCTTGACGAGGGACACCGCGTCGAAACGCTCGGTCAGGTCCTCGGTCACGCCGACGACGACCGACACCTTGCCGTCCGCAACGCCGGCAAACGCGACCACGCCCGAGCCGAGGCCCGCTTTGGCTTCGTCGACGAGCCCTTTCAAGTCACGGCCCGAAACACCTTCGAGGACACGGCCCAGATAGGCGATGCCGGCGACGGTCCGCGCTTCGGGGGCAGCGCCCGTTCCGCCCTCACCCGCCATTGCGAGCCTCTTTCGCGCCTCGGCGAGTTCGCGTTCGAAACGGCGGCGCTCTTCGACCACCGCTTCGAGGCGGGCCAGCGCATCCTCGGGCGATGCCTTCAGCAGCGAAGCCATCTTTCTGACCCGTGCGTCCTGTTCGCGCAGATAATCCCGCGCCGCCTCGCCCGTTAGAGCCTCGATGCGGCGCACCCCCGAGGCGACAGCGCTTTCGCCGACCACATGGACCAGTCCGATCTCACCGGTGGCCGCGACATGGGTGCCGCCGCACAGTTCGACGGAATAGGCCTTGCCGGCCTTCTCGCCCTCGATCGCGGTGCCCATGGACACGACGCGGACCTCGTCCCCGTATTTCTCCCCGAACAACGCCATCGCGCCCGAGGCGATCGCATCGTCGACCGCCATCAGACGGGTCTCGACCGGCGCGTTCTGCCGAATGACGCCATTGGCGAGACGCTCGACGGCTTCGATCTCGGAACGATCGAGAGGCTTGGGATGGGAGAAGTCGAAGCGCAGCCGCTCCGGACCCACCATGGAGCCCTTCTGCGCCACGTGGCTGCCGAGAACTTCCCGCAGGCCCTCATGCAGGAGGTGGGTCGCGGAGTGATTGGCCCGGATCTTCGAGCGGCGACGGTGTTCCACCTTGAGATCGAGCGCATCGCCGACCGAGATGCTTCCGGACTCCACGATGCCGCGGTGAACGAAGAGGCCATCGGCGAGCTTCTGCGTATCCTGAATGGCGATCACGGTGCCGCCGCGCGTCATGCGACCCGTGTCCCCGAGCTGTCCGCCGGACTCGCCGTAGAACGGGGTCTGGTTGACGACCACGAAGATCTCGTCACCTTCGCTCGCCGCGTCGACCTCCGCGCCATCCTTCACGAGAGCGGCAACGGAAGCGCTCGCCTCCTCCGTGTCGTAGCCGAGGAACTCGGTCGCGCCGACACGCTCGCGGATCGGAAACCAGACCTTCTCGGTCGCAGCCTCACCCGAGCCGACCCAGCTCTTGCGCGCCTCCGCCTTCTGGCGAGCCATCGCCGTATTGAAGGCGTCGAGGTCGACCGCGATGCCGCGCTGGCGCAGGGCATCCTGGGTCAGGTCCAGGGGGAAGCCATAGGTATCGTAGAGCTTGAACGCGGTTTCGCCCGACAGCTTCTGGCCGGCATCCATGCCCTCGGTGGCATCGGCAAGAAGCGACAGACCACGGTCGAGCGTCTGGAGGAACCGCCTCTCCTCGAGCTTCAGCGTCTCGGAGATGAGCGCCTCGCCCCGTCCGAGCTCGGGATAGGCACGGCCCATCTCGCCGACGAGAGTGGGGAGCAGCTTGAAGAGAACGGGTTCCCTGGCGCCTAGGAGACGGGCATGGCGCATCGCCCGGCGCATGATGCGCCGCAAGACGTAGCCGCGCCCCTCGTTCGACGGCAGGACGCCGTCGGCAATGAGGAAGGCCGCCGAACGCAGATGATCGGCGATGACCCGGTGGCTGGCGGTCTGGTTGCCTTCGGCGCGCGAGCCGATCGTGTTCTCGACGGCCTCGATCAGGATCCTGAAGAGATCGATGTCGTAATTGTCGTGAACGCCCTGAAGGACGGCCGCGATGCGCTCGAGACCCATGCCGGTATCGATCGAAGGACGGGGCAGATCGACGCGCTCGCCGCCCGCCATCTGCTCGTACTGCATGAAGACGAGATTCCAGATCTCGATGAAACGGTCGCCGTCCTCGTCCGGGCTCCCCGGAGGCCCTCCGGGAATGCCCTCGCCGTGATCGTAGAAGATCTCGGAACACGGACCGCAGGGGCCGGTCTCGCCCATGGTCCAGAAATTGTCGGAGGTTCCGATCCGGATGATGCGATCGTCCGACAGTCCGGCGATCTTCCTCCAGAGCGCCGCCGCCTCGTCGTCGTCGGCATAGACCGTGACGAGAAGCTTGTCCTTCGGCAGGCCGAATTCCTTGGTGATCAACGTCCAGGCGAGCTCGATCGCCCGGTCCTTGAAATAGTCGCCGAACGAGAAGTTGCCGAGCATCTCGAAGAAGGTGTGATGCCGTGCGGTATAACCGACATTATCGAGATCGTTGTGCTTGCCGCCGGCCCGCACGCATTTCTGCGAGGTCGCGGCGGTTGAATAGGGCCGCTTCTCCTCGCCCGTGAAGACGTTCTTGAACTGGACCATGCCCGCGTTCACGAACATCAGCGTCGGATCGTTGCGCGGAACGAGAGGCGAGGAGGACACCTTCTCATGCCCGTTCTTCGCGAAGTAGTCCAGAAACGCGGACCGGATTTCGTTGACGCCGCTCATTGCCGCAACCTTTGGAGAATCAGCCTGGGGAGCGGGCATGCGAAGGATTCTCCGCACCCCGCTCGTTCCGCGTCGTTCTACAAAGCCCGATTGCCGCTGTAAATCGAGAGGCCGATCTTACCGGCGCGAACGCAGGATCAATCCTCGCTCGCCGTGTCCTCGGCTCCATCATCGAGCAGCTTTTCAGCGAGAATGCCGGCATTCTGTCGGATCGACTGCTCGATCTCCTGAGCCGCCGCCGGATTGTCGCGCAGGAACTGCTTGGCGTTCTCGCGGCCCTGCCCGAGGCGCTGGCTGTTATAGGAGAACCAGGCACCGGACTTCTCGACGATGCCGGACTTGACGCCGAGATCGATGAGCTCGCCCATCTTGGAGACGCCTTCGCCGTACATGATGTCGAACTCGACCTGCTTGAAGGGCGGCGCGAGCTTGTTCTTGACGACCTTCACCTTGGTCTGGTTGCCGGTCACTTCGTCGCGATCCTTGATCGAGCCGATCCGGCGGATATCGAGGCGGACGGACGCATAGAACTTCAGGGCGTTGCCGCCGGTCGTGGTCTCGGGCGAGCCGAACATCACGCCGATCTTCATGCGGATCTGGTTGATGAAGATGACCATGCACTTGGAACGGGAGATCGAGCCCGTCAGCTTGCGCAGGGCCTGGCTCATCAGGCGAGCCTGCATGCCCGGCAGGGAATCGCCCATCTCGCCCTCGATTTCGGCGCGCGGCGTGAGCGCGGCGACGGAATCGACGACCAGCACGTCGATCGCACCCGAGCGGACGAGCGTATCGACGATTTCGAGGGCCTGTTCGCCCGTATCGGGCTGCGAGACCAGGAGGTTTTCCAGATCGACACCCAGCTTGCGGGCATAGATAGGATCGAGCGCGTGCTCGGCGTCCACGAAGGCGCAGATGCCGCCCTTCTTCTGGGCTTCCGCGATGGTGTGGAGAGCGAGCGTCGTCTTGCCCGAGCTTTCCGGACCGTAGACTTCGATCACGCGGCCCTTCGGCAGACCGCCGATGCCGAGCGCGATGTCGAGCCCCAGCGAACCGGTCGATACGGTCTCGACCTCGATGCTCTGATTGTTCTGACCGAGCTTCATGATCGAACCCTTGCCGAAGGCACGTTCGATCTGAGAGAGAGCGGCGTCCAGCGCCTTGGTCTTATCCACGGAGTTTTCCTCGACGAGCCTGAGGGCATTCTGGGCCATGATGATCCGCTCCTTAATGCATTCGGCGCACCGCGCGCAACGCTGTCAGGAGCCAGATCTACGTACCCTTTTTGTTCTCGTCAAGGTGGATGTTTTCATTTTGTTCCGCGCGGGATAGGCGCCCCGGGGCCGACGCGATGGCTGACCGCCCGCGAGCTTCGAACATCCCATGCGACAGGTGCCGCTCATGCGGATCGCTCGAATAGCGCTCTCGCGTCGCTCCAACCGAAGAGGGCGCGGCGATGTGTCCGGCAGCGGCCGGTCCCCGCGTAAAACCTGCGTCCCGGTCGCCTCGTCACATATCGGCCCCGGTCCCTCAGTCCTCGCTTTCGAGCATCTGCTTGACCGTCATCGCCAGTTCCTTCTGGGTGAAGGGCTTGGAGAGGAAGCCGAACTTCTCGCCCTCCGGAAGGTTCTTGGCGAAGGCTTCCTCGGCATAGCCCGACACGAAGATGAACTTCATCTCGGGACGCTTCTTGCGCATCTCGCGAAGCAGGGTGGGCCCGTCCATTTCGGGCATGACCACGTCGGAGACGACGAGGTCGATCTTGCCGTCGAGCTCTTCCAGAACGTCGAGCGCGTCGAGCCCTGAATCGGCCTCGTGAACGTCGTAGCCCTTCATCTTCAGCGCGCGCACGCTTCCTGCCCGCACATAGTCCTCGTCCTCGACGAGAAGGATGGTGGCGCTGCCCGAAAGGTCCATCTTCTCGACGGCTTCGACGGCGCCGACCTTCGGCGCGACGCCGAGCTGGGGCTCGGGAACGAAACGCGGCAGGAAGATGCGGAACACCGTTCCCTTGCCCTCGGTCGAGTCCACGAAGATGAAGCCGTTGGACTGCTTGATGATGCCGTAGACCATGGAGAGGCCGAGGCCTGTCCCCTTGCCGATCTCCTTGGTGGTGAAGAACGGCTCGAAGATCCGCTCTGCGATTTCGGGCGGCATGCCGGTGCCGGTATCGGACACTTCGACGAGGACGTATTCCGCGGTGCCCAGTTCGCCGTAGCCGAAAGCGGCGACCTCGTGGTCCTCCACGTTCCGGGTGGCAATGGTGATGGTTCCGCCATCGGGCATCGCATCACGGGCATTGCCGACGAGATTGGTGATCACCTGCTCGAACTGGCCGATATCGGCCATCACCGGCCACAGGTCGCGGGCGTGGCGGCGCTCGAGGCGGGTCCGGTCGCCCGCGATCCGCTTCAGGAGGAGGTCGAGATCGGCGACGACGTCGGTGAGGCTCAGCATTTTCGGCCGCATGGTCTGGCGGCGCGAATAGGCGAGAAGCTGGCGCACCAGCGAGGCGGCGCGATTGGCGCTCTGCTTGATGAGGAGCAGGTCCTGGAAGGACGGATCGCCGGGCTTCTGGTTCATCAGGAGGAAGTCCACCGACGCCGTGATGACGGTGAGGACGTTGTTGAAGTCGTGCGCGATGCCGCCGGCGAGATTGCCGACCGCCTGCATCTTCTGCGCCTTGGCGAACTGGTCTTCCAGGGCGCGCTGTTCGGTGGTGTCGACGGCGAAGAGGATGATCGCTTCGTCCTCGGCGCTCTCGCGGTCGGGGAACACGTTGAGATAGACGCGGGCCGAGCGCGGCCGTTCGCCTTTGACGGTCACGTCGACGGGCGCGATCTCGGCAGCGCCGGCTGACGCCGCACGAAGCCGCTCGCGCATGCGCTCGGCGCTCTCGTCGTTCAGGAGATCCAGGAAGGCGACCGCATGCTGGGATGCCCGATCGCCGAAGATGCGCGCGAAAGACGGGTTCGACTGCTTGGTCTCGAACCCTTCGTTCAGCGTGGCGATCCCCATGGGCGCTGCGTTGAAGAACCGGTTGAGACGCGCACCCGCAGCCTCCGAATGGGTGCGCTCGCCCGGATTGTCGTTGAGGACGATGGTTCGCAGGCCCTGGCTTCCATCGCGCTCGCGCGCCTTCTGCACGATCATGCGCACCGGCAGAACACGGCCCCTTCTGGTCGTCAGATCGACCTCGATCGTCCGGGACTCGCCTTCGCCGATCGATCCGATGCGGCCCATCACGCCGGCGCGCACGGATTTGGGCAGGAAATCGTCGAGCGCCGTTCGCCCGGGCTCAAAATCGCCGAGATCGGTATCCAGCCAGTTGGCGAGCGTCGCGTTGAGATAGGTCAGATCGAAATCGGAATCGGTGGCGAAGAAGCCGACCGGCGCCTTGTCCAGATAGTCGATCGCATCCTGCAGCGAGCGGAAGGAGGCTTCCTCCTGGCGGCGGTCGGCCGTGATGTCCGCGATCTGCCAGGCTTCCAGCTTGCCGCTCGGCGAGGAAATCGGCCGAACCGAAACGCGGTACCAGCGCGCATGGCCGTCCTCGCCCGAAAGCGGGGTATCGAGCCGGAATTCGCGGCGCCCGCCGGTTCCCTCCCGCGCCGCCTTCGCGAGCCAGTAGACGTCCTCGGCGACGGCCGGATGGCGCGCCAGCATCTGCACCGGCGTCTGGACCGAGGAGCCGCTCGCGTTTCCGATCAGCCGGCCATAGGCCTGGTTGGCATAGTGCACCGCGCCTTTCGCATCGACGAAGACGGTGCCCTGATTGGCACCATCGAGGAAGCTGCGCGCGGCAGCGCCTTCATCCGCCCGGCCTCCGATGGCGAGGAGACCCAGGGCGAATCCGAAAAGGCAGATGACGCCGATCACCGCGACGACGGCGAAGACCGCGAGCAGAGCGAGGCGCCCGTGCAGGTTGCCGAACAGCGCAAGGCTCGCCGCCGCCAGGATGAGGCAGCCGCCGAGGAGCAGAAGACGCCGCACATTGCCCGCTCGCTCCGTACGATCGACGAGAGGCTTGTCGAACGTATCTGCCATCGTATTCATGTCCTCGCATGCTCCGCGCCGCACGGGCTATCTTGAATCATCGCGGATCGAGTTGCGAGCCTGCCGGTGGTGCCGGGGCTGTCTCGATGGCGGGATGTGGCTTTTATGCCGGCCAAGATAGTGTAGTTTTCCGCAATCGTCCCTGGAGGACGCGATCCGGACCTTGCCCGAAGCTTTGGCCGACAGGCTCAAGGCCCGCCGGCGTCCCTTCTCCCGTCCGTGCAATCGAGGCTCGCTCATGCCGAACTGGTTCGCCGAACTCGCTGGCGAGACCTTCGCCCCGCTTCTCTGGGTCGTCTTCGTCGCGGCCTCGGTCTGCGCGCTCGCCGTCGTCGTTCTCCTGCTCGCGCGGCGCACCCAGGCAGGCGGATCGCTGCTTTCGGTCGCGCGGGTGCAGCGGCCGCGCCTCGCAGTCGTCGAGACGATCGGCATCGGCGAACGCCGACGGCTCGTCCTCGTGCGACACGACGACAAGGAACATCTTCTGATGCTGGGGGGACATACCGATCTGGTGGTCGCTTCCGGCCTCTCCGGACCGGAGCGTAGCGGGGCGGACGAGACCGCCGGCTCACCCGCGCCGGCGCTTCAGGGGGCCACGGGCATGGGCACCGCGCGCACGGCCTGATCGATTACCCGTCTCGGCCGATCGCGGCCGGACGATCATGAATTGCCGTCCTTGGGCAGAAGGCCGAAATCGTCCTCGACCTCTAGGAAAGGGAAGAGCGGCACCTCCCGAAGCCGCTCGACCGTCATGTCGAATACCGGCCGGCATGTTTGCCGGGCCGGGCCGCAGACTATTCGTCGCGGTAGATCTTTTCGCGCCGTTCGTGGCGCTCCTGGGCTTCCAGGGAGAGCGTCGCGATCGGGCGGGCGTCGAGCCGCTTGAGCGCGATCGGCTCCCCGGTCTCCTCGCAATAGCCGTAGGTGCCCTCGTCGATCCGCTGAAGCGCGGCATCGATCTTGCCCACCAGCTTGCGCTGGCGGTCGCGGGCCCGCAACTCGATCGAGCGATCGGTCTCCGAAGAGGCCCGATCGGCCGCATCGGCCTGATTCGGATTGCCGTTCGCCAGCGCTTCGAGCGTCTCCTTCGACTCGCGAAGGATATCGGCCTTCCAGAGCTGAAGCTTGCGCCTGAAATACTCTTTCTGCCGATCGTTCATGAACGACCCTTCCTCCGAGAGTGCGGTCGAAAGATCAAGCGTTTCACTCATACGGTCCTCCATCGCCGAGCGTCCGGCTTATAACGTTCCGAAAACACCGAAACAAGCGCGTCGCTGCCGCAGCCTGGGTTCAAAAGATATCGCCGCTGATAGCACATCGCGGGCTCCGTCACGCGACAAATACCGATGCATCTTTAGGCACGAATCCCAAATTCCGGGCGGCCCGACGGTCCAGAATGCGCCCGTCCCGAAAGCCAGTCGGCGCCCCTCGCCGCCCTCCTTCTAGGACACTTCCCTTGACCGGAACTCGCCCTTAGAAACACCCACACTAGATCCACCCTTCACGACGTCCTTCCGACAGTCTAACGAGTGACGACAGAACCATGCCCCGCTACAATTCCGTTCTCGATGCGATCGGCAACACGCCGCTCATCCGCCTGAACCGTGCGTCCGAAGAAACGGGCTGCGAGATCTACGGCAAGGCGGAGTTCCTCAATCCCGGCCAGTCGGTGAAGGACCGGGCCGGGCTCTTCATCATTCGCGATGCCGAGGAAAAGGGCCTGCTCGAGCCGGGCGGGATCATCGTGGAGGGAACCGCCGGCAATACCGGCATCGGGCTGTCGCTCGTCGCCGACGCTCTCGGCTATCGCACGGTGATCGTCATCCCGGAGACCCAGAGCGAGGAAAAGAAGGACGCGCTGCGGCTGATGGGCGCCGAACTCGTCGAGGTGCCGGCCGTTCCCTACAAGAACCCGAACAACTACGTGAAGCTCTCCGGACGCCTCGCCGAACAGCTGGCCAAGAGCCATCCGGCCGGCGCCATCTGGGCGAACCAGTTCGACAACGTGGCCAATCGCGACGGCCACGTGGTGACGACCGCCGAGGAGATCTGGCACGACACGGGCGGCGAGATCGACGGCTTCATCTGCGCCGTCGGCACCGGCGGCACCCTTGCGGGAACCGCACTCGGCCTGCGCCGTCATTCCGGCCGCATCAAGATCGGCATCGCTGACCCGATGGGTGCGGCGCTCTACAACTACTACAAGCACGGGGAGATGAAGTCGGAGGGATCCTCGATCACCGAGGGGATCGGACAGGGCCGGGTGACGGCCAATCTCGAAGGGTTCGAGCCGGATTTCGCCTATCAGATCACCGACGAGGAAGCGATGCGGATCGTCTTCGATCTCGTCACTGAAGAGGGTCTCTGCCTCGGCGGATCGTCCGGCATCAACATCGCCGGCGCCAAGCGCCTCGCCCGCGATCTCGGACCCGGCCATACGATCGTGACGATCCTGTGCGACTACGGCAATCGCTATCAATCCAAGATGTTCAATCCGGACTTCCTGCGCGAGAAGAACCTTCCGATCCCCGAATGGATCGGCAAGACGCCCTCCTTCGACGTGCCCTTCCTGCCGGCCGACTGAGGCGGACCGATCGCCTATCAGGACGGGTCCTGCAGAAGGACCCGTCGAGTTTCGGGAAGAGACGGCTCGCCGCCTCGCCGGAACGCCGTCAGTCGGCGGCGGGCCCACGAGACAGCGCGGCGACGCCCGTGCGGCAGATCTCGACGAGGCCGAGCGGCTCCATGATCGCGACGAAGCGATCGATCTTCGAGGGACGGCCGACGATCTCGAACACGAAATGCTCGATCGAGGAGTCGACGACGCGGGCCCTGAAGATGTCCGCGAGACGCAGGGCCTCGACGCGCCTGTCGCCCTTCCCCGCCACCTTGATGATCGCAAGCTCGCGCTGGATCGGCTGACCGGCCTCACTGACGGAGCCGTCGCGCGTCAGATCGATCACGCGATGGACAGGGACGATGCGGTCGAGCTGGCTCTTCAGCTGCTCGATCACATGCGGAAAGCCGCGCGTGACGATGGTGATGCGCGAGACGTGGCGCTCGTGCTCCGTCTCCGAAACGGTGAGGCTCTCGATGTTGTAGCCGCGGCCGGAGAACAGGCCGATCACCCGGGCGAGGACGCCGGGCTCGTTGTCGACGATGACCGAGAGGGTGCGCGTCTGCGTATCCTCCGCTTCGGGCGTTATGAAATAGGCCGAGGCGGGCGGCTGGACGGGCTGTGTCATCGCGAAACTCTGTGCAAACCGGAAGACGAAGTGGGCGCACCATAACGGCGCGCGCGCAAAAGGAAAGTCCGGTGGAGATCGCCGATCGGGATCCGCCGGGCGTCGCGCAGGCTCCACGCGGCCGGCGGGTGGCCGGTTCTCACGCGGAGCCCGCGGCGCCGATCAACGCTTGGCGCGGCGCCGCTGCAGGACGGCGAGGACGAGGCGTCGATCGGCCGCTCCGGTCGCGAGCGCGAGGGCGAAATAGACGCCCATCGCGACCACCACCAGAATGCCGATGGCCGCGATCTGTGCCGTGATCGGGTCAGCAGGGTTCAGCCAGTCGCCGAGCTCCCACATCATCGCGACCAGCGAGAGGCCCATCAGCGCCGAGCACAGGACGACGAGCGCCGCACGCTTCATCAGCTGGCGGTCGATCTCCCAGAGATCCTTGCGGTAGAGCCCCCAGAACAGAAGACCGGCATTCAGCCAGCCGGCGATCGTCGTCGCGACGGCGATGCCCTGTTCGGCCATCAGCGGAAACAAGGCGAGCGACAGGAGGATGTTGGCGATCGCCGAGATGAGGGTCGCGATCATCGGGCTGCGCGTGTTCTCGCGCGCGAAATAGCCCGGCTGGAACACCTTCATGATGACGAAGGCCGGCAGCCCGAGGGCGTAGAGGCCGAGAACGGAGGCGACGAGCGGCGTCGAGGAGGCGTCGAACTCGCCGCGCTCGTAGATCACGCGGATGATCGGCTCAGGAATGATGAAGAGGGCGACGGCCGCCGGCACGGTAAGGAACAGCGCAAATTCCAGGCTGCGGTTCTGGGTGTGCTGAGCCTCCTTCAGCCGGCCGGCCTTCAGCGCGCGCGAGAGTTCGGGCAGGAGCACGACACCGATCGCGACACCGACCATGCCGAGCGGCAGCTGATAGGGACGATCGGCATATTGCAGGATCGAGACCGCGCCCGGCTTGAAGGAGGCGATCGCCTGGCCGACGAAGAGATTGATCTGCGTGATGCCGCCGATGAGGGCGGCGGGACCGGCGAGGATCAGCAGACGCTTCAGGTTCTGCGTCCAGCGCGGCATGCCGAGCCTGACGGAGAAGCCTGCCATGCGCATCGCGACGACGACGATGAGAAGCTGGAGAATGCCTGCGACGAGCACGCCCCAGCTCATCAGGAAGGCCGTCGCCGACTTGTCGTATCCCGTCTGGATCGCATAGGCGATGACGCCGATCAGCACGAAGTTGAGGACCGTCGGAGCGGCCGCGGCCGCAAAGAAGCGGCGAAACGCGTTGAGGATGCCCGACACCATCGCCATCAGCGACATGCAGGCGAGATAGGGGAACATAATCCGCGACAGGGTCACGGTCAGGTCGAAGCGGGCCGCGCAGGACAAAGCCTCGCGCCCGGCTTCCTCGTCGACGCAATAGGCGAGCCCGGGCGCGATGATCGTCTGGACGAGGAACGGCATGAAGATCCAGGCGACGACCGTGAAGACGGCGAGCACCGCGAACAGGGTGGAATAGACCTCCGAGGCGAAGCGGCGCGCGCTGTCCTCGCCGTTCTCCTCCAGCGCCCGCGAAAAGAGCGGGATGAAGGCGGCATTGAACGCGCCTTCCGCGAACAGCCGCCGGAACAGGTTGGGAAACCGGAAGGCGAGATTGAAGGCGTCGGCCACCGGCCCGACGCCGAGGGCGGACGCCATCATCATCTCGCGGACGAAACCGAAGACGCGTGAGACGAGGGTCGCGCCACCGACGGTGGCGAATTTGGAGACGAGACTCATGGGGCCTGGATACCGAAGGCGCTTTCGGACGCCATGACCGTCGAGGAGGAGACCTCCCCTTCGGCACTTTCGAGGACGCTTTTGAGACGCCGTTCGATGCGGGCAATCCGCGCCTCGGACGTCACCTTCGAACCGATGAGATCGGTCACGTAGAAGGCGTCGATGATCTTCTCGCCATAAGTCGAGATATGGGCGGAGCGGATGTCGAGACTGAGATCGGAGATCGCGCCGGTGATGTCGGCGAGAAGGCCGGTGCGGTCGAGACCCTCGACCTCGATCACCGTCACGCGGTTGGAGAGGGAATTGTCCACCGTGATCTTCGGCTCGACATTGAAGAGATCGGCGCGCCGGGCGGCCCGCTTCGTTCCCAGGAGATGCGAGGTCATGGTCTCGCCGCGCAGGAGCTTGCGGATGTTCTCGCAGATCCGCGCCGCGCGCCTGAGCTCGTCCTCCTCGTTCTCGAAGGACTGCGAGATGGTCATGACGTCGAGCGCCCGGCCATCGGTCAGCGTGAAGATCTGGGAATCGGCGATGTTGGCGTCAGAACCCGCGCAGGCCCCGGCGAGCTGGGAAACGAGGCGCGGATGATCGGGGGCGAGAACCTTGATCCGGGTCACCTGCCGGAAGCGATCGGTGGTCACCTCCGTCGCGAGCGGCTCCCCGGTGCCCACGCGCCGGATGAAATCGGCATCGGCGACCTGCTCGTCGATCGGCACGTTGAGATAATAGTTCGGGTAGTGAAGATCGAGATAGGCCTTGCGCTCGCCCTCCTCCCAATCCTCCAGACGCGCGTCCAGGCGGCGGCGGGCGATGGCGATCCGCTCCTCGCGCGAGGTGAGCGTGAAGCCGCCGGACAATGTCGGTTCGGTCTCAAGATAGAGGGTGCGAAGCAGCTGCCCCTTCCAGCCGTTCCAGACCCCGGGTCCGACGGCCCGGATGTCGCAGACGGTGACGATGGCGAGAAGCTTCAGACGTTCCAGCGTGCGCACGCGCTCGGCGAAATCGATGATCGTCTTGCGGTCCGAGAGGTCGCGTTGCTGCGCCGTCATCGACATCACGAGATGATCCTCGACGAGCCAGGCGACGAGTTCGGTCTCGCGCGCGTCGAGGCCGAAACGCGGACACAGGTGCCGTGCGACCTTCGCCCCTGCGAGCGAATGGTCTTCCGGCCGCCCCTTGGCGATGTCGTGCAGGAACAGGGCGACGTAGAGGAGCCGCCTGTCGCGAAGGGTCCGGACGATCTCGGTGGAGAGCGGCAGTTCTTCGGCGAGTTCGCCGCGCTCCAGCCTCGACAACTCGGCGATCGTGCGCAGCAGGTGCTCGTCCACCGTGTAGTGGTGATACATGTTGAACTGCATCATCGCGACGATCTTGCCGAATTCGGGCACGAAACGACCGAGGACGCCCGCCTCGTTCATGCGGCGCAGATGCAGTTCCGGATTGCGCCGATCGGTGAGGACGTCGAGGAACAGGGCGTTGGCATGCGGGTCCTTCTGGAGATCCGCGCCGATGAGCCTGAGAGAGCGCCGGATCAGCTTCAGAGCGTCCGGATGGTATTCGAGATCGTGCATCGCCGCGAGGCGGAAGATGCGCAGGATATTGACCGGATCCTTTCTGAAGACGTCACGCGAGACGGCGTTGATCCGGTTGTTGTCGATATGGAAATCGAGGGTTCCGGGGATCGATTTCGCCCGGTGGCGCAAGGATCTGACGAAGCCCCGCAGCCCCGGCGCCTCCTTGGCCTCCTCCTCTTCCAGCGCCGCGCAGAAGATGCGCGTCAGGTCGCCGACATCCTTTGCGATGAGGAAGTAGTGCTTCATGAACCGCTCGACGGCCTGCAGGCCGGGATGCAGGTTGTAGCCCAGCCGGTCGGCGATGGTCGGCTGCAGGTCGAAGGACAAGCGCTCCTCCGCCTTTCCGGTCTCGAAATGCATGTGGCAGCGGACCGCCCATAGGAAATCCTCGGCCTTTGCGAACAGGGCCTGCTCGCGCCGGGAGAAGACACCCGCCTTCACGAGGGCCTCCGAGGTGTCCACCCGGTAGTGGTATTTCGCGATCCAGAACAGGGTGTTGAGGTCGCGAAGCCCGCCCTTGCCTTCCTTCACGTTCGGCTCGACGAGATAGCGCGTATTGCCGCTCTTTGCGTGGCGGGCCTCGCGCTCGGCCATCTTGGCGGCGATGAACTCGCGGCTCGTTCCCTGCACGACTTCGGTGTCGAAGCGCGTCTCGAGATCCGCCGCGAGCCTGACGGACCCGGCGATCCGCCACCGCTCGAGGATGGAGGTGCGGATCGTGAAGTCCTCCTTGGACAAGGCGATGCATTCGTCCACGCTGCGCGAGGCATGACCGACCTTGAAGCCCAGATCCCAGAGCAGGTACAGAATGTATTCGGCGATACGCTCCCCGACCGCGGTTTCCCTCTGCGGCAGCAGGAAGAGAAGGTCGATGTCGGAACCCGGCGCTAGCGTCCCGCGCCCGTAGCCGCCGACCGCGAGCACGGACAACCTCTCGTCCCCCGCCCCGTCGCCCGGTTCGCCCACATGGGTCACGGCCAGATCGTAGAGGATGCGGATCAGTTCGTCCTGTAGGGCGGCGAGCCGCCTTGCACACAACGTGCCGAAGTTGTCCTCGAAGAGCATGGCCCGGATCGCCGCGCGGCCCTCCTGGACGGCCGTCTTCAGTTCGGCGAGGATCCGGGGGCGAACCTTCAGGCCATCGCCGTCCGGATCGTCCTCGCACAGCTTGGCCAGCCGGGCGCGAAGCGCTGCCGCATCGAGGATGCCCGTCAGAGAGACGAAGGGCTCCTTCGCCGTATCGACGAGCCGGGATGGCAGGGTCGTCATCGTCCGGTTCGCCTCACCGGGCTGCGACTGCGCCGTCTGTGTCATGCCGATCCTGATCGTCTGGATGAATTTCGGCAGGACATGCCGTTTTCCAAGCCGCTATAAACGAAAAGGCCCGCGAATGCGAAAGCCCCCTCACCGCTTCGCTTAGACAGGCCTGCCTGCCCGGCCGTCAGGCGCAGACCCGGTTCCGACCGCTTTGCTTGGCGTTGTAGAGATTGACGTCGGCGCGCTTGTAGAAGCTGTTGACGTCGTCGCTGCGCTGCGAGATGGCGATGCCGATCGAGACGGTGACGCGCAGGTGGACATTGCCCGACCGGATCGCGAGCTTGCCGATCGCCTCCCGGATGCGATCGGCGAAGCCTTCGGCCTCGGCCCGTCCCATATTGGGTGCGATCACCGCGAATTCCTCGCCGCCGAGGCGTGCAACGATGTCGTGCGGGCGCGTGAAATCCGAAAGACAGGTCGCGATGGCGCGCAGCACCTCGTCCCCGACATCGTGACCATGGGTGTCGTTGATCGATTTGAAATGGTCGAGATCGAGCAGCATGAAGCCGAGCGGGCGGCCGATCTTGCAGAACTCGTCGAGATAATATCGCACGGCCTCGTCGAAGAAACGCCGGTTGTTCAGGCCGGTCAGCGGATCGGTGAGGGCCGCAGTCTCGAGGTCCTGCGAGCGGCGCTCCAGATCGCCGGTGAGGGATTGCAGCTTGCCGCGCTCCTTCGACTGGCGCCGCATCTGCGGAAACAGCCAGAACAGGCCGATGCCGGTCGTTGCGAAGGTCGAGAGGGCGGTGACGCCCGCCACCGCCTCCATTACGCGTTGCTGAACCGGATCGAGCCCAGCCAGCAACGGCATGCCCAAGACGAGTAGAAGCGCGATACCTGCCGCAGCGAAAAGAGAGGTCGTCACCACGAGGAGACCCGGCAAATCTGAGCGCAAAGTCGTCATGGAGCTTGGATCGGCCTCCGAAACAGAGTTATCGACTCTTCAAGTACGCGAAGACCCTTAATTTGGGGTTTCGTCGTAGACAAGATCTAATCTGTGGTTGCAATTTCAACCACACCGGAACCTCCGGCGAGGGCCTCTCCGGTCAGACGCCGAGGCTCGGACCCCAATCCTTGCGCATCGTCGCCATTCCATTGGAGCGGCCGAGCTCCTCGAATCCGGCCTCTTCGTAGACGGACAGAGCCGGCTTGTTGTCGAGCTCGACCTTGAGCGTGATCGAGATCGCGCCGAGCTCGCGCGCCCTCTCCTCGGCAAGGGATGCGAGAAGCTTGCCGGTTCCCCCGCGCGCTGCCTCCTCGACGAACACGTAGACGAGGTGGCGGACCTCGGGGCCGATGCCTTCGCGCAGGGCGAAGAAGCCCACCTCGCGGCCGCTCTCGTCGATGAGGAAGTAGGAGCGGTCGCTCGGCTCGTTCAGCCACTTCTCCTGCCATTCCAGCGGGTCGAAGGGGTGTTTCGCATTCGGGTTGACGCGTGCGAGATCGTCGGGTGCGTGAAGCAGGCGCGCAAGGGGTTCCAGATCGAAGGGCGCATTTGCACGCAGCGTGAATTCGGCCATGACGGGGTCTCTCTCGATTGAAGTCGGAAGGTGGATCGTCGTCGCGGCCTGCCTCTCACGGACGGACCGGTCATTTCAAGGCGCCGGAGAGGCGCTTTGCGGGCCCTCCGGTTTGCCCTTTCTCCGCAATCGTCTAGAAAGCCGACGACACAGGCATCGAAAGAACATGTCTCGCCCATGAACGAAGCGGCCGCGAACGCCCACCTCGCCCGATCCGTCGGAAGCCGGGAGGCGAACAATCCATCGAGCCCCGTCGCCGAATTCGGAGGCGACCAGCCCTTGCGCCTGGATGCCGGGGTGGATCTCGGCCCCTTCCGCATCGCCTACAATACCTACGGCACGCTCAATGCGGACAAGACCAATGCGGTCCTGCTCTGCCATGCGCTGACCATGGATCACTACGCCGCCTCGCCTTCGCCCACGACCGGCAAGCCCGGCTGGTGGTCGTCGCTCGTGGGCGAGGGAAAGCCCATCGATACCAGCAAGTTCTTCGTGATCTGCTCGAACGTCATTGGCGGCTGCCTCGGGTCGACCGGGCCGGCGACGATCGATCCGCGCACCGGCGAGCCCTACGGTCTCGACCTTCCCGTCGTCACCATTCCCGACATGGTCCGCGCCCAGAAGATGCTCGTCGAGCGCCTCGGCATCGACACGCTGTTCGCGGTCATCGGCGGCTCGATGGGCGGCATGCAGGTGCTGCAATGGGCCGTAAGCTATCCCGACAAGGTGTTCGCGGCCGTGCCGATCGCGACGGGATCGCGCCATTCCGCCCAGAACATCGCCTTCCATGAGGTCGGTCGTCAGGCGGTGATGGCGGACCCCGATTGGTGCAACGGGCGCTATTTCTCCGAGGGCAAGCGGCCCGTCAAAGGCCTGGCCGTCGCGCGCATGACCGCCCATGTGACCTATCTCTCGGAGATCGCGCTTCACCGGAAGTTCGGCCGCAACCTGCAGGATCGCGACCGGTTCGGTTTCGGCTTCGAGGCCGATTTCCAGATCGAGAGCTATCTGCGCCATCAGGGATCGAGCTTCGTCGACCGGTTCGACGCCAATTCCTATCTCTATCTCACCCGCGCGATGGACTATTTCGACATCGCCGCCGAGCATGACGGCCTTCTCGCCAACGCGTTCAAGGGTTCGAAGACGCGCTTCTGCGTGGTCTCCTTCTCGTCGGACTGGCTGTTCCCGACGGCCGAGAGCCGCACGATCGTTCACGCCCTGAACGCGGCGGCGGCCTCGGTTTCGTTCGTCGAGGTGGAGACCGACAAGGGGCACGACGCCTTCCTTCTGGAAGAGCCCGATTTCTACCGCGCCGTGGACGGCTTCATCTCCTCGGCCGCGCGCGCACGAGGACTTGCGCAATGACGATCGCCGAAACCGCAACTGCGACCACGGCCTCCGTCGCGGCCCCCAACGCCGCGCGTGTCGATCTCGACATCATCGCCGATCTCGTGAAACCGGGAAGCCGGGTGCTGGACGTCGGCTGCGGCGACGGCTCGCTGCTGCAGCTCCTCGAGCGCCGCCGGGGCGTCGACGGGCGCGGGGTGGAGATCTCGCAGGCCGGCGTCAACGACTGCGTCGCGAGGGGCCTGTCGGTCATCCAGGGCGATGCCGACCGCGACCTCGTCCACTATCCGGACCAGTCCTTCGATTACGTGATCCTGTCGCAGACCATCCAGGCGACCCGCAATCCGAAGGCGGTCCTCTCCGAACTCCTGCGCATCGGTCACCGGGCGATCGTCTCCTTCCCGAATTTCGGGCACCTGTCGATCCGCAGTTCGCTGATGTTCTTCGGCCGCATGCCGCAGACCAAGAACCTGCCGCACACATGGTACGACACGCCGAACATCCATTTCTGCACGATCAAGGACTTCATCGTGCTCGCGCGGGAAATGGGTGCGCAGGTGGAGGACGCCCAGGCGATCAACGCGACCGGGCAGAAGATGGCCATGTCCATGCCCTGGGCCTTCTGGAACCTCTTCGGACAGCAGGCCGTCTTCGTTCTCAAACGTTGAGCGATCGTGGCCGGCGACGGTTCAGGCGCTCGGGCCGGGATAAAAGGTGGCCGCCCCAGGCCCACCAGCGCCTTGCCTGCAAAGCGCGAAACGGCCAAACATCGCTCCCGTGTCTCTGAAAACCCGCCTGACCCTGACGCTCGCCGTCGCCTTCATCGTGATCGTCACGATCGGCGGCTTCCTGACCTATTATCAGGCCCGCGCCTCCATTGCGGACGAACTGGAAGCCGCCCAGGCGAGCGCGGCCAACCGGGTCGCGCAACTGATCGCCGAACTGCCCGCGACGCGCGACGTCGCCGGCAAGCTCCAGGGCTTCGTGCGCTCGCATAACGGCGATCGCGACATCCGGATCATGCTGATCGATTCGCGAGGCCAGATCGTCGCGGCGTCGCAGCCCGCGCGCATCTATGCCGATGTCTCCGAATGGTTCGTCACGCTGCTCTCGCCGCCTCAGCCGACGAGGATCATCCCCCTGTCCGGTCTCGCCGCCCCGGTGACGGCGGTCGTCGTCTCGATCGATCCACGCAACGAGATCGCGGAGACGTGGAGCGACGCGATCTTCGCGGTTCTGGTCCTCACCGCCTTCATCCTCGTCACCTTTCTGGCGATCTGGATCGTCGTCGGCACGGCCTTGAGGCCCATCACCGCGATCAAGGACGCCTACGAGAAGATCGGAAACGGCCAGATCGCGGTCCGCGTCGACCCCGAGGGCCCGCCCGAGGTGAAGGATCTCGCCCACGGGCTGAACCGCATGGCCGACCGGCTCGGCGAAGCCTCGATCGCCAATCGCCGGCTGTCCGAACAGCTGCAACGGCTCCAGGACGAGGAGCGGGCGGCCCTCGCGCGCGACCTGCACGACGATGTGGGACCGCTCCTCTTCGCCATCGACGTGGAGGCCGGCGCGATCATGCGCAAGCTGCCGGCGGACGAGACGAGCGGCGCGGCCGACCGGGCGAAGGCGATCAAGGCCAATGCGATGGAGGCCCGCAAGGCGGTCCGGCGCATCCTGACCGAGTTGAGGCCCGGCGTGATGGCGGGTCTCGGCCTGAAGGCGGCTCTCGAAGATCACATCCAGGGTCTGGCCGAACGCTATGCTCAGATCGCCTTCAAACTGGAGGTCGACGACGCGACCCTTCCCGCCCCAGTCGAGACGACCGTCTTCAGGGCGATCCGGGAGGCCGTCCACAACGCGCTCAAGCACGGGCTCCCGAGGCGCATCGCCGTGCGAATCACCACGAACGACGAATCGCTCTCCTTCTGCGTGAGCGACGACGGCGGCGGTTTTGCCGACAGCCAGAAGCGCACCGGTTTCGGCCTGATCGGCATGGCCGAGCGCATCGAGGCAGCCGGCGGCCGGCTTTCGGTCAAGGAAACGGTTCTGCCGGCTGGTGTTCGCATCGAAGGTTCAATACCTCTGCTTCACCCGGGCACGGCCCACGAGGGCGAGGAAGCGGGAGGAGCACGGTCTTGAAGATACTCATCGTCGACGATCACACGGTGGTGCGCGACGGGGTCAAGCGTCTGGTGGAGACGTTCGACGTGACCGAGATCGGCGAGGCCGAGACACCGGGCGAGGCGCTGACCGAGTTTCGCAGACTGCGCCCGGACGTGACGATTCTCGACATCAACCTGAAGAACGGCAGCGGTCTCGAAGTGCTGCGCCGCCTCAAGGCGGACGATCCGCAGGCACGCATCGTCGTCTTCTCCATGTATTCCGACATCGCCTATGCCGCCTCGGCGCGCCGCGAGGGCGCGCTCGGCTACGTGGCCAAGAGCGCGGCTTCAGACGAACTTCTCATCGCGATCGAGAAGGCGCTGACGGGGGAAGCCTATACGGACACGGAAACGGCCGCCCTGATGGACGAGCAGCCGAAGAATGCCGGGCTCGAACAACTGACGCGGCGTGAATTGCAGATCCTCCAGATGCTCGGCGAAGGAAACAGTCTCTCCGAGATCGCGACGGGTCTCGGCATCGCCTACAAGACGGCCGCCAACACGGCGACGAAGCTGAAGGAGAAGCTCGGCCTCGACCGGACCGCCGATCTCGTCCGCTTTGCCCTCGAGACCCGGGGCGGGCGCATGCTGGCCGGCCAGAAAACGGAAAGTTGAGGAGAATTCGGCAGGAACACGGGAAGTAGTCCCGTTGTGAGGGCAGGATCGTCATCACACTATGCCCGTGGTCGTCGCCGTGACTTGCCACTCCCAAGGTGCGAAAGTGCGGCGGCGGCCAATCACGCCACCTGTCCGAGAAGCCGGATCCATCCGACGGGCTCGAACCGGAACGCGGCGAAGGAGCCGCCTTCCTCTCGCGCGAACAGGCCGGACACCGGAGCGATGCGTCGGACTGCGCGGAACGGCCGCGACGGCATGAGACAGGCGAGGCACCACCGCACGGGTATCGGCCGCAATGGTCGATGGGAGCCCCGAGCGGGAAACGAGACGCTGTGGATCGCCTGATCCGGGCGAGCGGTTTTGATCGGCCGGAGATCCGGGTCGACGAATGGGAGGATAGTTTGAAGAACCTTTTGGTTTCCAGTGCGCTGGCAGGGGCCGTCCTGCTTTCGGGCACGCCCGCCTTCGCCTACAAGATCTTCGTCTCGAACGAGAAGGGCAACGACATCACCGTCTTGTCCTCGGACAATTTCGAGGTGATCGAGACCTTCAAGGTCGGGCAGCGCCCGCGCGGGATCGCGGTCCATCCGGACGGCACCAAGCTCTATGTCTGCGCGTCCGACGACGACACGATCCAGATCTACGACACCTCCACCTACAAGTTCCTCGGCACCCTGCCTTCGGGTCCCGATCCCGAGCTCCTCGTGATCTCGCCGGACGGAACGCGCCTTTATGCGGCGAACGAGGACGACAATCTCGTCACGATCATCGACCTGGAGACCGGATCGCGCATCGTCGAGGTTCCGGTCGGCGTCGAGCCGGAGGGCATGGGCATCTCGCCGGACGGGCAGACGATCGTGAATACGTCCGAGACGACGAACATGGCCCACTTCATCGATCGCGAATCCCAGCAGATCACCGCCAACGTCCTCGTCGATTCGCGTCCCCGCTTCGCCCAGTACAAGGCGGATGGTTCGGAGGTCTGGGTCTCGGCCGAGATCGGCGGAACCGTGTCGGTGATCGATGCGGCCTCGAAGGACATCAAGGACAAGATCACCTTCGAGATCCAGGGTATCCGTTCCGAGGCGATCCAGCCCGTGGGCGTTCGCATCACCGAGGACGGCAAGAAGGTCTATGTCGCACTCGGACCCGCGAACCGGGTGGCCGTGGTCGACGGTGAAAGCTACGAGGTGCTCGACTACCTCCTCGTCGGCCAGCGCGTCTGGCAGCTCGCCTTCTCGCCGGACGGCGACTACCTCTTCACCACGAATGGAATCTCGAACGACATCTCGGTCATCGACGTGGCGAATGACGAGGTCGTGAAGTCCGTCCAGGTCGGGCAGGAACCCTGGGGCGTGGCGGTCGCCGACATCGACTGATCGCTCATCGGCGATCCAAGTCCCCAGTCCCGAAATCAGGTCAGCAGATCAGGAGGAATTATGCTGAACAGAACTCTCTGGCTCGCCCTCATGGCATCCAGTCTCGCACTCGGACCCGCAGGGCTCGCCCATGCGCAGAGCTCGAGCGAATCGACCTCCGGGCAGACGGCCGGCAGCGATGCCGACGACGACGATAATGACGATGCATCGGGCAACGCCGCCGCGAATTCCGATGCCGGATCGTCGGAGGCCGCGACCGGCTCCCAGGAGGGAAGCGCGGATGCGGGCGATGACGATGACGACGATGATGATGACGACGACGACGAGAACACGTCGGGCGACATGATCCCGCCGGCGAGCGAGCTCAACATGGCGCCCGGCTCGGAGATGATGCCGGCGGCCGCCCTCAACGGCGACCAGATCGGTCTGCCCCCCGTCTCGCTCTCCTCCCAGATCATCACGCCGCTCGTCATCGGCCAGGGCGGCGAGCCCTATGCGGTGAGCGACAAGGACTTCGTCCTGCGCGCCGGCCAGCCCTATCGGTGGGACATCGTCTCCGAGGGCGGCGTCGAGTACAAATGGCATGCCCCGGACTTCTTCCGGAACGTGTGGAACAACCAGATCGTCATCGAGGATCGCGAGATCCACATGGACGGCTCGCCGGCCTGGCTCGAATTCGACACCCAGGGCCCGATCACCGTCCAGTTCCAGACCATCCGTCCCGGCCGCTACGAGTGGTATGTGGAAGGTCTCGACGACGAGGAGCACGACATGAAGGGAACGATCACCGTCGTTCCGTGATCATCGAGCGCACTTGTACTCGATGATGGGAACGGCGTAGCTTCGCCGTTCCCGACCGCATGGGGAGGCATGGGGAGTGGCCGATCAGGCTCAGGATTCGACGTCGTCCGCGCCGTTCGCTCTTCGAGTGGACGGCGTCAGCCATTCCTATGGCTCGCGCAAGGCGTTGGACAATGTGTCCTTCACGGTGCCCCAGGGCTCCTTCACCGCACTCCTCGGACCGAACGGCGCCGGCAAGTCGACCCTGTTCTCGCTCATCACGCGGCTGTTCAACACCCGCAGCGGCGAAATCAGCATTTTGGGCTATCCGCTGAGGGGCCAGTCGACCGAAGCGCTTCGCCGGCTCGGCGTGGTCTTCCAGGCGCGGACGCTCGATCTCGACCTGTCGATCCGCCAGAACCTCATCTATCACGCGGCCCTTCACGGCATCGGGCGGAAAGCGGCCGAAGCCCGGATCGAGGACATCCTGAAGACGTCCGAACTCGCCGAACGCCTCGGCGAGAAGGCGCGCAATCTCTCCGGCGGCCAGTTGCGCCGGATCGAGATCGTCCGGGCCTTCATGCACAAGCCTCGGCTGATTCTTCTCGATGAGCCGACGACCGGGCTGGACATCAAGTCCCGTGCCGAAATTGTCTCCGAAGTCCGCCGTCTGGTGGAGGAGGAGAACGTCTCGGTTCTCTGGGCGACCCATCTCATCGACGAAATCGACGCCTCCGACCGGGTGGTCGTCCTGCACCGGGGAACAGTCCTCGCGGAAGGCAGGGTCGAGGATGTAACGGAGGCCGAGAACGCCGAGACGATCCACGACGCCTTCACGCGGCTGACCGGCCTTGCCCGGCTGGAGGGGGCCAGACAGATGGAAACGCTGCGATGAGCGAAGCGGTCGCCCGTTCGAACCGGTCGGACGTCCAATCGTCCGGCGACGCGCAAAGCCGGCGCTTCTCCGCGTCCGCCTATGCCATCTGCGCGCGCGGCATCATCTGGCGCGAGGCCTTGCGCTTCCTGCATCAGCGCGAGCGCTTCGTGTCGGCCCTCGTGCGCCCGCTGCTCTGGCTGTTCATCTTCGCGGCGGGCTTCCGGCAGGTGCTCGGTGTCTCGATCGTTCCGCCCTACCAGACCTACATCCTCTACGAGGTCTACATCACGCCGGGCCTCATCGGCATGATCCTGCTCTTCAACGGCATGCAGTCCTCACTCTCGATGGTCTACGACCGCGAGACGGGGACGATGAAGACGTTGCTCGTCTCACCCCTGCCCCGCTGGTTCCTTCTCGTCTCCAAGCTCGCCGCCGGCGTCGCGGTCGGCGTGCTGCAGGTCTACGTGTTTCTTGCGATCGCCTGGTTCTGGGAGGTACGTCCGGCCTGGCAGGGCTATGTCTACGTGCTGCCCGCCCTCGTGCTCACGGGCTTGATGCTCGGTTCGCTGGGCATGCTGCTTTCCTCGCTCGTCCAGCAGCTCGAGAACTTCGCGGGGATCATGAACTTCGTGATCTTCCCCATGTATTTCGCCTCGAGCGCGCTCTACCCGCTCTGGCGCGTGCAGGAGTCGAGCCCGGCCCTCTACATGATCTGTCAGTTCAACCCGTTCACCCATGCCGTTGAGCTCGTTCGCTTCGCGCTCTACCAGCAGTTCAATCTTCAGGCCTTCGTGATCGTCGTCGGATGCACCGCCGCCTTTCTCGGCGCCGCGATCCTCGCCTATGATCCGGCGCGAGGCACCATCGCGCGCAAGAAGCGGGACTGACGTGAGAACCGGACCCGACATTCTCGCCGGGTTCGGCCTTTTCGGGCCTGCGCAGAGGGGCCGAAGCCACCTAACCGGAGCCGATCCGCTTTCAGGATCGTTCATCTGACGTGGCGCCATGGACAGACTTATCCGCTCGTTCTGGGAGGAACATATGATCGATCGACTTCACGTGCCGGCGTCCGGCCTCAAGGCCGGATTTCTGCTCAGAACCTCGCTTCTCGCCGCAGGGCTTGCCGTTGCGATGCCGGCTCTGGCGCAGGACGGCGCCCAGCCGCGCGAGATCCCAGAGGGTTTCGTCCTCCCCGGACCGCCGCCGACCAATGCGCCGGATACGAATTCAGACGGCACCCAGCCGGGAACTGCCGGACCGGCTGGCGAGGCCGGGACGGGTGAGACGCAGGCCTCCGGTGCGGGCGGCACCCCGGCGGCGCCCACCTCCCGGGGCGGCTCGGTCGTCGAGGCGCCGAGCACGGTGGTCGGCGCCGGCCGCACGGCCGCCAATCCCATGGCCTTTGCGACGACGCCGCAGACCGGCACCACGGACTGGCCCTGCGTCCAGCGTCAGGTGCCGACGATCCAGGCGGCCCAGGTCTGGTCCGGACCCGATCTCGCCCTTGGATCGGGCGTGGAGCGGACGAGCGAGATGCGCGAGGTCGTCGATCGCGCGATCGCGCGCCGCATCAGCGGCGACGAAGCCCAGAAACTGGTTCGCGATTTCATCGAAGAGGTTCCGCAGGCCGAGCGCGAGAAGGTCGCCGCCGCTCTCTTCACCGACATTCTCGACCGACTCAACGCCGAACGCGGCCAGGTGCTGAATGGCATCCTGCGCTACGGGGCGCGCCAGAAGAGCCTCGCCGAAGCGCTGCGCGCCAAGGCGGTGGACATGGCCCGCATCCAGCGCGAGGGCGACGCCACCCGCTTCGCTGACATTCGCGAGGAAATAGCCTGGGACACCCGGGTCTTCGACGAGCGCCGCCATTCGCTCACCTATGTCTGCGAGGTGCCGATCCTCATCGAACGGCGCGCCTTCGCGCTCGGCCGCGAGCTGAGCCAGGATCTCGGCTGAGAGTTTCCGAAAGACCGGGTCAGGGCCGGGGACGGCGCCGCGAGGCGGCAGGACGACGGTTCGTCATCTGGACGGCCTTGCCCGGCCGTCACATGATCAACGGCTGAGGGCCTTCAGCCCCAGCCGGATCAGGATCTTGCTGTCGGCCCCCTCGCCCGCCTCCTTGAGCGCCGTTGCTACCGCGCTCGCCGCCTGATCGCGGGCATAGCCGAGATTGGTGAGCGCGGAGACCGCATCGGCGACGGGCGCTGCGGCGGTGCCGCCGCCGATATCACGCTTGACGCCGAAGGCTTCGTCGAGGGCGGCGCCCGAAAAGGCCGGCATCCGGTCCTTCAGTTCGGCGACGATGCGCTGGGCGACCTTCGGACCGACCCCAGGCGATCGGGCGACCATCGCCTTGTCCTGAAGCGCGACGGCATTGGAGAGATCGCTCGGCGAGAGCGTGCCGACGACACCGAGCGCCATCTTGGCGCCGACGCCCTGAACGGTCTGGAGCAGGCGAAACCAGTCCCGCTCGGCAGCGCTCGGAAAGCCGTAGAGCCGGATCATGTCCTCCCGCACGACGGTCTCTATGAAGAGCACGATCGCCTCCCCGAGACCGGCGATGCCCGAAAGCGCACGCGCGCCGCAATATGCGACATAGCCGACGCCATGAACGTCGACGACCACGTGATCCTCGCCGATCTCGTCGATCGTCCCCTTCAGTTTTCCGATCATGGACAGCTTTCGTCTATCGAGAGTGAAGAGAAAAACATGCCGGCAACCTCGCCGCCCGGTCGACCACCGAACGGTTCATGACACGGCGGCGGACGTCCCGGCCATGGGGTCTCGCCCCCCCTCGAAAGAAGCCCCGGCCTGCCGATCTGCGAAGAAGCGGCATCCCCCTTCCATGTCGCCCGGCCGCGAACACGTCAAGAACGCGTATCGGCTCAGCCTCCCGCGAAGGCCATCCGTGCCTGTGCGGACTGGCGATGATGGGTGTGACAGATGGCGATCGCGATGGCGTCGGCGGCATCGTCCGTATCGAAGCTCGCCTTCGGCATCAGCACCTTCACCATCATGTGGATCTGCTTCTTGTCGCCATGGCCGACGCCGATCACCGCCTTCTTCACGGCGTTGGGCGCATATTCGGCAACGGGGATCGCGGCGATGGACGGAACGAGAAGCGCGATTCCTCGGGCCTGACCCAGCTTCAGCGTGGCGACCGCATCCTTGTTGACGAAGGTCTGCTCGACCGCGGCCTCGTCCGGCCGGTATTCGTGCACGATGGAGCCAAGCCCCTCGTAGAGTTGGCGAAGCCGGGTTGCGAGGTCGTATTTCGCATCGGAGGTCACGGTTCCGCTGGCCACGAAGCGGAGCGCGTTGCCCTGGGTCTCGACGATGCCCCAGCCGGTCCGCCTGAGGCCGGGATCGATGCCGATGATACGAATGGGACACTCCTGCAGCATCTGACGCTCTTTCTCTGCCGTTTAACACGCAGGAGAAGGAATCGCATCCCGATCGTGAACAAACCAAAAACTTTTACGGGATTTGTTTAAAGCTTATAAAGCGCGGACGGGAACGAAACGTGTCCGCACCTCCTCCTGAGTCCTGTCCGGCCGCCCGGTCGTCGCAGGACGAAACGTGGCGGCGCGCGGGCCTGGAGGACACGCAATTCCTGACGCGCTCCTGCCGCCGAGAGCGACCGGCCCCGAAACCGGGCCTCCTTCCTTTCGCAGGTGCTTCAGCGCGTCTCGAAGGAGAAGATCTTGCCGGGATTCATGATGTTCGACGGATCGAGCGCCGTTTTGACCGCCCGCATCACGTCGACCGACGCTCCGAGCTCGGCCGAGAGATAGCCGCGCTTGCCCTGGCCCACCCCGTGCTCGCCGGTGCAAGTGCCGTCCATGTCGAGCGCCCGCTCCGCGAGCCGCTTCAGGAAGGCTTCCGCCGCATCGATCTCCGCCGGAACATCCGTGTCGATCAGAAGCGTGACGTGGAAGTTGCCGTCACCCACATGCCCGACCGTGGGCGCGATCAGGCCGGCGGCCTCCGCGTCCATGCGCGTCTCCTCGATGCAGTCGGCAAGACGGGAGATCGGCACGCAGACATCCGTCGCGATCGCCTTGGCCCCGGGTCTCAGCCCGATCGAGGCCCAGTAGAAGTCGTGGCGCGCCTTCCACAGGCGCGAACGCTCCTCGGCCCGGCTCGCGGACCGGAACTCCCCGCCGCCGTTCTCCTCGATGATCACGGCAAAGCTCGCGGCCTGATCGGCAACCGAAGCGGGGCTGCCGTGGAACTCGACGAAGAGGTGCGGCGTCGCCGGCAGATCGAGCTTGGAGTGCCGGTTCGTCGCTTCGATGGACAGGGCATCGAGCAGTTCGATCCGGGCGACGGGAACACCGATCTGCACGGTCTGGATCACGGCATTGACCGCGCTCACGACATCCGGGAACGGACAGACGCCGGACAGCACCTGTTCGGGAATGCCATAGAGCTTCAGATTGAGGCGCGTGATGATGCCGAGCGTGCCTTCCGAGCCGACGAGAAGCCGCGTCAGGTCATAGCCGGCCGCCGTCTTCTTGGCGCGCCGGGCCGTGCGGATCACCGAGCCGTCGGCCATCACCGCGTTAAGCCCGACGACGTTCTCGCGCATGGTGCCGTATCGAACCGCATTCGTTCCCGAGGCCCGCGTCGCCGCCATGCCGCCGAGGGATGCGTTGGCCCCGGGGTCGATGGGAAAGAAGAGTCCCGTATCGCGAAGATGTTCGTTGAGCGCCTCGCGCGTGACGCCGGGCTCCACGATGCAGTCGAGATCTTCGGGATAGACGGAGACGACCTCGTTCATGCCTGACAGATCGAGCGAGACGCCACCGAAGGGCGCGTTCACATGGCCCTCGAGCGAGGAGCCGACACCGAAGGGCACGATCGGCATCCCGTGGCGCGCGGCGATCCGCACGAGGGTCTGCACCTCCGCCTCGCTTCGGGCGAAGAGGACGGCATCCGGCAGCTGGTTAGGAATATAGGTGGTCGTGTGGCTGTGCGCGCGCCTCACGTCTTCGCCGGTCGCGAGCCGGTCGCCGAAGGTTTCCGAAAGCTCGGCGAGCGCTGCCTGCGTACCGGGCCGGCGCGGCCTGTCTTCCGCCAGAATGTCCGCCAGGGCCATCGGTCAACTCTCCAGAACATCAGTTATCGATCGGGATTCTGAACCCTTCGGCATCCATATTGCAAGACCGAAGGCAAAGGCTCGCGCGTGCGCGACAGGAGCCGATCAGGCGCCGTCCGACGATGCCAGGAGCGAGCAGACCCGGCGCAGGGCGAACTCGTAGCCTTCGACGCCGAACCCCGCGATCACCCCGTCCGCGCGTGCCGACACATAGGAATGATGCCGGAAGGACTCGCGCTTGTGCACATTGGAGATGTGCACCTCGAAGACGAAACCATCGAAGGCGTTGAGCGCATCGAGGATGGCGACGGAGGTGTGGGTGAAGGCGGCTGGATTGATGATGATCGCAGCCATGTTCTCCCGCGCCTCGTGGACCCAGTCGATGATCTCGTATTCGCGGTTCGACTGATAGAACCGGATGGCATGGCCCGCCGAGGCGGCAAGCCGCGAACAGGCCGCTTCCACATCGACAAGGGTCGTATGGCCGTAGATCTCAGGCTGGCGCTTGCCGAGCAGATTGAGATTGGGGCCGTTGAGGATCATGATCGAGGCCAAGACGCCCTCCGCTCGTAATGGGCCGTCCGGGATCGGGCCGGATCAGCCGTAATGGTTCTGGACGACGGCCTGCGCGATTTCCTCGCGGGCGATGATGCCGACGATGTTGCGGGCACGCGGGATGCCGGAGGTCGCGCCGACGACGATCGCGGTCGAGCGGCTGCGCCGGTTCATCCGCGTGATGACCGTATTGAGGTTGTCGGTCGGCGAGACGATCGTGAAATCGGCCTGGGCGATTTCCGCGAGGGTCTGGGACGCGAAGCGGTCCGGCCTGTAGGGGACGGTGCCGAAGCGAACGAAGCCGGTGATGCGCTCGCCGTCCGCCACGATGACGCGGGTCTTGTCGACCTCGACGACCTTCAGCGCATCGGTGACGAGCATGTCCTGCTGCAGCACCGCGACATTCGTCGCCATCACCTCGCTCGCCCTTTCGACGAGGAACATGTTGGTCGTGCGATCCGTCGGGATCGGGCGGCCGCGCGCCCGCAGCTTGATGGTGTAGATGTCGGACACGATGAGCGCGCGCCGGGTTCCGATCGCGATCGCGACCGCGAGGACCAGCGGCAGGATGATCTCGTAGTCGCGCGTCATCTCGAAGATCATGACGATGGCGGTCATCGCCGCACTCGTCGCGCCGCCCACCATCGCGCCCATGCCGATGATCGCGAAGGTCTCGACGGAGAGGCCGCTACCCGGCAGCGCCATCATGCCGAGAACGCCGATCGCTCCGCCGAGGGTCGCGCCCATGAAGAGGCTCGGCGAGAAGACCCCGCCCGACGCGCCCGAGCCGAGCGAGACGCAGGTCGCCAGAAGCTTGGCCGCGAACAGCATCAGGAGAAGCGCGACCGAGAGGATGCCGCCCGAGATCACGTCCTGGATCGTCGCATAGCCGACGCCCATCACCTGATAATGGCCGGTGGCAAGGAAGAACATGTAGCCGGACAGGCCGACGAAGCCCATGCCGAGCGCGTTCTGGAGATAGGGGTTGAGCGAGGACTTCTCGAAGACGTCCTCGGAAAAGGCGAGGCACTTCACGAAGGCCCAGGCGGCAAAACCGATGACGACGCCGAGAAGCGATGCGAGGAGCAACTCCCAGCCGTTCACCACCTGGTCCGGCAGGCCGATCACCGAGACCATGAAGGCCGATTCGACGCCCATCACCAGCCGGTAGACATAGGTCGAGGTCGCCGTCGCCACGACCACGGGCAGGAATGTGCGCGTCGAAACCTCCGGCAGGAGGACTTCGGACGCGAACAGCACGCCGCCGAGGGGCGTGTTGAAGGTGGCCGCGATACCGGCGCCGGCGCCGGCGGACAGGAGCGTGATCTTCTGGGGCCGCACGAGCTTCAGGCGCCGGGCGAATGTCGACCCGAAGGATGCCCCGATCTGGATGATCGGCCCCTCGCGGCCGACCGAGGCACCGGTGCCGATCGAGATCGCGGAGGCGAGGGATTTCACCACCGCGACGACGCCGCGCACATTGCCCTGCTGGTGATAGATCGCGAACATCACCTCCGGAACGCCATGCCCCTTGGCCTCCGGTGCGAAGTTCCGCACCAGCCAGACGACGATCAGGCCGCCGAGAACCGGAACGAGGATGATTCCCGCCCCCCAGGCGCTCGGCGGGCCGTAGGCGAGCGGGTCCATATGGAAGGAGAAGATGCCGTAGAAGGCGAGATTCGAGATGAAGGCGATGAGATATTTGAAGACGATGGCGCCGAGGCCCGCCACCACGCCGACGACCAGCGCCAGCACCAGAAGGATCGCAAGGCCGACCTCGCGTTCCGCCGGCTCCTCCCGGGCCTCGCCGTCTGTCGAACTCGGCGAAGGGGGAGCGATTGTAGCGGACATATGCGTTGACCTGACGGCTGACGTGACTGCGGCAAGAAGGTGACGTTCCGTCCTTTAGCGCCCCTCTCCGAGCTTCGCAAACCGAAGCTCAGGATGCTTTTCTCAACGGCGGTCATCGGGTCTCGGAGCGACGGCGAGGGACATGGCGTGGATGGAGCGCGGCCAGCCACGATCCAGAGATCGATGGAGCCGCAAGGGGGTATGTGCCCTCGGCGTCAGCGCCTGGTCGTAATCGAACCGGGCTTCGAACCGGCCACACGAAGCGTGAGTTCGGCGTCATGGGCCCCATCGGGGACCGTTCGTCCGTCATAGGACGCAACGCCCATGGAGAGCGCGAAGCAGGCGAGTTCCACGGTCTTTGGAATCTCGATGTCCTTTCCGCCCCGGGCGCCCTTCTCGTAGTATTGAATGACCCGCTTCTTGAGACCGAGCCGGTCCGCGGCATCCTTCTGCTTCAGTCCGAGGCTCTTGCGCCATGCCTTGAAGGCGTCGGGTGTCATGACCGGCTCCGTATCTGCGGCGCTTGCGGATCTGGAACAGCTCCATGAACCGCACGCAATGCTGTTGGCCCGGCCCATCCGGCCTGTCAACGGCGACGATCGCCGAACCGTTCGGCTTCGGGATAGGCGCAAGCCGTCATCCGCCCGCAATGTCGAACGCTTACGATCGTTGGAAGAACACGAAAATGTGCACCTCGTGCACCTAAACTTTGAAAGTCGGGCGCACCATGTGCACCTTACAGCATGACAACACCATGCCTCGCCGGAAGCCTCGACGACTGCGCAAACGGAATTTCATCGCGACATCCTTCCGTAATGTTCAGTAAGGTTTCTCAAGGTAACCTGCGAGACCATCTTGGACAGGGAGGAATGAAATGCTTGCCGATATCATCGTTGCCCGCTCGTCCTACGGCGGAGAACGCGGGCGCCATGACATGCACCAGCACGCCATGGTGCATTACGGGTTCCGCCGTTCGCTGAAGCGGCTCCTGATGCGCCTCTCGCTCATCAGGACGCGCGCCTCCTGACAGCCCGCCGGGTTGCGGCGGCGACGGATCGCCGAGCCGAAGCAGAATTCCGCCGGACCAGCCGCTCGCGGCGCCACACGAACAAAAAAGGCCCCCGTCACCTTCGTGACGGAGGCCCTTCATCTCGATAACGCCGAGGGATTTTTCCCTCGCAACTCCGCCCGCCGGACCCGGCCATGATCGGCCGGGCTGGCAGATGGGATATCAGTTGGCCTTCGCGGCGCTGGTGGCCTTGTCGGCAGCTGCCTCGGCCTTGCGCACGGTCTTTTCAGCGGTGGCCTCGCCGGTCGCGACGGCCATGCTGGCGTTCGACTCGAGCGGACGATAGGCCTCCTTGGCGGTATCGGCGTAGATCTCGCCGATCTTCGTCGCCTGGGCGACCCAGTCCTGATAGGCCGACTTCGCGAATTCGGTCTGCACTTCCAGCGTCTTGTCGAAGGACTTCGACTGCATCAGACGCTCGAAATACGAAGCCTGATGCTCGTAGGCGCGCTTGGTGTAGTCCTGGGTCTCGGCAGCGATCTGCTGCATGCCCTTGGTCATGACGGCGAAGGACTTCATCGAGTTGTCCATCGCTTCCTTGGTGATCTTGCTGGCGTCGTCATACATGTTCATGAGATCGATCCTCATTGGCGTTGCGTGTCTGGCAGCCCGGAAATCGTGTTTCCGAAGGCATCCCGACGGTCGCCGCCGCAATGCCCGTTTGCTATGCACCAATTTATATTGCACTGCACAAAATTGCAAGATGTCGCGGCATGAAATGCCCGCTAAACGGGCTGGAGCGCACGCGAAAGCGCGCCTAGTCAGGCATCTTGGCCAACCCCTCGAATGATCACGATCCCATGAAGGGTTCGGCAACCATAAACGAGTTGGTAAGCTCGTAACTCTAACCTCGGGGATAACGAGCCGGCTGTTCGCATCGGCCTCCCCGCACGGCGTTCCTGCGGGGCCGGGAGCGAAGAGCCCAGACAGTCTTCAAGACCAAGGGTTTTGGCGTGAGAGTGATCTTCAGTTTGCGTAACGTGTTCGGCCTTGCCCGAACCCTCGGAATCGCGGCGGTCGGTGCCGGAATCGTGCTGTCTTCCCCCGCGACGGCCAATGCGAATTCCCGCTATGCCGGTTTCGTGATCGATGCCAATAACGGTCAGGTCCTCTACGAGGATCAGGCCGACGAATATCGCTATCCCGCGTCCCTCACCAAGATGATGACGCTCTACCTGACCTTCGAC
This sequence comes from Fulvimarina endophytica, assembly GCF_003403015.1. Lineage (GTDB taxonomy): Bacteria > Pseudomonadota > Alphaproteobacteria > Rhizobiales > Rhizobiaceae > Fulvimarina > Fulvimarina endophytica. The sequence goes on from NZ_QURL01000007.1 coordinate 130,363, forward strand.
GCCCTCTCGAAGAAGCGCATCTCCCTCGGCGACAAGATGCCCGTCTCGCGCTATGCGGCCGGACGTCCGCCGACGAAGGTCGGCGTTCCGGCCGGCGGCTTTCTGAAGGTCGAGGAGGCGATCTACGCTCTCGTTACGAAATCCGCCAACGACGCCTCGGTCACGCTCGCCGAATATCTCGGTGGTTCCGAGCGTGAATTCGCCGAGATGATGACGCGGACCGCGCACAAGCTCGGAATGGCCCACACGACCTATCGCAACGCCAACGGCCTGCCGGACAACGGCCAGCGCACCACCGCGCGCGATCAGGCCAAGCTCGGCATCGCGCTTCGCGAGCACTTCCCGCAATACTACAAATATTTCTCGACCCGGTCCTACGATTTCCGCGGCACGCGCCTCGGCAATCACAACCGGGTCCTCGGCCGCATGGACGGCGTCGACGGGATCAAGACCGGCTACATCAACGCCTCGGGCTTCAACCTCGTCACCTCGATCAAGAAGGACGGCAAGAGCCTCGTCGCCGTCGTCATGGGCGGTCGCTCGGGCCGGTCGCGCGACGACCACATGGTCGACCTTCTGAAGCGCACCCTGCCGCTGGCGACCCGCCGCGACGAAGGCGCCCTGATCGCCGCCCGTCCGAACACCGGTGCAGGCCTCGCGGTCGCAGCCCTCACGGGCCTTCCCGAGAGAGGCCCGGTTCCGGACACGCGTCCCGGCCAGCTCCTTTCGGCGGACGAGCGGATCGCCGCGGCCTACGCCACATCCGGCGCGCTGGTCGCCGATGCTCTTCCCCAGCCCTCCTCGCGCCCGGTCCGCGGTCGCCAGGCTCTCGCGGCAGCACTCGTCGGCGATACCGGCACGCAGCAGCTGATGCTTCCGACCGCGTCGACCAACGCCCTCGCCGCGCCGGTGCCCGGCAATCGCACCGTCGATCCGACCTTCACCGGCGGGATCGGCTCGAGAGCCGCGCTCGCGGCGGCGCCCTCTTCGCCCTGGGTGGTGCAGATCGCGGCCACGCCGGACCAGGCGCTCGCAAACCAGATGCTGGCCGATGCCAAGCGCAAGGCCGGCGCCGCCCTCGCCTCCGCCCAGCCCTTCACCGAGCCGGTCGGCCAGGGTGGGCAGACGCTCCACCGGGCCCGCTTCGCAGGCTTCGGGTCAAAGGACGAAGCCTGGAGCGCCTGCGCCGCCCTGAAACGCGCCGACTATGCCTGCTATGCCGTCGCCCGCTGATCCGTCAGCGATCTTGCCGAACCCGACACCTCTCCCAACCGCCCCGGTTCCTGCATTCGGAAGGGAATTCCGCCCCATGTCTCTCGACCAAACCGTCTCTCCCTTCACGTCGACCAAGCGGGCGGGAAGCGTTCAGGCCCTCGGCGAATTGCGCGAGCTCAAATCGCTCCGCTCGCGGCTCCACCCCAAGGAACTCGTCGATCTCCTCCTCAGCCACGGCGCCCGCGCATGGCGCTCGTCCCAGCCCGTCGCGCGGCCCCGCGTGAAAGTGACGGGGATCGGGGGAACTCACGCGGTCAGGCTGAAGTTCGGACGGACCTACTGAAAGCTGCCGGATCGAAATCGCCGGACGGCGAGTCCGTTCAGCACCAAAAACGGGCGCCGAGTGCGCCCGTTTTCGTTTGGAGACGTGGGTGAGACCGACGAAGCCAAGGCTGCCCGCAGCCTTGCGGATGCGCTGATTTCACCAGACGCCCGATAATCCGGTCGACGCGTCCAGCCAGATCCGCCGCGAGCGACCGTCAGCCGGAGAACTTGTTCGTCTTCGGGAAGCCCTTGGGCACCAGACGGCCGGCCTGGGCGCGATCGCCCCGCCATTCGAGGAGTTCGTCCTCGCCCCGCAGGAAGGCCCGCCCCGCGCTGTCGGTCCAGGACAGGCCGCGAGCCATCGCGAAGACCTTCGCGTCGGAGACCCCGCCATCCTTGTAGCGCTGCAGGCGCACGCCCTTGCCGCGAGCCATCTGCGGCACCTGGGAGAGCGGGAAGACGAGGAGCTTCCGGTTCTCGCCGACGATCGCCACCATGTCGCCGTCACCGATCTCGACCGCCAGATGGACGCCGGCCTTGCCGCTGACATTCATCAGCTGCTTGCCCTTGCGCGTTCCGGATATGAGATCGGCCTCCGTCACGACGAAGCCTGACCCTTCGGAGGAGACCATCAGCCGCTTGCGCTCCGGATCGGCCGTGAAGGCGGTGACGATGTCGTCCTTGTCGTCGAAGTCGAAGGCGAGGCGGATGGGATCGCCCTGCCCGCGTCCGCCGGGCAGCTTGTCGGCCTGGAGCGTATAGGCCCGGCCGTGCCGCGACAGGAAGAGGAGCTTGTCCGTCGTCATCGCATGGAAGGCGATGTGCAGGCCGTCGCCCTCGCGGAAGGTGAGATTGCTGAAGTCCGACAGATGCCCCTTCAGCCCGCGCAGGAAGCCCTTGTTCGACAGGACGATTGTCACCGGCTCCTTCTCGATGAAGGCGGTCGTGATATCCTCGATGTCGTGATCGGGCGCATCGGCGAAACGGGTGCGGCGCTTGCCGAGCTTCGTCTTCTTCGAGAAGGTCTCGCGAACCGCCCTCACCTCGTCCGCCACCGCCGACCACTGGCGCTCGATGGACCCGAGGAGCCCCTCTTTCTCCGCCTTCTCCTCGCTCAGCTGGTCGAATTCGCGCCGCAGCTCGAATTCCTCGAGCCGGCGCAGCGACCGCAGGCGCATGTTGAGGACGGCCTCGGCCTGAACATCCGTCAACCCGAAGAAGCGCATCAGTTCCTGCTTGGGCTCGTCCTCCTCGCGGATGATGCGGATGACGTCGTCGATATTGAGGAAGACGATCAGATAGCCCGACAGGATTTCCAGCCGCCGGTCGATCTGGGCGAGCCGGTGGCGCGAACGCCGCTCCAGCACCTCGCGCTGATGGGCGAGCCATTCGGCCAGCACCTCCTTGAGCGACATGACCTTCGGCACCTTGCCGCCGGACAGGACGTTCATGTTGAGCGGAATGCGCGATTCCAGATCGGTGAGCCGGAACAGAGATTCCATCAGGATCGCCGGATCCACGGTCTTGGAGCGCGGTTCGATGACGACCCGAATATCCTCCGCCGATTCGTCGCGGATATCGGCGAGAAGCGGCAGCTTGCGGGCCTGCAGCAGTTCGGCGATCTTCTCGATCAGCCGCGATTTCTGGACCTGGTAGGGGATCTCGGTGACCACGACGACCCAGGTGCCGCGCGTGCCCTCCTCGACCTCCCAGCGGGCCCGCACGCGGAACGATCCGCGGCCGGTCTCATAGGCGTTGCGCATGGTCGCGCGGTTGTCGACGACGACGCCGCCGGTCGGGAAGTCGGGCCCCTCCACGCAGCGCAGGAGCTGATCGACCGTCACCTCGGGATTTTCGATGATCTTCAGGGCCGCGTCGCAGAGTTCTGCGGCGTTGTGAGGAGGAATATTGGTGGCCATGCCGACGGCGATGCCGGACGAGCCGTTGGCGAGAAGGTTCGGGAAGGCGCCCGGCAGGACGACCGGCTCCTCGTCCTCCTCGTTGTAGGTGGGGCAGAAATCCACCGCGTTCTCGTCGATACCGCGCAGGAGCAGCGTCGCGACATCCGTCATCCGCGCTTCGGTATAGCGCATGGCCGCCGCGCTATCGCCGTCGATATTGCCGAAATTGCCTTGACCGTCGACCAGCGGATAGCGGACCGAGAAGTCCTGGGCGAGGCGGACGAGCGCGTCGTAGATCGCCGCGTCGCCATGGGGGTGGAACCGTCCCATCACGTCGCCGACGATGCGGGCGCACTTCTTGTAGGCCTGACCCGGATCGAGCCTCAGAACGCGCATGGCATGGACGATGCGCCGGTGAACGGGCTTCAATCCGTCGCGCACGTCCGGCAATGCGCGGCCCATGATCGTGGACAGCGCATAGGCGAGATAACGCTCCTCGAGCGCTTCACGGAGATCGACCGGCTGGATGTCGCCGCCGTCGGCAGGTGGATCGACTTGCTTTCCCATGGACCCGTTCTGAACGATCATGCGATATGGAACAAGTACGGAACACAGACGATGCGGCGTGAAAGCACAGAATCGTCGGGTTTTTCCGGAACTGTGGCGTGCGATAAGGCTCGTCGGCGCTCTTTCGGATCGTGGCGGGCGCACTACCATTGCAGCGACTATGACCGCCCCCGCGCGAGGGGTGGACGTAAGAAAGGATTTTCATCGATGCGCAGGATCACCGCCGGCCTCTCGGCCGCCGCTTTCGCCACCTTGCTCGGCTCTGGCACGGCTCTCGCCGCTGATGCCGACGCGTTCGCCGAACGGCTGAAGGAGGCGATGGCCTCCCAGGGCGCCCAGATGAGCTATGACGAGGCCGTCAGCGAGAACGATACGGTCATCATTCGCGGCGTCACGCTCGGACAGGGACCGAACAGCGTCGATTTCGGTCAGGTGAACTTCGAGAACGTGGTGGGCGAGCCGACCACGGGCTACGAGGTCGCGCGGGTCGGCTTCGAAGACGTCTCCGGCATCGACAAGGCCGAGGGCGACCGCGACGTCTCCTACGACGTCAGCGGAATGAGCATCGAGAACCTGCTCGTCGCCGGCACCGAGCCTTCGGACAGCCAGCCGGCCCTTCTTCAGGGCACCCCCTTCTTCTTCGAGCGCGGCACGATCGAGGAGATCAAGCTGAGCGAGGAGGGCAAGGATACGTTCACCCTTACCAATCTCGTCGCCAACAGTACGATCGGCGACGACGACAGCTTCGACAGCCGGTTGAGCGTCGGAAACTTCCAGCTGGTGCTTCCCGAGAACACCGAGGAAGACGGCGTCAACTTCGCTCGCGAGATCGGCTACGACACCCTGACCGGCTCTATGAACGCCGACGCAGCCTGGACACCCCAGCAGGGCAAGGTCTCCCTGTCGCCGGTGACCTTCAATATCCAGAACGTCGGCACGCTCCAGACCGATCTGGCGATCGACGGCTACACGCCGCAGGTCATCCAGTCCCTGCAGCAGATCACCGACGAGATGCGCAAGAACCCTGAGGGCCAGCAGAATTCGGGCATGGCGTTCATGGGCATCCTGGCGCAGCTGAGCGTCGCCAACATCTCGGTCGAATTCCAGGACGATTCGCTGACCAAGCGCGTGATCGACTATTACGCAGAGCAGACGAGCCAGACGCCCGAGGCCATCATCGACCTCGCGACCCAGACGGTCGAGGCCAATCTCGGCCAGATCGGCGACGAGGCATTCCGCAATCAGGTGGTCGGGGCGGTCCGCAACTTCCTTGAGACGCCGGAATCGATCCGCGTCGCGACCGAACCGTCCCAGCCGATCCCGTTCATGCAGATCTTCGGGGCGGCCATGGGCGCGCCGCAGACCATTCCGAACGTGCTGCAGCTGACCGTCGAAAGCGATGGCGGTGCGCCGGCATCGACCGCTCCGGCGCCCGGCACGGACGCCTCCGGCACCGCGGGCTCGGGGTCGACCGAGAGCGGCTCGGGCGGAGCAAACAGCGCTCAGTAAAGAACAAAACCCGGCCGGCCCCTTCGAGACGAGGGGCCGGCCGGGTTCAAATCACGCCCTGGCGAAAGGATGACCGATGCCGGATACAACGCCGTTGATCGTCACCCTTCGCTTCGACGACGACGCCTTCGAGCGCTTCCAGACGATGCGCAAGACGCACTTTCCCTCGTCGCGCAACTTCATCCCGGCCCATCTCACGCTCTTCCACCATCTTCCGGGAGACAAGTACGAGACCGTCTGCGACGAGCTGCGCAAGACGGCGGCGGACTGGAGCCCGCTGACATGCAAGGTCTCGGGTGTCCGGTTTCTCGGCAAGGGCGTCGCCTACGATGTCGAGTGCCATCAGGTCGAGCGCCTGCGGGCCGACCTTGCCGGCATCTTCTACGACGACCTGACCGCCCAGGATCGCCAGCGGATGAAGCCGCACATCACGATCCAGAACAAGGTCGACCCGTCGAAGGCCCGCAAGCTGTTCGAGGAACTCGACGACGCGTTCGAGCCCTTCTCGTTCGACGTTCTCGGCCTGATGCTCTGGCACTATCACGGCGGACCGTGGGAGCTTGCGGAGGAATTTCCGTTCAGCCACGCAACGACGTCCGGCGAAGACTGATTGGGATACAGCCTTCGGGTGCCGTTTCGATTTCGACACGGCACCCGAAGGCAGATCAGACTGGAATGCGCCGAACGGGATCGCGCCGGTCGAGACTTGTACCCGACCGGCGTCGAGAGAAGGCTATTCCTTTGCCTTCGGCGCCATGCGCAGGCCGAGTTCGCGAAGCTGGGCCGGCGAGGCTTCGGCCGGTGCACCCATAAGAAGATCGAAGGCCTGCTGGTTCATGGGGAACAGCGCGATCTCGCGCAGGTTCTTCGCCCCGCAGAGCAGCATCACGATGCGATCGATACCCGCCGCCATGCCGCCATGGGGCGGAGCGCCGTACTGGAAGGCGCGGTAGAGACCGCCGAAGCGCTCTTCCACGGTCGCCTGATCATAACCCGCGATCTCGAACGCCTTGACCATGGTCTCGGGCACGGAGTTGCGGATGCCGCCCGAGGCGATCTCGAAGCCGTTGCAGACGACGTCGTACTGGAACGCCTTGATCGACAGCGGCTCCTGGTTCTGAAGCGCGTCCATCCCGCCCTGGGGCATGGAGAACGGGTTGTGGGCGAACTCCACCTTCTTGTTGTCCTCGTCCCATTCGAAGAACGGGAAGTCGACGATCCAGGCGAGTTCGAACCGGTCGCGGTCGACGAGATCGAGATCCTCGCCGATACGGGTGCGCGCTGCGCCCGCGAAAGCGGTGAACTTTTCGGGACGGCCCGCCACGAAGAAGCAGGCATCGCCCGCTTCGAGACCGAGCTCGGTGCGGATCGCCTCGGTGCGCTCGGGGCCGATGTTCTTGGCGAGCGGCCCTGCGCCCGACATCTCGCCGCCTTCCTCGCGCCAGAAGATGTAGCCGAGGCCCGGCTGGCCTTCGCCTTGCGCCCAGGAGTTCATCCGGTCGCAGAAGGCGCGGGAGCCGCCGGTCTTCGCCGGGATCGCCCAGACCTCGACCTTGTCGTCGCTGGCGATCATGTTGGCGAAGACCTTGAAGCCCGATCCCGCGAAATGTTCGGTGACCGCGCTCATTTCGATCGGGTTTCTGAGGTCCGGCTTGTCGGAGCCGTATTTGCGCATGGATTCGGCGTAGGGAATGCGCCGGAAGGTTTCGGAGACCGGCTTGCCGTCGGCGAAGCTCGCGAACACCTCGCGGATCACCGGCTCCATGGTCCGAAAGATGTCTTCCTGTTCGACGAAGCTCATCTCCATGTCGAGCTGGTAGAACTCGCCGTAGAAGCGGTCGGCGCGCGGGTCCTCGTCGCGGAAGCAGGGCGCGATCTGGAAATACCGGTCGAAACCGGAGATCATCAGAAGCTGCTTGTACTGCTGCGGCGCCTGGGGCAGCGCGTAGAACATGCCGTTGTGGAGCCGCGAGGGCACCAGGAAGTCGCGCGCGCCCTCGGGCGAGGAGGCGGTGAGGATCGGCGTCTGGAACTCGGTGAAGGAGGCGTCCTGCATCAGCGAGCGGATCTTCGAGATGACCTTCGTGCGCCGCATGATGTTCTTGTGCAGCGTCTCGCGGCGAAGATCGAGAAAACGGTATTTGAGCCGGATGTCCTCTGGATAGTCGGGCTCGCCGAAGACCGGCAGGGGCAGTTCCTTGGCTGGGGAGAGCACCTCGATCTCGCGGGCGAAGACTTCCACCTCGCCAGTCGGCAGCTTGGCGTTGACGGTCTCGGCGGAGCGCGCCTTCACCTCGCCGTCAATCCGGATCACCCATTCGCCGCGAACCGTCTCGGCCGTCTTGAAGGCGGGAGAATCGGGGTCGACGACGACCTGGGTCAGGCCGTAATGGTCGCGCAGATCGATGAAGAGAAGCCCACCATGGTCACGGATGCGGTGCGCCCAGCCGGAGAGGCGGACGGTCTCGCCGACATGGGTGCTGCGCAGATCTGCGCAGGAGTGGCTGCGATAGCGATGCATGGCGTGCTCTCTAAAGTCCTGTCCGATCCACCCATTTCGCCCCGTTCCCAGCGCCCTGCGGCGCTGCCCGAACCGTGTGGATCATCCCTTCGAAATCGGGCCGGACAAGCGCACTTGTCGGCATGGATGTCAAGTTTTGCGGGACAGGGCCGAGCGAACGCTTTCCCCGCGCTTCACCTCGTTCTAAGACGTGGCTCCATGAACACGATCAAAACGACCGCAGACCTTTCGAGCGCGTGCAAGGCGCTCGCGCGTTCCCCCTTCGTGACCGTGGATACCGAGTTCATCCGCGAGACGACGTTCTGGCCCGAACTCTGCCTCATCCAGATGGCCTCCGACGACACCGAGGTGCTCGTCGATCCGCTGGCCAAGGGCCTGTCGCTGGAGCCGTTCTTCGAGCTGATGGCGGACGAGAGCGTGGTCAAGGTGTTCCATGCCGCACGGCAGGATCTCGAGATCGTCTACAAGCTCGGCAATGTCATCCCCAAGCCGCTCTTCGATACGCAGATCGCGGCGATGGTATGCGGTTTCGGCGAATCGGTCGCTTACGACCAGCTCGTCGCGCGCCTCAGCGACGGTCGGATCGACAAGACCTCGCGCTTCACCGACTGGCGCAGGCGGCCGCTCAGCGACAAGCAGCTCGACTACGCGCTTGCCGACGTCACCTATCTGCGCACCGTCTACAAGAAGCTGAAGGCGCAGCTGGAGGCGAGCGGCCGCCTGTCCTGGCTCGACGAGGAGATGGCCGTTCTCGCCGATCCGGCCACCTACGACATCCATCCGGACGATGCGTGGCGGCGCATGAAGATGCGGGTCCGCAAGCCGATCGAACTGCAGATCCTGAAGGAGGTCTCCGCCTGGCGCGAACGCGAGGCCCGTGCCCAGGACAAACCGCGCGGCCGCATCCTCAAGGACGACGCGATCTACGAGATTGCCCAGCAGCAGCCGGTCGACGAGGAAGAGCTCGGACGGCTCCGCTCGATCTCGAAGGGGTTCGAACGCTCCCAGGCCGGTCGCGGCATCATCGAGGCGGTCAGGAGCGCGAAGGCCCTGCCGAAGGGCGATCTTCCCGCCGTGCCGAAATCGGCACCACTTCCCGAGGGAACGCAGGCCGCCGTGGAATTCCTGCGCGTCCTCCTGAAGATCGTCGTGGAGGAGGAAGGCGTCGCCGCCAAGATGATCGCCAATTCCGAGGACCTCGAAAAGCTCGCCGTCCATGGCGAGCGAGCGGAAATCCCGGCTCTCGCCGGCTGGCGGTCCGAGATCTTCGGACGGCGCGCGCTGAAGCTCCTCGAAGGAGAGAGCGCCCTCGTCTATCGCAACCGGAAGGTCGAGATCGTCAGCCTCTGAGCGGGGACGAGAGGAGGCGCGCCCCGGTCAGCGTGCCTCCATCCTCAGGGTCTGGCCGACGAGCTTCGCGAACTGCTGCAGCCGGCCTTCCGGGCGGCTGCCGATCAGCGATGCGAGATCCTCGGGCAGGACGAGGGTGAAGCCGCCGCGCGGATCCTGCGACCAGCGGAACCGGTCGAGAACGCCGGGCATCGACGCGGTCAGAAGATAGGTCACCCGGAACAGCGAACCGAGAATCTGGGCCCGGGCGAAAAGCCGCTCGTCCACGAGGGTGTCGAGATCGGGCAGTTGGACCTGGTTCATCGTACCTTCGTGGCGGAAGAAGTTCGTCAGCCCGAGATAGGCGCGGCCGCGATGGTCGACGGCTGGAAAGGCCGCGTGGGCGATCGTCGAGAGGGAGATCAGTCCCCGATAATCGGGATGGGCGCGCCAGCCGATATCGGCGAGAAGACAGGCGGTCTCGCGAAGGCGCCGTTCCTCGTCGTCCTCCTCGATGCCGAGGGCCGCAAAGGTCCGCCCGGTCCACGTGACGAGTTCCTCGGCATGGTCGGGCGAGCGCGAGCGCAGAACGGCAAGCTCGCGCGCCGCCTCGATGAGGGGGTCCTTGGCCCGCTCGTCCGCCGGAAGCAGGGAATGGAGATAGCCTTCCCGCACCCCGTAGGCCGAAATCAGGATCTCGGACGGTTTGAGATAGCGGATGATGCTGCGAAGCGTGACGGCACCGTAGGCGAGCAGAGACCGGCGCGATTTCGAGATGACCTCGATCCCCGCGAGCTTCTCCGGGTCGCTCTTGATCACGGTGTCCAGGAACTTGTCGATCTTGGCCGCGCTCATGGAATATCCGTGCATCACATGCAGCGGATACCCGGTCTGTTGCATGTGGAGACGGGCGAGATTGCGCCATGTCCCGCCGACGGCGAAGAAAGGAAGCCCCTCGTTGTCGGTGTTGGCGAAGGCGCAGGCCGAGACGTGTTCGTCGGCGATGGCCTGCGCCTTCTTGATATCGTTCTGGGACAGGTCCTGCAGTCGCAATCCGCCCAGCGGCATGGTCAGCCCGCCCGAGAGCCGGTCGTTTTCGATGCGGACGAGTTCCAGGCTGCCGCCGCCCAGGTCGCCCACGACGCCCTTCGGATTGTTGAAGCCGCTGAGCACGCCTTCCGCAGCGTAGCGAGCCTCGTCGGCGCCGGACAGGATCTCGATCGGTCGCCCGATCGCTTCCTCGGCGGCGGCGAGAAATTCCGGCCCGTTGGCGGCCTCACGGCTCGCTGCTGTGGCGAGCGGATAGAGATCGACCACCCGTGCCTGATCGGCGAGCTTCCGGAATCGTCGCAGGGCCGACAGCGCGCTGTCGACCGCTGCCTGATCCAGGCGGTTGGACTGGGCGAGCCCGCGTCCGAGACCGCTCAGATTCTTTTCGTTGAACAACACGGTCGGGGAGCGCGAATGGCCCTCGTAGATGACGAGACGAACGGAGTTCGACCCGATATCGACGACGCCGACGGGACGACGGCCGATGATGCGTCCCTGACCGAGCGGTTCACTCATCGCCGGCATGCTCGGCGCGTTGGCGGGCGATCAGGCGGGGAGCGTCGGTCTTCAGCGCCTTGCCGCGTCCCGAGAGCGATGGATTGGTCATGAAATACCGCTGTGCGTTGAAGGGCTGTTCACCGTCGCTCGGGCGGATGTGCCGGGAGGTCCCGTCCGCTGCGACCGACCAGCTCTGCTGGTTGTCGAGGATGTTGCCGAGCATGATCTGCGAGAGAACCTGGCTGTGAACCGTGGGGGTCGCGATCGGCACGAGCGTCTCGACGCGCCGGTCGAGATTGCGAGGCATGAGGTCGGCCGACCCCATCAGGACGGTGGCTTCTTCCGATGGCAGGCCGAAGCCGTTGCCGAAGCAGAAGATTCGGCTGTGCTCGAGGAAGCGTCCGACGATGGATTTGACGCGGATGTTATCGGACAGGCCCGGCACGCGCGGACGCAGGCAGCAGATGCCGCGCACGATGAGATCGATCTCCACCCCTGCCCGGCTCGCCCGGTAGAGCGCATCGATGATACGGCCGTCGACGAGGGAGTTCATCTTCATCCAGATCTGCGCCGGGCGCCCGGCCCTCGCATGTTCGGCCTCCGCCTCGATATGGGCGAGGATCTTGTCGCGCATCGTCAGGGGAGAGACCGCGAGCTTCTTCAGATCCGTCGGTTCGGCATAGCCGGTGATGTAGTTGAACACCAGCTGGACGTCGTGGGCGATCTGGGGATCGGCGGTGAAGTAGGACAGGTCCGTGTAGATCTTCGCGGTGATCGGATGATAGTTGCCGGTTCCGATATGGCAGAAGTTGACGAGCTTGCCCTCCTCGCGCCGCACGACCATCGCGAGCTTGGCGTGGGTCTTCTTCTCGATGAAGCCGAACACCACCTGTACGCCGGCGCGCTCCAGGTCGCGCGCCCAGCGGATATTGGCCTCCTCGTCGAAGCGGGCCTTCAGTTCCACGAGGGCCGTCACGGACTTACCCGCCTCGGCGGCCTCGATGAGCGCACGTACGATCGGAGAATCGTTCGAGGTTCGGTAGAGCGTCTGCTTGATCGCGACGACGTTCGGATCGGAGGCGGCCTGGCGGACGAACTGCACGACGACGTCGAAGGATTCGTAGGGGTGATGGACGATGATGTCCTTCTCCCGGATGGCCGCGAAGCAGTCGCCGTTATGCTCGCGGATGCGCTCGGGGAAGCGCGGGATATAGGGCGGGAACTTCAGGTCCTCGCGGTCGATCTTGCAGATCTGCGAGAGGGCGTCGAGCGCCAGCATCCCTTCCATCACCGAGACGCGGGTCTCCGGCGTGCCGATCTCGGCGGCGACGAAGTTGCGCAGGCTTTCGGGCATGGACGAATCGAATTCCGTTCGAATGACCGAGCCCCTGCGGCGGCGCTTCAACGCGCTCTCGAAGAAGCGCACGAGATCCTCGGCCTCTTCCTGAACCTCGATATCGGAGTCGCGGATCACGCGGAAGGTGCCGCTGCCTTCCACCGTATATCCGGGAAAGAGGCGGCCGATGAAGGTCTCGACGACGCTTTCGAGCGGCACGAAGCGATAGGCGCCGTCCTCGCCGCGTGGCGTCTGCACGAACCGGTCGAGGGCGACCGGAAGGCGGATCAGTGCGTTCATGCGCTCCGAATCGCGCATGCGCTTGAGGCGCAGGCCGATGGAGAAGCCGAGATTGGGGATGAACGGAAACGGATGCGCCGGGTCGATCGACAGGGGGGTCAGCGCCGGGAAGATCGTCTCGTCGAATTCACGCGACAGCCACTCGAACTCGGCTTCCGAAAGCTGGTCGGCGAGGACGATATGGACGTTCTCGTCGGCGAGATAGCCGATCAGTTCGGCGAGCGACGCCTGCTGCTCGGACTGGAGGATCTCCACCTCGGCGAGCACCTTGTCGAGCTGCTCCTGAGCGGTCATCCCGTCGAGGGAGCGCACGGTGACCTTCTCGCGCACCTGCCCTTCGAGACCGGCGACGCGCACCATGAAGAACTCGTCGAGATTGTCGGCCGAGATCGAAAGGAAGCGCAGCCGCTCGATGAGCGGGTGATTGATGTTCTGGGACTCCTCGAGGACACGCCGGTTGAACTGCAGCCAGGACAATTCGCGGTTCATGAACCGGTCCTGCGGCAGTTCGGAGCGCGAGGCGTCCTCGCGCTCGGCCTCCTGGCGGGCGATCTGCTCCGGCTTCTCCGCCAGAATCGTCTCGACCTCGCTCGCAACCGCCTCGTCCGTCAGAACCGTGGCCGCATCGTCTCTTAGCTGTGCCATGTGGTCATCCTTCGTCACGACGGGCGAGGCATCGGCGGCGACGGCGGCCTTGCGGCGACGGGCTGGGGCCCGGCGCGTTCGCGTCTGCGGCGCTGCGGTGGTCGTGTCTTTCGTCATCCTCGGTCCGTCCGATCAATCCAGTGTAGGTGCGGCAGCTCTTCTAGACAGCTTCGATGGAGGTTTTACGTCGCCTCTCGACTGAGGGTTCAGACATCGAACGCATCGCTCTCCTCTCCGAGGACCCGGCGAACGAAGGGCTTGGTGATCCGGCTCTTTTCCGCCAGCGCACGGCGATTGAGAAGGGTGACGGCGTGGCGTGCGGACGAGCCGCTCCGCTCGATCCGTTCGGCGAGATAGGTCAGCACGCCGGGGTCGACCAAGAGCTGGTGATCGGAGAAATGCTTGGCGAGGATCGCCTCGAATAACCGGTCGTCGGGCGCCTGGAGATCGGCGCGCGCCGCCGCCTTCAGGCGGGAAACGAGATCGGGCAGACGACCCGCGAGAGCCTGGGGCGCAAGCCGCGAAGTGGCGAGAACCCAGCCCTGACCGAGCCTTGCCGCGTTGATCGGCGCGAAGAGCTCGGCATCGGCGATGTCGGTCCGGTCGATGTCGTCGATGACGATCCGGAAGTTTCCACCCGGCGGAACGCCCGTGCCGGCCTCGAAGTGGACGGCATCGGCGATCTGCGCCCAGGCCCGCGACAGATGCGTCTTGCCCGATCCTTCGGGCCCGACCACCAGAAGCACGTTGTGCCGCCAGTGCGGCCAGGCGTCGATCGCTTCCGTCGCAACCCTGTTCGATGCCGAGACGACGAGATCGTCGCGGTCCGACTGCTCGATGGCCGGAAGATCGAGGGGAATCTGTGCCGGCATCAGGAGGGCCGCCGTTCGGCCGGAGGCTGCGTCGCCGGTGCTCCGCCGCCGGTGCGATCGGAAGGCTCTGCATCGATCGCCGGGGTCGCATAATGGTCGAGTGCCGGACCGTGATAGAGCTCGCTGTCGAGATATTTCGTCAGGGCGAAGCGCGCGAGAACGCCCACCGCCGCGGCCGCCGGCACGGCGATGAGCAGGCCGACGAAGCCGAAAAGCGTGCCGAAGGCGAACAGCGCGAACATCAGCCAGACCGGGTGCAGGCCGACCGACGCGCCGACGAGCTTTGGTTGGAGAATATTGCCCTCGAAGAACTGGCCGATGAAGAAGACGGCGGCGACCGCGACGACCCAGGGCCAGTCCGGCCAGAACTGGACGAGCGCGACACCGATGGAGATCACAAGACCGAGCAGCGAGCCGATATAAGGAATGAAGGAGATGAGGCCTGCGAAGAAGCCGATCAGCAGGCCGAAATTGAGGCCGACAAGGGTGAGCCCCACGGCGTAGAACGTGCCGAGGATCAGGCAGACGCTGCCCTGCCCCCGCACGAAGCCCGCGACGGACAGATCGATGTCGCGCGCGATGCGGCGGACCGTCGTCTGGTGCTGGCGCGGCAGCCAGTCGTCGACGCGCCGAACCATCCGGTCCCAGTCGAGGAGCATGTAGAAAGCGACCACGGGCGTCACCACGAACAAAGAGACGAAATTGACGAAGGCGAGCGAGGACGACCAGACCTGGGAGACGAGCGAGGTGACGAAGCTGGTCGAATCGGAAATCAGCTGGGCGAAATCCTGTTCGAGCGTCGATTCCTCGGAGCTGAAGAGAAAGGCGAGCGGGCCCGAACGGGCGGCGATCGCCAGATCCTGAAGCCGGTCGAGATATTCCGGCATCCGCTCGGTGAGGCGGACCACCTGGGACGAGATGACCGGCGCGATGATGAGGATCAATGCGACGAAGACGACGACGAAGATGACGAGGATCAGCGTCGTCGCCATCAGCCGCGACAGGCCGCGCCGTTCGAACCAGTCCGCCACCGGATCGAGAAGATAGGCGAGGACCATACCGAGGACGAAGGGCAGGAGGATCGAGGAGAACAACCAGACGAAGGCGATGGTCGCGATCGCCGCCGCAACCCAGAAATAGACCTGTCGCCAGAAAACGGCTTTCCTGTCGGTCATGTCGCTCTCGTCTCCGTTGTCCGGTCGCGGTTCTCAGCCGGAAGGCCTGTCGCGAGGGCGCGGCCGTACTTGATCCTTCTAGAGCATCGGACCGAAAAGTGGACCCGGTTTTGCGATCATCCGATATGCCGGCAGGAAATCGAGGTCCCGGACCCGCTTCTTCAACCCACTCCAAGGCTCCGGTGCAGGCTCCATCGAGCGTCCTTCACCGCCCTCCCAATTGGCCCGCTCTCACGGATCGGCCGGACGGACGGCTTTGAGAGCCTTCAAACGACTTGCCCATTTCGTCCGATCCGTGGCACTCACGGCGCAAACGAGGAAGACGACGATGGCCGACCAGACACCCCTCACCTATCGCGATGCAGGCGTCGACATCGACGCCGGAAACGAACTCGTGGAGCGGATCAAGCCCCATGTCCGCTCGACCCGTCGCCCGGGTGCGGATGGAGAGATCGGCGGCTTCGGCGGCCTGTTCGACCTGAAGGCCCTGGGCATGACGGACCCGCTGCTGGTCGCGGCCAATGACGGTGTCGGCACCAAACTCCGCGTCGCGATCGATGCCGGACGCCACGACACCATCGGCATCGATCTCGTGGCCATGTGCGTCAACGATCTCGTGGTGCAAGGGGCCGAACCCCTCTTCTTCCTCGATTATTTCGCGACAGGAAAGCTCGATCCCGCCCATGGCGAGGCCATCGTCAAGGGAATAGCCGAGGGCTGCAGGCAGGCCGGATGCGCGCTGATCGGCGGAGAAACTGCGGAAATGCCGGGCCTCTATGCGGGCGACGACTACGATCTCGCCGGCTTCTGCGTCGGCGCGGTGGAACGCGACCGGCTGCTTCCGGCAAAGGATATCGCGACAGGCGACGTCATCCTCGGGCTGAAATCGTCCGGCGTCCACTCCAACGGCTATTCGCTGGTTCGCCGGATCGTGGAGCGCTCGGGAGCAGGCTATGGCGACAAGGCGCCCTTCGACGAGACGACGACGCTGGGCGAGGCGCTTCTCGAGCCGACGCGCATCTATGTGAAACAGCTGCTCGACGTCTTTTCGAAGACGCACGCCATCAAGGCCATGGCGCATATCACCGGCGGCGGCTTCGTCGAGAACATTCCCCGCGCCCTGCCGGACCAGCTTCGCGCCGATATCGATCTTCAGTCGGTTCCGGTGCCTGCGGTCTTCGGTTGGCTCGCCCGCGAAGGCAGGCTAGAGGCGGCGGAAATGCTGCGCACCTTCAATTGCGGCATCGGCATGGCTCTCGTCGTCGCCGAGGACGAGGCCGCTTCGGTCGGTGCGATTCTCCAGTCGGCCGGCGAGGAGGTGGTTCTCCTAGGGCGCGTCCTTCAGAACAAGGGCGAGCGCGTCACCTTCAACGGCGAACTCTCTCTATGAGCAGTGCGGAGACGAGACGCCGGGTCGCGATCCTGATTTCGGGCCGCGGCTCGAACATGAGCGCCCTCGTCGCAGCCTGCATGAATCCGAGCTTCCCCGGGCGGATCGTCGGCGTCATCTCGAACCGGCCCGACGCGAAGGGGATCGAGACCGCCGCGCGCTACGACATCCCGACCCGGATCGTCGACCACCGCGACTTCGCCAGCCGCGAGGAGCATGACGAAGCGGTCAAGGCCGAGCTCGAAGGGCTCGGCGCGGAGATCGTCTGCCTCGCCGGCTATATGCGCCTTCTCACCCCGGATTTCGTGCGGCACTTCTCGGGCCGGATGATCAACATCCATCCCTCGCTCCTGCCGCTGTTTCCGGGCCTCGACACCCATAAGCGCGCCCTCAATGCGGGCATGCGCGTGCATGGCTGCACGGTGCATTTCGTGACCGAAGGGATGGACGAAGGCCCGATCATCGCCCAGGCGGCGATCGGCGTTCAGCCGGATGACACAGCCGAGACACTCGCCGAGCGCCTGCTGCGGGCCGAACACCGCCTCTATCCGCATGCGTTGGAAATGCTCCTGCGCGGACGCGCTCGGCTGACGAACGGTCGCGTCGCGATCTCGATGCCGGCTGCGACGCCGGACGACGATCCAACCCGGCTTTCGGACGGACCGGCGATCCTTGTTTCTCCGGAAGCACGGCGCGCATGACGGGCGATCCGGATCCTATCCGGCGCGGCCATGGAGCGATCGTCTCCCGCGTCCCGAACAGGGTGATCGTCAAAGCCGACACCCCTTGACCGCCTTTGCCTATCTCGGCGCGGCCATCGCCGAAATCGCCGGCTGCTTCGGCTTCTGGGCCTGGCTGCGGCTCGGCAAATCGGTGTTCTGGCTCGTTCCGTCGATCGCCTCGCTCTGCCTCTTCGCCGTGCTCCTCACCTATGTGGAGGCAGAGCGTGCCGGCCGTGTCTATGCGGCCTATGGGGGCGTCTACATCCTTGCTTCGATCGGCTGGCTCTGGCTTGTCGAAGGCACGCGGCCGGATCGCTGGGACCTTGCGGGAACCGCGATCTGCCTCACGGGGGCCGCCGTCATTCTCTTCGCGCCGCGAACCGGCTGAGCGCAAGGGCCGGTGCCGTCAACTCCGCAGCCAGACCGCCGTGTCGTGAAACGCTGCGCCGCCATAGGGCGCGACCGCATCGGCCCCGGTCAGGACGTTGATGCCCTCCCCGTCGAGGAAGTCGGAATTGGCCCAGAGCCCCTCATGGACGAGGACGCCGGGCTTGACCTTGTCCGTCACCGTCACGGGCAGGCGCACCTCTCCGCGCCCGTTGCCAATCCGCACGATCGCGCCCTCCGACAGACCCTCGCGGGCGGCATCTTCCGGATGAAGCATCAACACCGGCGCGCCCTCGCGCGAGCGTGAGCCCTTCGTCTCGGCGAAGGAGGAATTGAGGAACTGCCGGGCAGGCGATGTGGCGAGCTTGTAGGGATGGGCCGCGTCCACAGGCTCGGTCAGTTCCACATGGTCCGGGAAGGCCGGCAACGCTTCGTGACGGCCGAGAGCGCCGATGCTCTCGGGCGGCCGGTTCGGCGCCGGCGTCCCCGTCCAGTCGGGCCGGAAGCGGAACTTTCCGTCGGCAAAGCCGAAACCGTTGAGGAAGTGCGCGTCCTTAAAGGCGACCGCCTTGTCGATCCAGCGCTCGGCCTCGAGATCCGCCGTGTCCCGCTCGAGCCCCGAGCGGGCAAGGAGATCGTCGATCAGATCCCGCTCCCTGCGTCCGAAGCCCGGCCGGTTCGCGACGCCGAGGCGCTTCGCCAGTTCCTCCACCACGAAGTGGTTCGTGCGAACCGTCAGGGGCGGCTCCACCAGCTTCGGCCCGAGGAGGATGTGGCTCTGGCCGCCGCCGCGATAGATATCGTCATGCTCGACGAACATCGTCGCCGGCAGAACGATATCGGCGAGCGCGGCGGTATCGGTCATGAACTGCTCGTGCACCGCGACGAAGAGATCCTCGCGCTTGAGGCCCCGCACGACGCGTCTCTGGTCGGGGCAGACATTGGCGGGATTGGTATTCTGGACGAGCATCGCCGTGACCGGGGGGCCACCCGCGAGCGCGTTCCGATCGCCTTCCAGGATCGCACCGAGCCGGCTCTGGTCGAGATGGCGCACGGAAGGGTCGCGCAGCGCCTCGCCGGTGGAGGTGCTGGCATCGATCCCGAAGATGCCGCTATTTGAATGGAAGGCGCCGCCGCCCTCGTATTGCCAGTGGCCGTAGACCGCCGGAACGCTGAGGGCCGCATGCATCGCGGCCGTGCCGTTACGCTGGCGGGTGAAGCCGTAGCCGAGCCGGAAGAAAGTCTTCTTCGTTCGCCCGATGAGCGCGGCGAAGGCCTCGATCTCCTCGGCGGCAAGCCCGGTGATGCCGGCCGCCCATTCGGGGCCACGGGTCGCCAGATGGGCCTCGAGACCGGCCGGGTCGTCGGTGAAGCGCTCCAGATAGGCGCGGTCCGCCGTCCCGTCCCTGAAGGCAATATGCATCAGCGCGCAGGCGAGCGCCGCATCGGTTCCCGGCCGCAACTTCAGCGCAAGGTCGGCCTGAGCCATCGTGGCGTTGTCGTAGATGTCGACGACCACGATCTTCGCCCCGCGCGTCTTCCGCGCCTTGGCCGCATGGGTCATGACGTTGACCTGCGTCGCGACCGCATTGGTGCCCCAGAGGACGACGCAGTCCGATACCGAGATCTCGCGCGGATCGGCGCCGCGCAGGGCTCCCGCCCCCATCATCCAGCCGGTCCAGGCCATATTGGTGCAGATCGTGGAGAACTGGTTGGAATAGCGCTTGGCATGGGTCAGCCGCTTGATGCCGTCGCGCTGGATGAGCCCCATCGTGCCGGCATAGAAATAGGGCCAGACCGTTTCGGACCCATAGCGCTGTTCGGCGGCTAGAAACCGCTCGGCGACGACATCGAGGGCGTCGGTCCAGTCGATCTCGCGCCACTCGCCCGCCCCCTTTTCCCCGATGCGCTGGAGCGGCCTCGTCAGGCGATCGGGATGGTAGAGCCGCTCGGCATAACGCGCGACCTTCGCGCAGATGACGCCGGCGGTGTAATCATTGTCCGCAGCACCGCGCACGCGGCCGATCCGGCCATCGGCGCCGATCTCGACATCGAGGGCGCAGGTCGAGGGACAATCGTGCGGGCAGGCGGAATGCCCGATGGCGGAGGCGAGCGGCTTGTTCATGGCGCCGAGTCTACGCCTGGAGGACGCATATTCCCATACGCATTCGTCCGCTCGCTTACGTCCGCGACGGGTTATGGTCAGAAGATGCCGAGAGAGCCGTCGCCGCCACCGCCGCCGAGGATGATCGCGGCGGCATCGAAGCCGCCTGCGCCACCGCCGTTCTGGGAATCCCACAGGGCGACGAACCGGTTGATGAACCGCGACAAGGCCTCGGGATCCTTGAAGCTCTCGAAATCGACCCGCTTCTCGATCATCCGCGCCTGGGCCTCGAGATCGGCCTGCCCGGATTCGGCAGGCAGACCCACCGCCGTCTGGATCACCTTCAGGAGCGCGGGCTCGGCGAGCACGTCGAAGGCGGTCTTGATGTTTTCGGCGCTGCGCTTGAAGTAGAGGGCGAGACGCGCGCCCTCGCTTTCGGCTCCCGCCTGCTCCTCGTATTTCTGGCGCAGGAAGAAGTCCTCCACCATGATGCGATCCGCCTTCGACTGCACGCCGCCGTCGGCCCGGTCGATCCCGCCGAAGCTGTTGAACTGGAAGGCGTTGCGCAACTCGCGCAGACGCTTGTCGTCCATCCGGTTGATCAGGCTGTTCGGATCGTCCAGATCGCTGGTCAGCACTTCGGAGAGCTTGCTCGGCGTGAGTTTCAGGTCCTTCAGGTCGAAGGCGGCCGTCACGTAGTCGACGATGACCTTGCTCGAGACGAAGTCCTTGACCGAGATCACGTCGGCGATTGCTTCGCGATAAGCATTGGTCGTCTTCTCGATGACCTGCTTCTGCAGCGCGCTCGGCTCCTCGGCGACACTCTTGGCATATCGATCGATCGTATCGCTGAACGCCTTGTCGTTCTGCGCGGTCCGCTTGTCCGCGATCTTCCCGCTTTCGTCGAAGTTGAAGGCGGCGGCAAGGGCGACGAAGCGCGGATCTCCGCTCTTGACCGCGTAGGATTTCGGATCGCCCGGATCGCTGCGCAGGACGTTCATGATCTCGGTTCTGGACGCCGTCGCGGGATCGATCCCGTAGGCCTTCAGCGCGTAATCGTAGACGTTCTTGTTGCGCATGAACTGCGAGACCGTCTCGATGTTCACGACGCCGATCTTGTAGAGCGAGGTCGCCACGCGGTCGGAGGAGGCGGACCGGCTGGCATTGAGCTTCAGATACTCGTCGAACATCGACGTCTCGTTCGCCGGATCGATCGCGCTCGCCATCCCGGCGGCGAGAGAGCCGTCGGACCGGAAGTCGAAGAGCGCGCGCAATTCCCTGTACTGGCTCTTGATCAGGCGATCGGTTTCGGTCGTGTCCGCCATCTGGTTCAGGGCACTGTCCGGATCGTCCGGATCGCTTCGCAGGATATTGCCGACGAACTCGGAAGACTGGATTCCGGCGTCGAGGCCCACCGATCTCAGCGCGACATCGAGAAGGCGGGGGTCCTGGACGAACTGGTCCACCGAACGCACGGAAGGCATCTTCATCCGCCAGTATTCGATATCGTTCATGGCCGAGGCGGGGCTCGAGAGAAGGTTCTTCTCGTCGTAATAGCGCCGCATCGTCTCGTTCATCTCGAGCTTCGACTGCACGCCGCCGGGCGCAGCGGTCCCGTCCGGCTGGAAGTTGAACATCGCCTTCAGTTCGACGAACCGGTTGTCGCCCCTGGCGGCGGCCTCGTCGGCCACGTTCGAGGTGAAGACGTCCCGGATGAAGGATTTCGACGCATAGGCTGGGTCGATGCCAACGGCTGCCATCGCCACGTCGAAGACGGCGCTCGACTGGAGGAACTCGTCGACCGACTTCACGCTGGCGATGCCGGTGGCATAGGCGTCGAGCTTCTGCCGGGCGCTGTTGGAGGCGACCACGCGATATTCGGAATAGGCCTCGGTGATCCGATCGATCTGGGAGGCCGACTGGGCGGCGGGCTCGGTGGTCTTTCCGGTGAAGTTGAAGGCCTTGTAAAGCTCGCGGTAGCGATCGTCGCCGATCTTGTTCACGAGGCTCAAGGGCTGATCGATGTCGCTTTCGAGCACCTTTCGGATGAGCCCGCGCGACTCGACCTGTTCCGCCAGACCGAAGGCCGTCATGGCGTAGGAATAGAGCCGATAGTCCGACATGAACTCGTCGACGGACTTCACCTTCGAGATGTTCTCTCGATAGTATTCCATGTCCCGCTTGTTCATCGGATCGGACTTGATCTGGTCCATGATCCGGCTGGTGTCGCGGGTATAGAACTGGAACGTCTGAAGGGTCGACAGCATGGCTTCGTTCCGAACGGCTCTTTCCGGACCGAAGGCGGCCGGACTCCCGAACACCTTAGACTGGAAATCCGAACCCAACCTTGACGCGCCGCGCAAAAAGCAAGGAATCGAAAAGGGCACGCCGAAGATATCCGGCATGCCCTTTCTCTGAAGGTTCAAGGCAGGACTGTCGCGCCCCACCCGACCTTACGGAACGAAGGATCGGATCAGGCCGCCTTCGCCTTGGCGCGCTCGTCTTCCGAAAGGAACGGGTAATCTGTATAACCCTCCTTGCCGCCGCCGTAGAACGTGTCCTTGTCCGGCTCGTTGAGCGGCGCATCGATCTTCAGGCGTTCGACGAGATCGGGATTGGCGATGAAGGGCCGGCCGAAGCAGACGAGATCCACCTTGCCGCTCGCCACGCGCTCGATCGCCGCCTCTCGGTCGTATTCGTTATTGCCCATGAACACGCCGCCGAAGGCTTCCTTCAGGTCCGCACTCGTCACCGTCTGATCGTCGCGATCGCTCCAGATCTTGCCTTCGACCACGTGGAGATAAGCGAGCTTGCGCTTGCCGAGCTCGCGGGCATAGGCGAGGAAGAGCTCCTTCGGATTGCTTTCGGAAATGTCGTTCGCGCCGCTCTCCGGCGAGATGCGGACGCCGACGCGGTCCGCGCCCCAGACCTTAACCACCGCATCGATCACCTGAAGCGGGAAGCGCATGCGGTTTTCGATCGAGCCGCCGAACTCGTCCTCGCGCTTGTTGGTGCCGTCCTGCAGGAACTGGTCGAGCAGATAGCCATTCGCCGAGTGGACTTCCACGCCATCGAAGCCCGCCTTCTTGGCGTTCTCGGCAGCCTTTACATAGTCCTCGACCACGCGAGGCAATTCGTCCGTCTCAAGGGCGCGCGGCGTCGGGATGTCCTTGAACCCGTCTTCGGTGAAGGCCTGCTGGTCGGGCTTGACCGCCGAGGCGGAGACGGGAAGCCGGCCGCCGTCCTGAAGGTCGGGATGCGAGATGCGTCCGACATGCCAGAGCTGCATGGTAATCTTGCCGCCCTCGGCATGGACGGCGTCCGTCACCTTCTCCCAGGCCGCGACCTGCTCGTCCGAATAGATGCCGGGCGTCCAGGCATAGCCCTTGCCCTCGTTCGAGATCTGCGTCGCCTCGGAGATGATCAGCCCGGCGCTGGCGCGCTGGCGGTAATATTCGACATGCATGTCCTTCGGGGTGTCGCTGTCATCGGCGCGCGAGCGCGTGAGCGGCGCCATGATCACCCGATTGGCCAGCTTGACCGGCCCGAGATCGAATGCTTCGAAGAGCTTTTCGTCAGCCATAATGAACCTTCATTGCCATGTGTTGTGCAGTGCAAACACCGCTTTCCGCCATGATGTGGGATGAAAGCGCCGAAGGAGTAGTGGCCTGAACGATCCGTTGCCGTTACGCCGACAAGGGAACAAAAGGCGCGAACGGTCATCGCCCTTCCTGCAGATCGAAACTCGACGAGAGACAGCTTGAACTACCGCCACGCTTATCACGCCGGCAACTTCTCCGACGTCGTGAAACACGCGCTTCTCACCCGCCTCATCGCCTATCTGAAGCGCAAGGACAAAGCGTTCCGCGTGTTCGACACCCATGCAGGTCGCGGCCGCTACAATCTGAAGGGTGAGGAAGCGAACAAGACCGGCGAGGCCGCGGACGGCATCCTGCGGATCGCACAGAATGCCGATCTGCGCGCCGAACCTCTGCTCGAGGACTACTTCGCCGCCGTCGAGGAGGATCTGGCCGAGGGCTTCTATCCCGGCTCGCCGCTCATCGCGCGGCGCTGCCTGCGGCCGGGCGACAGGCTTTCGGCCTACGAACTCCACCCGGAAGACAGCGAGGCGCTGCGCGCACTCTTTGCCGGCGACGTTCAGGTGAAGGCGATCCATCTCGATGCCTGGCTCGCCCTCGGGGCCCATCTTCCGCCCAAGGAGAAGCGGGGCCTCGTCCTCATCGATCCGCCCTTCGAAAAGACGAGCGAGGTGGAGGACATTCTCTCAGGCCTGGAGAAGGCGGTGGCGCGCTGGCGCGGCGGCGTCTTCGCCGTCTGGTATCCGATCAAGAGGCAGGCGATGGTGGACCGGCTCCTGGAGGGCCTCGCCCATATCGCCCCGCAGGAAGCGATGAGCGCGGAAGCGCGGTTCCTGAAACCGGACCCGCGCGAGGACCGCCTGATCGGAACGGGGCTCGCCGTCATCAACCCTCCCTACACCTTTAGGGAGGAGGCGCAGACGATCCTCGATCTCATGCTTCCCGCCCTGCGGCGAGACAAGTCGGCAACAGGTCGCGCATTTACGCTCCCGCGCGGCGCCGCCTAGTCTCGCCCGAAAGGTCCTGCGTGCTATCGTTCCCTATGTCTCTCGAACGATCCAACGAACAGGTTCCCTCGATGCGCCACCTCCTTTCGGGACTTCTGCTCACCGCGATCGTCGCCGGCATCCCGTTCTCGCCCGCGAATGCCGCCGATCTGCAGATGCGCCAGGCACCGGCCATGCAGGCGCTGGTTCCGTCCTGCTACGATCCGCGGGTCCTGGCGCAGGTCGAGGACCAGTTCGAATACGGGGCTCCGCGCGTCCTCGAAAGCAGGCTCGAAATCCTGGAATTCTCCAGTCTGCAGGAAAAGGCCTATCAGCCGCAGATCCTGGCCGACGGCATCCCGTCCCCTCAGCCGATCGAGCGACGCTGGTGCCAGGGTGAGGCCCTGCTCTCCGATCACCAGCGCCGAACCGTCTATTACATCATCGAATATCCGATGGGTTACGCCGCCGCCGGAAGCTTCCTCGGTTTCATGGGAAGCGCCAATCCCGCGCAAGCATGGCGGGCGGAAGGCTGCATACTCGGCCTCGACGAGTGGCATGTCTACGGTGCGAACTGCCAGTCCCTGCGGCGCTTCCCGCCCGAGGCACGGACCGGTTACGGCTACGTCTCGAAATAGGCGCAGGCCCGCCCCCGGCGGCAGCTCTCTTTCCGCCTTTCCCATTGCCCGCATCAGACCGGAGATCACCCCATGCGTCTCATCGGATCGACGGCCTCGCCCTTCGTCGCCAAGGTGCGGATGGCAGCGCTCGTCTGCGATCTCGAACTCGATTTCGAGGTGATCGACGTCAACGCCCAGCCGGACGCGCTGCTCTCGCTCAACCCCCTCGGCAAGATCCCGGTTCTCGTCACTGAGACCGGAACCCCCGTCTTTGACAGCACCGTGATCTGCGAGCTTCTCGATCGGATCACGGGGAACGCGCTGCTCCCTCAGACGCTCGAAGGGTTCGCGCAGACGCGCACCTTCGAGGCGGCGGCGAGCGGAGTGATGGACGCCCTCATTCTGTGCCTCTACGAGGAGCGCTATCGTCCCGAGGAGAAGCGCCATTCTGGATGGGTGGGTCGCCAGATGGCGAAGGCCGATCGCGGGCTCGACTGGCTGGACCGGCATCTCGACGAACTCGGCGCCCAGCCCACCCTCGCCCATTGTGCCCTCGCCGCCCTTCTCGGCTGGATGGAGCTGCGCTTTGCCGGCAAGGCCGAACGCGAACACCCACGCCTCGCGGAATGGCGCGATCGCTTCTTCGACGGCCATCCCCGGCTGAAGGACGTCAAGCCGCATCTCTGAGGTCGCGCGCTTTCGAACGCTCGGAAAACCGGACCTGAAAGCCGGATCGGCCTCCGGTCCGATGCTTCAATCGGCAAGCCGGCTTTCGGCGCGCTCACCCATCACCTCGACGATGATCTCCGCCGCAGCCTCGCCCGGCGAGCGGTCGATCGCCATGCGTTCACGAATCGTGCGGAAGCCCTCGATCTGAGCGCGGCGCTCGGGCGTATCGGTGATGAGGCGCTGGATACGCCGGGCGAGATGTTCCGGGCGCACCGTCTCGTGAAAATGCTCGGCGACGAGCGGATGGCCGACGATGAAGTTCGGCAGCGCCGTGGTCCAGGCCGTGACCAGATGCCGGAAGCGGTAGCCGACCGCATCGAGCTTGTAGGCGAGCGCCATCGGCACCCCGGCCAGAGCGAGTTCCAGCGATACGGTGCCGGAGGCCGCGAGCGCGGCATCGGCGCGCGCGAAGGCCGCCCACTTCTCCGCCTCGCCGGTGACGATCGCGGGACGATGGCGCCAGATCGCGACCTCCGTCTCGATACGTGCGCGGTGGCGGGGAAGCGTCGCAATGGTCGCCTCGAGCCCCGGTTCCATCTCCCGCAGCCGCTCGAACGTCGCACCGAAATCGGACAGCAGCCGGCTGATTTCGCCGCGCCGTGACCCGGGAAGAATGAGAAGCTCCGGCGGCGAGGCCGGCTTCTCCTTCAGATCACGGGCGAGAAGCGGGCGCAGATGCGGCTCCTTCACGATCGGATGGCCCACATAGGTCGCGGGCGGGCCGTTCAGTCGTTCATAGACCGCCGGTTCGAATGGGAACGTGCAGATCGCGTGGTCGATATAGGGACGCATCTTCGCCGCGCGCCCCTCGCGCCACGCCCAGACGGTGGGCGGAACGTAGTTCACGATCGGGATATGCGGCCGCGCCGCCCGCAACCGTTTCGCGATCCGGTGGGAGAAGGTCGGACTGTCGATGACGACGAGGAGATCGGGCTCCGCCTCGATGACCGCCTTCGCCGTCGAGGAGACCCGGCGCATCAGCTGGGGAAGACGGGCGAGGATCGCCCCCACCCCGATGATCGACAATTCGTCGATGTCGAAGAGGCTGTCCAACCCCTCGGCCCGCATCGCCTCCCCTCCGAGCCCGAAGAGTTCGAGATCATCGCCGAGCCGGATCTTGAGATGCCGGATCAGGTCGGCCCCGATCCGGTCTCCCGACGGCTCGCCGGTGATGAAGGCGATCTTCGTCATGACTGGACGTCTCCGCGAAGGTCCATCTCGTCCCGGCTCAGGCCCATCAGGCAGATCCCCGCCTCGTTGACCGCATCCAGAACGTCGTCGATGCCGAGGATCAGGCTCTCGCCAGCCGAGACGCCGATGGCCGAGATGCCGGCCGCGATCGCCTCCTCGATGGTCTGGATGCCGATGCTCGGCAGATCGAAGCGCCGATCCTGATCGGGCTTCACGGCCTTGACCAGAACGGGGCTCTCGGTGCGCCCGATCCGCTTCGCCTTTCGAAACTCCGCAACCCGCCGCATCATGTCGCGCGTGCCTTCGATCCCTTCGAGGGCGATGATCCGCTCATGGGAGGCAACCGCCGCCTGTCCCGCGTCGAGGACGCCGAGAGCGGTCGCCGCGCGGTGGGCTTTCGCGAGAGCCAGCATCTCGCGCGGCCTCGGCGGTCGGGCCGACAGGACTCCGGCGGGCGCGATGAGGCGCGGCGCGATCTCCTGCACGGCAAGCAGTTCGAACCCCCGGGTCTCCAGATAGCGGCTGAGATTGCGCAACATGACGTCGTCGCCGCCGCGCACGATGGAGAGGGCCTTGGGCAGGATGCGCAATGTCCTGAGGGACGGAATGACCGAGCGGAAATCGGGCCGGCTCGAGATCGTCCCACAGAAGACCAGCTTGCGCGCGCCCTCAGCATAAAGCCAGTCGATGGCATCGCCGGTCCGCCCCCAGGGAAAGGCCCGCGAGAGATCAGTGATCGCCTCGTTCGAGATGCCGTCGGCAAAGCGCGCGACGATGGGCACCATCCCGCGCTCGCGCGCGGCCTGCGCGACCACCACCGGCAGCGAGCCGCCGCCGGCGACGATGCCGAGGCGTTCGCCCCCCGGCGGCAGATCGGGCTCTGGTGCCGGCATATCAGGCGTGCGGCGTATGTCTCGGCGTGCACAGGGAGCGATCGCCGCCCGAGCGGATGAAGCCGAGGAGATCGTTGACCAGCGGATCGTCGGGGAACTCCTGCGTCACCTCGTCGAGATTTTCCCGGAAGGTCTGATCGAAGGAGAACAGCATGCGATAGGCGCGGCGCACATTGCGCACCGCCTCGCGGTTGAAGCCCGCCCGCTTCATGCCGATGACGTTCAGCCCCGACAGATAGGCCCGGTTGCCGAGGACCATGCCGAAGGGGATGACGTCGCCTTCCACGGCCGCGATGCCGCCGATATAGGCGTGATGGCCGATGCGGGTGAACTGGTGGATGCCCGAGCCGCCCGCGATCGTCGCGAAGTCGCCGACCGTGCAGTGGCCCGCCAGCATCACGTTGTTGATAAGCGTGACATTGTTGCCGACGATGCAGTCATGGGCGACGTGGGCGCCGGTGAAGAAGGCGCAATTGTCTCCGACGACAGTTTCCGAATGGCCCTGGATCGTCCCGGGATTCATCGTCACATGTTCGCGGATGAGGGCATTGCGGCCGATGATCAGCCGCGTATCCTCGCCGCGATATTTCAGATGCTGGGGCGCGTGGCCGATGGAGGCGAAGGGCCAGATGCCGGCATTCTCGCCGATGACCGTATTGCCCCAGAGGACCACGTGGGAGCGCAGGCGGGACCCCGCACCGAGCCGCACCTGCGGCCCGATATGGCAGAACGGCCCGATCTCGCAGCCCTCGCCGATCTCCGCGCCATCCTCGATCACCGATGTGGGATGGATGACGGTCTCGGTTCGCTCGGCCGCGCTCATGCCTTCACGGCCTCTTCCGGCGGCACCAGCATCGCGCTGACCGTCGCCTCGGCGACCTTGCCGCCGTCGACCTTCGCCACGCAGTCGAACTTCCAGATATTGCCGCGGCGTTTGGCCTGAACCACGTGATATTCCAGACGGTCGCCGGGAAGCACCGGCTTGCGGAACTTCGCATTGTCGATGGTCATGAAATAGACGACCGAAGGCGAGTCCTCGCCCTTGTTGTGGGCGCAGATCGCACCCGCCGTCTGGGCCATGCCCTCGATGATGAGGACACCCGGCATCACCGGATTGCCCGGGAAGTGGCCCATGAAATGCGGCTCGTTGGCCGTCACGTTCTTGATGCCGATCGCCGAGCGATCCCCATCGATCTCGATGATGCGATCCACCATCAGGAACGGATAACGATGCGGCAAAAGCTGCATGATCTTGAAGATATCAGCGCTCTCCAGCGCCTGCGGCACGTCACTCATCGCTCTTTCCTGCAGACCGTCTCTTTCTCGCAAGTTCCGCGAGCGTCGTCATCTCGCGGAACCAATCCTTCACCGGTTTGGCCGGCATGCCGCCCCATCGGGCACCCGGCGGAACATCGCCCTGGACGGTCGACACCGCCGCGATCTGCGCGCCCCGACCGATGGTGACGTGTCCTTTGACGCCGCTCTGTCCGCCGATCATCACGCCGTCTTCGAGAACGGCGCTTCCAGAAATGCCGACCTGGCCGACGATCACGCAGGAGCGCCCGATGACGACGTTGTGGCCGATCTGGACCAGATTGTCGATTTTCGTCCCCTCGCCGACCACGGTATCGCGATTGGCCCCGCGGTCGATCGTCGTATTCGCGCCAATCTCGACATCGTCCTGGATCACCACGCGCCCGATCTGCACGGTCTTCATGAGGCCGGTCGGCCCGGCGACGTAACCGAAGCCATCCTGGCCGCATCTAACCCCGGGATGGAGGATCACGCGATTGCCGAGAAGCGCATGGGACAGGGAAACGTTCGCGCCGATCCGGCAGTCGCGGCCAATCCGGCAGCCGGCGCCGATGGTCGCGTTGGCTGCGATCAGCGTCCCCGATCCGATCTCGACACCCGGTCCGACGACGGCGAAGGGCTCGATCGTGACGCCGTCTTCAAGCCGTGCGCTCGGATCGATGGAGGCCTTCTCAGAAATCGCCTGACGGCCGCTTACGGGGACAGGTTCGAGCGCCGAAGGGTAGAGCATGCGGCCGGCCTGCGCGAAGGCGAGATCCGCCCGTTTTGCGACCAGCGCCGCGCATCCTTCCGGCACCGGTTTAGACGCGTAGCGCGTCGCCAGGATCACGCAGCCCGCGCGCGTCGTCTCGAGCTGGTCGGCATATCGGACATTGTCGAAGAAGGTCAAATCGTCGGGACCGGCTTCGTCGAGCGAGGCGATCCCCGTGATCCGGCGCCCCGTCTGCGGTGCGTTCCGGACCTCGATCCCAAGCGCTTCGGCAAGCTCTGCGATCGTGCGGCCGTCGCCGCGTGGGAAGAAGACGGCCGCTGCCATGGCGCTCCCCGTTCTATCGGCTCTTCGCCCGGCCTTGCCGCGCGGCATTGGTGGGAAACGGCGCGCCGGCGAGGAGGGTTCGCGAACACCTCTGTCGCCCTGCATTCCGAACATTCGGTCAGTGCTTTAGACGAATGCGGCCGCTTCGCCAAGCGAAACGGCCGCATTCGGACATCGAAGTCCTGACCCGGATCAGAAGCGGGACGAGAAGCCGAACGAGAAGGCTTCCGTCTCGTCGTAGCTCTCCTTGGCCAGCGGCTCTGCATAGTTCACGCGGAGCGGACCGAAGGGCGAGTCCCAGATGAGGCCGACGCCGATCGAGGCGCGGAGCGCGGCATCCGTGCCGACGACGTTCGGCGCACCGCCGAAATCGGAGCCCCAGAGCGTGCCCGCATCGGCGAAGACCGCACCGCGGAAGCCGAGATCGCGAGAGACCGCAGGCAGGGGGAACGTCGCTTCGGCCTGTGCGCCCGCATACTGGGTGCCACCGATCGAAACGCCGTTCTGGCGCGGGCCGATACCCTTCGATTCGAAGCCGCGGACGAGGTCCTTGCCCTTGAAGAAGTTGTCGAAGACCCGGAGATCGTCGCCGAGAGCCGCCACGTGACCGGCCGTGCCGGAGACCGATCCGATCACGTCGTATTCTTCGTTGAGAAGGGTGAACGCGCTGGCCTTGCCGGTCGTCTTGACGAATTCCGCATCGCCGCCGAGGCCGGCATATTCCTGTCCGGCCTGGAGGAAGAGGCCGTCACGCGGCTGCTCGGCATTGTCCAGCGTGTTGTAGACGAGCGCGTAGGAGATCGAGGAGGTCGAATACGGACTGTCGCAGATCGCCTGGTTGATGATCGGCGAGTTGGTGAAGTTCGGAGCCGTCGCGGCAGCGCCGTTGGCGTCGAGGACGCTCCCGTTGAAGGTCTGACGATAGAGCGCCGGGTTGGGGTCCCCGCACGTGCTACGGATAGCGTTGCCAGCGGCATCGCGGAAGCGCTCGCCCGTCACCGGGTTGAAGAGATCGAGGCCGACATTGTCGCCGAACTCTTCTTCCTTGTAGTTGTAGGCGACCTGCGCGGTGATGTTTTCCGTGATCGGCGCCGCAACGCGAACGTCGCCGCCGGTGCGCAGGGTGTCGTAATCTCCCGCAGTCGTCTCCGAACGGTAGAGATCGAAGCCGACGGCCAGACGCTGACCGAGGAAATAGGGTTCGGTGAAGGACAGGCTGTAATTGCGCGAGTCCGTTCCGAAGCCGGCCGAGACCTTGATGAACTGGCCGCGGCCGAGGAAGTTGCGCTCGGTCACGCCGATCTCTGCGACCGGCCCTTCCGAATCGCCGCCCGTCGTGTAGCCGCCGCCGAGCGAGAGCTCGCCCGTGGCCTTCTCGACCACGTCGACGATGACGATGACCCGGTCGGGCTCGTTGCCCGGAGCGGTAGACACGTTGACGGTCTCGAAATAGCCGAGGTTTTCGAGCCGCTGCTTGGCCCTCTGCACGAGCACCTGATTGAAGGCGTCGCCCTCGGAGACGTCGAATTCGCGGCGGATCACGTAGTCGCGCGTTTTCGTGTTACCGCGGATCTCGAGCCGCTCGACATAGGCGCGCGGCCCCTGGTCGATGACGTAGTCGACGCCGATGGTGCGGCTTGCGAAATCGCGATTGCCGCGCGGCGTCACCTGGGCGAAGGCGAAGCCGGAACCGGCGAGACGGTCGGTCAGGTTGACGAGGGACTCCTCGACATCCTCGGCGCTGTAGACTTCGCCCGTCTGGGTCTCGAGCTCGCTGTAGAGCGACTCGGTGTCGACGCCGGGAATGGTCGAGTCGACGACGATATTACCGAAGGTGTAGCGCTCGCCCTCGTCCACCGTGATGGTCACGAAGTAGGTGTTCTCGTTCGGATCGAGCTGGGCGGTCGAGGAGATGATGCGGAAATCGGCGAAGCCGCGATTGTAGTAGAACTTGCGAAGCGCCTCCTCGTCCATGCGGAGGCGTTCCTCCGAATAGATGTCGTTGCGCTGGATGAAGCTCAGAAGGCCGCTTTCGCGAAGGGCCATCACCTGCTTCAGGCGCGAGTCGCCGAAGGCGTTGTTCCCGACGAAGCTGATCTGGGCGATCTTCGTGCGATCGCCTTCCTGGATGTTGTAGATGACGTTGACGCGGCCCTGGCCGATCTGCTGGACCTGCGCGTTCACGACGGCATCGCTGCGGCCGATATTGGTATAGGCCTCGCGGATCGCCGCGACGTCGGCATCGACCTGCGCGCGGGAATAGGCACCGCTCGGCGAGGTCCGGACCGCCTGGTTGAGCTGCTCGTCCTTCAGCTTCGAATTGCCCTGGAACAGCACCTGATTGACGATCGCGTTCTCGTCGACGTCGATGATCAGCGTGCCGCCCGACTGGCTCACGCGCACGTCGGAGAAGAGACCTGTGGAGAACAGTCGCTGAAGGACGGCGTCCTGGTCGGCCTCGGAGAGATTCGTTCCGGTCTGCACCTGGCTGAAGCTGCGGATCGTAGCATCCTCGACCCGCGAATTTCCGCGAACATCGATTCGGTTGACCACCGCCGCTTCCGCGCTCGCCATCGAGGCAGCCTGCATGCCGACGATCGCGAGGGCGAGGACTGCCGTCGAGCTCGCGGTCGAAAGCGAGGCTCGCAGGATTTTTTCTCCAGCCATCATAGGCTCACATACCTTCCAGTCTCTGACGAGTGCGCCTCGTGCCCGAACGTCGGGCCTTTTGTATCCACTTCGGTGCCCCATGCAAGCAAGGTGGACTTAGTCCGTTGACGTTTTGGAAATGGCGTTGCTTCGACGTCACGTGCCGTCTGGCCATGGTTAATGGATCGCAAACGCCGCATGACCGGGCCTTACGCTCCAGCCAGACCCGACAGGTCGTTCCAGAAGGCGAAGACCATCAGCATCATGACGAGGGCGAGGCCGATACGGAAGCCGACCTCCTGCAGGTTCTCGCTCAGGGGCCGGCCACGGATCGCTTCGAAGGCGTAGAACAGGAGATGACCGCCGTCGAGCATGGGAATCGGCAGGAGATTGAGAAGCCCGATCGAGACCGAGAGCAGCGCTGCGAGATTGAGGAGCGCGCCGAGGCCGAATCCCGAGACCTCGCCGGAAACCTGGGCGATCCGGATCGGCCCGCCGATCTGGTCGGCGCTCTGGCGTCCCGTGATCACCTGACCGATGAAATCAACCGTCCGGGCGGTGACGAACCATGTCTGCTCGACACCGTAGCTCAGGGCCTCCACGGGGCCGAGTTCCTCCGTGCGGAAGGACGAGGTCTGGCCGTCGGCGACGAGGCCGATGACCGGAAGGTTGATCGTCTTGCCGAAGCCGTCGTCCCGCGCCTCGATGCGCGGGGTCACCTCGAGATCGACGGTGCGCCCGCCCCTGTCGACGACCACCGTGATCGGGTGTTCGCCATGGGCCATGACGTAGTTCTGGAGATCGGAAAAATAGGTGACGTCCTGACCGTCCATCGAAACGATGCGATCGCCCGGTGCAAAGCCGGCTGCCGCTGCCGGCGAATCGGCGACGACGTCCGCGACGACCGGATCGGCGACGGTCCGTCCCTGAAAGAAGGCGACGCCTGCGAAGATGACGATGGCGAGAATGAAGTTCGCGATCGGACCGGCCGCGACCGTCGCGGCCCGGCGTCCCACGGAGGCGGACGGGAAGGCCTCGCGCCGCTCCGCCTCGCTCATCGCGTCGACGGCGCCACGATCGGGTACCGAGGCGGCGTTCTCGTCGCCGAGAAACTTGACGTAGCCGCCGAGGGGGATTGCCGAGAGCTTCCAGCGCGTGCCGCGCCTGTCGTCGAAGCCGACGATTTCGGGTCCGAAGCCGACCGAGAAGGCGAGAGAGCGAATGCCGCACCAGCGGGCGACCAGATAATGGCCGAGCTCGTGAAAGAAGACGATGATGGTGAGTACGAAAAGAAACGGAAGAATGTAGACCAGACCACCGCTCCAGAGTGTGCCAAGTCCCAGTCCGCTTTCCATCGACGACTCCCCTCAATTCCCGGACCTCGTCGATGCTCGTGATGGCCTCGACGACCGCGCCTTACGCAAGCCATACTACGTGAAGCTGGACGCGATGATGGCGCCGCCGGACCCGACGCTCGCGAAAAATCGCGACCGTTGCCGTGGAGACGCGCTCTAGGGCGCCTCTCGAACCCGCGCAATGACGCAGGGTTCGCATCTCAGTTCGGCAGAAGGCCCTGGGCCGGGTGGACGAAGTCGCCGTTCGCGGCCCCGACCAGGAATGCGGCGGCGACAGCGAAGATGAGCGCGTCGATCCGGTCCATGACGCCGCCATGGCCGGGGATCATGCGGCCCGAATCCTTCACGCCGAAACGCCGCTTCAGCCAGGACTCGAAAAGGTCGCCCGCCTGGCCGAGAACGGACAGACCCGAGGCCAGGAGAACGAGCCCGAAACTGAAGCCGGGGGCGAAGATCGAGAGATAGAGCGCGGCGAAGGCGACGCCTGCGACGAGGCCGCCAAGGGCACCCGAGATCGTCTTGTTGGGCGAGACCGACGGCATCAGTTTCGGCCCGCCGACACTGCGACCGGTGAAATAGGCGAAGATGTCGCTCGCCCAGACGACGATCGCCACGTAGCCGATCGCGACGAGCCCGGTCCAGTCGTCGGAGCGCAGGAAGCCGAGCGGCAGGGAGGCAAGGGCCGAGTAGAAGAGGCCCGCAAGGGTCCAGTAGGCGCGCCGTTCGAACCGGTCGACGAAGGCGATGAAGGCCATGCCTGCCCCAAGCACGACGAGCGCGAGCCCGTTGAAGCCGAAGACGAAGAACAGAAGCGTCAGATAGAGGCAGCGCTTGGCGAAGAGATGGATGGGCCCGGCGCGCCGCGAGGAGCGCGTCATGCGCGACCATTCGTCGAAGACGATGACGCCGATGGCCGCGCACAGGATGCGGAAGGGGAATCCGCCGACGATCGTCAGAAGAACCACCAGCACGATCAGAAGGATCGCCGACAGAACTCGCGACTTCAGATCGCCCCAGGTTTTGATCGCCTTGAGGCGGTTCCAGACATCCATCGGCTTAAACTTAGGAGGCGATTTCGCGGGACAATCCCCCGAACCGCCGGTCGCGCGAGCGGAACTCGGCGATGGCGTCGTCGAGCGCTTGCCTGTCGAAATCCGGCCAGTTCACCGGAACGAAGACGAATTCGGAATAGGCGGCCTGCCACAGGAGAAAGTTGGACAGGCGGATCTCGCCGCTGGTTCGGATGATGAGATCGGGATCGGGAATCCCCGCCGTGTCGAGATGGGAGGCGATCACCGCCTCGTCCACCGTCTCGGCGTCGAGTTCGCCGCTCGCCGCCTTGCGGGCGATGGTCTGGGCCGCGCGGGCGAACTCGTCGCGCGCTCCGTAGTTGAAGGCGACGACGAGGGTCTGGCGCTCGTTGTTCCGGGTAAGGTTCTCGGCCTCCTCCAGAAGCGACAGGATATCGGGCTGGAGATTGTCGCGCCGCCCGACGATGCGCACGCGAACGCCTTCCTTATGGAGGTCGGCGAGATCGCGGCGAATGAAGAGCTTCAGGAGGCCGAGGAGTTCGTCCACCTCTTCGCGCGGGCGGTTCCAGTTCTCCGAGGAGAACGCGAAGAGCGTCAGGTACTGGACGCCGAGTTCGCCGGCGGCACGAACCGTCGCCCGAACCGCCTCCACACCCCGGCGATGTCCCATGCTTCGCGGCAGCCCGCGAGCCCGCGCCCAGCGTCCATTGCCGTCCATGATGATGGCGATGTGTTCGGGATGTCGCACCGGGCTCGATCCTTCCTGAATAGGGCGCTTGGGGCTGGCCGAAGGGGCGTTGCGTGAACTTAGACCTGCATGATCTCTTGTTCCTTGGCGGCGAGCGTCCGGTCGACGTCGCTCACCGTCTCGTCGGTCATCTTCTGGACGCGATCGGACATCTGACGGCTGTCGTCCTGGCCGATATCGCCGTCCTTCTCCATCTTCTTCAAGGTCTCCATGCCGTCACGGCGCACGTGACGGACGGCCACCTTCGCGCTCTCGGCATATTGCTGGGCGACCTTGACCAGTTCCTTGCGGCGCTGCTCGTTGAGTTCGGGCAGCGGAATGCGCAGGGTCGTGCCGTCGGTGATCGGGTTGAGACCGAGATTGCTCTCACGGATGGCGCGCTCGACCTTGCCGACCATCTGCTTGTCCCAGACCGTCACGCTGACCATGCGCGGCTCGGGAACGGAGACGTTGGCGACCTGATTGATCGGCATCGAGGAGCCGTAGGCATCGACCATCACCGGATCGAGCAGGTTCGGAGAGGCCCGCCCCGTGCGCAGCCCCGCAAGATCGCTCTTGAAGGACTGGATCGCTCCGTCCATGCGTCGTTTCAGATCGTCGAAATCGAACTCGGCCATCCTGCCGCTCCCGTCTTGCTTTCGTTTGGGGGTCTTCGTTCCCGTCAGTCGCTGACGACGGTCGAACGGCCTCCCCCGGACAATATTCTGGCCAATTCACCCTTCTCATGAATCGAGAAGACGATGATCGGAATTTTGTTTTCGCGCGTCAGCGCTACCGCCGCCACGTCCATCACCGCCAGTCCCTGGCTCAGAACGTCGTTATGGGTCAGCGTTTCGTAGCGAACCGCATCCGGAACGAGCTTCGGATCGGCCGAGTAGATGCCGTCGACCATGGTCGCCTTGAACAGGGCGGCCGCTCCCATTTCCGCGGCCCTCAGTGCGCCAGCGGAGTCGGTGGTGAAGAACGGGTTGCCGGTGCCGCCCGCGAAAATCACCACCCGGCCCGCCGCCTGATGGGCGAGCGCCTTCAGCTGGGAAAAGCTCTCGCAGATCTCGGGCATGGCGATCGCCGACAGAACCACGGCGTCGACGCCGAGCTTGACCAGCGAGGTGCGCAGCGCGAGCGCGTTGATGACGGTCGCGAGCATTCCCATGTGGTCGCCGGTCACCCGGTCGCCGCCCTTCGAGGCGACGGCCACGCCGCGGAAGATGTTGCCGCCACCGATGACGACCGAGATCTCGACGCCCATCTCGCGGGCCTCGCGAATATCGGCGGCGATTCGGTCGGCGACCGACACGTCGATGCCGAAGCCCTGACTGCCCATCAAAGCCTCGCCGGAAACCTTCAGCAAGATCCGACGATATCTGATGTTCGAGCCCATGGATGGTTCCGTTCGATCGAGATCGATTATGCCGGCCGCCCCCCGTGCAAGGGTTCGGTCCAACGGCTCGATCTTCAGGGTCATTGCCGCATTCGGCTGCGCGGGACCAACGCCTCGCGCGAGCGGCCCTTGCGATACAGGAAGGGCGCCCGCTTGTGAAGCGGACGCCCTCGTAAACTTTCCCTCAGGCCGTTGGCCGCTTGGGAAACTCGTCCCTTGCGTATCAGCGACCAGCCGCGGCCGCGACCTCCGCCGCAAAGTCGCTCGCCTCGCGCTCGACGCCCTCGCCGAGAGCGAAGCGGACATAGCCGGTGATCTTCGCGGTGCCGCCGGCATCCTTGGCAGCGTCTTCGAGCGCCTTCTCGACCGTGAGGTCGGGATTGATCACGAAGGACTGCTTGAGGAGAGCGACCTCCTCGTAGAACTTGCGCATGCGGCCTTCCACCATCTTCTCGATGATGTTTTCCGGCTTGCCCGACTGGCGGGCCTGATCGGAGAAGATCGCCTTCTCGCGCTCGGCGACGTCGGCGCTCACCTGATCCGGGGACAGGGCGAGCGGATTGGTCGCCGCGATGTGCATGGCGACCTGACGGCCGAAGGCGGTCATCTTTTCCTTGTCGGCGTCGGTCTCGATCGCAACGAGCACGCCGAGCTTGCCGAGGCCGTCGGCCACCTGGTTGTGGATGTAGGTCGCGACCGCGCCCTCGGAGACCGTCAGCTGTGCCGAGCGGCGAAGCTGGAGGTTCTCACCGATGGTGCCGATCCGGTCCTTGATCGTGTCGGAGACGGACTTGCCGGCATCCGGATAGGTCGCGCCTGCAACCGCCTCGGTCGAGCCGTCCGTGGTCAGGGCGACGTTCGCGATGCTGCGGACGAGCGTCTGGAATTCCTCGTTGCGCGCGACGAAGTCGGTCTCGGAATTGACTTCCACGACAACGGCCGTGTCGCCGTTGGACGCGACGCCGATCAGGCCCTCGGCCGCGGTGCGGCCGGACTTCTTGTCGGCCTTGGCGATGCCCTTGGTCCGCAGCCAGTCGATCGCGGCTTCCATGTCGCCGTTCGTCTCGTTCAGCGCGGTCTTGCAGTCCATCATGCCTGCGCCGGTCGCCTCGCGCAGTTCCTTCACCATGGAAGCGGTAATGGCCATCTCATCGTCCTTTACGTCGAATTGAATGGCGCACCGCGTCGTTCAGAACGGGTGCGCCGAATAAGATCTGATACGGGCCGGCCGGCACTGGCCGCGCCTGCCCGCATTCGATGTCACGAGCCCATGACGGGCGGTTGACGTCAGCCGGCCGGCGTCGCGGCGGTCTGGGCCGCCTGGCCCGTCGGCTGGTTCTCGACATCAGCTTCGCCCGGCTGGTCGGTCGCAGCGTCTTCGTCCTTGACGTCCTCGAGCACCTCGACCGGTGCGTCTTCCAGGGCGCCGATGTCCATGCCGCTGTCGCCCTGCTGGCGCGCGATGCCGTCAACGGCGGCGCGGGCGATCAGGTCGCAGTAGAGAGCGATGGCGCGCGAGGCGTCGTCATTGCCTGGGATCGGGTAGTCGACGCGGGCCGGATCGCAGTTCGAATCGACGACGGCGACGACCGGGATGCCGAGGCGGCGGGCCTCGTCGATCGCGATCGACTCCTTGTTGGTGTCGATGATGAACATCATGTCCGGCACGCCGCCCATGTCGCGAATACCGCCGAGGGCGGTCTCGAGCTTGTCGCGCTCGCGCGTCAGGGTCAGGCGCTCCTTCTTGGTGAAGCCCTGGGCTTCGCCGGCGAGGAGCTCGTCGAGCGTGCGAAGACGCTTGATCGAATGGGAGATCGTCTTCCAGTTCGTCATCATGCCGCCGAGCCAGCGGGCGTTGACGTAGTACTGGGCCGAGCGCTGGGCGGCATCGGCGATGATGTCGGAGGCCTGGCGCTTGGTGCCGACGAACAGCACGCGGCCGCCGCGGGCGACCGTGTCCGACACGGCCTGCAGGGCGCGATGCAGCAGCGGAACCGTCTGTGCCAGATCGAGGATGTGGATGTTGTTGCGGGCACCGAAGATATACGGCGCCATCTTCGGGTTCCAGCGATGGGTCTGGTGGCCGAAGTGAACGCCCGCCTCGAGGAGCTGACGCATGGAATATTCGGGAAGTGCCATTTCTCTGCCTTTTCCGGTTTGACCTAGCACGGGAGAAGCGAAATCTTCGCCACCGGTGGCCCTTCTGCGCCCTTCGTGAAGGATGCGTCAGGTCCGTTCCCGTGTGTGGAATGAGCGCGCCGGTACACCATCCCTGCCCCGAAGGCAAGTCCGGCTACAGTGGCGCGAAGCCCTCAGATGGGCATTGCGAGGTGTCGGTTCAACGCTCCGACGGCTTGCAGTCTTCGGCGCCAAGCGGCGTGAACTCGCTCATCGAGCCGGTCAGGGAGTAACCGTCGAAATTCATCGTCAGGTCGTCGGAGACGCCGTTGTCGTAGAGCGTGTAGCTGGTGGTGAAATCCGGAGCGCCGTCGGCCGAGCCGGTCTTGTCGTAATAGGCCTCGCTGACGCGCCAGCGCTCGTGATCGCGAAGGGCGCGAGCGCCGGCGCTGTCTTCGGCAGGTGTTCCCTCGCGCTCCTTGCCGGCGGGTCCGTCCTCTTGCCGCTCCTCCGCCACCGCTGTCTCGTCCGCCGTCGCCTGGCTGCCGCCGGGCGCAGCGAGCGAGGCGATGATGGAGGTGGACCGCGTCTCCTTCTCGGCCTCGGCATCGCCGTCGAAGATCGCCGTCTCGTAGACGAATGCGCCCGAACGGGCGGCGTCGATCAGATTGCGCGTATGGGCGATCGGGAAGGCGGCGGCCGGGATGTCCACATCCCGCTCGTCGGGCTCCCGGTAATCGACCTGCGTTCGTCCGTCGCGCGTCGTCGCCGTCCCGGCGGAGGCCTGTTCCCCCAGACCGTCCACCGTCGACTTGCTGGAAAAACGCAGGCTCTCGCCCTCCACCGGCTCTTCCAGTTCGATGTGCTGGTCGACGACGGTCAGTTCGCGATCGGTCAGAAAGCGGGCCACGAAGCGATAATCGAGTTCATAGGCCTCGCAGGAGCGCTGGGTGATCTCGACGACGATCCGCCCGTCGATCGAGTCGAAATCCGTCTGGGTCGCCTGGTCGAGCGCGAGATCGTAGACGGCACGATGGGGCAGAAGCTGCGCCGCCGAAGCTCCGCCCGCCCCCAAACCGAGGACAAGAAGCGCCGCAAGACTTGCCGGGGCCGCAGACATACCCAAAATCGCCATCGGTCTTTGCTCTTTCGCGTCAGGACTATCTCGGCTAGGCCGGCGAGGCCGGGATCGATCGCCGGGTTCGACCAGGCCCCTCTATAGAACGACGCGATCGCGACATAAAGGAACACGACGACCATGACCCATCCGATCGAAACGCGCCTTCAGGACGCCGGCGTCACGCTGCCGGAAGCGGCCGCACCCGCCGCGAACTACGTGCCCTTCGTCACCTACGGCTCGCTGCTCCAGACCTCAGGCCAGTTGCCGCTCGATGCCGGCAAGCTGACGGCGACCGGCAAGCTCGGCGCCGGCGTCTCGCTCGAAGAGGGCCGTAAGGCCGCGAAGTTCTGCGCGATCAACATCCTCGCTCAGACCAAGGCAGCGATCGGCGGCGACTGGAACAAGGTCGAACGGCTGCTGAAGCTGACGGTCTTCGTGGCGAGCGATGCAG
Organism: Fulvimarina endophytica; assembly: GCF_003403015.1. Lineage (GTDB taxonomy): Bacteria > Pseudomonadota > Alphaproteobacteria > Rhizobiales > Rhizobiaceae > Fulvimarina > Fulvimarina endophytica. The sequence continues at coordinate 171,429 of NZ_QURL01000007.1, forward strand.
GCTTCACCGAGCAGCACAAGGTCGCCAACGGCGCGTCCGATTTTCTCGCCGAGATTTTGGGTGAGAGCGGCCCGCACGCGCGCTCGGCCGTCGGCGTGCCCAGCCTGCCGCTCGACGCGCCGGTCGAGATCGAAGCGCTCTTCGAACTGAAGTGACGATGACGACCGCACCCGGCTGGTTGACCGCACGCCCCTATGCCCACAGGGGGCTGCACGACGGCAATCGGACGATCCCGGAGAACTCGCGCGCGGCGGCGCGGGCCGCGATGCGTGCGGGTTTCGGCATCGAATGCGATCTGCAGCTCTCGGCCGATGGCGTGCCGCTCGTCTTCCACGACGACGATCTGGCGCGCCTCACGGTCATGGGCGGCGACGTGCGGGCGATGGAGAGCGATGAGGCCCGGCGGCTAAACCTCTGCGGAACCGAGGAGACGATCCCGACCTTCGCCGATTTTCTGTCGCTGGTCGGCGGCCGGGTGCCGCTGCTCATCGAACTCAAAGGTCGATCGGCCGGGGAGGACGCGCATTTCGCCGACACCGTCTGCGCGGCCCTTTCGGGCTATGACGGGCCGGCTGCGCTGATGTCCTTCGCGCCGCATTTGGTCTCGGCCTGCAGAAAGGTCTGCCCCGATCGTCCGGTCGGGCTGACGGCGGAAGGGGCCACGGAGGCCGAGTTCGAAGCCCATCGGCGGGTCGCCGGTCACGGGCTCGATTTCGTCTCCTACGATCATGCCGCCCTTCCCAATGCGTTCACGCAGTCCCTTCGCGCACAGAGCATTCCCGTTCTCTGCTGGACGATCCGCTCGAAGGAGGAGGCGGCAGCCGCCCTCTCGTCCTGCGAGCAGATCACCTTCGAAGGCTTTCTGCCGGACGACGTCGCCGCAGCCTGAGTGCCGCGGCATTCCGGTCCGGTTGCCGCGCCGGGCCGGTCTCCATATCTCCCGTCCCATGAGCGAAGCCGAACCGAACCATGCCGCCGCGTTGAGCCTTCGGGTCGTGGACGACATCCATGCCGTCAATGCCTCGATCTGGGATCGGTTGGCCGAGAACGAGGCCGCACCGGCGGGCCCAGGCGAGGGTCCGTCCAACCCCTTCCTGTCCCATGCCTTCCTGTCGTCCCTCGAAGATTCGGGATGCGTCGGGGAGCGGACCGGCTGGTTCGTCCAGCATCTCGTTCTGGAGGACGACGCCGGCGAGGTCCGGGCGCTCGCTCCGGCCTATGCCAAGACGCACAGCCAGGGCGAATACGTCTTCGACTACGGCTGGGCCGATGCGTTCCAGCGTGCCGGCGGGCAATATTATCCCAAGCTCCAGTTGTCCGTGCCCTTCACGCCGGCCGGCGGCCCTCGCCTTCTCGCCGGCAACGGGCCGTTGTCGGGCCTTTTCCGGCGTGCGCTCGTGCAGGGCATCGAGGCCTATTGCGGGCAGGCCGACGTCTCGTCCGCCCATGCGACCTTCCTGCGCGCGGACGACCTTGCGGCGATGGAAAGCGCGGACTGGCTGCATCGCACCGACCAGCAGTTCCACTTCATCAATCGCGGCTATGGTGCCTATGACGACTTCCTCGCAAGCCTTACCTCGCGCAAGCGCAAGGATCTGCGCAAGGAGCGCGAGAAGGCGCTCGAAAACGGGATCGAGATCGTCTGGCTGACGGGTGCGGATCTCACCGAGGAGGCCTGGGACGCGTTCTATCGCTTCTACATGGATACCGGGGCGCGCAAATGGGGCCGGCCCTATCTGAACCGGCGCTTCTTCACCCTCGTCTCGGAACGGATGGCGGACCGTATCCTTCTCGTCATGGCGAAGCGCGAAGGCCGCTATATCGCTGGCGCCCTGAACTTCATCGGCAAGGACCGGCTCTACGGGCGCAACTGGGGCTGTATCGAGGATCACCCCTTTCTGCATTTCGAGGTCTGCTACCATCAGGCCATCGATTTCGCGATCGCCCGCGGCCTCGGCGTTGTGGAGGCGGGCGCGCAAGGGCAGCACAAGATCGCGCGCGGCTACGAACCCGTCACCACCCATTCGGCCCATTTCATCCGCCATCCCGGCCTTCGCGCCGCGATCGCAGATTATCTGGAGGCCGAGCGCGAGGAGGTGGACCAGATCGGAACCCTGCTCGGGGGACATACGCCGTTCCGCAAGGGCTGAGGACGCACGCCCCGAGGGTCATGCGCGCTACCTCGCGCATCCGGGCGATCGCCTCGATGGAAATCTGGCGTCCGGCGACTAACATTGAGCGAGACGCGAACACGGGGGAAACCGCGATGCCGGCTTACGACGACAGCAACATCTTCGGCAGAATGCTGCGGGGGGAGATCCCCGCGATCACCGTATACGAGGACGAGGATACGCTCGTCATCATGGACATCATGCCCCAGACCAAGGGCCACTGCCTGATCATTCCGAAGGCCCCGTCCCGCAACCTTCTCGACGCATCCGACGAGGCGCTGGCCAGGACGATCCCGATCGTCGCGAAGATCGCCCGGGCGGCAAAGAAGGCTTTCGAGGCCGACGGTGTGCAGATCATTCAGTTCAACGAGGAGGCGGCCGGACAGACGGTGTTCCACCTCCATTTCCACGTCATTCCGTCCTATGCCGGAACCGAGAGCCGCAAGCATGCGGCGGGCGAGGTCGACAGGGACGTGCTGAAAGAGCATTGCGAGGCGATCAAGGCAGCCCTCTAGCCGCCATTTCGACCCGGGCCGAACCGAACCCCAGAGGCGGCATGCGTCCCCTCGGGATCGTCAAGGTGCAGGGCCGGCTTTCGACAGGGCCGGACCTGCGGCGTGCCGGGCAAGGTTTCGCCCATTCACGGGTTGGCGATTTGTCGCGCAAGGCGCCGGACTTCAAACGGGATCGAGCATGCATACATACGAAGCGATGAGGACATCGATCAGACCCACCGCCGTTCCCGGCTCCCGATCCTACGGCTTCCAGCCGGCGGTCATGCAGGCTGAGAAGAACGACGAGGACGGTGGAACGGGCACGTCGGTCATCACACGGACGAAACCGAAATTACAGAAACCGAGCCTTTACAGAGTCCTCCTTCTGAACGACGATTACACTCCGATGGAGTTCGTCATCCACGTCCTCGAACGGTTCTTCCAGAAGGACCGCGAGGCTGCGACGCGGATCATGTTGCATGTCCATCGACACGGGGTCGGGGAATGCGGCGTCTTCACTTACGAGGTGGCCGAAACCAAGGTGACTCAGGTGATGGATTTCGCTCGTCAGCACCAACATCCGCTGCAATGCGTGATGGAAAAGAATTGAGGTGAAGCTTGCCGACATTTTCCGAAAGTCTTGAGAAATCGCTTCATCAAGCGTTGACGCTGGCCAATGAGCGCCACCAGGAATTCGCGACGCTCGAACATCTGCTTCTCGCCCTCGTCGAGGACAGCGACGCGGCTGCCGTCATGCGCGGCTGCAATGTCGATGTCGGCGCGCTGAAGACCAATCTCGTCAGCTATATCGACAACGAACTCTCCAACCTCGTGACCGGGCACGGCGAGGAGTCCAAGCCGACGGCCGGATTCCACCGGGTCATCCAGCGCGCGGTCATCCACGTGCAGTCGTCGGGCCGCGAAGAGGTGACCGGCGCGAACGTGCTCGTCGCCATCTTCGCCGAGCGCGAAAGCCATGCCGCCTACTTCCTGCAGGAGCAGGAGATGACGCGCTACGACGCGGTCAACTTCATTTCCCACGGCATCGCCAAGCGTCCCGGGGGCTCGGAAAGCCGCCCCGTGACCGGAACCGAGGACGACCAGCAGACGATCGGACCGGACGAGGACGGCAAGAAGAAGAACCAGGACGCCCTCACCGCCTACTGCGTCAATCTCAACGAGAAGGCGCGGCACGGAAAGATCGATCCGCTGATCGGCCGGGCCGACGAGATCAACCGCACGATCCAGGTCCTGTGCCGCAGGTCCAAGAACAACCCGCTCTATGTGGGCGATCCGGGCGTCGGCAAGACCGCGATCGCGGAAGGCCTCGCCAAGCGCATCATCGACGGCGACGTGCCGGAGGTGCTGGCGGATGCGACGATCTTCTCGCTCGACATGGGCACGCTTCTCGCCGGCACCCGCTATCGCGGCGACTTTGAGGAACGCCTAAAGCAGGTCGTGAAGGAGCTCGAGGAGTATCCGAACTCGGTTCTCTTCATCGACGAGATCCACACGGTGATCGGCGCGGGCGCGACGTCCGGCGGCGCGATGGACGCGTCCAACCTCCTGAAGCCCGCGCTGTCCTCGGGCGCGATCCGCTGTATCGGCTCGACCACGTTCAAGGAGTATCGCCAGTTCTTCGAGAAGGACCGCGCACTGGTGCGGCGCTTCCAGAAGATCGACGTGAACGAGCCGTCCGTCGAGGACGCGATCTCGATCCTGACCGGCCTGAAGCCGTATTTCGAGGACTTCCACAAGGTGAAGTTCACGAGCGACGCCATCAAGTCGGCGGTGGAGCTGTCCTCGCGCTACATCAACGACCGCAAGCTGCCCGACAAGGCGATCGACGTGATCGACGAGACCGGCGCCTCGCAGATGTTGCTGGTGGAATCGAAGCGGAAGAAGTCGATCGGCGTCAAGGAGATCGAGGCGACCATCGCCACCATGGCGCGCATTCCGCCCAAGACCGTCTCCAAGGACGACGAGGAGGTTCTCGCCAATCTCGATACCCAGCTGAAGCGCGTCGTCTACGGCCAGGATCAGGCGATCGAGGCCCTCGCCTCGGCGATCAAGCTGTCGCGGGCAGGCCTGCGCGAGCCGGACAAGCCGATCGGCTCCTACCTCTTCTCGGGTCCGACCGGCGTCGGCAAGACCGAGGTCGCAAAGCAGCTCGCCTCCACGCTGGGCGTCCAGATGCTCCGCTTCGACATGTCCGAATACATGGAGCGCCATACCGTTTCGCGCCTCATCGGCGCGCCTCCGGGCTATGTGGGCTTCGACCAGGGCGGTCTCCTCACCGATGGCGTCGACCAGCATCCGCATTGCGTGCTGCTGCTCGACGAGATCGAGAAGGCTCATCCCGACCTGTTCAACATCCTGCTCCAGGTCATGGATCACGGGCGTCTGACCGATCACAACGGCAAGCAGATCGACTTCCGCAACGTGATCCTGATCATGACGACCAATGCGGGTGCGGCCGAGATGCAGAAGGCGACGATCGGCTTCGGCAATTCGCGGCGCAGTGGCGCGGACGAGGAAGCGATCAACCGGATGTTCACGCCGGAATTCCGCAACCGGCTGGATGCGATCATCCCGTTCGGCGCGCTTCCGACCCCCGTCATCCATCAGGTGGTCGAGAAGTTCGTCATGCAGCTGGAAGCCCAGCTCTCGGAGCGCAACGTGATCTTCGAGCTCTCGCCCGAAGCGATCACCTGGCTTGCGGAGAAGGGTTACGACGAGCAGATGGGCGCGCGCCCGCTCGGTCGCGTGATTCAGGAGCACATCAAGAAGCCGCTCGCCGACGAAGTTCTCTTCGGCAAGCTGAAGCGTGGCGGCACGGTCAAGGTCACGATCGTCGAGGACGAGAACGGCGCTAAATCCATCGCGCTGGAATCGATCCCCGACGATACGCCGCCGAAGTCAAAGTCTGCCAAGCGCAAGCGTGATCTCGTCGCGGCCGACGGCTCTGACATCGAAGACGTCGACGAGGACGAATTCGACGAAGACGAGGACGAAGACGGCGAGACCGCCAGGGACGAGGCGGCCCCGACGGCCCGTGGCGCGAGCGCAAACAGGCTGCCCAAGGTTCCGCCGAAGGGTTGATGGCGCTCCGGCGCAGATCGAGGCCGAAGCATCAGAGCGCCCGCCTCGCAGACTGAGCGAAAAAAGCCGCCGGCTCGCACCGGCGGCTTTTTTTACGCGGTCCCTTCGCCGCCGATTCCCGGCCGCGGGCCCTCAGGCGAGCCAGTGCGCGTAATCGCTGACGAGAAGGTGGGTTGGCTCCACATCCTCCTCGATCGTCGAGAATCGTCCGATCGGCTCGCGGAAGATGTTGTCCTCCTCGTCGTCGTTGACGGTCGAGACCTCACCCACGAGCACGTCGCCTCCCTCCGCCCAGAAGGCGTGCCAGTCGCCCGGCATGAGTGTCACGCTCTCACCGGGCGCGAGGCGAAGACGCTCGCCCGGCCCGAACGCGCGTTCGATCCCGTCGCACATGACCCGCCCGCCGGCATCGGCAGAAAACCGCCCCGCCTCGTCGGAGCCGAACAGTTCCACCACCAGCGTCGCGCCGCCGCGATTGATGATGTCCTCGGCCTTCAGCACATGGGTATGCATGGGGCTGAGTTGTCGCTCGCGCGTGATGAGAAGCTTTTCGGCGTAACACATGCCGCGGCCCGCCGTGAGGTCCGCGAGGCGCCCGTTGCGCAGGGTGAAGAGGAAGAGGCCCATCTCCTCGAAGCGCCCTGCTCCGTAATCCGTCACGTCCCACCCGCACCGGCTTTCGATGATGTGGCGCGCCTTGCTCCTGCGGGCCCGGAACTCCTGCGGCGTCCACCTTGCGAACGGCGGAAGCGTAAAGCCATGCCGCGCGATGAGCTCGCTCGCCTCCGCCATGATCCGATTGATGTCCGACCGCTTCATCGAAGTCCTCCCCTCACCGCAATTGCACTCCGCCGATCCCGGGGCGCAAGCGGGTTCTACCCTATCGCGGCAGAAAGCGGGACCCGAATTCGACGACTGAAAAGCTTCGTCACGAGACACAGGAAGACGGCCGGATCGGCTGTCACATGTTCGATAAAAAGGAGATTTAAAAGATTGGTGGAGCTAAGCGGGATCGAACCGCTGACCTCTACAATGCCATTGTAGCGCTCTCCCAGCTGAGCTATAGCCCCACGCCGCGCTCTGGGCGCGGACCGTCGCGGAGCCCTGAGAAGCACCGCGTCGTGATGTCGGCGGTGTAGTCGAGTGGCGCGGGAGCGTCAAGCGCTTTTCGCAATTCGATCCGATTGTTTCGACGCTTTTGCGACATGGCGATCGAGGAAGGCGTTCGGCCTCGAAGGTTCGACCATTCTTGCCCCGCGAGACCCGATTTCCGAAACCGGTCCGAGGCTCCCATTCCCCGAAGACCCGCCGGCCGATCCGAAACTCGGCTCCGCTTTGCCGACCGATTCAGCGAGCCTCCCGGAAGCTTGCGATCCGCATCGCCCCCGCCCGCTTCCGCTCGCGGCAACAGCCTTCAACAAAGAAAAAGCGGGACGCCTGACGGCACCCCGCTCCCCCTTAGATTTCTTGCAGTGGTTGCCCGAACCACCGGCCGGGCCGAACCCCCTCAGGAATCGTCGTCGTCGTCGCGCCCGCCGCCGAGGATGTCGGACACGTCGTCATCGTCGTCGTCGTCATCTTCGAGGAAGCTGTCGTCGTCGTCGTCATCGTCGACCGTGACGTCGTCGTCCTCGCTGTCGTCCACATCGGGCGAATTCTTGCTGGACTTGTCCGTCTCGTCGTCCTCGACATCGTTGAGGGAAACGGTCTTCTCGTCGGAATCGGAGTCCATCTCGACTTCCGTCTCCTCCTCGTCGTCCTCCTCCTTCACGCGGGACTTGGACTTCGACTTCATCTCCGCCTCGCCCTCGAAGAAGGAGAGCGGGTAGGACTTTCCGGTATAGGGCGAAACGATCGGGTCCTTGTTGAGATCGTAGAACTTGCGACCCGTTTCAGGGTCGATCCGCTTCGTTCCGAGTTCGGGTTTGGCCATGTCTGCCTCGCTTGCAGGTGTCGGTACATCGATATCTGGAGATTGCGCTCGCTGCGCCGATCCGGCCGCAGCCCGGCCGTCGCGGCACCCAGTTCCTCGCGCCCTCTGGGCGCCAGCCACCGGCCCATGCCGGAACAGCCGTGTGGCGTGATAAAACGGGTTTGGCCTTACGTGCTGGTACGCGCCTTGTCAAAGCATCCGCGCGCGATGCAATAAGACGGCGGGGCCAAGGCCCCGAACCATGCCGAGACGCAGACGAAGAAAGACCGACATGCACAGCGACAGCCACGCGCCACGCCCGATGACGGCACGAGGGGGGAACGGCCTCAGCGGCACGGCCCGCGTGCCCGGCGACAAGTCGATCTCGCATCGCGCCTTCCTGTTCGGCGGGCTCGCCTCCGGCACCACGCGCGTCACCGGGCTCCTGGAGGGCGAGGATGTTCTCGCCACCGGCCGGGCGATGCAGGCGATGGGCGCGCTCATCCGCAAGGAGGGGGATGTCTACGTGGTCGAGGGCGTCGGCAATGGCTGCCTGCTCGAACCCGAAGACGTTCTCGACTTCGGTAATGCCGGCACCGGCGCGCGGCTGACCATGGGCCTCGTCGGCTCCTATCACTTCGGAACGACCTTTGTCGGCGACGCATCGCTTTCCAAGCGCCCGATGGGCCGGGTGCTCGACCCCTTGCGCGAAATGGGCGTTCAGGTGGTTTCGCGCTCCAAGGGGCGCCTGCCGCTCTCCCTACACGGCCCGAAGGCCGCGACGCCGATCGAATACCGGGTGCCCATGGCTTCCGCGCAGGTCAAGAGCGCGGTGCTGCTCGCCGGCCTCAACACGCCGGGCATCACCACCGTGGTCGAGCCGGTGATGACGCGCGACCATACCGAGAAGATGCTCGAGGGCTTCGGTGCCGCAATCGAGATCGAGACCGATGGCGACGGCGTCCGCCATATCCGCCTCGAAGGTCAGGGTGAATTGAAGGGGCTCGCCGATTTCCAGGTGCCGGGCGACCCCTCCTCGGCCGCGTTCCCGATCGTCGCGGCGCTGATCGTGCCGGGTTCGGACGTGACGATCGAGAACGTTCTCATGAATCCGACCCGGACCGGGCTCGTCGAGACGCTCCTCGAAATGGGCGCCTCTATCGAGATCATCGACCGCCGGACCGAAGGGGGTGAGGACGTCGCCGATCTGCGGGTGCGCCATTCTGAGCTTCGCGGCATCGAGGTTCCGCCCGATCGCGCGCCCTCGATGATCGACGAGTATCCGGTTCTCGCCATCGCGGCGGCGTTCGCGAAGGGACGCACGGTCATGCGCGGCCTCGACGAGTTGCGCGTCAAGGAGTCCGATCGGCTCTCCGCCGTCGCCGCCGGCCTTGCCGCCAACAACATCGCCCACGAAGAGGGCGAGGACTGGCTGATCGTCGAGGGCGATCCGGACGGCGCGGCCTATGGCGGGGGAATCGTCGTCACCCATCTCGATCATCGCATCGCCATGAGCTTCCTCGTTCTCGGCCTCGCCGCGAAAAGCCCGGTTACCGTCGACGACGGGCGCATGATCGCGACGAGCTTTCCCGACTTTCCGGACATGATGAGACGCTTTGGCGGGACGATCGAAGAGGCTGCGCCCGATCGATGATCGCCGCCCTGGTCGTCCTTCTCCTGTTCTCCCCGCTCTCCTTCATCTACGGGCGGTACAAGGCGCGTGGACTGAAGCCGAACCACGCAACGCTGCGCGCTCGCCTGATCGCGCTCCTGCCCATGCCGCTCTTCTTCGCGGTGTGCATGGCGGTCGCGATCGTCTGGGAGAATGAGGAGGCCGCGAGGCGCATGGCCGAATTGCGCGGCGAAGGCGCGGCAAGCGCCCTCGATACGGGCAATGGCGTCCTCGACGGGCTCCTGACCCTCGCACGCTGGTTCGGCCAGCTCGAACTTCTCCTGTTCGTCGTCGCGATTCCCTATCTCCTGGGCGCGGCCATCGCCGGCGTTCTCCTCGTTCTCGACGACCAAAACCGCATCGATCTTGCCGCGCCTTCCGTGAGCGCGGACGATCAGACATCAGACGAAGGATGAACTCCGCAATGGCCAGACCCCTCGTCATCGCCATCGATGGACCGGCGGCCGCCGGCAAGGGCACGCTCGCAAAGCAGCTCGCGGCCCATTACAGCCTGCCATATCTCGATACCGGCCTCCTCTACCGGGCGGTCGGTCGCAAGGCCGCCGCACAAGGGCTCGATCTCGACGATCCGCAGGCGATGGAGCCGCTGGCACGCGATCTCGACACCGGCGATATCGACGAGGGCGCCCTGCGCGGACGCGAAGCGGGTGAACTCGCATCGCGCGTCGCAGCCCATGAGGGCGTTCGCAGGGCCCTCACCGCGTTCCAGCGCGATTTCGCGGACCGCCCCACCGGCGCCCTTCTCGACGGACGCGATATCGGCACGGTGATCTGCCCGAATGCGGACGTGAAGATCTTCGTCGTGGCGAGCGCCGAGGTGCGGGCGCGCAGGCGCACCGACGAGCTGAACGCCAAGGGCCGGGCCGTCGTCTACGAAACGATTCTCGAGGAGGTCCGCCAGCGCGACGACCGGGACTCCAATCGCGCCGTAGCCCCCCTGAAACCGGCCGAGGACGCGCACTTGCTGGACACCAGCGAATTGAGTATAGAAGGCGTGTTCCGCGAGGCGTGCCGTCTGATCGACGCGCACATTCAGACCTAGCCGGGACGGAGTTCGACGGGCGGCCTTCGTGAAGAGGGTACGCCCTTTTCGCTCATGGGGCTTCGATATCGCCGAAGGCGAGACGGGGCTCTGGAGTGCGGACTTCGATGAACCGGTCCGTTTCGGCGTTCTTCGCGCCGGACGGCGGCCCTGCCCGAGCGCAAGTCCTCGCGGCGGCCGCCTTGCCCGCATCCCGGCGCCCCGGCGCCTTGCGGGCGGAACCCGATCTTCGGACCTTGGATACTCGAACCCGATCGTCCTTTCGGCGATCACCGGCGCAATGCCTTTCCAGCGGTTTTGATGAGCCGGAAAGGTCTTCAAGGAGAACGAATGTCAAATCTCAATCCCTCTCGCGATGATTTCGCCTCCATGCTCGAGGCCTCGTTCCACGAGCAGGACGTTGCAGAAGGCTCGGTGATCAAGGGCACCGTCGTCGCGATCGAGAAGGATATGGCCGTCGTCGACGTCGGCCTGAAGGTCGAGGGCCGCGTCGCCCTCAAGGAATTCGGCGCCAAGGGCCGCGACGGCGACCTGAAGGTCGGCGACGAGGTCGAGGTCTATGTCGAGCGCATCGAGAACGCGCTGGGCGAGGCCGTCCTGTCGCGCGACAAGGCTCGCCGCGAGGAGAGCTGGATCCGCCTCGAAGCCAAGTTCAACGAGAACGAGAAGGTCGAAGGCCAGATCTTCAACCAGGTCAAGGGCGGCTTCACGGTCGACCTCGACGGGGCCGTGGCCTTCCTTCCGCGTTCCCAGGTCGACATCCGTCCGATCCGCGACGTGACGCCGCTGATGAACACCCCGCAGCCCTTCCAGATCCTCAAGATGGACAAGCGCCGCGGCAACATCGTCGTCTCGCGCCGGACCGTTCTGGAAGAGAGCCGCGCCGAGCAGCGCTCCGAGATCGTCCAGAACCTCGAAGAGGGTCAGGTCGTCGACGGTATCGTCAAGAACATCACCGACTACGGTGCGTTCGTCGATCTGGGCGGCATCGATGGTCTGCTGCACGTCACCGACATGGCGTGGCGCCGCGTGAACCATCCGACGGAGATCCTGCAGATCGGTCAGACCGTGAAGGTCCAGATCATCCGCATCAACCAGGATACCCATCGCATCTCGCTCGGCATGAAGCAGCTCGAGGCCGATCCGTGGGACGGCATCGGCGTCAAGTATCCGATGGGCGTCAAGGTCACGGGACGCGTCACGAACATCACCGACTACGGTGCGTTCGTCGAGCTGGAGCCGGGCATCGAAGGGCTCATCCACGTCTCCGAGATGTCCTGGACGAAGAAGAACGTCCATCCGGGCAAGATCCTCGCCACCTCCCAGGAGGTCGAGGTCGTGGTTCTCGAAGTCGACCCGAACAAGCGCCGCATCTCGCTCGGCCTGAAGCAGACGCTCCAGAACCCGTGGGATGCGTTCGCCGAGAAGTTCCCGGTCGGCGCCATCGTCGAGGGCGAAGTGAAGAACAAGACCGAGTTCGGTCTCTTCATCGGTCTCGAAGGCGATGTGGACGGCATGGTCCATCTCTCCGATCTCGACTGGAACCGTCCGGGCGAGCAGGTGATCGAGGAGTTCAACAAGGGCGACCTCGTCAAGGCTCAGGTTCTCGACGTCGACGTCGAGAAGGAGCGGATCTCGCTCGGCATGAAGCAGGTCGGCGGCGATCCGTTCGTCGAAGCTGCCGAAGCCGGTGAAGTCCGTCGCGGCTCGGTCGTCTCCTGTGAGGTGACGGCGGTCAACGACGGCGGCATCGAGGTCAAGATCGTCGATACCGATCTCACCTCCTTCATCCGCCGCTCCGATCTCGCCCGCGACCGCGACGAGCAGCGCCCCGAGCGCTTCTCGGTCGGCCAGACGATCGACGCACGCGTCACCCAGTTCGACAAGAAGGCCCGCCGGGTCGGCCTGTCGATCAAGGCGCTGCAGATCGCCGAGGAGAAGGAAGCCGTGGCGCAGTTCGGCTCGTCCGACTCCGGCGCTTCGCTCGGCGACATCCTCGGTGCGGCCCTCAAGGGCAACCGCGACGACTCCTAAGAGATCGCTCGCGGGCTCCGACAGCCCATCATGAAGGCTCCGCCGATCCTTTCGGCGGAGCATCATCGCAGACGAAACGCCTGTCGAGCCCGGCTCGGCGGGCGTTTTGCCGTTCCGGGTTCCGACACATTGCCGTTTTCGGCCTCCAGCATCGAACCGAAATGTCGACCCGGATTTCGGACCATCCGATGGGTCGGCAGGAAACCCAAACCTTGGACCCGATCCTTGAATCGGGTCAAAGGCCCCAGCATCGCGGCGCGTTGACGATCGGGGCCTGCCGCAATAGCAGGGTCCGATGGCCGACTTCTCCTCCCCGCTGCTCCCCGCCCGCCTTCTCCAGCGCTACAAGCGGTTCCTCGCCGATGTCGTCATCGAAGAAACCGGCGAGGAGGTGACGGTTCACTGCCCCAATCCCGGTGCGATGATGGGCCTCAAGGCGCCGGGCTCGAGGGTCTGGCTGTCGCGCTCGCCGAACAAGGCCCGCAAGCTGCCGATGACGCTGGAGGTGGTGGAGGCGGACGGAACCCTTGTCGGCATCAACACCGGCCTGCCGAACCGCCTCGCCGAGGAAGCGCTGGCCGCCGGCCTCGTGCCGGAGCTTCGCGGGATCGGACCGTTGCGCCGCGAGGTGAAATACGGTCTCAATTCGCGGATCGATCTTCTCGGCGAGGAGGATGGCGGGCGCCCGGTCTATGTGGAGGTGAAGAATGTCCACCTGATGCGCCGGGCCGGCCTTGCCGAATTTCCGGACTGCGTGACGACGCGCGGCGCCAAGCATCTGCGCGAACTCTCAGATCAGGTCGACGCCGGCGCACGGGCGGTGATGCTCTATGTCGTCCAGCGCGCCGACTGCGACGAGATCGGTTTCGCGGTCGATCTCGATCCCGCCTATGCGGCGGCGTTCGCTGAGGCGCGCGCACGAGGGGTTGAAGCCTACGGCGTTCGGTGCGACATCACCCTGAAAGCCATCACGCCGGTCGTCCCGATCCCCGTCCGCGACAAAGGTTCGGTGGACCCGTCCTGAAACACCCCGAGCCGATCGCCATGACCACCTATCTTGAAGCCGAAGCCGATCCCCAGCGCAATACGGGTGCGATCCGAATCTATGGACCGGAAGCCTTCGAGGGCATGCGCCGCGCCTCGCGCGTCACCGCCGAATGCCTCGATGCCCTCGTCGACATCGTCAAGCCGGGCGTGACGACCCAAGCCATCGACGATTTCGTCTGGCAGTTCGGCCTCGATCGCGGCGCCGCGCCGGCCTCGCTTCACTACCGGGGCTATACGAAGAGCGTCTGCACCTCGATCAATCACGTGGTCTGCCATGGCATTCCCAACCAGAAGCCGCTGAAGGAAGGCGATATCGTCAATATCGACGTGACCTATGTGGTCGACGGCTGGCACGGGGATTCCTCGCGCATGTATCCCGTCGGCCAGGTCAAGCGGGCGAGCGAACGGCTCTGCGAGGTCACCTATCGGGCGCTGCAGCTCGGCATCGCGGCGGTGAAACCCGGCGGCCATGTGGGCGATATCGGTGCGGCGATCGAGGAATACGCCGTTGCCGAGCGATGCTCGGTCGTGCGCGACTTCTGCGGCCACGGCGTCGGCAAGCTCTTCCACGACGCGCCGAACATCCTTCATTACGGAAGCCGTGGCGAAGGCGCGGAACTGCGGCCCGGCATGATCTTCACCATCGAGCCGATGATCAATACCGGCCGCCAGCATGTGAAGATCCTGGCCGATGGCTGGACGGCCGTCACGCGCGACCGCAGCCTGTCGGCGCAATACGAGCACTCCCTCGGTGTCACCGAGGATGGATGCGAGGTCTTCACCTATTCGCGCAACGGCTCGGATACGCCGGGGATCTCCGTTCCGCCACTGACCGACGCGGCCTGACGGACGGCGCGGGGCAATGACGCGGAAGGGTGCGCCGGACACGGATGACGATACAGCGCGACCTTCGGGGCTCGAGGAGCGCGCGGGAAAGCCGGGACTTGCGGCGGCCCCGAGACATCACGACGGCCATCGCGAGCGATTGAAGGCCCGCTTCGCCGATCAGGGCTCGGATGCGCTCGCCGATTACGAATTTCTCGAACTCGTTCTTTTCCGATCGATTCCCCGCAAGGACGTGAAACCGATCGCCAAGGCGCTGATCGCCCGGTTCGGCTCGCTCGCGGAGGTTCTCAATGCGCCGCGACGGCTTCTCACCGAGGTGGAAGGCGTGAAGGATGCCGTGGCGCTGGATCTAGCGATCATCGCCGGCATCAACCAGCGGGCCATGCGCTCGGCCGTGCGCAAGCGCGAGGTCTTGTCCTCATGGTCGGCGGTTCTCGAATACTGCACGGCCGTCATGGCGCACGAGCCGCGCGAGCAGTTCCGCCTGCTCTTTCTCGACAAGAAGAACGCCCTCATCGCCGACGAGGTGCAGGGCCAGGGAACGGTGGACCATACGCCGGTCTATCCGCGCGAGGTGGTGCGGCGGGCGCTGGAGCTGAACGCGACGGCGATCATCCTCGTCCACAACCATCCTTCGGGAGACCCGACGCCCTCGCGCGCCGATATCGAGATGACGCGGACGATCCAGGAAACGGCGAAACCTTTGGGTATCAGCCTCCACGACCATATCATCGTGGGCAAGAGCGGCCATGCGAGCCTGAGGGGGCTCAAGCTCATCTGAGGGCCGGGCTCGGGGTGCGCCCGTCGAGCCATTCCTTCAGTGACGCGCGATGATCTCGTCGCCATCGACCATCATGCGCATTCCGAGGCCGCCGGGCTTGCGGCGGGCGAGGAAGCGGGGACGGCGTGCCCGGTTGGCGGATCTGCGACGGGGAGCCGGATCGCCGGTCCGGACCGCGCCGAGGCTGTCTTCCAGCGCGACGACGGTGCCATCGGCCTCGATCATCAGCATGGGCAGGGAGAAGAAATCCGCCCAGGAGCGCCAGTCCGCGGCGATGTCGTAGAGATCGGAGGCGACCAGAAGGGGCACGCAGAGCGCGGGGTCGTTGGGATGGTGAAGTTCGAGCGTCACGGTCACCGAGCCGTCGTCGTGCTCCATCGCGCGGGCGGCGATGCCCGAAAAGGCACGGGCCGACAGGGCGATCGAGACGGGCAGACCCGCCCGGCTCAGCTTGCGGTGGATGACGGCGCCGCGGGGTGTCACCTGATAGCGGATCGTCTCCTCGTCACCGGCGCCCGCCTTCACTTCGATCGCCTGCGAGGCCACCGGAAGGGACGGATCGATGCGGACGGGCGCTGCCGCCCATTCGGGGCGGGGAAGATGGTCCAGGCTCTGTGCAACGTTGATGGTCATGACGCCTCTTGCCTCTCCTGAGAGCCGTTTTCGGCTTCTCTTGTCGGCCGGTGTCTCCCGGCCTTTGATGAGACCAATCTAGGCGCGCCCTGTTGCGCCCCGCCTAAGAAAGGCGGTTAAGCAAACTTCACCAGTTGCACAGTGAACGAAAAGAAAACTTGAATTAGATCTTAATGACCTTGCCGGGGTTCATGATCTCGTAAGGATCGAGAGCCCGCTTGATGGCCCGCATCGCCTCGTATTCCGGGCCGGCCTTCGTGCGGGCGAGTTCGTCCGCCTTCAGGACGCCGATCCCGTGTTCGGCCGAGAAGCTGCCGTCGAAGCGACGGACGACGGCGTGGACCAGATCGTTCACCTCGTCGTATCGGGCCAGAAACTCAGGTTTGTCGGCACCGATCGGCTGCGAGACGTTGTAATGGATATTGCCGTCGCCGAGATGGCCGAAGGGCACGGGCCGGGCGCCCGGAACGGCCGACAGAACGGCCTCGCCCGCCTCTGCCAGGAACTGCGGAATGCTCGCCACCGGCACCGAGACATCGTGCTTGATCGATCCGCCCTCGGGCTTCTGTGCCCAGCTCATCTCCTCGCGCATGCGCCAGAAGTCGTCGGCCTGCCGCCTGGACTGGGCGATGGCCGCATCCTCGACGATACCGGCCTCGAAGGCCTTGGTGAGAACGGCCTCCATCGTCTCGGACGCCTCCTCGACGGAGCGATGGGAGGTCACTTCGAGAAGCACGTACCAGTCATGGGGATCGGCCATGGGATCGCGCACGCCGTCGGTGTGCTTCAGCGTCATCTCCATGCCGATGCGGGGCAGGAATTCGAAGGCGGTGAGGTGCATTCCCGCATGCCGTTCGGCGATGGCGAGAAGCGCCAGCATGTCTTCGGCCGAGCGCAGTCCCGCATAGGCCACCTCGCGACCGGCCGGCGCCGGAAAGAGCTTCAGAACCGCACCGGTGATGATGCCGAGCGTTCCCTCCGCGCCGATGAGAAGATGGCGCAGATCGTAGCCGCGATTGTCCTTCTTGAGGCGCCGCAGGCCGTTGAGCATCGAGCCGTCCGGCAGGACCGCCTCGATGCCGAGACACAGGTCCCGCGCTGTCCCATAGGCGAGCGCGCCCGTCCCGCCGGCATTCGACGACAGGTTGCCGCCGATCTGGCAGGAGCCCTTCGAGCCGAGCGAGAGCGGAAAGAACATGCCCTCGGCCTCGGCCGCCTCGTGAATGGTCTGAAGCACGGCCCCCGCGTCCACGGTCATCGTCCGGCCCGCCCGGTCGATCTCGCGGATCTTGTCGAGACGCGACAGATTGACGAGGATCTCGCGCGTCGATCGCGGCTGCTGACCGCCGACGAGGCCGGTATTGCCGCCCTGCGGCACGATCGGCGTTCGGCTCTCGGCCGCAAGCGCGACAATCCTCGCAACCTCCTCGACGCTGCCGGGTCTCAGCACAAGCGCGGTCCTGCCGTGGAAAAGATCGCGCGGCTCGCTGAGATAGCGCTCGCCGGCTTCCTCCGGTCGAAGCGCGTTCGCTCCCCCGACGATTTCGGTGAAGCGTTGGAGAAGGCCGGGTTCGATGACGTCGGTGATCGTGTTCATTCCGGCGATCTACCGCGAAGGAACGCCGCGTCCAATATCGGGCATCATCGCGGGGCGGCGGCGCGCCGCAGGCGGTCGTTGATCGCCTCGCCGAGCCCGGTCCTCGGAACGGATGCGACCGCGATCGCCTTGACGTCCGGCCTGTCGAGGGACGAGAGAGCGCCGAAGAGGTTGGCGGCGGCCTCCCTCAGATCGCCAGCGGGGCTGAGATTGATCTCGCCCGCCGCATGGTCGCGGCCCTCGATCTTCGAACGCCCGAACGAGATCAACCATTCGCCGGGCTCGACATGGGCCGCATCAAGACGCACGCTCCCGAAAGGCGCGTAATGGGAGGAAAGCTGACCGGGAGCGGTGATCGCGCCGCCCTCGCCCGCATCCACGATCGGCAGTCCGACCGCCTCGCGCAGCTCGTCCCGCGTGATCCCGCCCGGCCGCAGGAGAACCACATGGTCCCCTGCCACACGCACGATCGTGGATTCGACGCCAACCTCCGTCCGGCCGGCATCAAGGATCAGAGGCACCCGCGAGCCGAGGGAGCGGGCCGCATGTTCGGCCGTCGTCGGGCTGACGCCGCCTGAGCGGTTGGCGCTCGGCGCGGCCAGCGGACGCCCGAGCCTTTCCGCAAGCTCTCTCAAGCCCCCCCGCGGCATGCGCAGGCCGACGGTCATCAGCCCCGCCGTCACGAGCGGATGGATCTCGCTCGATGCCGCCAGATCGAGAACGATCGTCAGCGGCCCCGGCCAGAACGCCGTCATGAGCTTGTGCGCGACGGGATCCACCTCTGCATGACGCGCGGCCATCGCCATCGATGCGACATGGCAGATGAGTGGATTGAAGCTCGGGCGCCCCTTTGCCTCGAAGATCGAGGCCGCGGCTTCACCATTGGTCGCGTCGGCCGCGAGGCCATAGACCGTTTCCGTCGGCACGACGACGCAGCGCCCGGCATCAAGCAGCTTCAGCGCGGCGTCGATCGCGTCGCGATCGCCTGCGCCCACAGGAAGAATCTCGGGATGCGGAGCGGAGAGAGACATGGGGCATTCCTTGCCCCTTTCGCACCGGCAGGTCCAGTGCCGGGCAGAGGCAGGTGGGCAGGCGAGCGGGCGACAGGTGAGCGCCGGCCAAACTAAAACGGGCGGCCCATCGGCCGCCCATCAGTCATCGACAACATTCTCGTTCGGATCGGAGGCCCGCGCTCGACCCTCCGTTCCGACATCACATCCGGCAGGTCAGTTGTTCGTCGCCGGCTGCTGGTTGTCGGTGGCAACGCCTGCTGCGGGTTCATCGGCACCCTCCTCGGGAGCCGGTGTCACGTCGACGGTCGGCACGTCGACCGTGACTTCCTCGGTGCCGACATCGACATCGCCCGTCTGGACGTCGGCCTCAGGCATCTGACCACCCTCGACGCTGACCGACGGAAGCTCGCCTTCCTGGGTCTGGTCGACATCGACGAAGAAGAAGAGAAAATACGCAGCGACGACCACGACGATGACCGCGACGATCGCACCAATTGCCTTACCCATGTGAAACTCCAACGCATTTTGTTCTTTTGCGCTGGCCAAACTGTCGCAGTTTGAATTCGGTTCCATCCCGAAAGCAACTTTATCGGGCCTGGACCGGGTCGAGATGATCTTCAGCGGGTGTGCGTAAGTTCTCGGGTGAGGTCGAAGGCCGACGAGATCCGCGCGTCTCCATCTCGAACGGCCCCCGCTGGATCGGTCTTTTGAGCATCGTCTTTCGTCTTGAGCGCCGCATCGAAGCGAGCCATGACCTCACGCGATCGCGTCTCGCCGAACATCGGCAGCGCCGCCACGTCGGCAGCCTCACCCGCGGCGTCTGCCGAGGCCATCACGGATCGAGCGACGTTCTCCTTCTCTGGCAGTCTCGCCACTTCGGCTTGCGCCTTAGGCTTTGCGGAGGACACAGCTTCGGTCTCTTCGGCCGAGGCTGGCTCCCCTCTTTCGGGCGTCGCGGCCGGCTCGCTCTTGGCGGCGCGGCGCTTCTTCGGGTTCGGGCTCGGAACCGGCATGCCGGGCGCCGGCTCACCGATCTGCAACGACGCCTCGCTCTCGCCCTTTGCGTCGGCGGGCGTCCTGGCCGACTTGGCCTTCTCGGCCTCGGCCTCAAGGCTCGTCTTCGCGGCGCCTTCGATCTTCAGGGTGCGGGCGTCTTCGAGCTGATCTCGAACATGGCTATGGGCCCGCTTCGGCTCCTGCGCCGCGACCGTGTTCAGAAGTTCGAGCGGATCGAGGCGATTGCGGTGCCGCTGGGAGGAGCCGTAGGCGGCGAGGAGCCCACCGGCATCGACGTCTTCGCGCGCCCCCATTACAGCGAGGGACCCGGCTGCGGCTTCGTTCTCGTCCTCATCGCCCGAGGCGACGAGCAGCGGTTCGTCCGCCACCGGTGGCAGATCGTGCAGTTCCTCGAACGGCCAGGCCTTGCGCAGATCCGCCTCGTTGAGTGTCGCGACATTCACGTCGATATCGTCGCGGGTTCCGTCCACCCTATAGGGGCAGGAGCGACGATTGCAGTTGTGCATGGAGGAGAACTGCCACAGGGCGTAGTTCGGCCAGGTGTCTTCCGGAAACTTGCCGGCGATGTCGCCGGTATAGCGCGCATACCAGAGCGGCAGCCGCGAGAGGAGCGGATAGTCCGCCCGATTGTCGGAGATGAACTTCGCCGTATTGCCGTTGGTATAGAGGACGGGATAGCGGCCGGTGCGCACCTTCACCTGATCGGCGAAGATCTCGGCATCCTCGAGGCTCATGAACTCGTCGCTGAGATCCTCGATGTCGAGGGCGATCAGATCCTTCTCGCGCGGCTCGGCGAAATCGATGAAATGATCGGCCTGCTCGCGCGGATTTCCCGGACGGGCCAGATGATAGGCACCCCAGAGCATGTCCTTGGCGTCCGCGATCTGGCGGCGCGTCATGTAGAGTTCCTTGGTGACGGAGTAGCGCCACCAGCGGTTCGTGCAGAGCTTCCAGGCGTCGTCCTTCAGCCCGGTGCATCGATAGGCGGGCGGCAGGCCATCGGAGGCCTTGCTGATGAAACCGACGATCCGCTCGTCCGCCGTCATCTTCTCCCAGTCGATCGGGTTGAACTCATAGGCATCGATCACGAGTGCCTTTTCCGGGTCCTTCCACGGGGCGGTCCAGGCCGCATGGGACGGCTGGATGAAAAGACCGATGAGGCCGATTGCCAGAACCAGTCCCCTTACAAGGCCCGTCGCAGACGCGGCATTCGTCGTCGTCATATTCGGTGGATCCCCTCGACTGTGTCGTAGATCGTCTCTCGTGGTCCGAAGCCCGATCCTCTCATGGCTTCCTTGCGTCGGCGCGGAACATCGCGTTCGGCGCACGAACACGCCCTCTGCTCCCATGGTGTGGCAGACAATTCTGTCAGGTTCCGGGCGAAGGCGGATCCGAGCCGAGAAATGCGCGCCCCTCAGGCGCGGCAGCGTCTCGGGGACCGGGCGGCGCGTGTTCGCGCCGGCTGGCACCCCGGAATGTGACGGCGATATGTCGAAGCGCGGAGCCCCCTTGCGGCAGCGGCGCGCTTCGTTTGGGGAGCCGGTGCGAAGATGGCCCCAATCCTTTCGCGAGGAGGTACCGCGCGGCAAGTCCATGCACGGTTGCGATTCGATGCCGGGCACAGGCGGGATTCCGGGAGAAACCGGACCGGCGGAACGATCACGATAATCTCTCCACGATATCCGATGTTTGATTGAGGTCACTGAACATTTCGATTTTCCTCCGGAGGCGCAATCGGTGCACCCCTTGAGTCAAGCGGGGCATTTACAATTGAGGCAAAAAAAATATCCGCAGCCGGCGTTTCAACAGATCTTTTCTGTGGAGCCCCTGACTCTACGGGATTCCTCACAACCGGTCGCGTCCCCGAGTCTGTTCGCCGCGCCACACTTGCGGCAGCGGCGAGGCGAATCCGCCCGAGCGCGCCTTGCCAGCCTCGGGGCCGGGCCGTATTTTCCAGTTCGAGACAAGGTTGGAGCATCGCAGCGTGCCGGGAACATCGACGAAACCAGACTTGTTTGCGGCGAACGGGCCGCCATCGGGCATGGATTTCGATCAGTCTCGCGGGCGCTCCAGCAACTAGCTCCCTTGGTCCATTCGTAATTCAATCGCGCGCGGACGAACGACGTGTGCAACCTTCGACGATGCTTGTCGAGGGAACGGGGAAAGTGTGTCATGCAAGGTGAATACAAAGCCGATGTCTCCCCATCGGAATGCTGGTCGCGTCTGAGCGACCACCCCAATGCGTTCCTCGTGGATGTGAGAACCCGGCCGGAATGGACCTTTGTCGGCATTCCGCGTCTGGAGTCTGCCGGCAAGCGCCCGATCCTCGCCGAGTGGCAGACCTTTCCGAGCATGTCGATCGACCCGAACTTCGCCACGACCGTCGCCGACGCCATCGAGAAGGCCGGCGGCGACCGCGACGCGGAGATCTATTTCCTGTGCCGCTCGGGCCAGCGCTCCGCATCCGCCGCCGCGATGATGACCGCTCACGGCTTTGCCAACTGCTTCAATATCGCGGGCGGGTTCGAAGGTCCGCCCGACGAGGCCGGACACCGCGGCCAGCGGGCTGGCTGGAAGGCGGACGGCCTGCCCTGGCAGCAGAGCTGATCCGGCTTCAGACTTTCTGACAATTCGACACTTCAAGAGCCATGCGCGGGCACGGGCATGGGCTCTCTATGTATTTCGTAATGAAGGACCTGGCGATGATGGCGAGAGCGACGGACGATTTCGGGGGCAGGACCGCAGCGGACGACAACGAAGCCGTGATGGCGCGGATCAGTGCGCGGCTGAAGGCTCAGCTCGGCCCCGAAATCTTCGCCAGCTGGTTCCAGCGCATGCATCTCGATCATGTCGGCAAGGGCGTCTGTCAGGTCTCGGTCCCGACGGCCTTCCTGCGCTCCTGGATCCGGGGGCATTACGACGAGATGCTGACGGAGGCGTTCAAGGCGGAAGTGCCCGGCACGCTGCGCGTCGACGTCGTCGTGCGCAGCGCCATTCGCGGCGGCGGCGTGCGGATGGTGCAGAAGGAGAGTGCGGCCGAGGGCAAGAGCATCGGCGCTCGTGCGAGCGGAATGGCCGCCAACGGGACCGATGGCGCGGCCGCTTCGCCCGCCGTTTCGTCCGAGCGGGCCAAAGCCCCCTCGCCCGCCCGCCCGAGCGGCGTTGCCAACGGCTGCGAACTCGGCTCCCCGCTCGATCCGCGCTACGTCTTCGACACTCTCGTCGAGGGTGCGGCCAACCGCGTCGCGATGGCGGCAGGCCGGGCGATCGCGGAAAACGGTCCCCAGTCCTTCCGCTTCAATCCGCTCTTCGTCCATGCGGGCGTCGGCCTCGGCAAGACGCATCTCCTGCAGGCGATCGCGAATGCGGCGGCCGAACGGGAGGACGCGCCCCGCGTCGTCTATCTCACCGCTGAATACTTCATGTGGCGCTTCGCTTCGGCGATCCGCGACAACAAGGCGCTCGACCTGAAGGATGCCCTGCGCGGGACCGACGTCCTCATCATCGACGACGTCCAGTTTCTGCAGGGCAAGTCGATCCAGCACGAATTCTGCCATCTCCTCAATGCGCTGATCGATTCGGCCAAGCACGTGATCTGCGCGGCCGACCGGCCCGCCAAGGATCTCGAAAGCCTCGATCCGCGCGTGCGCTCGCGCCTGTCCAACGGCATCACGCTCGAAATCGCGGCCCCCGACTATGCCATGCGCCGCGCGATCGTGGAGATGCGCATCCAGGCGATGGCCGCCGACGACCTCACCTTCTCCCTTCCCGAAGAGACGATCGACGCGATCGCGCGGCGGGTGGACGGAACCGGCCGCGACCTCGAAGGCGCCTTCAACCAGATCGCCTTCCGCCACTCCCTCGGCCAGCCCCTCACCCCGGACGCGATCGGCGACCTTCTCTCCCAGTTCTCCCGTTCGACGGCCGAACGCCGGGTGCGGATCGAGGACATCCTCAAATTCGTCTCGCGCCACTACAACATCTCGCGCACCGACATCCTCTCGGCCCGGCGCACGCGCACCATCGTGCGCCCGCGCCAGATCGCCATGTATCTCGCCAAGACCATGACGCCGCGCTCTCTTCCCGAGATCGGCCGGCGGTTCGGGGGCCGCGACCACACGACCGTGCTTCACGCCGTGCGCAAGATCGAAGCCGAGCGCGGCAAGGACGAGGCCTTCTCGGAGGAGCTCGACGTCATCCGGCGGATGATCGAGGAATAGGGACGGGCAGACCACTTCTGCGGATCGCGGGACCGGCCGCTCGTCTGCCCCTCGCCTCCCTACCCATGCTTCCAAACGAGGGCGTTTGCCGCTAAGACCGGCATTCCGACGGTCGGCGCGCCGACCCGCGCCTTCCTCGCCTGCCCCTTTCGTGAACGGTCCCGTCCCATGCGTATCATCATCGAGCGATCGAACCTCCTGAAGTCGCTGGCCCATGTCCACCGGGTGGTCGAACGCCGCAACACGATCCCGATCCTGTCGAACGTGCTGCTTCGCGCAAGCTCCGGGGAACTCGGCCTGAAGGCGACGGATCTCGATATCGAGATCACCGAGGGGGTGAGCGCCCAGGGCGAGCAGGATGGGGCGACCACCGTTCCGGCCCATCTCCTCTACGATATCGTGCGCAAGCTGCCGGACGGCTCGGAAGTCAAGCTCGCGCTGAACGAGGAGCAGACGCAGATGACGGTTTCGGCCGGCCGGTCGAACTTTCGTCTCCAGTGCCTGCCCGAGACCGATTTCCCGGACATCACCGCCGGCGAACTCAGCCACTCCTTCCAGATCGAAGCCCAGGAACTGGCGCGCCTCATCGAGCGCACCCAGTTCGCGATCTCGACCGAGGAGACGCGCTATTATCTCAACGGCATCTTCCTCCACACGATCGAGACCGATGGCGATCTGACCCTTCGGGCCGTCGCCACCGACGGTCATCGTCTGGCCCGGGCCGAAATGAAGGCGCCCAGCGGTTCGGAGGGCATGCCGGGCATCATCGTGCCGCGCAAAACCGTCGGCGAGATCCAGAAGCTCCTTGGCGATTGCGACGACGACGCGAAGATCACCGTCGATCTTTCCGATGCCAAGATCCGCTTCACGATCGGCCCGGTGGTGCTGACCTCGAAGCTGATCGACGGCACCTTCCCGGACTATCAGCGCGTCATCCCCCAGAACAACGACAAGGAACTGACGCTCGACCGGGCGGTGTTCTCCTCTGCGGTCGACCGCGTCTCGACGATCTCCTCCGAGCGCGGCCGCGCCGTGAAGCTCTCCCTGTCGGATTCGAACCTGACGCTCACCGTGAACTCGCCCGATGCCGGCACCGCGACCGAGGAACTGCCCGTCGGCTACGATTCGGACGATCTGGAGATCGGCTTCAATGCCCGTTACCTCCTCGATGTGACGAGCCAGCTCTCCGGCGAGGAGGCCGTGTTCGTCCTCGCCGATCCGGGCTCGCCGACCCTCATCCGCGACGGCGGCGACGCCTCGACCCTCTATGTCCTCATGCCGATGCGGGTGTGAGCGAAGAGACGGGCGATCCCGGGGCCGCAATGTCCTCGATCGGTGATTTATCGGCCGGACGCCTCAGTCGCGTCTCGGCACTGAAGCTCTACGACTTCCGCAATTACGGCTCTCTCGATCTTCGCTTCGACAAGCGTTTCGTCGTGTTCGCCGGCCCGAACGGTGCCGGCAAGACCAATCTCCTGGAGGCCCTGTCGCTGCTTTCGCCGGGGCGGGGCATGCGGCGCGCCTCCTATGGCGAGATGATGCGTCAGGCCGGGGCGAACGCCTTTTCCGTGCGTGCCGATCTCACCCTCGGCGACGACATGACGAGCGTCCTCACCGGTGTGAAAGGCGAGGAGGACCGCCCGGCCTCGCGCCAGGTGCGCATCGGCGAGACGGTGGTGAAATCCAGCGACGAGCTTCTCGATCTGTCCCGCATCGTCTGGCTGACGCCGGGCATGGATGGCCTTTTCACCGGTCCGGCGGGCGACCGCAGGCGTTTCCTCGACCGCATGGTCCTGTCGATCGATCCGGCGCACGGGCGTCGCGCGGGCGATTTCGAACGCGCCATGCGCTCGCGCAACAAACTGCTTTCGGACAACCGGAATGACGATGTCTGGCTGTCTGGCATCGAGACCCAGATGGCCGAGCTCGCCGTCGCGATGGTCTTTGCGCGCGATCAGCTCGTCGGCCATCTCGAACGCGCGATCGCCATGGCCGATATCGCCTCGCCCTTCCCGAAGGCCGGGCTTGACCTCGATCACGGCCTGGAGACGAGTGACCTCTCAGCTCCCGCGGTCGAGATCGAGGATCGATATCGCGAGCGCCTCGCCCGCAACCGCATGCGGGACGCCTATGCCGGGCGCACGCTGGAAGGTCCGCATCGGGCGGATCTCTCCGTCACCCATCTCGCCAAGGCGATGCCGGCGGGCCTTTCGTCCACGGGCGAACAGAAGGCGCTTCTCGTCGGTCTGATCATCGCCCATGCGAGGATCACCTCGGCTCTCTCGGGCATGACACCGATCCTGCTTCTCGACGAGATCGCCGCCCATCTCGATGCCGGACGACGGGCGAGCCTCTTCGATCTCGTCGCCGAACTCGGTGGCCAGACCTTCATGACGGGAACCGACGCCTCTCTGTTTGAAGCCCTCGGCGAGCGCGCACAGATGGTGACCATCACCGACGGGGCGGCACGCACCGGACCATGAGGGACGAGACCATGAACGACGCAATGCTCTCGGCGAGCGAACTCGAACGCTATGCGCGGCACATCGTGCTTCCGGAGATCGGCGGTCCCGGACAGCAGAAACTGAAGGCCGCGCGCGTGCTGGTCGTCGGTGCGGGGGGCATCGGCTCGCCCGTCGCCCTCTATCTGGCGGCCGCCGGCATCGGTACCCTCGTCTGCGCCGATGACGACGTGGTCTCCCTCTCCAATCTTCAGCGGCAGGTTCTGCATGGAACCGAGAATGTCGGGGAGACGAAGCTCGAGAGCGCCGAACGCGCCGTTGCCCGCATCAATCCGCATGTCCGCTTCGAGGCCTTCGCGCACCGGATCACCCGCGAGAACGGTGCCGACCTCGTCGGCTCCTGCGACCTCGTCGTCGACGGCTCCGACAATTTCGCGACCCGCTATGGGATGGCCGATCTCTGCGAAGAGCGGAAGGTGCCGCTGGTGACGGCCGCCGTCCAGCGCTTCTCGGGCTCCCTCACGGTGCTCGCGCCGCATCGGACGGATAGCGAAGGTCGGCCCCTGCCCCGCTATCGCGATCTCTTCCCCGAAGCCCCTCCTGCCGGCACGGTTCCCTCCTGCGCCGAGGCCGGCATCCTCGGCACGACGACCGGCGTCCTCGGCACGCTAGCCGCCTCCGAGGCCGTCAAGATGATCTGCGACACGGGCGAGCCTCTCCTCGGCCGGTTCCTGATGGTCGACCTCCTCGCCATGCGCTTCGAGACGATCCGCTACCGGCGCATGGGTGCTCGCGGCACCTGATCGGCCTCCCTTGCCCTCGGGGCTGACAGGGATTACCCCGGCGGGACGAACAGCAATCCCATTCGAGGAGAAACCGCATGGCGCCCAGAATCGCGGTCGTCGGCTGTGGCCAGTGGGGCCAGAACCATGTTCGCACCCTCGCCGAGATGCGGTGCCTTGCGGGGGTCGCCGACAGTGATGCCGAGCGGGCGCGTGGCTTTGCCGAGCGCTACGGCGTGCGCGCCCTCACGCTGGACGAGGCGATCGAGGACGCGGAGATCGACGCCCTCGTGCTCGCGCTTCCCGCACGCCTTCACGGACCGACGGCCCGGCGCGCCTTCGCCGCAGGCAAGGACGTCCTCATCGAAAAGCCCATCGCCCTCCACCGCGAGGATGCCGAAGCGACCGCGAAAGCGGCGGAGGATCACGGCCGCATCCTGATGGTGGGCCATGTGCTTCGGTTCCACCCGGTGTTTCGCAAGCTGAGCGAGCTCGTCGCCCAAGGGCGCATCGGCACCCTGAAGCACCTCATCGCCAATCGGCTCGGTCTCGGCCGTTTTCTCGGCATGGACGTCATCTGGGATCTGGCGCCCCACGATCTGTCCCTGATCCTGCATCTGGCCGGCGGTCACCCGGACACGATCCGCGCCAAGCGGCGCACCGTCCTCAGCAACGAGACGGATATCGGCGACATGTCCTTCACGTTCCCCAATGGCGTGACGGCCGACGTCCACGTCTCGCGCGTCTCGCCCTATCGCGACCGCCGTTTCGTCGCGATCGGAACCGAGGGCATGCTGGTGTTCGACGATCTTGCCTCCGAGAACGAGAAGCTTCTCTACTACGGTCACAAGGTCTGGCCGAACGGAACGGGCTTCGACTTCGCGAACGCGCCGGTGGAATACCTGTCCTATGAGGCGGGCCTTCCGCTGACCAACGAGCTGGTCCATTTCATCGACTGCATCACCACGCGAAAAGCGCCGGAGACGGGGGCGGACGAAGCGGTGGAGACCGTTCGTATTCTCGCCGAGATCTCACCCCTCGAGACGAAGTAGGGGGCGCTTCGGCGTCAGGCCGGGGGAATGAAGGCCTGGCGGATCGCCAGGAAATCCGCCCGCTCCTCGCAGCGGGCGAGATGCGCGGCGAGGCCGTCGCATTCGAGGCCTGCGCGGATCGCGGGATGGGCGTCCGACAAGAACCGGAGCGCGGCCGCGATCGCGATATCCGCGTGGCCGGGCGTCGCGCCGAAGACGAAATCCGTCTTCACGGACGCCATCTCGCCTTCGAGCACTGCGAGCCCCTCATGGATCTGCCCGTTGCACCGGTCGATCCAGACCTTCGAAACCGTCTCGTGCAGGACCCGCTCATAGATCAGCGCGACCATCTTTTCGCACAGGCCCGCCGCAAGGGCGCAAAGCCGTAGCTGACGGCGTCGCTCCGGACCGCTTGCGGGGATGAGGGCCCGATCGGGTCCGACCATTTCGTCGAGATGAAGGAGGATGGTCGCCGAGTCGAGGAGCGCCATGCCGTCGTCGAGGACGAGCGTCGGCACGCGCCGCAAGGGATTATACCGCGCGATCTTCTCGCTATCGCCGAAGACCGACCAGGGCCGGTGCTCGAAGGCGATGCCATAGGTCACGAGGGCGATACCGACCCGGCGCACGAAGGGCGAATCATATTGTCCGATCAGGATCATGGGGGTCCCTTCTCGATCGAAGCACGAGGTCGGACAGGCGGCAGCCTCACCGCGTCGGAACCGGCTCCTCGCCGCTATAATCATAGAAGCCGCGTCCGACCTTGCGGCCGAGCCAGCCGGCCTCGACATATTTCACCAGCAGCGGACACGGGCGGTATTTCGAATCCGAAAGCCCGTCATGGAGCACCTGCATGATCGAAAGGCAGGTATCGAGCCCGATGAAATCGGCCAGCTGGAGCGGGCCCATGGGATGGTTCGCACCGAGCTTCATGGCCGTATCGATCGAGGTGACCGAACCGACGCCCTCATAAAGGGTGTAGATCGCCTCGTTGATCATCGGCAGCAGGATGCGGTTGACGATGAAGGCGGGGAAATCCTCCGAAACGGTCGTCGTCTTGCCGAGCTTGTCGACGAAGACGCGCGAGGCCTCGAAGGTCTCCTCGCCGGTCGCGATGCCCCGTACGAGTTCCACGAGCTTCATGACCGGGACCGGGTTCATGAAGTGGATGCCCATGAACCGCTCCGGGCGATCGGATGCCGAAGCGAGGCGGGTGATCGAGATGGAGGAGGTGTTGGACGCGAGAATCGCGTGCTTCGCCAGATGCGGGCAGACCTCGCGGAAGATCTTGCGCTTGATCTCCTCGCTCTCGGTCGCCGCCTCGATGACGAGATCGAGATCGCCGAGGCTCGCATAGTCGCTGGAGGTCTCGATCAGCCCCAGCGCGGCGTCGCGCTGGCCGGCGCCGATCTTCTCAGAGGCGAGCTGCCGGTCGAGCCCCTTCCGAATCCGCGCCAGACCGGCTTCGGTCTGCTCGGAGCCGAGATCGTAGAGACGGACCTTCATGCCGGCGAGGGCGACGACCTGTGCGATCCCCGACCCCATCTGTCCGGCGCCGATGACGCCAACGCTTCTGATCTCGGCCATGACTTGTCTTCCCCTCCGGATGGCGGCCGGGCGGCCGCCCTGGGACGTGAGCCGCCCCTTCTGTCTTGCGCTGCAGCATAGACCGGAGTTCGGAACGATCCAAGGGCGTTGCCCAGGGTCAGACCTTGCTGGTGAGTTCCGGCACGAGTTCGAAGAGATCGCCCACGAGGCCGTAGTCGGCGACCTGGAAGATCGGCGCCTCCTCGTCCTTGTTGATGGCGACGATCACCTTGGAATCCTTCATCCCGGCAAGATGCTGGATCGCGCCGGAAATGCCGCAGGCGATGTAGAGCTCGGGCGCGACCACCTTGCCGGTCTGGCCCACCTGCCAGTCGTTCGGCGCATAGCCCGCATCGACAGCGGCGCGCGAGGCACCGACGGCCGCATTGAGCTTGTCGGCGAGCGGCATGATGACGTCCTTGAACTTCTCGCTCGATCCGAGCGCCCGTCCGCCGGAGACGACGACGGTGGCGCTGCCGAGTTCGGGACGTTCGGAGGTCGCGAGCTCTTCGGACACGAAGCTCGACAGACCGGGCTGCTCGACCGAAACGGACACGGCCTCGATCGGCGCAGCGTCCGCGCCCGATCCCGCCGCCTCGAAGCTCGACGTGCGGATCGTCATGATGCGCTTGGCATCGGAGGTGCGCACGGTCTCGATCGCGTTTCCGGCATAGGTCGGGCGCTTGAACGTATCCGGGCCCTCGACGCTCGTGACGTCGGAGATCTGCATCATGTCGAGAAGGGCGGCAACGCGCGGAAGCACGTTCTTTCCACTCGTGGAGGATGCCGCGACGATCGCATCGTAATCGCCGGCAAGGGAGACGAGCAAAGCGGCGACCGGCTCGGCCAGCTGGTGGGCGAGAGCGTCGCCGCCGGCCGTCAGCACCTTGGCGACACCGTCGAGACCGGCCGCGGCCTCGGCGACGGACGCGCCGTCCGCTCCGACGACGAGAAGATGGACATCGGCACCAAGCGCCTTGGCCGCCGTCAGCGCCTTCGCGGTCTCGGCGGAAAGCTGGCCCTTGTCGTGGTCTGCGAGAAGCAATGTGGTCATGGATTCGATCCTCTCCGCGCTCAAAGAACGCCGGCTTCGTTCTTCAGCTTGTCGACGAGTTCGTCGACGGAGGCGACTTTCACGCCGGCCTTTCGCATCTCGGGCTCCTCGGTCTTCAAAACCTCGATGCGCCGCGCGATATCGACGCCGAAATCCTCAGGGGTCTTCGTCTCGATCGGCTTCTTCTTCGCCTTCATGATGTTGGGCAGCGAAGCGTAGCGCGGCTCGTTGAGGCGCAGATCGGCCGTGACGATTGCGGGAAGCTTCAGGTCCACGGTCTGGAGGCCGCCATCGACCTCGCGCGTCACCTTGGCGCGGCCCTCGGATGCTTCGAGCTTGTAGGCGAAGGTGCCCTGCCCCCAGTTCAGGAGCGCGGCCAGCATCTGGCCGGTCTGATTGCAGTCGTCGTCGATCGCCTGCTTGCCCAGAATCACCAGATCGGGCTTTTCCGTCTCGGCGATCGCTTTCAGCAGCTTGGCGACGGCGAGCGGCTCGACGATCGCGTCGGTCTGCACATGGATGCCGCGATCGGCACCCATCGCCAGCGCGGTCCTGATCGTATCGGCGGACTGCTTCGGGCCGACCGAGATGGCGACGATCTCCTCGGCCGCGCCCGCTTCCTTCAGCCGGACCGCCTCCTCGACGGCGATCTCGTCGAAGGGGTTCATGCTCATCTTCACATTGGCGAGTTCGACGCCCGAACCGTCCGGCTTCACGCGGATCTTGACGTTGTAATCGACCACGCGCTTCACGGCGACAAGGATCTTCATGGGCGATGGGCTCCCGATCAGAGTTCGGCATTGCAGCTCGCGTCTGCGAGGTCAGCCATTTCAAAGGAGGGTTTTGGGCCGGGCGAACCGCGATTTCAAGCCTGATCCGCGCCGATGGCCCGCATCCGCGTCGGGAGCGGACCGCTCCCGAAGGCTTGCGGACGCATCGGACGATCCGAAAACCGGTCCCGCGTTTCGGTTCGATGGGTCAGCGGCTCTTGCCGGGAACCCAAAGGACATCGGCGCGTCCGTCCTCGTTGGCGATCCGGCCGCAGACGAACAGGTGGTCGGACAACCGGTTGACGTAGCGCATCGCGGTTCCGGCGACCGGCTCGCGGCGAGCGAGGGCGACCATCAGGCGCTCGGCGCGGCGCGCCACGGTCCGCGCGTGATGGAGATGAGCGGCGAGAGGCGAGCCCGCCGGGAGTACGAAGCTCTTCAACGGCTCGAGCTTCTCGTTCATCGCGTCGATTTCCGCCTCCAGCCGGTCGACCTGGCTTTCGATGATCTTGAGGGGCTCGAAGCCGAGATCCTTGCCGGTGTCGGGGGTGGCGAGGTCGGCGCCGAGATCGAACAGCTCGTTCTGGATCGTCGCCAGCATCTCGTCCATCGCGCCTTCGCTGTGGAGGCGGGCAAGGCCGATCACCGCGTTGAGCTCGTCGACGGTTCCGTAGGTCTCGACGCGCAGATCGTCCTTCTGCCGACGCTCGCCATTGCCGAGCATCGTCTCACCCTTGTCGCCGGTCCGTGTGTAGATCTTGTTCAGTTTGACCATGTCCGATCCTCCATCGCGTCGGAAGGTCGGGCCGCAATCGCGAAGGTCAACGGCCGAACAGGAGAAACGCGACGATGAGGACGATCGCGAGGGCCTGGAACATGATCCGGTAGCGCATGAAGCGCTGCGACTTGCTTCCCGGTCCACCCTTCATGAGGTTGGCAAGGCCGAGAATGAGCACGATCGCCGTCGCGATCATCGCCGCGAAGGCCAGGAATGTCAGGACGCCGGACATGAATCCCTTTCAGCAGGGGAACGGGCAGGCTTGCCCGTCTTCGATCGCCCTCAGTTGAGGACAATAGACGCCCGCGTCAACAACCACGGTTGTCGCATCGTGCCGGAACACAGAGCGATCCGAGGCGCCGGGCGCCTCGCGGCCTCACCCGTACGGGCGATCCGCATGGGGCAGATGGGAGCGTGGCCGCCGTTAGTGCAGAAGGCGCGGATCGCTGTCGGTCAACAGGTGCAGAACGTCCGTCCGCAGCGCGTTGGCGAGCGTTCGCGCGACATCGGCGATCTCGTCCTGGCGGCTTTCCTCGGCGGCCAGGATGATCGCCGTCTCGCCGTCGTTTAGGCCCTCGATCCGGTCGAGAGCTGCGAGGGGCGTGTGGAGGACGATCATCGCATAGGCTTCGTCGAAGGCTTCGAGATAGACGTCGAGGGCTTCCAGCTGCTCGGGCTCGAGGGCGACGGCGTCGAGCCCGCCCGAGGGCACGTAGTGCAGGCGGCTCGCCTCGTCGCGGTGGATGATCTCGCCGACCTCCCGGCCGCCGCCGAGAAGATCGATCCAGCCTTCGCCGTGCAGATCGCGGTCGAGCCAGCTGCCCGGAGCCGAGTGTCCTTCGAGGTCAAGGAGAACGACCGGATGGCTGTCCTCGGTCAGACGCCGCGAAAGTTCCAGGACGCTTTCGGCCGAACGCTCGTCCTCGAACGGTGTCACGAGAACGAGGCGCTTGATGTTCATTTCGCGGGCCGCGAAGGCGAGGTCGTTGACGCCCACGCGCTCGATCTCGACCTCACCCTCGGTATGGGCGTTGAGCTGCGGCAGTTCGAAGCTGGTGCCGGCTTCGCTGCGGTCTTCCATCGGGCCGTCCATCTTCACATTCGCCATGTCTTCGATCGCCTTCCAGAAGCCGTGTCCAGGTCCCGTCTCGACCGCGAGCCGAGCGGACTGGTCGACCGGCTTGCGTTCGCCTGCTCCTGCCTGACCCGAAGATGCGAGCGCATCCGTCCGATCATTCTGCCTGCTCACGTCGCTCATCGGGACATCATCCATCAACACGGCCGGGTGCGCCTTCCCTTGCGTCTGCGCGTGCCGTCCAACGGGTCGCTCGCAAGCCTTCGGTCACATCCTCGAAACTCCGAGAACAAGCCTCGCCGGTTTTGGTAACCACCCGGTTAATGGCGCTCCGGGGCTCAGGGCACCCCGTGGTCGGGCCTCATCCGGCAGGGTCCGGCCGCGCCCGCACTTCACCTTTGGTTAACCCTAATAACCTTAAACATTTCAGCAGATGCACCGGCACCTTCGATCGGTTTCGGGCGTCGGGCCCACGAGCGCTGGACACGGGAACAGGTTTGATGAAAACGATCGCGAAACTCGTTCTCGCAGCTGCGGTCTTCGCAACAGGCGGGTGCTCGTCCTACTACAAGCCGCCTCCCCCCGCCTTCCATGCGGCGCTCAATCAGGCCTATCGCTTCGACAGCGGCGACGTCGCCCGCGTCACCGTCTTCGACCAGGCGGAACTCACCGCCGCCTATTCGATCGACAAGGCGGGATATCTGTCCATGCCGCTCATCGGCGACGTTCCGGCAAGAGGCCGCACGGCGGTGGAACTGGAAGGGGAAGTCACGCGGCGCCTCGCCAACGGCTACCTCAACGATCCCGACGTGACGATTTCGGTCGAGCAGTACCGGCCATTCTTCATCATGGGCGAAGTCGCCCAGGGTGGGCAGTACACCTATGTTCCCGGCATGACGGTGCAGAAGGCGATCGCGGCCTCCGGCGGCTACACCCCGCGCGCAGAGCAGGCCAGCGTGGACATCACGCGCCAGATCGGCGGCGAGGTCGTCACGGGCCGCGTTCTCGCCTCCGACCCGATCCTACCCGGCGACACGCTCTATGTGCGCGAGCGCTGGTTCTGAGGCTCAGGCTTCGAACCGAAACGGAGACACGAAAAACGGCGCGAACCGATCGCGCCGTTTTTCATTTGCAGGAAGGCCGAGCCTTCCCATCCAGCCGAGATCGCGATGGCGATCAGACGGCCGAGAGCCCGTCCGAACCGATATAGGCGATCCGCAGCATGTTCGTCGCACCGGGCTGGCGCAGCGGCACGCCGGCGGTGACGATCAGCTTCTGGCCGGCGTTCGCATAGCCCTGCTCGACCGCGATACGGCAGGCCCGGTCGACCATGTCGTCGAGGTCCTGGGCGTCTTCCGTGACGACGCAGTGGAGGCCCCAGGCGATCGACAGGCGCCGCGCGGTGCGCAGGATCGGCGACAGCGCGACCAGAGGCACCTGCGGCCGCTCGCGCGAGGCGCGCAGTCCCGTGGTTCCGGTCGCCGTATAGGTGACGATCACCGCCACATCGAGCGTCTCGGCCATCTGGCGTGCGGCGAGCGAGACCGCGTCCGCGCCGGTGGCTTCGGGCTCGGGCCGCTGGGCGAAGATGATGCCTGGATAGAGCGGGTCCTTCTCCACCTGTACCGCGATCCGGTCCATGGTCGAGACCGCCTCGACCGGATAGCTGCCGGCCGCCGACTCGGCCGAGAGCATGACGGCGTCCGCGCCCTCGAAGACGGCGATCGAGACGTCGGAGACTTCCGCGCGGGTCGGCACCGGCGCCGAGATCATCGATTCGAGCATCTGCGTCGCGACGACCACGGGCTTGCCCGCGCGCCGGCAGGCGCGGGTGATCCGCTTCTGGATTCCCGGCACTTCCTCCAGCGGCATCTCGACGCCGAGATCGCCGCGCGCGACCATGATCGCATCCGACAGCTCGATGATCTCGTGGAGACGCTGGACGGCCTGCGGCTTCTCGATCTTTGCCATGAGGAGCGCGCGCCCCTTGGCGATCTTGCGGGCCTCGGCCATGTCTTCGGGACGCTGGATGAAGGACAGGGCGACCCAGTCCACATCGGCCTCCAGAACCGCATCGAGATCGGCGCGGTCCTTCGGCGTGAGCGCTCCGGTCTTCAGCGTCGTGTCGGGAAGCGACACGCCCTTGCGGTTGGAGATCTTCGAACCGGCGAGCACCCGCGTCTTTACCCTGCGGCCGTCGGTCTCGATGCATTCGAGGAAGAGGCGACCGTCGTCGATCAACAGCCGGTGCCCGACCTCGACCGCCTCGAGAATCTCGGGATGGGGAAGATGGACGCGCGTCTCGTCGCCCAGTTCCTCGTTGTCGTCGAGGGTGAATTCCTGCCCGATCCGCAGATCGACGGAGTCCGTCTTGAACTTGCCGACCCGCAGTTTCGGCCCCTGGATATCGGCGAGAATGCCGATCGGGCGACCGATCTGCGCCTCCACGCGGCGGATGCGCGCCACCAGTTCGCGCATGAGATCATGGCTCGCATGGCTCATATTGATGCGGAAGACGTCCGCACCCGCCTTATGGAGTTCTGCGATCTGATGCTCCTCGGAGGAGGCCGGCCCCAGGGTCGCGAGAATCTTGACGCTTCGGTTCCGTTTCATTCGGTCTCCGTCGTGCTGCGTGGAGGTTCGGTCAACTGGACCATCCAGCTGTCCTGTTCGCCCGTGTCGAATTCGCGGAAGCCCATGCTCTGATAGCCGCGCTTCAGGCATTCGCTGACGCCGGCGATCTTGAACTCGTTCTCGGCGACGCAGAGATCGATGTCCCCGGCCCACCGGGACTCGCCATTGGCGTCTTCCGCATAGAGGTAGTAAAAACGGGAATTGAGCCGGCCCGTGATGAGCGGCTTGCAGGTCTCGGCCGGGATCCGCCACCAGCCTTCGCTGATCCAGCCCGCATCGGCGCGATAAGCGATCGCCACCCCGACGAGGTTCGTCGTTCCATTGCAGACCCGGAAGTCGGCCTTCGCTTCACCGACGCCGCCGAAACCGAAGATCGACAGAGCCAAAGCCCCCATCAGTGCCAAGGCTTTGGAACGGCCTCCCGGACGCGGCGTGATGCGGCCTGCGCTCGGCGGGAAAACACTCTTCGAATCGTTTGAATCGAGCGACACTGGCATAGCCTCTTTTCCGACGAAGCGATCTCTTTGCAAAGGGAAAACCTTTCAGTCCGGCCGCTCAAGCGCAAGTTTCGACCCGCAAGGCCTCTGCACCGGACTTGAACGCCCCATTCGCGACCGCGATATGGCGGGGAACCGGTTCACCATGCAAGGTCTTCGTCATGTCCTCGTCCTCCTCCAGCCCCGCGCAAGCATCGGAAATGTCCCAGTCCACCCGCACGGAACTGGAAGCGGCCGCGTTTCGCCGGCTCCGAGACCATCTGCGCGAGCGAACGGACGTGCAGAACATCGACTTGATGAACCTCGCCGGCTTCTGCCGCAACTGTCTTTCGCGCTGGTATCAGGAAGCGGCGAACGAGCGCGGCGAAACCCTGTCCAAGGACGAGGCGCGGGAGATCGTCTACGGCATGCCTTATGAGGAGTGGCGTGACAGGCACCAGCGCGAGGCCTCCGGGGACGACATGGCCGCATTCGAGACCAACCGGCCGAAGGAATAGCGGCCCGGCGATCCCCTTCCACCTCGGTTAGCTGCCTGTTAACCCTGAAATGCGACCTGTCCGTGACACGGCCTCGCCACCCCTTTCGAGGGGCGAGGGACGGGCTCGGCGGCGCCAGGCGAGAAGCTGCGGCAGCCGGTCGGCACGCGTCCCGTTCCGAGACCGCGCGACTGCGCCATTGCAACGATCCTTGAAGAGGTTGATTTCATGTCCGACGTTTCCGCCGTTGCCGGCGACCATCTGAGATCCTTCGTCGAGCGCATCGAGCGGCTCGAGGAAGAGAAGAAGACCATCGCCGACGACATCAAGGACGTCTATGCCGAGGCGAAGGGCAACGGCTTCGACACCAAGGTGCTGCGCAAGATCATCTCGATCCGCAAGCAGGACCAGAACGAGCGCCAGGAACAGGAAGCGATCCTCGATCTCTACCTCCAAGCCCTCGGCATGAGCCCGGACATGCCGGACGAATAAGTCCGCCTCCATCCTCGGAAATATTGACCCTCGGGTGAGATCGCTGCAAACAGCGGACGAGCCTGAGGCGCGCCCTTCCTCCCCCGCGCGCCGACCACCATTTTCGAGGATGCCCCCATGGGTTTCAGATGCGGTATCGTCGGACTGCCGAATGTCGGCAAGTCGACGCTTTTCAACGCACTCACCAAGACGGCGGCCGCGCAGGCCGCGAACTATCCGTTCTGCACGATCGAGCCGAATACCGGCGATGTGGCCGTGCCCGATCCGCGCCTTCGCGACATCGCGGGGATCGCCAAGTCCGCGAACATCATCCCGACCCGCATCACCTTCGTCGACATCGCGGGCCTCGTTCGCGGTGCCTCCAAGGGCGAGGGCCTGGGAAACCAGTTCCTCGCCAATATCCGCGAGGTGGACGCGATCGTTCACGTGCTGCGATGCTTCGAGGATGACGACATCACCCATGTGGAAGGCCGGATCGACCCGGTCGCCGATGCGGAGACGGTCGAGACGGAGCTGATGATCTCCGATCTCGAGAGCCTCGAACGCCGGGTCGTCGCGACCCGCAAGAAGGCGACCGGCAAGGACAAGGACGCCCTCGCCCAGCTTCCGATCATGGAAAAGGCCATCGCGGCGATCGAGGACGGCAAGCCGGTGCGCACCATCGTCGCCGGCCTCGACGGCGAGGAACGGCGCGAATTGCGCAATCTCAACCTCCTCACCTCCAAGCCCGTTCTCTACGTCTGCAACGTCGCCGAGGAGGACGCCGCTAACGGCAACGCGCATTCCGAAAGCGTCGCCAAAATGGCCGAGACCCAGGGCGCCGGGTCCGTCGTCATCTCCGCCGCGATCGAAGCCGAGATCGCTCAGCTGCCGGAAGACGAGGTCGGAGACTATCTGGAGGCGATGGGGCTCACCGAACCCGGTCTCGATCGCCTGATCCGCGCCGGCTACGAGCTCCTGGAACTCATCACCTATTTCACCGCCGGCCCCAAGGAAACGAGGGCCTGGACGGTGCATCTCGGCGCCAAGGCGCCCCAGGCGGCGGGCGTGATCCATACGGATTTCGAGAAGGGTTTCATCCGCGCCCAGACCATCGCCTTTGCCGACTACGTCTCCCTCGGCGGCGAAGTCGCGGCCAAGGAAGCGGGCAAGGCGCGTGACGAAGGCAAGGAATATGTCGTCGCCGATGGCGATGTGATGCTCTTCAAGTTCAACGTCTGAGGCGAAGGGAGCCCGCGCACGGGCATCCCATGACCTTGCGCCCCTCGAACGGAACGGATCGACGATGTCGAAATATGTGCTGGAAGATTTCACCGAAGGACGGGTCTTCGACCTCGCACCCTACGAGGTCGACAGGCAGGAGGTGATCGCCTTCGCCGAAGCCTACGACCCCCAGCCCTTCCATCTCGACGAGGAGGCCGGCAAAGCCTCGATGCTCGGCGGCCTCTCCGCCTCGGGATGGCATGTCTGCGGCATGATGATGCGCATGATCTGCGACGCCTATCTTCTGGATTCGACGTCCCAGGGCACGGGCAGCGTCGATTTCGTCGATTGGAAGGTTCCGGTCCGCCCCGGCGACACGCTCACCGGCTCCTCGACCGTTCTCTCCGCACGCGTCTCGTCGAAGAAGCCGTTTCTCGGCCTCGTGAACCTTCGCACCGAAGTGCGCAACCAGCGCGGCGAGACGGCCGCGGTCTGCGAGCATCTTCTTCTCTGCCTCACGCGGCAGGCTCGCGACGAAGAGGTGATGGCATGAGCTTCTGGGACAGTATCGAACTCGACCGCACCTACGAGATGGGCTCCCATCTCTTCACGGCCGAGGACATCATGGATTTTGCGAGGCGCTTCGATCCGCAGCGCTTCCATCTCGATCCTGATGTCGCCAAGAAGACCCTTCTGGGCGGTCTCTGCGCATCGGGCTGGCACACGACGGCGGTCTACATGAAGCTGAACGTCGCCTGGCGCACCGAAATGCTGAAGGAGTGGCTCGCCGCAGGTGGCGAGATGCCGGATTTCGGCCCCTCGCCCGGCATCAAGAACATCCGCTGGACGCGCCCAGTCTATGCGGGCGAGACGATCGCCTATCGTCAGCGCATCAGCGAGAAGCGCGTGTCGCGTTCGCGGCCCGGCTGGGGCATTATCGGTTTCGCAGTTGAAGCCGTGAACCCGGAAGGCCTGACCGTGATGACCTTCGACGGCGCGGCGTTTCTGGCGACCAAGTAAGGTCCGGTCTTACCGCATGAGAAGACTTGTCGCCTTGCGGCTCTGCCAGCCGGCCCGTTCGAGTTCGGGGACATCGTCCGCCTCGCACGGGTAGCCGATGCAGAGATAGGAGACGAGCGTCCAGTCGGCAGGAACGTCGAGCGCGGCGGTCACCTCGTCCGGATCGAGGATGGAGACCCAGCCGACCCCCAGACCGTGGGCCCGCGCGCAGAGCGCGAACAGGGCGACCGCCCCTGAAACGGAATGGACCAGGGCCTCCGGCATTGTCCGCGAGCCGAGACCGTGGCCCTGATCGGTCGCCGCATCGCAGAAGACGGCGAGTTGCACCGGCGCTTCGCGAAGGCCCGACAGCTTCAGCCGCGCATAGAGATCGGCCCGCGCCGGATCGGTCGCCGCGAGCGCCTCCGCATTGCACCGCTCGAAGCTCTCTCGGACCATCCGCCTCGCCTGCGCACTCTCCACGCGGACGAGACGCCAGGGCTGGCTGTTGCCGACCGAGGGCGCGAGATCGAACGCGTCGAGGGCCGCCCGAAGCACGACCTCGTCGACGGGGTCGATGCGGAACCGACGCACGTCCCGGCGCCACTCCATCAAACGGCGGAGATCGCCGCAGAATTCCTCACCGAACTCGGACGCGCAAGCGGACACTACGGCAACTCCCTGAGCGGCAACTCCCTGAGCCTTGCGGCAGGACGTGGCGGACGGATCGCGTGCCGGGCGCTCAGCCGCCCTCGAACTCGCAGAGGGCATGCACCTCGAC
Source organism: Fulvimarina endophytica (assembly GCF_003403015.1). Classification (GTDB taxonomy): domain Bacteria; phylum Pseudomonadota; class Alphaproteobacteria; order Rhizobiales; family Rhizobiaceae; genus Fulvimarina; species Fulvimarina endophytica. The sequence goes on from NZ_QURL01000007.1 coordinate 211,652, forward strand.
ACCCAGTTCGCGCAGCTTGCGCGCGCCGCCGAGATCGGGAAGATCGACCAGGAAGCAGGCCGCGACGATCTCCGCCCCGAGCCCACGCAGGAGTTCGACGGCGCCGACCGCCGTGCCACCCGTCGCGATGAGATCGTCGGTGAGGAGAACGCGCTCGCCCGGCAGCACCGCATCGCGGTGCAGTTCCATCTCGTCCTGGCCGTATTCCAGCTCATAGGTGACCGAGACGGTCTCTCCGGGGAGCTTGCCCTTCTTGCGGATGGGAATGAACCCGGCCGACAACTGATGGGCGAGCGCCCCGCCGAGAATGAAACCGCGAGCCTCGACGCCCACCACATGGCGGATCTGGCTGTTCGAATGGGGCGCGACGAGCTGGTCGATCGCGGCTCGAAAGGCTCTCGGATCGCTGAGCAGGGTCGTGATATCCCGAAACAGGATACCGGGCTTGGGATAATCCGGGATCGTCCGGATCGCGGCTCTCAGATCGACCATTGAACATGTTCCCCTGCCGCCGCCCGGGCAGCTCTCATTCCGAGACGCGCGGTGCCTCCGCGCGCTCCATTCCGGATGCGATCACCCATCGCCGCGATCGATGGTCTGGATCACTTCGAACCCTTCGAACTCTGGATGACCCTGATAGAGGGGCCTCGTCGAGCCCGCACCGCCATGGGAGCGCCGGAACGCCTCCGACTTCGTCCACGCCTCGAAGGAGGCATAGTCCTTCCAGATCGTGTGGGACGAATAGAGCTGGTGGTCGTCCCGCTTGGGTCCGCGCAGCATGTGAAACTCCACGAAGCCCGGCACGGTCTTCAGCTGGGAGTCACGATTGAGCCAGAGCTCTTCGAACTCGGTCTGAGCATCGGGCAGGACCTTGAAGCGGTTCATCGCGATATACACGGGCTTCTCCATCGGTTCGGTGGTCGAAACAGAAAGGACAAACAAAAAGGGAGCCGGAGCCCCCTTTTTCAATGCCGACGGCAGGTGTTCGAGCCCGTCAGTGAGGCGTGCTCGCCCAGACACGGCGCTTCACGAGGAAGAGCAGGACCGCGAACACGATGAGGAAGATCATCGTGACGAAACCGGTCGCCTTGCGCTCGGTCATATGTGGTTCGGCCGCCCACATCAGGAAGGCCGTCACGTCGCGCGAATACTGCTCCACGGTCTGCGGCGCACCGTCGGAATAGGTCACCTGATCTTCGTAGATCGGCTGCGGCATGGCAAGCGCGGCCGAGGAGATGAAGTACGGGTTGTAATAGGTCCCGTCCATCACCTGCACACCGGCAGGCGGCTCCTCGCCATAGCCCGTCAGAAGCGCGTGGATATAGTCGGGGCCGGCCTCGGCATACTGGGTGAAGATGTCGAAGACGAAGGTCGGGAAGCCGCGCTCGACGGCCCGGGCCTTGGCGATCAGCGACAGATCGGGCGGCACCGCACCGTTGTTGGAAGCGGCCGCTGCCTGCGGATTGGGATAGGGCGCGGGCAGATAGTCCGATCCGACGGCCGGGCGCTCGAACATCTCACCGGTGTCGTCCGGGCCGTCCTGGACGGTGTATTCGCCGGCGAGCGAGGAGATCTGGTCTTCCGAATAGCCGAGCGCTTCGAGATTGCGGAAGGCCACGAAGTTCATCGAATGGCAGGCCGAGCAGACTTCGCGGTAGACCTGGAAGCCACGCTGCAGCTGGGCGAGATCCCAGGTGCCGAAGGGCCCGTCGAACGACCAGTCGACCTCTTCCGGCTTCTTGAGCGGGTAATGCGGGGTTTCCGCATGCCCCTCTTCGGCAGCTTCGGCGGCATGCTCTTCCTCGACCGCGACGACGCCCGCATCTTCGGGCGATGCGACATCGCCGGTCGCGGCGACAGGCTCCTGGGCTCCGTCCTGAGCGTAGGCGCTCAGGGGGAGGTATGCGATTCCAGCCGCGAGGAGAACGGATAGCGTCTTTTTCATGGGATTATCTCCGTTGCTCGTCCGTTCAGCCCTTGGTTTCCGGCGAAGCGGTGGCGCCTTCCGGCGTGACCGATCCCCCGGACTTCGCATGCTTTGCGAGAACGGCTTCGGTGATGGAATTCGGCAGCTTCCGGGGCGTCTCGATCAGTCCGAGAACCGGCAGGACGATGAGGAAGTGCGCGAAGTAGTAGATCGTGCCGATGAGCGCGAGCTCGGTATAGGGCGTTTCGGCGGGCTTGGCCCCGAGCCAGCCGAGCATGATGGCGTTCGCCACGAAGATCCAGAAGAAGATCTTGTAGATCGGGCGATAGGCCGTCGAGCGCACGCGGCTAGTGTCGAGCCAGGGCAGGAAGAAGAGGATGATGATCGAGCCGAACATCACCAAGACGCCGCCGAGCTTGGAGTCGATCGGACCGATATTGAAGGTGATGGCACGCAGCATCGCGTAGAAGGGCAGGAAGTACCATTCGGGAACGATATGCGAGGGCGTCTTGAGCGGGTTCGCCTCGATATAGTTGTCCGGGTGCCCGAGGAAGTTCGGCAGGTAGAAGACGAAATAGGCGAAGGCGAGGAGGAACACGACCATTGCGAGGCCGTCCTTGACCGTCGCATGGGGCGTGAAGGGAACCGTGTCCTTGGAGGACTTCACCTCGACGCCGGTCGGGTTGGTCTGGCCGGTCACGTGCAGCGCCCAGACGTGCAGGATCACGACGCCCGCGATCATGAACGGCAGGAGGTAGTGCAGCGAGAAGAAGCGGTTCAGGGTCGGGTTCTCGACCGAGAAGCCGCCGAGAAGCAGGGTCTGGATCGGATCGCCCACCAGCGGGAAGGCGGTGAAGAAGCCGGTGATGACGGTGGCGCCCCAGAAGGACATCTGTCCCCAAGGCAGGACGTAGCCCATGAAGGCGGTCGCCATCATCAGGAGGAAGATCACGACGCCGAGGATCCACAGAACTTCGCGCGGCGCCTTATAGGAGCCGTAATAGAGGCCTCTGGCGATGTGCAGATAGACGGCGACGAAGAAGAACGAGGCGCCGTTGGCGTGCATGTAGCGCAGCATCCAGCCCCAGTTCACGTCGCGCATGATCTTCTCGACCGACTCGAAGGCCAGCGAGGACGCCGCCGCGTAGTGCATCGCGAGGACGATGCCGGTCAGGATCTGGATGCCGAGGAAGATCGCGAGGATGCCGCCGAAGGTGTAGGCGTAGTTCAGGTTGCGCGGCACCGGATAGGCGACGAACGAATCATAGACCATCCGCGGAAGCGGCAGGCGGGCGTCGAGCCAGCGCATGATGCCGTTCGACGGGACGTAGGATGAGTGACCACTCATGAATCGTTTTCCTTCCGTTCCGATCAACCGATGGTGATGGTGGTGTCGTCTGAGAATGCGAAAGGCGGGATCGCCATGTTCTCCGATGCCGGACCGGAGCGGATGCGACCCGCTGTGTCGTAGGCCGAGCCGTGGCAGGGGCAGAAATAGCCGTCATAGGGGCCGGCCTGGCCGAGCGGGATGCAGCCGAGATGGGTGCAGACGCCAACCATCACGAGCCAGGCTTCCTTGCCCTCCGCCGCACGGTTCTCGTCGCTTGCCGGTGCATCGCCAGGGATATTGGCGTTTCTCGCCAGCGGGTCCTTCAGCTCGGACAGATCGACGGCTTTCGCCTCCTCGATCTCCTGGGCCGTGCGCTGACGGATGAAGATGGGCTTGCCGCGCCATTTGGCGGTGATCGACTGGCCTTCGGCGACCTGACTCACATCGACGTCGATCGAGGCGAGAGCCAGGGTGGCCGCGTCCGGGTTCATCTGGTCGATGAAGGGCCAGATGACGGCGGCCGCACCGACGGCACCGACGGCACCCGTTGCGATGTAGAGAAAGTCGCGGCGGTTCGGTTCGGTGCTATCGTTTACGCTCACTGCGCAGCCTTTCCTGTCACTCGGATCTCTGTCTGACCAGAGACGGGCGATGCGATGGTCGATCGGTCGCTGCGGGCCGGAGAACTGTCGCAAGAAAGGACGTATCGTTTGGCACAGGACCGAAGAGTCTGGACGGCTTCTAAGACAACCGAGAGGCCAATGTCCAGTTTGTCAAAAGCGCACAGAGACGCATTTCCGCCTTGCTGTGGCCTCGTTTCACACGGCCCGGCACGGCATGGCGCCGTCGGGCATGCCGAGTATCCCTCCAGATCGGCTCGCCGCCTCGTATACGACCTCGCGAAGCGCTGCTGAGGGGTCCGGGGCCCCGCCACGGTCCGCCGGGGGAACGCCCCTCCTCCCGCGCCCGCTCAGAAGGCGGCGCGCATCAGGGCGACGAGGCCGGCGCCGATCGCGACGGTCGCGATGAGGGGAAGACGCAGAGCGAGAAAGCCGCACACGACGATCGCGATTCGCTCAGGCCAGTCGCCGCTGACGATGACGGGTGCGAAGATCGTCGTCAGCACCGCTGCGGGCACGGCGTCGAGAGCCGCTTCCAGTCGGGGCGGCAGGGTGCCGATGGCCTTGATGAGAAGATGTCCGCCGATTCGCGTCAGGTAGGTCAAAAGTCCAGCGAGAACGACGATGAGCCAGAAATCGCTCACAACACGCCTCCCCCGGCCGGATCATCGGCGGGATGCGCCGCTGCGGACTTGCCCGTCCTTTGTGGAAGACAGGCGGCGACCGTGATCCCGGCAAGGGCGCCGAGGGTCACGTGCCAGGGGGGACCCACGAGCGTGTAGAGGATGATCGACGCACCGGCGCTCGCGCTCGCGACCGGCCAGAACGCCGCGCGCGAGCGGAACGTCATGACCATTGCGAGGAAATAGGCGGGCAGGACGAAGTCGATACCGTAGACCGATGTGTCCTCGATGAGGGAGCCGAAGACGAAACCGAGAGCCGATGCCGCGAGCCAGCACACATAGAGGAGCAGGGCGTAGACGAGATAATACGGAACGGTCAGCGCGCCCTTCGCCGCCCGAGCCTCTGCCGCTGCGAAGGTCGGGTCGACCAGGAGGAAGAAGGCGAGCGCTTTAATGGGGCGCGGAAAGCCGTCGAGATGGCGCCCGATCGACGCAGAATAGAGAACGTGGCGGAAGTTGAGCGCGAAGACCGTCACCAGCACGGACCAGACCGGCGCGCCGATGCCGACGAGTTGCAGCGCCGCCAGCTGCGAGGCGCCCGCATAAACGGAGGCCGAGAAGCCGATCGTCTCGACGAGGCTCAGTTGCGCGCTCGCCGCGACGGTGCCGTAAACCATGCCGAAGGGGATGATCGCGAGAATGATCGGCACGACATCGCGCACCGCGCTTTTCGTATCGCTGTCGGATTCGTGCGCCCCGGACATGACAAACTCCCAGATTCGGAGCCCTGTTACAGCATCAAGGTTCGCGGATGCACGAACGAATATGTTCGGCCGAAGAAATCTTCGAGGCAGGAGCCGATCACGGCGTCTCGGCGATGACGTTCCGCTCGAAATCGGCGAGCGCGATCGTCCACTGGCCGAAGATCTCGTCCAGCTGCTCGCGCACGAATCCGCCGCTTGCCGGAAGGTTCATCTCGATCACCGGCAGGTTGTCCTCGGTGAGATAGGCCTTGTTGAACGGCGCGTTGCGGTTCCACAGGTTGAGTGCGCCGACGGAAACGGTGGGCACGTCCCAGATGGCGTAGAAGTTCAGGGCATCGCAGCCCTGGGCCTGATCGCAGTTCAGGAAGAAGAGCTGGTAGGCCGTTCCGTTGATCTCGCCGACAAGGGCCGGATCGCCATTGTCGAGCTCGACGATCCTGGCATCGCCATAGGCCTCGGCGAGATCGACGATGGCATCCAGATCGTCGGTGGACAGGATCGTCGCGGCTGCGGGCGCGGTCGGCGTCTCCCCGACGGCCCCCGCACTCGAAGCCGCCGCCAACGCACACGAGAAGACGAGGGTGCGTAGAAAATCAGCAAGGGGCATGGGAAGTCCTTCAGGGATTTCGCACTTATTAGTCGGTCGCGGGGGAGGATTCGCAAGACGCCCGGCCCGCCTCACGGTGGTTTGATGGGAGAACGGCATCGAGCCGCCGAAGGTCACCGGGGCGGCATCGAAGAATGGCGGTCGTCGGCCCGTCTCATGAACGGTGAAAGCTTCGGGGGCAAGCCGCAAAACTTCTGCGACCTGGGTCTAGGTTTTCCATCCTGCCGGCGCCGATCCTGCGCTGCCCCCGCGCCCCGCGCATCGCAAATCCGTGGCCGATCCTCATCGCGCCGCAGCCCCGATCGCGCCTCGTTCGAACGGGCCGGCCCGGCCTCGACCCGCGATCGGCCGTGCACGCGACGAGGGGCGGAGCGGCGTGCGGCCTAAGATCGCAAACGGATCGAAAAATCGAGTTTCGGACGATTCTAGACAAGGCTACCCGTTGAAGGTTCGCCGAGCGGTCATATCATCCGGCTAACGATGGCAATGCGCCGAGCTCGGCTTGTGCCACTGCGATCGGCCAGAGATTCAGAAGGGCTTCGGAACCATGAATGTGAGACCAGACATTTCGAACCGCGGCGAGTGCCCGTTCGGCGGCACGCGTATCGGGGGTGCGACGGGATCGGAGCCGCAGCTCGACCACTGGTGGCCGAACCGGCTGAAGGTGGAGCTT
>NZ_QURL01000008.1 GCF_003403015.1 Fulvimarina endophytica
GAAAAGACGGCGGGCGCAAAAACACCTCCGGAAAAAACCCAGCCCGAGTACCCTCATCCCCCATAGGCCTCAAACGACGAGCCACCCCTCGCAACGCGCCGGACAAGACAGGATACGGATTCGTACCAGCGCGAGGGCCATCAAGCCGAGACGTCAACGCGGCAGGCCCAGCTGAAGCCCAAGGCTCGGCGGAATGGGGAAGGCTTAGGGGGAATAGGGAAGGGCGGACGAGGTCAGTAAAGGCGATCGCGATCGGGGAGGGTGAGGGCGATCGCGATCAGGGAGCGCGAGGCCGACGAGGCAGCGCGAGGCCGACAAGGCAGCGCGAAACAGGTAATCGTCAGACAAGCCCTGCCATGACAAGGACGCGCACGATGGATTATGATCGCAATTGAGGGCAAAATCCTTTTCGGCCGGGACGATGTTCTGGTTCCGCCGCAGAGCGCTCGAGCCGTTCGCGACGGCCGATCTCGCCCCGCTATTCGCGCCCGAGTGCGGGCAGCTCGATGGCACGGCTGCCCATCCTGCCGAAAGGCGTTTCATTCATGTCGCCGAGACGCGAGGCTATGTGGCGCTCGCCGGCGAGACGCTTGAGGCTCTTGCCGGATCGTCGCTTGCGAGCTCGATGCCGATCGCCTGCGCGCCCTCAACGCCGAGACTATGTGTCCGGAAGACAATCCCTATGTTTCGCCGATGCGGCCGTTCTGGCAGCGTTATCCAAGCCTTTTCGAGACCTATGCGAGCCTGCGCCATATGATCTTCGCGGCGCCCCCGAGGCGCCTGCGGTCGCGGTCCCGCTAGATCCCGCCCTATTAACGGGCGAGAACTTCCGGCTCTTTTCTGGCGCACCGGATGGTCCTAAAATCTGAAAAGCTCGGAGGGCCTATGCTTCGGCCTCCGGCGTCCGACGGTGTGTCAGGCCTCGGATTTGGCTGGACCCGATGCCGCGCCCCGACTTGCCCGGTCGGCTTCAGGATATTTGCGGGCGAGACTGTCGCTCGCGGACCGATCGACCGGCCAGCGAATAAGGTCCGTCTCCAGATGGCGGACCTTGCGGGCGTAGATATAGGCGTTTCCGTAACCGTGGTTGAACGGCATGTCGACGAAGGCGCCGCGCCGCTCTTCCGGATACAGCCAGATCCGGTTGACCATGCCGGCATTGATGATCTCGAAGCCGGTCTCGGGACCGAACAGGATTTTGAGCGCCTCGTCCGAGAAGCGCCAGAAATCGTTGGGGGTCTCGTGCAGGGGCCAGGTATGGGGCGTGCTCTGGAAGACCAGGCCGCCCGGCTTCAAGGCGCGGTTCACCGCGGCCGCGAACAGCCAGGGATAGGCCAGATGCTCCATGACCGAGAGTGAGAAGATCGCATCGACGCTTTCGGCGCCGATAAGGTCGTCGAGATAGTGGGCATCTCCGACCACGTCGACATGGTCGGAGGCGTGGATATCGACGCTGAGGAAGCGCCCGGCCTTCGGCATGTAGCGGCGCATGGCCTGGCTCGCATCGCCGACCACCCGGCCGCCGACCTCGACTACGGTCATCTTCGGATCGTCGGCCATGCGGACGAAATGCTTGAAGGAGATCGCCGCCTGGCTCTCCTCGCCGCCTTCGGCCGCCATGGCCTCGGTCATCGTCTCGTCCCACTGGTCGCGGCCGCCCCACGGGGTCGGCTCGAGATCGCCGCGCGGAAGGGTGAGGGGGAGGAGGATTGTCTCGCCCGCGCAGCGCCAGGTGATCCAGACGGGCGTTCCGGCGCGCCAGGAGAGATAGCCGGTAAAGCGCGAGCGATCCTCGCCGAGCGGTTCGATGTCGAGGCCGGCGCTGTCCTCACCGCAGACGAGGCGGGCGTCCTCGACTGAAGAGGACGAGCGTGCAATCTCGCCTTCCACGAAGAGACCGTTCTTGTCGCACCAGAACCGCCTGGCGATGACCGGTTCCTCGATCGCGGTCCGCTCCGAAAGGCACGGGATCGAGATCGGGTCGCGCCCCGTCCCGTTCAGCTTGTCGAAGGCTTCCCAGAGCGACCGGCTCGAATGCTCGTCGGCATCGAAGGCGACCGCCAGATCGAGGATCGTGCCGGGCTCGACCGGCATCGGTGTGAAGGAGATCGGCACGCTGTCGCCGAGACTGCTCTCCCGCAGGGACCAGGAGGCGCGCCGATTGGCGCCGCTCGCAGTATCGCGGATCAGGAGATCGATCTGTCCGGCCTCCTGCGGACGGCTTCCCAGCGGCAGTTCGATGCCGGCAAGGCTTGCGACATCGCACCGGAACCGTTCGGCGATCGCAAGACGGGGGTCGCTCTTGCGGGCGAAGACGGAGCGAAGTGAGACCATGGTGGGATCCAGCCTGGTTGGGGAGCGATGTCGTCGAGGAAAGGCGGGAAAGGGCGGACGAAGAAGAGACGATCCCGGCGCCGGCCGCCGGGTCATGCCGCTTCGATATCAGACCGTCCGGTTCTTCAGCGTCAGTTCGAGATGTTCGAGGATCATGTTGGTGTCGTAGTCGGAATTCGCCTCGACCACCGTTTCCCAGTAGTTGAGAAGGGGAATGCGGGCCGGGTTCTTCTGGAGGAGTTCGCGCTTGATGAACGGAAAGCCCATCTTCGCGATCAGGTGATCCCAGAAGAAATGGGTGACGTTGAGCGGAACGCCCGCATCGATCGTCTTGTAGAGCTGGCGAACGAAAGCCTGGCGAACCGGATCGAGCTTGTCGATGGCATCGCTTTCGACGACCGCGCGGACGAGATGGCGCGCGCAATCGCGATAGGCGAAGGCGGCCCGGCAGCGCATCCGGCCGCGCATCATGGCGCGGGAGACGCCGACCTCGTAGCGGCGGATGACGAAGGTCTTCGACTGGACGTAGCGCACGCTCTTCCAGAAACGCGCGAAGGCGTCGGAGCGGATGGCGGCCGCGTGGAAGAGCATGAAATAGCTCTGCAGGTGGAAGTTGAAGTCCCAGCTGTCGGTCATGCCCCAGACATCGGCGTCCTCCGGGTTCATCCGGTCGATCGTCGGTCCGAGATGGTGGATCGGGCCGTAGACGCTGTCGTTGACGAGGAGCAGGCGATCGAGTGCCTCAAGGTCGGGAATGAGATCGATCCCGTCCTTCCAGGCGCCGAAATCGTAGCCGACATTGCGGCGCTCCACGATGAGGGCCGAGATCTCCTCCAGACGCCCCACATCGCTTTCGTCGAGCGCTTCGGCATTGCTGACGAAGACGATCTCGAAGCCGATCGCGTGCAGCTGGTAGAGATAGTACATCAGGAAGTCGTGGACCCGGCCGCCCCGGTCGAAATGCACGACGACGCAGACGTCGCGCGCGCCATTAAGAGACCGCGAGCCCGTGCGGACCCGGCGCACGAAGGGGCCCGTCCGCACGAAGCTCGCCAGATACATGAACTGGGCGAAGCCGAGGCGCAGCCAGGTGGAGAACACCCGGAGAGGAACGCGCAGATAGAGGGGAAGACGGATCAGGGCCGTCAGCATTCTGAACATGGGACGCCTCTCACCTCGCCAGGCCGTAGTCGCGGGCGATCTTGAGCGCGTCCTCGGCGACGGCGGGATCGGGGGTGCCATAGGCCGCGTCGGGCGTCAGCAAGGGCTCCATGGCGGTCTTGCCGCGGGAGCGCTCGCGTGCCCTCAGCGCCGCCATGCCCTCGTGGTATCGCACCGCCCAGACGAAGGAGCCCGTCTCGTGGGGCCCGCCGTCCGCCATCCGGTCGAGACGCTCCCGGGCGCCCGCGAAATGGTTCATCGCGCGCTTGGGTGAATTGCGGTGGTTGAGCTCAAGGATCCCGAGGGCGAAACCTAGGGATACTCCGCGCTCGTCCTCCGTCAGATCCGAGGCCTCGATGCGCGGGGCAACTCGCTCGGCCGCCATGTGATGGCCTTCGCCCACAAGCCCGATGAAGACGTCGCGGCGCAGTTTGGCGAGAAGGGGCTCGGGCATGCGCTCGCCGAGAGGATCGGCCCCCACGGCGAGACGTTCGAGCGCGGCAGGAGCCTCGTCCGGGGACTTGCGGGCGTCAAAGGCCGTGGCATAGACGCGGGCACGCCAGCCGAGCTCCTCGGTCTCGCCATCGTCGGAGCCGATCGCTCTCAGGACCGCGCGAACGCGGTCGGAGGCCTTGGCGGCGGCGGCGAAGCGCGCGTGGGCCTCCTCGTCCCGGTTGCGGGCGAGCGCCAGCGTGCCGGTCATGTAGAGGAGAGTCGCGAGGTTGAAGGGATGGATGCGGTAGAGGTCGTCGAGCGAGCCGGGCAGCGGACCGTCGAGAGGCATGGTTTCGGGGGCGTCGAAATCGAGACCCCAGCGCGAGGCGAGCGTCGCGCGCACGGCCGCGATCGTGTCTTCGCAGGCATCGTAGTCGCCGGCATTGACGAGCTCCTTCAGGAGCCGGCCATGCATGCCGAGCGAAAGGGCGCTGCCGGCCTCGGCGGATGCGGCGATGCGGGCAAGGTATTCGCGATAGGCCGTCCGGTCGAGCGGCCGGGTGAAATCGGCGTCACAGGTTCCGTGAGACGCCGCCGCGCGGAGCGAATGGCCCCAGTCGGCCACCACGACCCCCGCAAAGCCCGCACGCCTCAGGGCCGCTTCGAGCCCCTTCGGCGAATAGAGAACCACGTGATAGCCGGCACTCAGGAGCGGGGCGAGGGTCGCCGGGCTCGTCTCGGGGCGAACGGCATCGGCATTGGGCGTCGTCAGGAGAACGGTGCCGTTCCCTGTCAGATGAGCCGCGAGGACGGCGAGGAAGGGGTCGGGATCGGCGATATGCTCGATTACCTCGGAGGCCAGCATGAGATCCACGGCCTCGCGCTCGTCCGCATTGTCGAGGGACAGATAGGTGGCATCGATCGATGAGCCGAGAAGCTCGCGTCCCAGACGCGCGGCCGGGCCCGGATCGATGCCATGGGCTTTCCAGCCGAGGATCTTCGACGCGAAATCGACCGAGAAGCCGAAGCCGCAGCCGATTTCCAGAAAGCGTTCGATGCCCTGATGGGGGACGGCGTAGAGCGAGGCCAGCATCACGTCGATGCCCGCGCCCTGTTCCTGGTAGAAAGAGAGAGCGGCGTCGCCGCCCCACACGGTCTCGTAGGCCGGCTCCTTGAAATCGGCGAAGAAGGCGCTGCCGCAGGCCGCGCACCGCTCGAGCGTCAGCTCCTCGCGGGGCGGCAGGGCCGAACGGATCTTCAGGACCCGCTCTGTCTCCTGCGTCGCATGGCAGGCCGGGCAACGTCGTTCCGGTCCACGCCCTTCGAGCCATTCCATGTTCGCATCCTTCATCCGTTTTGCCGAACCGGCAGGCGTTCGGCGTCGTCACGCAGCCCCGTGTCAGAAGCGACCCCCCGATGGCAAGTCGAACTTAACGTAAAGTCGGCAGGGCCCCGACTTTTTGACGGGGTGTGCCGAGCCTCATCCACACTTCCGTTCCCTGCCGTGGGCCGCGACCGGGGCGAGGGGCCGCGAGGGACCATCAGGCGTCCCGAAGAAAGGCGAGTTCACCAGGGACCGGCGGGAGCGGGGAGGCCGGCACGAGCGCCGGGAGTAAAATCGCTTCGATCATGCTCAAGGTCCCGAGATCGGATGGCGGCGCAAGGCGTGGCGCTTCATCGGCGGCCTGTCGGGCGCGGGCCCGTTCGCGCTCTTATAGGAGCCATTTGAGGGAAAGCAAAGGACGCGCCTTTCGCGCCCGCGCGCCCGGAACGCGGGTCTCTTCCGGAAGGTGAAGCCCCGGGCTGGAAACCCGATCGCGAACGGTCTAGATCGCCAATCGATCCGGCCGCCTGATCCTTCGGGTCCGGCGGGCGGGCCGTGACCCGGCGCCGAACGGCGGTTCGGTCGCCGAACGCTCTGCCGTGGACATGATCTTGATGAAAGTCCGGTCATCCAAGCAAAGACGAACTCGTTTGCCGAAATAAAAACAAGAACAGAATGCAATGGCAGGCCTTCCCCTTTGCGTGTAAAGGGAAGGTCTGAGAGACAGAAAAGCGAAGCGCGATCCATGTCTTCCGTTCTCAAGGTCGTCGACCAAGCCAAGCCCGCCGAAACCGAAGGTCCTTCGGGCGATGGCCAGAAGGGGCAGGGGCATTTCGGCGGCACGTCCGGCCATCATACGGCCCTCCACGCCCTCTCCATGGCGGCCCGCCAGCGCGGCGTTCACATGTCCGTCGAGCAGCTCGTCCGCGACTACCGGATCGGCGAAGCGGAGGCGCCCAACGAGCTTCTGATGACGATCGCCAAGGATCATGGTCTGGAGGCGCGCGAGGTTCGTCTGAAATGGGCCCAGCTCGCCCGGCTTAAGGACGCGCTTCCGGCTCTCCTGCGCCTTGAAACCGGGGCGACCCTCGTCATCGTCAGCTTCGAGCAGCGCGGCGGGCAGGACGTTGCGATCGTCAGGGATCCGACCGCGCCCTCGTCCCAGCCGGTGGCCATCGACGAGATCCGCATGGCCGCGGTCTGGACGGGTTCGGCCATTCTCCTGAAGCGGCATCCGGCCGGGACCATGGAGACCCAGACCTTCGGCTGGGGCATGCTGATCCGCGAGTTCGTCCTGGAGCGCAAGATCTTCGGCAGCGTCGCGCTTTCGGCGCTGGTGCTCGCGCTGTTCGCGCTGGTGCCGCCGCTCCTGTTCATGGTGATCGTGAACAACGTGATGCTCTACCAGCGCATGTCGACGCTGGTGGTGCTTGCGACGGTCGTCGTGTTCTACCTGATCTTCGATACCGCCTTCGGCTATCTGAGGCGCTATCTGATCGCGGTCGGAACGGCCAAGATCGACGCGCGCCTCAACGTCTTCATCATGAACCGGATCCTCCGGCTGCCGATCGAATTGTTCGAGCGGATGCCCGTCGGCGACCTGTCCTATCGCATCACCCAGGTATTCCGGATCCGCAACTTCATCACGGGAAGCCTGTTCAACACCCTTCTCGACAGCTTCGTCCTCATCTTCCTCCTTCCCGCCCTGTTCCTCATCAGCGCGCGGATGGCCTTCGCGGTCGTCGGCGTGGCGCTCGTCATGTGCCTGATCGTCGCCGCCTACATCCCGGCCATGGGCAAGGCCTATGGGCGCGTCATCCGGGCCGAAACGCGCAAGAACACGACGTTGATCGAATCCATCCACGGCATGCGCACCATCAAGTCCCTCGCCCTCGAAGGGCGCAAGCGGCAGGAATGGGACGAGCACGTGGCCGAGGCGGTGAAGGCCAACACGGATTTCCAGCTTCTGGGCAACCAGCCCCAGACGATGCTGAACCCGCTCGAAAAGCTCGTCTATTCGGGCTCGCTGCTGCTCGGCGCCGCCCTCGTCCTGACCGGGACCGAGCCGTTCCTCGCCGGCACGCTCATCTTCTTCGTCATGGTGGTGGGCCGCGCGGTGGCGCCGTTCATCCAGATCGCCAATCTCCTCCAGGAATATCAGGAGGTGAAAGGCGCGGTCGACATGGTCGGCTCGATCGTCAACGAGGCGCCCGAACGGCCCGACGGCATGGTGGGCTCGCGCCCGGTGATCAAGGGTCGCGTGACCTTCTCCGACGTGCGCTTCCGCTATCCGGGCGCGACCAGCTTCGCCCTCAACGGGGTCGATTTCGAGGCGAAGCAAGGCTCGGTCGTCGGCATCATGGGGCGCTCTGGCTCCGGCAAGACGACGGTCACGCGCCTGCTCCAGGGGCTCAACATGACCTATGAGGGCCTCATCAAGATCGACGGCGTCGATCTGAAGGAGATCGACCTCTATCATCTGCGCTCCAATCTCGGCGTGGTGCTTCAGGACAACTTCCTGTTCCAGGGCACGATCCGCGAGAACATCATGGCGGCCAAGCCCGACGCGACCCTCGAAGAGGTGACGGAAGCTGCCCGCATGGCCGGCGCCGAGGAGTTCATCGAGCGCCTTTCGCGCGGCTACGACACCTTCATCGCCGAAGGATCGGCCAATCTGTCGGGCGGCCAGAAGCAGCGCATCGCCATCGCCCGCGCCCTGATCCTGAACCCTGCCGTCCTCATTCTCGACGAGGCGACCAGCGCGCTCGACCCGGACAGCGAGGCGATCGTCAACTCCAATCTTCGCAAGATCGCGAAGGGCCGGACCGTCATCGTCATTTCCCATCGCCTCAGTTCCCTGACAGACTGCGACCAGATTCTCGTGATGGAACGGGGACGGGTCGTCGACACCGGTCGACACGGCGATCTCCTGAACGAATCCGAAATCTATCGCCAGCTCTGGTTCCAGCAAAACCGACATCTCGGCGGGACATCCCAGAATGAAACTGATCAATCGCAAGACGCCTAAGAACGAGGACGCCGAGTCCGATTCGGCGATCGGCTACTTCCAGTCCCAGACCGCAGCCATCACCGAGGCGCGGGATCCGGGCTTCGCACGGGCCGCCGTCGTCATGTTCGCGGTCATGGTCGTGGCGGCGATCGCGCTCGCCGCGATCCTGCGGCTGGAGCGGGTCGTCGTCGCACGCGGCATGGTCGTCTCGGAGACGCCGACGATCGTGGTGCAGCCGCTCGAGACGTCCGTCGTCAGCAGTATCGAGGTGCGGCCCGGCGACATCGTCGCCAAGGGCGATGTGCTTGCGCGTCTCGATCCGACGATCACGGATGCGGACGTCGACTCGCTGCAGCGGCGTGATGCGAGCCTCGATGCCGAGATCGCCCGGCTCAATGCCGAGATCGCGGGTATCGCCTACGATCCCGATGCGGACAACGAATTCTCCCAGCTCCAGACGGCGGTCTTCAAGCACCGTGCGGCCGAGTTCAAGGCGTCGATGGCCACTTACGAGCAGAAGATCGCGGCGACCAGCAGCGATCTCCAGCGCAGCCGCAACGAGAGCGCTCTCCTGTCGGAGCGCAACGAACTCCTCGGCGAAGTGGTGGACATGCGCGCCAAGCTCGAGCGCACCTCGGCCGGCAGCCGGCTCAACTCCATCCAGGCGATCGACGACAGGCTTTCGGTCGAGCGCTCGCTCGCCGAGAGCCAGGGTATCGCCATCACCGCGAGCCATCAGCTCGAAGCCCTGAAGGCCGAGCGCGAAACCTTCGAGGAGAAGTGGCGCGCCGATACGGTCGACCAGCTTCTGGCTGCGCGCCAGACGAAGAACGAGGTGTCCGAACAGCTGGCCAAGGCGACCTATCGGCACAGCCTCGTCGCCCTGAGGGCCGTGAGCGACGCCGTCGTCCTCGAAGTCGCCCCGGTCTCGGTCGGCTCGGTCATCCAGAGCGCGAGGGAAATCTTCCGTCTCGTTCCGGTCGATGCCGAACTGGAACTCGAGGTGGACATCAACGGTGCCGACCAGGGCTTCGTCGCGGTCGGCGACAAGGTGGAGATCAAGTTCGACGCCTATCCGTTCAACGAGCACGGGACCGCACAGGGCGTTGTGCGGAACATCAGCCAGGACTCCTTCACGCGGACCGAGGGGCCGCGATCGGGCGAGGTCTACTACCGGGCCCGTGTCGCCATCGACAAGGCAGAGCTGCGCGATGTGCCGGCCGATTTCCGGGTGATTCCGGGCATGCCCGTGACCGCCGACATCGTCGTCGGCGATCGCAGCATCCTCGCCTCGCTGACGGGCGGACTGGCCGATGCCTTCTCGTCCGCGCTGAGGGAGCCATGAGCGGCCTGTTCCGCAAGCTCGGAACGGCCGTCGGCCTCGGCGGCGGCCATGGCGCGCGGCTGGAGAAGGCCAAGCGGACGCTCGAGCGGGGCGACCACGGACAGGCGTCCAAGCTCTTCTTCGAACTCGCCCGCGACGGCGATGCGGAGGCCCAGTTCGAGCTTGCCCGGCTCTACCAGACCGGGAAGGGCGTGGTGGGAAGCGCGGGCGATGCCGTCCACTGGCTGCGAAAGGCGGCGGACCAGAACCATCTGGAAGCCCGTTACCTCCTCGCTCTGGTGCTGACCTACGGGGCTCGCCCGCCCGCCGACGTCGCCGATCATACCCAATCGCTCTCCGTGCTGTTTCCGCACGGTCTCGGCGTCGAGCCGGATCATGCCGAGGCCCGGCGATGGGCGCTTCTTGCGGCCGAGGCCGGCCACACCGAATCCATGGCACTGATCGGCTATCTGCTGGCCGCGGGCTGGGGCGGCGAAATCGATGCGGCGCAGGCGGCCAAATGGTATGAGCGCGCCGCGGCCGAAGACAGCGCGCAGGCGCTTCTGGGGCTCGGCACGCTGCTGGCCGGCGGATGGCTCGGCGAGCCCGATCACCGGCGTGCGGCCGAACTCTATCGCCGCGCGGCCGAACTCGGCACCCCGACCGCGGCCTATTATCTCGGCCTCGAATATCTCTATGGCTTCGCCTCCAAGCGCGACGAAGAGCAGGCGGCCCACTGGCTCGGCAAGGCGGCTGAACTCGGCAACAGCAGTGCCCAGCGCGCGCTCGGCCAGCTCTATCTCCACGGCATGGGCCTCGAGCGGGACGCCTCGCGCGGCGAGACGCTGCTGAGACGGGCGGCTCTCGTCGGCGATACGGAGGCGATGGCGCTTCTCGGCGACCTGCACCGCACCGGCGGCGGATTGCTGGATCCCAATCCGACGGAGGCTGCGAACTGGTATCGCATGGCCGCCGAACTCGGCCACAAGCCGTCGCAGCGCATCTACGGCCTGCTCTTCATCGGCGGGATCGGGGTTCCGAAGGATGCCGTCCAGGCGCGGACCTGGCTCACCCGGGCCGCCGATCAGGGCGATGGCGAGGCGCAATGCCGGCTGGGCACGCTGATGGCCGAAGGCATCGGCGGGCCGAAGGATTTGAAGGGGGCGGAAACCCTGTTCCGGCGCGCGGCCGATCAGGGGGTTGCCGACGCCGTCTACAGTCTCGGCCTCATGGCCCAGAGCGGGGCGGGGACCGAGCGCAATTCCACCGCCGCCATGGACTGGTATCGCAAGGCTGCGGAACAGGGCAGCGCGATGGCCCGGTTCCGCCTCGGCGCCGGTTATGCCGCCGGCGACGGCGTGCCCCAGGATTACGCGCAGGCCATCATCTGGACCCGGCCGGCGGCCGAAGCCGGCATCGCGCTCGCACAGGTCAATCTCGGCCGGTTCCTGATGCAGGGCCTCGGCTGCGAGCCCGATTACGTCGAGGCCGAACTCTGGTTGCGCAAGGCCGTCGATGCCGGCGAGGTTGTGGCCATGACGGCGCTCGGCGAGCTCTACGCCCATTGGCGGCCGGACAAGAACATGGCCGAGGGAAGGCACTGGCTGACGCGCGGCGCATCGGCCGGCGACAGGCGGGCGGCCGATCTCCTCTCCGCGATCCTGCACGCTCCGGACGCCTCCGATGCCGGTGCCAAGGTGGGCGACGAGACTGGAGCTGCGCCCGAGACGAAGGGCGGCGAGCCGAGCACCGCTTGAGTTCGCCCGCACCGTCCGCGCCTTCCGCGTGAACCTTCCTTCACCCATCGGCCGGGACCGGCGTTTTCGGCCCGGACAAGACGCGCGCGTCTTGTGCCGGGCCGCCAATCCGGCTACCGGCGCCCCTGGTGAGGCCCCGAAGGCTTCCCGTTTCAGGAGCTTTTGAAGCCATGTGGCCGTTCTCGTCGAAAAAGACCCCGTCCCCTTTCAAGGTCGGACCCTTCAAGCCGGCACCCAAGGGGCCACCCCTCGGCGATGAGGATCGCCAGATCGTCGATCGCTTCCACGACCTCTACTATCGCCGCTGGTTTCAGGGCGGCCAGACCATCTCGATCGGCTGGCTCGGCCACGAGACCCTGAAATGCCCGATGGATCTCTGGCTCTATCAGGAACTGATCGTCTCCCGCCGCCCGGACGTGATCGTCGAGACCGGGACGCGCTTCGGCGGCAGTGCCCTGTTCATGGCGAGCGTCTGCGACCAGATGGGCCATGGCCGCGTCCTCAGCGTGGATATCGACGAGAGCCTCGTCTCGATCCGGCCGGTCCATGATCGCATCACCTATCTCAACGGCTCCAGTCTCGACGAAAAGCTGCTCGCGGGCATCCGCGAAACGGTCGGCGACGGGCGCTGCCTCGTCATTCTCGACAGCGACCACAGCCGGGACCATGTCCTTGCCGAGCTGCGCGCCTATTCGCCGCTGGTCAAGCCCGGCGACTATCTCATCGTCGAGGACACCAATGTGAACGGCCATCCGACCCTGCCCGATTTCGGACCGGGGCCCATGGAGGCGCTCGAAGCGTTTCTGGCCGAGACGGAGGATTTCGTCTCCGATCCGGCCTGCGAACGCTTCCTGATGACGCTCAATCCGAAGGGCTATCTGAAGCGTCGCGGCTGAGCCCCGGAGGCTCGACGACGCATCGGACGATCCGGAAACCGGAGCGGCTTTTCGGCGCGATGCTTCAGGGCTCGATGCCGAGATCTCTCCACATCCGGAGTCTCGCCGCGACGGCGCCGGCATTCGCCCGCTCCGCCATCAGTTCCTCGAGACTGCCGCCTTCGGGCACCGCAATGAGGGAGTGGTCGGCGATCGCGTTCCGCAGACGGTCGGCGCGCGAGGCGTCGTCCATCTCCGGATGATCCGTCCAGAGGCGGTAAAGCAGCTGGTCGGCCGGATCGAGGGGCAGTGCGCCGCACAGGAGCGGGGAGGCAAGGAAGGCTGCGACGGCCGGCACGCGCGCTTCGTCTTGAAGAGCGGCGTTCAGGCGCCGGGCCCGGTCCCTCGTTGCGGCGGCGACCGTCCCCGCGCTTCGGCAGGGATGGGCTCTGCCGGCATGGACGAGCAGCGTCAGATAATCGAGCCAGTTCTCGCGGGAGAAGGCGACGCTTCGTCCGATCTCCTCGATGCTCATCGGACCCGATTGCAGCGCCGACCAGACGATGCGGGCCATGTCCTGCGAGAAGCGGATCTCGCCGACGGGAATGGCGAAGGCGGTCGGCGGCTGGGGAAAATCGGCGATGGCGACGAGCCGGATGCGCGACAGGAGGTGCTGTTGCTCGTCCTGCGACAGCCGTTCGGCTCCGCGTCCCCATACATCGCGCCGGAACACCGTGTTGACGACGAGATCGCGCGTATATTCCCGGAGCCGCCAGTCGGACACCGTTCCGACGAGCGTCTGCAACTCGCCCGACATCACGAAGCGATCCACGTTGTTGGGAAAATGGGTCGATCCCACGAAGCCGAGCTTGGCCGGGGCGAGCGCGTCCGCGACGTCCGGGAAGGCGTGCGGCGTCCAGCTCTGATTGAGATATTCGTGCGCGAGATAGCGCACGTCCTGACCCTCGATGCGCGTCAGCTGGGCCGAAAGTCCATCATTCGCCGTGAAATAGCCGGCCTTCGCCTCGCCGAGCCGCCGGGCGAAATCGATCGCCTCGAAGATGCGCTGGTCGCTGCGGCCGGTCACCTCTTCCGCCTTCGCGCGCAAGAGGCGCTGAAGCGGCATCATGGGGGCCCAGCCGGGCATGGCATTGTAGCTGAGAAAGACGAGACCGCCCGGCGCGACGCATCGCGACAGGATCGAGACGATATGATCGCGATTGTCCGAGCTGACCCAGCTGAAGACCCCGTGAAGCGTCACGAAGTCGTAGGGCTCTCCTTGCAAGGCACCGGCCGCGAAACTCTCGAAATCGGCTTCGTGGACCACAACATTGTCGAGCCCGGCCGATGCGATCAGCCGGCGGGCGGAGGCGACGTGCTCGGGATTGAAGTCGATCCCGACGAATGTGGATTCGGGGTGGGCGGCGGCTGCTGCGACGAGGCTGAGGGCACGGCCGCAGCCGAGTTCCAGATAGCGGAAGGGCTGGTCCGGATCGGGAGGCCGAAACCCCTGCAGAAGCGCCGTCAGCGCCAGGTAACGGGGCATGAGTTCGCGGAAATGGGTGCGGGTGTAGCCGATATCCGTGATGTAGCCCTGTCCCCATCCGCTCATGGCGTCTTCCCCTGCCGAACCTCGTCGATCAGCCTCAGGTAGCGGGGCAGGGAGACGGTCT
This sequence comes from Fulvimarina endophytica, assembly GCF_003403015.1. Taxonomy (GTDB): domain Bacteria; phylum Pseudomonadota; class Alphaproteobacteria; order Rhizobiales; family Rhizobiaceae; genus Fulvimarina; species Fulvimarina endophytica. The sequence goes on from NZ_QURL01000008.1 coordinate 13,894, forward strand.
CCAGATCGAAGCTCTCGATGCATCGCTCGCGGGCCCTGCGGCGCAGAGCGGCATAGGCGTCCGGATTGGCGAGAATGTCCACGAGGCGCTCCGTCAGCGCCTCGATATCGTGGAAATCACACAGGATGCCGTTCTCTCCGTCGGTGATCACCTCCTCCACCGGCTGGGTATCGGAGGCGAGAAGGAGGCATCCGGTGCTCAGGGCTTCGAGGCAGGACCAGGAGAGAACGAAGGGGAAGGTGAGATAGACGTGGACGGCCGAGACCTTCAGGATGCCGATATACTGCTCGTAGGGCAGGTGACCCAGGAAATGGACGCGGTCGAGATCGAGCCCGGCGCCGACCTCGTCGAGCATCACCTGCTTCCAGGTGCGGCCGCTTCTGTGATGCGTGCCGTAGCTCACGCCCTCGGCCCCGACGATCAGGACCCGGGCATTGGGCCTGCGGCGCAGCACGTCGGGCAGGGCGCGCATGAAGATGTGGAAGCCGCGATAGGGCTCCAGATTGCGCGCGACATAGGTGATGATCTCCTCGCCGGCATTGAAGCGCTGGCCCTTGGCGAGGAGGAGCGCGTCGGGGTCCGGCGCGGCGCGGGCCGTGTCGATGCCCTCGTGGAGGACGGTGATGCGCTCCTGCATGTAGGCGGGGAAGCCCGACTTCTGCCACAAGGTCGGCGTCACGCCCCAGTCGGCGGTCTGGAAGGCGAGGAGGGGAATGGCGTTCTTGGCCCTTATGCGCGGCGGGTCGTCCGCGTTGACGACGGCATCCCGATCGAAGCCGACATCGGCGCCGTCATAGCGGTAGAAGAACTCGAAATAGGAAAGGACCGGCGTCCCGGGCCAGACATCCTTGATGAAGAGCGTTTCGCCCCATCCGCAATGACCGACGATCACATCGGGATCGAAGCCCTCAGCGCGCAGGCTCCGGCACGCCTCGTAGACGGCCTGCCCGTTGAGGACGCCGAATTCCAGATCCGTCAGATAGTGATGGGTCTCGGGCGATGGGGAGCGATGCCGCTGATACGGACGCACGTCCACCCCCGGCAGCGGCTTCATCAGAAGCTGGGTGAGATAGACGACGCGATGTCCCTCGGCGACGAGCCGCAGCGCCACATGGGCGAACTGGGCCGGCGCGTTCTGATGCACGAACAGGACGTTCATGCGAAGGGCGAGTCCCTGTAGGTTCCAAGTTCGGGCGACCAGTCCCCGAGCGGTTTCGTGGCTTTCGCCTGGATCTCGAACTCGGTCGTGCGCTGGACGACCACAGGATCGAAACCGGCTCGGTGCAGGGCTTCGCCTAGACGATTGGGCGTGAAGCCGCTGCGATGGGCCATGGCCGTGCGTCCGGCCGCGATGGCGGCGCCGTGACCATAGAGGATATCGTGCGGGGTGATCGGACCTGCCGGCGAGATGTAGACCGGTTCGGTGAGCCCGCCCGAGGCGACCGCGCGGGCTGCCGCTTCCACATCCGGCACGAAGGCGAAGAGGGTGCCGCCGCGTTTGAGGACGCGAAAGAGTTCGCGGGCCGCCGTCTCCGTCTCGTGGGCGAAGAGATGTTCTAGGATGTGCGAGCACCAGGCAGCGTCGAAGCTGTCGCTTTGAAGGGCCGACAGATCGGTCGCGGACGCCACCACATCCGGCGCGACATTGGGATCGACATCGGCGCGCACGACCTGCCAGCCGCCACCGCTGACGAACTGCGCGGTGAAGCGATCGTCCGCGCCGGGCGGTCCGCTTCCCACATTGAGCACTCTGGGCAGGCGATGCTCTTCCAGGGACATGGACGATCGTTTCCTCATGTGTGAAGCGCTCGGATCTTCAGGGCCGAGCCCGCCGGGACCGGCTCGCAGGCCTCGGCGCAGGCAGGCGCTGCGACGCCCGTCTCGCGATCATCCGCGCGCGAAGCGGCTCCGCGCTCGGGCGATGGTCAGAAGATCCGTCCCTGATCGGCTTCCGTGCGACGCTCGACGATGAAGACGCGCAGGGCTTCGAGCGCATCGCCGATGCGGTCGGAGCGCAGGGGGGAGCCGTTCTGACCCTTCGCTCCACGCCCGCCGCTGACGAAGCTTCCCTCATAGCTGACATCGTAGCGCTGCGCGGCCTCGCCCGTCAGGCGGATGGCGATGCCGGTGAGCGCCTGGCCCATGCCGCGGCTGCCGCACAGGTCGCCGCCGCGGATCCAGGACGTCTCGACGCCGCCGGCCGTGAGGCCCTTGTATTCGAGGCTGGCGCGCGGAATGCTCTCGAGCGGGGTAATGGCGACCGCCTCGATCCAGTTGCCCTGGCCCTGAAGCCCGGCCCAGCCGAGATCGGAGACGCGCATGTCGCCATAGCGCTGCACATGGACGAGAACCTCGCAGCGAAGGACGTTCTGACCCATCACGCTGCCGGGGGCCTGGGCTGCGGGGCCGCGACGGTCCATTCCGTTGCGGGACGCACCGATATCAGGGCGGCCGGCCAGTCCCGGGGCCGGCTGAGCGCCCGCATAGGAGAGGGCGGCCGGCGCGGACGCCTTCGGCCCATCCGCATCGATGCGCTGGAGATTGATGCCGATGGCCGCGTCGGGCCGATCTGCGGGCTTCAGGGACACGAAAGCGAGCGCCGCGTCCCCGTCCGCGACGCGGATGACGACCGCTTCGCCGATGCGCGAGAGCCAGGGCGCGGTCTTGGAGCCGAGAAGGTCGACATGCTCGGCGCCGTCGACCGGAACGATGTGCAGGGCCGGCAGAGCGACCTTGTCCTGGGTGTTCAGGTAGCGGTTATCGGTGACGGTCACCGAGTAGAGGCCGGGCGAGAACGTGAAGATCTGCGTCGAAGAGGCGACCTTTTCGGAAGACTTCGTGGGATTACTGGCGTCCATCAAAGGGTCCTTTGCCCGCAAACATCAGTTCAGCGACAACAGTCGTCGGCTTTTCCGACGGCGTTCATATCCTTCCCTTGCGACCGTGTGAAGCCGGGACGCTTCCAGGCGAGGAGCGCATCGTTGACCATTGCCGGCGTCGCCTCGATCGGCAGCAGCCGTCCGCCCCCATGGGCGCGGATGCGCTCGGCGATCGCACCGAGATCGAAGGCCAGCACCTCGAAGCCGCTGCGCCAGATCTCGCTGAGCGTATAGGACCAGGTTTCGGGACAGACCGAAGGCAGGAGAGCGAGTTCGGCGCGTGAGGCTTCGAGCAGCGCCGGCAGTTCCGCCGCTTCATAGGTGCCGGTGACGAACACTCGTTTCGTCGCGAACAGGGCGTTGTCGTCCTCGCTATTGCCCAGAAGCACGAATTCAAGCGGCAGGTGGCGGGCGCGCGCATCGTCGGCGCAGGCTTTCAGGACCTCGAAACCCTTGTGAAAACCGATGGCGCCCGGAAGTGCGACGACGAGCCGGTCCGGCGCCCGGTTCTCGGTTGCGCCTTCCGGTCGCCCGAGCGGCCTCGCATCGTCCCAGGGAACGACCGTCATTCCGGTCCGGCCAAGATGGGGTTCGAGCCGGGTCGCGACATCGCGGCAGGGGACGACTACCCGGTCCGCATCGGCGAAGAAGGCGCGGCTGCGCGCGCGCAGATCCGCGACCGTGATCCGTTCCTGTGAGATCGAGCCGAACGAGGTCACGCAGCGCTCGCAGGCGGCAGCGTCCGGCACCCCGCAATATCGCCCCGACCCGTCGACGAGCGCCATTCTCGGACAGATCCACGAATAGTCGTGGACGACGATCTCGTAAGGGACGGCAAGCAGCGCGGGCAGGTCGAAGACCTGCGGGTGGTGATGAAGCGTGTGGTGGATCTCGATTCTCTCGATCCGCAGGCTTTGCAGGAGATCCATGAGCGGGCCGAACTCGTCCTGCGTATAGATCAGATCCTCCAGATCGGGCTGGTCGTCGACGGCCAGCCTGCACCGCGCCGTGGCGGATGGGCCCGCATCCGAGGTAGGCGCGAGGGACTGGAGGGTCAGCGCCCGGTAGCCCTCCGTCCGGAGCGTTTCCAGCCGAGCGTCGAGATGGGTCGCGACTCCTCCCTTGAGGCCCATGGTGACGAGAAGGACGGCCGGCGGACCGGACCGGAGCCGTGCGAGATCGATCCGGCGCCGGGCGCCGGCGAGGGGATCGCTCGCGACGTGGCGGGCCACCAGGGCGTCATAGCCCGGATACAGGCGTTCGATGAGAAGACCGTTGCGGTGGGAGAGGATGCGACGCTGGGCGCCGAAGGATCGCTCGCCCAGATGGCCGACGAAGACATCGGCCGCGACGACGTTTCGGAATCCGAGGGCGGAGGCGCGAAGGCAGAAATCGTTCTCCTCGCCATAGCCGCGCCCGAAGGTGAGAGCGTCGAGGCGCCCCACGGCGGCGAAGCAGTCGGCCCGCACATAGAGGCAGTGCCCGACACCGGTCGGCACGTCGATAACGAGACCCGGATTGGCCCTCGCGGCCGCCCTGTCGGTCGCCGCGATCGTCTCCGGCGCCTGATCCTGCGCGCGAGCGGCATATCCGGCGATGCTGCCGGATGGGGCAAGGGCCGTGACCGTGCCGATATCGGGAGCGCTCCGGCTCGCCGCCGTCAGGCGATCGAGCCAGTTCCCCGCAACGATCGAATCGGCATTGAGAAGAACGACGTCGAAGCCGGTCAGCCGTTCCAGGCCGCGATTGACCGAACCCGGATAGCCCAGATTGACGGGGTTGCGCAGGAGTTCGATCCTGCCCCGGCGTTCGAGTTCCGCCAGCTCGTCAGAGAGGTCCGGATCGGGTGAGGCATCGTCGACGACGAGAATGCGTACGTCGGCCGGGACCGTTTCGATCACCGAGGCGAGGCAGGCGAGGGTCTCGTCCCGTCCGTCGTAGACCGGTACGAGAACGGCCCTCGGCGCGCTACGATCCATCGCGATCCGGCCGGCCGGATGCCGCCCGCGAACGCCGGCGGGAATGGGCGCCACCGCGAGGGCATCGCTGAGGAGGCTGTCGTCGCGTGGAAGGGCGTGCGCGGCGGCCCGGCGGAAGGGGGCGAGGGCGGACGCACGCCGCGAGCGCGCCTCGACCATCATGGGCGAGCCTGAAAGCGGCACTCCGAGAGCGCGGAAGGAGATCGGTCCCGGCTGAAGGTCGTGGCGGTCGAGATCGAAGGTGAAGCCGCAGGTCACGGACGAGCTGCCGAGCGCGCGCGCGATGTCGCTTGGTTCGCCGGCCGTGATCCATGTGGTCCGCCCGGCCGAATCCGTCACCTCGACATCGATGGGGCGGTCGGGATCGCCGGGTGCCGAGGCCCAGCCGTAGACGCCCTTCGCGCCTTCGCCGACCATACCGCGCAGGGCCGGGTGGGCAGGCAGGGCGATCGGCGAGCCGAGCCATTCCTCGCGCGCGCCGAAAAACCGCAGCCGGCCCTCGTCCGGCAAGGTGCGTCGGGGCAGGCTGAAACGCAGGACATCGCCGGCGGTCTCGATCACCGCCACTTCGCGAAGCGCGCGTCTTCTCTCCGGCTCTCCGGTTTTGCGCCAGACGATCTCGGCACCCTCCAGTCCGTCCCGGCGGAGCGATCCCAGAAGGCCGCCATCGGCCGTCACCGAAACCCAGCCGGGTCGTTCGGGCAGCATGTCGAGGCTCTGGTCGAGTTGCGCGATAGCGTCCTGCGACAGAGCGCCGAACCGGGCGAGGGTGCGGCAGAGGTCATCGAGGATCGCTCTTTCGCCGAGCGCCTTGGCCGAGCGCATGGCGATGACGAGAAGGGTCGCGTCGGCACCTCCCGCAGCCTCAGCCTTGCGAAGGATCGCCAGAACGTCCCGATGGCGTTCGCGCGCCCATGCGATCGCCGCGTTGAGCGTCAGGAAGTCGAGGCGCTCGGGGCGCATCCGCACGAGGCGGGCGCCGTGGATAAAGGCTGCGTCGTAGTCCCGCCGGGCGAGATCGAGCCGGACGAGACCGGCGACGGCCGAAAGATGATGGTCGCGATCGGCGAGCAGATCACGGGCCAGCCGATCGGCGGAGGGGTCGCCCGCCGCGATGAGGTCGTCGAGTGCGGCAACTTTATCGGGGAAGACGAATGCCATGGCCACACAATAAAAAGGCTCGCACCGAAGTGCGAGCCCAATTCATGATTGCTGCGAGCCGGCTCAGCCGAGCAGGATGTTGCCGCGCAGAGCGTCGACGGTGGTGTTCTGGACCGTGACCGAGATGCCGCCGCTGAAGTTGAGCGTAACCGAACCGCCGCTGACGGTCGCGTTCGCAAGCAGGGCGTCGACGCTGGTCGCACCGAGGCCGACAAAGGCCAGGGTGTCCGCCGTTCCGCCGGCGCCGAAGTCGGTGATGACGTGACGGCCGCCGGAGTTGTCGAGCTTGGTGAACAGGAAGAGGTCCTTGCCTGCGCCGCCCGAGATCGTGCTCGTGCCCTGAGCCGCGATGATCGTCTCCGCACCGGCCGAGCCGACGAAGACGTTCTGGCCACCGGAGAAGCCCGTGGTCGAACCGGCCGAACCCTGGACGGTGTTCTGGCCCGCTGCGACGAAGGCCGTGTCGCCGGCGCCGACGGCGACGAGGTTCTGGCCACCGAACACGCCGATGATGTCCGCACCGTCGCCACCGTTGATCGTGGACTGGCCCGAAGCGGCGATGATGGTGTCGTTGCCGGCACCCGCGAGGAGGCTGTACTGGCCACCGCCCGAACCGGCGGTGCCGATGAGATCGCCGCCCGTCGAGCCGACGATCGTGCCGGAACCCGCGCCACCGGCGATGGTCGCGGCCTGATCGGCGACGACGAAGGCGTTGAGCTGGGAGCCGACCTGAACGACGGAGCTCGGCTGATCGACGATCGTGACCGCACGATCGGGGCCGCCGGCCACGGCCGGGGTGCTCGCCGAGCCCGCGGTCGTGGTCGTGTAGACGCCGCCCGAAGCGTTCACACCGTTGAGGATCGCCTTGGTGGCGTCGGTGATGGACGAGTCGTTCGCGACCGCAGCGCCGGCATTGCTGGTGCCGCCAGAGATTGTTGCCATGGGAAGGCCTTTCAAACGGTTTGATGCTTGGAGGGAATTATCATCAAGACTGGCGTCCCGCAATCGTCAAAATGCATATCCGACCAATTCTGCTTGCCGTTTTTAGTCGATCAAGGAAGCAACACGGTCATCAAAACTTCAAGTACGCCATTTTGGCAAAGATCGACTGTGGCTTTCTGGACTCAATGGACCTGTCGACCTGAATATGGCGGGATTCGATGTACGAAGTCCTGCCAAAACGGGGAATGGCAGGTTTATCAAAGCATTAAATTTGTAACTTACGCAAGGTTCGGATGCGGTGCACCTTCGCGCTGCACCATTTTTATCAAGGATTGCCGGAATGATGTACGGCGTTCTGGCAAGAAACCGTCACCGTGATGTCGACCGTCGCCGTGCGGCGCTTTTGAAGGATGAGAATCTGGGGTTCGCTCGCAGGTTCGAGCCGCAGATCGTAGTCGGGGAGGGGCTGGGTCCGGCACTCCTCGACAAGTCCCTCGATCACGGACCGGAACTTGCGGAACGGGAGGGAGGAGCCGCTCCGGCGATGGACGTCTTCGAGGCCGTGAATGGCCGTGCCTTCGCCGGCGGACTTCACGGCGAGCCGGTAGACGAACTTGGCGAGCGGCCGCGTGATCAGGAAATAGGCGGGATTGAGCGCAAGGACCGACTGCTTGTCGCCGGCTGCGGTCACCCCGTCATACACCCAGCCCGGAATCTCGATCTCGACGCGCTCCACCCGGTTCTGCCTCGTTCGGGACACGACCCGGAAGCGCCCGATGAGCGGGAAGGATTCGGTCTCCCGGCGATCGGTATCCTGCAGATTGGTGATCTTGATGCGGGTCGCCTGGAGGCGGTCGAGAGCGTTCTCGAGCTCCAGATACTGCTTGCCGCCCGAGGCGCGCTGGCAGAATTTCAGGAGATCGCCGAGGCTCGGCCGGTAGATCCGCGCCGGCAGGGGCATTTCGAGCCCCCGGCTCCTCGCTTCCTCGACGGCCTGCATTTCGGCCGCCAGATGCGAGACCATGTGGATGAAGATGTCGTAGTCGTAGGCCGTCGCGAGTCCGACTTCGCTGCCGCCCTCGATGGTCACGACGCTGTCTTCGAGCTCGTAGCGAAGGATCCGGTCGCGGACCATCTTCGACAGGGTGAAGGGCGCGATGTCCATGAGATCGAGTTCGTCCCGCACGCCCGAGGCGTTGAGGGCCGGAAGGAAGAAGTGCGCCGCGTCGTCCACCGTCTCGGCCCCGGCGGAGACGGGCGAGCCGTTCGCCGTTTCGGTCGCCGGCCGGGGTTCGGGTGCGATCTCGACCGCCCCGCGCCGGATCGCCTCGGCATAGATCAGGAGCGCCGTCTCACCCTTGTCCCGATCCTCGGTCCCCAGTTTCAGATCGGCGATACTCCGGCGGGAATAGAACCGCCGCAGCCGGCTGAGCTGATCCCGGTCGAGGGGAATGCAGCGTCTCGCGCTCACCGTCTGGATTTCGCGGACGGTGGTCTGCAGATAGGCGTTTTTCTCGTGAAGAGACAGTTCGCAAAAGGCTTCGCGATCGAGAAGCTGCAACTCGTGCCGCAGAGCGGCGCCTTCGTTCGGCAAGAGACTCTCCTGTTCGATCCGTTGAAGACAGGCGAACACGCGGTCTGGACGAAACATCCGGCAGGGGCCGGCCGGGATCGTCTCGGTCCGAACGCGTGAATGGTCGCTTGCTCACGAAAGGTCAAGGCAGATCAGGGCGATGGACGAACCGGGGCCGCGACCGACGCATCACGTCGTTCATTCACGATCCCGATTGTGGCGAATTTTCCACAAAAGACCGCCCGGCGGAGCGGGCTGCGAAAAAGGCGGACATCGAAATTCGGCCTGTCGCGTACGCTCTCTCCTCGGGGGCGTCCAACTGCTGGAGGAAAAGGCGTGGTGCACACGATTTGTGCATATTTGGAATGAGTATAAATATCCCGCAAACTGCTATTGCACCGCGAAAAATCGCACGGTAAGACAAGGGCAGAGCAGAGGCCGATATCGACGGTTCTCCTCGCGGACCGGCCGGATAGGGTCGGTCCCTGCGACATCCAAAGGCGGGTGTCCTTCGGCAAGGCTGCCGACCTATCGAGTGTTCGCGAAGCGGTCTTCGACTTCTTTCGCGGCCGATCGGGTCGGGCAGCCTTTTTTCGTTCCAGATGCAACTCAGACCGGACATGCGGCGAGCCGCGCCGTTCCGGCATCAGGGAAGTCTTGTCCCATGGTTTCTTTCTCCACCACCCGCCGCACCGTCCTCTCGCTGATGGGAGCGGCCGCGCTTGCCACCGTTTCCAGCGCGGCCTTCGCCGAGATGGTGTTTCCGGAAAAGGCCGAGCTGAAGTTCGGCTTCATCAAGCTCACCGACATGGCGCCGCTGGCGATCGCCAAGGAGAAGCACTTCTTCGAGGACGAAGGCCTCTACGTCACGCTCGAGCCCCAGGCGAACTGGAAGGTGCTGCTCGACCGCGTCATCACCGGCGAGCTCGACGGCGCCCACATGCTGGCCGGCCAGCCGCTCGCCGCGACCATCGGATACGGCACGAAGGCCCACATCGTCACGCCGTTCTCGATGGATCTCAACGGCAATGCCATCACGGTCTCGAACGCCGTCTGGGACGGGATGAAGGCCAATATCGCGATGGGCGCGGACGGCAAGCCCGAACATCCGATCTCCGCTTCTGCGCTGAAGCCCGTCGTCGACGGGTTCAAGGCCGAGGGCAAGCCCTTCAACATGGGAATGGTGTTCCCGGTCTCGACCCATAATTACGAGTTGCGCTACTGGCTGGCGGCCGGCGGTCTCAATCCCGGCTATTACTCGCCGAGCGATACCTCCGGACAGATCGGTGCGGACGTCCTCCTGTCGGTGACGCCGCCGCCGCAGATGCCGGCGACGCTCGAGGCGGGAACGATCCAGGGCTATTGCGTCGGCGAGCCTTGGAACCAGGCGGCCGTCTTCAAGGGCATCGGCGTGCCCGTCATCACCGATCACGACATCTGGAAGGACAATCCCGAAAAGGTCTTCGGCATGACCGCCGCCTTCGTCGAGGAGAACCCGCAGACGGCCATCGCCGTCACCAAGGCGCTGATCCGGGCCGGCAAATGGCTCGACGAGAACGACGGCGCGAACCGCGAAGAGGCCGTCGAGATCCTTTCGCGCCCCGAATATGTGGGCGCCGACAAGGAGGTCATCGCGAACTCGATGACCGGCACCTTCGAATACGAGAAGGGCGATGTCCGCCCGGCGCCGGACTTCAACATCTTCTTCGCCAAGAACGCGACCTATCCCTTCTATTCCGATGCGGTCTGGTACCTGACCCAGATGCGCCGCTGGGGCCAGATCTCCGAGGAGAAGCCCGACAACTGGTACGACGAGACCGCGAGAAGCGTCTACAAGCCGGACATCTACATGGCGGCGGCGCAGTCGCTGATCGAGGATGGCCAACTCGACGCCTCCGAGATCCCTTCGGACACCGACGGCTACAAGCCGGCAACGGCCGAATTCATCGACGGCGTCGAATATGACGGCCGCAAGCCGAACGACTATCTCGCCAAGTTCGCGATCGGGCTGAAGGGCGAGGACACCGCCGCCGGCCTCTCGAACTGATCCCGGCCGGGTCCCCGACGAGCGCCGCTCGGGGCCCCGCCGCACCCTACCGAAATCCGTCTCCCCGTTTCGAAGACAGGTCCGTCACTTCATGACCATCGCCTCCGATTTCATGGGCCGCGAGCCCGGCGCCGAGGACCGGCGCATTCTCAAGCGCGAAAAGCGCATGATGCGGATCACCCGCGCCACCGGCCCCCTGACTGCGATCGGCCTCGGCTGGTCCGTGCCGCTGATGAAGATGGCGGCGGGCGACGATCCGAGCTCCAACATGAAAGTTCTCTGGAAGAGCCTTCTCGTGCCGCTCCTCGGCATTCTCGCCTTCCTTGGGGTCTGGGCGGCGCTCGCGCCGACCGTCCACACCTCGCTCGGCACCGTGCCTGGGCCGGCCCAGGTCGCCGACCAGGTCGGCTCGCTCTATGCAGACTGGGAGCGCACCCAGGCCGACAAGGCCGCCTTCTATGAGCGCCAGGAGGCGCGCAACCAGCAGATGATCGAGGCGGGCTATGGCGACCGCGTCCAGACCCGGGCCTATACCGGCGCGCCGACCTATCCCCAGCAGATCCTCACCTCGCTCAAGACGGTCTTCCTCGGCTTCCTCCTGGCGACGGTCATCGCCGTGCCGCTGGGTATCGCCTGCGGCCTCTCCTCCACGATCAACGGTGCGCTCAACCCGCTGATCCAGATCTTCAAGCCGGTCTCGCCGCTCGCCTGGCTGCCGATCGTCACGATGATCGTCTCGGCCCTCTACGTGAACGTCTCGGACGCCCTGCCGAAATCCATGGTGGTCTCGGCGATTACCGTCACCCTCTGCTCGCTCTGGCCGACGCTGATCAACACCTCCCTCGGCGTCGCCTCGATCGACAAGGACCTCGTCAATGTCGGCAAGGTGCTGCAGCTCTCCACCGCCAAGACCATCACCAAGCTCGTCCTGCCTTCCGCGATGCCGCTGATCTTCACGGGCCTACGCCTGTCGCTGGGCGTGGGCTGGATGGTGCTGATCGCCGCCGAGATGCTCGCCCAGAATCCCGGCCTCGGAAAGTTCGTCTGGGACGAGTTCCAGAACGGCTCCTCCGACAGTCTCGCCCGCATCATGGTCGCGGTGATCACCATCGGCATCGTCGGCTTCGTCCTCGACAGGATCATGGCCGCCCTCCAGTCCGCCTTCACCTTCTCCGGCACGCGATAATCCGGGAGCGATCATGAGCGACACACCGATCATCGAACTGCGCGACGTCTCGAAGGGCTATGGCGAGGGCAAGGACCGCGCCGAGATCCTGAAGACCGTGAACCTCGAAGTGAAGGAGGGCGAATTCGTCGCCATCGTCGGCTTCTCGGGTTCGGGCAAGACGACGCTGATGTCGCTGCTTGCCGGCCTCATCAAGCCCGATGCCGGCGAGGTGCTGATGAAGGGCAGGGCGGTCGAGGGCCCCGGGCCGGACCGCGGCCTCGTCTTCCAGTCCTACTCGCTGATGCCCTGGCTGACGGTTCGCGGCAATGTGGCGCTTGCGGTCGATTCCGTCTTCGCCGGCGAGCCGAAGCGAAGCCGGAAGGCGCGCACGGAGAAATATATCGAGATGGTCGGCCTCTCCCATGCGGAAGGCCGCAAGCCTGCGGAGCTCTCGGGCGGCATGCGCCAGCGGGTCTCGGTCGCCCGCGCGCTCGCCATGCAGCCGGAGGTGCTCCTCCTCGACGAGCCCCTCTCGGCCCTCGACGCACTGACGCGGGCCAAGCTTCAGGACGAGTTCGCGGCGATCAGCCAGGTGGAAAAGAAGACGATCATCCTCATCACCAACGATGTCGACGAGGCGATCCTCCTCGCGGACCGGATCATTCCGCTCGATCCGGGCCCGAACGCCACCCTCGGCCCCTCCTTCTCGGTGGATCTGCCCCGTCCGCGCGAGCGCACGGCGATGAATTCCGACGAGGCCTTCAAGCGGCTGCGCGGCGAAGTGACGAACTACTTGATGGAGAAGGGACGAAACGCCCAGAGCGAGGCCGGCGAGGCGGTCGAGCTTCCCAATGTCATTCCCGTCGACATCGCCGGCAGGAAGCAGCGTCCGGCGCCCGACCTGCCGGAGGCCTACAAGCGGGCCGCGCAATCGCCGATCGAGGAGCGCTTCGTCGAGTTCTTCGAGGTGCGCAAGGTCTATCCGACGCCGAAGGGACCGCTCACCGTCGTCGACGGCTTCGACCTCAAGATGAAGAAGGGCGAGTTCGTCACGCTCATCGGCCATTCGGGCTGCGGCAAGTCGACGGTCCTGTCAATGGCTGCCGGACTCACCGACATCTCCTCGGGCGGCATCGTGCTCGACGGGCGCGAGGTGGCGTCTGCAGGGCCGGACCGCGCGGTGGTGTTCCAGGCGCCCTCGCTGATGCCCTGGCTGACCGCCCGCGAGAACGTCGCCCTCGGCGTCGATCGGGTCTATCCGAATGCGAGCGTGGCCGAGCGCCGCGACGTGGTGGAGCACTACCTCCACCGGGTGGGCCTGTCCGACGCCATGCACCGAAAGGCGGCGGATCTCTCCAACGGCATGAAGCAGCGCGTCGGCATCGCCCGGGCCTTCGCCCTTTCGCCCAAGCTCCTCCTTCTCGACGAGCCCTTCGGCATGCTGGACTCGCTCACCCGCTGGGATCTCCAGGACGTGCTGATGGATGTCTGGAAGCGCACGCGCGTCACCGCCGTCTGCGTCACCCACGACGTCGACGAGGCGATCCTCCTCGCCGACCGGGTGGTAATGATGACCAACGGCCCGAAGGCGAAGATCGGCAAGATCATGACGGTCGACCTGCCGCGCCCGCGTACCCGCAGGGAGCTTCTCGAACACCCGGACTACTACCGCTACCGCCAGGAGGTGCTGAGCTTCCTTCAGGACTACGAGGGTGGCGCGCATCCGAAGGAAACGGCCGGGACAGCCGCCGGCAAGGCCGACGGCGCCGGCGACGAGGCGAAGGAGGCGGCATGAACGAGATCCGCACGACGACCCACCCAGGCGCGGCCGCAGCTTCGGCCGGCCGCTCCGTCACCGCCCCATGCGTCGAAGCGTCGGCGGATCACCGCCGCCGGACCGCCGACTAACAGCTCCGAGGAACCCATCATGCAGAAACTCGTCGTCATCGGTGCCGGCATGGCATCGGGCCGTGTTCTCGAAACCCTGTTCGAGATGGATCCGGCCGCCTACGAGGTCACGCTGTTCAACGCCGAGCCCCGTGGCAACTACAACCGCATCATGCTCTCGCCGGTCCTCTCGGGCGAAAAGAGCTATGAGGAAATCGTCACCCATGACGATGCCTGGTACGCCCGGCATGACATCGCCTGCCGGTTCGGCGAGAAGGTCGTCTCGATCGACCGGGCGAACAGGATCGTCAGGGGCGAGAAGGGCGATGTGCCCTACGACAAGCTGATCATCGCGACGGGCTCCTCGCCCTTCATCGTACCGGTCGAGGGCCGCGATCTTCCGGGTGTCGTCTCCTATCGCGACCTCGACGACACCCAGGCGATGATTACGGCCTCCGGCGCCTCGGGCGCCCGCGCCGTCGTCATCGGCGGCGGTCTCCTCGGGCTGGAAGCCGCCGCCGGGCTGAAGCTGCGCGGCATGGACGTGACCGTCCTCCACCTCGCCGGGCACCTGATGGAGCGTCAGCTCGACGAGGCGGCCGGCCATCTCCTGAAGAGGGATCTGGAAAAGCGCGGCATCGAGGTGCTCCTCAAGGCCTCGACCCAGAAGATCGTCGGCACGGACAGGGTCGAGGCCGTCGAGCTCGCCGACGGCAAGCGGCTGCCGGCCGATCTCGTCGTGATGGCCGTCGGCATCCGTCCCTCGGCGGAGATCGCGAAAGAGGCGGGCCTTGCGGTCAATCGCGCGATCGTCGTCGATGCCCAGATGCGGACTTCCGATCCCCATATCCATGCGGTCGGGGAATGCGTCGAATACAACGGCACCCTGTTCGGCCTCGTCGCTCCGCTCTACGAGCAGGCCAAGGTGCTGGCAAAGTGCCTTCTCGGCGATACCGACGATTTCGTGGTGAGGGAGCTGTCGACCAAGCTGAAGGTCACCGGCTGCGATCTCTTCTCCGCCGGCGATTTCGCCGAGGGCGAGACCCGCGAGGACATCGTCCTGCGCGATCCCGGCCAGGGGGTCTACAAGCGGCTCGTCATCGAGAACGACCGGTTGATCGGCGCGGTGATGTATGGCGATACGGCCGATTCCAACTGGTTCTTCGATCTGATCAAGAGCCGCGAGCCGATCGCCGCGATGCGCGATACGCTCATCTTCGGCCCCGCCTATCAGGGAGGGTCCCCGCTGGACCCTATGGCGGCCGTTGCAGCCTTGCCGGATGATGCGGAGATCTGCGGCTGCAACGGCGTCTGCAAATCGAAGATCACGAGCGCGATCACCGCGAAGGGGCTGACCTCCCTCGACGAGGTGCGGGCCCACACCAAGGCCTCGTCCTCCTGCGGCACCTGCACCGGGCTCGTCGAGCAGCTGATGAGCCTGACCCTCGGCGACGCGTTCGATCCGAACGCCGTCAAGCCCATGTGCGGCTGCACCACGCTCGCCCATGACGACGTGCGCCGTCTGATCAAGGCGAAGGGGCTGAAGACGATCCCGGAGGTGCAGCAGGAACTCCAGTGGTCGACGCCGAACGGATGCGCCAAGTGCCGCCCGGCTCTCAACTACTATCTCGTCGCCGACTGGCCCGACGAATATGCCGACGACTACCAGTCTCGCTTCATCAACGAGCGCGTCCACGCCAATATCCAGAAGGACGGCACCTATTCCGTCGTTCCGCGCATGTGGGGCGGCATGACCTCGGCCAAGGAACTGCGCGCGATCGCCGATGTCTGCGACAAGTTCGACATTCCGGCGGTCAAGTGCACCGGCGGCCAGCGCATCGACATGCTCGGCATCCGCAAGGAGGACCTGCCCGCCGTCTGGGCCGATCTCGGCAAGGCCGGCTTCGTCTCGGGCCAGGCCTATGCCAAGGGTCTTCGCACGGTGAAGACATGCGTCGGCACCGACTGGTGCCGCTTCGGCACGCAGGATTCCACCGGCCTCGGCATCCGCATCGAGAAGTTCATGTGGGGCTCCTGGACGCCCGCCAAGCTGAAGATGGCCGTCTCGGGCTGTCCGCGCAACTGCGCCGAGGCGACGTGCAAGGATATCGGCATCATCTGCGTGGACTCCGGCTTCGACATTCATTTCGCCGGTGCCGCCGGCCTCGACATCAAGGGGACCGAGATCCTCGGCCATGTGGAGACGGAGGACGAGGCGCTCGAGCATGTCGTGGCGCTGGCGCAGATGTACCGCGAACAGGGCCATTATCTCGAGCGCATCTACAAATGGGCCAAGCGCATCGGCCTCGACGAGATCCGCCGGCAGATCATGGACGATCATGCGATGCGCAAGGCCTATTTCGATCGCTTCGTCTTCTCGCAGAAATTCGCCCAGGTCGATCCTTGGTCGGAGCGCGTCTCGGGCAAGGACAAGCACGAGTTCCAGCCCATTGCGAGGCTCGATTTCGCCGAAGCCGCCGAATAGGAGATGCAACCCATGACGATCATCGAAAAGCCCTGGATCAGCGTCGGACGCATCGAGGATATCCCACCCCTCGGCGCAAGGCGGATCGAAACCGGCTTTGCCACCATCGGCCTCTTCCGCACCGCCTCCGACGAGGTGTTCGCGATCGAGGACAAGTGCCCGCACAAGGGCGGGCCCCTGAGCCAAGGCATCGTCCACGACGGATGTGTGACCTGTCCGCTCCACAATATGGTGATCTCGCTGAAGAGCGGACAGGCGCAAGGGGCCGATACGGGCGAGGTCCGCACCTTCCGGCTGCGTCTGTCCGGCGGCGAGATCCAGCTCAGCGGCGAGGACCTCGCCGCCGCGGCGAACGCGGCCGCGGTTCCCGCCTGAGCGGGCCGCCTTCGCTGCGCATCCCATGATCCGAAGGACCGTTCGCGCCTTCGCTCAAACGCCCTTCAGGACAAACGGGTGACCTGTCGATGAAACACGCCGAGGAGACCGCGAGAGAGGTCAAGACCACCTGCCCCTATTGCGGGGTCGGCTGCGGTGTCCTCGCGACGCCTCGGCCGGACGGTTCGGTGGGCATTGCCGGGGACCCGGACCATCCGGCCAATTTCGGCCGGCTCTGCTCCAAGGGCTCGGCGCTCGGCGAGACCCTCGGTCTCGAAGAACGCCTGCTCCATCCGACGATCGGCGGCGAGCGCTGCGACTGGGACACGGCGCTCGACCGTGTGGCCACGACGTTTCAGGCGGCGATCGCCGAGCACGGGCCTCACTCCGTCGCCTTCTATCTGTCCGGCCAGCTCCTGACCGAGGACTATTACGTCGCCAACAAGCTGATGAAGGGCTTCATCGGCTCGGCCAATATCGACACCAATTCGCGCCTCTGCATGGCCTCCTCGGTCGCCGGTCACAAGCGGGCCTTCGGCTCCGACACCGTGCCCGGCACCTATTCGGACCTCGAAGAGGCCGATCTCGTGGTGCTGACCGGGTCCAATCTCGCCTGGTGCCATCCCGTCGTCTATCAGCGGATCGCGGCGGCCAAGGCCGTGCGGCCGCAGATGAAGATCGTCGTCATCGATCCGCGCCGCACGGCGACATGCGAGATCGCGGACCTTCATCTGCCGATCCGCGCCGATGGGGATGTCGCTCTCTTCTGCGGCCTCCTGCGCCACCTTGTCGAAGAGGGAGCGACGGACGAGGTGTATGTGGGCGAGCATACGACGGGTTTTGCCGAGGCGCTCGCCGCCGCCGAGCGATGGCGCCTTTCGGCCGTCGCCGAGGCGACCGGGATTGCGAAATCCGCGCTCACCGCGTTCTACGATCTTTTCACGCGGACCGGAAAAGCCGTCACCGTCTACAGCCAGGGGGTCAACCAGTCGGCGAGCGGCACCGACAAGGTGAACGCGATCATCAACTGCCATCTGGCGACCGGGCGCATCGGCCGGCCCGGAATGGGGCCGTTCTCGATCACCGGCCAGCCGAACGCCATGGGCGGACGGGAAGTCGGCGGCCTCTCCAACATGCTCGCGGCCCATATGTCGATCGAGGATGCGGCCGACCGCGAGCGGGTCCAGGCCTTCTGGGGCTCGCCGACCATCGCGGCGACGCCGGGCCTCAAGGCGGTGGAGCTCTTCGAGGCGGTGGCCGCAGGGCGGATCAAGGCACTCTGGATCGCCGGCACCAACCCCGTCGTCTCGATGCCCGATGCCGATGCGGTCGGCAGGGCCCTTGCCGCATGCCCCTTCGTCGTCGTCTCCGATGTTATCGCCAGGACCGACACGACGGCCTATGCCGACGTGCTTCTGCCCGCCGCGGCCTGGGGCGAGAAGAACGGCACGGTGACGAATTCGGAGCGCCGCATCTCGCGCCAGCGCCCGTTCCTGCCGCTGCCGGGCGAGGCGCGCCCGGACTGGGCGATCTTCGCAAGTGTCGCCCGGCGCATGGGCTTTTTCGGCTTCGAATACGGCTCGGCGGGCGAGGTCTTCGACGAGCATGCGCGCCTTTCATCTTACGAGAACGCAGGGTCCCGCGATTTCGATATCGGCGGTCTCGCAGGCCTCGGTGCGAGCGGATACGACCTGATGGCGCCGACGCAGTGGCCGGTTCGGGGGGCAGTCCGGGATCCGGTCCGGGCCCCGGCGACGGATCGGCAGGCGGGGAGACACACGCAGGAGACCCGCTTCTTCGCCGAGGGCGGCTATTTCCATGCCGATGGCCGGGCCCGCTTCGTCGCGGTCGAGCCTCCGGCATCGAAGACCGCGCCCCTCTTCACCATCAATACCGGCCGGGTGCGCGATCAGTGGCACACCATGACCCGCACGGGTCTTTCGGCCCGGCTGTCTGCCCACATGCCCGAGCCCTTCGCCGAACTTCACGGCGAGGACGCGGCCCGGCTTGGAATTGCGCCCGCCGATCTCGTGGAGATCGCATCCAGCCATGGCCGGGCCGTCGTGCGCGCACTCGTTACGGATCGCCAGCGCCCGGGCAATGTCTTCGTTCCCATGCACTGGACCGCGCGCTTTGCGCCCTCCGCACGCATCGGCGCGGTGGCCCATGCTGAGAGGGACCCCGTATCCGGGCAGCCGGCGCTGAAATCGACATCGGGGACCGTCAGACGGTTTTCTGCGGCATGGCACGGCTTCGCGATCCTGAAGCACCGGCCAGATCTCGAGGCCATCGCCCCGATCGCCGACTACCGCGCGGCCGCGCGGACCGATGGCGGCTGGCGGCTGGAGCTGGCCGGCGCGCGGGCCTTGAGCGATGCGCCGGGCTTTGCCCGCGAACTCTTCGGCCAGCCGGCGGCCGAGATCGTCGCCTATCGCGACAGGCGGGCCGGCACCGAGCGTTTCGCCGTCTTCTTCGAGGGCGAGCTGCTCGGGGCACTCTATCTTTCGCCCGAGCCGGTGAGCGTCGCGCGAAGCTGGGCGGTTTCGCAGCTTTCGCTTGCCGGCGGGCAGGGCGCGAGCCGCGCGGAGCTTCTCGCCGGGCGCAGCCGAGCCGACAGGCCCGATCCGGGCGCCGTCGTCTGCTCCTGCTTCGGGGTCGGCATCAACGAGATCGCCGCACTCGTGGCAAGCGGGGGAGCGGCATCGGTCGAGGCGGTGGGCAAGGCGCTGAATGCGGGGACGAATTGCGGCTCCTGCCGCAGCGAGATCAGGGCGATCATCGAAGCAGCCTGCGTCGAGGCGACCGTCTGAGACCGTCCCGGCTCGCCCGGTGATTGAGGTTGGGGCGCAAGGGGTACGCTTTCCGGTCGAAATTCCGGGAGCGTGGGCCGTCCGTCAAGCTTCCGGCTTCGAAGCCTTGGCGAAGGCGCGCAGGTCGAAGCCCACCGCTTCGAGCGCGGCCCGGCTCGGCGGTTCGTCGCCGGCCAGGATCTTGCGCGCGGCCATGTGGTCTCCCGGCCGGTTGACCGTCTCGACCGAGACGAGCCGATCTTCGCGGAAGCCGAGGACCATGTCCTCGCCGGCCTCGACGAACGCGCGGGCCTCTGCGGTCAGCCCTGCGATCTGCAGCTTGAGGGGTCCCTGATCGCTCCAGAACCACGGCACCGCGTGATAGGCGCCGCCGCCCTTGCCGGTGAGGCGCCGGGCGAGATGGCGAGCCTGATCCGTGGCGGCCTGGATCGATTCCAGCCGCTCGCGCGCCCCGAAGGCGCCGGGAACGGCCGCGCAGTCGCCGATCGCGGAGACCGCGGCGTCTTCGGTCGACAGGGTCTCGTCGACGGTGATCCCGTTTTCGCAGGCAAGTCCCGCAGCCTCGGCAAGCTCGCTATTGGCGCGCACGCCGGTTGCGACAAGGACGAGATCGCCTTCCAGCACCTCGCCGCTTTCGAGGTGGACACGTTCGGGATCGGGGCTTTGCCGCGCCTCGATGGCGACGACCTTCGCGCCGAGCCGGACATCGGTTCCGCTCAGGCGGTGATGGGCGAGGAAGCGCGCGGAGATCGCCGGCGAGACGGCCCGCGCCATCAGACGCGATCCGGCTTCGAGAACGGTCGTGGCAACGCCCGCGGCCTCGGCCATCGCGGCAAATTCCAGGCCGATGAAGCCACCGCCGACGACGATCGCGCGCATCGAGGCTTCGAGCCGGTCGCGGATCGCCCGGGCATGGGCGAGACTGCGCAATTCGGCGATGCCCTCCCTGTCGGCACCCTCGATCGGCGGGCGGGCATTGCGCGCGCCGGTGGCGAAGACGAGATGGTCGTATCCGATGGTTTCGCCGTCTTCGAGCCGCACCGTCCTCCCGGCACGGTCCACGGACACGACGCGCGCGCTCTCACGCCGTTCGATCGCGTTCTTCTCGAAGAAGCTCTGAGGCTTCAGGACGAGGCGTTCGGCATCGCCATCCTTCATATAGGCCTTCGAGAGCGGCGGGCGCTGATAGGGCAGCCCCGGTTCGTCCCCGATGAGGATGATCGAGCCCTCGTGACCCTCCTGGCGCAGATTGGCGGCAAGCTGGACGGCAGCGTGGCCCGCCCCGACGACGAGAATGCGCTCCGCCAACGGGGCCGCGTTCTGCTCGCCGGGTTCAGCCGGGTCTGTTCTGGTCATGGCGTTCCCCTTCGACAGGTGGAGGGCAAGACGGATGATTGCCGCGCGAGAACCGGACAGAGCCCCGGATCACGCGGATTGTGCGGGCACACTTAGAGCTTCGGACCCGATTCGAATATTGGGCCCGAAGCCCCGGTTTCCTGCTGACGCATCGGATGGTCCGAAGACCGGACCCACTTTTCGGTCCGATGCTTCAGGGGATGCGCCGGCCCGGTGAAACGGGTGATCGTCTCTTTGCCCGGAAGGTCCGCGCGATCGCGGAGGAGACGCTCGCCGCCTCGCGCGGTGGCGAGGCGGAAGGCGCGTAGCCGGTCTCCTACTGCATATAGTCCAGCAACAGGTTCGACAGGTCCGGGAAGGCGGCGACGATGGCGAGGCCGATGAGGCTCGTCACGAGGAAGGGCAGGGCGCCGATCGCGATCTTCTCGAGCGATATTCGGGTGATGTTCGCCGCGACGAAGAGGTTGATTCCGACCGGCGGCGTGAACAGGCCGATGGCGAGATTGACCATCAGCGCGACCCCGAACCAGACCGGGTCCCAGCCGAGCTTGTGGACGACCGGCAGGAAGATCGGGAGCGCAATGAACATGATGGTGATCGCATCCATGAACATGCCGGCGATGAGGACCACCAGCATGATGACCGCGAGGATCGCCCATTCGTTGTCGCTGACGGCGAGAAGCGCATCGGAATACTTGCCGACGAGATCGTCCACGGTCACCACCCAGCCGAACAGGGAGGCGAAGGTGACGACCAGCATGACGACGGCCGAGGACGCGCTCGCATCGACAAGCGCTGAATAGAGCGTCCTGAAGGTAAGGGTGCGGTAGATGAAGACGCCCACGAACAGGGCGTAGACCGTCGCGACCACGGCGGCCTCGGTGGGCGTGAAGACGCCGGCATAGATGCCGCCCAGAATGACGATCGGCGTGAGAAGCCCCCAGAAGGCGTCGACGAAGGAGCGGGCGAGGCGCTTCGGATAGCTGAGGCCGGCATAGGGCAGGGGCGCGAGATGGGCGAGACCCTGGCCGCGTGCTTCCTGCGCCTGGCGATGGGCCGCCTTGCCGGCGAAGGGCAGCGTCAGGATCATTAGGAGGCCCATGACGAGGCCCGGCACGATCGCGGCGATGAAGAGCTTGGCGATCGAGGTCTCGGCGATGACGCCGTAGATGACGAGACCGATCGAGGGCGGGATGACGATGGAGAGCGCGGCGCCCGTGCAGACGAGGGCGGCCGCGAAGGGCTTCGGATAGCCGTCCTCCTCCATGCCGCGGATGATGAGCGGGCCGATCGCGGCGACCGATGCGGGGCCGGAGCCCGAGACCGCGCCCCAGAACAGGCAGACCACCGTGCCGACGACGCCCATTCCGCCGGGAAGCGAGCCGACGAGAACCCGGAAGAAGCGGATCATCCGCTCCGCGATGCCCACGGTTCCCATCAGGGCGCCGGCGAGGATGAAGAAGGGGATGGCGAGAAGCGAGAATTTCGCGATGCCGCTCGCCAGAAGATCGCCGACGAGGTCGAGCCCGAAGCCGAGAACCCACATCGCATAAAGAGAGGAGAGGCCGAGCGAGAAGGCGACCGGAACCCGGAGCGCCAGGAGGAGGAAGAACAGGATCACCATCTCGGTGCCGGGATCGAAACCGAACATCGCTCAGATCCCCGATCCATCGTCCGGGACGCCGCCCGGTTCGCGCCATTCGGCAATCCCGCTCTCGATGAGGCGCAGGCCGATCAGCAGGAAGCCGACCGGCAGGCCGACCGAGACGTACCATTCGGGGATCTGCATCGCCGAGGAGGTGATGCCGCTGCGATACTGGTTCTCGACGAGCTCGATCGTGTACCAGGCGGACAGAGCGAGGAGCAGCAGCGACAGGGATGCGGAGAGGAGAACCGCAATCCGCCGCGCGCCGGCCGGAAGGAGATCGGTGAAGAGGGTGACCGCCAGATGCTCCCCGCGCCGGGCCGCGATGGCGGCTCCGAAGACCGTGAGGAGCAGGAAGCCGTCGAGGAGGAGTTCCTGCGTCGCGGCGAAGGAATAGCTCGTCAGATAGCGCACGACGACATTCGCGAAGCCGAGCCCGGTCATGGCGAGGAAGATGACGGAGCAGACGATCTTTTCCGCTTCGCCGAGAACGTGACGCATCTGCCATCTCTTCGAACTGGGGTGCGGCGAGGGCGTTCGGACCCTCTCGCCGCGTCCGGGTCGGCCGGACCGTTAGGAGGGGACCGGACGCACGGCGACCGGCCCCTTTTTCAGGCTGAACGGCCCGCCTATTGCGCGGCCGCACCCTGGTCGGTGCCGGCGGCGGCATCCTGTCCGCCGGTCGGCGTCACCGTATCATCGTTCGCCGTGCCGGTGTCGCTGCCGCCTTCGATCGTCTCCTGGAACAGGGCGACGAGGTCCGGGCCGACCTTCTGGGCCCAGCTGTCGAAGGCCGGCTTCGTCGCCTGGCGGAAGGCGTCGATCTCCTCGGCCGTCGGCTCGTAGACCTCCATGCCCTGCTCGGTGAGGAAGGCGACGCCTTCCGACGTTTCCTTGCGGGTCACGTCCTTCTGATAGGTCATCGCCTCTTCGGCGGCCGAGCGCACCATGGTCTGCGTCTCGGCATCCCAGCTGTCCCAGAGCTGCTTGGAAACGCCGATGAAGATCGGATCGTAGGAATAGTGCCAGGTGGTGAGGTATTTCTGCACCTCGTAGACGCGCTGGGGAATGATCACCGCGCCGATCGGGTTTTCCTGGCCGTCGACGACGCCCTGCTGGAGCGCCGAGAAGGTCTCGGTCCACTGCATCTGCTGGGGATTGGCGCCGAGCGCGTTCATCACGTCGATATACATCGGGCCGGCCACGCGCATCTTGAGGCCCTGCATGTCGGCGGGGGCCTTGACCGGCTTGACGTTGTTGGTGACCTCGCGGAAGCCGTTCTCGCCCCAGGCGAGGACGACGATGCCCTTCTCGGCGAGGATCTCCTTCATCTTCTCGCCCGGCGCGCCGGAGGTCGTCGCATCGACGTCGTCGTAATCGGAATAGAGATAGGGCAGCGAGAACACGGCCATTTCCGGCACGAGCGGCGTGACGTTGATCGCCGAGGTCACGACGAAGTCGAGGCTGCCGCGACCGACCATCTCGGCCTGCTTCATCTGGTCGCCGCCGGTGAGCTGGGCGTTCGGGAAGATGCGGATGTCCATCTCGCCGCCGGAGCTCTCCTTCAGAAGTTCGTTGAACTTCTCGGCGCCCTTCTGCCAGGTCGTCGTGTCGTTGGTGTTGTGCGAGAGGCGGAACGTTTCGGCACTCGCCGGAGCGAGGGTTGCGGCCGCGAAGGCCACACCGAGGGCGGCTGCAGTGGCGAATTGCTTCAAGGTCATCGATCGTCCTCCCGTCAGATGGTATCCGGCGCCGGCGCTTCTCCCAAAGCATCCATATTATGGACATCAGCCGGTGCCGATTTTCGGCAGGTTGCCATTACCGGCCGGCGCTTGCAAGATCATTTCGATTGTCTGACAATGACAGAAGCATTCGACGGTCCACATTGTGAACGAGGTTGGGGTTGGACACGCTGGAAAAGGTCGCAGCCGATGGCGGGGGCGCGCAGAGTGTCGACCGGGCCCTCTCGCTGCTCTCCCTGATCGGGCGCGTGGCCGATAACGGGGTGACGCTGACCGCAATCGTGGCGGCGAGCGGGCTCAACCGGGCGACCGCGCGCCGGCTCGTGCTCGCCCTGATGCGCTCGCGCCTCGTCGAACAGGAGCCGGTCACCCGGCGCTATTTCCTCGGTGAGGAAGCCTATGTCCTCGGCGTCTTCGCATCCCGCCGGTTCGGCTTCCTCGATTGTGCTCTCGAAAGCCTGACCGCCCTTTCGAAGCGGACGGGCGATACGAGCTTCGCCTCGATCCGGCGCGGCGACATGTCGATCTGCCTGCACCGGGAAGAGGGCGCCTTTCCGATCCGGACCCATGCGCTGATGCCGGGACATCGCCACCCGCTCGGCATTGGGGCCGGCTCCATGGCGATGCTCGCGGCTCTGCCCGACGACGAGATCGAGCGCGTTCTGGCGGCCAACGAGGCGGCCCTTTCCAGAGATTTCCCGTCCTTCACGCCCGATGTCATGGGCGCCGACATCGTCTTCGCGCGGTCGCATGGCTACGCGCTCAATCCGGGCCGCGTCCTCAGGAACTCCTGGGCGATCGGCAGGGCCGTGCGCTATCCGGACGGCTCGCTCGCCGGGGCGCTTTCCATCGCCGCGATCGACAGCCGCATGGACGAGGCGCGCCGGGAGGACCTCGCCGCCGACCTCGCGCTCGAGGCCGCGAAGGTCGAGGCCCGGCTCGCCGCCCGTTTCAAGGCCCAGCCCTCCGCCGCAAGGCCCGCATCCGAGCGAAGGCGGGGCGATCCCCCGCGCCCGATCTCACCCACGAAAGGTTACGCATCATGACGAAGGCCCGCATCGTCGGCTGGTCGCACAGCCATTTCGGAAAGGTCGAGGCGCCCTCGACCGAGGCGCTGATGCGCGAGGTCGTCGGCCCCGCGATCGAGCATGCCGGCATCGAGACGCCCGACTTGGACGGCATCTTCGTCGGGGTCATGAACAACGGCTTCTCCAAGCAGGACTTCCAGGGAGCACTCGTCGGCATGGCCCATGACGGGCTCGGCCAGGTGCCGGCGGTGCGGATGGAGAATGCCTGCGCGACGGGTTCGGCCGCCCTTTATTCGGCGATGGACTTCATCGAGGCCGGACGCGGCCGCATCGCGGTCGTCGTCGGCGCCGAGAAGATGACGGCGATCCCCACGGTCGAGGTCGGCGACGTCCTTCTCGGCGCGAGCTACCGGGAGGAGGAGGCCGAGGTCGAAGGCGGGTTCGCCGGGATCTTCGGGAGGATCGCCCAGCGCTATTTTCAGGAGCATGGCGACCGGTCCGAGGAACTCGCCATGATCGCGGCGAAGAACCACGAGAACGGGGTCGGCAATCCCTTCGCCCATATGCGCAAGGATGTGGGCTTCGACTTCTGCAACGAGGTCTCGGCCAAGAACCCCTATGTCGCTCCGCCGCTGCGGCGCACGGACTGCTCGCTCGTCTCCGACGGGGCGGCGGCGATCGTCCTTGCCGACGAGGAGGTCGCGGCAGGCCTCGAGCGTGCGATCGGGTTTCGGGCGCGCACCCATGTCAACGACGTTCTCGCGATCAGCCGGCGCGACCCGACGGAGTTTGCCGGATGCCGGACCGCCTGGGCGCGCGCCCTCGAGGATGCCGGGCTCACACTCGACGATCTCGATCTCGTCGAGACCCACGACTGCTTCACCATCGCCGAGATGATCGAATACGAGGCGATGGGGCTGGCGAGGCGCGGCGAAGGCTACCGCGTGGTGCGCGACGGCACCACCCGCAAGGACGGCAGGCTTCCGGTCAACGCGTCGGGCGGGCTGAAATCGAAGGGCCATCCGATCGGCGCGACCGGGGTGTCCATGCATGTGATGGCGGCCATGCAGCTGATGGGCGAGGCCGGCGACATGCAGATCGCCGGCGCGAGGACGGCGGGCGTCTTCAACATGGGCGGTGCGGCAGTCGCGAACTACGTCTCGATCATGGAGCGCGTGAAGTGAGCCATTCTTCCGGCGGCGAGCTGAAGGGCGGGCTCGCCCCCCAGTCTGTGCGGGTCTCCAATCTTGCCCATTTCGTGACGCGCGCGAGCCGGCGCCACGGCGAGCGCACGGCGCTGGCCTGCGGTAAGGCCCGTTGGACCTGGCGCGAATTCGACAGCCGCATCAGCGCCGCCGCCGCCGCTCTCCACGATGTCTACGGCATCGGGAAGGGCGACCGCGTCCTCGTCCAGTCCCACAACTGCAACCAGATGTTCGAGGCGATGTTCGCCTGCTTCCGGCTGGGCGCGGTCTATGTCCCGACGAATTATCGCCAGACGCCGGAAGAGGTGGCGTTTCTCTGCGAGGCGAGCGGCGCGAGGGGCATGATCTGCCACGCGAACTTCCCCGGCCACGCCGCCGCCTGCCTCGCCTCGAAGGCGCCGCCGGATTTCGTGATCGCGATCGGGGAGGCCGAATTCGGGCCGAGCTACGACCGGCTGGTCGGCGAGCATCTCGGCAGGGATATCGCGAACGTACCCGTCGAGCGGGACGATCCGTGCTGGTTCTTCTTCACCTCCGGCACCACGGGGCGCCCGAAGGCGGCGGTGCTAACCCATGGCCAGATGGCCTTCGTCGTCACGAACCATCTCTGCGATCTGATGCCCGGCACCGGCCCCGCTGACGTCTCGCTCGTCGTCGCGCCTCTCTCCCACGGTGCGGGCGTCCATCAGCTGGTCCAGGTCGCGGCTGGTGCGACCACCGTTCTCCTGCCCTCGGAGCGCTTCGATCCGGCCGAAGTCTGGGATCTCGTCGCCTCCTGGAAGGTGACGAACATGTTCACGGTGCCGACGATCGTGAAGCGCCTGGTGGAGCATCCCTCCGCCCGGACCGCGGACACCTCGTCGCTGCGCTATGTCATCTATGCCGGCGCGCCCATGTACCGGGCCGACCAGAAGCGGGCGCTCCAGACGCTGGGTCCCTGCCTCGTCCAGTATTTCGGGCTCGGGGAGGTGACCGGAAACATCACCGTCCTGCCCGCCGGCGAACACCACGCCGAGGATGGCGACGACGCACGCATCGGCACCTGCGGCTTCGAGCGCACCGGCATCGAGATCGCGATCCAGAACGAGGAGGGCGACGACCTGCCGCTCGGGGAGACGGGGGAGATCTGCGTCACCGGTCCGGCCGTCTTCGCCGGCTACTACCAGAACCCGGACGCCAACGCGAAGGCGTTTCGCAACGGCTGGTTCCGCACCGGCGATCTCGGCCATCTCGACGAGGGCGGCTATCTCTTCATCACCGGCCGGGCCTCCGACATGTATATCTCCGGCGGCTCGAACATCTATCCGCGCGAGATCGAGGAGAAGATCCTCGCCCATCCGAAGGTCTCGGAGGCCGCGGTCTTCGGCATTCCCGATCCCGACTGGGGCGAGGTGGGGATCGCGGTGCTCGTGCCGATGGGCGGCGAAAGCATCGAGACGGCCGAGATCGCCGAATTCCTCGCGCCGAAGCTGTCGCGCTACAAGCTGCCGAAGCGGTTCGTCGTCCTCGACGAGATGCCGAAGTCGGCCTACGGCAAGATCACCAAGAAGCTGGTTCGCCAGACCCTCGAAGAGCGCGGGCTTCTCGGCGCCGATGCGGGTGCCTGAGGATGGCCGCGCCGCTGCGTTCGATCGCTCATCCCGGACCTGTCGCAAGCCGTCGCCATTCCCGCGCCTTTGGCGAACGGACCGCACTCGATGTGACGATCGAGCCCGGCGAAAGCATCGAGGCCGGCCTCGGCCGGGGCCTGGCCGAGGCGGGCTGCCATTCGGGCTATGTGGAGATCCATGCGGGACGGCTCGATCCGTTCCGCTTCGTGATGCCGGCAGGCTCTCCCGGCGAGAGCCACGCGGCATGGTATTCGCAGACCCATGCGCCCGAGGGCGGCGTCACGGTCGAACGGGCGGGGGCGATCGTCGGGACGCGCGACGGCGCACCGTTCGTCCATTGCCATGGGCTCTGGCACAGCTGCGATCGCGAGCGTCGGATGGGGCATATGCTGCCGCCGGACTGTCTTGCCGCCGAACCGATCCGGGCGGTCGGAACCGGTCTTTCCGGCGCCGTCTTCGCCTCGCGCGACGACGCCGAGACGAATTTCAGGCTGTTCGCCGCCGAGGCGGTGGAAGGCTGGCCGCCTGCCGCAAACAGCGCGCTCGCCGTCACGCTGCGACCCAATCAGGACGTCTGCCACGCCATCGAGGCGATCTGCCGCGACGTGGCGATCACCCGCGCCAGGATCCATGGGATCGGTAGCCTCAACGGCGCCCGTTTCGAGGACGGCCCGCCGATGGCATCCTACGCCTCCGAGCTTCTGATCCGCGAGGGTCGGCTCGAAGGGGGAAAGGCCAGCCTCGATGTCGCGGTCGTCGCGATGGACGGCACGATCTTCGAAGGCAGGCTCGTGCGCGGGGACAATCCGGTCTGCGTCACCTTCGAACTGGTGATCGTGCCGGATGGCGAGCCGGACTGACCAGCCACTCGATGAAACGACCACGGCTCTTCGAAGCCGGATCACGAACACGGCTCCTATGAGCCGGGAAGGGGAGGACATGACACAGATCGAACAGGTGGCCCTTGTCACGGGCGCGGCGCGGGGGATCGGCCTTGCCGCCGTCCGGCGCTTTCTGGAGGAAGGCTGGCGGGTCGCGCTTCTCGACATCGACGAGGAGGCCGTTCACCGGGCCGCGAACGAGCTGGGCGTGCCGGACCGGGTCTTCTCGGTCGCAGCCGATGTCGCCGATCCCGATGAAGTGGGACGTGCCGTCGAGGCGGTATCCGAA
The DNA here is from genome assembly GCF_003403015.1 of Fulvimarina endophytica. Lineage (GTDB taxonomy): Bacteria > Pseudomonadota > Alphaproteobacteria > Rhizobiales > Rhizobiaceae > Fulvimarina > Fulvimarina endophytica. The sequence continues at coordinate 42,956 of NZ_QURL01000008.1, forward strand.
CGCTTCGGGCGGATCGACGCCCTCGTCAACAATGCGGGAACGGCGGTCTTCAAGCCGCTTCTGGAGACGAAGCCTGCCGAATGGAACCGCGTTCTCGCGGTCAATCTCGGCGGCCCGTTCCTGATGACGCAGGCCGTCGCACCGATCATGGCCGAGACCGGCGGGGCGATTGTCAACATCACGTCCATTTCGGGCGTGCGCGCCTCGACGCTGAGGGTCGCCTACGGAACGAGCAAGGCCGGCCTCAACCACCTGACGAAGCAGCAGGCGGTGGAACTTGCGGGGCTCGGCATCCGGGTCAATGCGGTCGCGCCCGGTCCGGTCGAGACCGCGATGGCGAAGGCCGTCCACACGCCGGAGATCCGGGCCGACTACCGCGACGCGATCCCGCTCGAACGCTACGGGCTGGAGACGGAACTTGCCGACGCGATCTTCTATCTCTGCTCGGAGCGGTCGAGCTATATCACCGGCCAGACCCTCGGCGTCGACGGCGGGTTCGAGGCGACCGGCATCGGTCTTCCGACCCTGCGGAGGGCGCAGCCGAACTGACCGTTCGGCCGCCTTTCTTCATTCTGCGGGTGACGCCTGGAGCATCTCAATCAGCCGGCGGGCCGCCTCGGCCCGCACGTCGTTGGGATAGTTCCGGTTCGCCAGCATCACGAGGCCGAGCTTTTCGGACGGCAGGAGGGCCACATAGGCACCGAACCCGTTGGTGGCTCCGGTCTTGTTCAGGAACACGCCCTGCGAGGCGGGCGGGAGCGGCGAGGCGAGACGCGTCACCGGCTGGGGTTTCAGCGCCATGTCGCTGGAATTGCCGGCCTTGAGGCGCGCGGCGTCGACCGGCCAGGGATACTGTTCCCAGATCAGATCCTGGACGTAGTAATCCGTTTCGAAATAGCCGGTGCGCGTCTCGGCGAGTGCCGCCGACAGATCCTGCGCGATCTCGACGCTGCCGAGATTGGCGCCGAGGAAGCGGGTCATGTCCGTGACGGTCGACTTCACCCCATAGGCTTCGGCATCGAGGACGCCCGGATTGACGCGGACGGGCCGGTCACCGTCTCTCGAATAGCCATAGGCATACCGACCGGCGGCATCGGCCGGAACGGTCACATAGGTGCTGGGCAGTCCGAGACCGTCGAAGACCTGTTCCTTCACCGCTTGTGCATAGGGTTTTTCGAAGCTCTCCGCCGCGATCATGCCCAACAGGCCGATGCTGACATTCGAATAGGAACGCGAGGCGTTCGGGTCGCCATGGGGCTCGAAGGCCTTCAGATAGGCGTTGAGGCCGTCGCCCGCATCCGACACGTCGTCGGGGACCTGAAGCGGCAGGCCGCCCGTCGTATGGGTGGCGAGGTTGAGGAGCGTGATGGTGTCGAAGGCGCTGCCCTCGAGTGCCGGCACATGGTCCGAAACGCTGTCGCTCAGGGACAGGAGGCCGCGCTCCTGCGCGAGGGCGGCGAGCGTGACGTTGAAGAGTTTGCTCACCGAACCGAGTTCGAAGATCGTGTCCTTCGCCACCGGCTGCCCGGTCTCGCGAACGGCCTCGCCACGGGTGAAGGTGAACTCCTGCCCGTCGAGGGTGAGGCCCACGGCAAGGCCCGGTATGCGGTACTCCTCCATGATCGGGAGGAAGACCTTCGACGCGGCGGCCTGGAACTCGTCATCGGTCAGCGCGAGGGCGGACGAGGATCCGAAGGCGAGGGCGAGCGCCGTGGCGCAGAAAAGGGACGTGTTCAATCACTGGCTCCATCAAGACGGGTCGGGCCCATTCAGGGATGCCTTGTGTCATTCGTGCGGCCGCCCGGCGGTCCACAGGAAAGAAGCGCGGAACATCGTTAACGGGTGCCGGTCCGCGGACGCGGTCGTCTCGTCCCGCGCCGCCGGGATCAGGCCGTGGACGCGGCGGACGGCAAAGGAGCGCGCCCGCCGACGTCTCGCTCAGACGAGCATGCGCGTATTCCCGCACACCGAGAGGGTCTCGCCCGAGGTCAGGCGTCCCGTGCGACCGGCGAGGAAGAGGACATGGTCGGCGATCAGCGACGGCGCGACATAGTCCTTGATCGAGGTGTAGGAAAACGCATCGGCCTCCACTTCGGCGAAGCTGCGGTTCTGCCGCTCGGCCTTGGCCTGGAGAACGGCCTTCTGGCGATCGCCGGCGACGAGGCCGGGCAGGATCGCGTTCACGCGGATATTGTCGCCGCCGAGTTCGATCGCGAGCGATTTCGTCAGGCCGATCACCCCCCATTTGGCTGCGGCATAGGGCGTTCGATAGGCGAACCCCATCCGGCCGGCGAGCGAGGAGATGTTGACGATCGAGGCGTTGGACGAGCGGCGCAGGGCCGCCACGGCCCGGCCCGCCGTGATATACTGGCTCGTCAATCCGATCCGCAGGCAGGCGTCCCAGTCCGCCAGTCCGATCTCCTCGATCGGCGATGTGGGGCCTGCGATCCCGGCATTGTTGACGAGGCAGTCGAGACCGCCGAGATTCTCGATCGCGGTATCGACGAACCGGGCGAGGGCGTCCGCATCGGCGACGTCCACCTTGTAGGCGCTGACGCCCGGGGGCAGATCCGCGAGGGCCTTCTCGTCGATGTCGCAGGTCGCGACCTTCGCTCCCTCGTTCAGGAATGCGTCGAGCACGGCGCGGCCGATGCCGCCCGCGCCAGCCGTGACGATGACGCGCGCGCCCTCTAGACCAAGTTGCATGGAACTCTCCTTCTCGTTTGAAGCGGGCGCCGATGCACGGGATCGATCGTGCCCGGCGCGATGAATTCGCAGATCCGACCGAACCGGCGGCAGAGCGAATGCGGTCGTTTCGGAATTGGGTGGGGCCTGTGCGTCCCGGTCCCTCATCCCTCCCGGATCGTGGTGATGATCGATGCGGCCGCAGTCTCGATATCGCGGACGATAGCTGCCGCCGCGCCTTCGCTGTCGCCGCTCTTCAGGGCCTCCAGAAGTTCGGCATGGGCGGCCAGGGAGTTCTCGTTGCGCGCGGAGCGCACCGGCAGTCCGATATCGAGATTGATCATCGGCCCGGCCTGCAGCCAGTTGCTGGCAATGATGCGGGACAGGCTCGGCGAGGCGGCGCAGTCGTAGAGCCTGAAGTGCAGGCGCTGATTGATCCGCACCGCATCCCGACCGCGCCCGTCGCCCATCGCGGCGACGAATTCCTCGTTGATCGCGGCAAGGTCGGCGATATCGGCCGCACTGACGCGCCCGGCCGCCTTTCTTGCCGCCTCCGCCTCGGTCAGAACGCGGGTTCGGGTCAGGTCCTCGAAATCCTCGATGGACAGGAGCGGCACGATCACGGCGCGGTTTCGCTCGATGGCGAGCGCACCGTTCGCCACCAGCCGGGAGACCGCGTCGCGGATGGGCATCGTCGAGACGCCGAGGTTTTCCGCCAGCTCCCGGATCGAGGTGCGGTCGTTCGGCCTCAGTTCTCCCCCGACCAGCATGGCCTCGATTCGCGTTCTCACCTGCTCGGAAAGAGACTGCTGGTCGACACGTGCCCCTCCCATGTCCGTGAAACCCATTCCCGATCGCTCCTGGTTGACGTGGCGAAATTATCTGACAGTATGATCTGAGATCACAGTAAAAGAAAGTGTGATCGTTTGATCCGTTGGGAGACGGATGGAGGAGGCATCATGATCATGTTCGAAAGGGCCGCCGGGCAGGTCTGCCACGGCCGGGATGGCGCATTGTGCCGCGCCGCTGCGGGCACCCGGCCATGACGCGCGTCAGCATCGTCGGCGCGGGGCTCATCGGCAAGGCGTGGGCCGTTGTCTTCGCGCGGGCCGGCATGGATGTCGCTCTCTGGGACGCCAATGAGGCGGTCGTGAAGGCTGCGCCCGCCGATCTTTCCGCCATGGTCTCGCTTCTGGCCGAGCGCGGCCTCGTCGACGAGCCGTTCGAGCGGGTCGCCGGACGCGTGCGCCCCTTTGCCCGGTTGGAGGAGGCGCTGGAAGGCGCCGACCTCGTTCAGGAAAGCGGACCCGAACGGCTTCCCGTCAAGCAGGCGCTCTTTGCCGATCTCGACAGGCTGGCTCCGCCATCCGCCATTCTCGCTTCGTCGAGCTCGGCCCTGAAGGTCTCATCCTATACGGCATCGCTGGAGGGCCGGGCGCGCTGCCTCGTCGCCCATCCGGTGAACCCGCCCCATCTCGTGCCCGTCGTCGAATTGTCGCCGGGTCCCGATACGGCCCCGGCGACCCTCGATGCAGCCGAGGCGATCTACAAGCGAGCCGGTCAGGTGCCGGTGCGCCTTGCCCGCGAGATCGACGGTTTCGTCCTCAACCGCCTTCAGGCGGTCGTCCTCGCCGAGGCGCTGCGGCTGGTGGACGAGGGCATCGTTTCCGTCGAAGGGCTGGACGACACGATCAAGCACGGCCTCGGCCGGCGCTGGGCCTTCATGGGCCCGTTCGAGACCATCAATCTCAACGCGCCGCTGGGCGTCATGGATTATGCCGAGCGCTTCTTCCCGACCATGGCGGCGCTCGCCGACGACAGCGCCCGGGGCGAGGCCTTCACCATGACGGCCGCGCAGAAGGTCGCCGCGCATTTCGGACCGGCCCCGGAGGCCGGGGAGATCCGCAAGGCCCAGGAGGTGCGCGATGCGCGTCTTGCGGGTCTTCAGGCCCATCTGTCCGCCCATTTCACAGACAAGACCCGCAAAGGAGGGTGAAGCCCATGGCGGCCAAGAATAAAGTCATCATCACATGCGCCGTGACCGGGGCGATCCACACGCCTTCGATGTCGCCGCATCTGCCGGTTACGGCTTCCGAGATCGCCGATGCGGCGATCGGAGCGGCTGAAGCCGGCGCCGCGATCATCCATCTCCATGCGCGCGATCCGAAGGACGGCCGTCCCGACCAGAGCGCCGAGGCGTTCGAGCCCTTCCTCAAGGTGATCAAGCAGGCGAGCGACGCGGTCCTCAACATCACGACGGGCGGTGCGCCGACCATGGGCATCGCCGAGCGCGTGCGCCCGGCCGCGACCCACAAGCCGGAAGTCGCCTCCCTGAACATGGGGACGATGAATTTCGGCCTGTTCCCGATGCTCGGCCGGTTCGAAAGCCAGCTCCGGCACGACTGGGAGCGCGACTATCTGGGCAACAAGGATATCGTCTTCCGCAACACGTTCGGCGATATCGAGCATGTGCTCGAGACGGTCGGAGCCGGCGGCACGCGCTTCGAGTTCGAGTGCTACGACACCGCCCATCTCTACAATCTGAAGCACTTCCACGATCGCGGCCTCGTGAAGGGGCCGCTCTTCATCCAGACCGTCTTCGGGCTGATGGGCGGCATCGGCGCCCATCCCGACGACGTGATGCACATGAAGCGGACTGCCGATCGCCTGTTCGGCGACGATTATCGCTGGTCGGTTCTGGGCGCGGGACGCAACCAGTTGCCGATCGCGGCCATGGCGGCCGCCATGGGAGGCAATGTGCGGGTGGGCCTCGAGGATTCCCTCTGGGCGGGACCGGGAAAGCTCGCCGAGACGAACGCCATCCAGGTGCGTGCCGTGCGCCGCATCATCGAGGAACTGGGCCACGAGATCGCGACACCCGACGAGGCGCGCGAGATTCTCGGCCTGAAGGGCGGCGACAAGGTCGCCTTCTGATTATCGGCCGGCTGCGGGAAACGCTCCGACGACGGAGCGCCGCAGCCGGCATTCCTGAACATCACATCGCAGGACCAATGGGAGGATCTGACATGCGATCGATCGTAACTGCACTCTGCTCGCTCGGCGCCGCGGTGCTCGTCTCGACGAGCGCCTTCGCACAGGCCGAACGCAGCTTCGAGGTGAGCCTGCCGCTCGGCCCCGAGTCCCAGCAGGGCATCGGCATCCTGAAATTCGGCGAGGAACTGGAGCGCCTGTCCGACGGCCGCCTCACGATCCAGCCGCGCTACGACAACGCTCTGGGCGGCGAGCGCGAGGTGATCGAGGGCATCGGCCTCGGCCTGATCGATGCGGGCATCACCTCGACGGGGCCGATGGGTGGCTTCGTCGACGAGTTCCTGCTCTTCGATCTGCCTTATGTCTTTCCCGACTACGCTCACGCGCACGGCTTTCTCGACAGCGAACACGGCGAGGAACTCGCCCGGAAGCTGCAGGAGCGCACGGGCGTGAAGATCCTCGCCTGGATGGAGAACGGCTTCCGCCACAACACCAACAATGTGCGCCCGCTCCACACCCCCGACGACCTGAAGGGGATCAAGCACCGCACCCAGGAGAGCCGGGTTCAGGTCGACACCTGGAACACGCTCGGTGCGGACGCATCGCCGATGGCCTGGACCGAGGTCTTCACCGCCCTCCAGCAGGGCGTGATGGATAGCCAGGAGAACCCGCTGCCGACGATCTACGACGTGAACTTCTACGAGGTTCAGGACTATCTGAACCTCACCCAGCACGTCTATTCGCCGGCGCCCTTCATGATGAATGCCGGTCTCTTCGATTCTCTCTCGCCGGAGGATCAGGCGATCGTCATGGAAGCGGCTCAGATCGCCCTGCCGGTGCAGCGCGAGGCCAGCGCACGCCTCGAGAACGAGTACCGGACGCGTCTTCAGGAACTCGGCATGGAAGTCACCGAGCCCGATCTCGACGCCTTCCGGGAGAAGGTGAAGCCGGTGATCGAGCGCTGGCGCGGCACGGTCGGCGAGGACCTCGTCGATGCCGCCGTGAACTTCGAGCCCGAGAACGGCTGATCGCCCTTTACGCTCGGCCCGCCCGCTTCCGAACGGGCGGGCGGCGTCTTCGCCGGGTCGCGGGCGACCGCCCGAGACCCGTGGAGCCGGGCGAGGCCCGCGGGCTCGCCATCCGTTTCAACCAGTGCGCCGAGAGGAGAGGCATGATGAAGGGGCCGCTGACCGTGATCCGAAAGGGGATAGACGGCATCAACTGGGTTGCCGGTTGGCTGCTCGCCGCGCTTCTGGCGGTGATGATCGTGCTGATCGCCTGGCAGGTCTTCGCCCGCTACGTCATGGGCAGTCCTCTGGCCTTCTCGGAAGAGATCGCGCGTTTCTCGATGGTCTGGATGACGCTTCTGGGCGCGGGCTACGCCTTTCGGCAGGGAACGCTGATCTCGATCGATCTCGTCGCCGAGACGGCGGGACCCACCCTGCGGCGCGCGGTGATCGTCCTCGTCACGCTGATCTCCATGGTTTTCGCCTATGTGCTCCTGACCCAGGGGTGGTTCCTCGCCAGCCGCATCTCCTACCAGACGGCACCGAGCACCGGGCTCTCCATGCTCTGGCTCTACGGCGCCATTCCCGCCGGGGCGATCCTCATCATGATCAACGGCCTCGCGCTGCTGATCGACCAGTATCTGGGTGACGAGCCGGCCGCCCGCACGCTCGGCCAGGCGGAGCCGACCGAATGATCGCGCTCCTCTTCGGCCTCCTCGTCGTTCTCCTGGTTCTCGGCGTTCCGGTCGCCTTCGCGCTCGGCCTCGCGGCCATGGCGACCATTTGGCAGGGCGATCTGATGCCGCTGCTGATCGTTCCCCAGGAATCGATCCGCGCCATCAACTCCTTCCCGCTCCTCGCCATTCCCTTCTTCATCCTGGCCGGCTTCCTGATGCAGTCGGGCGGCATCTCGCGCCGTCTCGTGGAGTTCTCCAACACCCTCGTCGGCGCCATGCAGGGCGGTCTTGCGATCGTTGCGATCGTCACCTCGCTGTTCTTCGCCGCGATTTCCGGCTCGGGAACGGCGACGGCTGCGGCGGTCGGGTCCATCCTCATCCCGGCGATGATCGCGAAGGGCTACAGCCGGGACTATGCGGCGGCCAACCAGGCCGCTTCCGGCGCTCTCGGCGTGGTGATCCCGCCCTCCATTCCCCTGATCCTCTTCGGGGTCGCGGCCAATGTCTCCATCGGCGACATGTTCCTCGCGGCGATCTTTCCGGGCATCCTCGTCGCCGTCTGCCTCTGCATCTATGCCTATGTCTATGCGGGTCGCCATCCCCATGTCTCAGAGGAGCGGTCGAGCCTCGGCGATATCCTGCGCGCAGGGCGCAAGGCGCTGCTCGCGATCCTGATGCCGATCGTCGTCCTCGGCGGCATCTATGGCGGCATCGTCACGCCGACCGAGGCGGCGGTCATCGCGGTCGTCTATTCGCTGGTGGTCGGCGTCGTGGTCTATCGCGAGATCCCGATCCGCCAGCTGCCGGTCGTCTTCCGCCAGTCGGCGGTCACGTCCGCCGTCATCCTGGTCATCATCGCGACGGCCGGCCTCTACGGCCGCATCATTCTCTCGCTTCAGGTCCCGGCGATCATCTCGGACTGGGTCATCGCCTCCGTCTCGAGCAAGATCGTCTTCCTGATCGCCCTCAACCTGCTTCTGCTTCTGACCGGCATGTTCATCGAGGCGGCCGCCGCGATCCTGATCCTGACCCCGATCCTTCTTCCGATCGCGATCAGCTTCGGCATCGATCCGGTCCATTTCGGAGTGATCGTGGTGGTCAATCTGGCGATGGGCATGTTCACGCCCCCGGTCGGACTGAACCTCTTCATCGTCTCACAGATATCCGGCGCGGGAATAGCGCAGCTGTCGCGCGCCATTCTGCCCTTCGTCGTCATCGTCTTCTCGGCGGTGCTGATCGTCAGCTTCTGGCCCGATCTCTCGCTCTGGCTGCCGAGCCTGTCGAAATAGGGGGGCCGGCACGTCTCTGCCGGTCTCGTCCGCCGCCGGGAAGGCCGCGCGCGAGACCGGTGCGAAAGGGCGGTGCCCCCTATCTGCAAGTCCGCCGCACGATCGTCACGCGCCGGTCACGCGCCAGATGACGTCGCCCACGTCGTCAGCCATCAGCAGCGATCTGCCGTCCGGGCCGATCGCGACGCCGACGGGCCGCCCATAGGCGAGTTTCTCGTCCTCGGAGAGGAAGCCCGAGAGAATGTCGCGGGCCGGCCCGCTCGGTGCGCCGTTCTCGAAGGGCACGAAGATCAGCTTGTAACCGCTGAGCGTCGAGCGGTTCCACGATCCGTGTTGACCGATCACCATGCCCTCGCCGAATCCGGGCAGGGTGCCGTTCGGCATCCAGCAGAGACCGAGAGATGCCGTATGGCCGCCGAGGGCGTAGTCCGGCTGGATGGCCCGGGCGACGAGGGCTGCATCCTGCGGAACCCGGTCGTCCACCGTCCGGCCCCAATAGCTGTAGGGCCAGCCGTAGAACCCGCCATCCTCGACCGAGGTCAGGTAGTCGGGCGGCGTCTCGTCCCCGAGACCGTCGCGCTCGTTGACCACGGTCCACAGCTTTCCCGTGACCGGCTCGAAGGCCATGCCGACCGGGTTTCGAAGGCCCGAGGCGAAGATCCGCGCCTCCGAGGTGGCGACATCCAGCTCCCAGATCGCGGCGCGGCCCTCTTCGGCCGCCATGCCCTTGTCGCCGATATTGGTGAGCGATCCGACGCCGGCATAGATCTTGGATCCATCCGGCGAGACGATCAGGCTGCGCGTCCAGTGCCCGTGCGGCTTGAAGCTGGTGAGTTTCCGACCGGGGCCCACAAGGCTCGTATCGCCCGGCCGGTAGTCGAAACACTGGATGCCGTCCGTATTGCCGAGATAGAACCGCTCCCCGACCAGCGCCATGCCGAAGGGCTGGTTCTGGTTTTCCACGAAGACCTCGCGGTGTTCGGCAACGCCATCCCCATCGGCGTCGCGCCACAGGGTGACGCGATTGGCGCTGTCCCCGATCGCCTTGACGCGGCGCATGGTGGCCTGCTGGGCATGGTCCATCAGGCTGCGCGGCGTCTCCGGCTGTTCCTTCGATTCGGCCACGAGGACGTCGCCATTCGGCAGGACCTCGATCCAGCGGGGATGATCGAGGTTCGAGGCGAAGGCATTGACCTTCAGGCCCGGTGCGCAGGTGGGCAGCCGCCCGTTCTTCCAGCCCTCCGCCGCGGGAAGTTTCAGCGTCATGATCCCCTGCCGTCGGGCCTCGGGGATCTGCGGACTGGAGCCCACGGCCTGGTGAGAGGGAGACCCGAAGCGCCTGACGAGCGCGACGGCGCCACCCACGACCTCGGTGGCCTTCGCGACAATTCCCATGACCGGCTGCCTTGTGCTGATGAGCTTGGTTGAAGAGCGCCGGCGGGCGAAGCCGCTGCGCCAAGCGGCGGTTTTCACCGTGATACGGGACGCCGTCAAGACATCCCGCATCGTTCGGCCGCCCTCCGGCGACGCTTTCCCGGCCGTCTTACTACATCGCTATCGTCGCCGGCGCCGGCTCGGCATGCCGCACTCCCGGCTCGGCTCAGCTATGCCGCAGCCTGAAAACGGTGGCGGCTCCCCCCCCCCCCCCTCGAGCCGGTGAGAGTGTTCGGACGATCCGGATCTTTCCATCGGACCGGCGCATCGGAGGTCTTTTGTTAATCGTCCTTCACGGTGGGGAAGCCCGTTGCCGCGCCTGTCAATCAAATCTTCACGGCGGAGGGTCAGGTTCGAGATCATATCGTAAGTTGGGAAACAACACGCATGTCAGTCAGATCCCGCAGCATCCAGTCTCTGGAGCAAGCCCGATTCCGCACTCTGGCTGACATCTGCCCGGCTCTCTTCCTCGCCTTGTGCGCGGTTATCGGTGCGGTCTCCTTCGTCCATGTTGATACCGCGCCCTGGTGGAGTTGGGCGCTGTTCGCACCCCTCTTCCTCCTGCCGAAAGGCGCGTTCTGGTTCGCGCTGCTCTACCGCCATCGCGACGCGGTGCCCGAGCCGGAGAAATGCTTGCGAACGCTGCGGATCGTCGGGATCGAACTGGTGATCGGAGTGGGTCTCATCGTCGGCTGGGAGGTCTGGATCTCCCAGTGGGCGACGCCCGAGGCGCTCCTTCTTCTCGCGCTGTGCATGGGAGGGCAGATGGTCTTCCTCATGTTCGGCCTCCTGCATCTTCGCACCCCGTCGATGGTGTCTGCTCTCTTATGCGTCGTCGGCATGCTGGCGATCGCGGAACGCGCCGGGGCCGGAATGCTGGGCCTGCTGATCCTGCTGGCAGGCGGGGTCGCGGGCCTCGCCTACATCGCCTACAAGCATTACGCAGACTTCGCGCGGCTGGTGAGGTCGCGCCTCGCCGTCGAAGCCAAGAGCGCGGAAATCCAGGCCAAGATCGTGGAGATCGAGGAGCTCAGCGAGGAGAACTTCCGTATCGCCAATACGGACATGCTGACGGAAATCGGCAACCGGCGCAGTTGCTTCCGCGATCTGGAAAAGGCGCTGGAGACGGCGCGGAACACGGGCTCGGCGGTCGCCTTCGGCATCATCGATCTCGATGGCTTCAAGACCGTGAACGACAGCCACGGGCATCTCGTCGGCGACCGTCTCCTCACCGCCATGGCCGAGCGCCTGCGGGACGCGATGTCCGCGCAGGGCAGCGTCTATCGCCTCGGCGGCGACGAGTTCGCCTTCATCGTTTCCGACTTCGCCGACGCCGATGCGCTGCAGGCCATCGGCGATGCGGTGGTCGAGGCCGTCCATAGGCCGATCGAGGTCGGCGGCCTTCGCCTCCTTCTCGGCTGCTCGGTTGGCTTTGCCGAATTCCCGAAGGCGGCCGAGGACGCGACGGCCCTCTACGACCGCGCCGACTATGCGCTCTTCAACGCCAAGCGCACCGGACGCATGAAGACCGTCGTCTTCTCCGACGAGCACGAGAAGGACGTGCGCGAAGCGGCCCTCATGGAGCGGACCCTTCGCGAGGCCGATCTGGAGGCCGAGTTCTTTCTCACCTTCCAGCCGATCGTCGATTCGCACGAGGATCGCACGCTCCTCCTCGAATGCCTCGCGCGCTGGCAGAGCCCGGTCCTCGGCTTCGTCTCTCCGGGCAAGTTCATCGTCGCCGCCGAGCAGAGCGGCTTCATCTCAACCCTCACGCCGGTGCTCCTGAAGAAGGCGCTCGACGCGATCCGCCAGTGGCCGGAGGAGGTCGGCATCTCCTTCAACCTGTCGGGCCACGATATCGTGTCGGCCGAGAAGGTGCTGGGGCTGATCGCCATCCTGATGAAGAGCGGCGTGTCGCCCTCGCGCGTCGAGTTCGAGGTCACGGAAACGGCGCTGATGATGAATCTCGACGAGGCGCTCGCCAATATCCACCGCCTGAAGGCGACGGGCGTGCGCATCTCGCTCGACGACTTCGGTACCGGCTATTCGTCCCTCAGCCAGATTCAGAAGCTGCCGCTCGACAAGATCAAGGTGGACGGAAGCTTCGTGCGCGACCTCGAGACCAACGATGCGAGCCGCAAGATCGTCAGTTCCGTGACCGCGCTGTCCCGCGACCTGTCCCTGTCCTGCGTGGTCGAGGGCGTCGAGACGCGCGAGCAGCTCGACATTCTCCAGGATATCGGCTGCCGCCTCATCCAGGGCTACTTCTACTCCAAGCCCATGAAGGAGGCCGACGTCTCCGCCTTCCTCGCCGAGCAGTACGCGATCCGTCACCCGGTCGCCGTCTGAGCACCGGCCCCGGTCCGAGGATCGGGGCCGTTCTGCGCGCCGATGCCTCGGTGTCCGCCGCCCAGGACTTGCAAGTCGGTCGGCTTTGGCGTCCAACTTCATCATGTTTCGCAGGGCGGATAGACCGCCTGCGGGGCCGGCGAACGGATCGCTTCAAGGAGATCGACGGGACATGGATGAGGCAAAGCTCGACGAACTGCGCGCCCGCTATTCGGGCGAGAACGAGCGCGCGGTCTACGATCCGGGCTTTGCGAAGGTTGCGGATCGGCTGTTCGACAAGAAGGGAACGCGGGTCGCGCCCTATGCCGGGATGCCGACCCTTCTCGACGTTCCCCACCGTGCCGTCGACTGGGCGGCCCTCGATCTTTCCGGGCTCGACATCGCGCTCGTCGGCGTGCCCATGGATCTCGGCGTCACCAATCGCAACGGCTCTCGCTTCGGGCCGCGCGCCCTGCGCTCGATCGAACGGGTCGGACCCTATAACCACGTCCTGAAGACGATGCCGACCCACGAGCTGAACGTCGCCGATATCGGCGATATTCCTTTCCGTTCGCGCTTCGACATCGCGCTCTCCCATGCCGATATCGAGGAGGCCGCCCGCAAGATCGTGACGGCCGGCGCCATGCCGCTCTTCGTCGGCGGCGATCATTCCGTCTCGCTGCCGATCCTCAAGGCGATCGGGGCCGAGAGGCCGGTCGGCATGATCCATATCGATGCCCATTGCGACACCTCGGGTCCATATGAGGGCTGCAAGTTCCACCATGGCGGGCCGTTCCGGCAGGCGGTTCTCGACGGAGTGCTCGATCCCGAGCGCACCATCCAGATCGGGATCCGCGGTTCCTCGGAATATCTGTGGGAGTTCTCCTACGAGAGCGGCATGACGGTGATCCATTCCGAGGAGGTGACGGGGCTCGGCGTTCCGGCGATCGTCGAGACGGCGCGGGCCGTCGTCGGTGACGGACCGGTCTACGTCTCCTTCGACATCGACAGCCTCGATCCGGCCTTTGCGCCCGGCACCGGCACGCCGGAGATCGGCGGGCTGACGACGCGGGAGGCGCAAGGCATCCTGCGCGGTCTTTCCGGCCTCGACATCGTCGGCGGCGACGTGGTGGAAGTCGCGCCCCAATACGACACGACGACGAACACCGCCCATGCGGGTGCGCAGATGCTGTTCGAGATCCTGAGCCTCGCACGGCTTTCCAGGCGCTTCGAGAACAGCGGGCGGTCCTGAACGGCCGCGCGAGCCCTCGCTCCCGAAGCGGTCGGGTGCGGGCGCTTCAGATCGCCTGAGAGGCGAAGCGGGCCGAGACCTCGTGATCAGTGCCGGGATAGGTGAGGGTGACGGAGGTCACCGGCACGGTGTCGATCATGGTGCGGCGCGAGATCCTGAGGCAGGGCGAGCCGGGCTTGATCAGGAGGCGGCCTGCGATCTCCTCGTCCGCCGCGATCGCCCGGATGCGGTATTCGGCATCGGACCAGGGAACCTTGGAGACGAGCCATGCGCCCGGCGACAGGGTTCTGAAACTCTCCCGCGCGGCCTCGGGTACCGTTGCGAGATTGATCAACCGGTCCTCGAAGCAGAAGGGCTGGCGGGCGGCGAAATGGCGACAGGTCACGGCGACCACCCGTCCCTCGGACCCGAGCCAGCGCGCCTCTTCGCCGTCCGCGTCCCGTGTCTCGCGTGAGAGGATCTCGTAGTGGTAGGACAGGCCGAGGCTCTCGACCTCCGAACGGATGTCCATGATCGTCATGATCGCCGTCTGCGACTGGGGCCGCCTGACGAAGGTGCCGGCCTTTCTGCGCCGCTCCACGAGGCCGGCGGCGGCGAGCTGCGTCATCACCTTGTTCACGGTCATGCGCGAGCAGCCGAACCGCCGGGCGAGATCCTGTTCGAACGGCACCTGCGTTCCCGGCGGCCATTCGCCCGACAGGATGCGCCCCTTCAGGCTTTCGAGGATGGTCTGGTGCAGCGAGCGCCGGGGCTGTGCGGCCTCGCTCCCGATATCGGTGCCTGCGGCGGACGTCTCCCCGGTTCCGCCGCCCTCTGGTCCGTGATGCCGTTCCTCATCCATCAGACGAGCGTTGCGGCGCCGCGATCGAGATAGGTCTCGAGGAATTGCTGGAGCCGGGGATGGCGGGGTGCGCCGAAGATCTCCGAGGGCGGGCCGTCGAGAAGCAGCTTGCCCTGGTCGAGAAAGACGATCTTGTCGCCGACGCTTGCGGCAAAGCCGATCTCATGGGTGACGACCACCATGGTCATGCCGCCGCCGGCGAGCTCGCGCATGACGTTGAGGACTTCGCCGGTCAGTTCGGGATCGAGCGAGGAGGTGGGCTCGTCGAAGAGGAGGATATCGGGTTCGAGCGCGAGCGCGCGGGCGATGGCCACGCGTTGCTGCTGCCCGCCCGACAGCTCGGACGGGTAGTGGTGACCGCGATCGCCGAGACCGACGCGGGCGAGCTGGGCCTCGCCTTTCGCGTTGGCCTCCTTGCGTTTCATGCCGCGCACGGTGACGAGCGCCTCGGTCACGTTGCCGAGGGCGGTCATGTGCGGCCACAGATTGAACTGCTGGAAGACCATGCCGATCCGCGAGCGGACCTTGCGGATATCGCCGGCCGGAAGCCGGGTCCGCCGGCCGTCGCCGGTCTCGGCGAAGCCGAGGGGCTGACCGTTGATCTCGATCGTCCCCGATGTCGTCTCCTCGAGGAACGCCATGCAGCGCAGAAGGGTCGACTTGCCGGAGCCCGACGGCCCGAGAAGGCAGGTGGTGGAGCCTTGCGGCACCGCGAGATCGATCCCCTTCAGGACCTCGACATCGCCGAACGACTTGTGGACGTCGCGGACCAGGACAGCGGATCGGGTCATGAATGGGCAAACCTGAACTTGGACAGTCTGGCCTCGGCGATGCGTCCGAGGAAGCCGGAGACTTCGACGAGGAACCAGTAGAAGAGGGCGAGCAGGAACATCGCCTCGACGAAGGCATATTGCTGGGACCCGATGGCCCCGACGACGAGGGTGAGTTCCGGCACGGTGATGATCGACAGGATGGCGGTCTCCTTCATCATCAGGATCGCCATGTTGACGCATTGGGGAAGCACCAGCATCGTCATCTCGGGCACGAGAATGCGCCGGATGATCTGGCCGCGCGTCAGCCCGACGCATTCGGCCGCCTCCACATGGCCCACCGGCACCGCATTGTAGCCGGCCCGGAAGATCTCGCTGTAATAGGCGGTCGCATAGACCGTCATGCCGAGAAGGCCCGCCGGAATGGGATCGAGGGAGAGGCCGATGAAGGGCCCGCCGAAATAGAGAAGGAAGAGCTGGACGAGGAAGGGCGTGCCGCGAATGACCTCGACGAAGAGCCGCAGGAGAAGGCCGAGCCAGCCCGGGCCGTAGCGCCTGAGGGTCGCGACAGCGAAGCCGAAGGCCACCGCGAGAATGTTCGAGACGATCCAGATCCAGATCGTCATCCAGAAGGCGGCGAGGATCTCCGGCAGGTTCTGGACGATGAGGCCGAAATCCAGGGTCATGCGCGGCTCCCGGTCCTGAGCATGCGCTCGGCGATGGAGCCGCCGCCCGCGACCGCCCAGCAGATGACGAGATACATGGCGCCGGCCACCGAATAGAAGAGAAGCGGGCGGAATGACGAGGCCGAGAGGTTCTGCGCCATGCGGGTCAGTTCGATGACGCCGACGACGGAGACCAGCGAGGACGCCTTGAGAATGAGGATCGCCTCGTTGACGAGGGCGGGCAGAGTGAGGCGGAAGGCGATGGGCGCGCGGATGCGCACGAGCTGCTTCCAGGGGCTCATGCCCACCATGTCGGCGGCTTCGAGAAGACCGCGCGGCACCGACTGGAAGCCGCCCCGCAGGTTCTCGGCCTGATAGGCCGCCGTGCACAGGGAAAGTCCGATAACGGCCGCGACGACGCTCGGCACCATGATGCCGACGGCCGGGAGCAGGTTGTAGATCAGGAGCAGCTGGACGAGGAGAGGTACGCCGCGGAACAGGCTGACATAGAGCGTTCCGGGAATGCGCAGGAACGGGTTCGCCGACACCTTGGCCGCGCAGACCATGAGGCCGATCACGAAGCCGATCAGGATCGAGATCGCACTGAGAAGGATCGTGTTCCCGGCAGCCCACAGCATCAGTTCGAACAGTCGCATCGACATGGATGATCTCGAAACTCTTTGCGTGGGGGAAGGCGGCGAGGGGCGCCCCGTCATCGAAGGGCGCTGCGCGACCCGGCGGACGCGCCCGTCGCAAGGAACGGGCGCATCGAGGGTTCAGGCGACCGGCGCTCGTGCCGGCCGCGTCGATCAGACGTTCGGGTCGGTCACTGCTTCGGGCGTATCGAAGGTCTGGCCGAACCACTTCTTCTGGAGCTCGCCCAGCCGGCCGTCTGCCTTGATCTTCAGGAGCGCGTCGTTGACCGCGTCGAGAAGGGCCTGATCCTCAGGCTTCTTCGTGCCGATATAGCCGAAATAGGTGCTCTTGCCGAAGGGGGGCAGGACGGTCTCGAAGACGTCCGGCTGCTGGGACGCCAGATAGGCGATGTTCGGCAGCGAATTGGCGACGGCGACGATGCGCCCGGCTGCCAGATCCGCATAGGCCTCGTTGAAGCCGACATATTCGCGCGTCTCGACGGGCTCGGGAAGGGTTGCGCCGTATTCCTGGAGCTGGGCGAGCTGGGCGGTCGCCTTGCCGGAGCCGACAAGCTTGCCGGCGATGTCCTCCGGCTTCTCGATGCTGTCGTCTCCGGCCTTCTTCAGGATGGCGACGGTCGCCTCGGCGACGGGCGAGAGGAAGCGATAGCGCTCCATTCGGGCCTTGGTGATGGTGGCCGGGCCCGCGACCATGTCGAACTGGCCGGCTTCGAGACCGGGCAGCACGCCTTCCCACGGCAGCTCGACCCACTTGATCTCGACGCCCATCTCCTTGCCGATCTCTTCGAAAAGGTCGACATTCAGGCCGGCATGGGTGCCGGTCTCGTCGATGAAGTCGAAGGGTGCGAAGGCGGTTTCGGTGCCGACCGTGAGGGTGCCCGAGGATTTGACCTTTTCGAGCGCGTCCTGGGCTGAGGCGAGATTGCTGCCGGCGAACGACACGCCGAGGGCGACCGACAGGCCAAGGACTGCTTTCAGGAAGATGCGCTTCTGCATTGAACTGATCTCCAGTTGATCGATCGGGCGTCACGGTCCTCGGCGGTCGGTTCGATTCCGCCAATATGACTAGACATAATGAAACCCATCGTTCTCATCTTGTCAATTCTTGTGCAGCCTGAAAAGCGTCTAGAAATTAATCATTCGCGCCATCGTCCGCGACGCGGCGATCATTCGCCGGTCACGCGGCGCTCAAAGCACGGCCGGCGAGCCGTCGCCGATCAGCCGGCATGGGTTTCACGGTCGCTGGATGCGGCCTGTAGCGACCGGAGCACGGTGAGAAACCGGTCGTTCTCCGCCTCGGTCCCGATGGTTACGCGGACGAAGCGCTCGTAGCCCATTTCCCGCCAGGCCTTGATGACGATCCCCTGTTTCAGCATGGCGGCCGCGAGATCGGCGCTGTCCGTGCCGCAATCGAAGAACACGGAATTGGTCTGCGAGGGCGCGGGGCGAAAGCCGAGCGCCGTCAGCGCGGCACTCACCCGTTCGCGCTCGATGCGCCGGCGGCCGACCGATTCGCGCATCCAGTCCATGTCGCCGAGCGCGGCGAGGGCGGCGGTCTGGGCGGCGGCGTTCACGTTGAACGGCGTCTTGGCGGCCGAGACGGCGCGTGCGATCCGCGTGTCCGAACAGATGGCATAGCCGACGCGCAGACCCGCAAGCCCGAACGCCTTGGAGAAGGTACGGAGGGAAACGAAGCTGGCGCCGCTTTCGCGCAGGAGCGCCAGCCCGTCGGGCGCGTCCTCGTCGGCATATTCCACATAGGCTTCGTCGAGAACGAAGAGCGTGCCCTGCCGCGTCGCGCGCAGCAGGCGTTGAAGCGAACTGCGGTCGAGACCGGTGCCGACCGGGTTCCAGGGCGAGGACAGGAAGAAGACTGCAGGCTCGTCCGCCAGGGCCCGTTCCAGCGCGTCGATATCGAAGCCGAGGTCCTCGGTCATCGCGATCTTGGTGACGCTCGCCCCTTGCGCCATCGGCTCGATTTCGTGGAGGCCGAAGCTCGGGACGACCGTGAGGACGCCGGCGCCGGGGACGAGGGCGGCGCGCGAGATGGCGGCGATCATCTCCTCCGAGCCGTTGCCGACGACGATCGTCTCGGCATCGACGCCGAAGGTCTCGCCGAGAGCCGCGCGAAGCGCCGTGCAGGCCGGGTCCGCATAGCGCCAGGGCTCGAGCGCGGGATCGGCGAGAGCTGCGAGCACCCGGGGCGAGCAGCCGTCGGGGTTCTCGTTGCTGGCAAGGCGGGCGATGTCGTCCCGGCCGCTCGCCTTGCGGGCGAGCGCGATGTTCATCCCGGCATTGTAGGGCGGAAGGGCGGCCACATGCGGGTTGAGGGACGGACCGTGGTTCGGGCTGGGGGGCGTGCTGATCGTCACGGGGTGTATCGTCCTCACGAACGGAAGAAGGGGCGGGAAGGCTCTGTCTAAGGCCGGCGCATCGGATGGGCGGAGAGCCGGGTCCACGTTTCGCTCCGATGCTGCAGATCAGAGATCGAGAACGAGGGAGGTTTTCGGCCGCGAGCAGCAGATCAGGATCTCACCGTCCTCCAGGTCGTCCAGCGGCTCCTCGAAATAATCGGCATCGCCTTCGAGAAGCGCGGTCTTGCAGGTGCTGCAGATGCCGGCACGGCAGCTGAAAGCGGGTGACAGCCCCTGATCCTCGGCAAAGGAGAGGATCGATTCGGCGCCATCGGTCCAGGGCACCGTGATGCCGGACTTCCGGAACTCGATGACGGGCGCTCCCTCGGCCGTCTCGCGGGGCGCCTCGGGTGCAGGCGCCGGGGAGGGGGCCTCGGTCTCGGCTCTGTCGAGCACGGTGGCCGGGCCGAAGAATTCGTAGGCGATCCGCGACTTGTCGACGCCGAGGCCGCGAATGATCGTGAAGACGCTCTGCATGAAGGGCGGCGGGCCGCAGAGATAGAAGTCGTAGTCGTCGAGCGGAAGGAGGCTCTGGAGGAGCTCCCTCGTCACGACGCCCTCGCTGTCGTGGCGGGCCTCAGCCCTGTCCGCCTCGCTGGGGAAGCGGTAGCGGATATGGGCCGAGAGATTGGGATTGGCGGCGACGAGTTCCGCCACTTCGTCCCTCAGCGCATGGACCTCGCCATTGTCGCAGGCATGGATGAAGATCGCCCGCCGGTCGCTCCCGGCAAGGTCATGCAGCATCGAGACCATGGGCGTCAGGCCGACGCCGCCGCTGAGAAGGACGACCGGCCGATCGCTGCCACGATCGAGGACGAAGCCGCCGCGCGGGCCCTCGGCCTTCAGAACGGCGCCGATCCCGGTCCGGTCGTGCAGGTGAAGCGAGCCGAGACCGTCCGGCTGTCCCGCTTCGCGGGCGGCCTCCCGCTTGACGCTGATCCGGTAGAGCCCCTCGGCCTTCGGGGAGGATGAGACGCTGTAATTGCGCAGAAGGCTCGTTTCGTCCGGCAGCGGAAGGCGGAAGACGAGGAACTGGCCCGGCTCGAAGGGACGCCAGCCGTCCGGGTCGGCGGGCTTCAGATAAAAGGAGGTGATCGTCTCGCTCTCGCGGACTTTGTCCACCACTACGAGATCGCGGAACCCGCCCTTCGGCTGCATAGATGGCGCGGCGCCCCCGCCGCTCATTCGGCAGCCACCGCGAGCTGGTTCTCCGCCTCGATCCGCTTGGCCAGATTGCGGCGGAAGCGCAAGGGGCCGACATCGATCTTCAGGTCGAGATTGGGCGTCTGCTTGTTGGCCATGCCCTTGTGGACGGCATTGAGGACGGCCCGGTCCTCCTCGAAGGCGCCGCGCACGGAGGCTGCGAAGCGGCTGGAAATCTCCGCGTCGTCGGGTGCGAAATTGCGCATCTGGAACCAGTAATATTTGGTGTGGTTCTCGTCGACGGGCGTCATGAAGTTGTAGCTGTCCATCAGGAACACGTCTTCATGCAGGGGCTTGTCCTCCCCGCCGGTGTTGGCCGGCACGAAGATCGCCTTGATGATGGCGTTCGAGGGATAGCGGACCTCGTAGTGCTGCTTGCGGTCGCAATTGCCCGCAAACTTCAGGAAGGGCGCGTAGAAGGGCGCCGGCTCCACGTCGATCATCCAGCGCCAGACGGTGACGCCGTCGGTTCCGACCGTCGTCTCGAGCGGGGCTTCCTCCGTCGCGGCATTGCCGAAGGAGGACTGGTGGACCCAGGCGACGTGGGAGGGATCGAGCAGGTTGTCGGTCATGTAGAGATAGTTGCAGTCGAGAACCATCGACTCGCCGCGGTTCACGCCCCAGCTCGGATCGCCGTAATGCTCGACCTCGAAGATCTTCGATTCGTCGGCGAGCGCCGCATCGCCCATCCACACCCAGAGAAGGCCGTAGCGCTCGGATATGGGATAGGAGCGCACACGCGCGACATGGGGAATCTTCTCGGCGCCGGGCACGCGGGTGCAGGTGCCGGTGCAGTCGAAGGTGAGGCCGTGATAGCCGCATTCGACGTCGTCGCCCTTGATGCGGCCCATGGAGAGCGGCAGCTTGCGATGGGGGCAGGCGTCTTCCAGGGCGGCGACCGTTCCATCCTTCTTGCGATAGAGAACGACGTTTTCCCCAAGAAGCGTGACCGGCTTCAACTCGCCGGCGACGACTTCGCTGTCCCAGGCCGCGACATACCAGCTGTTCCTCAGATACATGATCCGTCTCCATTGTCTCTCGGCGGCGATGCTACGGAACGGTCACGCGCGTGGAAAGCCGGCTGCGGCTGTGTTATTGTTTAGAAAATCTACAACGTAAATCGCCGTCCCGACCATGGTCCCCACCCTTTTCGCCCGGATGACAGGATGAAGGCGCCGTCGCTGCGCGCTCTCGAGGCGTTCGAGGCCTTCGGCCGGGTGGGAAGCGTGACGAAAGCGGCGGCCGAACTCGGGGTTTCGGCGGGCGCCGTCAGCCAGCAGCTCCGCAAGGCCGAGGAGGCGCTCGGCATCAATCTCGTGGAGCGCCGCGGACGCACGGTGGCGCTCACCAATTGGGGCCGGCGCTATCATGAGATGATCTCGAAGAGCTTTGCCGGCTTTCGCGAGGCGCAGGAGGCGATCGAGAGGATGCGCATGTCGAGCGTCCTCACCATCTCCTGTCTGCCCTCGCTCGCCAGCAAATGGCTGACGCCGGCTCTCTTCGACTGGCAGTCGAGGCATGCGGGGACGACCGTCAATCTTCTGGCGCGGGAGATCGAGCCCGATCTCACGGCCGAGGAGGTCGATTTCCGCATCTCCTACGGGGGCAAAAGCCAGAATTACGATCAGTATGCCGAGCTCTTCACCGATTGGGTCGTGCCGGCCTGCTCGCCCGAATTCCTCGCCCGGCACCCCGTGAAGGAGCCGGGCGCGATCCTGGCGACGACGCTTCTCGGCATCGCCTGGGCGCGCGACCACCGCCAGCCGCCCACTTGGAACGAATGGGCGGCCAGCATCGGCGAGCCCTACAGGAAGCGGGAGGGCGAGGTGCTTCTCTCGCTCTCGAGCGCTGCGATCGATGCGGCCATCCAAGGGCGCGGCTTCGTGCTCGCCCAATGGTCGATGGCGGCCGCCGATATCAGGGCAGGGCGGCTCGTGGTGCCGTTCGAGCGACCCCTGCGGCTCGCCGAGCCCTATTTCGTCGCCTGGGAGCGTTCCGCCCTCGAAAAGCCGCTCGGCTCGAAGCTGCGCTCCTGGATCGGTTCGCTCGGGCAGGAGCAGAACGGCGCGACGCTGCACTGGTCGAAGACCTTCGCCTGACTGGATGGCCGCGCGGGCCGGGCTCTCCGCCCTGTCAGCCCATCTAGAGGCGCGATCGGATCGCGCGCTGCGCGGCGCGATAGGCAGCCGCGATCTCGTCGCGGCGATGATGAACTCCGCCCTCGACCACATGCCGGCCCGCCGACCAGACCTCGTCGACCGCGATGCCGTTCGCCGCGAAGATCCAGCCATCGAGAACGGCGTCGCCGTCCGGAAGATCGCTGGAGGCATCGGCGCGAAGGCTCATGAGATCGGCGATGCATCCGGCCTCGATCCGCCCGCTCTCGCGCCCGAGGGCCGCAGAGCCACCGGCAAGCGCGCCTTCGTAAAGGAAGCGCCCGACCGAGCCGCCGGGCTCGGCCAGGACCGACCGGGCCTTGCGGAGGAGACGCTGGGAATATTCGAGCTGGCGCAGCTCCTCGGCGAGGGAGATGCGCACATTGGAGTCGGTGCCGACGCCGAACCGGCCGCCCGCCGCGAGAAACGGGCTCGCGGGGAACGTGCCGTCGCCGAGATTGGCCTCGGTGACGGGACAGAGGCCTGCGATCGCGCCGGACTTCGCCATGGCTTCGGTCTCGGACGGGGTCATCTGCGTCGCGTGGACGAGGCACCAGCGCTCGTCGACATCGAAGCTCTCCAGAAGCCATTCGACGGGACGGCGGCCGGTCGCGGCCTCGACCTCCGCGACCTCGGCCTCCTGTTCGGCGATATGCAGATGGATCGGCGATTCCGGCATCCGGGCCGCGAGCTGCGCGATATCCCCCGCACTCGCGGCCCGCAGGGAATGGGGCGCAAGACCGAGGCGGGCATCGGGCCCGAGCGTCTTCAGATGGTGGCGCGCGCCGTCGAGAAGCCTTGCAAATCCATCGAGATCGTTGCCGAAGCGGAGCTGGCCGCCGGCGAGGGGCCGGCCGTCGAGACCGCCCCGTTGATAGTAGACCGGGAGAAGCGTCAGGCCGATACCGGTGGTGCCGGCGGCCCTGACGATCCGGCCCGCAAGCTCGGCCCTGTCGCCATAGGCGTCACCGCCTGCCGCGTGGTGGAGGTAGTGGAACTCGGCGACCGCCCCGTAGCCCGCCTCCAGCATTTCCATGAAGGCGAAGCGCGCCACCGCCTCGATCTCGTCCGGCGTGAGGATGTCGAGGAAGCGGTACATCAGGGTCCGCCAGGTCCAGAAACTGTCGCCCTTGCCTTCCGGGCTCCGCGTCTCCGTCATTCCCGCCATCGCGCGCTGGAAGGTGTGGCTGTGGAGATTGGCGACGGCCGGCAGCAGCACCGCGACCGAATGATCCGGCGGCTCGCCGGCGGACCGGACGACCGATGCGATCGCCCCGTCCTTTCCGATTTCGACCGTGACGTCCCGCGTCCAGCCATCGGGCAGGAGTGCGGCTTCGGCGTGAATGCGCATGGGCGGGCTCCGCTTCGCTTGACAAGTATTTTGTATATACATATCGATAGGCCACTCCATTGAAAAGGGCGGAGAACGGCTGACGTGACACGGACCCTCTGGACCGACCTGACCCTGGCGCCGATGACCGGAACGGACGGCACCCGAACCATCGCGGACGCCGCGATCGCGGTCGAAGGCGGGCGCATCGCCTTCGCAGGTCCGCGATCGGAGCTTCCCTCCGAATGGCGGGACGTGGAGGCCGAGAGCCTCGGAGCACGCCTCGTCACCCCGGCGATGATCGACTGCCACACCCATCTCGTTCACGGCGGCGACCGCGCCCGCGAATTCGAGATGCGGCTGGAGGGGGCGAGCTACGAGGAGATCGCGCGGGCAGGCGGCGGCATCGTCTCTTCCGTCCGTGCGACGCGCGAGGCGGGGGTCGAAGGCCTCGTCGCCTCCGCGCTTCCCCGTCTCGACGCGCTTCTGAGCGAGGGCGTTTCCACGATCGAGATCAAGTCCGGCTACGGGCTCGCCATCGAGCCGGAACTCGACATGCTGCGCGCGGCGCGGGCGCTCTCGCGCGAGCGGCCGGTGCGCATCGTCACGAGCTGGCTCGCCGCTCATGCGACGCCTGCCGAATACAAGGGCCGCAACGCCGATTACTTCGCCGATGTGGTGCTGCCCGGCATGGAGCAGGGCGCGGCGGAAGGCCTGATCGACGCGGTTGACGGGTTCTGCGAAGGTATCGCCTTCTCGACGGACGAGATCGCGACGGTGTTCGACAAGGCGAAATCCTTAGGGCTTCCGGTCAAGCTCCATGCCGAGCAGCTGTCCGATCTCGGCGGGGCGAAGCTCGCCGCTTCCTATGGGGCGCTCTCGGCCGATCACCTGGAATATCTGGGCGCGGACGGGGTCGAGGCGATGGCCCGAGCCGGAACCGTCGCGGTTCTCCTGCCCGGCGCCTTCTACGCGATCCGCGAAAGGCAGGTGCCGCCCATGGCAGCGCTTCGTGCCGCCGGTGTGCCCATGGCGGTCGCGACGGATTGCAATCCCGGAACCTCGCCCATGACCTCGCTGCTTCTCGCCATGAACATGGCGGCGACCTTCTTCGGCATGACCGTCGCCGAATGTCTTGCCGGCACCACGCGCGAGGCGGCGAGAGCCCTCGGCCTTGAGGACGAGACCGGCACGATCGAAGCCGGGAAATCGGCCGATCTTTCCGTCTGGAACGTCACGAGCCCGGCCGAGCTCGTCTACCGCTTCGGCTTCAATCCCCTCCACATGCGGGTCTTCAAAGGACGAAAGATCGAATCATGACGCTGGTTCTCCATCCCGGTTCGGTCTCGCTCGAAGACCTCGAACATCTCTACTGGAGCGGCGAGCCGGCCCGGCTCGATACCGGCTTCGACGCCGCGATCACCAGGGGCGCGGAGAGGGTGGCGGCCGTCGCGCGCGGCAATGCGCCGGTCTACGGCATCAATACCGGCTTCGGAAAACTCGCATCGATCAAGATCGACGCGGCCGACGTCGCGAAACTCCAGCGCAACCTGATCCTCTCCCATTGCTGCGGCCTCGGCGCGCCGCTTCCCGAAAACGTCGTGCGCCTCGTGATGGCGCTGAAACTCGTCTCGCTGGGGCGCGGCGCGTCCGGCGTCCGGCTCGAACTCGTGCGGCTGATCGAGGCGATGATGGAGCGCGGCGTCGTTCCCGTGATCCCCGAAAAGGGCTCGGTCGGCGCCTCGGGCGACCTTGCGCCGCTCGCCCATATGACCGCCGTCATGATGGGGGAGGGCGAGGCCTTCTTCGAGGGCGAGCGCCTTTCCGGCGCCGATGCGCTGAGGCGGGCGGGACTTGCGCCGATTGAGCTGACGGCGAAGGAAGGTCTCGCGCTCATCAACGGCACCCAGACCTCGACCGCCCTCGCGCTCGCCGGTCTCTTCCGCGCGGGCCGGGCCCTGCGTGCGGCGACCGTCACCGGCGCGCTCGCGACAGATGCCGCCATGGGCTCCTCCGCCCCGTTCCATCCCGATATCCACACCCTTCGCGGCCATCAGGGCCAGATCGACATGGGCTCTGCCCTGCGTGCGCTTCTCGACGGCTCGGCGATCCGTGAAAGCCACGTGGAGGGCGACGAGCGGGTGCAGGACCCTTATTGCATCCGCTGCCAGCCCCAGGTGATGGGCGCCTGCCTCGACCTTCTGCGCCAGGCGGCCCGCACGCTTCGGATCGAAGCCAATGCCGTGACCGACAACCCGCTGGTCCTGTCCGACGACACGATCGTCTCGGGCGGCAACTTCCATGCCGAGCCGGTCGCCTTTGCAGCCGATCAGATCGCCCTTGCGATCTGCGAGATCGGCGCGATCACCCAGCGCCGCATCGCGCTTCTGGTGGACCCGGCCTTGTCCCACGGCCTGCCGGCCTTCCTCGCCAAGAAGCCGGGCCTCAACTCCGGCCTGATGATCGCCGAGGTCACCTCGGCTGCTCTGATGAGCGAGAACAAGCAGATGTCCCATCCGGCCTCGGTGGATTCGACACCGACATCGGCGAATCAAGAGGATCACGTCTCCATGGCCTGCCACGGCGCAAGGCGGCTTCTCCAGATGACGGAGAACCTCTTCGGCATCGTCGGCATCGAGGCCGTGACGGCGGCGCGAGGGGTGGAGCTGCGCGGGCCCCTCGACACCAGCCCCGATCTCCTGAAGGCCATGGCCGCGATCCGCAGCGTCGTGCCGAGCCTCGAAGAAGACCGCTATCTCGCGACCGAACTCGCCGCAGCTTCGAGCCTCGTTGCCGAGGGGCGGATCGAGGCGAGCCTTCCGGCCGGGCTCCTGCCCATGCTGGGAGACTGATCCATGACCATGGTCGAGATCCATCGCGGCTCCTCGCCGGTCGTTCTTGCCTTTCCCCATACGGGAACGGAGGTTCCGGAGGACATCGCGGCCCGTCTGAACGATGAAGGCCGTGTGCTTCGCGATACGGACTGGCACATCCACCGCCTCTATGACGGGCTTCTGAAGGACGCGACCACGGTGCGCGCGACCTTCCATCGCTACTGCATCGACGCCAATCGCGATCCGTCGGGTGAGAGCCTTTATCCCGGCCAGAACACGACCGGGCTCGTGCCGGTAACGACCTTCGACGATGTGCCGATCTGGCGTGACGGTTCGGAGCCGAGCGAAGACGACATCGCCGAGCGCGTGGAACGCTTCCACCGGCCCTATCACGAGGCGCTGCGGGCCGAGATCGAGCGAGTGCGCGGGGCGCATGGTATCGCCATTCTCTACGACTGCCATTCGATCCGCTCGCAGATCCCCCATCTCTTCGAGGGCGTGCTGCCGGATTTTAACATCGGCACGGATAACGGGCGGACCTGCGATCCGGCGATCGAGCGGGCCGTAGCCGAGACCTGCGCCGGTGCTGACGGCTATACCAGCGTCCTCAACGGTCGCTTCCGGGGCGGCTGGACGACGCGCCATTACGGCGAGCCGGGCACCGGCGTCCACGCCATCCAGATGGAGCTGGCGCAGGTCACGCATCTGGCGCGCGAGACCCCGCCCTTCGACCTCGATCCCGTCCGCACGGAGCGCCTGCGGCCCGTTCTGAAAACGCTCCTCAGCCAAATCGAAGCGCTCGCACCTTCCCTTTCAGAGGCCCCCCGATGACCAATCCCCGCCACAACATCCGCGACGTCCGCAGCCCGAGGGGCACCGAGATTTCGGCCAAGAGCTGGCTCACCGAAGCCCCGCTGCGCATGCTCATGAACAATCTCGATGCCGAAGTCGCCGAGAACCCCCATGAGCTGGTCGTCTATGGCGGCATCGGCCGGGCGGCGCGCACCTGGGACGATTTCGACCGCATCGCCGCCAGCCTGCGCACCCTCGACGAGGACGAGACGCTGCTCGTCCAGTCCGGCAAGCCGGTCGGCGTCTTCCGCACCCACAAGGACGCGCCGCGCGTCATCATCGCCAACTCCAACCTCGTGCCCCACTGGGCGACCTGGGACCATTTCAACGAGCTGGATAAGAAGGGCCTGGCCATGTACGGCCAGATGACCGCCGGTTCCTGGATCTATATCGGCACGCAGGGCATCGTGCAGGGCACCTACGAGACCTTCGTCGAGGCCGGGCGCCAGCATTACGGCGGCAATCTGAAGGGCAAATGGGTGCTGACCGGCGGGCTCGGCGGCATGGGCGGGGCCCAGCCGCTCGCCGCCGTCATGGCCGGCGCCTCCTGCCTTGCCATCGAGTGCAACCCGGATTCCATCGATTTCCGCCTGCGCACCCGCTATGTCGACGAGAAGGCCGAGACGCTGGACGAGGCCATGGCGATGATCGAGGCCTGGACGAAGGCCGGCGAGGCGAAATCCGTCGGTCTTCTCGGCAATGCCGCCGAGATCCTGCCCGAGATGGTCCGGCGCGGCATCCGCCCCGATATCGTCACCGACCAGACCTCCGCCCACGACCCGATCAACGGCTATCTGCCGGCCGGCTGGACCATGGGCGAGTGGCGCGCGAAGCGCGAAAGCGACCCGAAGGCGGTCGAGAAGGCGGCACGCGCCTCCATGCGCACCCATGTGGAAGCGATGCTGGCCTTCCACGAACAGGGCGTTCCGACGCTGGATTACGGCAACAATATCCGCCAGGTGGCGAAAGACGAGGGGCTGGAAAACGCGTTCGACTTTCCGGGCTTCGTGCCGGCCTATATCCGGCCGCTCTTCTGCCGGGGCGTCGGGCCGTTCCGCTGGGCCGCGCTCTCCGGCGATCCGGAGGATATCTACAAGACCGACGCCAAGGTGAAGGAACTCCTGCCGGACAATCACCACCTCCACCGCTGGCTCGACATGGCGCGGGAGCGGATCAGCTTCCAGGGCCTGCCGGCGCGCATCTGCTGGGTGGGTCTCGGCGATCGTCACAGGCTTGGCCTCGCCTTCAACGAGATGGTCGCCTCGGGCGAACTCAAGGCGCCGGTCGTCATCGGCCGCGATCACCTCGATTCCGGCTCGGTCGCCTCGCCCAATCGCGAGACCGAGGCGATGAAGGACGGCTCGGACGCCGTCTCCGACTGGCCGCTCCTCAACGCGCTTCTCAACACCGCATCGGGCGCGACATGGGTCTCGCTCCACCATGGCGGCGGCGTCGGCATGGGCTTCTCCCAGCATTCGGGCATGGTGATCTGCGCCGATGGCAGCGAGGATGCGGCGCGCCGGCTGGAGCGTGTTCTCTGGAACGATCCGGCGACCGGCGTCATGCGCCACGCGGATGCCGGCTATGACGAGGCCCTCGACTGCGCCCGCGAACAGGGCCTGCGCCTGCCTGCGATCCTCGGCAACTGAGGCGGCGCCGTGCGCATCTTAAGAGCCGGTGACCACAGGCGCATGGCCTGGAAGAACGGCGGCGGCGAGACCATCGAGATCGCCGTCCATCCTGCGGGCGCCGGCCTCGACGGTTTCGACTGGCGCATCTCCATGGCGCGGGTCGAGAGCGACGGGCCGTTTTCGGCCTTTCCCGGGGTGGACCGGACGCTCGCGATCCTCGAAGGCGAGGGGATGGAACTCGACATCGACGGGTTCGGACGGCACCGGCTGACGCCCGAGACCGCGCCCTTCACCTTTCCCGCCGATGCGGCGACTGAGGCTTCGCTCCTGGGCGGCCCGATCACCGACCTCAACGTGATGGCACGGCGCGGGACGGCGAAGCATCGTGTGAGCCGGATCGACATCTCCTCGGAGACATCGGTCCGCCCGTGCGCCGAATGGACCATTCTCATCCCGCTCGGCCCCGTCGCCTCTAAGGCCGGGGAGGGATCATCGGCAATGCTCGGCCCGAGGGATGCGCTTCTCCTCGAGCGGGGCGATCCGTCCATCCTCCTGCGGACGGATATGCCGCAGACGGCCTTTCTCATCGAAATCGATCCGTGCGAGGAGGCTTCGGGCACGCCCTGAGGCCCGGCACCTCGCAAGCGGGCCCGACATTCGGGGCGATGCCGCCCCTTTCGGGACATCATCTGGAGAGACGACCCCATGGCCCGTTCCGATCTTCCCGAGGGCTTCATCGAACGTCTGAAGTCACTTGTCGGCGAGCGCAATGTGCGGACGGGAGACGAGGTGCGCGCCATGGATCCGGGCTGGGACCCGGCCAATCTCGGCGCCGGCGTTCTCGCGCGGCCCGGCGATACCGAGGACCTTGCGGCCGTGGTGCGTCTTTGCCGGGAGGCCGGCGTCTCGATCGTCACCCATGGCGGCCTGACCGGGCTCGTGGGCGGGGCGATCTCGGCCGAAGGGCAGGTCATCCTCTCGACCGCGCGGCTCGACGCGATCGAGCGCCTCGACCCTGTCGAGCGGACCGTCGTCGCCGGTGCCGGCGTCACCCTGCAGGCGCTGCAGGAGGCCGCCGCGCCCCACGGCCTCGACGTCGGCATCGATCTGCCCTCGCGCGGCACGGCGACCCTCGGCGGCATGGCCTCCACCAATGCCGGCGGGGTCATGGCCTTCCGCAACGGCGTCATGCGCCATCGCGTCCTCGGCCTCGAAGCCGTCCTGCCGGATGGCACGATCTTCAACGACCTGACACGCGTCGTGAAGACCTCGGCGGGCTACGACCTCAAGCATCTTCTCGTCGGCGCGGAAGGCACGCTCGGCGCGATCACCCGCCTTGCACTGAAGCTCGATCCGATGCCCCATGCGCGGGCGAGCGCGCTCCTCTCGCTGCCGAGCGTGGACGCGGTTCTCGACACGATCAATATCGCGATCGGAATGCCGGGGGTCGATCTGCGTGCGGCCGAAGCGATGTGGCGTCCGTTCCTGACGCTGACCTCCAAGGCTCTGGGATGGGCCGACCCGGCCATCGATCTTAAGGCGCCGGTCTTCCTGCTCCTGACGATCGGCGGGGCCGAACATGGCGATCTCCAGAACGGGCTCGAAACCCTGTTCGAGGCGGTTCTCGACCGTCATCCCGATGTGGGCGGGCTGATCGCTGGCTCCTCGCTTCAGGAGGAAGAGATCTGGCGCCTGCGCGAGGACACCGATCTCGTCTACCGCGCCTTTCCCGCAGCGCCCTCCTTCGACATCTCCCTGCCTCAGTCGGAGATCCCGGCCTATCTCCTGCGGCTGGAGGAGGATCTGGCGGCGATCGATCCGACGCTCGAGCCGCTGATCTTCGGCCATCTCGCCGACGGCAATCTCCATATCATCCTCAACAGACCGGGTTCGCTCGATCCGGATCTGCGGAAGCGGATCGAGGCCGCGATCTACCGGGACATCGCCTCGCGCGGCGGCTCGTTCTCCGCAGAACACGGCGTCGGCTCCAAGCGGATCGGCGCGCTCCGGGCGACCTCGGATGCGCGCAAGCTCGATCTCATGGGACAGATCAAGGCCGTTCTCGATCCCAGCAACCTGTTCAATCCGGGCAAGCTCTTCGCCGAACCCCCGTCCAGCTGATCCGCCCGGCTCGCCCCACCGGCCCGGCGGGGCGATCTGGACGATGACATGGTTTCGATCCACGCCTCCGCGAGGGAGGCGACCCTCGGCCCCGCGCTGCTCCATCGACTGGAGCGCTCGCTTGTTTCGATCCACACCTCCGCGAGGGAGGCGACCTTTCGGTCTGGCTCATGACCGCCGGAGCGTTGACGTTTCGATCCACACCTCCGCGAGGGAGGCGACCCGTGCAGGCGGGCCAGCGCTATTACGACACCCCCGTTTCGATCCACGCCTCCGCGAGGGAGGCGACCGGCAGCCCCTCACCGTTTACGACCGCACCATGGGACGTTTCGATCCACGCCTCCGCGAGGGAGGCGACGGTCCATTCTGTAAGCGATGACGAACACTGCGAAAACCCGCTGTTCGGTGCGAACCCATCGGTGAGCGCGGCTTATCCTAGGAGGCGCACCTGCTGCGACGGCGAGTTCGGCAATCATTTCAAGGGTTTGGCCGATGTGCGAACGTGTCGGCGTTTTCGGTCACGCTTCGGGTCCGCGTGTGAACGGACCGCGATCGAGGGCGCCGCGGGGCTGGGCTGCGACGATCGCGGGATGGAGGCGAAGAGCGCGCCTAAACGATCAGCGGACCCTTGAGATCCGTCGCGGGTTTGACACCCATATGCTCGATGCGGCGCACACCGCCCAGGCTCGCTAGTCGGCGCGGGATTTCGGGATCGCGAAATGCGGAGCCCTTGCGTCCTCGTCTCACATGCCGGCTGCCATCTCTGCCTCTCGTTCCTGGCGGGTGTTCGCCGTCCGCCGAAACTTCGCTGTTGACATCCAATAAGTTGGCATACCAAAATACAATCATACAAGACGGAGAGCCAAACGCGATGTCGACGAATGCCAGGATCCGCAAGACCTTGCTTCAGGTGGAGACGACCCTCATCGAGGGCGGACGCGAGGCGCCGACGCCCCTGAAGCTCTTCACGGCGGCGGCCGTCGTCGAAAATCCCTGGGCCGGTCAGGGCTTCGTCGAGGATCTGAAGCCCGGCATCACCGCCGTCGCTCCCGAACTCGGCGAGCTTCTCACGGCCATGATCATCGACGCCGTCGGCTCGGGAGAGGCCGTCGAGGGTTACGGGAAGTCGGCGATCGTCGGCTTGTCGGGCGAGGTGGAGCACGCTTCGGCGCTCATTCACACGCTGCGTTTCGGCAACCACTTCCGCACCGCCGTCGGCGCCAAATCCTATCTGTCGTTCTGCAACACCCGTGGGCCCGCGAACGCGCCGCTGATGATCCCGCTGATGGACAAGAACGATGCGGGCCGCCGCTCGCATTATCTCACCATCCAGACTGCGATCCCCGACGCGCCGGCTCATGACGAAATCGTCGTCGCCCTGGGCGCATCGGTCGGCGGACGGCCGCATCACCGGATCGGCGATCGCTATCAGGATCTGAAGGAACTCGGCCACGACGTCGAAAATCCGGCATCCGTCTGAGGATCGGACGAGAGCGGATGCAGATCGTGACCAGCCCCGACGAACTCAAGGTCGATCGCGCGCGAACGCCGCGCGGTGCAGCCTATCACGCGGTGGGGGAGGGCGAGCCTCTGGTTCTCATCCACGGCGTCGGCATGCGTCTCGAGGCCTGGGCTCCGCAGATCGCGGCCTTCTCCGAGAGCCATTGGGTCGTCGCGGTGGACATGCCGGGACACGGAGGCAGCGCACCCTTGAAGACCGGCGCGGACCTGACGGATTTCGTCGCCTGGTTTGCCGATGTCCTCGACGACCTCGGCCTCGACAGGGTCAATGTCGCCGGTCACTCCATGGGCGCATTGATCGCGGGGGGCGCGGCCGCGACGCTGGGCGAGCGGATCGCCCGGGTCGCCCTTCTCAACGGGGTCTATCTGCGCGGCGAGGAGGCCGCCGCAGCGGTTCGGCAGCGCGCCGCCCTCATCGAGGCGGGCGCCGCGATCGATCTCGACGGGCCTCTGCGCCGCTGGTTCGGCGAAGGCAGCGAACATCGGGACTATTACCGCCAGACCCGCCACTGGCTGGAGGGTGTCGACCCGAACGGTTACGCCACCGCCTATTCGGCCTTCGCGAACGGCGATGCGACCTTCGCCGGCGCATGGCCCGGGATACGGTGCCCGGCCCTGTTCCTGACCGGACGGGACGACCAGAATTCCACGCCCTTAATGGCCGAGGCGATGGCGGAGGCTGCGCCGCGCGGCCGGGCCGTGGTGATCGAGGGGCGGCACATGGTGAACCTGACCGCGCCCGGCCGCGTGAATGCCATCATGCGCGAATGGCTGGAGGAGGGAACGGAGCAATGACCGATCCGGTGATCGACGCGCGTGCGCTTCGCGATGCGTTCGGAGCCTTCATCACGGGCGTCACGGTGGTGACGGCCCATCACGCGGACGGACGCCCCCTCGGCTTCACGGCCAATTCGTTCTCGTCCGTCTCCCTCGATCCGCCGCTTCTTTGCGTCTGCCTCGCCAAGACCTCCAGCAATTTCGAAGCGATGACCGAGGCGAGGGGGTTCGCCGTCAACATCCTCTCGGAGGATCAGAAGGCCGTCTCCAACACCTTTGCGAGCCGCGTGCCGGATCGCTTCGCGGATGTCGAATGGGAGGCGGGGCCGCACGGCGCGCCGATCCTTCCCGAATCCGCCGCCTGGTTCGACTGCTCCACCCATCAGATCGTCGATGCCGGCGACCATGTGATGCTTCTTGGGCGTGTCGAAGCCTTCAAGAACAACGGCCATAGCGGTCTGGGCTATGCCCGTGGAAGCTACTTCACCTCGGCCCTCGCCAAGCGGGCGGTCGAGGCTGCGGGCAGCGAGGGCGAGACGGTCCTCGGCGCCGTCGTCGAGCGGGCCGGGTCGATCCTTCTTCTGGAGGCTGCGAACGGCAAGCTCGCGCTTCCCACCTGCCGCGCTTCCGGCGACAATCCGATCGAGGGCCTCGTCGCCGAGATCGCGGCGCGGACCGGCCTCACCGCCGAGATCGGTTTCCTCTATTCGGTCTACGAGGAGCGGGGCTCCAACCGGCAGCACATCGTCTACCGCGCGAGCGTTTCCGAGGGTGAGCCGCTAGGCGGCGGCTTCTTCGATCTTTCCGATCTGCCGCTGGAGCGGATCGACCGGCCGCAGAGCGTCGACATCGTCAAGCGGTTCCGCGCCGAGAGCGAACTCGGCCAGTTCGCCATCTATTTCGGCAACGAGACGGACGGGCGCATCCATTCCCTCACGAAGGAGCATCGGCCATGAAACTCTCGCTCTTCGTCCATATGGAGCGTCTCAACGAAGGACAGTCCCAGAAGCAGCTCTACGGGGAGTTTCTGGCGCTCTGCGAGATCGCCGATCGGGCCGGCCTGCACGCCATCTGGACCGGCGAGCATCACGGCATGGATTTCACCATCGCGCCGAACCCGTTCGTGACCATCGCGGACCTCGCCAACCGCTTCAAGAACGTGCGTCTGGGGACGGGGACGGTCGTCGCGCCGTTCTGGCATCCGATCAAGCTCGCCGGCGAAGCGGCGATGACGGATCTGATCACCGGCGGTCGCCTCGATCTCGGAATCGCGCGGGGCGCCTATTCCTACGAATACGAGCGTCTGTCGCCGGGTCTCGATGCCTGGAGCGCCGGCCAGAAGATGCGCGAGGTCATACCGGCCACCCAGAAACTCTGGGCCGGCGATTACGCTCACGAGGGCGAGTTCTGGAGCTTTCCTTCGACGACCTCCGCGCCGCGTCCCGTCCAGCAACCCGGACCGCCGATCTGGGTGGCCGCACGCGATCCCAACAGCCACGACTTCGCCGTCGCCAACGACTGCAATGTGCAGGTCACGCCGCTCTGGCAGGACGACAGCGAAGTGCGCACCCTCATGGATCGCTTCGAGACCGCCTGCGCGGACCATGCGGACAAGCCGCGCCCGAAGATCATGCTCCTGCGCCATACCTATGTGGGCACGGACGAGAGCGATCTCGATCAGGCGGCCGAAGAACTCTCGGTCTACTACAACTACTTCTTCGCCTGGTTCAAGAACGACCGCTCGGTGCGCCAGGGACTGATCGATCCGCCGCTGACCTCCGACGAACTGGCCGCCAATGCGATGATCTCGCCGAAGGCCCTGCGTGCCAACAATGTCGTCGGTGACGCGGACACCGTCATCGAGCGGCTGAAGGCCTACGAAGCGATGGGCTATGACGAATACGCCTTCTGGATCGATACGGGCATGAGCTTCGAGCGCAAGAAGGCCTCCCTCGAACGCTTCGTTCGCGACGTCGCCCCGGCATTCGCGTCATGAGCGAGCTGCCGTCCTTCCAGTCCTATATCGATGGCGTCTTCACCGATGGAGAGGCGGGCTTCGACAGTCTCGATCCCGCAACCGGCAGGGTCTGGGCGAGGATGCCGGAGGCTCGCGAGCGCGATGTCGACGCGGCCGTCTCGGCGGCCGACAGGGCCTTTCACACGGGCCCGTGGCCGAGGATGAACGCCAGCGCGCGGGGCAAGCTCCTGTCGCGGCTCGCCGACCTCGTCGCCGAGAATGCGGCACGCCTTGCCGAGATCGAGACGCGGGATACCGGCAAGATCATCCGCGAAACCTCGGCACAGATCGCCTATGTCGCCGAATATTATCGGTATTATGCGGGCCTTGCGGACAAGATCGAAGGTGCCGTGCTGCCGATCGACAAGCCGGACATGACGGTCTGGGTCAAGCGCGAGCCGCTCGGCGTCGTCGCCGCGATCGTGCCGTGGAACAGCCAGCTCTTCCTTGCCGCCGTCAAGCTCGGCCCGGCCCTTGCGGCCGGCTGCACGGTGGTCCTGAAGGCGTCCGAGGACGGGCCGGCTCCGCTCCTGGAATTTGCCCGGCTGATCGACGAGGCGGGTTTTCCCAAAGGCGTCGTCAACGTCATTACGGGTTTCGGGCCATATTGCGGTGTGGCCCTGACGCGGCATCCGAAGATTGCCCATGTCGCCTTTACCGGCGGCCCCGAGACCGCGCGCCGCGTCGTTGCGAATTCGGCCGAAAATCTCGCCTCCACCTCGCTCGAACTCGGCGGCAAGTCGCCGTTCATCGTGTTCGCCGACGCCGACCTCGACAGCGCCTGCAACGCGCAGGTCGCCGGGATCTTCGCAGCAAGCGGCCAGAGCTGCGTCGCCGGATCGCGGCTTCTCGTGGAGGCTTCGATCAAGGACGAGTTCGTGGAAAGGCTGACGAAAAAGGCCGAGGCCATCGTGACCGGCTCGCCGCTCGAGACCGCAACGGAGCTCGGACCGCTCTGCACGAAGCGCCAGCGCGACCATATCCAGGCGCTCGTCGACAGGGCTTCCGCCTCCGGAGCCCGGATCGTCACCGGCGGCGTCATGGGCGATGGCGAGGGCTGGTACTATCCGCCCACCATCATCGATTGCGACGGTGTCGATTCCCCATCCCTGACCGAAGAATTCTTCGGCCCGGTCCTGTCCGTCGTCTCGTTCGCGAACGAGGCGGAGGCTCTGAGGATCGCCAATGACAGCGCCTTCGGCCTTGCATCGGGCGTCTTCACCAATAATCTGGCGCGTGCACACCGGATGGCGGACGGCCTGCGTGCAGGGGTCGTCTGGCTGAACACCTATCGCGCCGTTTCTCCGATCGCGCCCTTCGGCGGCTACAAGATGTCGGGCCACGGGCGTGAAGGCGGCCTTGCGGCCGCTCTCGACTACACGCGAACGAAGACGGTCTGGCTGCGGACATCCGAAGAGCCCATTCCCGATCCTTTCGTCATGCGTTGAGGCCGTCCCGGGAGGGAGCAGGCCTTACCGCATCGCCAATGAACGATCCAAGACCTTCAATTCGGTGATCAAAGGGAAAACCATCATGAAGATGCTTCTGACGAGCGTTGCCTCGCTTGCCGTCCTCGTTTCCGGCGCGAAGGCGCAGGAATCGATGGTGTTCACCAGCTGGGGCGGCACCACCCAGGATGCCCAGATCGAAGCATGGGCCGAGCCCTTCAGCAGCGAAAGCGGCATCAACGTTCTTCAGGACGGTCCGACGGACTACGGCAAGCTGAAGGCGATGGTCGAGGCCGACGGTGTCAGCTGGGACGTCGTCGATGTCGAGGGCGACTACGCCATTCAGGCCGGCGAGCAGGACCTGCTCGAGCCGCTCGATTTCTCGGTCATCGACAAGACCGATCTCGACGAGCGCTTCGTCACCGATCATTCGGTCGGCAGCTTCTATTATTCCTTCGTCATCGGCTGCAACGAGGGCGCGGTCTCCGAGTGTCCGAAAACCTGGGCCGACCTCTTCGATACGGACAAGTTCCCCGGCAAGCGGACCTTCTACAAGTGGTCCGCGCCGGGCGTGATCGAGGCCGCGCTTCTCGCCGACGGCGTTTCGCCGGACGCGCTCTATCCGCTCGATCTCGATCGCGCCTTCGCAAAGCTCGATACGATCAAGGACGACATCATCTGGTGGTCCGGCGGCGCACAGTCCCAGCAGCTGCTCGCCTCCGCCGAAGCGCCGTTCGGCAGCTTCTGGAACGGGCGCCTTTCTGCCCTTTCCGAGAGCGGCGTGCCTGTCTCGATGTCCTGGGATCAGAACATCACCGCGGCCGACTCCCTGGTCGTTCCGAAGGGCGCGAAGAACAAGGATGCCGCGATGCGGTTCATCGCCTATGCGACATCGCCCGAGGCCCAGGCGAAGATGGCCGAGCTGACCGGCTATGCGCCGATCAACACCAAATCGCCCGAACTGATGGACGAAGACCGCGCCGCGACCCTGCCGGACCGGCAGACCGAAACCCAGGTCAATGCCGATATGGCCTATTGGGCCAAGAACCGCGACGCGATCGCCTCGCGCTGGTACGCCTGGCAGACCGAGTAAGTCTGACCTTCGCCCATCGCAGCGCCGCGGCAGACCCGCGGCGCCCTTCCTCTCGAACGTCCAGCGGGAAACGAGATGTCGAGCCTCACCGAGAGCCGGTCCGTGACGGGCAGGCAAGGCGGACGCCGAATGCCGAGACTCTTCGGTGAGGTCGGCCCTGCGCTTCCGGCGTTCCTGCTCATCGTCTTCTTCTTCGTCGCGCCGGTGGTCGCGCTGCTCCTGCGCAGTGTCCTCGAACCGGTGCCGGGGCTTCAGAACTACGAGACCCTGCTCGGCTCGGCGACCTATATCGGCGTCTTCGCCAACACCTTCATCGTCTCGACCGTCGTCACCGCCGCGGCTCTCGCCATCGGTTTCCCGGTCGCCTGGGCACTCGTCGTCATGCCTATGACCTGGAGCCGGATCGTCTTCGCGATCCTGATCCTGTCCATGTGGACCAATCTCCTGGCGCGCACCTATGCCTGGATGGTTCTGCTGCAGCGCACCGGACTGATCAACAAGATGCTGATGGCCGTCGGCCTCACCGACGAGCCGCTGACGCTCGTGAACAATCTCACCGGCGTGACGATCGGCATGACCTATATCATGCTGCCCTTCGTCATCCTGCCGCTCTACGGCGTGATCTCCAATATCGACAAGGCGGTTCTGAGAGCCGCGGCCCTGTGCGGCGCCAATCGCTGGCAGGCGCTGACCCGTGTTCTTCTGCCGCTCGCCGCACCGGGCATGGCTGCCGGAGGGCTCATGGTCTTCGTCATGTCCCTCGGCTATTTCGTCACGCCGGCTCTTCTCGGGGGCACGTCGAACATGATGCTCGCCGAACTGATCGCGCAGCTCGTCCAGTCCCTGACCGACTGGGGTCTCGGAAGCGCGGCGGCCTTCGTCCTCCTCCTGTCGACCCTCGTTCTCTACGGTTTGATGCTCAAGTTTTTCGGAACGTCCCGGCTCGGAGGGCAGTAGGCATGCTTCTCGACTTCGATCGCCTCGGCTGGTGGCGCTGGGCACTGGGCGGCTTCACGGCAGCGGTCGCCGCGTTCCTCCTCCTGCCCATCGTCTTCATCGCCGCTCTCTCTTTCGGCTCGTCCCAATGGCTGATCTTCCCGCCGCCCTCGTGGACGACCCGATGGTATAGCGAGCTCTTCGCCGACCAGCGTTGGCTCGATGCGGCCCTCAACAGCCTGAAGATCGGTCTCGTCGTCACCGTTCTCTCGGTCGTCATCGGCCTTGCTGCGTCCTTCGCTCTCGTGCGCGGCAGGTTTCGCGGCCGCGAAACGCTGAAGGCGCTGTTCCTGACGCCGATGATCCTTCCCGTCGTGGTTCTCGCGGTGGCTCTCTATGCGTTCTTTCTCAGGCTCGGCATCAACGGCACGATGACGGGCTTCGTCATCGCCCATCTTCTCGTCGCCCTGCCGTTCTCCATCCTCGCTCTCACCACCGCGCTCGAAGGCTTCGACAAGTCGATCGAGGACGCGGCGATCCTGTGCGGCGCCTCTCCCTTCGAGGCGAAGATGCGCGTGACCCTGCCGGGCATTTCGGCAGGTCTCTTCTCGGCTGCGATCTTCTCGTTCCTCACCTCCTGGGACGAGGTCGTCCTTGCGATCTTTATGGCGAGCCCAACCCTGCAGACGCTTCCCGTCCGCATCTGGTCGACGCTGAGGCAGGACCTCACACCCGTGGTCGCCAGCGTCTCGACGCTCCTCGTCCTCGTGACGATCGTCCTGATGCTGCTCGTCGCTCTCATTCGCAAAGGACTGTCGAAGCCATGACCGTTCCCTTTCTCAAGATCGACGGCATCCGCAAGGAATACGGGCCGGTCGTCGCGGTGGAGGACGTCAATCTCACCATCGAGCGCGGCGAACTCGTCACCTTTCTGGGACCGTCCGGCTCCGGCAAGAGCACGACCCTCTACATCCTTGCCGGCTTCGAGAAGCCGACCCTCGGGGACATCCGCCTGAACGGACAGACACTCCTGTCGACCCCGTCCCACCAGCGCAATATCGGCATGGTGTTCCAGCGCTATACGCTGTTTCCCCATCTCTCGGTCGGCGACAACATCGCCTTTCCCCTGAAGGTCAGGCGCAAGTCGAAAGCGGACGTGACCGAGCGCGTACGCGAGATGCTGAAACTCGTGCGGCTGGAGGGCTACGAGGATCGCAAGCCCGCCATGATGTCCGGAGGCCAGCAGCAGCGCGTCGCCTTGGCGCGCGCGCTCGCCTACGATCCGCCCATCCTCCTCATGGACGAACCGCTGTCGGCCCTCGACAAGAAGCTCCGCGACGAGCTTCAGCACGAGATCCGCCGCATCCATCACGAGACGGATGTGACGATCCTCTACGTGACCCACGATCAGGAAGAGGCTTTGCGGCTTTCCGACCGAATCGCGGTCTTCTCGAAGGGGCGGATCGACCAGGTGGGAACGGGACCCGAACTCTATGCCGATCCGGCGACCCGCTTCGTCGCCGAATTCGTGGGGGACAGCGACTTCCTCTCCTGCAGGGTGACCCATTCGCAAGGCGGGCGCGCCAATGTGGTTCTGGGTGGTGATTTCGCAGTCGAGGGGGTGCCTCTCCACGACGAACGCGGAACGCCGGGCGAGGGCGCTCTCCTGCTTCGCCCCGAGCGGATCGATCTCTCGAGGAGCGAGCCGACCGGCTGGCGCGGTCTTCCCGTGCGCGTCGACGATGTCACGTTTCTCGGCAGCAATGTCCATGTCATCGCGCAAACCGGTTGGGGCGAGACCGTTTCAGTCCGCCTTCCGTTCGGTCACGAGCATATCTCGGGTCTGTCGCGAGGCGACGAGGCCTGGCTCCGCTTCGATCCGAACGAGGCGCATGTCTTCGTCTGAGCCCCCTTGCCTGTGCGTGCTGCGATGCGCGGGCGGAGCCGGGACTATAATATGGAAGCCAGGCATATCTATGCGTCGCCGGCATCGCCCGCATCGCGTATGGAGCGTGGTCGAAGCGAGGACGGTGCCGTCGAAGACGGCTCGGGTCCCTGTGACAGCAATCGAAAGGGAACCCAATGGCCACGACGATCAAGGAGGCTGACCTCGGCATTCGCGTGGACAGGCCGACCAAGACCCTCAGGGAACTGACGCTCGAAAAGATGCGGGAGGCGATCCTCACCTCGCATTTCAAGCCCGGCGAGCGCCTCGTGGAGCGCGATCTCTGCGCCCAGCTCGGCGTCAGCCGGACCATCGTCCGCGAGGTTCTTCGGCATCTCGAATCCGAAGGTCTGGTCGCGAGCCTTCCCAATCGCGGTCCCATCGTCGCGGAGACGACGGCCGAGGACGCCTGGCAGATCTACAGCATTCGGGCAGCGCTCGAATCCATGGCGGCGGAGGCCTGCGCCGAACTCGCCCCGGAGGACGCCATCGAGGACATGGGAGAGGCGCTGCTGGCGATCGAGAAGGCCTATGAGGCCAAGAGCCCGCCGGCGGTGCTGGAGGCGACGAAGACCTTCTACGAGATCATGTTCCATGCGGCGGGCCAGGCCATGGCCTGGTCGATCGTCTCCTCGCTGATGCTGCGCATCAATCGCCTTCGCTCCCTGACCATCGCGGATCGGGCGCGTGACAAGGACGGCCCGCGCGAGATGCGCGCGATCCTCGATGCCATCGCATCGCGAGATCCGGCGAAGGCGGGACTTGCGGCACGCCATCACGTCGAGCAGGCCTCATCCATCGCACGCCGGATCATCGCGCCGCCCAGACAGTCCTGAAAGGTCGCCGGGACCCCGCCGCCACGGGCCCGACCTCAAGGTCCGATCGGCGTCAGCGCGCCGCTTACGAGGATCGTCCCTTCCTGTTGCGGAAGGCGTCGCAGGATTCGGGCATCATGGCGCCGCCATATCCGTTGTCGTTCAGCCAATCGAGTGCACTGAGAATTCCCTTCGCCGCCTCGTGGCTTGTGCCGGTTTCGGCGACGAGGCTCTGATAATAGGCGACGTCCTTGCGGGCATTGGCGTTCGAGAAGCGCATGGCGGAGACGTCCTGCGACAGGATGTAGGGACCGATCCTGTCGAGCGCCGCGCCGTAGCCGCCGCCGCGCTTGAGGCAGTCCACGAGAACCTCCGGCGCGATTCCGGTCTCCGCCGCGCAGGCCGCCGCTTCCGCAACGACGACCGCCGTTCCGAGCGATACGTAGTTGTGAAGCAGCTTCAGCGTCTGTCCCGCCCCGATCGGGCCGGCATGGAAGCGGTTCTCCGAGAACGCCTCGAGGATCGGCGTCAGATCCCTCACGACGTCCGCATCCCCTCCGATCAGGAGATTGAGCCGTCCCGCCTCGGCTTCGGCCGGCGTGCGGGTCATCGCGGCATCGACGAAGCGGCAACCGGCGGCCTCGACATGCCCGGCAACGGTCCGGGTCTCGCTCGGAATTCCGGTCGAGCAGTCGACGACGACGGTTCCGGGCTTCAGCCGACGAACGAGCTCGTCGTCGCCGAGAAGGATCGTCCTGATTTCCCGGCTCCCGGTGACGCACAGGATCAGGACGTCGATCTTCGCAACGAGGCTCGCGGCATCGCTCTCCCGGCGGGCCCCGACGCTATCGAGATCCTCCGTGGGCTGGTTTCCGGCATGATCGAGATAATGGAGCGGCCAGCCTTTCGCGACGAGGTTGGCGGCGATGCCGTGCCCCATCATCCCGACGCCGATCATTCCGACGGTTCGCTTGGTCATCTGGTTCCTTTTCCGCGAAAGCGTGTCAGTTCAGTGCCGAGAGGATCGCCCTCGTCATCCCGCTGCAACGCGCCGAGCCGCCGAGATCTGCCGGCACATGGTCGCCGGCGCCCAGAACGGCTTCCACGGCGCGTTCGATGCGAGCGGCGTCGCCCGCAAGGCTCTCGTCATCGTGGCGGTCCGAGAGCCAGCGCAGCATCATGACGGCCGACAGAACGGCCGCGACGGGGCTCGCCGCGTCCTGGCCGGCGATATCGGGCGCGGAGCCGTGCGCGCCCTGGAAGAGGCCGTGGCGGTCGCCGATCTCACCCGAGGGCGAGATGCCCATTCCTCCAACGGTCGCCGCGCCCAGATCGGAAATGATGTCGCCGAACATGTTTTCCGCGACGATCACGTCGTAGAAGTCCGGTCTCTTCACGAGATGGACGGTCATTGCGTCGGCATAGGCGTAATCGATGTCGATATCGGCGAAATCGGATTTCACCTCGTCGCAGATCGAACGGAAGAAGGCGTAGCTCCGCAGGATGTTGGCCTTGTCGCAGACGGTGACGCGGCGCTTGCCGTCGCGCAGCGCACCCTTGCGCTTTCTGGAGAGATCGAAGGCGAAGCGCGCCACCCGCTCCGTGCCCTTGCGCGTGACGACGAGGCTGTCGGAGGCGACTTCGCCGCGAAGGAGGACGCCGGCCCCGCGACTGGCGTAGAGCCCCTCGGTGTTTTCGCGGACGATGACATAGTCGATGCCGCCACCCTCGAAGGCGCGGAGCGGCGAGGTCACGCCTTTCAGGAGCTTGATCGGACGGACATTGGCATAAAGGTCGAGATCGAAGCGCAGCTTCAGATGAAGCTCGTTGCCGACCTCGGTGCCGTCCGGATAGACGATGCCGGGTAGGCCTGCCGCGCCATGCAGGATCGCATCGCATTCGCGGCAGAGCTTGGCCGTCTCTGCGGGAAGGACGTCGCCCGTCTTCTGGTAGTGCCCGGCGCCACCATCGGCCATCACGAAATAGAACTTCGCCTCACCGCAGGCCTCCTTGACGATCTCCATCGCCGACCGGGCGACTTCCGGCCCGATGCCGTCGCCTTCGATCGTGGCGATCCGGTAGGTGGCTGGTCTGGCATGGGGCATCGATGGAATCCGGGTTCTCGCTCGGGGGGTGGGGGGACGATCAGGTGAATA
The DNA here is from genome assembly GCF_003403015.1 of Fulvimarina endophytica. Lineage (GTDB taxonomy): Bacteria > Pseudomonadota > Alphaproteobacteria > Rhizobiales > Rhizobiaceae > Fulvimarina > Fulvimarina endophytica. The sequence continues at coordinate 86,800 of NZ_QURL01000008.1, forward strand.
GGTCGCGGAAGAAGAGGGATATCTGCGGCACGTAGGTGATCAGGAGAAGCATCGAGAGGATGACGCAGAAGGGCACGATAAGCGGCACGAACATGCGCTGCACCGGTATTCGTGCGACCTGCGCGGCGGCGAAGAGGTTGACGCCCAGCGGCGGCGTGATCATGCCGAGCGCGAGATTGATGACGATGACCATGCCGAAATGCACGGGATCGATGCCGTAGCCGATGGCGATCGGGGCGAGGATCGGCCCGAGGACGAGGATCGCCGCCGAGGTTTCGACGAACATCCCGACAAGGAGAAGAAGGATATTCACGAACAGGAGGAAGCTCATCGGCGATTCGAAGAAGCCCTTGGCCCAGGACCCCACCACGCCCGGCAGGCCCGACAGCGCGACGAGGAAGGAGAACAGGCCGGCCGTCGCGATGATCAGCATGATCGCGACCGTCGAGATCGTGGCTGCACGGAAGATGCGTGGCAGATCGGCGATCGACATCTCGCGATAGACGAAGAGACCGATGACGAGCGCATAGACCACGGAGACGGCCGCCGCCTCGGTCGGCGTGAAGATGCCGCCATAGATGCCGCCGAGGATGATGACCGGAAGCATCAGGGCCCAGAATGCGTCGAGAAAGCTCTTCAGAACCGGTTCGCTGTCGTCCCCGTCGGATTTCCCGATGCCTTTGATCCGGCACCAGACCTGCGTCATGACGACGAGCGCGGTCGCGATCAGGAGGCCCGGCCCGATGCCGGCCATGAAGAGCTGGGTGATCGAGGTTTCCGTCGCCACGCCATAGATGATGAGCGGCACCGAGGGAGGGATGATGACGCCGAGTTCGGCGGAACTCGCCTGGATCGTCGCGGCCATCGGGACGGGGTAGTTGTGCCGCGCCATCGCCGGCACGAGGATCGCGCCGATGGCGAAGGTGGTCGCGACCGACGAGCCGGAAATCGAGGCGAAGATCATGCAGGTGACGACGCAGGTCGCGCCGAGGCCACCCTGGACGCCGCCGACGAGCGACTTCGCGAAGTTGACGAGCCGTCGCGAGACGCCGCCCGAGGTCATCAGGTTTCCGGCCAGGATGAAGAACGGAACCGCCAGGAGAGGGAAGCTGTCGAGGGAGGTGAAGATCTTCTGGGGGATGACGAGGAGCGGCAGCGGCGAGAAGAAGCTGACGCCGACGATCGCCGCAAGGCCGATCGCGACCCCGACCGGAACGGAAAGAACGAAGAAGACGATCAGCGCGGTGACGAGAGCGGCGTTCATCCGGCGCGCTCCGCACCGGTCTCGGCCTCGTCGCGCACGTCTTCGATCGGCCTCAGATATTCGAGGACGACACCCGGCAGCGCCAGGATCGCGCCGACCGGCAAGGCTGCGTAGAACCAGGAGATCGGAACACCCAGCATCGCGACCTGCTGGGACGAGACGCGGATCGCCATGGCCGTCCCGAACCAGATCAGAACACCGAGAAACACGAGATTGAGGAGCATGACCGCGAAGATGACGACGCGCTGCAGGGGCGCGGGCAGCACGCTTCGCACGAATTCCAGCGGGATCATCGCGCTCAGGCGGAACCCGGCGCCGGCGCCGAGAAACACCATCCAGATGACGACGCCGCGCGCCAGAACCTCCGACCAGGCGGAGGCGTCACCGAGCACGAACCGGGTCACCACCTGCCAGAAGACGAGCAGCGCCGCGACGGCGAGGAGCGAGGCCGCGAGATTGTGGGTCGTCGAGATCATCCGCTCGGCGATAGTCAGGAAGCCGTTCCGCATCGGCGGCACCTTCGATGTTGAGAACTAGGGCGATGGTCAGAAGAAGGGCGGTGGTCGAAACAAGGGACGGTTGGAAAGGCGAGGGCGGACCCGGCCTATCCGAGGACGAGGATCATGCGCGTGCCGGAAATCCCGGCGCTCGATCGCGGCAGGCGCCGGGCGTTCGCTTCGGCAAGGCTCCGATCTCGATCGATCGGGGCCTTGCCGCGTTGGGATCACTTCTGCGCGTCGCGGATCCGCTGGATCATCTCTTCGCCGTATTCGGCTCCGTAGCGCTCGTAGGTCGGCTGGACCGCATCCTGGAACGCCTGCTTGTCGACGTCCTCGATCACCTCCATGCCGTGCTCCTTCATGAGCGCGACACCATTGGCCTCGTCCTCGTCGACCTTCGCGCGGGTTGCCGAGACGGCCGCCTTCGTGGCCTCCTCGATCCAGCCCTTCTCCTCGTCGGAGAGCTGGTCCCACTGGATCTTGGACATGGTGATGACGGCCGGCGAATAGACGTGACCCGTCAGCGTCACATATTTCTGCATGTCCCACATATTGTTGGACGTGATGATCGGAACCGGGTTTTCCTGCCCGTCGATCGTGCCCTGCTGAAGCGAGGTGAGGACCTCCGTCCAGCTCATCGGCGTCGGCGAGGCCCCGAGCTCCTGGAACGCGTCGATGTGGACCTGGTTCTCCATCGTCCGCAGCTTGAGGCCCTGGACGTCCTCGGGCGTCCTGATCGGCTTCACCGAATTCGTGATGTGACGGAAGCCGTTCTCCGACCAGCCGAGGCCGATGATTCCCTTGTCCTCGAACTTGACGAGCAGTTCCTTGCCGATCTCCCCGTCGAGGATCGTTCGAGCGCTGTCGTAGTCCTTGAAGAGGAAGGGAAAGTCGAGGGCATAGATCTCCGGCACGAAGGAGCCGACGGGGCCGGTCGACGTCATCGCAAGATCGATCGTACCGATCTGCTCGCCTTCCAGAAGTTCGCGCTCGCCGCCGAGCGAGCCGCCCGCCATGACGTTGATCGTGAACTCGCCGTTCGAAAGCTCGTTCATCTTCTCGGCGAATGCCTTCGCGCCCAGGCCGTAGTGACCCTCCGGCGGCGTCACGATCGCGAAATTCATCTCCTTGGCGGAGAGGGCGGATGCCGAAAGGGCAGTCGTTGCAAAAAGCGCGCCGACGATCAGGCTCTTCAATGTCATGTGGTTTCCTCCCAGAAATTCAGATCCTCGACGGCCGATGGCGAGGGCGGCGGATTGTGCGAGCTCTCCCTGATCGCGCGATCCGATCGAACAATTAAGACGCATTTACATCCGATATCCGATACGATATTCGTAATTGGTAATTTGGAGGCGGTCAACGGCGGGTGGAGTGATCGATCAAGGCATGTCTCGAAACCGGGCCGATGGCTGGACCGATGCGTCCCCGGACGACCGCATCGAACAGCGTCCCGGCCTCGGGGACGAGGTCCACGAGCGTCTGGTCGGTGATCTGGTCTCCCTGAGGCTGCCGCCGGGAGAGCGGCTGTCGGTCGACGGTCTCGCCCGCCGCTTCGGCGTGTCGCAGACGCCTATTCGCGGGGCGCTGATCCGTCTCGAAACCGAGGGGCTGGTCGTCAAGAAGCACAATCTGGGCTTCTTCGTCGCGCCGCTGCCGACCGTCGAACGGCTGGAGCAGGTTTTCGAGATGCGCGCGCTGATCGAGCCGGACGCCGCACGGAAGGCCGCGCGTCTGGCGTCGCCCTCGCAGTTGTCCGACCTCAAATCGATCGCGGACGAGATGCAGCGCCTTCTTGCCGAGGACACCGGGCAGAACTCCACGGCCCTCGTAATGCTGGACAGCCGCTTCCACACCCTGATCGCCTCGGCCTGCGGGAATGCCCTGCTTCTGGAGATGTTGGCCAAGCTCTTCACCCAGTTGCACATCTTCCGGGTCCGCATTCACTCCGGCATCGTGGAGGACGTCATCGCCGAACATGTGACGATCCTCGAGGCCATCGCGGCAAGGGACGAGGCCCGGGCCTCGGCGATGATGAAGGCGCATATCGATGCCGCGCGCGACCGGATCGAGCCCCATGTGCGCGGCGCGCTGTGAGGCCGCGGGAAAAGCAGAGCAGAAACCCGAAGCCGTGACGCGGTCATGGCGGCGGATCGAAGAGGGACGGCGCAGGTCTTGAAGGCGCGCCGCTCGGGAGGAAGACAGTGACGATACATTTCGGTTTCGAGCGCACGAAGCTCTTCATCGGCGGACAGTGGCAGGACGGCGCCAAGGGCGAGACGATCGACGTGGAGGACCCGTCCACCGGAGAACGGATCGGCCGGATCGCACGGGGCACGGCAGCCGATGTCGATGCGGCGGTGTCTGCCGCGGAAGCAGCCCTTGCCGGCGACTGGGGACGAAAGACCGCCACCGAACGGGGGCGGATCCTCGCCCGGCTCGGCACCCTCGTGGAGGCGAATGCCGAACGGCTCGCGGAACTCGAGTCCCGGGATGTGGGCAAGCCGCTCGATCAGGCCCGCAACGATGCGAAGGCCCTTGCCCGCTATTTCGAGTTCTATGGGGCCTCGGCCGACAAGGTGACCGGCGAGACGATCCCCTATCAGGCGGGGACCACCGTGATGACGCTTCGCGAGCCGCACGGCGTCACGGCGCACATCATTCCGTGGAACTATCCGATGCAGATCCTCGGGCGCTCGGTGGGTGCGGCACTCGCCATGGGCAATGCCTGCGTTCTGAAACCGGCCGAGGACGCGTCGCTCTCGGCCCTCGCGATTGCCGAACTGAGCCTCGAAGCCGGGCTCCCGGCCGGAGCGCTCAACATCGTCACCGGCTACGGCCACGATGTCGGCTCTGCCCTGTCCGGTCATGCCCGCGTCCACCACGTCTCGTTCACGGGCTCCGTCGGGACCGGCCAGCGCATCCAGGAGGCGGCGTCCGCCAACGTCGTTCCGGTGACGCTCGAACTCGGCGGCAAGTCCCCGCATATCGTGTTCGACGACTGCGATCTCGAAGCGGCGCTTACGACCCTCGTCGGAGCCTGCATCCAGGCGGCCGGCCAGACCTGTTCGGCGGCCTCGCGCGTTCTCGTCCAGCGCGGCATCTACGACGAGGTGAAGCGCCGCATGGCCGAGATCTACAGCGGGCTCGTCGCAGGACCGGCAAGGGACTGCCATGCGCTTGGACCACTGGTTTCGGCCAGACAGAAGACGCTCGTGACGGCGTTCATCGAGGAGGGCCGGCGGGATCTCGCCATCGCCGCCGAGGGAACGATCGCGGAGGGCGCCCCGTCCGGCGGCCACTATGTCGCGCCCATTCTCTTTGCCGATGTCGCGCCGGATCACCGTCTTGCCCGGGAGGAGATCTTCGGCCCCGTTCAGGTGCTGATCCCGTTCGAGGACGAGGCGGAAGCCGTTCGCATTGCGAACGGCACCGAATACGGACTCGTCGCCGGCGTCTGGACCGAGAACGGCGCCCGTCAGATGCGGATCGCCCGGGCGCTCCATTGCGGCCAGGTCTTCATCAACAATTACGGGGCCGGCGGCGGGGTCGAGCTGCCCTTCGGCGGCGTCGGCAAATCCGGGCACGGACGGGAGAAGGGCTTCGAGGCACTCTACGGGTTTTCCCGATTGAAGACCGTCTCGATCAAGCACGGCTGACGCAACGAGGACGATCGAGATCCCCGGCGGCACCCATTCGAGGGGGTGCATCCGATCGCAGATACACGAACGGGAGTAGGGCGATGAAACTGGCTCTGATCGGAGCGGGCGGGAAGATGGGGATGCGGCTTGCCCGCAATCTGCGAAACTCCGCCTACGACACGGCTTATGTCGAGGTCTCGGAGGCGGGGCGCGACCGTCTGAAATCGGCCTTCGGTGCCGACTGCGTGGCGCTGGACGACGCGCTCGAAGGGGCCGGCGCGGTGGTGCTGGCCGTTCCCGACACCGCGATCGGCACGGTCGCGTCCGGCATCGTCGACCGGTTGGATCCCGGAACCATCGTGGTGATCCTCGATGCGGCCGCGCCTTACGCAGGTCACCTGCCGAAGCGCGAGGACATCACCTATTTCGTCACCCATCCCTGCCATCCGCCGATCTTTTCGACCGAAGCGGATGCGGCGGCGCTTGCCGACCGCTTCGGCGGGATCGCGGCGAAGCAGTCGATCGTCAATGCCCTGATGCAGGGCCCGGAAGAGCATTACGGGACCGGCGAGGAGATCGCGAAGACGATCTGGGCGCCGATCCTCAGATCGCACCGCGTGACGGTCGATCAGATGGCCTTGCTCGAGCCCGGACTTTCCGAAACGGTCTGCGCCACCCTGCTTCTAGCGATGCGGCAGGCCATGGACGAGGTCGTGCGACGCGGGGTCGACAAAACGGCCGCCCGCGATTTCCTCGTCGGACATCTGAACATCCTCGCCGCGGTGACGTTCGACGAGGTGGACGGGGTCTTTTCCTACGCTTGCAACAAGGCCATCGAGAACGGCATGCCGATGCTGATGAAAGACGACTGGCTGCGCGTCTTCGAGCCGGAGGAGATCTCCGAGAGCATTCGCCGGATCACGTAAGGCGATCAAATCGGAGGAGCGGATCCAAGCTTTTGCGCGACGGCGCGAGAATTGAGTCTGCTCATCCACGAACCGGCGATACACGACGCAATCCATGAAGCCTGGCGCTATCCACGACGGATTCCCGGTCGCGTCCAGAGCATGATGGCGAGGCGTCGCATGCATGATTGCGGCATGGGGACGCCTATGCGATGATCGCCGCTGCAGACTGAGGAGAGATACGGGGATTGCGGTGTGAAGGCTGAAGGTCGATCCGACCAAGGCATTCCGACCGTGAGGGTAAGCGTGCTCCTGGGGATCCTCGAACCCCTCGACATCGACACGCCGAAATTGCGAGCTCTGCTGAAACGAAATTCGATCTCTCCCTCGCAACTGGACGATCCCTATTCGAGGATCCCGCTCGGCCGGTTCGTGTCGCTGTTCGAGGACTTGGCGATCGTGCTCGACCGGCCCTTTCTGGGAGCCGAAGTCGGAAACAGGTATCAGGCGGCGGATATGGGGCCGATCGGGATCCTCTTCTCGATCTCATCCTCGCTGCGTATCGGGTTCGAGCGCTTCTCACGCTATCTGTCGGCCTTCGCGACATCCACGGATATCAGCCTCATCCCCGAGGGGGATGACCTTCTATGGACCTATCGCATCGGCGATCCGGCCATCTGGCCGCGACGACAGGATGCCGAATACGCGATATCGGCGACCTGCCAGATGATCCGAGACTATCTGGGCGAAAGCTGGCGGCCCGTGGCGGTGCATTTCGAACATGCCGAACCGCCCGATGCTCAGTCCCTCGGCAGACTGTTCAAGGCACCGATGCGTTTCGCCCAGCCGACCAACGCCGTCGTCTTCCGACAGGACCAGGCCGATCGCGTCACGCGCCGCGAGGACAGGGCCATGGTCGCGGTTCTGGAACGCCATATCCGTGATCTCATGGCGACCGCTTCCGATCACCACAGTGTCAGCGACAGCGTGCGGTCCTACATCGCCATGTATATCGGCCACGCCTCGGTGACACTGCCCGCAATCGCCGACGCCCTCGGCATTCCGGCGCGGACACTTCAGCGCCAGCTGACGCGCGAAGGCACCAGCATCCGAGCGCTGGTCCGCGAAGAGCGCGAACGGCTCGCATTGCGGCTTCTGCACGAGGGCAATCCTCAGCTGTCCACTTTGGCCGACACTCTCGGTTACAGCGCACCCACCGCCTTCTCTCGCGCCTTCAAGACCTGGACCGGCCGGCGACCCAAGCGCGGCTGACGCCGAAACGCCGCGTGAACTTGGCGCAAAATGTCTGTTTTTTGGCGCCAGGCGTCATTTTTTTCCTGCCTGCGGAAACGTATCGTTTTCGTGTCATTTGAAACGACTTGCGACCGGAACGACGTTGAGAAGGAGGATTCTCGATGACGTGGGTCTTGAGGATCGAGAAGTGGACCGTGGAGGGTCGCTCTGATCGATTGGACGACCGGAATGGCGACGGCGCACGAGCCCGCCCACCGGCCCAGACTCTCAATGACGTGGTGCCGCCCTGGCGCTGACCCGACAAGGGGCCGGGCGGTCACAAGCAGCTTCAAGCGTTTCTGAAGCCTCTGGAGGGGGGAGGATGCTCTATGAGCAGTGAAAACACGCATCTTGCGAAGACCTTGAGATGGACGGACGCCTTCGCCTTGTCGATGGCCGTCTCGGGCTCGATCTTCGCCTCGTTCGGCTTCGCACTGGGGGCCCTCGGGCCGATCGGCGCGATGCTCATCTGGGTCGGATCGGCCGCGATCGGCGCGATCCAGAACTGGATCTTCCTGGAAGTCAGCGCGATGTATCCCGACAGACCCGGCGGCATCGCGATGATCGCGACCGAGGGCTGGAGGCGGCGGCTTCCCCTTGTCGGGCCCATCGCCTCGTTCGGCTACTGGCTGGGCTGGTCGGCCGTCTTGTCCATCGTGGGCGTCAGCGCGGGCGCGCTGATCCAGGCCCAGTGGTTCCCCGACCAGAACTGGAGCTTTCGACTCGGCTCCGTCGATATCGGGCTCGCCCAGCTGATCGGCGTCGGCCTCATCCTTTTGTTCTGGCAGTTCAACCGGCTCGGCGTGCAGATGGCTGCATCCATTTCCAAATATATGGGCGCCTTGCTGCTGGTACCGGTGCTGGTCCTGGCCTTCGGCCCGCTCTACAGCCCCGCCTGGAGCTTCGAGAATTTCCAGGCGGCCTGGCAGAACGGCACGGCGCTTGGATGGGCCGACGGGCGCATCGCGCTGACCTGGCTGTTCCTGATCGCCTGGAGCGCCTACGGCACCGAGATGTGCGCCGCCTTCGGCCCCGAATACCGCAGCCGCCGCGACATGCGCCTGGCGCTGATCACCTCGGGGCTGTTCACGCTGGCGGTCTTTGCCGGGGTCGCCTTCAGCCTTGGCGGGCTGGTGACGGCCGAGGCAGCCGCCGCCGATCCCAACGGCTTCTTCATCGACGCCTTCAACCTGCTTCTGGGCGAACGGTTCAGCGGCTTCTTCGTGGCGACCCTGCTGGTCTGCCTGTTCATGGGGCTGAACGCCTCGCTGGCGGACGGATCGCGCGCGCTTTACGGCATGGCGCTGGACGGACTGACGATCCGGCAGCTGGGCACGCTGAACAAGTATCAGGTGCCGGGCCGCTGCATGACTGTGGCCGTCGTCATCAACATCGCCATGATCTTCCTCCTCTCCTCGCCGCTGGCGATCCTCGTGACGGCCAATATCGGCTATGTCGCCTCGATCTTCTTCGCCTTGACCGGCTTTCTGTGGCTGCGCAAGGACGCGGCCCATGTCGAGCGGCCGGTCCGGCTTGGCCGTGGCTGGGTGCCGCTGGCCTTTGCGTTGAGCCTGCTGACGGGCCTCATCGTGCTCGTCGGCGTCGCCTCGACCGAACTGGTCGGCTACGGCGGCACCAAGGAGGTTCTGATGGGCGTCGGCATCCTTCTGTTCTCGCTCGTCCTCTACGGCCTGCGCGGCCTTCAGGACCGCGCGACGCCCAAGGCGCCCGCCCCGCAATCGTAACGCGCAACCGACGCAACATCCAAATTCCAATCGAAAAGGTGATACCCATGGCCCTTGCGAAAGATCAGGATTTCGTACCCGAAACCGAATGGCCCTCGGTCTCCGTGATGCTGGACGGCTTCGGACAGCCCAGCCTGCCCCCGTCGGACGCGCTCGCGGGCACGTCCCTGCGCATCGACGACGAGAAGGGCGTGAGCTGCGACTACGCCTTCCGGGATGCGACGTCGCTGGAATGGACCTACGGCACATCGCGCGGCCACAGCTCCTACAAGGCGGTCGAGGCCCGCCCCGGCATCTTCATCATCGACTTCGTGCGCGGCGAGGATCTGGCCACTGAGAGCATCACCATCATCTTCGACCGCAACACCGGCGCCGTCACGCACGCGATCTCGCGTTTCGTGGAAGCAGATGGCAGGGTCCGCGCGACCACCGGCTTCAGCCACGCCAACCCTGAAGGCGGGTCGGTGCATGAGCGCAGCGATGCCCTCGTCGGCAAGCGCATCTTCTATCGCTACAGCGATATCGAGACATATGAGCATGTCTATCTGAACCGCGGGACCTTCACCTGGCATTGCCTGCGCGGCGGCGAGGCGGGGCTCGCCGACACCGACCGCTGCGCGGCGTGGCAGGTCACCGACGATCTTTTCATCTTCTTCTGGACCGAAAAAGTCATGACCGTCGAGGCGGTGCTGCTGGTCGATCTGAAGCACCAGCGCTCGATCGGGCGGATGTTCGGATGGGACGACACGCTGGCCACGACGCTGGTCCTGCCCTTCGACTCTCGCCTCAGCGTCCTGAACACGACCGTCTATCCCGAGGATCACACGAAAGGCTGAAGGCCGGGACTGGACGTTAAAAGGGGAGGTGAAAGACATGGATATGCAACTGGCGGGCCGGGTGGCGGTGATCACCGGCGGCGCTTCGGGGATCGGGCTCGCCTGCGCCCGCGCGATGGCGGAGGAGGGGGCAAAGGTCGTCATCCTCGATCGCGACGGCGCGGGACAGGAGGTGGCGAAGGCGCTCGAGGCGCAAGGGCACGATGCCGTCTTCGTCCAGGCGGACATCACCTCGGAGCCTCAGGTCGAGGCCGCCATGCGGCAGACCATGGACCTTTACGGGCGGCTCGACATGCTGGTCGGCTGCGCGGGCATCTCGGGCCCGGTCGGGCGCACGCTGCGCGACATCTCGGCCGAGGACTGGGACCGGGTGATGGCGATCAATGTGCGCGGCAATTTCCTGGCCGCGAAGCATGCTCTGCCCCTTCTTGAGGAGAGCGACGCCGCCAGCATCGTCTTTCTGGCCTCGGACGCGGCCCTGGTCGCGTTCGAGGGGATGACGCCCTATTGCACCTCCAAGGGGGCCTTGCTGATGCTCGCCAAAGGCCTGTCGGTCGATCATCCGGCGGTCCGCGTGAACTGCCTGTGCCCCGGCGTGGTCGATACGCCCATGTCGCGCGCCGATCTCGGTCGCCCGCAGGGCTTTGCGGGCTTAAGCCTTCCCGTGATGCAGGCCGACCAGATCGCCCGCCATGCCGTCTTCCTCGCCTCGCCGGTCAGTGCGCCGATCAACGGGACCGCGCTGGTCTCGGATTTCGGCTATGTCGCCCGCTCGTCCCTGCCGCCGCTCGAATTCGAGGGGGCGGCACGATGACGGCCCCTGTCGCGATCATTACCGGCGGCGGCACCGGCATCGGCGCCGCCACCGCCCGGACCCTGCGCATCGAGGGCTGGGATGTCGTCATCTGCGGGCGGCGCATGGAGCCGCTGCAGGCGGTTGCGGACGAAACGGGTGCGGTGCCCGTTTGCGCCGACGCCGCATCGACCGCCGATCTCGACCGCCTGGTCGCGGCCGCGCTCGACAGGTTCGGTCGGATCGACGGGCTCGTGCTCAATGCAGGCATCGTGCGGCCCAGCCCGGTGGGCGCGCTGGCCGACGAGGACTGGGACGCCATGGTCCGCACGAACCTGACCGGGCCGTTCCGGCTGATCCGCGCGGCGCTGCCGTCTCTGATCGCGACCCGCGGCGCGATCGTGGGGGTCAGCTCGGCCGCCTCGCTGCGGGCGACGCAGGATATTGCGGGCTACAATGCCACCAAGGCCGGGCTGAATATGCTGATCCAGTCCGTCGCGGTGGATTACGGCCCGCAGGGTATCCGTGCCAATGCCGTCTGCCCCGGCTGGACGCGCACCGAGATGGCCGACATGGAGATGGGGGAATACGGCGAAGGCCTCGGCCTCGATGCAGAGGGCGCCTATGCCCGCGCCACCTCTTTCGTCCCGTCCCGGCGTCCTGCCAGCGCAGACGAGGTCTCCGAGGTGATCGCTTGGCTGCTGTCCGGCAAGGCGTCCTACGTGAACGCGGCCCTGATACCGGTCGATGGCGGTATGATCGCAACGGACCCCGGCGCGCTGGCGATGGATCCAAGGGTCAGCTTCGGCCCGGCCTGACAGAGGCATCCATCTCTGGATCCTCGGACCCGATCGAGAGCGCCGGGATAAAGGCTCCGAACGCCGCATGAAGAGTGTGAGGGTTCGCCGACGGCAGAGCGAACCCTCGTTGATGGATCGACACGGGGCATGTCCGTGACCGACCGTTCGATCATCCTGCGGCTTTGCCTGCACCGGCATGGCCGGTGCAGGCGCGGCTCATGCGACGATGGCCGCTTCGGTCGCGGCGCGGATCTCGTCCTCGGTGATGCCGTCGGCCAGCTGGACGATGCGCAGCCCGCCGGGCACCACGTCCAAGACACCCATATTGGTGATGATCCGGTCCACCACGGCCTTGCCGGTCAGCGGCAGGGTGCAGGATTTCAGCACCTTGGAGTCGCCCGCCTTGTTGGTGTGGTCCATCACCACGATCACCTTGCCGACGCCCGCGACGAGGTCCATCGCCCCGCCCATGCCCTTCACCAGCTTGCCGGGGATCATCCAGTTGGCGAGATCGCCCTTTTCGGAGACCTCCATCGCACCCAGGATCGCCGCCGCGATCTTGCCGCCGCGGATCATGCCGAAGCTCGTCGCGCTGTCGAAATAGGAGGTGCGTGCAAGCTCGGTGATGGTCTGCTTGCCGGCATTGATCAGGTCGGGATCCTCCTCGCCCTCGAAGGGGAAGGGGCCCATGCCCAGCATGCCGTTCTCTGACTGGAGCGTGATGTCCTTGTCGCCGACATAGTTCGCCACCAGCGTCGGAATGCCGATGCCGAGATTCACATACATGCCGTCTTCCAGTTCCTCGGCCGCGCGCGCGGCCATCCGGTTACGATCCCAGGGCATTCACGCGGTCTCCTTCTGGCGGGTGGTGACTTTCTCGATGCGCTTCTCGTGCGCGCCCTCGACGATGCGGTGCACGTAGATGCCGGGCAGATGGATCATGTCCGGGTCGAGCGAGCCCCGGGGAACGATTTCCTCGACCTCCGCCAGGCAGACCTTGCCGCACATGGCGGCCGGCGGGTTGAAGTTGCGCGCGGTCTTGCGGAAGACGAGATTGCCCGTGTCGTCCGCCTTCCAGGCCTTGACGATCGAGAGGTCGGCGACGATGCCGCGTTCGAGGATGTAGTCCTCGCCGTCGAAGGTCTTGACCTCCTTGCCCTCGGCGATGAGCGTGCCGACGCCGGTCTTGGTGTAGAAGCCCGGAATGCCGCTGCCGCCCGCCCGCATCCGCTCGGCGAGCGTGCCCTGGGGATTGAACTCCAGTTCCAGTTCGCCCGACAGATACTGGCGCATGAACTCGGCGTTCTCGCCCACATAGGAGCTGATCATCTTCCTGATCTGCCGCGTGGCCAGGAGCTTGCCGAGGCCGAAATCGTCGACGCCCGCATTGTTGGAGGCGACGGTCAGGTCCTTGACGCCGGAGCGCACCAGCGCGTCGATCGCAAGCTCGGGAATGCCGCACAGGCCGAACCCGCCCGCCGCGATGAACATGCCGTCATGCAGCAAGCCCTCCAGCGCCTCGTCCGCAGTGGCGTAGACCTTCTTCATCGGTCCTCCGTCTGAGTATCGAGAAGCGGGGGTGCTTCTCGTTGTTTGTCGTCCTGAACAGGCTTGAAACGGGCTTCTTCGGCCCTTCGAGCGGAACAGTCGGCCACGGCCTTGTCGAGCGCTGCGAGTCCCTGCAGCAAGGCCGCAAGATCCGGTTCAGCCATGGCGGAAAGGATCTCGTCGGCCCGTGCAGCCACGCCTACGAATGCCGCTCGGAAGAGCGCGTCGCCCTCGTCGGTGATGGTGTATTGACGCAGGCGCCGGTCCGAGCCGAGAACCCTGCGCGTGATCAGCGCCTTTGCCTCGAGCCGTGTGGCGGCACGGCTGACCTGCACCTTGTCCAGGGACGTCCGCTCCGCAATCTGAAGCGAATTCAGCGAGCCTGCATCCTCCAGGAGGAACAGCAGACGCCATTCCTCGCGTGAGAGGCCGTGTTCGCGTCCGTAGACCTCGACCAGCTGGCGCGAGAACGCTTCGGCGACCACGGCGAGGCGGTAGGGAAAGAAGGTTTCGATACGCATCGTAACTTGAGTTCCTAGCGTCCTGTCGGCTGATCCGATCGTTACAAGATCCGGGAAGCCGAGGCGAGCGTGGCTCCATGGCGAAAGGGTCTCGCCCGCTTCGATCACTGGAGTAGAAAGAGGGAGAGAACCGGCAGTGCGATGATGAGGGACAGGCGCACGATGTCGGCGACCCAGAACACGACGACGCCGCGAAAGATCGTGCCGAGCGCCACATCCGGCAGCACCGAACGCAGGACGAAGACATTCATGCCGATGGGCGGCGTGATCAGGCTGATTTCGGTCACCACCACGACGATGATCGCGAACCAGGCGAGAACCATGTCCGGATCCTGAAGGATCGCCAGTCCGAAATCGAGGTCCATGACCAGGGGATAGAACACCGGCACCGTCAGGAGGATCATCGACAGGCTCTCCAGAACGCAGCCGAGCACCATGTAGATGAGGACGATCGCCAGAAGAACGAGCCAGGGCGACAGGCCGACATCGGAGACGAAGTTCGACAGGGCGTAGGGAAGACCGGCGAAATTGATGAAATTGCCGAAGATTTCCGCGCCGATGATGATGGCGAAGATCATCGCCGAGGCGCCGGCGCTGTCGAGAAAGGCCTGCCAGAGGCCGGCGCGGGACAGGCCGCCGGTGGCAAAGGCGATCAGGAGCGCGGCGCCCGCGCCCATGCCGGCGGCCTCGATGGGCGTGAAGAACCCGCCATAGATGCCGCCCATGATGAATACGAAGAGGGCCAGAACGGCGACGACGCTGATGGCGTCCTTGCGGCTCAAGGGATGCGGGTCGCCGACCTTCGGGGCGAGTTCCGGGCGCAGCCGCACCGCCACCATCACCGCCAGAAGATAACCGACGATGCCGAGAATCCCTGGCACGATGCCGGCGAGAAACAGCTTGCCGATGTCGGATTCGGTCAGAAGACCGAAGATGATCAGGACGACGGAGGGCGGGATCAGGATGCCGAGCGTGCCGCCCGCCGCGATCGCGCCCGTGGCCAGGCTGTCGGAATAGCCGAAGCGGCGCATGGAGGGCATCGTGACCTTGGACATGGTGGCGGCGGTGGCGAGCGAAGAGCCGCAAACGGCGGAAAAGCCGCCGCAGGACAGAACGGTCGCCATGGCCAGTCCGCCGCGCATGCGGCCGAACACCCGGTCGGCCGCGGCAAAGAGCCCCTGCGCGATGCCCGATCCCGCGAGCACATTGCCCATGAAGATGAACAAGGGCACGACCGAGAGCGAATAGTTGAGCCCGGTTTCGAACACCGCATTGCCGACCATCGACCCCGCCGGCCCCCAGCCCCGCATCAGCGCGAAGCCGACGCCCCCGACGAGGGCCATGGCGAAGGCGATGGGAACGCGCGCAAAGACCAGCGCGAGAAGAATCGCGAATGCAATCAGGGAAAAGGTCACGGAGCAGTCCTCGGCAACACCATGATGAGGGCGGAGACCGCGCAGCTGAGCGCCGCCAGGAACGCCAGCGGCGCCATCGGCAGGGCCAGCGACGCGCTGCGCGTGCCTTCGTCCATCTGCGAGACGCCCAGAAGGGCGAGGCGCCAGGCGAAATAGCCCAGCACCAGCGCCGAGAGGACACCCGCCAGCCTCCCGAGGGCCCATTGCACCCGTTCGGGAACCATATGCAGCACGAGATCGACCTCCACATGGCCGCCATCGGCGGTGGTCAGCGGCAAGGCGACGAAGACCAGCGCCGCGAGCAGCATCTGCGTCAGCTCGTAAGCGCCGCCGAAGGGGCGGTTCAGGAGGTAGCGGCCGACCACGTCGATGCAGGTCACGCCGATGAGGCAGAGGATCAGGACCGCGGCGACGACGGCCAGCAAGCGGTACCAGACCGCTTGCCGGTGCGTGGCCCGGCCCGGGATCATGTCCGGGGCCTCGCCGGCTCCCGTTTTCGAAACGTCCGGGCCGGTCGGGGTCATTCGCCCCGCACTCCGGTCATCTTGCGGAACTTCGCCAGGGCGGCGGCACCGTCATAGCCCGACAACTGATCGGCCCAGGCTGCTTCCAGCCGGTCCGCGGCCTTGGTCAGCGCGGCGACGACCTCGGGGCTCGCCTCGTAGAAATCGACCTTGTCGCCGATCTCTTCCTTGGCCTTGTCGTCGGCGTCGTTCCAGGCCTTGCCGACCCGTTCGGCGAAGGCTTCGCCGGAGATCGCGTCGATGGCGGCGCGGTCTTCCTCGGAGATCTCGTTCCATTTGTCTTCGTTGATCACGAAGAACCAGGTCGTGTTGTAGATGCCGCCGGGAACGGACATCGAATATTTGATGTAGTCGGTCAGATTGAAGGCGGTCATCGCCTCATAGGTGAAGGCGACACCGTCGATCACGCCGCGCGAGAGCTTTTCATAGACTTCCGGGGACGACATGAAGAGGGGCGCAGCGCCCAGCGCCGAGACCAGATCGGCGACATAGCCGCCGGGGACGCGGATCTTCAGCCCCTGCATGTCCTCGGGCTTTTCGATCTTGCGGACATTGTTGTGGAGAAGGCCGGGGCCATGCATGAACAGGCCGAGGAGATGGGTCCCCTCATGCTCCTTGGCGGCATCGAGATCGCCGCCATAGATCGCCCAATAGGCTTTCGAATTCTCCACCGCGTCGTCACCCAGAAAGCTGAACTGGCCGAGCTTGGCGCGGGTGAAGCGGTCGTCCTCGGTGAAGGAATGCAAGCCGTAGGTGATGTCGGCGACGCCATCGCGCGCCATGTCGAAATGGGCCGGCGGGCTGCCGAGGGGCTTGCCCATGATCCGCACGGTGACCCGGCCGTCGGTGACCTTTTCGACGTCCTCGGCCCACGGTTCGAAGGCGTTGACGACGATGGGATGCTTGGGCGGCAGCCAGGACGACATGACGAGGTCCTGGGCGGCCAGCGGCGTTGCGGACAGGATCAGGCCGGCAAGGGCCAAACGCAGCGATTTCATGCTCTCTCTCCCTCAAATGCCCTCGCCTCCCGCGAGGGGTCGAATTGGTCCGGATGGGCGGCGACGAAGGCCGGGTGGCCCCCGCAGGCCCGCGACACCGCCGAAATTCTCGGCAGGTGCGCGAAGTCGACGCCCCAGCGGGCGGCGTTATAGAGCTGCGGGACGAGCGCGCAATCGGCAAGGCTCGGCTCCGTCCCGTGACAGAAGCGCCCCGAAAAGCCCGGATGATCCAGCATCGCCTCGATGGCCTCGAGGCCCTCGGCGATGTTGTCGCGGTTCCAGTCCGTGCGGGCCTGCGGCCCAGCCAGCGCACCGACCCGCGCGAGAACGCCGAGATTGGAGACCGGGTGGATATCGCAGGCGACCGCCAGCGCGAGGCGCCGCACCTTTGCGCGCGCCATCGGATCGCCCGGCAACAGAGCCGGCTCGGGGCGGGTCTCGTCCAGATATTCGATGATCGCCAGCGACTGGGTGAGGATCTGCCCGTCGATTTCGAGCGCCGGCACCAGCCCTTGCGGATTGACGGCGAGATGGGCCGGCGAGCGATGGGCGCCGGCGACCAGATCCACCGCCACCCTGTCAAAGGCGATCGCCTTGAGATTCAGGGCGATGCGGACCCGGTAGGAGGCCGAGGACCGCCAGTAATCGTAAAGAAGCGGCCGCGCCATCTTAACGCTATTCCTTCGCCGGCAGGATCGTGCCGGTGCAGGGGCCGAAGCCGATGCGGTAGCCCGCGCCCTTCGCAAAGCCGTAGAGCCCGATCTCGTCGCCGTCCTCGATGAAGGTCCGCTCCGCCTCGCCGACCTTGACCGGCGACTTGCCGCCTTTGGTCATTTCCAGAAGCGCGCCGGTCTCTTCGACCGAGGGGCCGGATATCGTGCCGCTGCCGAGAAGGTCGCCGACACGCATCGGGCAGCCCGAACTCGTGTGATGGGCGAGCTGCTGGGCGCTTGAATAATACATGACGTTGTAATTCGTCTCGGCCATGGTCTGGCCGTTCATGGTCCAGCCGAGGGTCAGATCGTAAAGGCCGGGCCGCTCTTCCTGAAGATAGGGCAGAAGCGGGTCGACACGTTCGGCGCCGGCACAGCGGAACGGCTCCAGCGCCGCGCTGGTGACGATCCACGGGCTGATCGTGGTGCCGAGCGCCTTGGCCTGGAACGGCCCGAGCGGTTGATATTCCCAGGCCTGCACATCGCGGGCGGACCAGTCGTTCAAGAGGACATAGCCGAAGATCATCGCCTCCGCCTCGGCGACGCTGACCCGCGTTCCGAGCTCGGTCTCGCCGCCGACGATGGCGCCGAGTTCCAGTTCCAGATCGAGGCGCCGGCAAGGGCCCCAGACCGGGCCGCTTTCCCCCTTGAGCTGCCCCATCGGACGGTGGAGCGGCGTGCCGGACACGACGACCGAGGAGGCCCGGCCATTATAGCCGATGGGCATATGGGTCCACTGGGCCGGCAGCGCGTTGTCCGGACCACGGAACAGGACACCCACATTGAAGGCGTGGTTCTTGGACGCGTAGAAATCGGTGAATTCGGTGACCTCTATCGGCAGATGCATCGTCGCCTCGGCCATAGGGACGAGGGGCAGGTCCGGATTTGCGTCCTCGGCGAGAAGCCGGGTGAGATCGGCGCGCACCTTGTCCCAGGCGGGGCGGCCAAGGGCGATGAAGTCGTTCAGCCGGGGGGACGAGAAGGTGCCTTGCGCCTCGATCAGCCCTCGCGCCTCGCAGGCGGCGAGATCGACGATCATGTCGCCGATCGCCACGCCGCAGGTCGGCGCGCCGCCGGCCCGCGAATAGACGCCATAGGGCAGGTTCTGGATGGGAAAATCGCAGTCGGGGGCGTTTGCGGCAGCCACGAAGCTGCGCAGGACGGGTTCGGCCATCGGATCCTCTTCAGAGCGTGATGCAGGAAAGTTGCATGACCTTTCCGATCACATCGTGTGGCGAAACAGAGGTTCAGAGCGAAATGGCGATCCCGATCGATCGCATGTCGCTCGAAAACTCGGCGGTCGCTTCGGTCATGCAGTTCGTTGGGAGCGAATGGCCTGCGAACGCCAAAACGTTTCATATGCAATGAATAGCAGGGTTCATTTCAATTGCAATGACATTTTGTGCCGGCCTGCATCGCGCCGGGTCGAAGCGCGACGAGGAATGGCCCGTCGCGCTTCGATATCAGCAGCCCTTCGGATCACTTGATGCCTGGCGTGCCGTCGAACTTCTTCTCGATCTGGTTCCAGACCTCGATATATTCCTCCTGCATCGGCGCGTCCTTCGCCGCGAACTGGGTCAGATGCTGGGGGAAGCGGGTCTCGAACATGAAGGACATTGTATTGGCGAGCTTTGCGGGCTTCAGCTCGGCATTGCTGGCGCCCTCGAAGGCATCGCGATCGGGCCCATGGGGCAACATGCAATTGTGCAGGCTGATCCCGCCCGGCTGAAAGCCCTGCGGCTTCGCGTCATAGACGCCGTAGATATTGCCCATCAGCTCCGACATGATGTTCTTGTGATACCAAGGCGGGCGGAAGGAGTGTTCCGCCACCATCCAGCGTTCGCGGAACAGGACGAAGTCGATATTGGCCGTGCCTTCCTGGCCGGACGGCGCGGTCAGAACCGTGAAGATCGACGGGTCCGGATGATCGAAGAGGATGGCGCCGACCGGCGAATAGGTTCTCAGATCGTATTTGTAGGCGCAGTAATTGCCGTGCCAGGCGACGACGTCGAGCGGACTGTGGCCGATGCGGGTCTCATGGAACTGGCCGCACCATTTGATGACGACCCGGCTTTCCACCTCCCTGTCCTCGAAGGCAGCGACGGGAGACTTGAAGTCGCGCGGATTGGCCAGACAATTGGCGCCGATCGGCCCGCGACCCGGCAGGTCGAATTTCTGGCCGTAATTCTCGCAGACGAAGCCCCGCGCCGGCCCCTCCAGAACCTCCACCCGATAGACGAGACCGCGCGGGATGATGGCGATCTCCTTGGGTTCGATGTCGATGACGCCGAGTTCGGTACAGAAGCGCAGGCGTCCCTCCTGGGGCACGATCAGAAGCTCGCTGTCGGCGGAGAAGAAATACTCGTCCTCCATGGACCGCGTCACGAGATAGACGTGCGACGCCATGCCGACCTGGATATTGACGTCGCCCGCCGTGGTCATGGTGCGCATGCCGGTGATCCAGG
This sequence comes from Fulvimarina endophytica, assembly GCF_003403015.1. Taxonomy (GTDB): domain Bacteria; phylum Pseudomonadota; class Alphaproteobacteria; order Rhizobiales; family Rhizobiaceae; genus Fulvimarina; species Fulvimarina endophytica. The sequence continues at coordinate 106,758 of NZ_QURL01000008.1, forward strand.
TCAGATCCTCCTCAGGCACGGGGATCGGGTCCCAGCGATACTGGCCGAGGCTGGTGACCTGAGGCAGGATGTTCGGCGCGCTCTTCCAGTGGGGCATGTCGATCGGCGTGAACCGCCCCGTATGATGGACGGAGGGGCGAATGCGGTAGCACCAGGTCCGCTCGTTCTGGCCGCGCGGCGCGGTGAAGGCGGTGCCGGACAGCTGCTCGGCATAAAGGCCGTAATTGCATTTCTGCGGGCTGTTCTGGCCCTGGGGCAGGGCGCCCGGCAGGGCTTCGGTCTCGAAGTCGTTGCCGAAGCCGGGCATGTAGCCTTCATGCGGGCCCGTGGTCCCGGTGGCGCGGATCATTCCCTGCGGCAGATCGTGAATGGTCATCGGGTTCCTCCTGAAATATTCGTTGTGATTGCAACGATCCTAACGGCCGCATGGCGAGCATGTCAAGACTGTTGCGCGCGCAACGAATTCTGGGCGATGGTGGGCCGGCAAGGAGAGACCCCGATGACCTTCCAGCTTGACCAGTTCCTGCCCTATCGTCTGTCCATCGCCGCCGCCGAGGTCAGCCGTCGCTTCGCCGAACGCTATGCCGCCGAAGCGGGGCTGAGCATTCCCGAGTGGCGCGTGCTGGCGCATCTGGCCCATTCGGGCAGCGTCAGCATCCGCGACATCACGCGGCGGGTGCATCTGGACAAATCCGTGGTCAGCCGCGCTGCCTCGCGGCTCGAGCAGGCGGGCCATGTCGCCAAATGCGGCCATGACGGGGACCGACGCCTGATCGCCCTCTGCCTGACCCCGCAAGGCGAGGCGCTGATGGCGCGCCTTGCCCATATCGCGAACGACTTCCAGACTCACCTGCAAGACCTGTTGGGCAAGGACGCCGACGCCTTCGATGCCGGGCTAACCCGGCTGTTGGACCAAGCCGGACGCCCGGATAATCGCTCTTGAGCAGTGCGCCTTGACTCAACGCGGGCGATGCCCGGACGGCGGCAATCCCGTCGCCGTCTTGATGGCGCGCCAGAGCGCGGTGCTGTCGGCATAGCCGAGCCGGCGCGCGATCTCGGCATTGGAGGCCAGTCCTTGTCGCAACTGCGCATGGGCAAGCTCCAGGCGCGTCTCAAGGACCAGCGCGCGCAGCGAGGTCCCCTCGACCGCCAGATGGCGTTGCAGGCTGCGGGGCGCCCGGCCCAGCTCGCCAGCAATCAGGGGCAGATTGACAGGTCTTTGCCCCAGATGCATCCGAACAAGGCTGCGCACCCGCGCGACCAGCCCTGCATCGCCCGGACCGTGCGACATATCCGCGAGATGACGCGAGAGGATGGTCAGAAGATCTGCATCCTCGGTGCGCACGACGTTTTCGGACAGGGCCAGATCGAAGACGAGGCGGTTCGCCGTCTGTCCGAAACGTGGGCGCAGACCCCAGAGCCGATCCAGCACCGACGCGTCCGGGGGAGGGGAATGTTCGAGATGCAGCTCGGCCGGTCGGCCAGCTGCGCCGAAGGCATCGCGGGCCAGTGCGAGCGTCGCCGCCACGGTGTATTCGTTGTCCTGCCGGCGCGGCCACAGAGCGGGATCCTCCAGCCGGTAGCTCCAGACCAACTGGCCGTCCTGCGGCTCGACCCGCATCAGGGTGCCGTCCTGCCAGACATTCAGCATCGCCGCCAGCCGCTCCAGGCCGCGCCGCAGTGTGGACGATCCGCCGAAGATCAATCCGACCGGCCCTAGATCGGCCGCTCGGAAGCCTGTGCCCACGCGGGCGCACAGAAAGGGATCGCCACAGGTCTCGGCTGCAGCCTCCAGGAACCCGACATAGCGAGGCAGCGGGATCTCGGCATAAGGATCGGAGACCATCGTCCGGGTCAGCGCGTGGCGCGCCAGAAGCCGGTCGGCACGGCGTGGGTTCTGGTCCAGGACATGCAGGACGGGGCCAAGGCTGGAGACGCGGATCATCGGTGGAGCGGCGTCCCGAACGGCGCCCTGTGGCGCGAAATATCGAATCATTGGCGCATCCCGCAATTCACCCCGCCTAGAGCCTACCCTAACATTCGTTTCAAATGAAATGAAAAGCGCGCCAGAAGCAGTGGCCGACCAGGGGAGGACATCATGTTGGACACCGCCGCATCGCCAGTTGCGCCACTCTTTGCGAGATGCCGAGGGGCCGGCCGATGAGTGTGCTCGACCCCGCGCAGATGCGCAGGCTCGACGCGCGCAACTACTATTCAGCCACCAGAAAATACGATCTGTCGTTTCCCCGGCTCACCGACGACGTCGACTGCGATGTCGTGGTGATCGGCGGCGGCTTTTCCGGGATCAACACCGCCCTGGAGCTTGCCGAGGCGGGCATCACGAACACCGTCGTGCTGGAGGCGCGGCATCTGGGATATGGCGGCACCGGTCGCAATGGCGGGCAGGTCATGGCGGGGATCGGCCACGATCTCGGCAAGGTGAAAAAGCATGTCGGGCCCGAGGGGCTCGAGACGCTGTTCCGGATCTCGAATATGGGCGCGGGGGTCATTCGCGAGCGGGTGGCGAAATACGGCATCGACGCCGATTTGAGCCATGGTTATGGCTATCTGGCTTACAACCGTCGCCAGCTGGATACCCTGCGCGGCTGGTTCGATGAGTTCCGTGCCGCCGAACCCGATGTCGAGATCGAGCTGCTGGAAGGACGACAGGTGCAGACCATCGTCGGCACCGATGTCTATGCCGGCGCGATCAAGCATATGGGCAACGGGCATGTCCATTCGCTGAACCTGTTGCTGGGGGAAGCAAAGGCTCTTGTCGGCCACGGTGCCCGCATCTTCGAGAATTCGCCGGCGATCGCGGTCGAATACGGCCCGCGGATCACTGTGCGCACGAATGGGGGAACGGTGACGGCGGGCAAGCTGCTCTGGGCCTGCGACGGGTTCCTGAACCGGCTGGAACCTGCCATTGCCTCGAGGACGGTCAACACCTTCGCCTTCCAGATGGCGACCGAGCCGTTGCCCGACGACCTGATCCGTCGGATCAGCCCGATCCGGGGCGCCTATTCGGACATTCGCCCCGTCATCGACTATTTTCGCGTGACCCGGGAGAACCGGTTTCTGTTCGGTGCGGCGACGCGGCTGCTGGACCACGTGCCATCGGATCTGGCCGCGTGGAACCGCAACCTGATGCTGAAGATCTTCCCCTATCTGAAGGACGTGCGCATCGACATGGCCTGGGGCGGGCCGATGGCCTGCTCGGCCAACCTGTTCCCGCAGATCGGCACATTGCCGGGCCGGCCGGACGCCTTCTACGTGCAGGGCTATTCCGGCTTTGGTGTCACGCCCAGCCATATCGTCAGCAAGGTCCTGGCCGAGGGGATGAGCGAGGGCTCGGCCCGCTACGACCTGATGGCGCAGATTCCCCATGTTTCGATCGTCGGGACGGACCAGGCCCGTGCCGCGATCACCACCGCCGGCAAGTGCTGGCACCAACTGTCCGGCTATTTCAACGGCCGGCGCTGAAGGAAGGACATGACCATGCTGACGCGAATCAAGGAGACCGCCCCGGACATGGAAAGCTGGGGCAGCATCACCAATCTGGGCGCCGAGCTGTTGGAGGGCGATGTGCAATGCATGGGCGCCATGATCCACGGCGCGCCGACCGATCCTGTCGCCTGCGCCTATTTCGGCGTCACGAAGGGCAGGTTCCGTATGACCTATCCCTTTAGCGAACATGCCATCGTGGTCGAAGGCAGCGTAACCCTGACCGACGAGGAGACGGGGGAAAGCGCCACCTTCACCGTGGGCGACGGCTGGTTCGCCCCGAAGGGAACTCGGGTGCTGTGGGAGGTGACGAGCGAGCGTTTCGTCAAGAACTACCTCTCGGTCGCCTGAGGCTCTGCCTAATGCAGGATCGCGGCCAGCAGATCGTTGGATTTGCGCATTCCGAGCTTCTGATAGGCGCGCTGGCGATAGGTGAGGACGGTGCTGGTCCCAAGGGCCAGATCGTCCGCAATCGCCCGCGCGGTCTGGCCGCTTAAGGTGCGCGCGCAGATCTCGCGCTCGCGCACCGTGAGGGCGGGATAGGCCTGCGCCAACCGGTCCCGCAGCTCGGGCAGCAGGGGGGCAGGGGGCTGGGTCAGGCGGGACAGTCCGGTCATGGCCAGCTGCGCCAGGGCGCCGAGCTGCGCCATGTCCGGCGAGCCGGCATCGCGGCGCTGGTAGAAGGAGACGACCAGCGCGTCGTCCGCCCGGCACCAGCCGAAACAGATCTTCTCGGCGAAGCGGGGGCGGTCGAAGCACAGGTTGCGATAGGCCCCGAGATTGATCGCCTCGGCCGGAATGCGACGGACGAAACCCTGGCCCGGCGGGGTCGCGCGCCGCGCCTCGGCCAGCGGATCGCTGTGGTGGAACCGGCGGACATAGGCCCCGGCGCGGTCCTCGACATCATCGAGTGTGCTGGCCGAGGCAAGGATCTCGGGGAGCCCGTCGCCCAGGCGGCAGGCGAACAGTTCCTCGATGCCGGCGGCCCGCCGGGCGATGTCCAGCAGGCGGATCGCGAACAGCCGGCTGTCGCGCGCCTCTAGGAGGTCGGCGGCGAGGTCCGGGTCGATCAGGTTGAAGCCGTGCATCAAATTACCCCCCCCGCGTTGTCCATAGACCTAATGACATACAGCCGTATTTCGTTTCAATAGAAATGTTTCACATCAAGATACCTCCGGGAGTGAGACCATGAGCAAGCCCTTTGCCTCTTCGACCGACACCGCCGCGAAAACCGACACGCTCGAGATCCTGGGCGAGGGCGTCTACGCCCTGACCGCCGAGGGCGATCCGAATGTCGGCGCGGTCGAGGGCGAGGACTTCGTCGTCGCCATCGAATCCCGCGCCACCCCCGCCGCCTCGCGCGACTGGCTGAAGATCCTGCGCGAACAGACCGACAAGCCCATCCGCTATCTGGTCCTGACCCATTACCACGCCGTGCGCGTTCTGGGCGCCAGCGCCTTCGATGCGGGTGACATCATCATGTCGAACGCCTCGCGCGATCTGGTCGCCGAACGCGGCGAAGAGGACTGGAAGAGCGAGTTCGGCCGCATGCCGCGCCTGGCTAAGAATGCGGACGAAGTGCCGGGCCTGACCTGGCCGACGATCACCTTCGACACCGAATACGACATCGAGCTCGGCGGCGATCGCGGCAAGCTGGAACTGCGGTTCCTCGGCCGCGGCCATACCGGCGGCGACATCGCCGTCTGGCACGACAAGACCCGCACGCTTTACGCCGGTGACCTCGTCGAGGCGAAGGCCGCGCTCTACACGGGCGACGCCTATCACTTCGATTGGGCCGGCAAGACGCTCGACAACGTCAAGGCTTACAGGGCCGAGAACCTGATCGGCGGGCGCGGCGCCGTGGCGCGCGGCGTGGCGGAGACCGACGCGGCAGTCGAACAGACGCGCAAGTTCCTCAACGGTATGATCGAGAATGTCGGCCGGGTCCACAAGGCTGGCGGCTCGCTGCGCGAGGCCTTCGAGGCGACGCGCGACGCGCTCGCCCCCGAATTCGGCAGCTGGCCGATCTTCGAGCATTGCCTGCCCTTCGACGTGCAGCGCCTCTGGGACGAATATGACGGGATCGAGCATCCGCGCATCTGGACCGCCGAGCGCGACCGCGAGGTCTGGGCCAAGCTTCAGGACTGACGGCGGAAAAGGGAGGAGGAAACCATGGCGAATGTCGCAGGCATTCCCGTCTACAAGGAGATCGTCGCCACTCCGGTGCCGGCCCTTCCGCGCGACGAGGCGCGGGTGGTCATCGTCGGCGCGGGCCCTGTCGGCCTGGCGCTGGCGCTGGATCTGGGGCGCCAGGGCCTGCCGGTGACGGTGCTGAACCGGCTGGATTTCGTGGCCCATTGCTCCAAGGCGATCTGCTTTTCCAAGCGCTCGCTCGACATTCTGGACCGGCTCGGAGTGTGCGATGCCGCGATCGAAAAGGGCGTGACCTGGAATGTCGGCAAGGTGTTCCGGGGCGCGGCGGCCGAGCCTGTCTACCAGTTCGACATGCTGCCGGTGAAGGACCAGAAGCGGCCGGGCTTCATCAACATCCAGCAATATTACATCGAGGACTATCTGCTGGATGGCTGCCGCGCGCTGCCCAATGTGGATATCCGGTGGGGCCATGCCGTCACCGAGGTCACCCCGCTGAATGACGGGGTGGAGCTGGCGATCCGTGCCACCGATGGCGACTATCGGCTTGCGGCCGAATGGGTGGTCGCCTGCGACGGCGCGCGCTCGACGGTGCGCGAGCGCATGGGTCTCGATTTCGAGGGCCGCGTCTTCGAGGACAACTTCCTCATCGCCGATATCCGCATGACGCACGAGATGCCGCCCGAGCGCTGGTTCTGGTTCGATCCCCCCTTCAATCCGGGCCGCTCGGCGCTGATGCACAAGCAGCCGGACGATGTCTGGCGTCTCGATTTCCAGCTGGGCTGGAACATCGACCGCGAGGCCGCCACCCGGCCGGAAAACGTCGAGCCCTTCATCCGCGCCATGCTGGGCGAGGAGGTCGAGTTCGAGCGCGAATGGTATTCCGTCTACACCTTCCAGTGCCGCCGCATGGCCCGGTTCAAGCATGGCCGCGTGGTCTTTGCCGGAGACGCGGCCCATCTCGTCTCGCCCTTCGGGGCGCGGGGCTGCAATGGCGGCTTTGCCGATGCCGACAATCTCGGCTGGAAGCTGGGCCTCGTCCTGCGCGGCGAGGCGAATGAGGCGCTGATCGAAAGCTACGACCACGAGGCCATCGCCACGGCGGACGAGAACATTCTGAACTCGACCCGCTCGACCGATTTCCTGACCCCGAAATCCACCGCCAGCCGGGCGCTGCGCGATGCGGTGCTGGAACTGGCGGCCGAGCACGCCTTCGCCCGGCCCTTCGTCAATTCGGGCCGCCTGTCCACCGCCGTCGCCTATGCCGCCAGCCCGCTTTCGACGCCCGACGAGGATGCGTGGGAGGGCGGCGTGCCGCCGGGCCATCCGGTGCTGGACGCGCCCCTTAACACTCCATCTGGCGATGGCTGGCTGCTGGAGACACTGGGCAATGATTTCGTGCTTCTGACCTGCGGCGACTGCCCTGCGGCGCCTGCCGGCCTCAGGCAGATCGCGCTGCCGCCCGAGGGGCTGGCCGCCCAACGGCTGGCCCTGAGCCCCGGCGGCGCGGTTCTCGTGCGCCCCGATCACTATGTCGCTGCGCGCTGGCAGAACCCGACGGCGCCCGCGATCGCCGCCGCCCTTGGCCGTGCGAAGGGAGAAACCCGATGCCTGAACTGATCCTGACGCCGAACCTCTCGGCCCATGACGATCTCTATGACGCGCTGGTGCGTCTCCATGACGGCCTGAGCGATGAGGAGAGCCTGCGGCTCTGGTCAAGGCTGACGCTGATCCTGATGAACCATATCGGCGAGCGCGAGGTGCTGCTGGCCGCCATGAAGACCGCCCGACAGGGTTGAGCTGATCTCTGGGAGGAGATGATGACCCAATCGACCTTCGCCGTCCTGAACCCCGCCACGGGCGAGGTTGCGGGCGAGGCACCGAATGCCACCGCGGCCGATCTCGACCGGGCGGTCGCCGCCGCGCGCGCCGCAGGGCCGGCCTGGGCCGCGCTGCCGGACGAAAAGCGCGCCGAGGCCTGCCGCGCCATTGCCGCGATGCTGGAGGCGAATGCCGAAGAGCTTACGCGGCTTCTGACGCTGGAACAGGGTAAGCCCCTGAACGGCCTCGGCTCGCGGTGGGAGCTGGGCGGGGCGGCCGCATGGGCGGGTTACACCGCCGGTCTGTTGCTGCCGGTCGAGGTGCTTCAGGACGACAATGCCGGCCGGGTCGAGCTGCATCGCAAGCCCGTCGGCGTCGTCGGCTCGATCACGCCGTGGAATTTCCCGGTGATGATCGCGATCTGGCATATCGTTCCTGCGCTGCGCGCCGGCAACACGGTGGTCTTGAAACCCTCGCCGCTGACCCCGCTGGCCACCTTGCGGATGGTCGAACTCGCCAGCGCCATCCTGCCCGAGGGCGTCCTCAACGTCGTGACCGGCGACGACACGGCCTTCCAGCTGGGCGCCGCGATGACGGACCATCCGGGCATCGACAAGATCGTCTTCACCGGCTCGACCGCGACGGGCCGCCATGTCATGCGCTCGGCCGCCGGCAGCCTCAAGCGCCTGACGCTGGAGCTCGGCGGCAACGATGCCGGCATCGTGCTGCCGGACGCCGATCCCGCGACAATCGCCGAGGGGCTGTTCTGGGGCGCCTTCATCAACAACGGCCAGACCTGCGCCGCGCTGAAGCGGCTCTATGTCCATGACAGCATCCACGATCAGGTCTGCGAGGCGCTGGTCGCCTTCGCGAAGGCCATCCCGGTCGGCAACGGCCTGGACGAGGACTCGATCCTCGGTCCGATCCAGAACCGGATGCAATTCGACAAGGTCTCGCGGATGGTCGCCGACGCGGCCGATCGGGGCCGGGTGCTCTTGGGCGGCGCACCGGGCGAGGGGCTGTTCTTCCCGCCGACCATCGTCGACGGACTGACCAATGGCGATATGCTCGTCGACGAGGAGCAGTTCGGGCCCGCTTTGCCGGTGATCCGCTATTCGCAGGTGGACGAAGCGATAGCGGCGGCGAACGACAACCCCAACGGCCTCGGCGGCTCGGTCTGGAGCGCCGATCTGGACGCCGCCCGCGCGCTCGCCCTGCGGATGGAGTGCGGCTCGGTCTGGATCAACAAACACGGGGCCGTTCAGCCGAATGCCCCCTTCGGGGGCGTGAAGCGATCCGGTATGGGCGTCCAATTCGCGAAAGAAGGACTGGCCGAGAACACCGTGGCACAGGTCGTCTTCGTGTGATTGCGACACCCGATCGGAAGCTTCGGAGCGATCGGAATCTCGTGGTGGCGGTTCGTTGCGCGTCTGAAGCGCTGCCTTTGCCGGGCTTCTAAGCCGCTCTCGCGCATGAAACGGGCTTCGCGCCGACGGCACGGCCGTCGGCGCGAAGCTCAGATCGAGTCCCACATCGTTGTGCAGCCGATGTTCGGCCTCGCCGATGTCGGGGGTCTTTCGAGTGGCGTTCGCTGCGATCCACGCCCCCGCGAGGGAGGCGACGGCGCCTTCGTGCCGACGATCGCCTCGATACCGCCGTTTCGATCCACGCCTCCACGAGGGAGGCGACCAGACACCGCTTGGAATGCGGGACCGGAGGCCGAGTTTCGATCCACGCCTCCGCGAGGGAGGCGACGGTCTATGCTGTAAGCTATGATGAATACTGCGAAAACCCGCTATTCGGTGCGAACCTACTAGAGCGTTCGGCTAAGCCGACCACGCTCACTAGATAGAAGGTTAAATCCGTTCGATGATCTCGACGCCCTCCGGCAGGCCGTCACGATCGATGGTGACGGCGTAGTCGGAAAAGGCGCGGGCCGGCGGGTAGTTGTCGAGGCGGGCATCGATGGGCCGGGCTTCGCCGTCGATCGATCGCTGGACGGTGACGCGGTCGAAAAGCCGATGCGCGGGCGCACGACCCAGTGGATTGTCGTGAGCGAAGACGATCAGCTTGCGGGCCGCCATCTCGCCGCGCGCGGCCGAACGATCGTGCTCGAACATGGATGCGAGCGCCTCCATCAGGAGATCGAGATCGTCTTCGCCGAAGCCGGTCTTTTCGGCCAGCTTGGCCGACACGAATCCATGGGCGCGATAGAGCCCGTAAGGCACGATATGCTTGCGGCCCATGGTGCGATTGTCGGTGCGCTGATCGCCTTCGTCGGCCTCGCCTTCGCGCCGCTGTTCCCTTTCCTTGGCTGTCGTCGCAGCCATGCGGGTGATCGAGATTTCCTGCGGCACGATCGCTTCGATCGACTGGGCGAAGGTCATTTGAACGGGGCCACGCACCTGGCCGCAATTGATGCCGGTCGACATGACGGCACCGAAGGTGCGCACATCGAAGAAATTGGCACACATCCAGCGACGCAGCTTTTCCGCCTCGTCATCGCTCTTCGGATTGAGTTTCGCACCGTCCGTCTTCTCGTCCGGCCGAACGGCCTTGTAGGCCTCGCGGTGCTTCTCGTTGAGGATCGATCCTTCGGACACGTAGATCGCCTTGCCGCTCTCGCCTCCATGGGCGAGTTCGACATAATTGCGGATCTTACGCTTCAGGCTGACATCCGAGACGAGCCCATGGCCGGTCTCGGGATCGAGGCGCGGCAAATTTCCGGCGTCCGGATCGCCATTGGGGTTGCCGTTCCTCACATCGAACAGGAGAACGAAATCGTGGCGGCGGGCAAGGTCGCTCATGCGGCGTCTGGCTCCTGATCGGCGGTTTCCTTGCGGGCGAAGAAAACGCTTCGCTGGTGGTAATAGCCAAGACCGAACAGCGCCTGCTCGGCGGCGGGAAGCGTCGCGGGGAACGGATCGTCGGCGGGCGTTTCGCCGGGCTCCATCTTCTCCATGATCTCGGCGATCTCCTTTTCGAGATTGGTGCGCTGGCCGGGGCGAACCTTGCCGAGCTTGGAGAGGTGGTTCGCGGAGCCGGAATCCAGAATAGGGAACACCTTGCGCGGCTGGGCCGAGGCCGAACCGTAGAACTTGTCCTTGATGGTCGCGTTCACGTTCCGCCCGAGCGCCGCGCTCTGAGCCTGTTCATAGACGGCGAAAAGGCGGCCCAGGAGATAGCCCCTTCGTCGGTTGTCGCGGTCGAGCCCCACGGGCGCCTCCCCTTCTGTAAAACCGAAATTACGGATGAGAACCGCCTTCAGAATGGACGCACGCCGCCCGTTCACCTCGCCGTCGGCGCGAATGCGCATCAGGACGGTGTTCAAAAGCGTGAGCGGATAAGGCGTGCCGGACAGGATCGCGCGCGCCCATTCTCCGGCAAGACTCGGAGCGATATTATCGCTCTTGCCGAGGACGGCCGTTTCTCGCAGATGCCAGTAGAGATTTCCGGGTCCACGCCGATCCAGCGGCTCGACCGCCATGTCGCTGACGAAACGCCGATAGCTTTCCGCAAGCGCTCCGAAGCTGGTGTCCAGCCAGAAGCGAACCGAGATGCGCGCGGCATTGGGCGAGAGGCCGAGGACGTAGAAGCGCGTGGCGGGATGGACATCGGCGCCGAGGGAGCCGGCGTTTTGTGAGCGAAAGGCATCGCGAACTTTTGCAAGAGCGTCACGAACCTCCCTGGCCTCCGCGTCATCCTCTTCAGCCTGATCGCGCTTGTCCTCGTCTGAAAGCATCGTCGCGAACGCCTTTTCCGCGCGCCCCTCGACCTGCCGCTTTTCCTCGCCCTCAAACTCGGCAGGCGCCTCGGCCCAGAAGGCGACGGAAGCATCGCCGATCTGCATGCGATGGCCGGAGCCGTTGGCGAGAAATCGGTTGAGCGCGCCCACATAGGCCTCGGCGGCGGCCTCGCTGACGGGGGCGTTGTCGCCTTGGGCGTGGCCATAGCTTTCGAAGGCGTCGAGATTGAAGGAGACGATGGCGCCTCCCGCCGTCTGGCCGCCCCAGACGCCCTTGATGGAGGGATGCAATCGGGCGATCGGACCCCGTTCGCCGGTGACGAGACAAAGCGCGCCTTCGCCTTCGACCTCGCTTTTCAGAAGCGCCTGCGCGGCAGGGCGATCATGAATATAGACGCCCTTTCGTCGCTCTCCTTCCAAGGCGAAGATCACGTTCTCGTCCTTCATGTCTTCGGAAAAGCCCGCCTCTTCGAACCTTTCCGGAGACCAGCCTTCCAGAAAGCGCAGGAGTGCGCGAAGCCCTGGATCATCGCTGTCGCCGATCAGGTCCCGGTGGTGCTCTATGAAAGCAGCATGTTCCTCAGCTGTCCGCTTTCCTGCACCAGCCGTGACGCCGAGAACGTAAGACGTCTTGTCCCAGAAACTGTTTGGCTTGATGCCGGCGGTACGCTTCACCGCTGCTGGCACCGCCAAAGACCGCGCCACCTCCTTCTTGCCAACCTTCTCCTTGAGCGACGAAATCGTCGCGATCGTGCCGTCCTCGTTCAGCCCCACGACGACGCCGATCTTGGCCATCGCAAAGCCCGACCTCGGCGCATCCGGCATCCAGCGATAGGCGCGTTCCAGCGCGGCGAGCATGGTCATCGCAGCACCTCCTTCGAGCCCGGCTGAGGCACGGTGAGAACGCCGTCCTGAAGCCTCGCGCGGAAGAACATAGACGGCCGCCCAGGCGCCTGATGGTCGATGTCCCAGAGCGTCAGGCCGAGATCGCGCGGGGTTTTGAAGCCGAGTTCAGGAGTTTGCGCCTCGGCCTCGGGCTTCGGCATCGGAGCGTCCTTCGGGAGAAGCTCGAAGCGGGCGTCGAACTCACGCGTGCCGAGACAGGGCTGATGAAAACACTGGCCGCTCGCCGCCCGGCGGTTGAACATGTCGAGATGCTTGCCCTCGTTGTCGCCGGGACCGGCCTTGTCCGTCATCTCGAAATGGGCCGAGATCACATAGGCGACGTCGACCAGCACGGTCGAGGCGCGCTGCTGGCGGTCCTCGTCGACGCGGATGCCGAGGCCGGCGATGTCGCCGCGCTTCATCGCCTTCTTCGCATTGGCGGCGGAGGCCTTGTGGCCGACCTCGTTGCGGCGGATGGAGCGGAAGCGAATCGGCTTCAGAACATGGATTTCGTCGATGACCCAGCGGATCGCCGGCTTCCAGTGGATCGCCTCCAGAATGCCCCGCGCGGCCGACGGCGTCATCACATCGTAGGAGAAGCGCTCGACCTTGGTTTCAGGGCGCGTGAAGCAGGCGAGGGGGCCGGAAACCTGAAGGCGGATACCGTAGGTCAACTTCGCACCTTCAAAGTTCGGAACTTCCAATCGATGGAATTCGAGAATGCAGAACTGTCAACGACTTCCCGTGCGGGACCTCAGTCTCGACTCCAGCCTTCCCACCCCTATCATTCGTTGTCTGATGTCGCGGCGAGCCGAACGCGATCCGCGTCCGGGCATTCTGCGTGGATCGAAACCAATTCATAGAATGAACGGCGAGAGATACTGGCTAATGCATCGTACCGATGCACCGGCCACCGATCCTCAAAACATCATCTGTTCGATCGCCAGATAATCCGCGTTCTCCCACCACAGACCGATCTCCTCCCGGTACAGCGTCTGCGTCCTCAAGACCGCGAACTGATCGCCGCGAAGCTCAGGATGCCCGAAAACCACGTGCCCCGTCGCAACAAGAAGTGCGCGGGCCTTCGGCGGAACCTGTACAATGTATGATTGCAGTTCGCGCGCGACCGCGCCAGACGGAACGTCAGGGAGGGATAGTTTCTCCACAGCCGCCTTCGCCTTTTCGTCCCGTGCAATGACGATCGGCGCCATGCCGTTCTCGATCATGCGATACCGCTCGGCGATGGTGCGATAGACAATATCGAGACCCTGGACTTTGGTGTGGGCCATCTGTCGCAGGATACCGCGCGTTTCGCCATCAGCGATCGGCCCGAGCGGCGCGGCGTCGAGGCCCTCTTCGCCCATGCGCCAATAGACCTCGCCGAAATAGTCGTCGATCGCCTCGCGCATGAAAAGGTCGGGCTGGCGCCGCGCGACGTTCTGCGTATCGCGCACGAGAGCCGCGATCTCAAAAGGTGGCTTGCGGCCCGCCGGCTTGAAGACGGTGACCGTGCACGCCTCAGCATCCCGCTTCATCTCACGGTTCACCCGGCCCGCCGCCTGAATGATGCTTTCGAGACCGGCCTCGGCGCGCCAGGCTTTGGGAAAATCGATATCGACGCCTGCCTCGACGAGCGATGTCGCGATGAGGCGGCAAGGTTCGCCATTGGTCAGACGAGCACGAACATCCTTGAGGATCGCATGGCGATGGGCCGCGCATTGGCGCGTCGTCAGATGGACGAGGCCGTCCAGCCCGGCCTCATGCGCCAGCGTGAAAAGCTCCAGCGCGTGAGCCCGGCTGTTGACGATAATGAGGGCCTGGGGCTCGTCGCCGAGCGCCGCAACGAGCGCCTCGTCGTCCATCTCGCCGGCCTGAACGAGCCGGTTGCGCCGGAAAGCGGCATGCAGGCGTTTCGGATCCGGCGCGAGTTCGCGGCCTTCGAGGTCGAGGGCCAGCGGATGGCGCTCTGGAAAGTTCGATGCGTCGAAAGCAGGCTGGGTCGCCGTGCACAGGACGATCGAGCAGCCCCAATCGCGGGCGAGCACGTCTATGGCGCGCACGGTCGGAGCGAGCAGATGCTTCGGCAGCACCTGCGCCTCGTCGAGAATGATGACGCTCTTGGCGATATTGTGGAGTTTTCGCGCGCGGGAGGTGCGCGCCGCGAACAGGCTTTCGAAAAGCTGCACATGGGTCGTGACGATGACCGGCGCCGCCCAATTCTCCATGGCGAGGCGCATCTTGTCCTTGCCGGAGCGCCGGGTGTCGGCGTCCTCGAGGCTTCGATCGAGCCGTTCGTCCTCGATCGCGGAATGATGTTCGAGGATGGCGTCGGCTCCCAGAACGTCGCGGAAGATCTCGGCCGTCTGATCGATGATCGACGTGAAGGGGATGCCGTAGATGATCCGGCGATGACCCCATTTCTCGGCATGGTCGAGGGCGAAACCGAGGGAGGCGAGCGTCTTGCCGCCGCCGGTCGGCACGTCCAGCGTGAAAAGACCGGGTTCCAGCGTCCTGGCTCGCTCTCGCGCGCTCGTCAGGATCTCGTGCCGCAGCCCGGCGATCTCCGATGCCGCCGGGTCGAAGCCGGCGATCCTGGCTTCGAAGCGCCTCTGAAAGCGCGGCAGACAGTCCGCAAGGCTCGGCCAGTCGCGATCCCTTCGTCGCTCGCCCCTCTCGACATAGAACCGCTCGGTCTCCAGAAAATCGGCGTCCACCAGGCAGGAGAAGATCATCCGCCCCAGCATGGCATAGCGCTGGGCCTCTTCTCGTTTCGATCCGCTCCCGGCAAAGGTCATACCGAGACCGTCGAGGTTCTGCGGAATGAAATAGTGCCAGGACCCGGAGAGAGAGGCGAAGTCGAAGGCGGCCTTGCGCTCGGCAAGGCTCGCCCCGTCGCTTCCCGTGCGGTCGGGCAACCCGGCATGGTGGCCGGCGATCGCCTGCGCGATGAGCATGGCGACCGCCTTCTCGCCCGGAGTCTCCCCGCGATCCACGATCGCCGCCGCCCCGGCGATCGAATGGGGAACGCGCTCCCTGGCACCGGCCAGATAGCGCTGGAATCGCGGATCGAACTTGCCGAGATCGTGCAGACGGGCAGCAAGTTCGCAAAGGCGAGCAATGCCGATTTCATCTCCGAAACAGCGCGCCTGCGCCGCGACGGCCTCCAGATGATCGACGAGAGGCTCCCAGCGTTCGGGCGCTTTGCCTTCGATCGAGTGGGCGTAGAACGGCATCCTCGACTGACCCTTTTCGAATGTCTCGGCGAATGAAGATGAAAGACCAGCATCTCAAGCTCGCATGAGGCTCGACGGCTACGAAGGTCCCGCGGTTTCATCGGGCGGTGTCGAGCGGTCGGCCGGTGGATCTGCATCCCCGCCAGAAGGGCGTCATGAATGGAAGCGTCTGACCTTGAGGAATGAAAGGTCGCCGCCGCGCGGCGCGAATATTCAGCACCAGAAGGCTCGATTTGATGACTTCGCGTGTGCGTTCAGTAAGAGATGTCGGATCGATGCGCTCGTGATCAGAACGCCGAGCGACATCTACGCGCCGTCCTCGAGTGCCTGGGACAGGTCGTTCGCACCATCCGAAATCGAAAGCGTACGGTTCAGACGTTCGATCGCGTCTGGCTGCTGCGGAGCTTCTGAGCCGCGACGACGGCTGAGACGCGGTTCGTGACGCCATATTTATGCATGATCGTCGTCATGTAATATTTGACGGTTTTCTCGCTGAGGCCCAGCTTGTCGGCGATCTGGCGATTGGTCAGGCCCGCTTCGACTTCAGCCAGGATCTGCTCCTCCCGGTGAGAAAGCCCCTCGGACTGTCCCCTGCGTTCGCCGCCCTGGGCCGCATGAAGAAGTTTCGTGGCAAACTCGGGAGATATGAAAGACTGGTCGTTGACGATCGTCCATACGGCAGACTTCAGATCGCTCGCGCTGACACCCTTCAGGATATAGCCGCAAGCTCCCGTATTCAGTGCCTTGATCGCGGTCTCGGCATCGTCGCAAACCGTGAGGATTGCGCATTTCGTCGTCGGCACATGAGCCCGGATCAGTGCGAGTGCCTCGATCCCACCCCCGCCGGGCATTCCAAGATCGAGAAGCATGACCTTGGGCTTGTGCCGGATCGCGATCTCGAGGGCCTCGCTGGTCGAAGACCCTTCGGCGACGATCTGAAATCTCGGATCGCGGCCGAGAACCGTGATGAGACCTTGCCTTACGATGGGATGGTCATCGACGACTGCCAGTGAGACCTGAAACGCGGTACTCATTGCTGTTCACCAAACACCTTTGCAGCAGAGCGGCCCTGTACACCTCGGTTTCTTTGCCGCCCATCTTACTGAAGAGGAGCGCGTATTGAAAGTCAATTCAGCCTAGACAGATCGCCCTGTCGATTTTGCCGTAAGGTTACCAAGCACACGACTCTAGATGTAAAATCGGGAAAGTAAATGGATTGATTCGATTGCTCTTTGTCTGACGAGTTTCGTCGATCATCGATCCGAGGTTGTCGAAGCGAAGCGCCTCGGCTCGGCGCCATCCGTGTTCGGTATCACGCAGTTCTTATGCAGAGTCGGACGGGAAGGGTATCCGGCAACGGATGAGCGTTCCCCCTCCCGGCCCGCTCTCGAATTGCGCGGAACCTCCCAGCGAACCGGCACGGTATCGAATGCCGTCCAGACCGAGTTTGCCGTTTCGGTCCGCGTCGCTCCTCTCCGAGTTTTCCAGTCCGGGTCCGCGATCCTGTATCGTCACTTCGATCTCGCCATCGATCTGACGGATGACGACGCGCGGGGAGGGATCACCGGCATGCTTCTCGGCATTGGTCATCGCCTCCTGGACGATGCGTGCGATCGCCTGAACCAGATCGGGAGCGGTGATGCCCTCGACGTTCTCGAACGAGAGAACCGTGGTGCCGCCCGTCCTGCGATCATGGGCGAGCGCAATCGCACGCACGACTTCGGTGATATCGGATCCTTCCTTCAGGAACGGCATGAAGAGACCCGCGGCGATGGCCCGAAGGTCTGCGAGCGAGTCCTGAACTGCCGCCCGAACCTCAGATAAAGTCTCTCTCCCGAAGTGTTCCTCCGACCGATCGGCCCGGATGGCTTCGTCGATGTCGTCGAGGCGAAGAAGAACGAAAGCCATCAGTTGCGCCGGACCATCGTGAAGCTCCGCGCCGAGCCGCCGCTGAAGCATGTGGTCGATCCGAGCCGTCTTCTGAAGGGCGATCTGCATTTCGCCGCGCAGTTTCGCGTTGGTTTTGTGGAGGCCGATCTCGCGGGCATGTCTGGCTTCCAGATCGCGCTTTTGACGCTCGATCGTCACGCTTCCACGGTAGACGATCGCGAAGAGAACCATCAGCAGGGCGAGGCCGGCGCTTCCAACGACCAGCCAGTTGTCGCGAACGGCGTCGAGCAGTTCGTTGTTCAGCCGTTCGGCATTTTCGTAGAATTCTCCGACCGCGATGATCTCGTTGCTTCCGCTTCGATAAAGAGGGGCATAGATCTCGTAGAGAGGGACCGAAAGCGTTCTCTCGAACGCGTTCTCGTCGTCTTCCAGTTGATTCAGGTAACCCTTGATCTCACCGTTCAAGGCTGGCTGGATCTCATCGGTCGGAAAGCTTTGACCGATGAGATCGGGCTGGCTCGAGAAGGCAATCCGACCGTTCGGCTCCCAGATTTTGATCGACATGACATGCTTGCGAAGAGCATGGGTGTCGCTGATGGCTCTCAGTTGAGCGATATCGGCTGACGAGAGTGGCCTGCCCTCGACCAGCGACTGGATGTGCGGTTCGAGCACGCTCTGCATGAACAGTGCGCCCGCCTCGGCGCTGCGCTGAAGGATGCCGTCCGAAATTCGCTTGCTGACCCACCAGCCCAAAGTGATCATCACGAGAGCGAAACTGATCGTCGCGACGATCGAGAATTGCTGGAACAGCGTGAGCCTCGCGCCTCGTGCGCCGCTGCGATTAGACCTTGGTCCAGTCATCCGTTCGACCATTCGCTGAGAGGCGTACCAGACTTTCTACGAGAAATTGGCTCGACCTACGCCTGTGTCGGAGCGCCAGTTCACTATGGCATGCTTAAGTGAAAGTTAAGAAGAAGAAAGTCCGCACCCGCAGGTTCGAAGAGAGTGGATCGTAGCGCGGCATCCGGCGACTGAATTGCAAGATTTCGTTTCGGCCTCGACGCAGGACCCGCCTGTCTTCGCGTGAAGGACAAGACTGTCCGACAGCATCCCATAATGGTTTCCATCCCGGAGAAGAACGATGTCGACCTTCAATGCTTCGCTCAAACCGTTCGTCATCAATGCGACGGATATCCGCTTCTTGACCGATCAGGTCGGATTTCTTCCGTTGTTCGATGCTCAAGGGCGCATCATCGTCGCCTGGGACGGCGTCGGCCCGGTTTTCGACTTCTCCGGCAATCCCTACGCGGAACAGGGCAGCCCCCAGGCGAACCTCGCCAAATGGGGACAATCCTATCAGAACTTCACCGATCTTTCGGGAACCCGGGACGTCAGCGGCTACTGGAACAATCTGGCGCCGCTTCTTGCCCATTATGGTGATACCGGCCAACTGTTCCCCCGGATGATGACCGCCGATTACAGCGGCTATCTGGTTCAGGTCACAGGCAACCCGACCATCGGTCCCGTTCTCGTCGCCTCCAGTGAACCGGTCGCGACCACAACGCAGGAAAACGTCCAGGTTCTCCTCGACAGCGGGGTCTACAGCGTCTTCTCGGCCCCCGGGGTCGCCAAAACGATCCACGAGATCGTCACCTCCGGCACCAGCGTCTCGACGGCTGTCGCTGCGGTGACTTCCACCGTCGTCAACGATGGCCACCACATTGCTCTGACCGCGACCACCACGACCACGAGTTCGACCACCACCACCACGAGCTACGACTACGTTCAGGACGAGACACGGACCGTCCTGACCAGCGCGAACGGAACCAGCGAGACCGTCAGCACTGCGGTCGTCGCGACATCGGATCCCGTCACGGTGACGCAGTCCGTCGACGGCATCGTCTCGACGGTCTTCTCGGGTGGTGAACTCGTGGGCGAGCTAAACGGCGTAAAGCTCCACGGCTTCACGACCGACTACGCCTTGTCGCATCAGGACTATACGGTTCAGGCGGCGCTCGGCGGTGCCGAAGGCGACACCGTCTCGTCGGACGGCACGGCCATCAATATCAGGAACGTCGTCGACTATACGCCGCGCATGATCAGCCGCACGATCACGACCGCCGGCGTGACCTACGATACGTGGGCAAACCACTCCGACAATCCGGCCGCAGGCGACCACAGGCCGGGCGAGATCTATTACGGGGCGGACGGCGTCTCGGGAGAGGCGACGGTTCTCGACTGGGGCGCTCTCGAAACGGTCGCCAATGGCGGCCTCGGCCAAGTCGACACCCAGGCACGGCTCGAAGCCTCCGCCGGCCAGAACGACCACTTCATCGGCAGCCTGAACCCAGGCGTCTCCCCCTCCAACGGCTTCTTCGTCCTGTTCGGCCAGTTCTTCGACCACGGTCTCGACTTCATCGACAAGGGCCAGTCGGACGGTGCGGGCCGAAACGTGACCATCAAGATCGCGCTCGGCGTCGACGACCCGCTCTACGGCATGCTCGGTCCCGACGGCCGACCGGTCACGGAGATCACGATCAATCGCTCCACGGTCGAGACCCTCGACGCGAACGGCAGCGAATACGTCAATCACGTCTCTCCGTTCATCGACCAGAGCCAGACCTACGGCTCGGACGTCCAGCGCACCCAACTGCTGCGCGAATGGGTGTCGAGCGACGGGGGACAGAGCTTCCATGCGGGCATGAAGCTCCTGGACGGCGCGACGCTTCAGACCCCGTGGGCCCGGCCCGATGGCACGTTGACCCACGAAACCCTGCCGACGCTCAACGAGCTTCGGGCCCATATCGACGCGACGGGCCGGGCTTCCCTGACCTGGGACGACATCGGCAATCTGCGCAATCGTGACGGCGCCGGACAACTCAGCGGCGGAAGCAGCGGCGAGTCCCTGCTGCTCGACATGAATCCGCGCTTCGATACCGCGCATCTCATCGCAGCACAGGGCGAGACCCCGGCAGAGGTAGCGAGGGTCGAAGCGGCGATCGCCTTTCTCAATACCTATGGTGTTCGCCCGGCCCATCCCGACGGGCAGGGCGGGACGGTGCCCGCCGACACCTTCGGCTTCAACCAAGACGGCATGCTTGCCCTGACGCTCGGCTCCGACCTGTCCATGGGGCCCGGCCAGCCTGTCATCGCGGCGGGGACCTCGCTCACCGGCGCCAGCGCACTCGCCGGCTGGGTCGATTTCTCGAACTTCTCGATCATGCAGACACCCCCGGGCATTCCATCGACCTTCATCGAGGGCGTGCGCAGTGCCGTCAGCGACATTCTGATGGCGTCGGTCGGCGATCACTATATCGCCGGCGACGGTCGGGCGAACGAGAATTTCGGCCTCACATCGATCCACCACGTCTTCCACGAAGAGCACAATTATCAGGTCGAGAACCTGATCGATGCTTTGCACCGGCAGGATGTCGTCACCAACGACGTGACCCACGAAAAGCTGCACGAGTTCCAGATCGACACCGGACACGGGATGAACGCCGCCGGGGATTATCTGCAGGCGGACGGGGTTTCGATCTCCTGGAACGAGGACAAGATCTTCCAGGGCGCCAAGCTCATCGTCGAGATGGAGTATCAGCACGCCGCAGTCGATCAGTACGCCCGCAACGTCTCGCCGAATATCCAGGAATTCGTCGGCTACTCTCCGGACAAGCAGCCGGACGTGACGATGGAATATTCGCAGGCCGCCTTCCGGTTCGGACATTCGACGTTGCGTGAGACCATCGACACGATCGATCCGACCCACGGCATCACCGGCAAGATCATGGGCTATGCCCTGCACGATGCCTTTCTGAGCCCGGAATCCTTCGGCAAGGTCGGTCCCGGTTCCATCCTGCTCGGCATGACGCACCAGCAGCAGAGCGAGATCGACGAATTCGTAACGCCTGCGCTGAACCAGGGTCTGCTCGGCCAGCCGCTCGACCTTGCGGCGATCAACATCGCCCGCGGCCGCGACGTCGGACTTCCCGCCCTCAACGACTTCCGCGAGGCCCTCGGGCTGCAACGCTATACGAGCTGGAACGATTTCGGCCAGAACATGCAGCACCCGAGTTCGCTGGCGAATTTCATCGCGGCCTACTCCTTCGACGGCGCGCTGGACAAGGCCAACGCGGTTCTCGACCTCGCCAGTCAGGCCTTCGAGACGAGCGCTGCGGGCCTGACGCTCGGAGCGATCCTCGGCTGGGCTGGTCCGGTCGCCGATCTCGTCTCGCGGGCCTACGCCTTCCTGTCCGGCGACGAAACGCGAGGCGGTGCGGGAACATTGGGGTTCAACCAGATCGACACATGGCTGGGCGGGCTTGCGGAAGTCCACCAGCCGGGCGGCCTCCTCGGCGAGACGTTCGATACGGTCTTCGTCGCCCAGATCGAGTCCCTGATGGACGGCGACCGCTTCTACTACCTCTATCGCCTGGCCGGGCAGCAGTTCGGCGAAGAGGTGGCGAACGGCCAGTTGAAGGATCTCGTCGAGCGCAATACCGGCCTCGTCCATCTGAACGGCAACGTCTTCGGCTATGCCGACCAGTATGTGGATCTCGGTGCCCGGAAGGAGGTGGTCGCCGAAGGCGCCGAAGCGCTGACCACCGGCAACGAGCACAAATACGGAGATCTCGCGGACGTGGCGTCCGGCGCGATCGGCATCTACTCCAATGGCGGTCTCTCGAGCGCCAATGACGGCCACCTCATCACGATCAACGGGCAGACCTACGTACAGGACACGCGCCTGCAAAACCTCGATCCCGACAGCGTCTACGCCCTCAACGACTTCATGAACCTCGATGGCACACCGAACACGGGTGCCGAATCGAACGAGGTCATCGTCGGCACGGCCGGGAACGACCTCATCTATGCCCAGGGCGGTGACGATACCGTCTACGGTGAGGACGGCGACGACATCATTTATGGAGGCTTCGGGATCGATCGCCTCTATGGCGGAGCCGGCAGCGACCGGATGTATGGCGGCGATAATCCCGACCTGATGGACGGCGGTTCGGGCGACGATTTCCTCTACGGGGAGTCGTCCGGCACGGACATCAACGGCGCCGACCAGATCATCGGCGGTTCGGGCAACGATTATATCGAGGGCGGCGTCGGCATCGACAAGCTGTCGGCTGGATCCGGCGACGACATCATTCACGGCGGTCAGGACACCGATCCGTTCACCCATGGCGGCGACGGCAACGATCTCGTCTTCGGCGATTCCGGGGGCGACATCCTCTACGGCGACAATGGCGACGATATCGTCGTCGGCGGCGCCGATCAGGATCAGCTCTTCGGCAATGACGGCGACGACATTCTCCTGCCGGGCGACCCGACCGGCGCGCTGACGATCGGCGGAGACGAGGTTCTCGGCGGCGACGGCGTCGACCGGAACGACAAGGGCTTCGATCTCATCGACTTCTCCGACAACACCGTGCGTCCCGGCGGGGTCCGCTTCGATCTGTTCAACCAGGCCAATCCGGCGACGACGCCGAACGGCTCGGCCTCGCAGGTCCAGTCCTTCCAGCTCGACGGCGTGATCGGCTCGGCCGGCGACGATACCATCATCGGAAACGACGAGACGTCCGCAGGGGCCGGCGCCGACGCCTCCATCGCCGGGGACAACTGGCTGATCGGCGGCTCGGGCAACGATACCTTCACCGGCATGGGCGGCAACGACATCATCGTCGGCGGATCGATCCGGCTCGACGCGCTGATCGGGCGATACAGCCAAGAGGAAGGCACCGCCGATTACTACAATCACAACAACGGCAATGACGGTCTGACCGAAGAGGACCGGCTTCAGGACGCTCTTTACCAGGGCGCCTCGCACCGTGTCGCCTGGAACGAGACGATCGACGGCAGCGGTCTCCTCGACGGATCGGAAACGGGGATGTTCGACAAGCACTTCACCGAGATGCTTCGAACCAGGCTCTTCAAGGATACGGTGCTGGGAGACGGCGATGGCGGCGCACCGGGCCAGGGCGGCGACCTCGGCAAGGAGGATACGGCGGTTTATTCCGGCACCATCGATCTCGACCGGCCGGACCGCTCGGACTATCGCGTCGAGGCGGTGGACGCCCACGGCGATCTGGTGGCAGATCCCCATGCCGACGGTTTCTTCGCCTTGCGCATCACGGATATGAGAACGGCGACCGATTTCATCGATGCCAACGGTCAGGCGATCCTCGATGCCAACGGGGTTCCTCTCTCCAACGAAGGCACCGATCTTCTGATCGGAATCGAGAACCTGCGCTTCGCCAATGGAACCGTGAAGGCGGGAGCCTTCTTCGACAAGGCTCCGAGCGTCGATCTCCACGCGCAATTGACGAATGTGAGCCTTGCTGCGAGCGACGCGTTCGCCGGAAGTCCCTCCAACAACCCCTATGGTCGTGGAAGCGGCTGGACGGGAGGCTGGACCGAAACGGCTGACGGCAATGGCAGCTCGTCTTCCGGACAGATCCATTATCAGGCGGTCGGCCAGAGCGATGGTGTGCTCCAGATCAACGGCGGTCCGGGTTCGGGCTTCAACAATCCCTACAACGGGGCCTCGATCTCTCGCGGTGTCAATCTTTCGGGCTACGGGACTGCTCATGTCAGCTTCGATGTTTCGGAATCGGGCCTCGGTGTCGGCGAGACGGTCGAGGTCTGGATGACGGACAATCAGAACACGCCCGGAGCGAACGATGTTCTCGTCACGACCATCGATCGGAATACGGGCAATGCCGGAACCGTCAGCTTCGACGTGACCGGAAACTTCACCCAGAACTCGCGGCTCTTCTTCGTCGCAACTGCCATGAACGCCGTCACGGATGTCGTGCAGATCGACAATATCAGCGTCACGGCCACGCGCATCGTCGATGCGGCGCCGGGCAACGACTACTCCGTCAATTACACCGAGCAGCAGGCGGCCCCGCCGGCCATCGCCTCGACGCCATCGATCACGGATCAGGACGATACGCTGATCTTCTCCGCCAGGGCGGTGATCCGGGATGCCGTGACCGGCGACCGGCTGACCGTCGGGACACTGCCGGCAGGCATCGTCGCCGCGGGGAGCGGGACGGGCGCGATCGTCCTCACAAGCCAGCTCGGCGCGTCCCATGCGGATTTCCAGACGGCCCTCGAGGCGATTACCTTTTCGAACGCCGGTGACGATCCGACGGCGGCCGATCGGCACATCGACGTCACGGTCAATGACGGCCTGCGCGACAGCGCGGTGGCGACGACGACCGTGCATGTCACGCCCGTCGACGATCCGGCGACTGCCCTCGCGGCCGACTCGATCGTGACGAACCTGGGTTACACCAACAGCAACAGCTTCGGCGGAACCACGATCACCGTCGCCGACTGGATGCTGGCCGCCAACGACACCGATGTGGACGGGGTCGTGATCTCCGGTGCCGCGAACCTGTCCGGTCTTGCGAACGTCGCTCACAGTTCCGCGTCCGGATCGGTCTCCTTCGTCGACCGCGGCGGCCCCGGGGGAACGTTCAGCTATACCTCCGGCGCGCTGTCGGCCACCGTCTCCGTCACCCAGCAGACGAGCGGCACCACGCTCAATGCGACGTCGGGATCGGGCCAGATCCTGCTCGACAACGGCAGCGCCCACACCATTAGCGGCGGCGCCGGCGCCGACATCATCGTCGGTGGCGGAGGCAACGACACGATCAATGCCGGGGGCAGCGACGACACGATCGTGTGGAATGCAAACAATGCGGGCGGCGGTTCCAACAACGGCACCGATGGCCGGGACGTGGTGGATGGCGGCTCGAACGGTGCTGCCGGCGACACCTTCGTCATCAACGGGAGCAACAGCTCGGAGACCTTCAACCTCTATACGCGAGCGGACTGGCTGGCTCTCGGCGGCACCGGCAACAATGGCCATACGGCAGCGGTCGGGACCGAGATCGTCATCACCCGGGGCGGAACCACCAACGGTGCCGTCATCGCGGAACTTCGCAATGTCGAGGAACTGGTGATCAACACCGGGGGCGGAAGCGACACCGTCAATGTCAGCGGCAACTTCGACGCGACGCACCTCAACTACAATACGATCCACATCAACGACGAGGATGGCGGCGACACGGTGGACATCACCCGCCTGGCCTCCGATCACCGGATCGTCTTCAGCACGGATGCCTCCGGCCAGGTGATCGGCGACACGCGTCCCCAGGACATCGTCAACGTCAAAGGCTCCGCCCAGGGCGGACAGCCGGGCGATGCGACCGGCACCGGACAGAATGCGAGCGGAAGCGGCGCCGCCGAAATTCCGGACGACGACCCGTCCGACCTGGAGGGCGACGCGGACACGCCGCAAGACGGGGCTTCGCAGTCGGAGCCTCCAAGCCATCCGACCGAAGACTCAGATGCCGGCTTCGGCACGGCGGATCCGGATCTTCTGGTCGGGGGGGCTGGAGCGGACATCCTTTCGGGTCTTTCAGGCGACGACCTGATCTTCGGACAGGACGGGGACGACACCCTTCTGGGTGGCGACGGCAACGATCTGATCAAGGGCGGCGCCGGCCGCGACGTCATCATGGGTGGAACCGGCGCCGACGATCTCTTCGGCGACGGCGGCGACGACATGATCTTCGGCGACGATGGTTCGGATCGGATCTTCGCCGGCGAGGGGCACGATATCGTCGAAGGCGGTGCGGGTGCCGATACGGTCTATCTCGGTGCCGGAGACGACCGGGTGATCGCGACGATGAACGACGGCGACGACGTCTACTGGGGCGATGCCGGGACCGATACGCTCGATCTGGCAGCGATCATGAGCGACCTCACCGTCGATCTCGGCAGTGGCCTCATGCAGCATGGCAGCGTTTCGAGCATCGCCAGCGGTTACGACACGATCTTCGGTTTCGAGAACGTCATCGGCGGTGCGGGGAACGATACGATCGTCGCATCGAACCTTGCGAACGTCATGGATGGCGGCGGCGGCAACGACACCTTCGTCTTCAACTCCGCCGAGGCAGCCAGAGGCGATACGATCGTCGGCTTCCAGCCGGGTGACGTGATCGACCTGTCGGGCATCGATGCCGATCGCGGAAGCGCCGGGCACCAGAACTTCGTCCTCTTCGCAGGCACGAGCTTCACGGCGATCGGTCAGGTCATGGTGACCCACGAGACGCGTGACGACGGCGAGCACACGCTCGTGACAGCGCATCTGAGCGAGGACGGCGCTGACGACTTCAGCATCGATCTGACGGGGCGCCACGATCTGACGAAAGCGGATTTCCACGGCATCAACTGATCTGCCGAACGCGTGGTCGGGCGGCATGATGCCGCCCGCAATCTTCTGAATTCGTCTCCCGAAGCACGGCATCAGCCCCGAAGACATCTGGCTTTCGAACGTGCCCGGGACCTTGAGGTGGAGCGGAGGTTTCATGGCCAGGGATCGCAAGAAGCCGAAGACCGGCAAAGCATTGATGACCGAGAAGATCGGACGCTACCGCGGCCTCGCGATCTTCCTTCTCCTTCTGTCGGGGGTCATCAATCTGCTGGCACTGACCGGCTCGTTCTACATGCTTCAGATCTACGACCGTGCGCTGACGAGCGGCAGCGTGCCCACCCTCGTCGCGATCTCGGTGCTGGCGATCGGGCTCTATCTCTTCCAGGGGATCTTCGATGT
The DNA here is from genome assembly GCF_003403015.1 of Fulvimarina endophytica. Lineage (GTDB taxonomy): Bacteria > Pseudomonadota > Alphaproteobacteria > Rhizobiales > Rhizobiaceae > Fulvimarina > Fulvimarina endophytica. The sequence continues at coordinate 133,618 of NZ_QURL01000008.1, forward strand.
CCTGAGATCGCAGATCCTCGTGCGCTTCGGTGCGCGGATGGATGCGCGTCTCGCGCCCCTGGCGCACGAGGTGGTGATCGAGATGCCGCGCTACGGCTACTCGACCACCGAGGCGCTCGAACGCGGCAGGGATGTCGACACGGTGCGCAACTTCGTGGCCAGCCCGGCGCCGGGGGCGCTCTTCGACCTGCCCTGGATGCCCCTCTTCCTCGTCTTCGTCTTCGTCCTCCATCCGCTTCTCGGCCTTCTCACCAGCGCGGGCGCGCTCGTTCTGATCGCCCTGACGACATTGACCGGCTTCGTTACGCGAAATTCCGCCGCAGACTTGCAGAAGGCCGCCGTGCTTCGCGGCAATCTCGCCGACTGCCATGCGCGAAACGCGGACATCCTGCGCGCCATGGGCTTTGCCGGGCGGGCGGTCGCCCGGTTTGAGGCGGCGAACGAACGCCATCTCGATCTCCAGACGCGCACGAGCGATGTCGCAGGCTCCTTCAGCGGCCTGTCGAAGGTCCTTCGCATGATGCTCCAGTCCGCGCTTCTCGGTCTGGGCGCCTACCTGACCATGCGCGGGGAGCTTTCGGCCGGTTCGATCATCGCCTGCTCGGTCGCCTCCGCCAGAGCGCTGGCGCCCGTCGACATGATCCTTGGCCAGTGGAAGGCCATGGGGGCGGCGAGGCGCAGCTTCGATCGTCTCCAGGAAACGATCGAGGCGATGGACGACGACGGCAGGTTCCTTGCGCTTCCGGCTCCGACGAAGTCGATCAAGGTGGAGAAGATCACGATCGTCGCGCCGGCCACCGGAACGATTCTCGTCAGCGAGGTGTCCTTCGACGTGAAAGCCGGCCAGGCCCTCGGCCTGATCGGACCGAGCGGAGGCGGTAAGACGTCGCTCGCCAAGGGGCTCGTGGGCGTCTGGCCGCTTCTGAGAGGTCATGTGCGCCTCGACGATGCCGATCTGGACCAGTGGCGTCCAGAGGTTCTCGGGCAGAGCATCGGCTATCTGCCGCAGGACGTCGCCCTTCTCGACGGCACCATCGCGGAGAACATCGCTCGGTTCGATCCGGATGCCGATCCCGGCTCGATCATCGCCGCGGCGCGCGCCGCCGGCGTTCATGAAATGATCGTCCGCCTGCCCGGGGGATACCAGACCGAACTCGGACCGAACGGCACGTCACTCTCGGCCGGGCAGCGACAGCGCATCGGTCTTGCCCGGGCGCTCTACGGCAACCCGTTCCTGGTCGTTCTCGACGAGCCGAACTCCAATCTCGACGCCGAAGGGGAGGCGGCCCTGACCGAAGCCATCAGGGCGGTGCGCGAGCGGGGCGGCATCGCGATCGTCATCGCACACCGTCCAAGCGCCCTCGTGGCCGTCGATCTCGTCGCCATCGTTCAAAACGGCAGGTTGCACGCCTTCGGCTCGAAGGACGAAGTGTTGCAGCCATCGCCGCGCCCGGTCCCGTACGCCCCGATCTACGGCGGAGCGAGCGCAAGCGCTGGCCGCGCAACGGCCGCGCCTTCGAAGTAGAGGCGACGTTCGATGGACCAGCCCCTCAGGATCGACATACCGCAGGGCGATCAGGCTGATGCGCCGAAGGGCCGGTTCGAGGCCGACACGCCGAAAACCAAACTTCGTTCCGTCTCTGTCCTGCCTTTCATCATCGGTGGTCTGCTCTGGGTGCTCGCCAAGATCGAAGGCAGCCAGAAGGCGCCCGAGGACGAGCCGCATGGATCGCCGCATCCGAAGCAGCCGCCGGCTCCCGACGATACCGCCGTGCCGGCTGCAAGGACCGAGCCAGACGATCAGTCCGCCGAAAACGTCCTGCGGATCGCCGACTATCTGGATACGCTCTCCGGACGCAAGGTGCCGGTGATCGCCGCGGCGACGCAGAGCCCGGTCGCCTTTCTGGCATCCGAGGGGGCGCTGAGTTTCGACGCGTCATTTGAACGGGTGAGGGCCTTTTCGCTTTCCGATCATTCGTCGGGGCGGGCCACGGTGCAGCAGGCGGGCCGGCGCCTCTTCAGTCCGGGCGAGCACGCCGAAAGAGAAGCGCCCGTTTCTCCTGAAGAGACGCGTCCTGCCCATGGCGTCTCTCCCCGTGAAAATGCAGGCATGGAACCGTTCGGCTCGGCGGATCGCGATGCCGCTCCCAAGCCCATCGGCGACCATTCCTGCACGGGGTCCGCAGAGCCGCCGAGCCCGTCACCGGCAGGCGAGGACGATCTGCCGGGCAGCGGCGGTCAGGCTCCCGCCGGTGACGGCGTCACCGCGCCTCAAGGCCGGGCCAATCGCCGGCCGGTCCTTCTCAGTCCGGTCTATCTCACCGATGGCCGGATGAACGTCTCGATCCTCATCACCGCATCCATGTTCCTGATGGGCGCGAGCGATCCGGACGGGGACAGCCTCGCTTTGGGGATCATCGAGGCAGATGGTGGAAAGCTGCTCCGGATCGGACCCGAGCAGTGGATCTTCACGCCGGACGTCGATTCCACTCGTCCCGTCGTCTTTCATTACGAGGTGACCGACGGCATCGAGGCGGTCGAGCAGATCGCCCATCTGAAAATCCTCCCCGACTCGGGTAACGAGATCGTCGGAACGGAAGGAGACGACGTCCTTCTGGGCACGCCGCTCGCGGATGTCATCTTCGGCGGCGATGGCGACGACATCGTCTACGGCCGCAAGGCGGCCGACGTCATCTATGGTGGAGCCGGAGAAGACCGGTTGATTGGCGGCGATGGCGACGATGCCATCCATGGCGGGCCGGGCGACGACATCCTCTTCGGTGGTTCAGGCGACGACGTCCTGTTCGGCGAGGACGGCAACGATGTTCTCTACGGCGAAGACGGAAACGACGTCCTCGATGGCGGCTCCGGCAGTGACGAATTGCATGGTGGCTCCGGACGCGACGTGCTGGACGGCGGTTCGGGCGACGACATTCTCTATGGAGACGCGGGTGACGACGTTCTCGACGGCGGCGAGGGCGCGGATGCGCTCTACGGTGGCAACGGTTCGGACGTGCTCGTCGCAGGTGCGGGCGACGACCGCCTATACGGGGGCGCAGGCGACGACCTGCTCGACGGCGGCAGCGGCGACGACGAGTTGCATGGAGATGCCGGAAAGGACGAACTGAACGCTGGTGCGGGCGACGACCTTCTCTTCGGAGGGGAGGGAGACGACGTTCTCGACGGCGGCGACGGCGACGACGTCCTTGCCGGCGATGCTGGGAACGACACTCTCCAGGGCGGGATGGGTGACGATCGTCTCGATGGCGGCGACGGAGCGGATGATCTTTCGGGCGGCGGAGGTAACGATACGCTCCTCGGCGGCGACGGCGAGGACGTCCTTCGCGACGACCAGGGTCTCGATCATCTCGATGGCGGGAGCGGGAACGACCATTTCGTGGCGGTCGCCGACGGCGTGGTCGACGAGTATCGCGGAGGCGAGGGATGCGACACCATCGATCTGCGCAACGAGGGCTTCGATACCGTTGTCGATCTTCCCAACGCGAGCCTCTGGATTGCCGACCGTGAGGAAGCCCGCCTCTTCAGCATCGAGAACATCGTGGGGGGAAGGGGCGACGACCGTCTGATCGCAAGCGACGACGTCAACGTCATGGTCGGCAATAGCGGGCACGACACGTTCGTCTTTCGCAGTCTCGACGCGATCCGCAATCACGGCGGGCCGAGCGACCGCATTGTCGATTTCGAACCCGGAGACCGGATCGATCTCTCGCGTATCGAGATCGCAGAAGATGGCTTCGGCAGCCAGAAGCTGTTCTTCGCCGGTGCCGCCTTGGAGAGCGCCGAAGACATCGGTGCCCTAACCTTCGAGCATCGTCTGCTCGACGACGGAGGCGAAGAGACGGTTCTCGTCGCCCATCTCGGCGATCGGCCGGCGGATGATGCCGAGATCATCCTCGACGGCTGGCATGAACTGACGGCAGCAGATTTCGATCTCGGCGAACGCACGATCGTCGAACATGCGTGAAACCGGACGAACTGGTCGAGAAAAGACGACAAGACAAGCCTCGAGGCCCTGTTGGAGGAAGATGAAATGACACGGTCCGCAACCAGCCCGCGATCTGCACGACCACGGGACAAGAATTTCGGAGTGAGATCGCGGGTCTTTCTCGCGAGCAGCTTTGCCGTCCTTCTTGTCGTCGGTTGCGGAGGCTGGGCCGCACAGGCGAAACTTTCGGGCGCGGTCATCGCTCATGGCACGGTGGCGGTCCGCACCCAGATCAAGGAGGTACAGCATCGAGATGGCGGAATCGTCGAGGATATTCTCGTTGCGCCGGGGGCGAAGGTCGAAGCCGGGGCCGTGGTGCTGCGTCTGGACCAGACCCAGACGAGAGCCGAACTCGGCGTTCTGCGCTCGCAGCTCGCAGAGCTTGGAGGCCGAAAGGCCCGCTTGATCGCAGAACGCGACGGGCTCGAAGCGATCGTCGTCGACAAGGAAGCGCGCGGCGACGGCGTCTCCGAAGCGATCGTGGACGGCGAAAGGAGACTGTTCGAGGAGAACCGCGCCACGCGGGATGCGCAGAGAAAGCAGTTGCAGGCGCAGATCGATCAGTTCGAAGAAGAGATACGTGGCCTTGAGGCACAGCAGACGTCGAACAGCGAGGAGAGAACGCTCGTTGCCGAGGATCTCGATCGATTGATGCCCCTCGTTCGCAAACAGATGGTCGAGGTCAGCCGGACGCGAACACTCGAGCGCGATATCGCTCGGCTCGACGGGCTCGCCGGCGAACTGTCCGCCAATATCGCACGTGCGAGAGGGCAGATCAGTGAATCGCAACTGAAACTGATCGAGCTCGACCAGCAAGTGCGCACGGACGCGCAACGCGAGCTTCGGGATGTCGAGGGCCGCATATCCGAGCTTCATGAACGTGCGGTCGCCGCGGCCGACAAGCTCGCACGAATGGACGTGCGTGCTCCGATCGGTGGAACGGTGAACGAAGTTCGGGTGCATACGATTGGAGGCGTCATCGCCGCCGGAGAGACCGTGATGACGATCGTCCCGAAAGGTGAGGACCTCGTGGTCGAGGCGCGCCTTTCCCCCGTCGACATCGACCAGGTCGAGCCGGGCCAGACCGCAAAGCTTCGCTTCTCCGCCTTCAATCAGCGCACGACGCCTGAGATAACAGGGACCGTCGAGGTTGTAACCGCGGCCGCAAGCGTCGATGAGGCAACCAGACAGGCGTTCTATCTTGCGACCGTCCGGATTCCGCGCCATTCGGAAATCAGCCAGAAATCGATTGTCCCCGGCATGCCTGTCGACGTCTTCCTTCAAACCAAGGAGCGGACCGCACTCTCATATCTGATCAAACCCTTCACCGATCAGATGCAGCGAGCCCTGCGGGAGGAATGATACCGGCGGACTTGCGAGAACGCTTCGTTCGTACCGCTGCGGCTTCGGGCGAGGATGCACACGATCGATCAGAGAATGGTGGGGCTTCAGCCATCCCCGCATCTGACCAGCGCCTCGTCCGAGTTTCCCTTCGGAAAAGGTCGGCGTCCTGTCCTCCATTCGCCCGCCGTCCTCATCTCCGCCTTCAGCTGCCCGTCTGCCTCCCGGTTCCTCGAACCGGCCCCCGTGCATAAGCTGCAGGGTACCCGGCTCTACGCCGTGTCTCGCAGATCGAACATATGCCGAGGCTCACCCGGATCGGCGGCCTCGAGCGACCGACATCCAGATCCTTCGGACGACGGATGTGGAAGCGATAGATCGTCACGAACCGGACGAGACAGGGACCCGATCCGCGTCGGTTCGCGCTCGACTTGATTGGCTCCGATGGCCCGCCACGCGATACACGGCACGATAGACCCGCTAACGCCGACATTCCCACGCTCCCGAAACAGGTGTGTCGATCGGGTCGAATGCGTTAATCAGCGGGATTTTAAATGGCGGAGAGTGAAAAATCCATGGCGGAGAGGAAGGGATTCTCCGCCTCCGTCCGAAAATCATCAACGAATCTAGAGAATTCTCCGATAAACCCGTATTTACATTTCGAGAATTGAAACTTCGGCTGGTACAAGTAACAGATAGCGACTGAGATGCTAATTGCAATTTTCTTGTTGGAGCCGTTCCTTGCGAAGGATTGGTTCTAAACCACCCGATTGATCGGGCGAATAACCCCACCGAACAGTGCAGCAACATCGCCGTCCTCCACAGGCGACCGAAGCATCGCGTGGCTCAGGCTACGCTTGCGTTCGAGAAGCTTGTCCAGCGTCAGATCGAAGGACGCGTCCTTGAAAGCGGGGTGGATCGCCTGCGGTATGTAAATGGTGACCTGCTTATTCTGGCCGATCCTGTAGCACCGATCGTTGCATTGGTCCTCGACGGCCGGGTTCCACCAGCGCGACAGATGGATGACATGGTTGGCCGCCGTAATCGTGAGGCCGACGCCTGCGGCCTTCGGCGAAAGCACCAGAAGATCAAAGCCTGCGGGACCGGTCTGAAAGGCGTCCACGATAGCGAGCCGTTTCTCGCCCGGCACATTGCCGTTGATGATGCCCGGCTCTTTCTTCAAGTTGTAGCGCGTCGCCATCGCTCTCGCGAAGGCCGATTGCATCGCAAGGTCTTCGAGAAAGACGAGCGCCTTCTCGCCTCGTTCCGCGATCTCGTCGAGTGCCTTGACGGCTTCCGACACGCGCGCCGAGCGGCCGATCCACGTCGCCACGGCTCCTGCATCGAAGGGATCGAGATCTGCGACGCCATCCGGATGAAGCGACAGACCCCGGAATGCGTGGATCGCCTTGAGCATCGCCCCGTGGCTGCGCTCGCCCTCCATCGCCTCTCGAAGCGCTGTGCCGTATGCGGCCGCCTGAGCCGGCGGCATTTCCGCCGGAAGGCTGATCCGGCGACGCTCTGGAAGCGCTGACAGGATATCTTCCTTCATTCGCCGCAGCATCAGCGGCGGCGTGCTTACGTCGGGGCCGTCGAGCTTGGCTTTCAACTCCCCCAAGCGATCCTCGGTTACATCCTCGTAGGCCTTCGAAAAGTCCTTCAGCGCGCCGAGATAACCGGGTACCGCGCGGTCGACGATGCACCAGAGATCGGCCAGGCGGTTTTCGATCGGCGTGCCCGTCATCATCAGACAGAAGTCGACATTCATCGCTTTCGCCGCCTGCGTGTTCACGGTGCCCGGATTCTTGATCTTCTGCGCCTCGTCGAAGATTGCTGCAGAAAAGGCGGTGCGGGCGAACGCGCGGTGATGCTGGGCGAGAGTCTCGTAGGTCGTTAGAACCCAGTCGGCCCTGCGCATGCGCGCGACATCGAGGCTGTCCTCATCGCTCCAGCCGTCTCCGCTCTTCGTTCGCAGGCGAGAAAGCGCGCTTCCGAAGGCGTCGACCCGCTCGCCGAGCGCATTAGGCATCAGATGGCGATCTGCCTCCTCGATCCAGTTGCGCAAGAGAGCCGTGGGGGCGACGACGAGAACCGGCAGGCGGGATGAGCCCTTCTTGAGGTTTTCGGCGCGGAGCCAGGCGAGAAAGGCAAGCGACTGGAACGTCTTGCCGAGGCCCATGTCATCGGCGAGGAGCACGCCGGGCCACCCGACCTTCCAGGCGGCGGAAAGCCATGCAAACCCTTCGCACTGGTGCGGCTTCGGCTCCGATCGCGTGAGGTGCTTCGGAAAATCGACCGTCTCGTCGGGCGCGCGTCGGGGATAGGCGATCTCGTAATCGACGCCCTCGAAATTCTGGTGAATGAGCAGGACTTGGCGGTCGGGTGCGACCGGCGGCTCCGAAGGATCAGGAATTTGCGAAAGAGGATCGGGCGATGTGGCCGTGGCTTCCTCAAAGCCGGCGTTCGGCCCGTCTCCGGTATCGTCCTGAGTATAGTTCGGGCCGTCGGGGCTCTCTCCTTCCGGCTCGTCAACGACGATCCCGAGAGAACGCAGAGTGTCGCCGACTTTCGCCGTCTCGAGCGTCGCGCCCTCATGCACGATCTTGCTCTCACCCGCAGCGACGGCCGCAGTCCAGGTCTCCTTCAAGACTGCCGTCGAACGCTCGTCGAGGGTGACGACCGTCTCACCGATTGTAACCGGAAACCGCTCAGGCAACCACTGCCCGCCGGGTGCCTTAAGCCATGGGATATCAGGCTTCTGCCAGACGCCGAGGCCGATCACCCGCTCGGCGTATTGCGCCGTCTCGACGAGCAGCGACGACGACAGCTCTGCATTATCTTCGACGTTCTCGGCTTCCTCGAGGTTCGGTTCAGAGGGTGATTTCGGCTTTCTTGCAAGCGCCTGGCTGAAGGCCGCCCATGGATTGCGGACGAAGTCTTCGCGCTCACTCCGCGGGGCGCGGCGTTTATTTCGAACGACATCGAGAGCGGTGCGGAGCTCGGGATCGACGACCATGAACTCGCCGCGCCCGAGAACATAGGCCGGCGGCGTCGCCTCCTCTTTCCGGAACTGCTGCAAGAACACTGCTTGCAGATCGCGCGGCAGCAAGGCGGCGGTATTCTCGTCGGGCGGTCGGTCGACGGAGGCCGGATCGCCGCTGCCATCGTCATCTGGAACCGGCGCGTCCCCGTCCGTCGGGCCGCTTGCGCGGTCGCGACCCATCGGGATCGGCGCGAAATCCGGCCCGTCCTTGCCTGCGCGCACGTCGAGCGATAGCGAGCCAGCCTGATAGAGGGTCAGATGGCTTATATAGGAATCGGCATCGACGCGCTCGCCAGTTGCGGCCACAAGGGCCGTCTGAACCGGCATCCAGGCCTCGATGCGCCACTCCGTTTCCTGCCCGTCGGTTGCGTTATAGGCGTCGACGGCCTCGATCAAGGTGAACAGCTGCGGGGACAGACGGCCCTGTCTGTCCTGACACCATTCGACGATGCATCCGGTGCGTTTGGGCCGGACGGTCGCAAGCCCGTCATCATACCATCGCGCACGGATGCGGCCGTCACGATCCGTCATCTTGCCGTCGAAACCGAGTGTGACCGACAACGGCACGAGTGGCGGCAGGCCTATGGCCGCGGCAAGCGAGGCTGGCAGACGGGCCGCCCGCTCATGGGTGAGACGAACACCGTCGTCTATCAAGACAGCTTCGTCGCGTTCGACTATCGCCAGCAAAGCGGTTGCGGCTCGCTTTTCGCCGCCCGATATAGACGTCCATTGATCGGGCGGAGTCACGCCACTTCTTATTATCTTGCGGGCTTTGTGTCTGATCTCGACGCCTGCTTCGGCGTATGTGGCGGCGAAAGTCATGTTCTATCTACATATAGCGATCGCTGGGGACGCGAATGCCTGTCATACCGGAAATGCGGCGATAGACTTTATGCTGCCAAGCCGTTTCCACGCCGGAGCGGCTGTCTCGATGAGGCGAATGCACGACCTCAAGAACAGGGGCATAGGAGCGCCCTTTTCGAAGAAAGTCCGCATCGTACGACTTCTCGTACATTTTGGGAGCACCCTGCCGGCTTGAGTCTGCCCAGAATCGACACTTGCCGCTGAAACTCCACTCTGCGCAGATGCCGGGGCCGATCTGCATCAGCAAAACAGCATGTCCTGACTGCACGTAGCCACGATGAAAAGTTGCGAAAGGTGTGTCCAGGCCAAACCGACGCCGAGCTTCCGCCTCGCCTTCGCTGCTGAGAACGGCCCACGCGCCAAGTATCGCCTCCTCTTCGTTCATCGCTTCCCAGAAGCGGCGGCGATATTTCCAATTGGGGTCCGGATTGACAGCTTCGACGACATCAAGGAACTGGCTGAGCGCCAATCTGGTCAGCCATCGGAGCAGGACCCTCCTCGCTTGATCCATACCGATCCAGGAATTTGTCCGAGGATCGCCGAGGACTCTCGTCACCAGATTGATCGTCTCCTGCTTGATATCTTCTGTCGGGCTCTTTGCGGAATAAGGCATTAGAAGGGCATTCGCGAAGGGCACACTCAGAGTCTGGTTGATCAAAGTGCCGTCGGGCAGCAGAGCCAGATCGCGGACGAGGTCGAGACGCTCGCGTGGTGAGAGCTCCTTAGTCTCGCCGGCTGTCTCCAATGCGGCTCGGGTGCAGGGAAGTGAGAAGCCGCCGCGAGCGATACTGTCGGAAAACCCGAGTTCCGCAAGAAGCGTAGGCGGGGCGCGCCTCTGTTGGACGGCGGCGCGACCAAGCTCGACCGGCCCCGAAGGCAGACTGAAAAGGCGGTAACGACACTGCGCTTCGGAATATTGGTGCCCCGCGACACCCGCCAGCGACGTGCAGGCCACGGAAATCTCGTTCAGCCCGGGCCGATCATCCTGCCATTGAGTTAAATAGGCAGATAACAGATTGCGAGCGATCCGCTTGTCGTTTTCCGCCTGGCAGCGACGGAGAAACTCGCTCAATATCGGTGCATCCTCTGCGAGCGCAGGTTTGGTCTTCCACATGCACCATGCACCGTCCCGCAGGTTTCGTTGTGCGATCCGGTCTCGCGCGGCGAGACAACTGGCGATCTGGGATGCAATGACGTCGTAATCCTTCTTGGGACTTTCGCTGACATATGCCTCGACGCCGTCCAATAGCGCAACGGTGCGCGTGAGTTCCGAGGGTGGTGAGGACGCGGGGGCATGTCGGTGGCGTGCCAGTAGATCGCCGATCGCCTCGCGCAGACCGATCTGTCGATCATCCGCATGATGCTCATCAGAGCCGTCACCACCGTCTTTGTCGGTGTCCTGCCGATCGCTCTCCTCCCCATCAGCCATCGTTTCCGGTCCTTAGACCAAGATCGCTGCCACCTTCGACCGGCGCGTCCCCTCGCAGGCGCCGGATCCGCGCATTCATCTGGTCGAGGAGACTCGAAATCTCCATCAGCCTTTTTCGGTCGTCCGCTTCCATGACGAAGCGCAGGTCGATACGTCGATTCCTATCAAAATCCGTTCTCTCGCTTCCTTCCGAGACCGGACGGGTGGATGAATATCCCGAGACGCTTAGAACTTCCCGCGCCTCGCCATTGCGAAGGTCCCGCAATTTGGGTGCAGTTTCGATGATCTCGCGATAGGTATTGACGGCCCGCTCGGTTGACAGCTGCCAGTTGCGCTCGTCGAGACCGGTAACGTCGGTATGACCTTCGATGAAGACCGTCTCGACGCGGTTTGCTGCGTCGGACTGCTGACACGACCCATCCTGGTTGCAGAGCGCGTAACGCGGGAGCGTTTCTGCCAGGACGCCGGCGACTTTTCGGACATTACCGACTGCCTGCGCCGACAACCGGGAGTCGTTGGATGCAAAACGAATGGCATTTTCGGCCAATCGTAGCACGCCGTTGGTTTCGTCGATCTCGACGGAAAGACCCGCCGCCTGCAGGCTGTCCTTCAACGTCTTCAGCAATTGCCGACGCGCGGCGTCCGCCTCGTTGATTGCGGCGAACTCGCTGTCGATCCGTTCTTGCAATTCCGAGATCTGGCGCGCCAGATCGTCCGCGACCGCGATCTGGTCACGCGTCTGGTCGGTCAGCCGCTGCAAGTTCAGCGCGAAGACCATCAGCATGATGATGAAGACGAAGAGGATGCCAACCATCATGTCGGTCATGGAGATGAAGTAATTTTCGCTCTCCTCCTCTCCTTCACTCCCGTGCGCGACGTCGTGATCGGCAATCATGTGCCTGCTCTCTCGAACGATTGGCCGTTCGACCCGGATGCTCTGCGCTGCTGATGGCCGACGCTATCGGCGAGATCGCCCGCAGCGTTCGACAAATCGTTCAGAAGCGGCTGCAAGTTTCCAATCGCCTTGGCAAGTTCGTGGTCCACCGTCCGCACCTGATCGCGGAGGCTGTCGGTCTGGTTCGTCGTCGCGGTCGATAGCGTAGTGACCGCTACCCCGAGCGCTGTGTCGACGCTGTCGAACTTGGCACGGAAACCGTCCCAGAACTCGCCGCTCCGCTGGTTCGCCTCGGTGAGCGAAAGTGCGAGCGTCTCGATGCCGCCTTTTGCCGCTTCGATCGAGCGGAGCGTGAGCTGCAGGGACTCGTTGATGCCGTCGCTTGCCTTGGAGAAGCGTTCACTGACTTGGATCAGTGGCGGCGTCGCGACGCGGATCTGTTGTGCAGTGTCCGAGAAGGCGTCCGCCGTCTTTCGGGCTTCGCCGGCCGTTCCCTGCAAAGCGAGAGTCTGTCCGGCCAGCGCGCGCTCCACCTCGGAAAACCGAGTTCCAAGTTCGCCGAAACGAGCTTCCACGCGTCGGGTCGCTTCTTCGACAGCAGCAGTCAGGCGCCCCGCGACCTCGCTGACGCTCTCTGCAAGCCCTTCCTGGGCGCTGCGCTGGGCCGCCTCCCATTCCTTCGTGCGCGTCATAGCGCGTTCACGTTCCGCATCGGCCAGCGCGTCGGCGTCGCTCCGCCGCTTCCGCCCTTCCTCCTCGGTCCGTGCCGCCTCGCTCGCCATCGTCTCCTGGATCGCGTTGAGACCCGCGCCCAATTGGCTGATCTGTGCATCGAGACGACCGAGAACATTCGCCATCGTTTCGTCGATCTGCCGCGCGCTCGCATCGGCTGCACTGGAAATCTTTGCGTTGAGCCCTTCGCCGGCGCCTGAGAGACTCTCTTTCAGTGCCTGGGCGATCTCCGCGAAAGCATCCCGGCTTTTTGCGGAACTCTCCTCCATATTAGAACCGGCCGTATCGACGAGGGCTTTCAGGCCTTCCGCCGCTTCAGACAGGCGGCGGCTGACGTCTTCACCCGAGCCCCGCAACTCGTTCTGAAGTCCCGACAGCGTCTTCTCCATTTGCGCCAGCGTCTCGGCCAAGGCCTTCAATTCAGCACCGGCCCCCATTTGAACATTCTCGCTGAAGCTGGTGATCATGGCTTCCATGCCAGCCGTGCCCTGTTGCGAAATGTTGCCGACCGCCTCGTAGATCCGATCGCCGACAGGCGTCATCGCGCCCGAGACGGCACGCGCGACGATCGGTTCCATTTCACGACCCATGCGGGAGAAGAACTCGCCTTGCGTGATATCTTTCAGTTCGCGCAGCTGCTCCTTCAGCGTCTGGCTCATCTCGGCCGAGATCGATTGTGGCGCCTGGTAGACGAGGCCATTTTCCAGCGTCTCGCAGAACTTGCCGAAGCTGCTCTCGAGCAGAACCTGGTAGATGCGAAAGAAGATCGCGAGAAAGATCGACGTTCCAAGGCCCGCGATCGAGGTCGCGAACTTGAAGGAGGCCACAGCGAGCAATCCGTTGAGCGCGATCGTCATGGAGTCGGCGTCCCCTGCTTGGGTCGCTTCGCCTGCCTTCGATAGGGCGAGGACGAGACCGATGAACGTCAGAAGCAGACCGATACCGACGAAGTAGCCAGGGATGCTCGGCATGATTTTCAGGCCTGGCAAGCGCTCGCGTGCTAGGCTTGCATTGATGAAGGATTGCGGGCGCACCGTGTTGACGATCGGCTTGCCGCGTTCGTCGGGGACGACCAGAGTCTCGCAGAATTCCTTGAAGGCATGGCCGACGAAGAAGCTTCCGGTCAGGCGTCCACGGATGTCGTCGTGCTTGTCCGAATATGCGAGTAGCTTGTCGCCAGGGGAATTCCCGGCCTTCATTGCTTTTTCAAGGACCCTTCGGGAGCGCCGGACAGCGAGCAGCACGAAGGCCACGTTTGCGAAAAGGAAAGCAGCGGCGATACCCGCTCCGAACGCGAAGATCAGCGTCGCCAGCGAGTAGGCGAAGTCCTCGTTGGTGAGCGCTTCATAGTTGCCATCGATCGCTTCGCCGACCGTCATCGTGACGACCCCGAGATCGAGCCAGGTAAAGACGACGTCGAATAGGAAAACGCTTAAACCGACGATCACGAGAAAGAGCGTCAGTCTGATCGGCCACCACAGAAGCCATTTCATGCGGACGTCCCCATAATTCCCCGTATCGACGGCTCATCACCTCAGAGAGGGCGATACTACCGCAGCGCGCATGTTTCACAATTTTTGCTTTCGAGATCAATTCGGTAAGGCGTAAAACGAACTCTTTCTCAATCGGTCGTCAATTCACTTCCTCTGCTGTCGTCAAAACTCAACAGCCCCATTCGACGTCAGTCGAACCCGGCTTCTCCAGCGATAAATCGATCGATTAGGATAGCAGCCCGGCTTCCTGAAGAAACGGGCTCGGCTGAACGGGCGCATCCCCGATCCGTCCACTCGTCGTTACGAGCAACCGCGCCTTAGCGCGCGTCATCGCGACATAAAAGAGCCGACGCTCGCCTTCGATCTGACGCTCGGTCTTGGCACGACGAAGCGGCCAGATGCCATCTACGGCATCGAGCATGACGATCGTATGGAACTCCCGGCCTTTGGCGCGAAGCGCGGTCATAAGATGCACGGGACGCTTCCACTGCTCGTCCATCCGATCGTCGGAGTCGGAACCGGGAAGCTTGACCAACGTGGACATGGCCTTTTCGAGATCGGCGATGAAGGTCTTGAAATCATCGCCATACGTCCCGGCGAACGCCGAAAGGTAGAAGAATGGCGGATCGGCGAGAAAGATGTCTTCCGTCCCGCGCCCATAATCCTGGCGGAAGCCGGAATAGAGCTCTTCGAGCGCTGCGATCGCTGCGCGAACGTCTCCGGCGTGCAGGAAGCGGCGCAAACGAAGGGCGAAGTCTTTCACCGTCTTCCCGTTATCCTTTTCGCCGCGGATCGACCCGTCATAGACTTCCAGCCGATCCACCGCCGCGTCATAGGTTTCAGGGCGGGCTGATCTCACGAAGGAAGCGAGCGCATCGCGTTCGGCCTTGCGCATCGGATAGCGCTGGACGGAGTCCGCAAGGACCATGATCTCGTCGACGAGATTGGGGGGCGTGAAGCCGATCGCTGCCAAAGCAGGCAATTGTTGTGCCGTAAGGCGGGTCTTCAACGCCCCGAGAAGGCGCTTGAAACTGTCGGACAGGAAGAGATGGAGATCCTCGGCTGCGCAGAACGGAATATCCTCGCGTGCGAGCATGATCTGATAGGGAATGAGCTGCGCCCGCTTTCGCGACAGGAGAGCCATCCGCTGGCCAGCAAGACCCCCCGCAACGAACCCGCGGATCTCGTTGACGACCGCGTTCGTCGTATGGAGGAAGGTCTCGCCGTGGAGGCGCTTGATTTCGGCCTCCACTTCGGAGACCGGCGTCATCTTCTTCTTCTCGCGGCGCTTGTTGTGAGCGATCAATTCGGCGCTCTTCATGACGATGTTGCGCGGGCAGCGGTAATTCATTTCCAGGATATGCGTCTCGAACGGCCGAGCGAGCTGCTCGTTCGGATCGAGAATGAAGTCCGGCGCCGCCCCGCGCCATTCGAAGATCGCTTGGTCGTCGTCACCTACAATGGTCAGCTTTGCGTCGTTGAGTGCGGCGATCGTCAGGATTAGCTCGAGGTCGAGTGGATTAATGTCCTGAAACTCGTCGACCAAAATATGCGTCAAGCGGGCTTCCGGTGCAGGCAGGCGTTGGTCGCGAACGAGGTTGCGAAGAGCGAGCCAGCCGAAGTACTTTTGATCCTCGAGGGTAAATGCCGCCGCCCGTCGCTGTGCTTCGCAGGCCTTCACGAAGAATGGGACGACGGTCGCGAGAAACGTCTCCCAGCGGCCGTTCGCGAGTGCTCCAAATTCCAGAAGCTTTTCTTTCGGTTCCTCCAGAAGTCCGATCAGCCCAAGGTCTTCGAGAGCGTCGATGCGGTCGTTCGCCTGGCGACTTGAGGGTGTCTCATGATCAAAGCCAAGAGCCTTCATCGTTTCGAGGAGGCTGGCAAGGACACCCGGTGCCTTGAAGGGGTAGGCGCGCATGGCCTCGCGGAGGCGCTCATCCTCATTCCAGGCCGAAGCCAATGTCCCGTTGACCAGCGTTTGCCGCTCGAACGCGGAAACCGACAACTTCGGGCTCGAGAAGGTGTCGCGCACTGCTCGCCAGCCATATCCGTTGAGCGTCACGACATCTGCGGATGTCGCGATCTCGGCGAAATCGCCGCCACTGTTGAGCCGAGCACGCAGTTCATCCCGCGCCGCTCGAGTGAAGGTCACGAGCAGGAACCGTGCTGCGGACCGGCTTTGCCGATGCAGATGCAAACAGCGCCACAACAGCGAATGCGTTTTCCCGGACCCGGCCGGGGCGAGCAGCCGGATGTCTGTGTCGTTCGCGGTAACGAAACGACGTTGAATTTCGTCGAGGGGCGCGTTTTCGATGATCGGCATTCTTGAATGGTATCCAGTTTCGACTGAGGTGTCGCAATCCCATGCCCAGATTGGCAAATTGACCTCGGACCGGTTTAGGGGCGAATACCTAACTTCTCGTTGTGGAACACTTTTCTCTCCAAGCGTCTGGCCTGGCACGACCTTTCAGAAGAGACTTGCTGGTGCCGCTCGTCTTGAACATTGAAAGCATTTCCAAATTGAAGCAGGCTTGCTCGCGAGACACGCACTCGTCTCGCAATCACGGAAGCACTGAAAGATCGATGCCGCCCTACGGACTGAAATGAAGACTGAGCAAGGAAATTTCGGGTTCCTTAGCGAGGAAAGCCCTGAGCTCGCCAAGTTGGCAACGCTCGCCGAAAGCTACTTCAAGAGTGATCCGCCGGCCGCGCTGTTCCGGCTGCGACAGTTCGGCGAGTTCATGGCCAAGGAGGTCGCTGCGCGGCATGCGCTCCTTCGCGAGCGCTCTCCGAGTTTCGACGAGACGTTGCGCCTCCTCAAGATGCGGGACGTGCTGCCGCGCGAGGTCGCCGACCTCTTCTTTCATTTGAAACGTGCCGGGAACGCTGCCGCGCACGAAAACCGTGGCTCGGCATCGGACGCGCTCGCCGCCCTCAAGATCGCGCGCGTCGTCGCCATCTGGTTTTATCAGACCTATGCGGGGGTGCCGGGGTTCTGTCCCAGCCCCTTCATTCCTCCGGCCGCGCCGACCGACGCGACGGCGGCGTTGAGGAGTCAACTCGACGAAATGCGCCGAGCGGTGGAAGCGAGCGCCGACTCCGAGGCGAAGGCGAGGCTCGCAGCACGTCAAGCAGCCGATGAGGCAGAGCGATTTGCCGAGCAGGCGAAGACCGAAGCCGAGGACCGCTCATTCTGGGAGCGCTATGCGGCCGAAACGGAAGCCGCGCTCAAGACGGCCGAAGCCGAGTTGAAGGCGACCCAGGCGAAAGCCGAAACCGCGCCGCGCCAACACCTCGACCGCTTGGCCATGCATAGCGCGCAGAGTGCGGCGCGCATCGAGATTGACGAGTCGACCACCCGAACTCTCATCGACGACCATCTGCGCGGCGCCGGCTGGGAGGCCGACCATACGTCCCTGCGCCACGCGAACGGGGCACGCCCGCTACCCGGCAAGGCGATGGCGATCGCGGAATGGCCAACGACGAGCGGGCGGGTCGACTATGCCCTTTTCGTCGACGGGCGCTGCATTGGCGTCATTGAGGCGAAGCGGCAGTTGGCCGATGTTCCCGGCCATCTCCCCCAGGCCCGCCGCTACGCGCGCGACATCGTCCTCTCAAGCGAAGAGATGCCGCTCGATGGGCCCTGGCAGGACGGGCTCGACAGCTACCGCGTTCCCTTCATCTTCGTCACCAACGGCCGGCCCTTTGTGAAACAGCTGGAGACGAAGTCGGGCATCTGGTTCTGGGATGCCCGACGCTCCGAGAATCCGGCAGTGGCTCTGCCCGAATGGTTCTCGCCACGTGACCTGTCGGAGCGTTTGGAGCAAGCCACTGAACCGGCCTTCGGCGAATTGGCCGAGCGCGAAATCGGCGTCACCGGCCTTCGCGATTATCAGCAGGCGGCCATTGCGGCGGTCGAGACAGCCGTAGCTCGCGGCCAGCGCTCGATCCTTCTGTCGATGGCAACCGGCACCGGCAAGACGCGCCTCGCCCTCGCGATGATATACGATTTCCTGAGGGCCAAGCGCTTTCGCCGCATCCTCATCCTCGTCGACCGCACTTCACTCGGTCGCCAGGCCCTCGATGCCATGTCGACGACCGATACCAGCGGCTTCCTGAAGTTCGATCAGGTGTTTTCCGTCGCCGGCCTCGACCAGAAATTTCCCGAGGCGAGCGACCGTGTCCAGGTCGCGACCGTCCAGGCGATGATCCGGCGGGTGTTCGACGAGCCGAACGAGACGCGGCCGACGCCCGGCACCTACGACCTCGTCATCGTCGACGAGGCCCATCGCGGCTACACGCTCGACGCGGAACTCCGCGAGGAAGACCTCAGTTTCCGAAATCTCGAGGATTATCTCTCCGCCTATCGCCGGGTGCTCGACTATTTCGACGCGACGAAGGTTGCGCTGACCGCGACGCCGGCGCTCCACACCCGCGAGATCTTCGGACCCGCCGTCTTCCATTACAGCTACCGTCAGGCCGTCATCGACGGCTATCTCATCGACCATCGCCCGCCCCGGCGCATCACGACGGCTCTCAGCCAGGCCGGGATCAGCTTTGACAAGGGCGAGGAAGTCAACGTCATCGACCGCCGCACCGGGCAGATCGATCTGTTCACCCTGGAAGACCAGCAGGATTTCGAGGTCTCCGAGTTCAACAAGAAGGTCTACACGCGCGCCTTCAACCGGGCGGTCGCCGAGGTGATCGCCGCCGAATGCCCGCCGGACCAGCCGGGCAAGACGCTCCTCTTTGCGGCGAGCAACGGTCACGCCGATGTCCTGGTCGACGAACTGCGGAAGGCGCTTGCCGCCGAATACGGCCCGCAACCTCACGATCTTGTCGAGAAGATCACCGGGTCGATCGATCGCCCGCTCGACCATATCAAGGCGTTCAAGAACGACCCGCGTCCGAAATACGTCGTCACCGTCGATCTCCTGACCACCGGCATCGACGTGCCGGCGATCGTCAATCTCGTCTTCGTGCGCCGGGTGAACAGCCGCATCCTCTACGACCAGATGATCGGCCGGGCCACACGGCGCTGCGACGAGATCGGCAAGGAGTATTTCCGGATCTTCGATGCCGTCGACCTTTACGAGAAGCTGCAGGACGTCAGCGACATGCGGCCGGTCGTCGTCGATCCGAAGCTGACCTTTTCCGCCCTCGTCGCCGATCTCGACCGCGCGACAAGCAGGGAGGACAAGACCTTCGTGCGGGATCAGATCGTCGTGAAGCTGCGCCAGCGTATCAAATATCTCGACCCGGAGCGACGCGGAGCGCTGGAAACGGTGCTCGGGCCCCTCCCCACGCTCGCCGACCGGCTGAAGGACGAGTCACCGCAGGAAGTCGCCGCGCTGTTCGCCAAGCACCCGCAGCTCGCCGGCGTGCTCGACGCAGCCAATCCCGAAAGGCGCGGCTCAAAGGTCTATATTTCCGAGCATGAGGACGAGGTCGTCTCGGTCGTCGACGACTACGGCAAGAAGGCGAGCCCGGCCGATTATATCGAGAGCTTCGAGGCCTATGTCCGCGCCAATATGAACGCCGTGCCGGCGATGATCGCCGCCACCCAGCGTCCGCGCGAACTCACCCGCAAGGAGCTGAAGGAGCTCGCCACCCTGCTCGACGCCGAGGGCTTTTCGGAAGCAGGCCTCCGCCGCGCCTATGGCATGGCACGCAATGCCGACATCGCCGCCCATATCATCGGCTTCGTGCGTCAGGCGGCCATCGGCGATCCGCTGGTCCCTTACGAGACCCGTGTCGAGAACGGCCTGCAGAAGATGCTCGCCAGTCGCGCCTGGACAGCCAAGCAGCGCCAGTGGCTGAACCGCATCGGCCGGGCGCTGAAGGCCCAGCCGGTCGGCGACCCCGAGCTCCTCGCCGAGCCGCTCTTTGCCCAGTTCGGCGGCTTCGAGACCATCGACCGGGAATTCGACTCCACGCTAGAGACCGTCCTCAAAGACCTGAACACGGCGATCTGGGACAGCCCGAACGCCGCATGACGAGAGTTGCCGCATGAACCCTTCCGCCGATCTGGTGAACAAGCTCTGGCGCCTCTGTGCGCTCCTGCGCAAGGACGGGGTGACCTATCAGCAATATGTCACCGAACTCACCTATCTCCTCTTCTTGAAGATGGCGTCGGAGCAGAAGGACGAAAGCCGCATTCCGGAGCCCTATCGCTGGGGCGCCCTGAAGAGGGCGAGCGAGACCGAGGTCCTCAAACTTTACCGCCAAGCGTTGATCGATCTCGGCGACGGCGCCAAGATCGCCGACCGCTCCATCGTCGCGATCTTCCAGAATGCCACGACCATCGTTCGCGAGCCGGCGAACCTCAGAAAGCTGATCGATGCCATCGACGGCCTCCACTGGTTCTCCGACGAGCGGGACGCTTTCGGCGATGCCTATGAGGGCCTTCTCCAGAAGATGGCCGAGGAGACCAAGCGCGGCGCCGGCCAGTATTTCACCCCGCGCGTCCTAATCGACGTCATGGTCGACCTCATGAAGCCGCAGCCCGGCGAGGTCATCCAGGACCCCGCCGCCGGCACCGGTGGCTTCCTGATAGCGGCCGACCGGTACATGCGGGCGCGGAGCGACAACTATTTCGATTTCGCAGACGATAAACACAAGAGCGCCTTCCAGCTCTCGCAGGCCCTGCGCGGCCTCGAAAACGTGCCGGATACCTTTCGCCTGCTGCAGATGAACCTGCATCTCCATTCGATCGACCCGGACCACCTAAATCTTGCCGACACCCTGTCGCCGGCAGGCTCGGAAACCCGCTTCAAGCAGGCCGACCTGATCCTCACCAATCCGCCCTTCGGCCCGGCTGGCGGCCCGCCGACGCGCGACGACCTGACGATCACCGACCGCGTCTCCTCCTACCAGCTTCCCTTCGTCGAACATTGTATCCGGGCGCTGAAGCCTGGCGGGCGCGCCGCCGTCGTCGTGCCGGACAACGTCCTCTTCGACGACGGGCGCGGCAAGGCGCTGCGCCAGCGGCTGATGAATTGGTGCGACCTCCACACTATCCTGCGCCTGCCGACCGGCATTTTTTATGCACAAGGCGTGAAGACCAACGTTCTGTTCTTCACCCGCTCCACCGACGAGGCGCCGCTGACTGACGCGACGGAGGCGGTCTGGATCTACGACATGCGCTCCGGCGCGCCGGCCTATGGCAAGACCAACCCGCTGAAACCCGCCGATTTCGACGGATTCGTCACCGCCTTCGGTGCCGACCCTCATGGCCGTGCCGAGCGGACCGACGAGGGCGAGACCGGCCGCTTCCGGCGCTTTTCCCGCGAGGGCATCGCGGCGCGCGGCGACAATCTCGACATCACCTGGCTGAAGGACACCAGCGACGAGGCTGAGGACGGGCTCGAGACGCCGGAGGACATCCTGGCCGCGATCGACGGGCACCTGACCGCGGCGATGACCGAAGTGCGGGCGCTGTTGGTAGAGCTGGGGGATGGGATGCCGGAAACGGCGGATTTGCCGGAGGCGGCGGAGTAATGGCAGGCCGTGCAGCGACCGATGCGATCATCAAGGGCAGATGCGCGATATCCGTCAACGATCCGGGGCATCCCTTGCCGACGGGCTGGAGCCGTGCGCCGCTGACCGACGTCGCAGACCTCGGAACCGGGCACACGCCAAGCCGCCACGAGCCGAATTACTGGGACGGTGACATTCCGTGGATCGGCATTCGGGACGCCGGAGCCAATCATGGAAAGGTCATCAACGATACGGCACAGCACGTCACAGAACTGGGGCTGGATAATTCCGCGGCAGTCCTGTTGCCGAAGAACACCGTGTGCCTCTCACGAACAGCGTCCGTTGGATATGTCGTGAAGATGGGTCGAGACATGGCGACGAGCCAGGATTTCGTGAACTGGACCTGCAGCGAGACAATCGACCCAGACTACCTGCTCAACGCGCTTCTTGCGGAAGGCGAAGACATACGCCGCTTTGGCGAAGGCTCGACCCATACGACGATCTATTTCCCAGAAGTCAAAGCGTTTCACATCGATCTCCCCCCCGCCGCCGAACAGCGCCGGATCGTCGCGAAGCTGGACGCGCTGACCGCCCGCATCGCCCGTGCGCGGGCGGAACTGGACCGGGTGGCGGCGCTGGCATCAAGTTTGCGCTTCGCTGCATTGCGAGAAGCCTATCAAATTGCGTCTGCCTACCGAATTTCCGAGCTTGGTGACCTTATCGAGACTCTTGACCAAGGGTGGAGTCCAAAATGTGAGAACTACCCTTCGTCCAATGATGACGAGTGGGCGGTGTTAAAGACGACGGCGATCCAGGCGATGGCTTATCAGTCAGGTGAAAACAAAGTTCTGCCTCTCGATCTCCAGCCGCGCGCCCATATCGAAGTAAGAGCGGGGGACATCCTCGTCACGCGAGCAGGTCCACGGGTCCGATGCGGGGTAACCTGCCTCGTCGAGACGACCAGGCCGCGGCTTATGCTGGCCGACAAGATGTATCGCCTGCGTTGCACGGGTGAAGTGAGCCCCGCCTTCTTAGCGTTCATGTTAAACTCGCCCCAGGCTCTTGAACGCATTGAGGCTATGAAAACGGGTATCAGCGACAGCGGCCTCAATCTAACACAGGGCAAGTTTTTTGCGCTCGAACTACCCGCGCCATCGATAGATGTTCAAAATCGAATTGTTGACGGGCTTCGGACCGCCTTCGCTCGCGCCGACCGCATGGAGGCCGAGGCCGCCCGTGCCCGAAAACTCCTCGACCGACTGGAACAGGCGATCCTCGCAAAAGCCTTCCGCGGCGAGCTGGTGCCGCAGGACCCGAACGACGAGCCGGCGAGCGTTCTCCTTGAGCGCATCCGCGCCGAGCGCGCGAAAGCGCCGAAGCCGAAGCGTGGCCGGCGGAAGGCTTCCGTATAAGGCCACAGCACCCGCCGAAGCCAATCTCAGCGAGGTCGAGAACGCGCTGACCGCGCTATTGGTCCTACGACGCAACGCGCTAGGCGCCCGTCATTCGTGACGCCAGGATGTTTACGAGCCGCGAAACGGATCGCGGTCTCCGCGAAATAGCGAGCGATCGAGACATCTGTGCAGACTGCTCACGCCCTCTTTCGAAACATGTCATACCGCGCTATCGACGTGCAAAATTTATTTTAAGCGTGTATTACGGGGACGGCCATCATGCAGGACGAAGCGTTTCAGACATGGCTGCTTGAAGGAGGGCGCACGCAGAAGGCCGTGTCGACACGCTTGTCGCGCCTTCGCAATCTCGAAGACAAGCTCGCCGCGATCAAGGCCCCGCAGCAGAGCCTCGACGAAGCCTACCGGGCCGACGGCCTCCGCGGGCTCATCGCCCATCTCGGCACCATGCGGGAGGCGGCCAAAGCTGGAGATCGAAGTTACGCTGTCCTCTCCGACACCACGATCCCGGAAAAATATCTGACCGCGCTTCGCAGCTATCTCCGCCTCTTTAAACGCTTCATGGACGGCGAGCCACCCAAACCAACCGGGAACTGGCCGGAGCTGGAGGCAATGAAGGCCAGTTTTCTGGAGCGCATGCCGGACTTCGAGAATTTCCAGCAGCAAAGCGGCGAATACTGGCGGATTGAGCGGGCCTACAAGGACGAGATCCTTGCCAAGGTCGCGGATGCCATCGCTCGCGGCACCGACGAGGCCTCGACCGGCCGGGCCGTCTACGATGCCCTGGTGCCCCAGGCCGGTCCCCTGCTGCGATGGCAGACGCGCGATGCGATCGACAAGAAGGTGCCGCAGCTTGCCGATCGCTTTTATGCAATCCTCGGCCAGCTCGCACGCGAGCCGGCGACCGCCGATGTGGGGGAATTCCGTCCGGGAACGAAGGAAATCGCGCGGGCCGCCGCCGAGCTGGAGACGATGCGAAGCGAGGCAGCCGCGACGCTGACGCCGGGCGAAATCCGCTGCCTCACGCACACCGTCCGCGCAGCCGGCCACCCGTCCGAAACGTGCTTCGTCGAGGTCAGCAAGGCGGGCGACCTCGCTCGACGCCTCCTTGGTAGGCCGATCTTCGACATCGGCCCGTCCGATCCGAACGAAATCGCAGGATGGCAGCGGCTGCTCGACCGCATCTTCGCCGTGATGCGCAACGACTGGACATGGCAGCCGCGCGATCTTCTGGACGTCCAGGGATTCGCCTGGGTGTGCCTCGATGCCGATTTTGGCATCGATGAAGAAGAGACGTCGGAAAATCCAATCCTGCTGTTCGATCGGAGCGGCACCGCCTTCGCGCCGAAGCCGATGGTTCCGCAAGGCGGCGACGAGCCTGCATACCGCATCTCCACGGGCGGGAATAAGCTCGAGGAAACCGAGTTCACTACAGACCTGATAGCAGTCGCGCGCTTTCTTCTGATCGACCGCCGGCTTGTCCGAATGGCTCCGCTTGGCGGTGGGCCGGCAAACCTTCTCGGCTACGGCAAGCAAAAGCTCGTCGCCTATCGCATTTCGAAATCTATCGCAGAAGCTCTGAACATTCCGGCAGAGGGGGGAGACATGCCAGCAGGCAACATTCCGCACGGCGACGACAGCACGGCTTCGTCAATCCAATACGTTCCCGAACCTCGCAATCTGATCCTCTACGGTCCACCAGGAACAGGCAAGACCTACGCCACGTCGCGACACGCTGTTGCGTTGATCGACGGCGACGACTGGCGGAAAGAAACTCTCTATGACAGGGAAGCTGTACGAGCCCGATACGCAGAACTCGTCGCCACCAAACAGATCGAGTTCGTGACCTTCCACCAGTCCTATGCCTACGAGGATTTCGTCGAAGGCCTGCGCCCAACGCAAGGGCTCGAAGAAGCGGAAGGGACCGGGCCGCAATCCGAACCCAAAACATCGTCGGCCGGCTTTGAGCTCAAGCCCGTCAACGGCGTCTTCCGTCGCATCTCCGCAGAAGCCGAGCGCGCAAGGATTGCCGCATGTCAGCCTGTCAGTCCCGAGGCGACACCTTTCGCCCTTGGGTCCCGCCGCGTGTTCAAGATGAGCATCGGACGGGCCGGTTGGGAAGATTATCTGTTCGATGCTGCGATCGAAGGCGGCTACACGGCTCTCGGCTGGGGCCTCGGCCTCGACTGGAGCGATCCGAAGTATCGAAACTACGACGAAGTCTATCGCCGGGTGAACGACGAAAAACCCGGAACCTCCGGCAATTCGGGTGATATCGCTCAGGTCTGGCGGCTTCTGGAGATGAATGTCGGTGACCTCGTCGTCGTTTCGCACGGCAACAGTCTGATCCGCGCGATCGGTATCGTGACCGGCGATTACTACCACGCACCGGGCGAGCCGGAACGCTACGACCAGCGCCGTCCCGTCAATTGGCTGCTTGTCCCGAAGGACCCGATTCCCGCCGATGCGATCTACGGAAAATCGTTGACGCAATCGTCCTGCTACGAGCTCCGGTCGGACCTCCTCAACCGGGCGGCCCTCGAACGCCTTTTGTCGGAGGCCTCCGGCCATGGCGCAGGCGAGATCGATCAAACACTGCAGAACCTCTCGTCTCGCCGCCCGAACCAGTTCGTCCTCGTGATCGACGAGATCAACCGCGCCAACATCTCGAAAGTGTTCGGCGAGCTGATCACTCTGCTCGAACCCGACAAGCGGCTGGGAGAAGACAACGTGCTGACCGTGACGCTTCCCTATTCGCACGACACGTTTGGCGTGCCCTCGAATCTTCACGTGCTCGGCACCATGAACACGGCGGACCGCTCCATCGCGCTTCTCGACACGGCACTGCGGCGCCGGTTCGATTTCATCGAGCTGATGCCGGAGCCAGAGCACCTCCGAGATGCCGAGACTTCGACCGGCATCCCCCTCGTGGCGATGCTGCGCGTGATCAACGATCGTATCGAGTATCTCTTCGATCGCGAACATCAGATCGGCCATGCCTTCTTCATGGCTTGTCGAAGCCGCGAGGATGTCGACGCCGTGATGCGCCGGAAGGTCATCCCGCTGCTCGCCGAATATTTCTTCGAGGACTGGCAAAAGATCGCGTCCGTGCTGGGCGACGTCGATGGCGCGCGGTTCCTGGAGCGCAAACCCCTCAATGCGCCTCCGGGGCTGTCGGACGATGCATTTGCCGAGAATCGCGTGCGCTGGACAGTGCGCGCGCCATTCGCGGACAATGCTTACGACATATTCCGATGATCCGCCGGACCCTGTTGGAATGGACCGGACTGCAATTCGGCGAGGGTGATGACAAGATCAACCGAGGTGTCGCCGATCGCCTCCACGCAGCTGCAAGCGCATCGCGCTTGGGTCATGTCGCCCTCGATCGTCGCGCCAATGGGCTCTACGCACGGCACGTCGTCGGCGTCGTCGTCGCGGGCAACTGCGTTCTCGAGATCTTGCCGAAGATCGATTTTGCCGGCGATTCCGCGCCGAATGAAACGCGTATCCGCGACCGGCTTGTCCATATGCTCGCCTTCGCGTTCGATTTTCCGATCGCCGCCGGTGCTGCGACCGGGCTCGGAACGCAGCGCGATAACCTTCTCGAAATCCTGATCGCTCTCTTTGCCTCGCGGCTGACGGACGCCGTGCGCAAAGGGATGCCGCGGCGCTATGTCGAGGTCGCGGAGGATCTGCCCACCCTGCGCGGCCGCCTCGATCTGCGTCGCCAGTTCACCGTGCTCGCAGCAAGCCCCCAGCGCCTCGCTTGTCGCTTCGACGATCTCTCGCCGGACATCGCGCTCAATCAGATCATGAAAGCTGCGATCACGCGGCTTTTGCGGATCACGCGCTCGGCTTCGAACGATCGAGCCCTGCGTGAGCTTGCGGCGGTCTATGCTGATATCACTCCCGTTCATCCGCGTCGTCTGGCGTGGAACGAGGTATCGCTGGACCGCACGAACGTTCGCTGGAAGGGACTCCTCAATCTGGCAAAGATGCTCCTCGGCGATCGGTTTCAAACGACGTCGAGCGGCCAGACCGAGGGGATCTCCCTGCTGTTCGACATGAATATCCTGTTCGAGACCTACACCGCACGTCTCGTTGATCGCGTTTTGCAGGGAACGGGCTTCAAGGCGACTGCCCAAGGCGGTTTCCGCAAGTGCCTGCGAGATGAAAGCGGTAGCGAACTATTCCTGACCAAGCCGGACATTCTCATCCGGCGGGGCGAAATCGTCGAAGCCATCATCGATACGAAGTGGAAGCCCCTGTCCGACAAAATTGACGATCCGAAGCGCGGGGTTTCGCAGAGTGACATCTATCAGATCATGGCTTACAGCCGTTTGTATCGCTGCCGCAATGTCGTTCTTCTCTATCCCCACCACGTCAGACTAAAGAGCCAGCCGCCTCTCCTAGCAATGCACACCATCGCGCCTTTCGACAACTGCAATAGATTGACGATTGCGACAGTCGAAATCGAGAGCGACAGCTCCGCCATCGAGTCTTTACGTAAAAATTTGGAAAACCTATTCAATCAGGACGTTGAAGGCCTACGATTCTGTCGGATTGCTTCTTCATGATGCATGCTCTTAAAATATTCCGTTACTTTCCCGGATCTACGTTGCGAATCTGTTGCGACCCTTCAGGTTGGCCAAGGTGAGCCTAAGTCTATGGTCAGCCCTGCAATAGAAGTCCCGGGGGATGAGGGGCTTCCGCCTTTCCACCGCCCAGCTGAAACAATTCCGAAGGTTTCCGCCCAGGCCGACACCGCGTTTCCTGAGCATTTCATCAGCTCAATCGGCGTATTGTGGCCGATCACGCTGTAAGGTTGGACTTCGTTATAGTCTCTACGCCAAGCCTCCATAATGGCGCGGGTTTCGCCAAGACTTTTGGCCGAATGCGTGTTCAGAAAGCCCGTCAAGGATGGGCCGAAAGAAGACGGTCCGCTTCGGAGCGCGTGAGGTTAAAAGCTGACATCGGTTTTTGGTATCAAGCATACCATTCAGCGTTTGGAAACAAACGGTCCACTGCATCTTCAAAACCACGATCTACGATGGCAATCGCTTCAATCTACGTCTTTAGTTTGACGTAGGTGCCGAAGAGGAAACTTCGGAATTATTTTGACGTAGGTGCCGAAGGGGAAACTTCGGAACTAGTTTCGTAGACACATCTTACGTGACGCGTTCACGAGAGAGCTAAATTCTTCTTTGTCATCCTCTATCGGGTTTTGTGTTAGGCTCGAACGATGTCGAACGCGTTGAGACTTGCAAAGGGAACGTTCGGTCGTGTCGCGCTCCTCGACATGGATCGTCCGCTCGTGCGCCATGCGCATCCGCACTGCCACGTTCTTCTCAAGGTTGAGGGTGTCGACACCCAGTTTTCTGTCGGCGATCGGGTCGTTCCGCTATCTGACGAGAGCGCCGTCCTAATCAATGCGTGGGAACCGCATGCTTATGCGCACAAGGAGGGTCAGCCGGCCACGATCATCCTTGCGCTCTACATCGAGCCACGCTGGCTCGGTGCGTTTCGGCCGAACTGGAAGGCGAGCGGGGCCCCCGACTTCTTCGTCCGCTCAGTGGGTGAGACGAGCCCGGACATCCGGTGGCTGACGCGCCGGCTTGCAGAGACGATGGTGCACGAACCGGGAAATACGGAAGAACACGAGCGTCTGATCGCGCGCTTGATGATCGCGGTCATCGAGCGTTTTGCCGAATGGCGGGACGAGCCGGCCTCACTCAGGTTGGCTGCGTCGACGATCATCGACCATCGAATCCGCAAGGCCGTCGGAACAATGAGCGCCGACCCCGGCGCGGTCGTGGACATGGACAAGCTCGCGGTCGCGGTCGGCCTGTCCCGAGCGCACTTCTTTCGCCTGTTCGAATCCTCGCTGAACGTCAGTCCGCGCGTTTTCCTCAATGTTCTTCGGATGGAGCGCGCCGTCCAAGCGGTGGCCGAGGGCACGGCGAGTTTCGCGTCCGTGTCCGAAACACTCGGCTTTTCGGTCCCTGCGCATTTCTCGCGCTTCTTCCACGATCACGCCGGATCCTCGCCAACGGCCTTTCGCAAAGTTGCGGGGCTGCAGACCGTCGATTTCGAGACTCCTCGGTAAGTCGCGCGACGCCTTGGGATCGCGATGACATCTTCAAAGCTCCTAACCTCCCACAGAACGACGCCGGGAGGGGCGTCAGGGAGGTACCATGACCATCAACCCGTCCGCCGATCGTTGGGTCGGACGCTCGGTTCCGCGTGTCGAGGACGCTGCGCTCCTAACGGGCCGGGCACGCTTCATCGACGACCTGCCCACAGCAACAAACACGCTGGACGCAGCAATCGTCCGCTCCCCGCACGCCCATGCCGAGATCCGTCGCGTCGACGTCGATGCGGCACTTGCGAGCGAGGGTGTCGTTGCGGTCGTGACCGGCGATGATGTCAAACGACTGACCCGGTCGATGACGGTCGGCGTCAAGGCGAACGTGGAATGCTGGCCGATTGCGACCGACCGTGTACGCTATGTCGGCGAGCCGGTGGCGATCGTTCTTGCAACGGACCGCTATCTGGCCGAAGACGCCGCCGAACGCGTCGGAGTCGATTACGACATTCTCCCGGCGGTCGTGGACCCGGTCGCAGCACTGGGCGACGAGGCGCCCGTCCTGCATCCCTCTCTTGGCTCGAACCTCATCAACGAGCGGCGTTTTTCCTACGGCGACCCGGACAACGCGTTCGCCGCCGCTCCCCACAGGATCGGCGTCGATATCGCCTATCCGCGAAACTCCTGTACACCGATCGAAACCTACGGGGTCGTCGCCCATTACGATCCCGGCGAGGACGCCTATGAAATCCTCGCCAATTTTCAGGGGCCCTTCTCGATCCATGCGGTCGTCGCGCGGGCGCTCAAGGTGCCTGGCAACCGCATGCGGCTGAAGACCCCGCCATCCTCCGGCGGAAGCTACGGCATCAAGCAGGGCGTCTTTCCCTACATGATCCTGATGGGCGTTGCCGCTCGTATCGCTGGGCGACCGGTGAAATGGATCGAGGACCGCATCGAACATCTCGCGGCTTCGGTCTCGGCGACGAACCGTGCGACGAAACTTGAGGCCGCCGTCGAGGCCGACGGGCGCATCACCGCGCTTGCCTGGGACCAGATCGAGGATTGCGGAGCGCATCTGAGGGCTCCCGAACCCGCAACGCTCTATCGCATGCACGGCAACATGACCGGCGCCTACGCGATCGCGAACGTCTCGATCCGCAACCGGATCGTCCTGACCAACAAGACGCCGACGGGCCTCAATCGCGGTTTCGGCGGACCGCAGGTCTACTATCCGCTCGAGCGGCTGATGCAGACGATCGCGCGGACATTGAAGCTCGACCCGATCGAGGTGATCCGCCGCAATCTCGTACCGTCGGACGCCTTCCCCTATCGCACGGCGACCGGGGCTCTTCTCGACTCCGGCGACTACGGAACGGCACTCGGTCGCGCGATCGCCGAGGGTGGATACGCCGCACTCGTCGAACGCCGCAAGACCGCGCGCGCCGAAGGACGGGTCTACGGCATCGGTCTGGCGGCCGCCGTCGAGCCGAGCGTCTCGAACATGGGCTACATCACGACCGTCTTGACTCCCGAGGAACGTGAAAAGGCCGGCCCGAAGAACGGCGCGCAGGCAACGGCGACGGTGGCGGTCGACCCGCTCGGTTCGGTCTCGGTCAAGGTCGCGTCCGTGCCCCAAGGCCAGGGCCATCGCACGGTCCTCGCTCAGGTCGTCGCGGACGCCCTGGGGCTCGATCCCGGCTCGGTATCGGTCATAGCGGATGTCGATACCGGGCGCGACGCATGGTCGATCGCTTCGGGCAACTATTCGAGCCGTTTTGCACCCGCCGTCGCCGGCGCCGCAAAACTGGCCGCCGATCGTCTCCGCGAAAAGCTCAAGCATGTCGCGGCCGGTCAGCTGAACACGGTGCCGGACGACATCGCCTTCGAAGGCGGACGGATCGCCTCACGGGCCAATCCAGACAATTCGGTCTCGTTCTCGCGGGTCGCCGCCGCTGCGCACTGGGCGCCGGGGACCCTCCCTGAGGTCGTCGATCAGACGATCCGCGAAACGGTCTTCTGGACACCGGACGAACTCGCCGCCCCGAACGCCGATGACGAAATCAACTCGTCGCTCTGCCACGGTTTCATCTTCGATTTCTGCGGTGTCGAGATCGACGCTTCGACCGGTGAGACGCGCATCGACCGTTACGTGACCATGCACGACTGCGGCACGATCCTTCATCCCGCGATGGTAGAAGGACAGGTGAGAGGCGGCTTCGCCCATGCCGTCGGCGCGGCACTTCTGGAAGAATACGCTTACGGCGCCGATGGCAGCTTCCAGTCCGGGACACTGGCCGACTACCTCATTCCGACCGTGATGGAAGTGCCGGAGCCCGTGATCCTCCATCACGAGACACCATCACCCTTCACGCCGCTCGGCGCAAAGGGCGTCGGCGAAGGCAACTGCATGTCGACGCCGGTCTGCATCGCCAATGCGATCGCCGACGCGATCGACGCCGAAAGCGTCACACTTCCGCTGACCCCCTCGAAGATTCTCGGGCTGATCGCCGGCGAAGAGCCGCAGGCGAAGAACCCGCCGCGCAAGATCGAGCCGGCTGGCCCGAGCGGCCAGCGCAAGCTGACCGGCGAAGGAGCGGCCGAAGTCGCGGCCACCCGCGAAGAGGTCTGGAAGATGCTCCTCGATCCGCAGACGCTCGATGCGATCATTCCCGGTTCGCATGGCGTCCGCAGAATTTCGGACACCCACTTTGCTGCCGATGTGACGCTCGGCGTCGGACCGGTGAAAGGTCGTTACAAGGCCGACATCGAACTCTTCGATCTCGACGAGCCGAACGCCGTGACGCTGCGCGGCAAGACCGTCGGGGCCCTCGGCTTCGGCGAGGGCGAGGGACGGATCACGCTTACCGATATTGGCTCGGGAAGAACACGCATAGCCTACACTTACGAAGCCGGAGTTGGCGGGAAGGTCGCGTCGGTCGGCGGACGCCTCCTCGACGGCGCGGCGCGGGTGGTGATCGGCCAGTTCTTCAAGGCGCTCGCGAACCATGCCGGCGGAGGGGCGTCCGGCGCCGGCTTCCTTGCGCGGCTGAAGGCGCTCGTCGGAGGTGGTTCATGAAGCCCGCTCCCTTCGACTACGTTCGCGCCGAGACGCTGGACGAGGCTCTCGGCGCGCTGGCAGAGGGCGGCGAGGAGGCACGCATCATCGCAGGCGGCCAGTCGCTGGTGCCGATGCTGAACATGCGTCTGGCGCGCCCCTCGGTGCTCGTCGACGTGATGCGGATCGACGCGCTTTCCAAAATCGAGCCGAAGAACGGCCGGGTGGAAATCGGGGCCGGAGTTCGCCAGGTCGCGCTCGAACGCTGGGCGGCCCTTGCCGGTACGCTGCCCCTTGTCGCCGCGATGATGCCCTGGGTCGGCCACGCCCAGACGCGCTCGCGCGGCACGGTCTGCGGTTCGCTTGCCCATGCCGATCCGAGCGCGGAGCTGCCTCTCGCGCTGCTCGCGCTCGATGGCGAGGTCAAACTGAGATCCAAGAGGGCGAAACGCACCCTCCCGGCGAACGAGTTCTTCCTCGGCATGATGGCGACCGCTGTCGCGCCCGGCGAGATGATCGAAGCAATCGTCCTGCCGGCGCATCCGATGGGAACCGGTACCGCCTTTCGCGAAGTCGCTCGCCGTCACGGCGATTACGCCATCGTCGCCTGCGCTGCGATCGCAAGGCCTGGCGGCGCAACTCGCCTTGCGATCGGCGGCGTCGCCGATGTCCCGCAGGCCGTCGCCTTGCCGGACCCCTCCGATCCCGACTTCGACGATCAGCTCAACGAATTCGCCTGGAGCCTCAACGCTCGCGACGACCTGCATGCCAGCGCCCGCTATCGCCGCGATCTCGTTCGCACGCTCGGGCGCCGAACCGTCGAGGAGGCCGTCGCATGCCGAAGCTGAGTAGTAGAACAACCCACGAGATTGGCTTCACGTTGAATGGCCGAAGGACGACAGCGCGCGTAGAGGCACGCATGCTCCTGACCGACCTGATCCGGCATGCCGTCGGTGCGACGGGGACACATGTCGGCTGCGAACACGGCGTGTGCGGTGCATGCACCGTGCAGATCGACGGAGAACCGGTTCGTGCCTGCCTGACGCTCGCCGCTCAGGCAGAGAAGCTCGACATCCGGACGGTCGAGGGGCTCGAGCCGCGACCGGGCGAACTGTCGCCGCTGCAGGCGGCATTCCGAGAGCATTTCGCGCTGCAATGCGGGTTTTGCACCGCCGGCATTCTCATGAGCCTCGACGCGCTCTTCGCGCGCAAGCCGAAAGCCAGCGAGCGGGAGATCCGCGAACAGCTTTCGGGCCACCTGTGCCGATGCACGGGATATGCGCCGATCGTGAAGGCAGCTCTCGCAGCACAGGCACACGTCAGGGAGGAAAAGACAACAGATGCTTGATCTTGGGACGAGCCTGATCGCAAGCGTCGAACGCGATCCGAATGCGCTGGCGATCTGCGACGGCGACGTCGAACTTACCTATGAGGAATGGTTCGGGAAGATCTCGGCCTTGGTTGCCGGCCTAGCCACGCTTGGGCTTAAGCCCGGCGACCATGTGCTCACACTCTTGCAGAATCGTTGGGAGAACGCGTCTCTTCATTGGGCCTGCCAGCTCGCCGGTCTGATCGTGACGCCCCTCAACTGGCGCGCCAAGCCGGACGAAATCGACTACGCGATCGAAGACGCCGAAGTGAGGATCATCGTCTTTGAGGACGCGACAGCCGAGGCCGTCGCGCGAGCGGCGAAGGCGAATGGATTGCCGAAGCTCAAGGCCGGCGAGCCGGACGCCGAAGCGCAATCATTGACCTTGCTCATGGCGTCGTCGAGCCCCGACGCAAGTCCGCGCGCGTCCGCCGACGACTGGTCGCTGATGCTTTATACTTCCGGCACGACGTCGAGGCCGAAAGGCGTGCCCCGACGCCACCGCGCCGAGCGCGCGGCCGCCATCGCCCATGTCGCGCAGAACCTTTACCGCCACGGCGAATGCACGCTTGGCGTCATGCCGCTCTACCACACGATGGGCGTTCGCTCGCTGCTGGCGAGTTCGGTTATTGGCGGCACCTTCGTCTGTCTGCGCCGGTTCGACGTGAAGGGCGCTCTCGACGCGATCGCAAGACGGAGCGTCACCAATCTCTATCTCGTACCGACGCTCTATCACGACATCGTCCACCATCCGGACTTCTCGAAGGACAAGGTCGCGACGGTGACGAAGCTCGGCTATGCCGGGGCCTCGATGACCGACGGTCTGATGAAGAAGCTCAGGAGCGCGTTCGAGCCGGAGCTTTTCGTCAATCATTATGGCTCCTCTGAAGTCTACACCTTCACCATCGACCAGAACGCCGCCGCCAAACCGGGATCGGCGGGGCGGGCCGGGATCAATCAACGTATCCGCGTCGTACCCTTGGGGGCCGAAAATACGCAGGTCCGGGTCAAGACAGGCGAAGAAGGCGAGATCGTTGCCTCGCTCCTCGGCGATGAGAGTTTCGAAGGCTACTGGAAACGTCCTGAAGCGAGCGCAAAGGCTCTGCGGGACGGCTGGTACTTCACCGGCGATACAGGCTTCGTCGACGCGGACGGCGATCTGTTCGTGACCGGCCGCGCCGACGACATGATCATCACCGGTGGGGAAAACGTATCTCCGGTCGAGGTCGAAAGCTGCCTGTCGCTGCATCCTGACGTCGTCGAGGTCGCGGTCGTCGGCCTTCCCGATGAGCGTTGGGGAAAGATCGTCACCGCCTTCGTAAAGCGGTCGGCGCCGATCGACGAGGCTGCTCTCGACGGCCACTGCAAGACGTCCGGTCTCGCCAACTTCCGTCGGCCCCGAGCCTACGTCTTCGTCGACGAGATCCCGAAATCGCCGGTCGGAAAACTCCTGCGCCGCAAGCTCGTCGCCGGTGAATACGACGCAGAAACCAGCGTCGGCGAAAGCCGGCAGCCGGCCCTCTCCTGAACATCTTTCGAAAGACCAGCATCTCATGAGCGAGACCTACACCTTCTCCGATCCACGCCTCTCAACTCTCGACGGCTTCCGCGTGGAAATCACGTCTGAAAAGCAGCGTGCCGACGTCATTCTCGATCGCCCGCCGCTCAACGTCATCTCGATGGCGGCGCGCGATCAATTGCGTCTCGTTTTCGAAGCCCTCGACGAAGACGAGCGCGTGCGGATCATCGTCCTATCGGGCATGGGCGAGCACTTCTCGTCCGGCGGCAACATCAAGGGCTTCATGGAAGCGAGCCCCGAGCACGTCTCGAAGCTCGCCTGGAATATCGCTGCCCCTTCGCGATGCTCCAAGCCGGTGATCGCCGCCAACCGTGGATATACGTTCGGTGTCGGATTCGAGATCTCGCTCGCCTGCGACTTCCGGATCGTCTCGGAGACTTGTCGATACGCCCTGCCCGAGCAGAAGCTCGGCCAGATCCCCGGATCCGGCGGCTCGGCACGCCTCCAGAAGATCATCGGCGTGACGCGCACAAAGGATATCGTGATGCGCTCCAAGCGCATCGCCGGAAAGACGGCGCTCGACTGGGGAATTGCGACCGAATGCGTCGCTGACTCCGATCTCGAGAGCACCGTCGACGCTCTGGTGGACGAACTCCTCGAATTTTCCCCGCTTGCGCAGCGCACTGCCAAGAAAATGCTCAACGACACGGACGACGCCTTCCTGACGACGGCGATCGAACTCGAGGGTCTGAACTACAGCAGACTCCGCCAGTCGGAAGACTTCAGGGAGGGCGTCGAAGCCTTCCACGAAAAGCGCAAGGCGAACTTCACCGGCCGCTGAACGGTCGACGTCGTCAACGCGTGACGTCCGGACAGGTGAGGTTTTCCGGCGACGCAAATTTCTTAGGGGAGGACATTATGGAAATCACGAAACGAGGGCTGATCGAGCCCGGTCCCGGGATCGGCGCGGGATTTCGCGATCTCGCGGCCAGTTTCAACCTGAAGACGGGGAGCGCGGGCCTCGTCGCCGCGATCTTCGGCTGTTCGGGCCCCGCTCTCATCGTCATCGGCGCAGCCGAAGGCGGCAATTTGACCGATGGTCAGACCGTGGCCTGGCTTCTTGCGATCTACGGTTTTGGCGGCCTGATCAGCCTCGTGATGGCTCTTTACTACAAAATGCCGATCACGGGCGCCTACTCGATCCCGGGCGCGGCGCTCGTCGCAGGATCGCTCACGGTGTTCCCCTTCGATCAGGCCGTTGGGGCGTTCATCATGGCCGGCGTGATCGTCCTCATCCTCGGAGTGACGGGACTGATCGGCAAGGTCATGCGCTGGCTACCGATGCCGATCGTCATGGCGATGATTGCCGGCGCGCTGATCCGCTTCGGCATCGGTGCCGTGAATGCGGTCTCGGCACTGCCGATCGTCGTTGGTGCAGCCGTCGTCGCCTTCTTCCTGTCCATGCGCTTCCTCAAGGTGGTGCCCCCGGTTCTGTCAGCGCTCGTGGTCGGCCTGGTCGCCGTCGCGCTGACGGGATCGTTCGGAACCAACGAGGCCGGCATCAGCTTCGTTCTGCCGGAGTTCACAGCACCGAGCTTCTCGTTCGACGCCTTCCTCGCGATTGCCGTACCCCTCGCCATCCTCGTCGTCGGCGCGGAGAACGCACAGGCGACAGGCGTGCTCCTTGCCGAAAAATACGACGCTCCCGTCAATGCGATGACGGTGGTTTCCGGCATTGGCGGTATTCTGGCCGGCTTGTTGGGAGGACACAACGCCAACATTGCCGGGCCGATGACCGCGATCTGCTCGTCGGATCAGGCCGGCGAACGGCGAGAGGGTCGCTATGCCGCGACGATCGTCAACGGCGTGCTGTTCGCCGGGTTCGGTGTCTTCGCCGGTGCTTTGGTGCCGCTTATCCTCATGCTGCCGGGACCGCTCATCGGCGCCGTCGCAGGCCTTGCCATGATCAATGTCCTCGTCATGGCCTTTCAGGCGGCCTTCAACAGGGACTCGGGCTATCAGGTCGGCGCCTTCGTCGCACTGATTATTGCGATGGCGAACGTGTCGATCCTCGGCATCAGCGCCCCGTTCTGGGCTCTCCTCGTCGGCGCCGTCGTCTCTCTTCTCGTCGAGAACCAACGTCCCGTTGGCAAACCGGCAGCTGTGAGCACGGGAAAGCCCGCCTGACATCGACCACAAAGACATGTCGCGTGACGAGCGCCGGGGACGCATTCCCCGGCGCAGGTGTTTGGCAGCCGATACAGGTGATCAACGACCCTCTCCTCTTCAAGAATCTTCAGGTCGGTCAGACCTCTTCGAGCGGATCGTTCAGGATTGAGGCCCGGGCGATGAAGAGCTTCGCCACCGATTTCGATCCGCAACCTTTGCATCTCTACGAAGTATGGGCTGCCGCCAGTTTCTTCGCCGGACCCTTTGCCAGTAAAGGGCAAGTGGCGGTCTCAAAATGCGATGCCTCGTGATATGAGGACGGGCCGATACCCGACGGTCCATTTTTGATCGCGAATGGCGGAAAGCCGCCGTTCTGAATACGACCCTTCCCGGAAGTTCGACCGCCCCCGAGATCTTCCCGGAAGCGGCCATTCTTGTCCTCGAAGTTGAATCGAAGGGGTAAAAACCTCACACCGACGACGAGAACCGTTGCGTTCTCAACCTGCGTCGAGAAGCCCGTCCAGCTCGCGCACGTGATCAGCCGAAAGCTGCAACACGGCTGCCGCGACGTTCGCTTGAAGGTGGCCACGGCGTGAGGTGCCTGGGATGACGAGGATGTTGGGGCTGCGCTGGAGAAGCTAGGCCAAAGCGACCGCCTGGGATGTCTCGCCCATCGAGGTCGCGACCGTAGTCAGGCGATCGGCCTGGAGCGGTGTGAAGCCGCCGAGCGGGAAGTAGGGGACATAGGCGATCCCGTCCGCGGCCAGCGCGTCAATCATCGCATCGTCGGCGCGGTGGACGAGGTTGTAGTGGTTCTGCATGCAGACGATCGGCGCGATCTCGCGGGCAGTGGCAAGCTGCCGTTCGTCCACCGTGCTGATGCCGATGTGCTCGAGAAGCCCTTCCTCCTGCATCCGGCGCATCGCCTCCATCGGAGCGGCCACGTCGTCCTCGGGGCCGCCCATACGCAGGTTGACGATCGCAATTCGGTCCAGACCGAGATTGCGAAGGTTGTCTTCGATCGAACGTCGCAGGAAGTCGGCATCTCGCTGGAGGACCCACCCGCCCGTCTCGTCGCGATAGGCGCCGATCTTGGTGACGATCGTCAGGTCGGCACCGTAGGGATGCAGCGTTTCGCGGATGAGGCGGTTGGTGACGTGCGGTCCGTAGAAGTCGCAGGTGTCGATGTGGTCAATGCCGAGCTGGCGCGCTTCCTGAAGGACGGCCTTCGCTTCCTCGGGATCGCGAGGCTCTCCGAATACGTGCAGTCCGGCCAACTGCATAGCGCCATAGCCCATACGACTCACCGAGATCGACGTGCCGGGAAAGGTGAAGCGGCCAGCGGCGGCCGCGTCCGGTTGGGTTGCTGTATCAGACATCACAGGTCTCCTTGCTGATGAACGCAAGTTGCCTGTTCGGAAAAATTTGATAATCGACGTTCAGGCGAATAGCCTGTTCGCCATGCCGATCAATGAACACCCCGCTTCCTTCGACGATCTTCGGGTTTTTCTGGCCGTCGTGAGGCAACTGGCTTCCGCATCGCTGCAAGGCGCCTTGGTCTCTCACCTTCGACGGTCAGCGAAACCATATCACGGCTCGAGAACCAGATCGGCGTCCCCCTTCTGGCGCGAACGACGCGCAGCGTGGTGCCGACCGAGGCGGGCTCCGCTTTCGCGGCGCGATTGGCGCCGCTTTTCAGCGAGGCCCTTGCAACCATGCAGGACGTCATCAACTCGAAGGACGTCGTTCGCGGTCGCCTGAAGCTCAACGTTCCGGGCGCCGTGATGCGGGACATCCTGCCGCCGCTGATCGACCGGTTCCTGGACCGCCATCCAGAGGTCCAAGTGGAGATCGTCGTCGAGGACCGTCTGGTCGATATCACCGCCGCCGGCTGCGATGCGGGCATCCGCTACGGGGAACACCTCGAACAGGATATGATCGCCGTGCCGATCGGGCCCCGGCAGCAGGAAAGCGGTCTTGCCGCTGCCCCCTCATATCTCGCGCGGCATCCCGTCCCGGAGCATCCGCGCGACCTGCTCGACCACGCGTGCCTGCGCATCCGCTTCGCCGGCGCGGCGCTGAACGCTTGGGAGTTCGAGAAGGGCGACAAGACCATCCGCGTCGACCCGCCCGCGCGAATCATTCTCGGCACGGCTGGTGTGGAGGCCCTGATGCATCATGCGCTTACGGGTCAGGGAATCCTCTATTCGTTCCGCAACTGGCTCGATCCGCATCTTGCGTCCGGGGCGCTTGTGCCCCTTCTTCGCGACTGGTGGCCGCGGTACGACGGTCCGCGCCTGTACTTCTCCAGCCGCTTCATGCCTGCGCCACTTCGAGCGTTCGTGGACTTGTTGACGGAACGATCGAAGACGTTGCACCCGTTCCAAGGCTGAGAGACTGACCCGACGGCGCTGCATCGGCCAGAGATTTTATCGCAGGCTAGGTCCTGTTGACATAGTCTTTCAACCATAGCCGTGCTGCGGCGATGTTGAGGAAGGCGAGGAACGAGAGGCGGGTCTTGTCGTAGCGGGTCGCGATCCGCCTTGCCTGCTTCAGCCGATTGAACATGCGTTCGATCCGGTTGCGGTCGCGGTAGGCCGTCCGGTCGTGCTTGGCTGGGTTTTTGCGGTTCGCTCTCGCCGGAATGACCGGCAGAACGCCTTTCAGCAGCAGTTCGGATCGCAAGGCGTCGCCGTCGTAGCCCTTGTCGGCCAACATCAGGCGCGGCTTGCCGACCGGCATCGCCAGGAGATCGGCGGCGCTCTTGTAGTCGGAGGCCTCGCCGCCGGTCACGAGGAAGCCGAGAGGGCGTCCCTGACCGTCCGTTCGGGCGTGGACTTTCGACGTAAAGCCGCCGCGACTTCGACCAAAGCCCTGCGGATAGGTCCCCCTTTAGCGCCGGCAGCCTGGGAATGGCCCCGGACTGCCGTCGAGTCGATCATGTGCTGCCAGTCGTCGGTCAGGCCCATCTCCACCAGAGTTTCCAGCAGAGCGTCCCAGACCCCTTGCTCGGCCCAACGCCGGAAGCGAACGTAGACCGAGTTCCACTTCCCATAGCGTTCGTGAATGTCGCGCCAGGGGCAGCCAGCTCGCAGGACGAACAGCATGCCATTAAGAAACCGGCGGTTGTCGTAAGCGGGACGAGACTTGCGCCCCCGTTCACTGGGCAGCATTTCACCGATCACCGCCCATTCCTCGTCCGTCAGATCGCCTCGCGCCAAAGCCGCCTCCAAAAGGCAGCCTTGAATCAAACGTCAGACGGTTTGGGAATCCACTATGTCAACAGGGCCTAGGGATCCGCGGTAGGGTCGAGTCGCTTGATGCAACCGAACCGAATACTTTCCCCGATAACCAAATACATGGTGGATCTTCCCGCGCTGCTCGAACAGAGCGCCAACGCAGACATTCTTCGCGAGGTGATTGGATTTACCGCCGAACAGCTTATGGAACGGGAAGTAGCATCCCCACCGGCGCGGCTCCTTGCGAGAAGAGTACCGATCGCCTCGCTTAGCGAAACGGCTATGCCGCACGATGCACGACGCGATGCACGGAACCCAGCGCTATCCTTGAAGCGCTAAAGATCGCGTGTCTCTCGGACCTCGCACGTGCCCCAGAAATCATTTCCGGACGTGATGCCGTCCGG
This sequence comes from Fulvimarina endophytica, assembly GCF_003403015.1. GTDB lineage: Bacteria > Pseudomonadota > Alphaproteobacteria > Rhizobiales > Rhizobiaceae > Fulvimarina > Fulvimarina endophytica. The sequence goes on from NZ_QURL01000008.1 coordinate 174,152, forward strand.
AAAGCACGAGAGTCGCAACGAAACTCGAAACCGCAGCGCTCGTCCGACAAGCCGGCACTCGGGACCCATCCGCTCGTTGTCAGCTCGGCGATACTCACTATTGGGAAGAAATTTGACCCGACTCCCTACGCTCTGCCTAATATTAGGGCGATCGATTTACGTGCTCAAAAATCGATTGACAGCGATCTGCCGTTCGCTAAGCTGAGATCGACATACGGCCCTTGCGCCGAACGGCATTCGAGCCCCGATCTTTCCACCGCGCCCGCGGTCGAAAGATCGGGGCTTTTTTGTTTGAGAACGCTCCAGATGAAGACCAGAATCGATATCGGCATCCTCTTCTCACGGTCCGGGCCATATCGGCTCCTCGCCGAGGCCTCCTACCGTGGGGCTATGGATGCGATCGCCGCGATCAACGCCGATCCGGAGCGGAGGATCGAGATCGTCGGTATCGTGCGCGACCCTGCCGGCAATACCGACCGCTATGCATCGCTCTGCGCGGACATCCTTGCGACCTCGTCGGCCCGTCACATCGTCGGCTGCACCACGTCATGGAGCCGCAAGGAGGTGATTCCGAACCTCGAAAAGGCAGGCGGCACGCTCTGGTATGCCTGTCCCTACGAGGGGTTCGAGGCGAGCGAGCACGTGGTCTATCTCCATGCATGCCCGAACCAGCATCTCGTGCCGCTTCTCGCCCACGTGCTGCCTCGCTTCGGAAGCCGCGCCTTCTTCGTCGGCTCGAACTATATCTGGGGCTGGGAAACCAACCGGGTCGCCCGCGACGTGGTCGGCGATGTGGGCGGCACGGTGCTCGGCGAACGCTACCTGCCCCTCGGCGACACGGACGTCGCCCGGCTCATCGAGGAGATCCGCGCCACGCGGCCGAACTTCATCCTCAACAATCTGATCGGCCCCTCCTCCTACGCGTTCTTCCGGGCTTATGGCGATCTGTGTCGAAGCGATCCGGCCTTCTCGCCACGGACCTGCCCGATCCTGTCCTGCAATCTGACCGAGATCGAGCTTCCGGAGATCGGGCCGAGCGCGAACGGTCACCTCTCTGTCGGACCTTGGTTCGCTGCCTCGACCACCGACGCGGCGCCGTCGCCGTCCGCGTCATCGTTCTATGCCGCGGCCCATAGCGCCGTGAGCGTTCTCGCCGACCGGCTGACCGACGAGATCCGGGGCGGGGCGGGTGCGATGGCCTTCTCGGATCGGACCTTTAAGACCCGGCTCGGTCCGATCCGGATCGATCCGAACACCCATCACACCAGCCTGCCGGTTCGCATCGCCCGCGCGCAGGACGGTCGCTTCGAGGTGATCGAGGCGGAGGACGGGCTCGTCGCGCCCGATCCGTATCTGTCGCGCTACGATCCGGCACGGCTGATGGGCCGCCGGACCTTGAGGGTCGTCTCGTGAGCGCGCGGTCCCGCATTCCCAATCTCGGCGGCGCCAAGGCGTTCATTCTGCACCGCCCGCACGCGACCACACTTGCCTTGTCGCGAAGCCTGTCGGCGATCGGTCTCGTCCCGGTCGAGGCCTGGCCCGAGCTTCCGGCCGGGGGTCTTGCCGCCGACTTCGTGTTCTTCGACGCCGATCTCGGCTTCGACGAACAGTTCCCCTGGCGCGCCGGCGAAGCGCCGATGCCGCTGATCGCCCTCATCGGCTCGGAGGCGCCGGGCCGGATCGAATGGGCGCTGGGGCAGGGGGCCGACAGCCATCTCGTCAAGCCGGTGGGCGGATCGGGTGTCTACTCGGCGCTTCTGATCGCCCGGCGCAGCTTCGATGCCCGTCGCAATCTCGCGCGGGAGGTGGAAAGCCTCAAGGCGCGGGCGAGCGAGCGCCAGACCATCGTCCGGGCGGTCGTCGCCCTCTCGGAGGGCGGTGTCGGCGAGGAGCAGGCCTACGCCCAGTTGCGCACGCTCGCCATGAGTTGGCGCGTGACCATCGAGGACGCGGCTCGCCGGATCGTCGACCTCAAGACGGGAGGAGCCGATGAGCGTTCCCGCTGCCTCTGAACCGTCCGCGCCGTCAGCGCGCAAGATGGCGAAGCGCCGGGGCGTTGGCGGCGAGCTTCTGCGCCGTCCGCTCGCCCTCGTCGGCCTCTTCATCATCGCCGTCACTGTCGCAGGCGCGGTATTCGCCCCCTACGTCGCCGGCTACGGCCCGAACGAGCAATTGTTCGACGGCCTCTCCCTTCTCGGCGAACCGATGGCGCCGGGCGGGGCCTTCCCGCTCGGAACCGATCTTCTGGGGCGCGATCTCCTGACGCGCATTCTTTACGGGGCCCGAACCTCACTCATCATCGGCATCGCCGCCAACGGCGTCGCCCTCGCCATCGGAACGCTGGTGGGCGTGACGGCTGGCTTTTATCGCGGCTGGATCGGCACGATCCTGATGCGCTTCACCGATCTCATGATGGCGTTTCCGGCCCTGCTTCTCGCGATCTGCCTCGCGGCCGTCCTCTCGCCGAGCCTGTGGATCGTCGCGCTGGTGATCGCGCTCGTGAACTGGGTGCAGACGGCGCGCGTCGTCTTCACCGAGACGAGCTCCCTGTCCCGCCGGGAGTTCATCGACGCCGAAAGGGCGATGGGGGCCTCCACGGGCCGCATCCTGTTCAGGCACATCCTGCCGCATCTTCTGCCGACGATCATCGTCTGGGGCACCCTCGGCATCTCGACGACGGTACTGCTCGAAGCGACGCTTTCCTATCTCGGCGTCGGCGTGCAGCCGCCCACGCCTTCCTGGGGCAACATCATCTTCGAGAACCAGACCTATTTCCAGGCGGCGCCCTGGCTGGTGTTCTTCCCCGGCATCGCGATCCTCGCACTGGCGCTCGCCTTCAACCTCGTCGGCGACGCCCTGCGCGACATTCTCGACCCGACCCAGCGGGGGCGCTTCTGATGGTCGTCTACATCGCCCGGCGGCTGGTTCAGGCCGTTCTCATCCTTCTCGGCGTCTCGGTCATCACCTTCGCGCTCCTCTACATGCTGCCCGCCGACCCCGTGCGGCAGATCGCGGGACGCAGCGCGACGGCGCAGACCGTCGAGAACATCCGGCGCGAACTCGGCCTCGACCAACCCTTCCTCGTCCAGTACGGCCGCTACCTCCTCGGCATCCTGCACGGGGATCTCGGGCGGTCCTACCTGCAACGGACCGAGGTTTCCTCGCTGATTGCCGCGCGGCTTCCCGCAAGCCTGCTCCTGATGGCGGGCGCGATCGTCTGCGAACTGATCCTCGGTCTGACCATGGGCCTCTTCGCGGCCCTCAAGCGCGGCACCGCCACCGACCAGGCCCTCATGGTCGGCTCCTTCATCGGCGTCTCGGCGCCGCAGTTCGTGGTCGGTCTCCTGCTTCTCTATCTGTTCGCGGTCCGGCTCGGCTGGTTTCCGATCGGTGGCTACGGCACCTTTGCCCATCTCGTCCTTCCCTCGATCACGCTCGGCATTCTCGGGGCCGGCTGGTATTCGCGCATGATGCGCTCCTCGATGGTGGACGTTATGCGGCAGGACTTCATCCGCACGGCACGCGCAAAGGGGCTCGCCCGCTCCACCATACTCTTCCGGCATGCCCTGCCCAACGCGATCCTGCCCGTCATCGCCATGATCGGCATCGATATCGGCCTCTTCATGAGCGGCATCGTGGTGGTGGAGAGCGTATTCGGCTGGCCGGGCATCGGTCAGCTCGCCTGGCAGGCGATCCAGCGTGTCGACATTCCGATCATCATGGGCGTCACGCTGGTCTCGGCCTGCGCCATCGTTCTCGGAAACCTTCTGGCGGACCTCGTTTCGCCACTCATCGATCCCCGCATCAAGCTTCAATGATCCGCGAAGACATCATCGAAAGGACAGTGCCCATGAAAGGTTTTCTCGCCTCGACCGTCGCCGGCATGGCGCTCGGTCTGTCGCTCGCCGCCATGCCGGCTCAGGCACAGGACGCCGCCGTGCCGGGCGAGGGTACGGCCCAGACGAACGATCACCAACGCGATCCGAACGCCAAGCAGGGTGGCTCGATCGTCATCACTTACAAGGACGATGTCGCAACGCTCGATCCCGCCATCGGCTACGACTGGCAGAACTGGTCCATGATCAAGTCGCTTTTCGACGGGCTGATGGATTACGAGCCGGGCACCACGAACCTGCGTCCGGGCCTTGCGGAGTCCTACGAGATCTCCGACGACGGCAAGACCTTCACCTTCAAGCTGCGGCCGGGCGTCACATTCCACAATGGCCGCGAAATGACGGCGACGGACGTCAAATACTCCCTCGACCGCGTGACGAACCCCAAGACCCAGTCGCCGGGCGCCGGCTTCTTCTCCATGATCGAAGGCTATGACGCGATCGCCTCCGGCGAGGCGGACAGCCTTTCCGGCGTCACCGTGATCGATCCACAGACGATCGAGTTCAAGCTCTCTCGTCCCGATGCGACGTTCCTCCACGTGATGGCACTCAACTTCGCCTCGGTGGTACCCCAAGAGGCGGTCGAGGAGTATGGCGCGGACTTCGGGAAGAATCCGGTCGGAACCGGCGCCTTCAAGCTCGCCGACTGGACGATCGGCCAGAGCCTCACCTTCGCGCGGAACGAGACCTATTGGCGCAACGGCCTTCCCTATCTCGACGAGATCACGTTTCAGATCGGTCAGGAGCCCATCGTCGCGCTCCTGCGCCTTCAGAACGGCGAGGTGGACATTCCGGGCGACGGCATTCCGCCGGCAAAGTTCCAGGAGGTCATGAACGATCCGGCGCAGAAGGCGCGCGTCGTGGAGGGCGGCCAACTCCAGACCGGCTACATCACCATGAACACGAGGATGGAGCCCTTCGACGACAAGGAGGTGCGCCAAGCGGTCAACATGGCGATCAACAAGGACCGGATCGTCCAGATGATCAACAACCGGGCATTGCCGGCCAATCAGCCGCTGCCACCCTCCATGCCTGGCTACGACACCGCCTACGAGGGCTATGCATACGATCCGGAGAAGGCAAAGGCGATGCTTGCCGAAGCCGGCTTCCCGGACGGCTTCTCCACCGAACTCTACGTCATGAACACCGATCCGAATCCGCGGATCGCACAGGCGATCCAGCAGGATCTCAAGCAGATCGGCATCGACGTCTCGATCCAGGCGCTCGCCCAGGCGAACGTCATCGCGGCGGGCGGCGCCGAGGATCAGGCGCCCATGATCTGGTCCGGCGGCATGGCCTGGATCGCCGACTTCCCGGATCCCTCGAACTTCTACGGACCGATCCTCGGCTGCGCGGGCGCGATCCCCGGCGGCTGGAACTGGGCCTGGTACTGCAACGAGGACATGGACAAGCGGGCGGCAGAAGCCGACTCGATCACCGATCCGGCGAAGCAGGACGAGCGCGACCGGATGTGGTCGACGATCTATACCGACATCATGGCCGATGCGCCTTGGGTTCCGGTTTTCAACGAACAGCGCTTCACGATGAAGTCCGAACGGATGGGCGGCGCGGACGCGCTCTACACCGATCCGGTCAACATTCCGATCAACTACGACTATGTGTACGTGACCGATGTGCAGTAACTGCGACTATACCATCCACAGCCACCATCATCATTTCGGCTGGAACAACGGTTTCGAACCGGTGCAGCATGTTGCGCCGGGCTCCACCATCGAGTTCGAATGCCTCGACTCCTCCGGCGGTCAGTTCACCAAGGATTCGACCGTCGAGGACGTGAGAACGATGGACTTCGGCAAGATCAACCCGGTCACCGGGCCGATCTTCGTCGAGGGTGCGCAGCCGGGCGACGCGCTCAAGGTGACGATCGAGAGCTTCAAACCGTCCGGCTTCGGCTGGACGGCGAACATTCCGGGCTTCGGTCTTCTCGCCGATCAGTTCGAGGACCCCGCGCTGACCATCTGGTCCTACGACCCGGACAGCCTCGAACCTGCGCTCTTCGGCAAGGAAGGGCGGGTGCCGCTGAAGCCCTTCGCCGGGACGATCGGCTGCGCGCTCGCCGAGCCCGGTCTTCATTCGATCGTGCCGCCGCGCCGGGTCGGCGGCAATCTCGACATTCGCGATCTTGCCGCCGGAACGGTGCTCTATCTGCCGGTGGAGGTCGCCGGCGCCCTCTTTTCCGTCGGCGATACCCATGCGGCGCAGGGTGATGGCGAAGTCTGCGGCACGGCGATCGAAAGCCCGATGAATACGGTGCTGACGCTGGACCTCGTCAAGGACGCGAACCTGCGCATGCCCCGCTTCACGACGCCGGGACCGGTGACACGCCATCTCGACGCGAAGGGTTACGAGGTGACGACGGGCGTCGGGCCGGATCTGATGAGCGGTGCAAAGGAGGCCGTCGCCCAGATGGTCGATCTTCTGGCCGCGCGCTACGCCATGGACCCGGTGGATGCCTACATGCTGGTCTCCACCTGCGGGGACCTGCGCATCTCCGAGATCGTCGACATGCCGAACTGGGTCGTCTCCTTCTACTTCCCGAGATGCGTCTTCGAATGAGCGAGGTGAAGGACGGTGAGCCGGCTCTCGCGAACGGACCGCGAGCCTCGGCAAACGGACAGCGGCATGGCCAGGATCCGGTGCTGGTGGTTTCGGGCCTCACCGTTCTCGTGCGTGGCGAGGACGGGCCCCGCGCCGTCGTCGAGGATCTGTCCTTCTCGCTCTCCCGGGGCGAAACGCTGGCGATCGCGGGAGAGTCCGGCTCGGGCAAGTCGATGACCTCGCTCGCGATCATGGGGCTTCTGCCCAAGCCGGGCGCCCGGATCGGCGGCGGATCGATCCGGCTCGGCGACCGTGACATCGCCGGCCTTTCCGAAGGCCGGATGAAGGCGGTGCGCGGCAGACGGATCGCCATGATCTTCCAGGAGCCGATGACCTCGCTCAATCCAGTCCTCTCCATCGGGCGGCAACTGACCGAGGCGATCCTCGCCCACGAGGCTATCGGCCGGTCCGAGGCGAGAAGGCGGGCGATCGCGGCGCTTCGTGCCGTTCGCATACCCGACGCGGAAGGACGGCTGAAGCAATATCCCCACGAGCTGTCCGGTGGGATGCGCCAGCGCGTGATGATCGCGATGGCGATCGCTCTGAAGCCGGACGTGCTGATCGCCGATGAGCCGACGACGGCGCTCGACGTGACCGTGCAGGGCGAGGTGCTGGAACTCCTGCGCGATCTTCAACGCGATCTCGGCACCGCCGTCATCCTCATCACCCACGATATGGGCGTCGTCGCGGAGATGGCCGACCGGGTCGTGGTGATGAAGGAGGGCCGCGCCGTGGAAACGGGCGAGGTGGGGCAGCTCTTCGATGCGCCACAAGCGGACTACACGCGCGATCTTCTGGCGGCTGTTCCCCGCATCGGCGAGGGCCGGGGGCGGATGGAGACGCGCGCGCTGGAAAGTCGCGCGGCGCCGCCGCTCGTCCAGATCAATGATCTGTGCGTCCGTTTCCCGATCCGCAGCGGGTTCCTTTCGCGCGTTCGGGCCAATGTCCACGCCGTCGAGGGCGTGTCCTTCGAGATCGCGGCCGGCGAGACCCTGTCGCTCGTGGGCGAATCGGGCTGCGGCAAGTCGACGACCGCCAAGGCGCTCGCCGGACTGGTCGACTATTCCGGCGACATCATCCTCGAAGGCACCAACATGGCCGGTCGCACGAGCGAAGAGAGGAAGGCGCAGCGCCGCAAGGTGCAGATGATCTTCCAGGACCCGTTCGCCTCGCTCGATCCGCGCATGACGGTCGGCGACCTCGTCGCCGAGCCCATGGTAATCCATGGAACCGCGCGGCGAGAGGAACGGTGGGCGCGCGTTGCCGGTCTCTTCGATCGGGTGGGGCTCTCGGCCGACCAGATGGCGCGCTATCCGCACGAATTCTCCGGCGGCCAGCGCCAGCGGATCTGCATCGCGCGGGCCCTGGCGCTGCGCCCGCGGCTGATCATCGCCGACGAAAGCGTCTCCGCGCTCGACGTTTCCGTGCAAGCCCGTGTGCTCGGGCTGCTGCGCGAACTTCAGGCAGAATTCGGAATCGCCTATCTGTTCATTTCCCATGACATGGCGGTGGTCGAGAATGTGTCCGACCGCATCGCGGTCATGTATCTCGGACAGATCGTGGAGATGGGAACGCGGGACCAGATCTTCGGCGACCCGCAGCACCCTTATACGAAGCGGCTGATCGCAGCCGTGCCCCGCCCCGACCCCCATGCGCGGCGCCGCGCCTTCGAGCGCGCGGCGAGCGAGATCCCGAGCCCCGTGCGCATGATCGGCGACCCGCCGAACCGGCTGGAGCTCCACGATCTCGGCGACGGGCATCTGGTCGCGTCCAGAGCATGATGCCGCGACGTCGCATGAGGGCCTCAACGAGACGCTGTTTTCGTCTCTCGTCCATGCCCGAGCAGCGCTGGCGCTTTGGCGCGCCGACCACAACACGGCGGGTCCACACTCGCAGCTCGGCTGGAACACTCCGGCCGAGTTTGCAGCAACCCTCAAACCGCGACGGGTTCTGGTGCTGCGCTCAGCCGACTGCTCCGCGCCGCCGCCCGCCGCTCACCCGGGCAGCCCAACCGCCGGAAACAAACTATCGGCTGGAAAAAACCTGGTGGCAACGTCACAAGCAATACCTTCCTTCGTCACAAGCCCTTCCTTTCGAAACGGCGATTGACGAGCGAGACTGGTCTGCCCCTACCGGGTGGTCCGGGATGAATCTTAGTGCAGGGTCGGCCTCTGCGCCATGGTTGGTGTAGCCGGCGACGCCGGTCCGTTCGGCGGCGCCGGCCATTGAACGACTTGCGGAGCAGGCGGTCGGTAGCCGAGCGACGAATGCGGACGTTGCGTGTTGTAATGACGGCACCAGTTTTCGATCACGACTTTTGCCTCGGCGAGCGAGTAGAAGATCTCGCCGTTCAGCAGTTCGTCGCGGAGCTTGGAATTGAAGCTCTCGCAATACCCGTTTTCCCATGGACTCCCGAGCTCGATGAACGCCGTTTTCGCGCCGACCGCGACGATCTATTCCCTGACGGCTTTCGCGATGAACTCGGGACCATTGTCCGACCGAACATGTCCGGGCGGACCGCGCAGAATGAACAGGTCCGTCAGAACATCGATGACATTGATCGAGTTCAGCGTCCGGTCGATCCGGATCGCCAGGCTTTCGCGGGTGAACTCGTCGATGACATTCAGCATGCGGAACTTCCTTCCGTCGCCTATGCCGCTCGAACCGGTGGCGCGGCGACGGCGACGGGTCCGGCTCTCCACGAAGTCGTAGGACCAGACGTGGTTGGGATACTCCGGTCGCAGACGGTTGCACGAGCCGTCGTTCAGCCAGAGCCGACCTTTCTTCGGTTGCTTCTGCGGGACTTTGATGCCGTTCGCACAGGCGCGTGACTGCGCGAACCCGCCGCCAGATACGCTCGACGCGCTTGACATTCACCGTCCAGCCTTCGCTCTTCAGCAGAGCAGCGATCCGGCGGTAGCCGTACCGGCCGTACTCGCTGGCAAGCCGGATGATGTCAGCAGTCAGCGCCTCCTCATCAGCCCGACCGCTTGACTTCTTGCGCTGCGTCGAGCGGTGCTGGCCGAGAACCCGGCACGCCATGCGCTCCGACACGCCGAGCTTCGAGACGACATGGTCGACACATTGCCGACGCCGGGAAGGGCTTAGAAGTTTCCCGACGCAGCCTCGCTAAGGATCAGCTTCGCGAGCGTCAGATCGGAGACCGCCTTGCGCAGCCGCTCGTTCGCTTTCTCGAGATTCTTCAGACGCTTCACCTGGCTGCCCTTCAGGCCGCCATACTCCTTGCGCCAACGGTAATAGGTAAACTGCGTGACGCTGATCGCCCGGACCGCCTCGGCCACGCTCCGTCCCTGCGAAACAAGGACATCCACCTGCCGCAGCTTCGCGACGATCTCTTCAGGCTTGTGCTTCTTGTCCGGCATGCTCTCGTCCTCCAATGACCCGAAAATCATACTTCACGGAGGACCACTTCGCCGGGGGCAGACCACGCTCTTGCTCGGATCGGCAAGGCGCATGAGTTCGGGAAACAGGAAAGCGTCGCCCAGCCCCTTCGCCCAATGCACGAAGCCGATCTCATCGAGAAAGTCGTTGAGAACGAAGAAGTTCGTGCTCGC
>NZ_QURL01000009.1 GCF_003403015.1 Fulvimarina endophytica
CGCCCGCCAAAAAGCCCCCGCGGCTAAGAATGAAATCTCCAACCGAAGCCAAACCAAAACCACGCTTCAAATCCGTGAAAACAGTCGGACGAAAACCTCGAGCAAGACCAGAATCAATGCGGAGGCGGGGATGAGGGCAGGGGTGGGGGAAGGTGGCAGAGGCATCTCTTGCCAAAAGGCTAGATGTACCGCGATGGGAGCCGGACGCGGCGATTCTAGCGTTCATCCCATCGCTTGGTCAGATGCGCCTGCGCCGTCCGCGAACCATACGCGGCGATCCTCGGGAGGGTGCATCTTTTCGTTTGCCGGGATCGGCATCGGAGCGGAATACGATGAGCGGGGGCTCGCGGTTTCGCTCCGAGCCATCGGTTCGCCGCAGACCATTCCGGACGCGTCATTCGACGGTTCCGCGTGATGCTCCAGCCGGCGAGGGAGCCGGCCCGTAGATCGGGGCGCCGGCCAGAGCCTGCCGGCGCCTGTTTCATCAATCATGCGACGGACGTCCCGCGGCGTCTCCGAGGTCCCAGTAGAGACCGGCCATGATCTGCAGGCCCTCGCGGGCGATCGATTTGGGAAGATGCTCGTCGGGAGCGTGCTGGGAGCAGCCCGGATAGGAATGGGGCACCCAGATGGTGCGCAGGCCGAGGATCTCGCTGAAGGCGTCGTTGGGCAGCGAACCGCCCAGATTGGGCAGGAGCGCCGGGCGCTTGCCCGTGGTCGCCTCGATCGAATGGAGCGCCCATCCGACCCAGGGATCGGCCGGATCGAGGCGCGTCGCCTTGAAGATCTCGTCGCGCGAGGCGGAGACCTCCACATCGGCAAGTCCCTGGCGGGCGAGGTGCTCGCCCACGGCCTCGATGACCCGTTCATGGTCGACGCCGACGACGAAGCGCAGCTGCATGCGCGCCCAGGCACGGCCGGGAATGGCGTTTACGGGCGTCGCAGGCGTTCCGGCCTCGAAGGCGAGCACTTCGAGCGAGCACCAGCCGAAGACCCGCTCGGAGGGGCTGAGGCCCGGCTCTCCCCACCAGGGCTCGACCTCAGGCCCGTCCGCACCGCCGACCTCGCAATCGCGCAGCGCCTCGCGCACCGGCTCCGGCAGATGGGTGGGGACGAGACCGGGCACGCGGATCTGTCCCGTCGGGCCGACGAGGCTCGCGATCGCGTGGGACAGCCGGATCGCGGGATTGGAAAGGAGACCGCCCCAATTTCCCGAGTGATGGGCGCCCTCGCGCGGCTCCAGGGTGAGGTCGAAGGTGACGCCGCCGCGCGAGCCGAGAAAGACGGTCGGACGCTCGAGCGTCAGGCGCGGGCCGTCCGACGCGATCAGGAGATCGGCCGACAGGGCCTCGGCATTCTCCTGGCAGATTTCGCGCAGGCCCGGCGAGCCGCACTCCTCGCCCATCTCGATCAGATATTTGGCGTTGAAGCCGAGATGGCCACGGGTCTCCAGCACCGCCCGCATGCCGGCGAGATTGATGGCGTGCTGGCCCTTGTTGTCGACGACGCCGCGGCCGTAGAAGCGATCCCCCTCATCGGCCATGCGCCAGGGGCCCTCGCCCTTGGTCCAGCGCTCGTCGAGACCGCGAATGACGTCGCCATGGCCGTAGCCGAGAACGGTCGGCAGGGCGTCGTCCTCCACGCGTTCGGCCAGCAGGAACGGCCCCTTGGCGCGCGGATGCTCGACGATGCGGCAGGTGAAGCCGAGCGCGTCGAGTTCGGGGCCGATTTCCTCGGTGAGGTAGCGCGACAGATCCTCGCCGCGTTCGGGGTTCTGGCTCTCCGTCGGCATCGCGACCCGGCGCGACAGCGTGCGGGCGAAGTCTCCGTCGTCGAAATGCGCGCTGGCGCGGGCGATCGCCGTCTCTCGGCTCATGGATATGCGTCCTTCTGGGGAAGTGAACCGTCGATCTGCGGGTCGTGGAGGTGGCATTCCGTCATGTGCCCGGAGGCGAGCAGCGGGCGCGGGGCCTGCGTGTCGCAAGGCGCGAAGCGCTGCCGGCAGCGCGGATGGAAGCGGCAGCCGGACGGCGGGTTCAGGGGATCGGGATAGGCCTCGCCGAGCCCGGTCTCGGGAATGCCGAGGCCGGGTTCGGGCGTGAGGATCGAGGAGAGAAGCGCGCGGGTATAGGGATGCTTCGGATCGGCGAAGAGCTCGTGCGTCGGGGCGAGCTCCACGATGCGACCGAGATACATCACCGCGACGCGGGTCGCGATGTGCTCGACGACGCCGAGATCGTGGCTGATGAAGACGAGGGTGACGTCGAGATCCTTGCGCAGCTCGAGGAGGAGATTGAGGATCTGCGACTGCACCGAGACGTCGAGGGCCGATGTCGGCTCGTCGCAGACGACGATCTTCGGATTCATCACGAGAGCGCGGGCGATCGCCACGCGCTGCCTCTGTCCCCCGGACAACTCGTTCGGATAGCGCTCGGCGAAATGGGAGGGCAGCCCGACCCGCTCCATGATCGCGGAGACCATGCGGCGGCGCTCCGCCTTCGTGCCGATCCCGTGGACGTCGAGCGGAAAGCCGACGATCGCGGCGATGCGCCGGCGCGGATTGAGCGAGGAATACGGGTCCTGGAAGACCGGCTGGACGAGCTTTGCGACAGCGAAGCGATCGAGCTCGGTGAGGTCGCGCCCGCCATAGCGCACACGGCCCTCGCTGGGCGGCAGAAGGCCGAGAAGGATCTTGGCGAGCGTCGACTTTCCGCAGCCGCTCTCGCCGACGATGCCGAGAACCTCGCCCGCCTGGATCGCCAGATCGATGCCGTTCACCGCGTGGAGCGTGCGCTTCTTGCGGAACATGCCGCGCCGGACCTCGAAGAGGCGGGAGACATCGTTGGCTTCGAGAACAGCCGTCATGGCAGGGCCTCCAAAACGCAGCGCCACATATGATCGCCCGCCCGGCGCTCGGGCACGTCCTCGGCACAGACGGGCCGCGCATGGGGGCAGCGATCGCGGAATGCACAGCCCCGCATCTCGCCGACGAGCGAGGGAACCGTGTTGGCGATCGTGCCGAGACGCTCGCCCGGCCGGGTCTTGCCCGGCTGCGGGATGCAGTCGATCAGGCCCCTGGTATAGGGGTGATGCGGATCGCCGAAGATGTCCCCGGCCTTGCCCTGCTCGACGATCTGGCCGGCATACATGACGGCGACGTCGTCGGCGATGCGGGCGACGATGCCGAGATCATGGGTGATGAGGACGAGGGCGATGCCGAGCTCCTCCTGGAGTTCGGCGAGAAGACGCAGGATCTGCGCCTGGATCGTCACGTCGAGCGCGGTCGTCGGCTCGTCCGCGATGAGAAGGCTCGGCCCGCACATCAGCGCCATCGCGATCATCACCCTCTGGCGCAGGCCGCCGGAGAGCTGGTGCGGAAACTGGCCGAGACGGTCCCCCGCCGAGGCGATGCCGACGCGTTCGAGAAGGGCGATGGCCTTTTCGCGGGCCTCCCGGGCGGAGGCCTTCCGGTGATGTCGATAGGCCTCGCAGAGCTGGTCGCCGATCGTATAGGCCGGGTTGAGGGCCGTCATCGGCTCCTGGAAGATCATGGCGATCCGGTCGCCGCGAAGGCGTCCCATCACCTTGGGCGAGCCGATGTCCTCCCCGCGGAAGGACAGCGTCTCGGCCGTGCGCCTCGCCGATTTCGGCAGGAGGTCCATGATCGCGAGCGAGGTCATGGACTTGCCGCATCCGCTCTCACCGACGATGCAGAGGGTGCGGCCGGGCTCCACCGAAAACGAGATGTCGCGCACGGCGTGAAGGGTGCCGCGTTCGGTCGCCAGATCGACCTTCAGATGCCGCACGTCGAGGATTGCCCCGCCGCTCATTCCCGGCCCTCCGGCGCGACGATGTCCCTCAGGCCGTCGCCGGCGAGGTTGATCGCGAGGATGAGGAGGGCGAGGGCCGTGCCGGGAATGGCGATCAGCCAGAACGAGAAGAACATGTAGGCTTTCGCCTCCGAGATCATCAGGCCCCAGGAGGGCAAGGGCGGCTGGACGCCGAGCCCGAGGAAGGAGAGCGCCGCCTCGAGGAGGATGGCGCTCGCAGCCTCTAGGGTGGCGACGACGACGAGCTGGGCGAAGACGTTGGGCAGAACCTCGCCGAAGAGGATGCGCGGCGTGCTCGCGCCGGCCGCCTGCGCCGCGGCCACGTAATCCTGGGAGCGGACCTGCTGGGTCGCGCTGCGCATGACCACGGCGAAGCGGTCCCATTTGAGGAAGCCGAGGACGAGAACGACGACGAGGAGCGAGCCGCCGAGGATGGCGACGATCGCGAGGGCGACGAGGATCACCGGCATCGCGAGCCGCGTCGTGACGAGGAAGGTGACCACGAGATCGACCGTCCCGCCGAAATAGCCCGCGAGGAGACCCATGGTCGTGCCGATCAGGCCGGAGATCACCATCACGGAGAAGCCGATCACGAGCGAGATGCGGGCCCCGTAGATCATTCTCGACAGATAGTCGCGGCCGAGATTGTCGGTGCCGAGGGGATGGGCCCAGGTCCCCGCTTCGTACCAGACCGGCGGCTGGGTGCGCGCGAGGAGGTTCTGGGCATAGGGGTCGTAGGGCGCGATCAGCGGCGCCAAAAGCGCGACGAGGACGATGACGGCAAGGAGGCTCGCGCCGAAGACGAGGCTCTTGTGGCCGAAGACGCGGCGACGAAGGCGCGCGCCCGCGCTCGGCATCGCGACGGCAGCGAAGGCAGTGCTCTCTGTCATGATCAGGCCACCCGGATGCGCGGATCGAGCCACGCGTTGACGAGATCGCCGACGAAGGTCAGGAGCACGTAGAAGACCGACAGCAGCATCACCACGGCCTGGGTGACGGGAAAGTCCTTCTGGGTGATCGATTCGTAGGCGAGGAAACCGAGGCCGTCGAGGGCGAAGATCGTCTCGATGACGACCGAGCCGCCGAGGAGGTAGCCGAGCTGGACGGCCGACAGGGAGACCACGGGAACGACGGCGTTTCGAAGCGCATGCTTGACGATGACGCTTCGGCGCGAGAGCCCCTTGGCGCGGGCCGTGCGGATGTAGTCGGCCGACAGCACCTCCACCATGCCGGCCCGCACGAGGCGCATGAAGGCGGGGGCGACATAGTAGCCGAGCGCGATCGTCGGCATGACGAAGTTCTGCCAGGAGCCGGAGCCGGACACGGGAAGCCAGCGCAGGCCGATCGAGAAGATCATCACGAGGATCAGGGCGAAGAAGAAGTTCGGCAGCGCCTGTCCGACGACCGCGATCGAGAGCGCCAGCCGGTCGATCCAGGTGTTGCGGTAGATCGCGGCGAGGACACCGAGGGGGATCGAGATCAGAAGAGCAAAGAGAAGCGAGGAGATGCCGAGGATGAGCGTGACCGGCAGCTTGTCGAGAACGAGCGCGCCGACGCTGGTGCGGAAGAAGAGCGAGGTTCCGAGATCGCCCCCGAGCACCTGGAGCAGCCATTCGCCGTACTGGAAGAGGAGGGGACGATCGAGCCCGTACTGGGCCCGGATCGCCTCGATGTCGATGTCGCGCGCGCCTTCGCCGGCGAGCGCAATGGCGATGTCTCCCGACAGGCGCAGGAGGAAGAACGAGATCGCCGAGACCGTGAGCGCAACGAGGAGCGCGAGGGCCAGCCGGCGGGTCGCAAACCGCAGCATGGGTTGATCTTTCGCTAGAGAAGCGGACCCGCTTTCGGGATCGGGTCCGATGCTCCGGTTTCTGGCTGGCGCATCGGGGGTCCGGAAACCGTTTTCAGGCTTCTAGCCGATGCTCTATGGCGACCCGCCTCGGCGGCGGGTCGGGGAAGGATGGGCGCGCCGGAGGGCGGCGTTCAGTCCTTCCAGTCCATTTCCCAGAAGCGCGGCATCTCGTCCGGATAGGCCGTGAAATCGAGATCCGAGGTCGCGACGTAGTAGACCGGCAGCGACCAGAGCGGCACGCCGTAGACATGCTCGGCAATGAGGGCGAGCGCGTCGCGATAGGCCGCGTTGCGGGCTTCCGGTTCGATCGTCGTGTCGCCCTTCTGGAGAAGGTCGCGAACTTCCGGATTGCGGGTGATGTCGTCCGCCTCGAACTTAAAGTAGACGGGCGTCGAGGCCGAGACGTCGTTGACCGAGAAGGAGCCCCAGGTCTGGTGGGTGAGCTCGGCCTCTCCGGCGCGGATCTGCTCGCGCATGGCCGCGTATTGGAGGAAGTTGAGGCGCGCATCGATGCCGACGGCCTTCAGGTAGCCGATGATCGCCTCGGTCTGGTTGCGCTCGCGATAGGCGACGATGTCGAGGGCGAGACCGTCCCCGTAGCCGGCCTCGGCGAGCAGCGCCCGCGACTTTTCCGGATCGTAGTCGTAGGTGGGCGCTGCCGAGGCGTCGCAGCCGGTCTGGGAGGGGAAGCAGATCACGTCGAGGACGCGCGCGCCGGCGCCGACGATCTCGCTCGCGATCGTCTCGCGGTCGATCGCGTGCATGATCGCCTTGCGCACCCGCTCGTCCTTCAGGGCCGGGGCGGGGCTGTTCTCCAGCGTGTTCATCTGCATGAAGACGATGCGCATCGTCTCGCCGGAGACGACCTGCAGGAAGGGCACCTGCTCCATCTGTTCGGCCTGGTCCTTCGGCACGTGCATGACGAAGTCCATGCCCTGGGACAACATCTCGGCGACCTGGGTCTGGCGGTCCGGAATGATGCGGATGTCGACGGTCTCGATCGGGCCCTGTTCCTTGGGGGAGCCCTCGAAATAGGCCTCGTTCTTTTCAAGGACGATAGCCTTGCCGGGCTCGTTGGAGACGACCTTGAACGGCCCGGTTCCGACCGGATTGCGGTCCATGCCCTCCGGGCCGACCTCTTCGTAATATTCGTTCGGATGGATCGCGAGCGGGCCGGAGAGATATTCGATCGCCGCCGGGAAGACCTCCTTGCTGATCACGCGGACCGTGTAGTCGTCCACCTTCTCGGCCCGGTCGATCCAGGCGACGTTCTGCTGGGTCGTGACGCCGTTCTCAGGGTCGGCGACGAAGTTCAGGGTGTAGACGACGTCGTCGGCGTTGAAGGCCTCGCCGTTGTGGAAGGTGACGCCCTGGCGCAGCTTGAATTCCAGAGTGCGGTCGTCGATGCGCTCCCAGCTCTCGGCGAGAAGGCCCTTGTATTCGTTGGAGCTCGGATCGCGATAGACCAGCGTGTCCCAGACGTGCTGACCGATGATGACCCCGATGCGCACATTGTTGAAATAGGGATCGATGCTCTCGGGGGCCTGATCGTAGGCGAAGCGGATGGAGTTGTTCGCCTGATCGGCGAAGGCCGGATGGCCCGCGAATAGCATCGGCGCGAGGCCGGTCAGAAGTGCGGCGGTGTGCAGGCGCATGATCGGGTCTCCAGCGGTTCAAATATTGCATTGCAATTTTGTGATTTTCATTCCAATACAAGATCACGTTGTATGCAAGAGAAAATTTTAGGCAGGAGGCTCCCGGTTGGATCGGAACGCTCTGTTCGTGCGGTCGGTGGAAAAGGCGATGCGGGTTCTGGAAGCCTGGCGCGGCGACGAACTCTATCTGGGTCTCAGCGAGGTCGCCGAACGGGCCGGGCTCGACAAGAGCGCCACCCAGCGCTTCTGTTACACCCTGGAATCGCTCGGCTATCTCACCAAGGACGCGCGCACGCGGCGCTACGCTCTCGGCACGCGGGTCCTCGACCGCTCGCATGCCTTTCTGCGCACGCATCCGATCGTGGAGGCCGCTTCCCCGCTCCTCCTCGAATTGCGGCGCAAGACCTCCCAGCAGGTCAAGCTTTCGCTCTTCGACGACACGACGATCGTCTATGCGGTGCGGCGGCAGGCCGAGCACCAGGCCCTCGCGGTCTCCACCATCGGTCGCCGCCTGCCGATCCAGGCGACGGCGGGCGGACGGGCGATGCTGGCCCTCCTCGACGACGACCGGGTCGCCGACATCCTGTCGAGAACCGAATGGAAGCCGCTGACACCCATGACCGATCTCGATGCAGAGGCCGTGCTCGAGGACGTGCGCCGGATCAGGCATGTCGGCTACTCGTTCCTCGCCGATCAGGTGATCGTCGGAGAACTCGTCGTCGGCACCGCCGTCAGCGATGCGAACGGTCAGCCGGTGGCGGCGATCCACATCTCCGGCCAGGCGGACGCCTCCCCGCGCGGCGATTTCGAGCGGCGCTACGCCCCGCTCGCCAGCGAAGCCGCCCAGTATCTCAGCCGCTACGAGATCCCCGACGGCCAGCGTCCGATCTCGTCCGTTGCCGAAAGGGAAAGACCATGATCAATCACGTGACGACGCCGTCCGCCGGTGATGCCGAAACCTGGCTCGAAGGCCGGCAGGCCGCCATGATCGGGCTTCTCGCCGATCTCGTCGCCATCGACAGCCCCTCGCGCGACCGGGCTGGCGTCGATGCGGTCGGCGCGCGGATCGCCGCCTTCCTCGCCTCCGAGGGGATCGAGACGCGCACAGAGCGCGACACCCCGCACGGGAAGATCCTGTCGGCCGAAACCGGCGAGGGCGCCCCGTTTCTTCTCCTCGGCCACCGCGACACGGTGTTTCCCGCCGGCGAGGCCGCCCGCCGTCCCTTCCGCGAGGCGGCCGGACGGGCTTACGGGCCGGGCGTTGCGGACATGAAGGCCGGCCTCGTCATGAACGCCTTCGCGCTCGCGGCCCTGCATCGCCATTTCCCCGCGATCTCCTGCCGGATGCTGACGACCGTCGACGAGGAGATCGGCTCGCCCTTCTCGCGCGAGGCGATCGAGACTGCGGCGCGTGCCTCCCGCGCGGTCTTCAATTCCGAGCCGGCACGGGCCTCTGGCAACATCGTCTCCGGGCGCAAGGGCGGCGTCACCTACCATCTCACCGTCACCGGCAGGGCGGCCCATGCCGGCGTCAACTTCACGGAAGGGCGCAGCGCGATCCACGCGCTCGCGCGCAAGATCGTCCGGCTGGCGGCGCTCACGCGGGCCGAGGAGGGCGTCACGGTGAATGTCGGCACCGTCCACGGGGGATCGACCTTCAACACCGTCGCCGAGAGCGCGGTCGCCGAGATCGATACGCGCTTCGTCACCCACGGCCAGCGTGACGAGTTGAAGGCGGCGATCGCCGAGATCGCGGAGGCGGGCGAGGGCGAGGGCATTTCGGCGTGCCTTCGCGAGCGCAGCGAGTTCTATCCGCTCGTCGCCGATGCGGCGAGCGAGGCGATGGCCCGCGCCTATCTCGATGCGGCGAAGGCGCAAGGCATCGAGATCGGCGCCGAGTTCACCGGCGGCTGCGCCGATTCCGGGTTCACCGCATCCGTCGGCACGCCGACGCTCTGCGGTGTGGGTCCGGTCGGCGGAAAGGCGCATACCGTCGACGAGTATATCGAAGTGCAGAGCCTTCTGGAGCGCACCAAGGTTCTCGTCGCGGCCATGCAGGCGCTCGCCTGAGCGCTTCGCCGCGTGAAGCTCGATATGGCGCGCGGCGGCAGATGTCTCCTCCGGTCCGGCAAGGCCGGTCTGCGGACCCCGTCCGTGCGCCGGCCTATCCGGTGGGGCCGAGATGGCGGAAGGCCGCGATCACCTTGTCGTAGACCTCGCGCTTGAAAGGGACGACGAGATCGGCCAACTCCTCCATCGGCTTCCAGGCCCAGGCGTCGAATTCGGCATGGGCCTCGCCCGGCGGCGGATCGATCTGGATCTCGCTCTCCTCGCCCTCGAAGCGGAAGGCGAACCAGCGCTGGGTCTGGCCGCGAAACCGGCCCTTCAGGGCGATGCCGACCAGCTGCGGCGGCAGTTCGTAGTCGATCCAGTCGGGAGCCTCTTGAAGGAGCGAGACCGTCTTCATCCCGGTCTCCTCCCACAATTCGCGCCTTGCGGCGGCGAGCGGCTCCTCGCCCTCGTCGATCCCGCCCTGGGGCATCTGCCAGAGCTTCGTCGCCCCGGTCATCTCGCCCTTGTCCTCGACGAGGCGGCGCCCGGCCCAGACGAGACCCTCGCGATTGAGCACCATGATCCCGACGCAGGGGCGCATCGGCAGGTTGTCGTATTCGATCGGCTTCATCTCGTCCGTCCTCGGATGCATGGCTCGACCCGTCGAACGGGTCGCACCGTCACATCGCGCGCGGCGTGCGAAGTGCAAGGGGAGGGGCAGGGGACCAGAGGGGCGTCCGGTCGCCCGGCCGGATCGTTAGCCCCGTTCGGGGTCGGTGACCAGCGCGGACACCGGAACGATGACGATGCCGCGGCCTTCGGCGGCCCGGACCCATTGGGAGATCACCGCCGTCGACATCTCGAAGGCTGAAGCCACGCCGATCGCGCGGCCGCGCTTGCGCGCGATCTCCTCGAGTTCGGCGAGGCGGCCGTCGATCGCGGCCGGGTCCTGGACGTCGTCGAGGACGAGGTCGGCGGTGCCGGTCGGCGCCAGTGACAGACCGGCGGCATCGACGGTGCGCGAGCGGGCGGAGGTGCCGTCGTCGAGATACATCAGCCCGCGCCGGGCGAGTTCGTCGAGGAAGGGGCGCATCGCCTGCGGATCGGCGGTGAGGGCGCCGCCGAGATAGTTCATGACGCCCACATAATTCGTCATGCGCGCGAGCGAGGCATAGAGGCTGGAATAGTCCTCGCTCTGCATCTCCTCGCGCGTCACCGTGTTTTCGCCCGGATCGACGGACGGATATCCGACTGGCTCCATCGGCGTCTGAAGGAGGAGTTCGTGGCCCGATCGCCGGCCCTCCTGCATCCATCGATCGAGGCTGTTTCCGTTGGCGGCAAAGCCGAGGGTCACGCTCGGGGGAAGACTGGCGATGGCGGTCTGGGTGCCCGACTGGCTGATGCCGAGGCCGCCGACGACGATGGCGATCTGCGGGCCGGGCGCGGAGGCGGATGCGGCCTTGTAGACGTCGAAGGGACGGCGGCCATCGCTCGAACGCGCGGGCAGGAGGCCGAAATCACTCTCTTCGAGGAGATCGGGCTCCGGCCGGTAGGCCGACTGGAGATCCTGCCGCACATCGCCGAGTTCGTAGACCTTGAAGCTCGCCGGCTCGTAAGGGGTATCGGCTGCCGCCCGCTCGTCGCGGGCCGCAAGAGCGGCCTCGATATCGATCCGCTTCGCCGTTCCCCCGATCATGGAGATCCCGGAGGTCTGGCGCGGATCGAGGGCGGCGGACGGGTTCTCCGTCTCCGCGGCCGCGACTTGCCGGTCCGCGCGGTCGATCCAGGCCGGAAAGAGCGAGAGGCCGGCAAGGGCGGTGGCCGAGAACGCGATGGCCCAGTCGGCGCGGGTCGGCCTGAGGCGCGCGTTCCGTGAACGGGTTCCGGGTGTGAGGGGCTGGGAGAATACGGAGTCCATGGCCCGCAAGACTAGAGGACGAGCCTGATCCGGGGCTCGCGGCGGTGCCGGAGCGTCAGGTCCGCCCGGTCCCCCGGAAAGGGGCGACCGGGCGGCGGCGGCAGAAAGCCGGCGGAGGCGCGAAGACCCCAAAGAGAAACGGCCCGGATCAGGATCCGGGCCGTTCGAAGATCGTCTGGCGTCAGCCGGTCAGCCGGTCAGTTGGCTGCGCTGTTCGTCTCGCTTCTGGTATCGGCCTTCGCCTGCTCCTTGGGCGGGAACATCGCGTTGACCTCGACGCCGTTGAGGAGATCCAGCGCGTATTTCAGCTGCAGATCGTCGGCGCGCTCGCTCGGCACGTAGCTCGAGGAGCCCGAGCCTTCCTCGGTTTCCTCGTTGCCGGTGATGTGACCGCGCAGGGAGGACTCGCCGCGGGCGATCTCGTCCTCGGGCTCGAGGCCCATCTGCTCGCGGATCTCCGGCGGCAGGGGCTGTTCGACCACGATGTCGGGATCGATGCCACGGCCCTGGATAGAGCGGCCCGAGGGCGTGTAGTAGAGCGCCGTCGTCAGGCGCATCGCGCCGGCAGAGCCGAGCGGGATGATGGTCTGGACGGAGCCCTTGCCGAAGGAGCGCGAGCCGACCACGGTCGCCCGGTGCTGGTCCTGCAGCGCGCCGGCCACGATCTCGGAGGCCGAGGCCGATCCGCCGTTGAGGAGCACCACCAGCGGCTTGCCGTCGATGTCGTCGCCCTCGCGGGCATTGTAGCGGCGGGTCTCGTCGGCGTTGCGGCCGCGGGTCGAGACGATCTCGCCCTGCTGGAGGAAGGCGTCGGAGACCGAGACGGCCTCGTCGAGAAGCCCGCCCGGATTGGAGCGCAGGTCGAGGATATAGCCCTTCAGCTTGTCGCCCACCTGCTTGTCGATCTCGGCGATCGCCTCTTCGAGGCCGACGGTCGTCTGCTCGTTGAAGCTGTTGACCTTGATGTAGCCGACATCGTCGATCGCCTCGGACTTCACCGACTTGACGGTGATGAGGTCGCGGGTGAGCGACATGCGGATCGGCTTCTCGGCGCCTTCGCGCACGACCGTCAGCTTCACGTCGCTGCCGATCTCGCCCTTCATCTTCTCCACGGCTTCGGAGAGGGTGAGGCCGCGCACCTGATCGCCGTCGATCTCGACGATGAGGTCGCCGGAGAGGATGCCGGCCTTTTCGGCCGGGGAGTCGGCGAAGGGCGAGCCTTCGACGAGGACCACTTCGTCCTTCATGGTGACCTGGATGCCGAGGCCGCCGAACTGGCCGCGGGTCTGGGAGCGCATGTCCTGCGCTTCCTTGGCGTTCATGTAGCTGGAATGGGGATCGAGCGAGGTGAGCATGCCGTTGATGGCGCTCTCCACCAGCTTCTGGTCGTCCGGCTGGTCCACATACTGGGCGCGGACGCGTTCGAAGACGTCTCCGAAGATCGCAAGCTGGCGGTAGGTGTCGGAGCCGGCGGCGTTCGCCACGCCCGCATTCTGGCCGACGACGGTGACCGCCGCCGCGCCCATCAACGCTCCTGCGAAGAGTATCGAAAGCTTACGAATCATTCCCCGTCCTTCCCAAGGGCCTCAATCCGTCCACCATGCGGATGGATCGACCGGTGTTCCATTCTTCCGGAACTCGACATAGAGGTTCGAGCCCCCCGTGCCGAAATCCGCGGCGTCGGCGCTGGCAAGGCGCCTCGAGCCCATCGCTGCGATCGGCTCGCCTGCCGAGACGAACTGGCCGGTTTCGACGTCGATCCGATCCATGCCGGCGAGAACGATGTGGTAGCCATCGCCCGCATCCAGGATCAGGACCTCACCATAAGACCGGAACGGCCCGGAATACAAGACTTTGGCATCGGCCGGCGCCGTCACCACATCGCCGGACCTGGCGGCGAAGGTCACGCCTGTGGAGGCCCGGCCGATATCGTCGCGCTCCTCGAAATCGATCGTCTGGCGACCGGCCACGGGCGGATTCAAACGCTTCTTCAATGTCGAAAATGGGGCGGAGGGTTCGAGGAAGCGGACGCTGCGGCGAAGCGCCTCGAGATCGTAGCTGGCGGCGGGACCGTTGGCCGCAGGCCCGGAGGCCTGCGGGTCGATCATCGCGACCTGGACCTCGGCCGGAGCGTCGGGCGCGGCGGCCGTCTCGGACTGAGTCTCGGTCTCGGTTTCTGCCTCGGCGACGGCTTCGGCGGGCGTGTCAGCTGCGGCCTCGGCCTCGGCAAGCCGTGCCTTCTCTTCCTCGGCGGCAGTGGCCGCGAGGCGTGCGAGTTCCTCGGCCCGTTCGCGCTCGACTTGCGCCTGGGCTTCCGCCTCGGCCCGCTCGCGCTCGAGCCGCGCGGTCTCCTCGCGCGCTTCCTCGGCGGCCACACGCTCGGCCTCCTCGATCGCCTGAGCCGCCTTCACGTCCCGGTCGAGCGCGGTGATGAGGTCCTTCAGATCCTCGGCATCGCCCGCAAGCGCCTCGGCCCTCAGCCTCGCCTCCTCGCGCTTGGCGAGATTGTCCCGTTCGAGAACATCCTTGCGGGCCGAAAGACGCTTCAGCCGCTCCTCCTCGCTGCGGTGCTTGAGGAGCTCGGAGCCGAAATCCTCCATCTGGCCCGCGAGATCGCTGCGGACCACGCGCAGCCGTTCCATATCGGCGAGCAGCGTCCTCGTCTCCTCGCGAAGGCTCGGGACGACCGAGCCGAGCAGGATGGCGCTTCGGACCGAGCCGAGCGCGTCCTCGGGCCGGACGAGAAGCGCCGGCGGCGGCTCGCGGCCCATGCGCTGAAGCGCGGCCAGAACATTGGCGAGAAGCGCGCGCCGCTCCACGAAGGACGCCTTGAGAGTGCCTTCCTCGGCGGAGAGTTCGCCGATGCGGCCCTCGATCGCGGACAGGGCGGCGCTCGTCTCCTTCTGGCGAAGCGCCGCCTCGACCATGGCCTCGCGGATCGTCTCGCGATCGCTGCGAAGGGTCTCGATCTCGGCATCGAGGGCGGCGAGCGCCTCCTTCGTGAGGCCCGCATTGGAGGAGATCGCCGCGAGCTTCTCGATGGTGCGCTCGCGCTGGCGTTCCAGGAGAACCGAGCGGGGCGGCTGGAGCGAGGCGGTGCGCACGGCATCGTCGACACCCGTGCCGGTGACGGCGGACGGGGCGGGCGAGGGCTCTTCGGTCGCCTCCGAAAGGCCCGTGAGGGAGAGGCCGAGGCAGAGCGCGGCGGCTCCCATGCGTAGGCCGGGCAGAGCGCGGGACAGGCGTGCGCCGCAACCAGCCTCGTTCCGTTCCCTCGTCAGCGCCATCGTCTCCCCATGCCCATCTCGAAACGCAAGCTCCCGCAATCGCGATGTCGATCGCCGGTCGTCCTCGTTTCTATCCCGATTGGAATGACGAAGTCTTAACAGCGCATCAACCATGATCGACGCAATGGGGCAGCGGGCCAGCCGCCCGAAAATCGGCGGCCGTTGCAGGCGAGGCACGTCGCGCGGAGCCAGAGTGTCATCCACTTAAACGGCTGGAACACAATGCCTTCCTTCACGAGGCCCCCGATCGCGATCGCGATCGCTCACTCGCGATGATAGGGGTGGCCCGACAGGATGGTGACCGCGCGGTAGAGCTGTTCGGCAAGGAGTAGCCGGGCGATCTGGTGGGGAAAGGTCAGCCGGCCGAGGGAGAGGACATAGTCGGCGGACTTGCGCATTTCGGGGTCGAACCCGTCCGGCCCGCCGATCAGGAGGGCGCAATCGCGCGTTCCGGCATCGCGCCAGGTGCCGAGGAGCGCCGCGAATTCGGGAGAGGTGGGGGTCTTGCCCCGTTCGTCGAGGAGGATCGTCGCGGCCGACGGATCGATGGCGCCCTTCAGCCGGGCCGCCTCGTCGCGCTTGCGCAGATCGGCCTCGCCGTCCCGCGCTTCCGGGTAGTCGGACAGGCCGCGCCATTCGAGGCCGACCTGCGGCCCTGCCTTCTTCAGGCGGTCCACATAGCGCTCGAAGAGATCCTGCTCGGGTCCGCGCTTCATCCGGCCGATGGCGGCGATCGACAGGCGCATGGGTCACCTCGTGCGCGGGCTCAGGCAGGGCTCGTGCAGGACAGTCTCGTCCGGTGCCGGGCCAAAACCCGTCCGGCGCCAGGCCGGCGCCCGGCATCGGCCCGTCCTATCTATCCTGCCGGCATCGGCCTCGGTCGGCTCAGTGGACGGTCGCCACCTGATGATCGCCGCCCACGCTCCACATCTTTTCCAGATTGTAGAATTCGCGGACTTCGGGACGGAAGACGTGGATGATCATGTCGCCCGTGTCGATCAGCACCCAGTCGCCGGTCTGAAGACCTTCGACCTTCGGGGTCTTCACGCCGGCCTGCTTCAGATCCTTGATGAGATGATCGCAGACGGCGCTGACATGACGGTGCGAACGGCCCGAGACGATCAGCATGTGATCGGCGAGCGCGGACTTGCCCCGCATGTCGATGGAAACGATGTTTTCGGCCTTGGAGTCTTCGAGACTGCGCAGCGCGTGTTGGAGAACGCTCACACCGTCCGATGCTCCGGAGGCAGGCGTTTCGGAAGCAGTCGGAGTGGTTCCGCTCTTCGCTTCGGTCATGGGTCCCAGTGTCGTTTTCCCTTTCTCAAGACCGTGATGGCTCGAAAGCCTTTGGCCTCTTCTGAAAGTGGCAGCGTTTGGTGTCGGATTCAAGACGTCCGGCGGTCGCAGCCGGCGCAAACCAGGGGTTTGCGGGCCGATTTCGCCAGTCTTCGAGTATTTCCCTGTCCGTGGGGCGCGTCCTCGGTGCGGTATGGTGCCTACGCGCAGGGGAGCGGCGATCCGGTGACCTATGGCGGAACCGGCGGCGAAATCGTCTTCCGGCGGGCACGGCCGCATCGGCGCGCCTATGCCCTCGATGAGGCGGAATGGCGAATAATTCGCCTCGCGCATCGCCGGCGGCGGGTCTATGTTGTCTCGCAAGCGCGAACGACCATCGAGGATCGTCATGACGGACGAACAGATGCGGGACGAACAGGGACCGAACGAAGGCCGCACCGGACCGGTGCTCGCCTTCGACCAAGGGGCTTGGGCCACGGAAACGCAGCGCGCCGAGCCGGGCCGCAGCGCGCGCATGGGCCCGCTCGCCGTACTGCCCGTCTTCTACGACCTGAAGGACCGCCGGGTGGTGATGACCGGGGGCGGCGACGGCGCGGCCTGGAAGGCGGAACTTCTCGCCTCCTGCGGCGCACGCGTCGATCTCTATGTCCCGGCGGGCGAACTCGGCGAGGAGATGACCGCGCTTCTCGGCTCCGACATCGTCCGCGGTGCGATCCGCCATTTCGACCGGCCCTGGGCGCTCGACGTCTTTGCCGGCGCCGGCATGGCGGTCGGCGACGTGGAGAGCGAAGCCGAGGCGCAGGCCTTCCGCTGTGCAGCGAAGGCCGCCGGCGTGCCGGTGAACGTGGTCGATAAGCCGGCTTATTGCGACTTCACCTTGGGCTCCATCGTCAACCGTTCGCCCCTCGTCGTCGGCATTTCGACCGCAGGCGCCGCGCCGATCCTCGGACAGGCCGCGCGGCGGCGGATCGAGACCCTGCTTCCCCCCGGCCTCAAGGGCTGGGCGGAAGCTGCCGCCGACATCCGGGCGAGCGTCGTCTCGCGCCTGAAGCCCGGCCCCGAGCGCCGCAGCTTCTGGGAGCGGTTTTCCGATCTCGCCTTCAAGGCGAAGGCACCCGAAAGCCGCGAGACGCTGGACGCATCCGTGCATGCGATCGCAGCGTCCGGCGCTCAGGCCGGCCGCGTGACCCTCGTGGGCGCGGGGCCCGGCGAAGCCGAACTCCTGACCCTCAAGGCCGTCAGGGCGCTTCAGGCAGCCGACGTGATCCTCTTCGACGACCTCGTCTCCAGCGACATCCTGGAACTTGCCCGGCGCGAGGCCAAGCGCATGCTGGTGGGCAAGCGCGCGGCACGCGAGAGCTGCAAGCAGGAAGACATCAACCGGATGATGGTGGAGTTCGCCGAGGCCGGTAAATCGGTCGTGCGGCTGAAATCGGGCGATGTCTCGATCTTCGGCCGGGCGGGCGAGGAGATCGCCGAACTGCGCCAGCGCGGCATTCCCGTCGAGATCGTGCCGGGCATCACCGCCGCCTCGGCGCTGGCGGCAAGCTTCGGCATCTCGCTCACCCATCGCGATCACGCCCAGCAGCTGCGCTTCATCACTGGCCATTCCAAGCGCGGCGACCTGCCCGACGACGTCAACTGGGCCGAGCTCGCGGGACCGCGCGCCACCACCATCTTCTATATGGGCGGGCGCATGGCCCACCGGATCACCGATCGCCTCGTCGGCGAGGGCATGGATGGCGCAACGCCCGTCGCGGTCGCCGCCAATATCAGCCGGGCCGACGAGACCCGGCTGCACGGCCGGCTGGACCAGCTCGGCGCGATCGTCGACCGTATCGGCGTCGATCGTCCGATCCTCATCGGCGTCGGCGACGTCTTCGGCGAGATCGCCTCCCATGTCGCCGCGTTCGGCGAGGAGGGCGCGGAGCCGGACGGCGATCGGATCCGCCGGATCACCGCCTCGGCCTGATCGCCTTGGGCCTGCGTCAAGGCGGGGCGCGTGGACCCGTCCGGCACGGGCCGTCGCCGAAACGGCTTGCCAGTACCCGTCTCCCGGTCCAGATTGACGCAAACGTCAATCGGAGGAGAACGGGCATGACGGCATCCACGCTCGCGGGCAAGACCATCTTCATGTCGGGCGGCTCGCGCGGAATCGGCCTCGCGATCGCGCTGCGCGCGGCGCGCGACGGGGCGAATGTCGTGGTCGCGGCCAAGACCGACACGCCCCATCCCAAGCTTCCCGGAACCGTCCACACCGCCATCGAGGAGATCGAGGCGGCCGGCGGCAAGGGGCTCGCCGTGGTCTGCGACATTCGCGAGGACGAGCAGGTGGAGGGCGCGGTGGCGCGAGCCGTCGAACGGTTCGGCGGGATCGACATCTGCATCAACAATGCCTCCGCCATCCAGCTGACGGGCACGCTGGAGACGGAAATGAAGCGCTACGACCTGATGAACGGGGTCAATGCGCGCGGAACCTTCCTCGTCTCCAAAACCTGCCTTCCTCATCTCCTGAAAACGGACAATCCGCATATCCTCAATCTCGCGCCGCCCCTCGACATGAGCCCGAAATGGTTCGCCGGACACACCGCCTACACGATGGCGAAGTTCGGCATGTCCATGTGCACCCTCGGAATGGCGGCCGAATTCCGCAAGCAAGGTGTCGCCGTCAATTCGCTCTGGCCGCTCACCGCCATCGACACGGCGGCCGTGCGCAATGTCCTGGGCGGGGACGAGATGGGCCGGCACAGCCGCAAGCCCGAAATTCTCGCCGATGCCGCCCATGTCATCCTGACGCGGCCCGCGCGCGAGACGACCGGGCATTTCTTCATCGACGAGGTGCTCCTGCGCGAGGAGGGCGTCACGGATTTCTCGGTCTACGGCCCCGAGGGCGGCGGCGATCCGGTGGCCGATTTCTTCGTGCCCGACGAGGTCTTCGCCTCGGTTCCGACCAAAGTGCGCCACATGTTCTGACGGGCTTCGGCAAGGGGATGCGGGACGGCTTGACCTTGCCGCCGTTCCGCTTCAAGCACGGCGGGTGAAGATGCCTGTCCCTTCCCGAAAGGAAACCACCGTGCTCCGCCCCGTTCCGTCCTGTCTCGCCGGCACTCTCGTCGCGGCCTCCGTCGTCCTCGGCGGTTGCGCGACCTCGGGCGGCGATGCCACCTCGCTGACCCAGCGCTGGCAGGGCCAGCCGGCCCAGAGCTTCTTTGCCCAATATGGCAGCCCCTTCGCCGAATATGGCGAGCGGGGCGGCGGCGTTCGCTATACCTGGCGCAGCCGCTATTCCGTGGCGGCCACGGGCGGCACGGGCGCTGCCGCCGGGTCCGAGGTCCGGGTCTGCGAGATCGATCTCGTCACCGACGCCGCCGATCGCATCCAGACGATCGAGGCCACGCGCAATCCCAAGGTTCGCTCGAGCGAGACCGCCTCCTGCGAGGGCGCGTTCGACACCCCGTTCCGTGGCTGATCGCAAGGACGGCGCCGCCCCTACCGTCGAACGGCTGACGGGCGATGCCATCCTGCCGGTTCTCGGCGACGTCGCGCGTCTGCGCATGACGGTGTTCCGGGCCTTTCCCTATCTCTATGACGGGGATCCGGCATACGAGCAGGCCTATATGGAAGCCTATGCCCAGTCCGAGGGCGCGGTCGTGGTCGTCGCGCGCGCCCCGGGCGGTGCGATCGTCGGCACTTCGACCGGCGCGCCGCTCGCCGATCACGAGCCCCAGCTCTCCGATGCCTTCGCGGCGAACGGCATCGATCCGGGCGAGGTCTATTACTGCGCCGAATCGGTGCTTCTCCCCGGATGGCGCGGCCATGGCGTCGGTCACCGCTTCTTCGACGAGCGCGAGGCGGCAGCCCGCGAACAGGGCTTTTCCATCGCCGCCTTCTGCGCCGTCGAGCGGCCTGAGGATCACCCGAAAAGGCCCGAGGACTACGAGCCCCTCGACGGTTTCTGGACGAAGCGCGGCTACGGAACGGTGGACGAGATCAAGGCGGTCATGGCCTGGCGCGACGTGGGCGAGGCGGAGGAGACCGAAAAGCGGATGCAGTTCTGGATGCGCCGCCTCGATGAGGCTTGAGGCAGGGCAGCGTTTCGCCGTTGCGCGCTCGTGCCGGTGTCACCGCGCTTCGTCCGCAAGGCGCTTCCAGAAGCCGTGCTTGCGGCCATGCCGTATCTTGAGGCCCGCCAGATACTCGTCGTGAGCGGCCATGTCGCCGAAATCGTCGATTCGGGCGGCAAGGCGGGCGCAATCGGACAGATGCCGGGCCGCATGCCTGTAGCGGCTCGACTTGGCCGCTTCGAGGGTCAGGTCGATCATCGCGCGCTTGAGGCGCGTTGCGGCCAGCGGATGATGGGTCTCCAGCACCTCGCTCGCCGGTGTCAGGATCTCGTAGAGATCGCCGTCCCATCGCCCCGCCTCCCGCTCCACGAGGCGCGCCGCGCGCTTGAGGTCCGGCCAGGCGGTGAAGAAGGCGAGGGCGTCGTGGGGATCCTCCTGCGTCAGAACCCGGTTCAGCGCCGCTTCCTCGGTCTCCACGTCCTCGAAATCCGGCAGCTTCGCGATGAAGGCTTTCAGGCGGTCCGCGTCGAGGCGCGCCGTGAAGCAGTGCCAGCGGAAATCCTGCGCCTCCTCTTGACGCCCGAGGGCTTCGAGGGTCGCGAGATAGGCGTCTTCCCACTCGGTCTCGACGAATTGCGAGGACAATTCGCGCGCATCTTCCAGAACCTCGTTCAGCGCGTGGAGCGCATCCTGCGGGCGGCCGGCCGCAAGAAGGCGCGTCGCGATCTCGGCGGCAATGCGCGGGATCGTGCGCTGCAGGGCCGAGTGCTGGGCGATGAAGGCGTCGACGTCGCCCTCGATATCGGCGATGGATTTCAGCGCGCCGTCGATGCGCGCCATGCGGCTCGCATCCGAGATCTCGTCGGCATAGACGGGACGGGGGCCGGAGGGATCGAGGGCGTAGCCGAGGATCCGGCGCTCGCCCTTCGGCTCGGCCCTTTCCTCCGAGCGCCATTCGGTGAGCCGGCTTTTCAGATCCTTGAGCCCCGCCGGACCCAGTGCCGGCGCGAGCGTTGCGACGAGCCGGTCGTGCTGGCCGTGCTCGTTCTCGGACAGGAGGGAGAAGACTTGGCCGGCGAGTTGTTCGGGCGGCGGCTTCAGCCGGCCTGCGATCTCTGCCAGATCGTCCGCGGCCTTCTCGAACTGGGCGGTCACCGTGCCCGAGCCGTCGTCGGTGCGCTCCAGAAGCCCCCTCGAAAGGGCGAGATAGCGCCACAGAAGGTCGAGAGCCTCTGCCGGATCGCTTGCCCCGATGGTCTCGACGATCGCCTTTCGCTGGTGTTCGAGATCGGCGAGGACGTCCTTGCGCTTGCGCCAGCCGATCCGGCTGCGGCCGTTGGCGATCGCGGTCAGACGCTTGCGCACCTCGTGGGCCGCGCTCTGGGGGCTCGCTTCGTGGGCAAGTTCCAGCCTTATGCGCCGCTTCAGCGTGGCGCTGCCGGCCGAGACCTCCATCAGGAGCTTTGCCAGCCGCTCGGCGCCGAGGGCTTCGAGATTGGCGGCGTTGAGCGTCGTCCTCGAAGCCATCAGGTCGGTCCGGCCTTCGTGTCGCCCGTGCCGCGCGCCCGGCGGTCCAGATAGGCCTCGTAGCCGCGTGCGCGCAGGTCGCAGGCCGGACAGGCTCCGCAGCCATAGCCCCAGGCATGACGGTGGTCCCGGTCGCCGTGATAGCAGGTATGGGTCTCCTCGCGCACGAGGTCGACAAGGGCCTCGCCGCCGAGGCGTTCGGCCATCTCCCAGGTCTCGGCCTTGTCGATGAACATCAGCGGCGTCTCGATCACGTATCGCGCCTCCATGCCCAGATTGAGGGCGAGCTGCATCGCCTTCATCGTATCGTCCCGGCAATCGGGATAGCCCGAATAATCGGTTTCGCAGACGCCCGTGACGATATGCTTGAGGCCGCGGCGATAGGCGATCGTGGCGGCGAAGGCGAGGAAGACGAGATTGCGGCCCGGCACGAAGGTGTTGGGCAGGCCGTTCTCCTGCATGGCGATCTCCATCTCGCCCGTCAGTGCCGTCTCGCTGATCTGGCCGAGGAGCCCCATGTCGAGGAGATGGTCCTCGCCGAGCCGTTCTGCCCAATGGGGAAAGGCGGCCGAGAGGCGATCGCGCACCAAAGGGCGCACGGCGAGTTCGATCGCGTGCCTCTGGCCGTAGTTAAAGCCGATCGTCTCCACGCGGGAGAAGCGATCGAGCGCCCAGGCAAGGCTGGTGGTGGAATCCTGGCCGCCCGAAAACAGGACGAGCGCTCCCTCCGAACTGGTCATCCTTCGCTCCGTCCCCTGTTTCGATCTCCGGCCGTCCGGTGGGCACCCGGGTATTATCGGAGGCCCTTCATCCTCGTCCTTCCACAGGCCATGCCCCGCCGCAAGGGCCGCATCCCGGCATCCCTCGCCGGCCTTCGCGCGCGTGCCATGGGCCGGGCGATCCCTTGCCGTTCGGCCCTTGCGACCTGAATACCCCGGAAGGGACCCGCTTTTTGCTTCTCACGCCGATGCCTCGCAGCGGAGTTCGGCCGTGAGGCGATGCCGGATCGACCGCCGAACCCGTACCCGTTTCAACGAGGACATCGAGACCCATGGCCAAGGCACAGAAGAAGACGGCGTCCGTGACCAGTTCGAAGGACGTGCAACCCTCCGAGAAGGCCGGCAGCCGGGTGGAGGCCTATCGCGATCTCTCCCGGCGGATCGCCTCCGACAGGGAGATCATCGTGCCGCCGATCTTCCTGACGGGACAGTCCCGGCGCGAGCATGTGCGCTCGACCCTCAGGGAAGACCACGCCCAGCGCATCGAGCAGCGCAACGAGGCCGCCTGGCAGAAGTTCGAGGAACTGGCCGGCGACTTCTTCAAGTTCTTCCGGGGCACCGCCCTCCTGTTCTATCGCGACATGGTCGGCCAGGACGGGCACATGCCCTCGGTCATGGCGCTCGGCGACGTGCATCCGACCAATTTCGGCGTCATGCCGGACGATCACGGCGCGCCGATCTTCGGGGTCAACGATTTCGACGAGACGATCTATGCCCCCTTCACCTGGGACATCAAGCGCGGCGCGGTGGGGTTCTGGATCGCCGCGCGCGAGAAGGCGGGCTTCAAGCGCAAGAAGCGGCGCAAGATCGTGGAAGCCTTCGTCGAGGGCTATCTCGACGCCATAAAGATCTATGCCGAACATTCGACCGAGAAGAACGACTCCTATCGGATGGACAATTCCCCGCCGGTGATCCAGCGCCTGTTCGAGGAGGCGTGGGAGGAGCGCAAGGACTGGCTCTGGGACGATTATCTGAAGCCCTCCGGACGCGGCTTCAGGGCGAGCGACGAATTGCAGCCGATCTCCGGCGAGATCGAGAAGTTCCAGAAGGCGATCGACGATCTGGCCAAGGCCAACGACATCCGGGGGATCGACCGGGCGGGCGAGCTGAAGGTGAAAGATGTCTGCATCCGCCACGGCCAGGGCACGGCATCGCTCGGCCTGCCGCGCTATTACGTGCTCATCGAGGGACCGTCCAAGGATGCGAGCGACGACCTCATCATCGAGTTCAAGCGCGCCCGGCAATCGGCGCTCGAGGGCCTGACGCCGCCGACGGATTTCGATGCCGGCGACAAGGCCGAACGGATCGCCCACGGCCAGTCGGTGCAGCTTGCCCATGGCGACGTCTTTTACGGGGCGGTGACGATCGACGGCGAGAGCTTTCTCAGCCGCGAGCGCGCGCCCTTCCGCGACGATATCGATCTCGACGAACTGAGCTACGACACCTGGAAGGACTATGCCCGCGTCTGCGGGGCAGCGCTCGCCCAGGCCCATGCGCTTTCCGACGATCTCGGCCAAATCGACTACGACGTGGAGCCCTCGATCTTGAAGGCCGCCTATCCGCAGGACCTATTCAAGGCCGATCTCGTCCGCTTCACCGAGGAGGCGGCGGACCGGCTGAAGCGCGACCACGAATACTTCCAGGAGGACTTGAAGCACGGGGCCTTCGACAGCATCGACATGGTCTATCGCTGACGCGGCTTCCCTCACGGGCGCTGCTCGCACCGGCCAAGAGGCCGTGGCCCGATGGCGGGGACCGGTTTCGGGTACCGGTCCCCGCCCGTGATCAGATCCGGCCCTCGTCCACCGCGAAGCAGGCGACCTCGCTCGCGCCATGGCGTTTCAGGAGCGGACGTTCGGCCCGGCACCGGTCGTTGGCATAGGGGCAGCGCGGATTGAAGGAGCAGCCGGGCGGGGGATCGAAGGGCGAGGGGAGTTCGCCCGTCAGGCGGATGCGCTCGCCGCGCTCG
Organism: Fulvimarina endophytica; assembly: GCF_003403015.1. Lineage (GTDB taxonomy): Bacteria > Pseudomonadota > Alphaproteobacteria > Rhizobiales > Rhizobiaceae > Fulvimarina > Fulvimarina endophytica. Next base: position 24,230 of record NZ_QURL01000009.1, read on the forward strand.
TCCGGGTTCGTCGCCGGCGTCGCCGACAGGAGCGCCCGCGTATAGGGATGCTTCGGCTCGCCGTAGAGCGCCTCCTTGGGGGCGATCTCCACCGGGCGGCCGAGATACATCACCAGCACCCGGTCGGCCACGTGCTTCACCACGGACAGGTCGTGGCTGATGAACACGTAGGTGAGGTTCAGCCGGTCCTGAAGATCGGCGAGGAGGTTGAGAACGGCGGCCTGGATCGAGACGTCGAGGGCCGAGACCGGCTCGTCGAGAACGAGGATCTTGGGATCGAGGATCAGCGCCCGGGCGATCGCGATGCGCTGGCGCTGGCCGCCCGAGAACATGTGCGGATAGCGGTCGTAATGCTCGGGGCGAAGACCAACCTCGGCGAGCAGCGCCTTCACCTTCTCGCGCCGTTCGGCCCGCGAAAGATTCGAGTTGATCTTCAGCGGCTCCTCGATGATCGCCCCGACCTTCTGGCGCGGATTGAGGGCGCCATAGGGGTTCTGGAAGACGATCTGCACGGTCGAGCGCAGCGATTTCACGTCGCCCGTGCGGCCGGCGGCGATCACCTTGCCGTCGATCTCGAGTTCGCCCTCGGTCGGCTCCTCGATCATGGTGAGGATGCGGGCGAGGGTGGACTTGCCGCAGCCCGATTCGCCGACGATGGCGAGGGTCTCGCCCTCCTCCACCGAAAAGCTCGTCTCCTTGACGGCCTTGAGGCCGAGCGGCTTGGCGAAGAGGCCGCGCTTGACCTCGTAGACCTGGGAGAGGTTGCGGGCGGTGACGATGGCGTTCATGCCGCTTCTCCGATCCGTGCATTGAGCGGGTAGTGGCAGAGCGCCCTGCCGAGCGTCTCGTCCTGGCGGGGCGGGACGACGGTGCGGCACAGGGCGTCGGCCTTCGGGCAGCGCGGATTGAAGAGGCAGCCGTTCGGCCTGTCGCCCTGGCCCGGCACGACGCCCGGAATGGTCGGCAGCCGGTCGCCGGTCGCCCGCTCGGGCATCGCCGAAAGGAGCGCCGCCGTATAGGGGTGGTGCGGTTCGGTGAATAGGGTCTCGACCCCCTGGGCCTCCACCTGCTGGCCGGCATATTGCACGATCACCCGCTGGGCGGTCTCAGCGACGACGCCCATATCGTGGGTGATCAGGATCATCGCCATGCCGTGATCCTTCTGGAGATCGACCAGAAGATCGAGGATCTGGGCCTGGATCGTCACGTCGAGCGCCGTCGTCGGCTCGTCGGCGATGAGGAGCTTGGGCCGGCAGGCAGTGGCCATGGCGATCATCACGCGCTGGCTCATGCCGCCCGAAAGCTGGTGCGGATAGGCTTTCAGCCGCCGCTCGGGCTCGGGCAGGCCGACCGCTTCCAGAAGCTCGATCGCGCGCCGGTGCCGCGCCTTGCGGTCGAGCTTCATGTGGATGCGCAGGGATTCCTTGATCTGGAAGCCCACCGTGAAGCACGGATTGAGCGAACTCATCGGCTCCTGGAAGATCATCGCCATGGCCGCGCCGACGATGCGGCGCCGCTCGCGCGCGCCGATGCCGCGCATGTCGCGGCCCTCGAAGGACATCTCGTCCGCCGTGACCGTGGCTGTCGGCGGCAGAAGGCCCATGAGGCCGAGCATGGCGACCGACTTGCCTGAGCCCGATTCGCCGACGATGCCGAGGATCTCGCCCGGCTGGAGCGTCATGTTGAACCCGTCGACGGCCTTGAAGGGACCCGAGGCGGTCTGGAAGGTGACCGAGAGATTCTTGATGGTGAGGAGGGACATGGGTGCGTCAGCTCCTTTTCAGCTTGGGGTCCAGCGCATCGCGCAGGCCGTCGCCGACGAGATTGATCGCCAGCACCGTGATGAGGATCGCAATGCCCGGGAAGGTGACCACCCACCAGGCGCGCAGCACGAATTCCTGGGCGTCTGCCAGCATCGTGCCCCATTCGGGCGTCGGCGGCTGGGCACCGAGGCCGAGAAAGCCGAGGGCGGCGGCGTCGAGAATCGCCGAGGAGAAGGAGAGCGTCGCCTGGACGATCAGCGGGCCGAGGCAGTTCGGCAGGATGGTGACGACCATCAGCCGGAACGGGCTCGCGCCCACGACCCTTGCCGCGGTGACGTAATCGCGCTGCTTCTCGGCCATCACGGAGGCGCGCGTCAAGCGCACGAAATGCGGCTGGAGCACGAGGGCGATGGCGATCATCGCATTGACGAGGCCGGGGCCGAGAACGGCGACGAGGACGAGCGCGAGAAGGAGGGAGGGAAAGGCGAGGATGATGTCCATCACCCGCATGACCACCGTGTCGAACCAGCCGCGCAGATAGCCGGCGAGAAGTCCGATCGAGATGCCGACGGTGACCGAGAGGGTGACCACCACGAGGCCGATGAACAGGGAATAGCGCGCCCCGTAGATGAGCCGCGAGAGCATGTCGCGGCCGACAGCGTCGGTGCCGAGAAGATAGGGCCAGACGCCGCCCTCCTGCCAGATCGGCGGGATGAGCAGCGCGTCGCGGTTCTGGGCCGTCGGGTCGAAGGGAGCGATCACCGGCGCGAGGATCGCGATGAGGACCACCGCGGCAAAGACCCAGAGGCCGACCACGGCCCCCTTGTTCTCCGAGAAGTAGTACCAGAATTCGCGCAGCATGCGGCCGCGCGCGCTGGGCTCCGGCTTGCGGTCCGGGATCTGCGAGCCGACGCCTTCGGCCGCTTCCTGGGCTTCGATATGGCTCATCGTGCGCGCACCCTCGGATTGATGAAGCCGTAGAGGACGTCCACCGCGAGATTGACGACCATCACGACCATCGCGATGAGGAGGAGACCGCCCTGGACGACCGGATAGTCGCGGCGGAAGACGCTATCGACCATCCACTTGCCGATGCCCGGCCAGGAGAAGATCGTCTCGGTGAGAATGGCCCCCGCCATCAGCACGCCGACCTGGAGGCCGATGGTGGTGACGACCGGAATGAGGGCGTTGCGAAGGGCATGGACCGAGACCACGCGGAAGGCGGGAAGTCCCTTGGCGCGGGCCGTGCGCACATAGTCCTCGCCGAGCACCTCGAGCATCGCCGAGCGCGTCTGGCGCGCGATGACGGCGAGCGGGATGGTGGCGAGCACGATGCCGGGAAGGACGAGATGGGAGACCGCCGAGCGGAACGCGCCCTCCTGACCGGAGATCAGGCTGTCGATCAGCATGAAGCCGGTGGTCTGGGGAAAATAGTAGAGGAGCGAGATGCGGCCCGAGACCGGGGTCCAGCCGAGATAGCCGGAGAAGAAGATGATGAGGAGCAGGCCCCACCAGAAGATCGGCATCGAATAGCCGGTGAGCGCCGCGCCCATGGTGATCTGGTCGAACCAGGAGCCGCGCTTGATGGCGGCGAGGACGCCGGCCGGCACGCCGATGAAGACGGCGAGGGTGATGGCGACGAGGGAGAGCTCGAGGGTCGCTGGGAACAGCGTCATGAACTCCTCGAGAACCGGGCGCCGGGTGACGACGGAATTGCCGAAGTCTCCCTGCAGGAGGCCGGTGAGATAATCCCAGAACTGCAGCGGCAGCGGGCGGTCGTAGCCCAGAAGGGTCTGGAGTTCGGCATAGCGCTCCGGCGAAATGCCGCGCTCGCCGCTCATCAGGAGGATCGGGTCGCCCGGAAGCAGGCGGATGAAGGCGAAGGCGACGATCGCGACGCCGACGAAGGTCGGAATCAGGATGCCGACCCGCGAAAGAATGAAGCGGAACATGGGGACCGATGCGGATAGGCGGCACGCGCCGGCAGGTCGTGCGGGCGTAGGCCGAACGGTGATCGGGAGAAAGCGGGGAAGGAAGCGCTACAAGGCGCAGCGCCCGGGGCCGAGCGGATCGAAGGGATCTGCCGGACGCCGGGCACTGCGCGTTCAGTTCGCGGTCATTCCTCGATGTCGACGCCGGTGAACCAGTGCTGGCCCAGCGGGTCCTGGGTGTAGCCGGTCACGTTCGAGCGCATGGGCATGAAGGTGATCGAGGTGGCGATGGTCGCCCAGGGCGCCTCTTGCTTGAAGATCTCCTGCGCTTCCTTGTAGAGCGGCGTGCGCTCGGCCTGATCCGTCAGGGTCTTCGCCTCGTTGATCTTTGCGTCGAACTCCTCGTTGCACCACTGGGCGCGGTTGGCATTGCCGACCGCGTCGCAGGACAGGAGCACCCCGAGGAAGTTGTCCGGGTCGCCGTTGTCACCTGTCCAGCCGAGCAGCACCGCGCCGTCGCGGTCCTCCGCCTTGGAGCGCTCCAGATACTCGCCCCATTCGTAGGAGACGATCTCGGCATCGACGCCGACGGCGGACAGATCCGACTGGATCAGCTCGGCCATGCGGCGGGCGTTCGGATTGTAGGGACGCTGGACGGGCATCGCCCAGATCTTCATGGAAAGGTTCTCGACGCCGGCTTCCTGAAGCATCGTCTTGGCCGCTTCCGGATCGTAGGGGTCGTCCTTGGTCTCCTCGTTATAGGACCACATCGTCGGCGGGATCGGGTTCTTGGCGACTTCGCCCGAGCCCTGGAACACCACGTCGATGATCGCCTGCTTGTTGATCGCCGTGTTCAGCGCGCGGCGCACCTTCGGATCGTCGAAGGGCTCCTGCTTGGTGTTGTAGGCGAGATAGCCGACGTTCAGCCCTTCCTGCTCCAGCACCTTGAGATCGGAATTGCCCTTCAGGCTCTCGATATCGGCCGGGTTCGGATAGGCCATGACCTGGCACTCGTTGGCCAGAAGCCGCTGCTGGCGCACCGAAGCGTCGGTGGTGATGGCGAAGACGAGGTCGTCGATCGGCTCCTTGCCGGCCCAGTAGTCGGGGTTCGCCTTGTAGCGGATGACGGCATCGGGCTGGTAGGCGACGAACTGGAACGGGCCGGTGCCCACGGGCTGCTGGTTGAGCTGGGCCTCGTTGCCGCTCTCGGCGAGCTGGTCGGCATATTCCTTCGACAGGATCGAGGCGAAGGGCATTGCGAGATTGGCGATGAAGGGCGCGTTCGGCTCGTTGAGCGTGATGCGCACTGTCATGTCGTCGACCTTCTCCATCGACTGGATCAGGTCGGGCATGGCCATGGAATTCCAGTACTCCCAGGACGCGCCGGCGACATAGGCGTTATACGGATTGTCGGCCGAGTTCTGGCGCTCGAAGGAGAAGATCACGTCGTCGGCATTCAGCGGACGGGTCGGCGTGAAGAAATCCGTGGTCTGGAACTTCACGTCGGGGCGCAGATGGAAGGTGTAGGTCTTGCCGTCCTCCGACACGTCCCAGCTCTCGGCAAGGCCCGGCCGGGTGTTCGTGGTGCCGAGTTCGAATTCGGCGAGGCGGTTGTAGACGGTGGCCGAGGAGGCGTCGAAGGTGGTGCCGGCGGTATAGAGCGCCGGATCGAAGCCTTCCGGCGAGCCTTCCGAACAATAGACGAGGGTCTTGGCGGACGCCGCGGTGGCGCCGAGGGACAATGCGAGCGCGGTAGCAGCGAGAAGCTGCGTCGTAAGTCTCATGGAAAGGCCTCCTGTCAGGAATGATGCGGCGTCTTCTGCGCCTTGCCGGGCAGCGTGGGGTCGATCGGCATGATCCAAACCCGTCGCTGTCGGTTCGCCGGGCAGGTCCTTGACGGACATCGAGGGTCGATACCGCCCGGTCGCTGATCATAAGGATCGCTTTTAGTCAAACAAGGCAAGTGCTAAATTTGGGATCGTTCCAGACAATCCTCAGAAACGTCACGCGGAATTTAGCCGGAAACTCCCCGAGACCGACCGCGGCTGCCGGTCGCTGCGGTCCCCGGCCGATTGCCGATTGCCGAACGCGCGCGCGCCCATAGGTCTCAGGACGAACGAGAGCGCCCGGCGGCGCCGGGAACAGGGAGCCGAACGCCATGACGATAACGAGGCCGAAGGCGGTGATCTTCGATATCATCGAGACGGTCTTCGCCCTCGAGGCCCTGCGCGACGATTTCGAGGCGCTCTCCCTTGCCCGCTCCGATCTGGAAACCTGGTTCGCCTTTGGCCTCCGCGACGCGTTCGCGCTCGATGCCACGGGTTCGATCCAGCCGTTTCCGAAGATCCTGTCCGGCGCGCTCGACGAGCTTCTCGCCGTGCGCGGCCTCGAGACCTCGCAGGAGGCGCACGACACGATGTTCGAGACCATGCGCGCGCTCCCCGCCCATGCCGATGCGCACGAGGCCTTCACGGTCCTGCGGCAGGCAGGAATCCCGCTCTATGCCCTGTCGAACGGGGCGCGGGAATCGACGGAGAATCTCCTGAAGAAGGCAGGTCTCACTCACCATTTCGAGGACATCCTGTCTGTCGAGACCGTCGGCCGCTTCAAGCCGGCGAGGCCGGTCTACGAACATGCGGTCTCGGTCTGCGGGGTAAGGGCTGAGGAGGCGATGCTGGTCGCGACCCACGCCTGGGACGTGCACGGCGCGAAATCGGCCGGCTTGTCAGGCGCGTTCGTCGCGCGTGGCCAGGCCTATCCGAAGACGATGCTGGCGCCCGATCTCGTCGGCGACGAGCTTCTCGACGTGGCGAAGGCGATCGCCGGATCATAACTGCGCGGACCGCAGGGGAATCGCCGGTGACGGCTTGTGCGCAGAATACAAGGAGCGTGCCGATGACGACCTATGGCAGGATGCGCGACGAACTCGTCGAGGACGGCCGGCTTCGCGTCGCGATCAATCTTGGAAATGCCGCGCTTGCGGCGAGGGGCGCGGAAGGCGGCGGGCTCGAAGGCATCACCGTCGCGCTGGCCAGGCGTCTTGCGGCGGCGCTCGGCTGCGAACCCGATTTCACCGTCTATGAGGGCGCTGGCAAGGTGGTGGATGCGGCCGGCGAAGACGCCTGGCGGATCGCCTTCTGCGCCATCGATCCCGAACGGCGCGAGCACGTGGCCTATTCGAGCCCCTATGTGCTGATCGAGGCGGGTGCGCTGGTGCGTGCCGGCTCTCCCTTACGCCATGTGGACGAGCTCGACAGGCCCGGCATGCGCCTGCTCGTCGCGCGAAACTCGGCCTACGATCTCTATCTGACCTCCCATGCGAAGGCGATGGACCTCGTCCGCGAGGCCGATCCCGGTGCCTCGTTCAGGGCCTTCAAGGCAGGCGATCCGCAAGCCGATGCGGTCGCCGGGGTCGTCCAGTCCCTGCGCAAGGCCTTCGGCGACGACGGCGCCTATCGGTATCTCAGCGGCACGATCACCGCCATCGGCCAGGCGATGGCCCTGCCGAAGCGGTTCGAGCATCTGGCACCGGACCTTACGCGCTTCGTGGAGGAGGCGAAGGCGGACGGCTTCGTTCGCCGTGAACTCGACCGGGCGGGCAAGACGTCCCTCACCGTCGCGCCTGCCGAGACCGGATGACAGGGACCCGGTGCTCCGGCCTTCGTCCGACGCTTCCTTCAGTCCGAGAACTGGGCCTTCCTCATTGGGTCCGATCCCCCAACGAAAAACGCCGCCTCGAAGAGACGGCGTTGCATCGTGTTTCGGACAGACTGGACCGAGGCCGGCGATAGCCCCCGATCGATCAACCCGGCAGGCGGGAATTGGCGTATTCCAGCTGGGAGACGTATTCCTGCGCCTTGAAGCGCGTATCGTCGTCCTCGGCTTCCTCGACGCGCTTCTGGGCTTCCTCGAGATGGGCCTGCATCTGCTTGGCTTCGATCGAGTCGGCGGGTTCGGCGAATTCGGCAAGGAGCGTCACGCCGTTCTCGTTGATATCGGCAAAGCCGCCGCGCACGAACAGGGTCTTTTCCTGCCCGCCCGAAAGCGTCGCCGTGACGATGCCCGGCTTCAGCGTCGTCATGAAGGGCGCGTGATTGCCCATGATCGTGAACTCGCCCTCGGAGCCGGGCACGACGACGGAGTCGACCGTCTCCGACAGCAGAAGCTTTTCGGGGGAAACGAGCTCGAATTTGAAACTGTCAGCCATATCGCCTGTCTTCCGTGACGTTCATGCGGGGCCCGCGGATGGCCGCTTCGCCCTGCGCTGCCCGGTTCCGATCGATTGCTCGAACGGCGCTCCGATGGGTCGTCGAGACCGAGCGGCATGCGGACGCGGCGAGCGCCCGCATGCCCGATTTCTGGCCCCGGAACCGGGGCCGCTGGCCTGATCAGGCGGCCGAAGCCATCTTCTGGGCCTTGGCGATCGCCTGGTCGATCGAGCCGACCATGTAGAAGGCCGATTCCGGCAGGTCGTCGTATTCACCCTCGACCAGACCCTTGAAGGAGCGGATCGTGTCCTCGAGGGCGACGAGCTCGCCCGGCGTGTTGGTGAAGATCTCGGCGACCGCGAAGGGCTGCGAGAAGAAGCGCTCGATCTTGCGGGCGCGCTGCACCGTGAGCTTGTCCTGTTCGGACAGCTCGTCCATGCCGAGAATGGCGATGATGTCCTGCAGGGAGCGATACTTCTGCAGCATCTCCTGCACTTCACGCGCCACCCGGTAATGCTCCTCGCCGACGATCATCGGCTGCAGCATGCGCGAGGTGGAGTCGAGCGGATCCACGGCCGGGTAGATGCCCTTCTCGGAGATCGAGCGGTTGAGAACCGTCGTCGCGTCGAGATGGGTGAAGGTCGTCGCCGGCGCCGGGTCGGTCAGATCGTCGGCCGGGACGTAGATGGCCTGGACCGAGGTGATCGAACCCTTGGTGGTGGTGGTGATGCGCTCCTGCATCTGGCCCATATCCGTGGCGAGCGTCGGCTGATAGCCCACCGCCGAGGGAATGCGGCCGAGAAGCGCCGACACTTCCGAACCCGCCTGGGTGAAGCGGAAGATGTTGTCGACGAAGAAGAGCACGTCCTGGCCCTCGTCGCGGAAGTGCTCGGCGATCGTGAGGCCGGTGAGGGCGACGCGGGCGCGCGCTCCCGGGGGCTCGTTCATCTGGCCGAAGACGAGGGCGGCCTTGGAGCCTTCCGTCGAGCCGTTGTTCTTGTGCGGGTCGACGTTCACGCCGGACTCGATCATCTCGTGATAGAGATCGTTGCCCTCGCGGGTGCGCTCGCCGACGCCGGCGAAGACGGAGTAACCGCCATGCGCCTTCGCGACGTTGTTGATGAGCTCCTGGATGAGCACGGTCTTGCCGACGCCGGCGCCGCCGAACAGGCCGATCTTGCCGCCGCGCGCATAGGGCGTCAGAAGGTCGATGACCTTGATGCCGGTCACGAGGATCTGGCTTTCCGGGGACTGCTCGATATAGGGCGGCGCTTCCTGGTGGATGGCGCGGGTCTCGGTCGACTTGACCTCGCCGATCTCGTCGATCGGCTCGCCGATGACGTTGAGGATGCGTCCGAGGGTGCCGTCGCCCACGGGAACGCGGATCGGCGTTCCGGTGTCGGTGACCGGCTGGCCGCGCACGAGACCTTCGGTGAGATCCATGGCGATGGTGCGCACGGTGTTCTCGCCGGTGTGCTGGGCGACTTCGAGAACCAGGCGGTTCCCGTTGTTGTCGCATTCGAGCGCGTTCAGGATCGCCGGCAGATGATCGTCGAACACAACGTCGACGACGGGACCGATGACCTGGGATACACGGCCCATCGGCCGTCCTTGCGTGTCGGTGTCAGCCATCGTGGCCTCCTTCCATGAGTTCCTAGAGCGCTTCGGCGCCCGAAATGATTTCCGTCAGCTCGGTCGTGATCTGAGCCTGGCGCTGGCGGTTGTAGGAGATCTCGAGATCTTCGATCATGTCGGACGCGTTGCGCGTCGCATTGTCCATGGCCGTCATCCGCGCGCCGTGTTCGGAGGCGGTGTTCTCGAGGAGCGCGCGCAGGATCTGCACCTTGATGTTGCGCGGGATCAGCGCGTCGAGAATGTGGACCGGATCGGGCTCGTATTCGTAGGCGACGCTCGCCTTGGTGCCGGATGCGGACTCGCTCTCGCCCTCGTCGGTCTCGATCTTCGCCGGGATGACCTGCTGGCCGACCGGCGTCTGGGTCATCGCGTTCTCGTATTCGGCGTAGAACAGATGGCAGACGTCGAACTCGCCGCTCTCGAAGAGCGAGAGAAGCTTGTCGCCGACCTGGGCCGCCTGTTCGAAGCCGATCTGCGAGACCTCGCGGAACGTCATGTTGTCGACGATCTTGTCGCGAAGGTCGCGACGCATCAGGTCCCAGCCCTTCTTGCCGACGGTGAGATACTTCACCGTCTTGCCGGCGCTTTCCAGTTCGCGGGCCTTCGCGCGGGCCTTCTTCACGATGGAGGCGTTGAAGCCGCCGCAAAGACCGCGATCGGAGGTGAAGACCACCAGAAGCTGAACGTCGTCCTTGCCGGTGCCGCGCATCAGCTTAGGGGCTTCGTTCTGGTTGACGCCTGCGAGATTGGACAGGACCGAACGCATGCGCTCGGCATAGGGGCGCGCGTTCTGCGCCGCTTCTTCCGCGCGGCGCAGCTTGGAGGCGGCCACCATCTGCATGGCCTTTGTGATCTTCTTGGTCGATTTGACCGAAGAGATACGATTACGAAGATCCTTCAGGGATGCCATTGCTTGTCGCGCGTCTCCGGGCTGTCGCGGCCCGGCCGATGATGATCACGGCCGGGCAGTTCCGTTGATGTCGATCCGTGCGGACGGATCGATCAGGCGAAGTTCTTCTTGAACTTGTCGACCGCGGACTTCAGCTTGTCCTTGATCTCGTCCGTGAGCTGCTTCTTCTCGGCGATGGCGTCGAGCACGTCCTTGTGCTCGTTGCGCATGGCGCTGAGGAGACCGGCCTCGAAATCGCCGACCTGATCGACATCGATGTCGTCGAGATAGCCGTTGGTGCCGGCATAGATGACGACGACCTGTTCTTCGGTCTTCAGCGGCGAGAACTGCGGCTGCTTCAGAAGCTCGGTCAGACGCTGGCCGCGGCGCAGGAGGCGCTGGGTCGAGGCGTCGAGATCGGAGCCGAACTGGGCGAAGCTCTCCATCTCGCGATACTGGGCGAGTTCGCCCTTGATCGAGCCCGCGACCTGCTTCATCGCCTTGATCTGGGCCGACGAGCCGACGCGCGAGACCGAGAGGCCGACGTTCACCGCCGGGCGGATGCCCTGGTAGAACAGGTTGGTCTCGAGGAAGATCTGGCCGTCGGTGATCGAGATCACGTTGGTCGGGATGTAGGCCGAGACGTCGCCGGCCTGGGTCTCGATGACCGGGAGCGCGGTGAGGGAGCCTGCGCCGTGGTCGTCGTTCAGCTTCGCGGCGCGCTCGAGGAGACGCGAGTGAAGGTAGAAGACGTCGCCCGGATAGGCTTCGCGGCCCGGCGGGCGGCGAAGGAGCAGCGAGATCTGGCGATAGGAGACGGCCTGCTTGGACAGATCGTCATAGGCGATCACGGCATGCATGCCGTTGTCGCGGAAATACTCGCCGATCGTGCAGCCGACGAAGGGCGCGATGTACTGCATCGGAGCCGGATCGGAGGCGGTCGCCGCGACGACGATCGAATACTGCAGCGCACCGCGCTCTTCGAGCGTGCGCACGAACTGGGCGACAGTCGAACGCTTCTGGCCCACCGCGACGTAGATGCAGTAGAGCTTGTCGTTCTCGCGGCCTTCGTCGTGAGCCGGCTTCTGGTTCAGGATCGTGTCGAGCAGGATCGCCGACTTGCCGGTCTGGCGGTCGCCGATGACGAGCTCGCGCTGGCCGCGACCGATCGGGATCAGGGCGTCGATCGCCTTGAGGCCGGTCGACATCGGCTCGTGAACCGACTTGCGGGGGATGATGCCCGGTGCCTTCACGTCCACGCGGCGGTTCTCGGAGCTGTCGATCGGGCCCTTGCCGTCGATCGGATTTCCGAGACCGTCGACGACGCGGCCGAGAAGGCCCTTGCCGACGGGGACTTCGACGATGTTGCCGGTGCGCTTGACCGTATCGCCTTCCTTGATGTTCCGGTCCGATCCGAACACGACGACGCCGACATTGTCGGCCTCGAGGTTCAGGACCATGCCCTGGATACCATCGGAGAATTCGACCATCTCGCCGGCCTGGCACTTGTCGAGGCCGTAGACGCGGGCAATGCCGTCGCCGATCGAAAGAACCTGCCCGACCTCCGAGACTTCGGCTTCAGCGCCGAAGTTCTTGATCTGGTTTTTCAGGATATCGGAAATTTCCGCTGGGCGGATGTCCATCAGCCGACCTCTTTGAGTGCAAGCTTAAGCGAATTGAGTTTGGTGCGGATCGACGTATCGACCTGACGGGAGCCGATCTGGACGATCAGCCCTCCGAGGATCGACGGATCGACCCGCTCGCGAAGGGTGACGGTCTTGCCCGCATAGCGGCCGAGAACGTCCTTGAGTTCGTTGCGTTCGTCGTCGCTCATGGCGGCGGCGGTGATGACATCGGCCTCGACTTCGCCGCGTTCGGCTGCGGCAAGCTGCTTGAACCGGCGAATCATGCCGGGCAGGGCGAAGAGGCGACGGTTGCGGGCGACCACCTTCAGGAAGTTGCCGGTGAGCGCGCTGGGCTGCGCGCTGTCGACGACACCCGCAATGCCCTTCGCCTGCTGTTCGGCGGAAAAGGCCGGGCTTTCGACAAGACGCCTGAAATCAGCATTGTCCTCGATCAGGCTGCGCAGACCGTCGAGTTCGGATTCGACGGTCTGGATGGAGCCTTCCTGGCGAGCCAGGTCGAAGAGCGATTGGGCGTAGCGGTCAGCAACTTCCGAAACGGGAGAGGATGATTTTGCCACGGACGACCGTTTCTCTTTCGCGTTATCGTTGTCGGCCCGTCTGCGTCCCGCCCTCGACAATCGATGGGTGGGCAGCGTCCGGGCCGGGCCGAGCGGGATGCGGGACCGTCAGGCCCCGTCCCCCTTCGTGAAGACTGCGGACCCTCTAGCATAGGGTTTTTGAAGCGACAACATGCCTTTGAAGGGTCTTCGTGCCGCCTACGCGTTCGTGAGCGGATGAGGCGACGGTATCGTCTCCTCATCGCCCAAGGGCCTGATCTGCCGGGGCAAACCTTGCGTCAGGACACGAAACCGAAGGCCGGGGCGAGGGCCGCGAATGCGAGAAGCAGCATCAGGATGCAGGTGATCCAGTTGACGAAGGTCGATCCGTCATCGGACAGAATCGAGACGAAGCGCCCGAATCCGCTCATCAGCCATCCGGCGCCGAGACACAGCTGGATGAACATCTGGTCGAAGAAGAGAAGGGCGACGATGCCGACGCCGAGCCAGAAGCCGGCGATGACCGAGCGCGGCTCGCCGATGGCTTCCGGCCGGGTCTCGCGCGGCTGGAGCCTCAGCGCCCTGAGGGTGAGGCCGGGCGCAAAGAGCGCGAAGAGGCCGAGAAGGACGGTGACGGCAGCCGCGCAGAAGGGCAGGAGGCCGGGAAGGTCGGTCGGAATGGAGAATTGCATGGCGGTCCGGGAGGTCTCGCGGGTGTGAGGAGACCGCTCCATACGACAGAAGGGGAGGAGAGCGAAACCGGCTCGCGCCGCATGGGGCCTCCCACGTGGGAGGCCATCCGATCGAAACCGAGGGCGCGCCTCGGGCCTCATGATCTGCGGGATGTGAGCTGAGGATCGGTGCCTGCTCTTTCCGCATCCTCTCCGGCCCCGTCACAGGGACCGAACCCATCGGCCCCGCGCGCCTTTCCCCGTGACGCGATAGAATCCGCCAGCGGATCTCGAAGACGATGCGGATCCGCATGCCGATCGCCGGGTCCCAAAGCTTGAAAATCTTCGGCGATCGAACCATCTGGGGGACCGCCGCCGGGGCGAACATGCCCGTCCGACCGTCGCTCCCGACATGTCAGGGGGCGCGACCGTTTCTCGCGATCAGATGCCCGCCATGACGAATTCGCCTTCGACAGTCACGCCCCTTCGCCCCAAGCGGCGTTGTCCGGAATGCTCCCGCCCGTCCGCGCGCGAACACTTCCCGTTCTGTTCGGAACGCTGCAAGGCGGTCGATCTCAATCGATGGCTGTCGGGAAGCTACGTTATTCCCGGTCCGTCGGTTGCCCCGGACGAGGGCGGCGAGGAGCGGTAGTCACGAGGCTGGAGATCAGCTTCTCCAGGGACGCTTCCTCGCGCTTGACGGTCGCGAGATCGAGGGGGAGCCGCCGCGTCGGCGCGACGGACAGGGATTTCATGGCCGAAGCGACCAGTTCCTGCAATTCGCGATCGTCTTCGATAGTCACGCTCGTTTCCCCCTCAAGGCGAGCTGCGGTGAGGGCAGACTAGCTCAAACCTCCGGCAATATCCATGAACCTTTTCGCTAAAATCTGAGCCTTCGTACCGATTGCCTTCCGGGAACGGCAAATGGTCGGCGCCGCGGGCGATCGAGCGTCCGCAAGGCGGCTGGCGGACCGCCTCGCCCGGCCGGACAGGCGCCGGGAGATCATGCGGCTCGCTCAGAGCGAGGAGAGAAGGCCGCCCAGAACGCGCGAGATCGTCTCCAGATCCTGAGGGCGCGAGAGCCGGTGGTCGCCGTCGCGGATGAGGGTAAGCGTGACGTTCGCCGCCGGCAGGCGCTCCATCAGGGTGAGGGCATGGGTGTGCGGCACGTCCGGATCCTCCATCCCCTGCACGATGGCGACCGGGCATCCGGTCTCGATCATGTCGGTGAGAACGAGATGGCGCGCACCGTCCTCGAAAAGGGCTTTCGTGAAGATGTTCGGCTCGTCGCTGTACTCGGAGGGCTGGGCGAAAAAACCGTCGCGCTCGATCGCCGCGCGATCCTCGGCGCTGAGCTTCGGCATCATCAGCGTCTCGGTGAAATCGGGGGCGGGCGCAAGCAGCATCAGGGCGTCGACCGAAAAGGCGCATTCGCCCCGCCGCGCGGCCCTGGTGAGGAGGAGCGCGACCCAGGCTCCCATGGAGGAGCCGACGAGAACCACCGATCCGGCCCCCGACGCCTCGATGACGCGGCGCGCCTCCTCGGTCCAGCGCGAGATCGTGCCGTCCTCGAAGCGCCCGCCCGATTCGCCGTGCCCGGAATAGTCGAGCCGCAGGAAGCCGCGCCCGGTCGCCTCCGCATAAGCGAGGAGGTGTTCGGCCTTGGTGCCGCGCATGTCGGAGCGATAGCCGCCGAGCCAGACGAGGACCGGGCCGGTGCCGGCGCGGCTGCGATAGGCGATCGCGCGCCTGTCGTCACCTTCGCCGACGCTGAGTTCGTGGGCGGTTTCCGGAATGTCGTCGTGCATGAGATCTCCGCTTGACTGTCGAGGGCGCCGCCGTCCGCCGCATCGTCGGCGCGGGGCGCGAAAATCGGCTCGGCCGACCAGATCGGCCGGCGGGCGCTGCCGGCAAGGCGCATATTGAAGCAGCCGGCCGGGCCGTCACGTCTAAGCGAAGGCCGCGCCCACAAACCCGCAGCGCTTTACTTGACTTTCACCGGTCCCCCCGTCAAATCCTCCTCCCGTGGACGACCGCACGATTGTCGGATCCCGGAGCGTAGCGCAGCCTGGTAGCGCATCTGGTTTGGGACCAGAGGGTCGCAGGTTCGAATCCTGCCGCTCCGACCATCCGTCACCCGCCGGGTCTTCCGTCAATTCGATCGAAAGAGTTCGCCATGGTCGCGAGGATCTACAAGCCGGCGCGCACCGCCATGCAGTCCGGCAAGGCCAAGACGCAGGAATGGCTCCTGATCTATGAGCCGCAGGAGCCCAAGCGCATCGACCCGCTGATGGGTTACACCTCGTCCGGCGACATGCTCGGCCAGTTGCGCCTGTCCTTCGAGACGCGCGAGCAGGCGGTCGAATATGCCGAGCGCAACGACATTCCCTACCGCGTCGAGGAGCCGAAGGAGACGAAGCGCGTGCGCGTCGCCTATGCGGACAACTTCAAATACGACCGGCGCCAGCCCTGGACCCATTGAGGGCTCCCATTGCCCGGACGCGGTATCGTCTGGGGATCGGGGCCGGCGAACACGTTTCCGCAGGCCCCGATCGAACCCCGCTCGAGGGGCTCGTCTTTTTTTCCGCCTCGTCATGATTTTCCGGTCGTGATGATCTAGTGTCGCACCCACGGTCCCATAGCTCAGCTGGATAGAGCAACGGCCTTCTAAGCCGTAGGTCCCAGGTTCGAATCCTGGTGGGATCGCCAATTCTTTTTTCTCAGAACATCGCTCAGGCGGCGTACGGTCGTATCGGTTGCCCTTTGGCTCGGCGGTTCGCGTGGCCAATACGGGAGCCTTTCACGTGCCGCAGGCTGGCCGCGTTCGGTCGCCCTTCAAAGCAGTCTCCCAAAGTCGGCCGGTTCGCGCGGAGCGTGGGAGTGCCGGGCTGGCCTCTTCGTGGTTACGGTCTCTCAAAGTCCGACCGGAACGGGCGCGAACCTTCGATGCAGGCCCCTGAACATGCGAACGGCCCGGACGCGGATTGCGTTCGGGCCGTTCGTGTGTGGACGGGTCCGCGATCCGCGGGACCTCGGGAGGACTGGCGGACCGGCTCAGTCGAAGCTCAACGCCGACTCGATGCGGGCGCGGATCTCGGCGTCGCCGTCGAGGACCGCGACCGGCTGGCTCCGGGCTTTCGGCGTGCTGCGGGAGGAGGCGAGTTTCCATCCGCCCTTGGTGGAGACCGGCTCCTCGCGGCTGGCGACGGCGACCGGCGCTTCGACCACGGGCTTGGGAGCTGCGGCGGGCTTGGCGGCGGTGATCGCCATGAAGTTCGCAGCCTGGTCGCGCTCGTGAGCCGGCCGCATGCTCGGGGCGGGCAGGGAGACCTGGCGCAGGGCCGGCGGCGCCGTCGGCGCATCGGGCGGGATCACGGCGGCGACCTGATCCTTCAGCACCGAATTGAAGGCCGGGCGACCGCTCGGAAGGGGAACGGCATAGGCGAGCTCGGAGCCGATGCGCCGTTCGTCGCTGGCCTGGGTCTCGAGCGCTGCGATCATCGCGGCCGTCTCGTCGTCGGACGGCGTCACCCGCTCGGGCGTGCTTGCCTGGAGCGTCGCGGGAACGGCGCGGGCGGGCGCCCAGCTCGGCATCGGAACATTGGCAGGCTCGAGGCTGGCGACCGTGGTCTCTTCCAGGGTGCCGTTCACGGCCTCGGCCGGGGCGTTGCGCGGATCGCTGCGGGTGTCGAAGCCGGCATCGAGCATGGCGACGGCGACCGGCTGGGGTGCGGACTGGGTCGGGCGGGAGGTCGGAACGACGCTCGCGACCATGGGAGCCTGGGGCGCCGCCTGCTGCGGCCGGGCCCGGGCGACCTGGGTCGCCGGCGCCGCGCTCTCCATGTTGTCCTCTTCCTCGTCGGCCCCGCCGCCGCCGAAGAGCATGGACAGAAGCGACTTGCCGCCGCCCGAGGAGGCGTTGGCGACCTGCATGTCGCCGGACTGGCGGCGGGCCTTGTAGGAGGCGAGCGCCTGCTGATAGCCCGGAAGCGGCTTGCCGTCCGACGGCACGTGGACGGTGCCGCCATTCGGGAAGACGGCGAGGAGCTGGTTGCGGTTCATGCGCGGCCAGTGGCGGGCATTGCCGGTGTCGAAATGGACGAAGGGCGATCCGGACTTCGGATAGAAGCCGACGCCGCCGACCTGCATCTTGAGGCCGATCGCGCGGAGCGTGGAGAGCTTGACGCCCGGAATGTAGAAGTCGAGCGCCTTGCCGACCATGTGCTGGCTCTTGGTCGCCTGGCCGCCGCGCGTGCGCTTCAGCATGCTGTTGGTGGCCGGCGAGCGATAGCCCGAGATGATGTGGATGTAGTCGCTGGCGCCGGCCTGCCGGTAGGCTTCCCAGATCAGGTCGAGGAGCTGCGGGTCCATGTTGGTCGGCGCGTTCTTGCGCCAGTCCCGCAGCATGTAGTTGATCTTCTTCAACTCGTTCTGGTCGTAGCGGCCGTTGCGCTTGTAGGCGAAGACGCCGCGTTCCTTGGTGTGAACGTTGAAGAATTTAAGGGTTCGCGTCTCGGCGGACGCGCTCGCCGTGCCGAGTGCGGTGAGCACCATCAGGCATGCGAAAACGGCGACGGCCCAGCTACGGACACGCGAGGCGCTGATTGCGAAATTCAAAGCTCATCCCCTTCCGATCAGCGTTCCGGTGCTTCGTATCCCTCGAAGCGTCCGGACCGTCAGCGGATTGCCGCGATCCTCGGCGACACAGTTTGACGCGAACTGCGGCATAAGGATGACACCCGATCCGCATTCTTTCAAACTATCTGGTTTTGGTTAAGGCCAGGTAAAGGTTAAGACTTTGCTCCGCCAAGAAGGCGCGGGTCCCGGACGCGGGTCATCGCGGTATATCCAAGAATAGAGAGGTTCCGGCCCGTTTTCGCCCGATTTTCACGCCCCCGAGCGAAATATGCTTGGCCGGCTCTTCGAAGGAAGGGCTCGAAAAGGCCGCCGAAGACCGGCCCCGGATCGGCGTTCGAGCCGCTCGATTGCGGGCGGTGCCTTGTGCGAGCCTGAAGCCTCTACAGCCTCGGCCCCGACTCAAGAACCGGGTCCGAGGCTTCGGTTCATTGCCGACGTATCGGATGGCCCGAAAACCGGGTCCACGTTTCGGTCCGATGCTCTCATGTCAGGGCACATCGATCTCGTATTGGCGCATCTTCCTGTAGAGCGTCGAGCGTCCGATGCCGAGGCGGCGGGCGATCTCGCTCATGCGCCCCTGATAGCGCTCGACCGCGAGGCGGATGACGGCGGCCTCGATCTCGTCGAGACGGCGCAGGTCGCCGGTCTCGTCGTGAAGAAGCGGATCGGGGCGGCGCCCGCCGTCTTCACCGCGCCCGGTTTCGGCGGCCCGTTCCCGGGGCGCGGCCTCTGCCTCGCCGACAGGCGCCTTCGGCCAAGGCGTCGGTGCGCCTGCGCCGTCGGCGGCTTGCCGCGCGAGGAGAAGGGCGTCGAAATCCTCCGGCCGCAGCACCTCGTTCTCGCACAGGACCACGGCCCGGTGCACCATGTTCTCCAGCTGGCGGATATTGCCGGGCCAGTCGAAGCCTTCCAGAAGGTCAAGCGTGTCGGGACCGATCCGGCGGGCCGGCGACTGGGGCTCGTCGGCGAGGAAGCGCTTCAGGAAACCTTCGGCAAGGGGCCGGATCTCCGCGCGGCGGTGACGAAGCGGCGGGACGGTGATCTCGAAGGCGTTCAGCCGGTAGAAGAGATCCTCGCGGAAGCGTCCCTCGCGCACGGCCGCACCGAGCGACCGGTTGGTGGCCGAAAGCAGCCGCACATCCACCTTCACCGCCCGGTCGGCGCCGATCGGGTCGACGACCCCTTCCTGGATCGCCCGCAGAAGCTTGACCTGCGCGGACGGGCTGAGTTCGCCCACCTCGTCGAGGAAGAGCGTTCCGCCGTCGGCCTCCCGGAACTTGCCGAAATGCTCGCGTCCCGCATCCGTGAAGGCACCCTTGGCATGGCCGAAGAGGATGCTTTCGACGAGATCGGAGGGGAGCGCGCCGCAATTGACGGTGACGAAGGGCTTGCCGGCGCGCGGGCCCCAGGCCTGGATGGCGCGGGCGATCCATTCCTTGCCGACGCCGGTCTCGCCGCTGACGAGAACGGGAATGGTGGACTTCGCGGCCTTGGCGGCGCTGGCGACGACGCTCGCCATCGGCTCGGGCAGAGCGTGGGCGCGAAAGCTCGCCGGCACGGGCGCCGGGCGCGAGCGGGCATCGAACATGCGCACCGCCCGCGTCAGCGCCTCGCCGAGCCTGTCCGGCGAGACGGGCTTGGTGACGAAGTCGAAGGCACCCGCCCGCATGGCCGCGACCGCCGTCTCGACGCTGTCCTTGGCCGTCTGCACCACGACCGGAACGTCGATGGCGCGCTTCTGCATCTCCGCCATCACCTCGGTGCCGCTCTTGTCGGGCATCACGAGATCGAGGAGGACGACGGTCACGTCCTGCGCCCGCGGGCCCGTCAGGGCGTCGAGCGCGGCCCGGCCGCCGTCGCAATGGATCGGCTGCAGGCCGATCCGCGAGATCTGCGCGTCGAGGAGCCTGCGCTGAATGGGGTCGTCGTCGACCACCAGAACCTTGCGTGCCATCACCGTGTGCCCAATCTGTGCCTGCCTGAGGCGGGATTGACCCAAACTGGCACGGGGGGCCTGAAAGCCGCCTCAAGGAACACCGGTAACGACGGATGAGCGAATTGCCTCGATTTGTAACGAACGGACCGGCCTCGAACGCCCTGTCGTTCTTTAATCCGGGGGAGCCGTTCTTTATCTGAGGGGCGAACTTCCTCTAAGGGGAATGACCGGCGACGGCCCGACCGTCCCTTTCGCGACCGCCGTCCGTTCCACGAACCCTGAGCACGAACCTTGAGCAGGCCCGCCCGATGACGAACCGCTTCCTCCCGATCGCCCGTTCCGCCGCAGAGCCTCTCGCAGGCGGTTCCGCGGCGCTTCCGGAATGGAATCTCGACGATCTCTATCCGGCGATGGATTCGCCCGAGCTGAAAGCCGATCTCGAGCGCGCGCGGGCGGATGCCGCGCTCTTCAAGGAGACCTGGCGCGGCCGCCTCGCCGACCTCGCCGAGAGCGATCCGGACGGTCTTGCCCGTTCGGTCGCCGATTACGAGAAGCTCGAGGAACTGCTCGGCCGCATCATCTCCTATGCCGGCCTTGTCTATGCGGGCGACACCGCCGATCCGATGCGTGCCAAGTTCTACGGCGACATCCAGGGATCGATCACCGATGTCGCCACCCATCTCCTCTTCTATACGCTCGAGATGAACCGCATTGAGGACGCGGTGATGGACCGGGCGATGGAGAGCGAGCCGAAGCTTGCCCATTACCGGCCCTGGCTCGTCGATCTTCGCAAGGACAAGCCGTTCCAGCTCGAGGACCGGGTCGAGGAGCTGTTCCACGAGAAGGGCATCACCGGGGCGGGCGCCTGGAACCGGCTGTTCGACGAGACCCTGACGAGCCTGCGCTTCACCGTCGACGGCGACGATCTCGGGCTCGAATCGACCCTCAACCTGCTTCAGGACGAGGATCGCGAGAAGCGCCGCAAGGCGGCGGCCGCGCTCACCAACGTCTTCTCGGCGAACCTGCGGACCTTCACCCTCATCACCAACACGCTGGCCAAGGACAAGGAGATCTCCGATCGCTGGCGCGGCTTCACCGATGTCGCCGATTCGCGGCATCTCGCGAACCGGGTGGAGCGCGAGGTGGTGGATGCGTTGAACACGGCCGTCACCCAGGCCTATCCCTCGATCTCCCATCGCTACTACGCCATGAAGGCGAAATGGCTGGGGCTCGACGTTCTCGACTACTGGGATCGCAACGCGCCGCTGCCCGATGCCAAAAGGCGCGACATCTCCTGGTCCGACGCGCGCGAGACGGTGCTCTCCGCCTATTCGGGCTTCTCGCCCCAGATGGCCGAGATCGCCAACCGCTTCTTCGAGCGCGACTGGATCGATGCCTCGCTGCGGCCCGGAAAGTCGCCGGGCGCCTTCGCCCATCCGACCGTGCCGAGCGTCCACCCTTACGTTCTCCTCAACTACATGGGCAAACCGCGCGACGTAATGACGCTCGCCCACGAGCTCGGTCACGGCGTCCACCAGGTGCTGGCGGGCGATCAGGGCGCGCTGATGGCGGCAACGCCGCTGACCCTTGCCGAGACCGCCTCGGTGTTCGGCGAGATGCTCACCTTCCGCTCGCTGCTTGCCCAGGCCAAGACGCAGCAGGAGCGCAAGACGCTGCTCGCCTCCAAGGTGGAGGACATGATCAACACGGTGGTGCGCCAGATCGCGTTCTACCAGTTCGAGCGCGCGCTCCACGAGGAGCGCAAGGGCGGCGAGTTGACGGCCGAGCGGATCGGCGAGATCTGGCTCGCGGTCCAGGGGCGCAGCCTCGGGCCGGCGGTGCGGCTCGGGGACGGCTACGAGACCTTCTGGACCTATGTCCCCCACTTCATCCACTCGCCGTTCTACGTCTATGCCTACGCCTTCGGCGACTGCCTCGTGAACTCGCTCTATTCGGTCTACGAGAACGCCGAGACCGGCTTCCAGGAGAAGTATTTCGCGATGCTGAAGGCCGGCGGCACCAAGCATCATTCCGAGCTTCTCGCCCCCTTCGGCCTCGATGCCTCCGATCCGGCCTTCTGGTCGAAGGGCCTCCAGATGATCTCCGGCTTCATCGACGAGCTGGAAGCGATGGAGTGAGACCGACGCTCACGGGAGGCGTCGCGTTCGGATGTCCGCCAGCAGCGCGGGCGGCGTCTGAGCCCTCGCCGGACGTGGATCGACCCGAGGGGTCGATTCATTCGTCCGACTGACGACGCGGCGTTTTGAAGCGCATGGCCTTCCCGGGCCGTGCGCGCGCCGCGTCCGCCACCCCGCCTGCCGAGAGGCGACAATTCCAAAACCTTCATGATTTTCAGGCCTTCGGCCCGATGACCCGGCGGCGAACCGGCCCGTGGCGACGGATCTGGCCCAACGGACCGTGGCCCCGAATATCCAAGGGCGGACAGAGAAAAGTCCGTTCACCTTTCGAACCTTTGTCCGGCTCGCGTGTTCCCCTCGTGACTTCGAACCGTTCCAATCTACCTTCCGCTCTAAGGCCGAAGGCTGGAACGCAGCGAATACCGAAGGGAATTCTCCGTGAACGTAACATTGTCTATCAACGGCCGGGACCACGCGCTGGACATCGATCCGCGCACCTCCCTGCTCGACGCCTGCCGCGATCACCTCGGGCTGACGGGATCCAAGAAGGGCTGCGACCACGGGCAGTGCGGCGCCTGCACGATGCTCGTCAACGGACGCCGGATCAATGCCTGCTTGACCCTCGCGGTGATGCACGAGAACGATGCGATCACCACGGTCGAGGGTCTCGGCACCGCCGAGAACCTGCATCCGATGCAGGCCTCCTTCGTCGAGCATGACGGCTATCAGTGCGGCTACTGCACGCCGGGCCAGGTCGTCTCGGCCGTCGGCATGCTGGGCGAGATCGGCGACGGCTGGCCGAGCCATGTGACCAAGGACATCAAGACCGGCACCGAGATCTCGGGCGACGAGATCCGCGAGCGCATGAGCGGCAATCTGTGCCGCTGCTCGGCCTATCCGAACATCGTCGACGCCATCTCCGCGGCCGCCGGCAAGACCAAGGAGCCCGCATGAGACCGTTTGAATATTCCAGGGCGTCGAGCGTCGGCGAAGCCCGCACCCTCGGCGGACGCTTCATCGCAGGAGGCACCAACCTTCTCGACCTGATGAAGCTCGAGATCGAGACCCCCGAGAAGATCGTCGACATCACCCGGCTTCCGCTGAACGAGATCAAGGAGACCGGGGACGGGGGGCTGAAGATCGGCGCGCTCGTCACGAATTCCGTTCTCGCGGCCGACGAGCGGATCCGCCGCGATCACGAAGTCCTGTCGCGGGCGCTTCTCGCCGGTGCCTCCGGCCAGCTCCGCAACAAGGCCTCGACCGGCGGAAATCTCCTGCAGCGCACCCGCTGCGGCTATTTCTACGAGACCTCCCAGCCCTGCAACAAGCGCGAGCCGGGCTCGGGCTGCGCGGCGATCGGCGGCTTCAACCGCATCCATGCGATCCTCGGGGCCTCGACCAACTGCATCGCGACCCATCCCTCCGACATGGCCGTCGCGATGATGGCGCTCGACGCGGTGGTGGAGACCGAACAGGCCGACGGGCACAATCGCGAGATCCCGCTCCGGGACTTCTACCGTCTGCCGGGCGACACGCCGCATATCGAGAACGAGCTCAAGGACGGCGAGCTCATCGTCAACATCCGCCTGCCGAAGCCCAAGGCCGGCTATCACGTCTATCGCAAGGTCCGCGACCGGGCGTCCTATGCCTTCGCGCTCGTTTCGGTGGCTGCCATCGTCAAGATGGATGGCAGCGAGATCGCCGAGGCGAGCCTTGCCTTCGGTGGTCTCGCCCACAAGCCGTGGCGCGACCCGAAGCTGGAGGCGATGCTGGTCGGCCAGACCCCGAAGCGCAAGCTCTTCGAGGATGTGGCCGACGCCCTTCTCGCCGATGCGCAGGGCCAGGGCGAGAACGATTTCAAGATACCGCTTGCACGGCGCACCCTCATCTCGGTGCTGTCCGAAGCAACGCAGGGAGCATGAACACCATGAACAAGCACGTTATGGACGAAGCGATCGGCGAGACCCGCCTCGATCGCGGCACGCAGGGCGTCATCGGCAAGGGCGCACCGCGCTACGAGGGCAAGCTCAAGGTGTCGGGCACCGCGCCCTATGCCTATGAGTATCTCGCCGGCGAGGACGTCGCCTATGGCTTCATCGTGCCGGCCTCCATCGCCAAGGGCACGATCCGCTCGGTGGATGCGACGAAGGCGGAGGCGGTGCCCGGCGTTCTCACCGTCATTTCGGGCGACAGGATCGTCCGTGCGGCCTCCCAGCCCATGGCGCCCGCGGCCCAGACCATCGACGGCGAGGTCTTCCACTACAACCAGCCGGTCGCCGTGGTGATCGCCGATCGTTTCGAGACGGCCCGCCACGCGGCCAAGCTCGTGAAGGTGGACTACGACGCCAAGGAAGGCCGCTTCGACATCGCCGCCCGCACGACGGTGCGCGAGCCCGCATCCATGCCGATGGAGCCGAACCAGACGCGCGGCGACTTCGAGAGTGCCTTCGCCAAGGCCGAGATCCAGTACGACCAGACCTTCACCACGCCCTCCTATCAGGCGGCGGCGATGGAGCCCCACGCCACCACGGCCAAATGGGACGGCGAGCGCCTGACTGTCTGGACCTCGCACCAGCTTCTGGAGACCGCGCCGGGCCAGCTCTCCAAGCATACGGGCGTCGACGCGGACAAGATCACGGTCCACAGCCCCTATATCGGCGGCGGCTTCGGCTCCAAGCTCGGCCTCGGCCCGGATGCGGTGATGGCCTGTCTCGGCACGATCGCCACCGGCAAGCCGGTGAAGATCGCGCTCACCCGCCAGAACGTCTTCCAGGCGACCTCCCGTCGCGGCGAGACGGTCCAGCGCGTGCGGATCGGCGTCACCAAGGCGGGCAAGATCACCTGCTTCGCCCATGAGACGGACACGACGAACTCGCCGGGCAACGGCTTCTTCGAGCCTTCGGGCATCTCGTCGGTGTTCCTCTATCCCGGCGAAGACCGCATCGTCTCCCACAATATCGTCGAGACGGACGTGCTGATGGCCTCGGCCTGCCGTGCGCCTGGCGAAGCGACGGGCATGCTCGCGACCGAGGGCGCGCTCGACGAGATCGCCGAGCAGCTGGGCTTGGATCCGGTCGAGTTTCGCCGGATGAACGAGCCCGAGGTCAATCCGCAGACCGATACGCCCTTCTCCTCGCGCCGTCTCATCGACTGCATCGAGGAAGGCGCAAGGCGCTTCGGCTGGTCGGATCGTCCGAAGACGCCGGGCTCGCGCCGTGAGGGCGAGTGGCTGATCGGCATGGGCATGGCCTCTGCGAGCCGCAAGAACGACCTGATGGAGTCTTCGGCCGAAATCGAGATGAGCCCGGACGGCCGCGCGACGGTGCGCACGGGCATGACCGATATCGGCACCGGCACCTACACGATCCTGCAGCAGATCGCGGCCGAGATGCTCGGCCTGCCGCTCGACATGGTCGATGTGGAACTCGGCGACTCGCGCTTTGCCCCGTCTTCGGGTTCCGGCGGGTCCTGGGGTGCGAATTCGGCCGGCTCCTCGGTCTATGTCGCATCGCTCGCCTTGATCCGGGAGCTTGCGAGCCGCATCGACGCCGATGCCGAGACGCTCACCCTGAAGGACGGCCACGCGATCTCCGGCAATCGCCAGATCCCGTTCGCCGACATCCTGAAGGGCGAGGCGATCTCGGTGACCGGTAAGATCGAGCCGGGCAAGCAGGCCGAGGAGACGCATCAGGCGAGCTATGGCGCGCATTTCTGCGAGGTGGCGGTCAATGTCGTCACCGGCGAGACGCGCATTCGCCGCCTCCTGACCGTCGGCGCTGCGGGCCGTATCCTCAACGAGAAGACGGCGACCTCCCAGTGCTATGGCGGCCAGATCTGGGGCATCGGCTACGCGCTCGAGGAGGATCTCGTGATCGACAAGCGCAACGGCCTGATCGTCAACCACGATCTCGCCGAGTATCACGTGCCGGTCCATGCGGATGTGCCGCAGCTCGACGTGGTGCTTCTGGAAGACCGCGATCCCCATGCGAGCCCGCTCGCGGGAAAAGGCATCGGCGAGCTCGCGATCGCCGGCGTCGGCGCCGCGATCACGAATGCCATCTACAATGCCTGCGGCGTGAGGATCCGGGATTATCCCGCGACCCTCGACAAGATCCTCGCCGAACTGCCCGACGACTATCTGACGGCAGCCTGAGCGAAGGCATGATGCGGTGAATGGAGAGGGGTCGGGAAACCGGCCCCTTTCTTCCATGCGATCGTCTATATCATCCTCGGCGCACGACCGCCCGTTACGAGGATGACCCGATGACCCTCCGCAGCTTCTACCCGCCGATCGAGCCCTATGACACCGGCATGCTCGATGTCGGCGACGGACATTCCGTCTCCTACGAACGCTGCGGGACGAAGGGCGGCAAGCCGGTCGTCTTTCTTCACGGCGGGCCCGGAGGCGGCTGCAATCCCGATCAGCGGCGCCTGTTCGACCCGGCCCGCTACGACATTCTCCTCTTCGATCAGCGGGGCTGCGGACGCTCGACGCCCCATGCCTCGCTCGAGGCGAACACGACCTGGCATCTCGTCGCCGATATCGAGCGCCTGCGCCAGATGGTCGGCTGCGACCGGTGGCAGGTCTTCGGCGGCTCCTGGGGATCGACCCTCGCGCTCGCCTATGCCGAGACCCATCCCGAACGGGTGAGCGAACTTCTCCTGCGCGGCGTCTATCTCGTCACGAAGGCCGATCTCGACTGGTCTTACAGGTTCGGCGTCTCGGAGATGTTTCCCGAGGAGTTCGAGCGCTTCCAGGCCCCGATCCCCGAGGCCGAGCGCGGCGACATGATCGCGGCCTATCGCGCTCGCCTCACCGGCGCGGACGAGGCCGAGAAGCTCGCCTGCGCGAAAGCCTGGAGCACCTGGGAGGCGCGCACGATCAAGCTTCTTCCGAGCGACGAGCTCGCCGCTCGCTTCTCCGACGGGCATTTCGCGCTCGCCTTCGCCCGCATCGAGAACCACTACTTCACCCATCGCTGCTGGCTGGAGGAGGGGCAGCTCCTGCGCGATGCCCATCGTCTGAGGGGGATCGAGGGCGCGATCGTCCACGGGCGCTACGACATGCCGTGCCCGGCGCGGTCGGCCTTCGCCCTGTCGCGGATCTGGACGGATGCCGCGTTCCGTCTCGTCGAGGGCGCCGGCCATGCCGTCGACGAGCCGGGCATTCTGCATGAGCTGATCGAGGCGACGGATCGCTTCGCCGCATAGCGCTTGCGCGCACCGACGGGCCGACCGGCCCCATTCTCCGTCCACGCCCCGGCCTCGCGCTCGAACGCGACGCCGGGAGCGCCCGAGACGGGCGGTCCGGGATCTATTCCGCCGGCTGGGCTTTCGTTTCGATCGCGCGATATTCCCCGCTCGTCGCCGTCAGTTTCGAGACGAGGACGATGGCGACGAAGGCGAGGATGAAGCCCGGAATGATCTCGTAGACGCCGGGACCGCCGAGGAAGCTCGAATTCCAGCCGAGGCTGATCCAGACGATCACCGTGACGGCGCCGGTGACGAGGCCCGCGACGGCGCCGGTGCCCGACATTCTGGACCAGGTGAGGGCGAGGATGATCAGCGGTCCGAAGGCGGCGCCGAAGCCCGCCCAGGCATTGGAGACGAGGCCCAGCACCTCCGAATTCGGATCGCTGGAGATGACGACCGCCGCAAGGGCGACGAGGACCACGCAGACCCGGCCGACATTCACCATCTCCGTCTCGCCCGCCTGCTTGCGCAGGAACAGGCGGTAGAAATCCTCCGTCAGCGAGGAGGAGGCGACGAGAAGCTGGGAGGAGATCGTGCTCATGATCGCGGCGAGAAGGGCTGCGAGAAGGAAGCCGGTGATCAGCGGATGGAAGAGGAGATCGGCCAGAACGATGAAGATCGTCTCGGGATCGCTCACCTCCAGCCCGTTGCGCACCGCATAGGCCCGGCCGAAGACGCCGACGCCGACGGCGCCGATGAGCGAGATCGCCATCCAGCTCATGCCGATATTGCGCGCTGCCGGAACTTCCTTGAGGGAGCGGATCGCCATGAAGCGCACGATGATATGGGGCTGGCCGAAATAGCCGAGGCCCCAGGTGACGGCCGACAGGAAGCCGATGAGAGTGAGCCCGTCGAAGAGCGAGAGATAGTTGGGGTCGACCTGCGACAGGGTTTCGCCCGCGCCCGAAAAGCCGCTCCCCTGGCCCGAATAGAGCACCACGAGGGGCATGATGACGAGGGCGAGCATCATGATGCAGCCCTGGACGAAATCGGTGAGGGAGACGGCGAGGAACCCGCCGACCACGGTATAGGTGAGGACGATGGCGAGCGTCAGCCAGATGCCGACCGTGTAGTCGCTGAAGCCGCCCACATCGATGAACTCGCCGAAGGCGCTCTCGAAGAGCTTGCCGCCGGCAACGAGGCCCGAAGCCGTATAGACCGCGAAGAAGACGACGATGATGACCGCCGAGATGGTGCGAAGCGCGATCGCGCGGCTCGGGAAACGCTTGCCGAGAAATTCGGGAATGGTGAGGGAATTGTCGTAGCGCGCGGTCTGCTCGCGAAGGCGCGGGGCGACGATGATCCAGTTGGCGAAGGCGCCGACGAAGAGGCCGATGCCGATCCAGGCCTCGACGAGGCCGGAGGCGAAGAGCGCGCCGGGAAGGCCGAGAAGCAGCCAGCCGGACATGTCCGAGGCACCGGCCGACAGCGCGGCGACGGACGGGCTGAGCTGGCGCCCGCCCAGCATGTATTCTTCCGAACTCGATGTCGACTTGCGCCAGGCATAGAAGCCGATCGCGAGCATGAGGACGAAATAGGCCCCGAGGCTGATCCAGACGCCGAGCTGCATGGTTTTCGTCTCCTGCCATTCATCACCGAACGGTTAGGATAACGGCGGTCACGAGACCGTCAACACAAGTCCGACGAGATTCAGCCCCTATTCTGCCGCAATCGGCACCGCCTTGCCCTGCGGTTCGAGCCCGGCGAGCACGGCCGGCTTCTCGCCGCCATAGGCCCAGTCGAGGAGTTCGGCCGTGTGGAGGATCGGGATTCCCGTGCCCGAGCCGATCTGCGTGATGCAGCCGATATTGCCGGTGGCGATGACCTGCGGCGAGACGCTCTCGATGTTCTTCACCTTGCGCGCCTTGAGCTGCGCGGCGATCTCGGGCTGGGTGATGTTGTAGGTGCCGGCCGAGCCGCAGCACAGGTGCCCCTCGGGGATCTCGCGGATCGTGAAGCCCGCCTGTCGCAGCAGGCCGCGCGGCTGCTTCTGCACCCGCTGGCCGTGCTGCATGGAGCAGGCGGAGTGATAGGCGACGTCGAGGCCCGTCGCGTTGACCGGCTCCGGCAGGTCGAGGGTCGCGAGATATTCGGTGACGTCGAGGGTCTTCTCGGAGACCCGCTTCGCCTTGTCGGCATAGTCCGGATCGAGCCGCAGCATATGGGCGTAGTCCTTGACCGTCGTGCCGCAGCCCGACGCGGTCATGACGATGGCGTCGAGCCCGCCGGTCTCGATCTCGCGGCACCAGACGTCGATGTTCTGCTTGGCGAAGCGGTGGGCCTCGTCCTCCTTGCCCATGTGGTGGACGAGAGCGCCGCAGCAGGTCTCGCCCTTCGGCACCACGACCTCGACGCCGATGCGGTTGAGGAGGGCGACCGTCCGCTCGTTGATGGCGGGGTCGAGCACGGACTGGGCGCAGCCGCTGAGGATCGCGACGCGTCCCCTGCGGGTGCCGGCGGCCGCATGGGTGCCGGGTTCGTTGATCGCCGATTTCGCCGGAACGCTGGTCGGCGCAAGGCGCAGCATGGCGGCCATGGGCTTCAGGGGCCTGATGCCGTCGAGAAGGCTCGCGAAGGGCCGGCCGAGCCGCGCGGCGGCAAGGCTTGCGCGGAAGCGGCCCGGATAGGGCAGGACGAGGGCGAGGATCCGCCGCGTCATCCGGTCGACGAAGGGCCGCTTGTAGGTCGCCTCGATATGGTTTCGGGCATGGTCGACGAGGTGCATGTAGTTCACGTCGGCCGGGCAGGTGGTCATGCAGGCGAGGCAGGAGAGGCAGCGGTCGATATGGGTGACGGTCTTCTCGTCCGCCGGCCGGTCGTTCTCCAGCATGTCCTTGATGAGATAGATGCGCCCGCGCGGCGAATCGAGCTCGTTGCCGAGCGTCACATAGGTCGGGCAGGTCGCCGTGCAGAAGCCGCAATGGACGCATTTGCGCACGATGCCGGCCGAATGGGCCGTATCGGGATCGTCGAGCTGGGCGGGTGTGAAATGGGTCTGCATGAAGAGGCTCCTCCCAGAGCCGAAGTCGGCGGTCAGGTGCGCGGCGAGCGGGGCTTTTTCTAGAGATGCGACCCGGCGGTGCCGGATCGCTCGCCCGGCGAAAGCGGTCTTGGGCCTGCCGCGTGGTCGCCGTCGTGTCGGATGATGGCCGTCACCCCATCTTTCCCGGATTGAGCACGCCGGCCGGATCGAACTGCTCCTTCAGGCGGCGCGACAGGCCGGCAAGGGCGGGGGCGTGGGGCTGGAAGACCTCGGTCGCGGCACGGACCTGATCCGTCGCGCGCACGAGGGTCGCATGGCCGCCGCCGATGCGGCTCACGCCGGCGCGCACGAGGTCGGCTTCCGCCTCGCCGCTCTCCATCCGCAGCCAGACGAGGCCGCCCTGCCAGTCGTAGAAGGCGTCGATCGCCGCATGACGCCGGAGGCCCATCACGAGGGCATGGCCGGAGGTGGGCGCGACGCTCACGCGCCAGACCGGCCGCTCGCTGCCGTCGGCGAACGGGATCGCATCCTTCACGTCGCGCCAGAAGGCGCGCGATTCCTCACCGTGAAGATGCTCGAGCCGGCCGCGCTCCTCGAGAACGGTGCCGAGATGCTTCGCCCGCGCCTCGACCGAGGGGCCGAAGCCGTCGAGGCGGATCGCGGTGGCGGGCTCGTTGCCCAGCGCTCCGTCCATCACGCGGGCGGCCGTCAGCATGGGCAGATGGGCCGCGCCCGAGGCCTCGGCCGGCGAGCCGAGGGCGAGCGCCATCGCGGCGGATGCCGCCTCGTCGTCGAGACCGCGCAGGAGGAGCGTGGTTTCGGCCTCGCTCTTCGGCAGGACCTTGATCGTCACCTCGCTCATGACCGCGAGGGTGCCGAAGGAGCCGGCGATCCCCTTGGACAGGTCGTAGCCGGTGACGTTCTTGACCACCCGCCCGCCGGACTTGAAGATCTCCGCCCGGCCGGAGACGGCCCGGACGCCGAGAACATGATCGCGCGCCGCGCCCTGCTTCAGGCGGCGGGGGCCGGCGAGATTGCAGGCGACGACGCCGCCGATCGTGCCGAGGCCGCGCTCGCGCCCGTGGAGGGGGCCGTAATCGATGGGTTCGAATTCGAGGCGCTGGTGCTTCTCGTCGAGCATCGCCTCGATCTCGGCGATGGGCGTTCCGGCCCTTGCCGAAAGAACGAGTTCCTCCGGCTCGTAGAGGGTGACGCCGGTCAGCTTGCGCGTCGAGAGCGTCGCGCCCGCCTGAACCGGCCGTCCGAGGCCGGATTTCGAGCCCGTTCCCTCGACGAGGAGCGGCACCTCCTCGCTGACGGCCCCGGCGATCACGTCGCGAAGCGCGTCCTCGCTCGTCGGCTCGAACAGGCGGGAGGCCTCTGCGCCGGAGGCTCCGGCGGGCTTTGCGGCTGCATTCGCGCTCATGACGTCAGAACCTCGGCAGGTCGGGGAAGGCGACCTCGCCCTTGTGGACATGCATGCGGCCGAGTTCGGCGCAGCGATGGAGCTGCGGGAACACCTTGCCGGGATTGAGGAGGTGCTTGGCGTCGAAGGCGCACTTGACCCGCTGCTGGTGCTTCAGATCGGTCTCGCTGAACATTTCCGGCATCAGGTCGCGTTTCTCGACCCCCACCCCGTGCTCGCCCGTCAGGACGCCGCCGACCTCCACGCACAGCCTCAGGATGTCGTTGCCGAACTCCTCGGCCTTTTCCAGTTCGCCCTTGTTGGCGTCGTAGAGGACGAGCGGATGGAGATTGCCGTCACCGGCATGGAAGACATTGGCGACCTTCAGGCCGTATTTCTTCTCCATCTCCTTCATGCCGGCCAGGACACGCGGCAGTTCCTTGCGCGGGATCGTGCCGTCCATGCAGTAATAGTCCGGCGAGATGCGGCCGACGGCGGGGAAGGCGGCCTTGCGCCCGGCCCAGAAGGCGGCGCGCTCCTCCTCGCTCTGGGAGACCCGCGTGGTGGTCGCCCCGTTCTCGCGCGCGATGGTCTCGACGGCCGACAGCAGGTGGTCGACCTCGGCCTTCGGGCCGTCGAGCTCGACGATCAGCAGCGCTTCCACGTCGCGCGGATAGCCTGCGAGGACAAAATCCTCCGCCGCGTGGATGGCCGGGCGATCCATCATCTCCATGCCGCCGGGAATGATGCCCCTGGCGATGATCGCGGCGACGCATTCGCCGCCCTGTTCGGAGGTCGGAAAGCCGATCAGCACGGCGCGGGCGGTCTCGGGCGCCTGGAGGATGCGCACGGTCACTTCCGTGACGACCCCGAGCAGGCCCTCCGAGCCGGTCATCAGGCCGAGCATGTCGTAGCCCCCGTCGGCATCGAGATGCTTGCCGCCGATGCGCACGATCTCGCCCTCCATAGTGACGAATTCGAGCCCGAGCACGTTGTTGGTGGTCAGTCCGTATTTCAGGCAGTGCACGCCGCCGGAATTCTCCGCGATATTGCCGCCGATGGAGCAGGCGATCTGGGAGGAGGGATCGGGGGCGTAGTAGAAGCCTCTATGGTCGACGGCCTTGGTGATGCCGAGATTGGTGACGCCGGGCTGGACGACGGCGCAGCGATTGTCGAAGTCGACGTCGAGAACCTTGTTGAACTTCGACAGGACGAGCAGGACGCCGTCCTCGAGCGGCAGCGCGCCGCCCGACAGGGAGGTTCCCGCGCCGCGCGGCACCACCGGAATATCGTTGGCGTGGCAGTATTTCAGGACCTTGGAGACCTGTTTCACGGTCTGCGGCAGGACGACCACGAGCGGCAGCTGGCGATAGGCGGTGAGCCCGTCGCTCTCGAAGACGCGCATTTCGTTGGTCGCGTCCACCACCCCTTCGCCGGGCACGATCGCGCGCAGCGCCGAAACGATTTCTTCTCGCCGCGACAGGACCGCCGCGGACGGCTTCGGCATTGCGATGGACATGAATCGAGACCTCCCAGTCCTTTATGCGAGAACTTAAGACGGCCGGCCGCGTGCGTCCACCTCGGCCAAAACACCGCAGGCGGGCTGTCTATCCGGAACGTGTATATCAATCGGTATGGGAGCGGCGGATGCGCCGGACGACCGTCCAGACGCCGAGAAGGGCGACGGGCACGAAGCCGGCCGTCAGCATCGTCGCCGAGACGGGGAAGCCCTCCTTCTCCAGCGCCTTCGCCACATAACCGAACAGGCCGACCACATAGTAGCCGATCGCGGCCACGGAGAGGCCCTCGACGGTCTGCTGCAGGCGAAGCTGGAGGCGGGCCCTGCGATCCATCGAGGAGAGGAGGTCGCGGTTCTGGTGTTCCAGCTCCACGTCGATGCGGGTGCGCAGGAGATTGGCGGCCCGGCTGAGCTTCTCCGACAGCACCGCCAGTCGCCGGTCCACGGAGAGGCAGGTGCGCATGGCCGGCGCCATGCGCCGCTGGAGGAAGGCGCTCCAGCTTTCCGATCCGGGAACCGTCTGCTCGCCGACGGCGGCGAGGCGCTCGCGCACGATGTCGTCATAGGCCCGGCTCGCGCCGAACCGGTAGAGCACCCGCGCGGCGGTCGCCTCCACCTCGGCGGCTGCGAGCGTCAGCTCCTGCAGGAGCGCGCGGCTGTCCTCGCTGCCGCCCTTCATCTCGTCGGTGATCTTGACGAGCTGGCCTTCCAGCACCTCGATCGCCGGGCCCACATCGTGGGCGAGGGGCAGGCCGAGAAGCGCGAGCGTTCGGTAGACCTCCAGATCGACGAGGCGCATGGCGAGCGCTCCCGCACGCGCCGGCGTCAGCCCGTCGCTGAGGACCAGCATGCGGGTGAGGCCGTCGGCGTCCTGGCGGAAATCGGTCGCGGCCATGGCAAGGCCGCCATCCATGTTGGAACAGCAATAGCTCGACCGGTCGAAGCTTTTCAGGGCCGCCTCGTCGCTTGCGCTCTTCTGGCGGATCTCGATATGGACGCCCGCCATCATCGGGCCGGGCGCCTCGAACTCGGCGCCGAAGGGATGCCCCGTGACCGGCTGGCCGAAGCGCTCCGGCGCCGGTCCGTCCCAGGAATAGGTCGAAAATTCGGTATGGCGTTCCCAGCGCAGCCGTCCCTGGCCGAAGACGAAGCCGTGGGTGCGCGCGTCGAGCGCGGGCGGCGGCACGCCCTGGCGGCGGGAGAGTTCGGCGAGAACCTCGCGGTCGCGCTCGCCCCCGTCCTCGGTCATGAAGGCGATGGTGACGATCGCGCGCGGCAGGCTGAGAAGGGGGAAGGGGCGGGCATGGATCTCGCCGAGGACGCTCGCCCGTCTCGGATCGACGGGGAAGCGGTCGCGGCCCATCTCCCGCAGCGTTCTGTCGCTCATGCCCCGTCCCTTCAATATCGCCCCTCTCGCGTTATCTCGTATCGGCGGGAGAAGTCCAAGGGTTTGGCGCCGTGCGGCCGCGCTTTGGGGGCGGGGCGGCGAATTTCCACCCGAGGGGGTACGGGTTTGCCCGCCCCGCTCCACCCGAAGGCGACGCCGCCGGGACCGGGGTCCCGTTCCGCGCCGGCCGCACTGGGGGACGCGATGGCGCCGAGACGCACGAGCCCGAAACGCACGAGCCCGAGACGCACGAGATCGAGGATCCGAGGATGATGACGAGAGCCGAACGCGATGGTGCGAGGATCGAGGTCGTCACCGGCGACATCACGCGGCTCGAGGTGGACGCGATCGTGAATGCAGCGAATGAGAGCCTTCTGGGCGGAGGCGGCGTCGACGGGGCGATCCACCGGGCCGCCGGGCCGCGTCTCTTGGAAGCCTGCCGCGCGATCGGGGGATGTCCGACCGGCGAGGCGCGCATCACGCCGGGCTTCGATCTGCCGGCGCGCCACGTGATCCATACGGTGGGGCCGTTCTGGCGGGGCGGCGGGGCGGGCGAGGACGAACTGCTGGCCTCCGCCTATCGATCGAGCCTCGAACTCGCCTGCGCGAACGATCTCGCCTCGATCGCCTTTCCGGCGATCTCGACCGGGGTCTACGGGTTTCCGAAGGCGAGGGCGGCCCGCATCGCGGTGCGCGAATGCTTGCGGGCGGCGGACAGTGGCGCGGTTCCCGGCCGCATTCTCCTATGCTGCTTTTCCGAGGGCGACCGGGCGCTCCACGCAGAAACCCTCGAAGCCGCCCTGAGGGCGTGACCTCCTCGGCGGGCTCCGGATGGTGGCGGTGCGCCAGGCTCGCGCCGGCCGGCGTTCGAAGCCTGTCCGAGACTGCCACAATTGGTTCAGGTCCCGTTAAATCGCCGCATTTAAAGTTTGGAAAGGATCCGTCGGCCCTGAAAAGGGGCGCGTCGGACGGGCGAACCGTTCGCCGCGAGGGCGGACGAGGGGAAGCGATCGCATTGGGTCCCGGCGGATGGCGGCACGAGCTGCGCCGCGAACGGGATGCGCGATCGCGCAACGAATGACGAGCGGGGGCCATGTCCATGGCGGCCAGACGGCAAGAGCGGATCGAACCGAGCTTTGAGGGTGCATTTGAGGATCGCGGCGAGGACGAGATCCGCGTGACGGCGGACGATCGCGCCATTCCCACGGCGGCCAACAGCCGGGGCCGC
This sequence comes from Fulvimarina endophytica, assembly GCF_003403015.1. Lineage (GTDB taxonomy): Bacteria > Pseudomonadota > Alphaproteobacteria > Rhizobiales > Rhizobiaceae > Fulvimarina > Fulvimarina endophytica. Next base: position 59,996 of record NZ_QURL01000009.1, read on the forward strand.
AAGGCCAAGCCCGAAAAGGCAGAGCGTCGCTCCTTCTTCGGTGGCCGCAAGACGAATTCCGGCCGTGGCCGCCCGGGCGGTGGCTCCGGCGGTGGCTCGGGAGGCAGCGGCGGCAAGCGGCGCCGGCGCGGCTTCGTCGGCCATGTGTTCAGAACCTGCCTCACGCTCCTCGTCTGGGGCGGGCTCGGCGTCGCGATGGTCGTCGGCTATTTCGCGGTCAAGCTTCCGAGCGAGGCCTGGGCGATCCCGGAGCGCCCGCCAAACGTGAAGATCGTCGCCGTCGGCGGCGAGATGATCGCCAATCGCGGGCTCACCGGCGGGCGCGAGGTCGCCCTCGACGAGATCAGCCCGTATATCCCGCAGGCCGTGATGGCGATCGAGGATCGCCGCTTCTACGACCATTTCGGCGTCGATCCCCTGGGCATCGCCCGCGCCGCCTTCGAGAACTATCAGGCGGGCTCGACCGTGCAGGGTGGCTCGACCCTCACCCAGCAGCTCGCCAAGAACGTCTTCCTCAGTCCCGAACAGTCGTTCCAGCGCAAGATCCAGGAGGCGATCCTCTCGCTCTGGCTGGAGCAGAAGTTCACCAAGGACCAGATCATGGAGATGTATCTGAACCGGGTCTATTTCGGTTCGGGTGCGACCGGCGTGGAAGCCGCCTCGCGGCGCTATTTCAACAAGAGCGCCGCCGATGTGGACCTGCACGAGGCCGCGCTTCTGGCCGGCCTTCTGAAGGCGCCCTCGCGTCTTTCGCCGGCCCGCGATGCAGAGGCCGCCAAGGCCCGCGCGGACGTGGTTCTGACGGCCATGCGCGAGGAAGGCTATATCGACGATGCGGAGCTTGCCGCCGCCAAGGCCGAGGAGCCGGTGAAGGCGAAGAGCTACTGGTCGGGCGCCGAGAACTACGCCGCCGACGTGGTCATGAACGACCTCAAGGAGCTCATCGGCGAGGTGAAGGAGGACGTGGTCGTCCAGACCACGATCGATCTCGATCTCGAACGCGAGGCCGAGAAGGTCATCAAGAAGACGGTCAACGGCGCGCGCCAGAACGTCTCCCAGGGCGCCCTCGTCTCGATCGACGGCACCGGGGCGATCCGCGCGCTCGTCGGCGGCGTCGACTACGCCAAGAGCCAGTACAACCGCGCCTTCCAGGCGCGGCGCCAGCCGGGCTCGGCCTTCAAGCCCTTCGTCTACCAGACGGCGATGGAACAGGGATGGCGCCCGGAGACCGTGCTCGACGACGCGCCGGTGAAGATCGGCAACTGGACGCCGCAGAACTACGACAACCGCTATCGCGGCCCGGTGACGCTCGCGAGCGCCCTTCAGAATTCCCTCAACACCATCGCGGCCCAGCTGATCGAGGCGGTGGGTCCGGCCTCGGTGATCGAGACGGCCAATCGCATGGGCATCAAGTCGCAGATCGGCGACAACGCCTCGATCGCGCTCGGCACCGCGGAGGTCTCGCTGCTCGAACTGACGGACGCCTTCACGCCCTATGCAAACGGCGGCTACCAGGCCAAGCCCCATCTCATCAACCGGGTGACCACCGAGGGCGGCAAGCTCCTGTGGGAGCGCGGCGCGGAGGTCCCGCCGGTCATCGTCGATCCCGACACGGTCGCCATGATGAACGCCATGCTGACGCGTGTGGTCAGTTCCGGCACCGGCCGCAGGGCCGAGATCGACGGCTGGCAGGTGGCGGGCAAGACCGGCACCACCAACGACTATAAGGATGCCTGGTTCATCGGCTACACCGCCAATCTGACGACCGGTGTCTGGCTCGGCAACGACAACGGCGCCAAGATGCAGAAGGTCACCGGCGGCTCCCTGCCGGCCGAGGCGTGGAAGGAGTTCATGACCGCCGCGCATGAGGGCCTGCCGCCGACGCCGCTGCCGGGCGACTACCAGATCGGCGCCCAGGGCGCGCCGCTCGTCGCCGACAGCCAGGGCGGGGAATATTACGATCCGACCATGGCCGAAGGGGGCGACCCCTACTACGCCCCGGCCGGCCAGGTGCCGCCGGAGAACGTCGGCGGGGCACGCCAGTCGGCCGACAATCGCGGCCGGGTCTACGATTCGCCGCCGCCTCCGGGCGTCTCGGTCGAAGGCCGGGTGCGCAATCCGACCCTGCTCGAAAGCATTTTCGGCATGTGAGGACGCTTGAGGGCGTCCCCGCCGTCACCCGCGGCGGGGATTGCCCGGCCCCAGGGCTTTCGACCATAAGGGGCGGCTCACGCGTCCGGTCCGGTTCGGGCCGGCGCTCCAAGCCGCTTCGAAGTCGAGGACCCAGGCCCATGACCGCATTCGCCCTCTATCCGAGCCTCAAGGGCGCGAGCGTCGCCGTTTCCGGCGGTGCCTCGGGCATCGGCGCCGAGATCGTGCGCGCCTTCGCCGCGCAAGGCAGCCGCGTCGGTTTCGTGGATTTCGATCGGGAAGGCGGGGAGCGGCTTGCGGCGGAGCTGTCGTCCGAAGGCTCCGAGGTCGCCTTCGAATTCTGCGATCTGCGCGAGGCCGAAGCGATCGGACCGGCCTTCGAGAGGCTCGCCGCGCGCATCGGGCCTGTCGGCGTTCTCGTCAACAATGCGGCGCGGGACGATCGGCACGACTGGCGCGATGTGACCCCCGCCTATTACGACGAGCGCATCGCCACCAACCTCAGGCACATGTTCTTCGCCATCCAGGCGGTCGCGCCCGGAATGATCGAGGCCGGCAAGGGCTCCATCGTCAATATGGGGTCGAACAGCTGGTGGGAGGCTTCGGGCGGCATGCCGGTCTATACGACCTCGAAGGCCGCCGTCCACGGCATGACGCGCTCCTTCGCGCGCGATCTCGGACCGCACCGGATCCGCGTCAACACGGTGGTTCCGGGCTGGGTGATGACCGAGCGGCAGAAGGAGAAGTGGGCGACGCCGCAATCGCTCGAGCGGCACCGTCAGAACCAGTGCCTGCCGGATCTCATCGATCCGGTCTATCTGGCGCGGATGGTGCTGTTCCTGGCGTCCGACGACGCCGCCATGTGCACGGCGAGCAATTACATGGTCGAGGCCGGCTCGATCTGAGGCTCGCTACGGCCGGTCTTGCCGGCGATAGCTGCGTCGGAGAGCAGTTCGAACTCCCTCGTCACCTGTTCGAAGCGCTCAGCGTCCGAAAAGCGATGCGGGGGAGGGGAAGCGCGACGGGCGGAACGGATTGGTGCCGGCTTCGTGATCGAAGCGGACGGCCTTCGCGCGGCTGCGTCCTTCATAGGTCCGGGACGTGGCGTTGCGGATATTGGCAAACATGGGACTGCTTTCGGATGGTCTTTTCGCCGCTGCGTGTCGCTTGCGGCGTCTGCATTGGTGAAGCCTCGAAGAAGGCCTCGCATTCTCGAAGTCTCAGCGGGCGTTGCGCGCGGCGATGCGGTGGGGCAGCATGGAAAAGCTGAAACGCGTCTTTTCCAGCTGATCGACGCTGCCGGTGGCCTTGTCGATATGCGCCAGCTTGCGGTGGTCGAGGGCGGTGAAGCTCGTCAGCATGGGGTCTCTCCTGCCAAGCGATGAAGGTCTTTGCTGCAATGCAATATGACCCTTCGACCCTTGCGTAACAATGCAGGCGAACGGGACGCTTCCATGCAGGAATGCATGGGGGCGTTCATCATTCCTTCACCAAAGACTGCTGTTTTGGAATCATTGCCGAACACTGCGCCGCCCGTTCAGCCCTCTCGTTGCGAAAGGCGGTCGCGATGGCGCCGGCGATCGGTGGCAAGATCGAACGCGCCATAGGCTGCGACGACCAGGAAACAGGCGGCCGGGACCCCATAGGCGGTGGTCGCCCCGTAGGCGTCCATCATCGCGCCGTGGACGAGCGGCAGCAGCGCGCCGCCGAGGATCGCCATCACGAGCCCCGCCGCGCCGAACTTCGTGTCCTCGCCGAGCCCTTCGAGGGCGATGCCGTAGATGGTCGGGAACATCAGCGAGAGGCACAGCGACAGGGCGACGACGGCGATGACGCCCGACAGCCCCGGAACGAGCACCGCATAGAGGCTGAGACCGGTGCCGAGAAGCGCCATTGCGAGGAGCAGGGCCGAGGGGCGGACATAAGCGAGGATCACGGTCATGGCGAAGCGCGAGACGAGGAAGACGATGAGGCTCGCCTGAAGCCAGGCGCCGCCTTCCGTCTCGCTCGCTCCGATCGCCGACTGGGCGTACTGGATCGTGAAGGTCCAGGCGCAGGTCTGGGCCGCGACGTTGAAGAACTGGGCGATGACGCCGAACCGGTAATGGGGGTTGCCGGCGAGGCGTTTGAGGGTCGGCCCGAAATCGATGGCCGAGATGCCCTCTTCCTCGTCCCGCGTCCTCGGCACCTTCGACAGAGCGATGCCGATCCAGATCACGACGAGCAGGCAGGCCATGCCCACATAGGGCGTCATGACGGCGCCGAGTTCGGCTTGCTGGATGCGTTCCAGTTGCTCGGGCGCCATCGCGGCCCGCTCCGCCTCGCTCGCCGGATTCAGCTGCGGCAGGATCAGCGTCGCGGCGAGGAAGACGCCGATATTGGTGCCGACCGGGTTGAAGGCCTGGGCGAAGTTCAGGCGGCGGGTGGCGTTCGCCTCCGGCCCCATGGCGATGACGAAGGGATTGGCCGAGGTCTCCAGGACGGAAAGACCGGCGGCGAGGACGAAGAGGGCGGCGAGGAACGGCCCGAAGGACATCGCAAGGCTCGCCGGATAGAACATGAAGGCGCCGACCGCGGCGAGGCCGAGGCCGAGAAGCACGCCGGTCTTGTAGGAATAGCGCCGGGTGACGAAGGCGGCCGGCAGGGCCAGGAGGAAATAGGCCCCGTAATAGGCGAACTGCACGAAGGCCGATTGCAGCGCGCTCATGGAAAAGATCTTCGAGAACACGTTGACCAGCGGATCGGTCATGTTCGCGGCGATGCCCCAGGCGGCGAAGCACGTCACCAGGAGAACGAAGGGCACCGTCATGCCCGGATAGAAGAATGGGGGTCTGTCCCTCATCTGTGCCGCGCCTCCCGCATCGCATCGCCGTCCGAAAGCCTTCGTTGAATGAGGTTTTCGTCACCGCCTATCGCAAAGGTAGCGCACGAGCGCCCTAGCGTCGGCACAAGGGGACGCAAAAAAGTAAAGGCAAGGGGCATGGACGGGCGCGCGGCGCCCGCCGCACAGTCTCTGCGTGGGTCTTGCGTGGAGGGGGCGCGCCGTTCCCCGGTCCGCCTCAGATCCGGTCGAGCGACCCGCTCGCGACCACCGGTCCCGTCGGGCTGCCCGTCGGCGAGCCGCCTTCCGGCTCCAGCGAGATGGCGAGCGTCGCGCCGGCGCTCGCGGCCTCCCCGCCCGTATCGAGCCGGACCCGCAAGGGCCGGTCGCCGGTGATGACGCCCAGCGAACGGGGCGCGGGGGCATCGTTCTCGATCAGCCAGAGTTCGGGAACCCGTCCGGCCTCCGCGATGCCGTCGACCGGCACGAGCGTCGCCGTGCGGCTGTCGAGATCGACCACCACCGTGAAGTAGACGAGGCCCGTATCGGAGGCGAGGCTTGCGGTGAGCGCGCCGTCCGCAAGCGTTGCCTGGGGCGCGGTGCCGAGGCCCTGTCCGCCCGGAGGGATCATGATCGCGAGCGCCGCGAGGCTGGCGACGGCAAGAAGCGAGCTCGCCCCCGCGATCGTGCGCCAGATGGGAGAGACCCCGGCAAGACCCCTGGCCGGGGCGGGGCGTTCGGCGCGGTTCGCAAGCGTGCCGCGATAGGTCGCGCTCACCCTGGCGATGCGGTCGATATCCTCGCTGACCCGCTCCCAGACATCGGCGGGGGCTTCGGCGGGCCGGATCGCGCCGAAGAGGGGCGCAAGGCGGTTCTCCCACCACAGAACGCTCGATGCGAAACCGCCGTCCTCGCGCATGCGCCGCTCGGCCTCGCGCCGCTCGGCCCCGGTGAGGACGCCGAGCGCATATTCGGCCGCCATGTCCGCGGGGGCCTCCGACCGATCCTGAAGGTCGCTCATCGCGAGAGACATCCTTTCAACTTGATCAGGCCGCGCCTGATCACGCTCTTCATGGTGCCGAGCGGCACCTCGGCGGTATCGGCGAGTTCCTGATAGGTCCGCCCGGCGAAGAACGCCGTCCGGATCGCGTGGCTCGTCCGCTCGTCCAGTTCGCCGATACAGGCCACGAGGCGGTCGTGATCGTCCCGGGCGGTGAGCACCTGGAACGCGTCGGGCTGGTCGTCGGGCACGTCGAGCGCGGTCTCGATATCCCGTTCGTCGCGCCGTCCGATCTGGCGGACGCGGTCGATCGACCTGTTGCGGGCGATCGTCGCGAGCCAGGTGATCGGACTTGCGCGACCCGGATCGAAATCGGCCGCCTTCATCCAGACCGAAAGATAGACGTCCTGGAGAACGTCCTCGGCTTCCCTGCGGTCGTTCAAGATACGCAGGGCGATGCCGAATAGCTTCGCCTGGGTCCGGTCGTAGAGGTCCTTCAAGGCGGATTTGTCGCCGCCGGCGATCCGGGCCAGCCGTTCGACCAGATAATGGCGGCCGTCCTCGTCCTCGCGTCCCGAACTGCCTGCCATCGAAGCTCCTCCATCTTGCGACAAGGCCAACAGGCTTGCCGGAAGGAAGTCAAGCTTGCGGTTTCTGCGGAACTCACCTCGGGCGCCCGCTTGAGACCCGAGCGAAGGGAGCGTTGCGAGCCGCCGCGCCGGCGACCCCTCGCGGGGCATACCCTCGCCTCGAGCCCGCCACGCCCTGCCGCGCCGGCCCTCGCGGGTCGGATGCAAAACGAAAGCGCCGGGCCCCGTCTGAGAACGGGACCCGGCGCTTGAAGATAATCGGCTGATCGAACGATCAGGATCCGAACGTCAGATCCTGCTGCGACCCCGGCCGAAGATGAGCGATGCGATGAACAGCACGATCGCGACCACCGCGATGATCTTGGCGATGCCGACGGCCGTGCCGGCGATGCCGCCGAAGCCGAGAACCGCTGCAATCAGCGCGATGATGAGAAATGTGATGGCCCAACCGAACATGGTCCTGCTCCTTTTGAAGACGACATGATCATCGGCGCGTGACCTGCCCGCATTCCCTTCCGGTCAGGACGTCGGTGATTTCATGGGTATCAACGTCCTTCACGGACAAACGATCCCTTCGTGACAACGAAATCGTGATTTCGCAGATTCCGGGGACCGACCGAGGCGGGGGGGCCGCGGCTTTGTGCGCGGATGGCGGAGCGCCGGCTCTTTCTTCGGCGCGCGCCTGCGTCTAAAGGGACGCTCATGGCTCTTCCTCCGCTTCTCCGCCTTGCCGGCGTGCGCCTCACCTTCGGCGGCACACCGCTTCTCACCGATTGCGAACTGAACGTCCTGCCGGGCGATCGCATCGCCCTGGTCGGGCGCAACGGATCGGGCAAATCGACCCTTCTGAAGATCGCCGCCGGGCAGATCGAGGCCGATGGCGGCGAGGTGTTCCTGAAGCCTGGCACGACGCTGCGCTATCTGCCGCAGGAGCCCGATTTCGGCACCTTCGGGAGCGTCGGCGAATATGTGCGCTCGGGGCTGGGGCCGGCCGACGATCCCTACCGGGTGGACATGTGCCTGATGGCGCTCGGCCTGACGGAGGACATGGTGCCGGGCAATCTGTCGGGCGGGGAGGCGCGGCGCGCCGCGCTCGCACGAACGCTCGCCCCCGAGCCGGACGTGATCCTGCTCGACGAGCCGACCAACCATCTCGACCTTCCGACCATCGAATGGCTGGAAGGCGAACTCGGCCAGATCAAGAGCGCCATCGTCACCATCAGCCACGATCGCCGCTTCCTCGAAACCGTGACGCGGGCGACCGTCTGGCTCGACCGGGGCGCGGCCAAGCGGCTCGACGAGGGCTTTGCGGGCTTCGAGGCCTGGCGCGACAAGCTGCTCGAGGAAGAGGAGCGCGACCTTCAGAAGCTCGACCGCAAGATCGTGCGCGAGGAGCACTGGCTGCGCTACGGCGTGACGGCGCGGCGCACGCGCAACCAGCGCCGGCTCGAAGGCCTGCACCAGCTGCGCCGCGACAGGCGCGATGCGCGCCGGGCCGAGGGCAAGGCGGTGATGAGCGCGGGCGAGACGCGGGAGAGCGGCAAGCTCGTGATCGAGGCCGTCGACATCGCCAAGGCCTATGGGGACCGCGTCCTCGTCCAGGACTTCTCCACCCGTATCGCGCGCGGCGACCGGATCGGGCTCGTCGGCCCGAACGGCGCCGGCAAGACGACGCTCCTGAAGATGCTGATCGGCGAGGTCGAACCCGATACCGGCCGCATCAAGCGCGGCACCAATCTCGATCTCGCCTTTCTCGACCAGAAGCGGGCGGCGCTGAAGGACGAGGAGACCGTGACCGACGCGCTCACCGGCGGGCGGGGCGATCAGGTGATGGTGAACGGCGCGCCGCGCCATGTGGCCGGTTATCTGAAGGATTTCCTGTTCAAGCCCGAGCAGATGAGAACGCCGGTCGGCAACCTGTCGGGCGGCGAGCGCGCGCGGCTTCTTCTCGCCAAGACGCTGGCGACGCCCGCCAACCTCCTCGTCCTCGACGAGCCGACCAACGATCTCGACATGGAGACGCTGGATCTCCTGGAGGAACTCGTCGCCAATTATCCCGGCACGGTCCTTCTCGTCAGCCATGACCGCGACTTCCTCGACCGCACGGTGACGGCGGTGGTCAATCCGGCCGGCGACGGCCGCTGGATCGAGTTCGCGGGCGGCTATTCCGACATGCTCGCCCAGAAGCGCGACGCGGCGAAGGCCGGCAAGGCGTCCGAGGCGAACACCCGCAAGGAGACCGGCGGTGCCGCCGGCACCGGCGGAGCGAAGGCGGGCGCCGCCACCAAGCCTGCGCCGTCCAATGCCGGCAAGCTCTCCTTCAAGCAGAAATTCGCCCTCGAAAACCTGCCCAAGCAGATCGCCAAGCTCGAGGCCTCGATCGCCAAGGCCGAGGCGGAGATGGCCGATCCCGCGCTGTTTGCGAAGAACCCGCAGCGGTTTCACGCGCTCGCCGCCGCGATCGAGACCGATCGCGCGGCGCTCGCCGCGGCCGAGGACGAGTGGCTGGAACTCGAAATGCTGGCGGGCGGCTAGGCGGCGCGCGCTCCAAGAAGACAGCCCGCACGAGGCGGCGCATCCTCGCCGCCTCTCCATTGCCGCTCCATTGCATCCGGCGTGTTCGATCCTTGCCGGGTCGTCCCGGCATGACCGGCTAAAGCACCGGACCGAAACCTGGACCCGGTTTTCGGGCCATCCGATGCGTCAGCAGGAAACAGATGCCTAGCGGTGCTTCTGGCCCTCGCCGTAGAACATCTTCTCCCATTTCTTGTGGGCCTTGTAGCCCTCGCGGATGAAGGGGGTGAAGACGGCCATGTTGAGAACGGCCTTGTTCATGGCCTTGGCCGGCTGGTTCAGGGGCTTCTCGAAATCGACGAACAGCACCACGCGGACCTCGTCCGAATGGTTCCAGGCCTCGTGCTCGTAGGCATCGTCGAAGATCAGGGCCTTGCCCTCTTCCCAGTGGCAGAGCTGGTCGTCGACGCGGATGCCGATCTTGTCGGGCTGGTCCGGGACGATGAGGCCGAGATGGAAGCGCAACACGCCGTTATAGGGGCCGCGATGGGGCGGCAGGTGCTTGCCCGGCTCGAAGATCGAGAACATCGCGGATTTCAGGCCGGGGATCTTCTGGAGGATGCGCCAGGTCTCGGGGCACTGGCGGATCGCCTCTTCCGACTTGATGCCGTAGCCGCACAGGAAGAAGGTCTTCCAGTTGCTGTCGGAGGAGATGGAGCGCACTTCCGAGGAGATCTCGTGAAAGGCCGGCAGGTCGCCCTTGCGCACGAGAAGCTTGTCGAGCTCGGCGCGGATCAGCTTCCATTCGGCCTCCACGTCCCGCGCCCAGGGGAAGGCGTCGGTCGGGAAGACCGGCGGATTGCCGACGGCTGAATGCTTGAGGTTCAGCTTCTCGGCCTTGTCGACCAGTTTCTGCACCGACCGCGCGACGATGCCGCCGCCGCCCATCGTGTCTTCCAGACCCTCGGTCTTGAAGGATTGCTGGCTCTCCGGCTTGTTCATGACGTCTCTTCCAAACTTCGAACGCTCTGGGCCCTCGGCCCCGAAATTCAGCGGCGGGTCCCGAGGGTCCGGTTTCCTGATTGCGCAACGGATGCTTCGAAACCGCTGCGACCGCGATTCGCCCGGATGCACCGGCCGGCCCCTGGACCGTCGCCGGCACCGGGCCCGGACATCGTCATCGTTCCGTCATCCAGCGTTGAAACGCGCATGACGGGCGATTTGATGCATCGGCTACTGAAAATCAAACGCGGACAGTCCGGTCACCATGTCGTCGAAGCCGGAGGGGCGGGTCAGCGGCGGCTCGGCCCGCGACAGGCAGGCCTGGCGTTCGCAGAGCCTGCAGGCCTGCCCGATCGGGGTGACGCCCGCCTGGCCGGTCTCGCTGCCGAGCTGGCGGCCATAGACCGTCTCGCCCTTGAAGGCGATGTCGCAACCGATGAGGATCGCGGTGCGCCGGGGCCGTTCGGCAAATCCGGTCTGCAGGCCCTCCAGCGTGCGGGCGACGAGGAGGAACTGCGAGCCGTCGGGCATCGCGGCGACCTCCACGATGATGTGGCCGGGCTGGGAAAAGGCGGCGTGGACGGGAAGCTTGGGGCATTCGCCGCCGAAACGCTGGGTGGGAAAGCCCCGCGCGCCGGCCCGGCGGAAGTGATTGCCGGCATTGTCGATCTCCTGCATGAAGAAGGGCACGCCCGGCGCCCCCTGGCGCTGGAGCGTTGTCATCCGGTTGGCCGCCTGTTCGAAGGAGACCTGGAAGCGGGCGGCGAGGACGTCGATGTCGTAGGCCTCGCTCTCGGCCGCCGCGCGGAAGAGCTTGTAGGGCATGACCAGCGCATGGGCCGCGTAGCGCAGGAGTTCGAAACGCGCCAGACGCCCCGCCTCGTCGGTGGAAAAGGTGAAGGTGCGCCATTCGCGGTCGATCACGTCGCCGAATTTCAGCATGGCGGCCTGGAGCGCGATCTCGCGCAGCCGGTCGGCATGGGACAGGCGCTCGGACAGAAACAGGCGGCGTGAATGCCGGTCGAAGCGGCGCCGATAGATCGGCATGCGGTTCAGCGGAAGGACGCGCACGGTCACCTCCCGCTCGCGCGCGAGCCAGGCCTTGAGGGGACCGCTCGCCCCTTCGCCCGGATCGATGCCGAGCTCCTCGTGGAACGCCTCGGCGGCCGTGTCGATGGCGGCGAAGAAGTTGGGCCGGCCCTCGAAGGTCTCGTGCACCTCGTTGATCGGCAGGCGCGTTCCCGCAAGGCTCGTGGTGCGTCCGTCCTTGGCGAGGAGATTGGACAGATCGGTCAGCCGGCTCTGCTGTTCGCGATAGGCGCGGTAGAGCTTGAGGATGGCCTTGGCCGCGTTCGGCGCCGCATCCGCGATCTCGCCGAGTTCCTGATCGCCCGCGATCTCGCCGGACAGGAGCGGATCTGAGAACAGGGTCTTCAGTTCGCTCAGGGTCTCGTCCTCGCCGCCGCGCAGGTCGCCGAGATCGATGTCGTAGGTCTGCGACAGCTTGAGGACGAGCTGCACCGTGAGCGGGCGCTGATTGCGCTCGATGAGGTTCAGATAGCTGGGCGAGATGCCCAGCTCCTCGGCCATCGCCGTCTGGGTGAGGGACAGGCCGTGACGGATGCGGCGGATGCGGGGGCCGGCGAAGATCTTGCTCTCTGCCATGATCTCAGCGCCCGGCCTTCGCTATGCCGCGCGCACGCCTCTTCAGCCGGCGGTCAGCCCCTGATCGCGGCGCGCGCAGGCCGGTCCCGGACCGCGCATGTAATAGCGTTCCGGCCGGTAGGCGGGGCGAATCGAGGTGGTGATAAGCGAAAGAAGGCGCTTGGCTGACGCGACCATGGGCGCGACCCTCCGATGAATTGAACCAGCTTCGTGTATGGCTCCAGACTGGTGCCAATCCGTTGCGAATTCGCAAATGAGCGTCCTTTCGGGCGTAATTCGGTCAACAAATACAAGTGATTGCAGGAAAGGCGCAGCTGTTGCCGCACGGCCACTCCTCACCCTGCGGCACCCGGTGCGAGCATAGCGGTCCGCGACTGGTCTTTACAACTGTGACAAGCTTCGGATGTATCCCTGTCAAGACCGGGCGGTTTCGGTGGGTTTGTCGCCCGGCCTTCCGGGACAAGCCTTGCGAAGGCGGACGGAAACGGTCAAAACGGCAGCAACCGAATTCTGGGAGCAGATCCATGAGCGAGAACAACGTCACCGGCGAAGATCGTCCGCGCACCCGCGTCCGCGAGCGCGCCGAGGAGCAGTCGAGCACGATGGGCGACGACCAGCAGGCGGCGATCCGCATGCTGGCCAACGACCTTCACCGGCTGAACCAGTCGGTGATGAAGGCGGTCGAGGCCGGAGTGTCCGTCGAACTGGTGCGCTCGGCCCGCCACCATGCCGGAAACGGCAATTGGGGCGACCTTCTGATCCCGGTGATCGTGCGCACCGAAAGCTGATGCGGCGGGCGTTTCGCCCGCTCACCTGACATCCCGGGCCGGCACGCCATCCGCGAGCCGGCCTTTTTCGTGGCAACGCCTGTCGGCCGGGCCCGGCGAAAGGGTAGCGGCACGGCGCCAAGCCGACGGAAGGCACGCGAAAAGGCCATGACCGCCCATCTCGCCATCCTGTTCCTGGCGACGCTTCTCGACCGGATCGTCGGCGATCCGCCCGAACTCTGGCGCAGGCTGCGCCACCCCGTCGTCCTCGTCGGCGGCCTCATCGCCGTGCTCGACCGGTCCCTGAACGATCCGCACCTGCCCTCCGGACGGCGGCGTCTCAACGGCTGCCTCCTCGCGCTCCTCCTCGTCCTCGGCGGGGCGATCCTGGGGCTCGGTCTCTCCGCTCTCTTCTCGCTCGCCGGCATCGTCGGCGCGGTCTTCGAGATCGTGCTCGTCGCCGTCTTCCTCGCCCAGAAGAGCCTTCTCGACCATGTGGGAGCGGTGGAGACCGCGCTGAAGGACGAGGGGCTGGAAGCCGGCCGCGCGGCGGTGGCCCAGATCGTCGGCCGCGACGTCAGCGAACTCGACGAGGCGGGCGTCTGCCGGGCCGCGATCGAGAGCCTCGCCGAGAACACATCGGACGGGATCGTCGCGCCCTTCCTCTTCTATCTCGTCCTCGGCCTGCCCGGTCTCCTCGTCTACAAGGCCGTGAACACGGCCGATTCCATGGTCGGCCATCTCGACGAGACCTATCGCGACTTCGGGTGGGCGTCGGCGCGGCTCGACGACCTCCTCAATCTCGTGCCGGCGCGCCTGACGGCCCGTCTCTATGTCCGCCTCTCCGTACCGGGCGGAAGGCCGGCGCGCCGCGCGGCAATGGACGAGGTGCGCCGCGATGCCCGCCTCCATCGCTCCCCCAATGCCGGATGGCCCGAAAGCGCGCTCGCCCGGGGTCTCGCCATCGCGCTCGGCGGCCCGCGCCGCTATCGCGGTCTTCATGTCGAAGCCCCGTTCATCAACGCGAACGGCCGGCGCGCGGCGATTGCCGCCGATATCGCCGCCGGCACCGGGCTGACGCGCAGGCTCTTCGACCGGCTCCTGTGGATCGCGGGCCTTGCGATGCTCGCATCGCTCCTCCTGTCCGCCGGCCTCGCCTGAACGTGCCGGGATGGAAGACGCGGAGCGGGAAACCGCCGAGCCGTGGCCTTGCAATGTCAGGCATTCGAACGGAGGGCAACGATCGGACCTGTAACGCATTACATCACCGGGAGTAGCGGATCGGAATCGTCCGGCGCTACCTCCGGGGAAAGACACATCCGGCCGACCGGCAAAACTGCGCTTGAAGAATCAACGGAATGGAAACTCTTCGGACGTGCAGTAACGCCGGTTCCGGGTCTTTCGCTTTGCATTCGTCCACAAGAGTGATATGGTCAATTCGCTCTTTTCATACGGTCTTCCGGGAGCGGCTTTCTCGCCCGTGGCAATTTTGACGGTTTGGGGCCGGAATGAGACTTTACTTCCACTTGCGCAAGTCGGCGCATGACGTTCGGCTGGATGAAGAAGGTCAGACGTTCGCGACCCTCGAAGACGCCTACATGACCGCCTGCCGGGAGATCCCCGACATGGTGGCGGAGTTCCTGCGCCAGCGGACCGATGCCATGGGTTTCGCGTTCGAAGTGTGCGACGCGGACGGCCAGTTGGTGATGGAAATCCCGTTCCGGGAAATGGTCCGATCCGACCTGCGGGTCGACATGACGCTCTCGGAGCGCTGGTTCGCGGGCATCAAGCGGCGGGATATCCGCGATCCCGCCTCCGGTCCCTCGAATTTTTCGGAATTTCTCTATTCGCCCGTCGCCGCCATCCTCCTGAAGCCGTCGGGCTATATCGAGGCGGTGAACCAGACCTTCGCGGGCGCCGGTGTGACCCAGGTCTCCCACATGATCGGGCGCAGTTTCTTCGAGATCTTTCCCGACCGGATCGAGAACGACGAGTTTGCCGGCCGTCGCCGTCTGCAGGAAAGCGTCGAACGCATCGCCTCCACCCATACGCCGGAAGCCTGGAGCAACCAGCGATACGACGTCCTCGTCTCCGGCGGCGAATGGATGGAGCGCTATTGGGACGTGAACAACTGGCCGCTCTTCAACGATGACGGGCGCCTTCGCGGGATCGTGCATTACGGGCGGCCCGTGGTCGATCCGGGCCTCGAGCGCACGCGCGACATCTTCGAGCGCCTGACCGTCATCGAGGCCTGACCGAGGCCCGGCCGGGTCTTCCATCCGGCGGCCGGAAGGCGCCTCGCGGACCTCAGAAACCGCTTTCCCAGCCCCCCGTCGATAATGTAAGCCCTTTAGAGCTTCGAACCCGATTTAAAGATTCGGGTCCGCGGCTCCTGTTTCTTGCTGACGCATCGGATGGCCCGGAAACCGGGCCCACCTTTCGGTCCGATGCTCCAGGCAAACCACGCGCCCATGCTATCGGAGGACCCCATGGACAGACGCAAATTCATCACCGGTGCGGCCGTCGGCGCCGCCGGTGTGACGGGGCTCGCCGCGCCCGCGATCGCGCAGGACAGGCCCAAGCTCCAGTGGCGCATGACCTCCTCCTTCCCCAAATCGCTCGACACGCTCTACGACGCCTCGCTGACCATCGCGAAATACGTGACGGAAGGCTCCGACGGCCAGTTCGAGATCCAGGTCTTTGCCGCCGGCGAGATCGTTCCGGGCTTGCAGGCCGCCGATGCGGTGACGAACGGCACCGTCGAGATGGCCCATACCTGCTCCTATTACTACTGGGGCCAGGACGCGACCTTCGCCCTCGGCACCTCGATCCCGTTCGGGCTGAACGCGCGCCAGACCAATGCCTGGTTCTACCATGGCGACGGCAACAGGCTGATGAACGAGTTCTTCGCCACCAAGAACATCTACGGCCTGCCCTCGGGCAATACGGGCGTGCAGATGGGCGGCTGGTACCGCAACGAGATCAATTCGCTCGAGGACCTGAAGGGACAGAAGGTCCGCATCGCGGGTCTTGCCGGGCGCATCGTCGAGAAGCTCGGCGTCGTGCCGCAGCAGCTGGCCGGCGGCGACATCTATCCGGCGCTCGAAAAGGGCGTGATCGACGGCGCCGAATTCGTCGGTCCCTATGACGACGAGAAGCTCGGCTTCGTGAAGGTCGCCCCGTTCTACTACTATCCCGGCTGGTGGGAGGGTGGCCCTACCGTCCACAGCTTCATCAATCTGGAGAAGTGGAACGAGCTGCCCAAGAGCTACCAGTCGCTGCTCACCGCCGCCTGCCAGGCGGCCAATTGCGACATGACCGCCAATTACGACTACAAGAACCCGGCGGCGATCAAGACCCTCGTCAATCAGGGCGCCAAGCTGCGCTCCTTCAGCCAGGACATTCTCCAGGCGGCCTACGACGCCTCCAAGGAGGTCTATGCGGAGATCGGCGCCTCGAACCCGACCTTCCAGTCGATCTACGAGAACCAGCTGGAATTCAAGCGGGACGCCTATCTCTGGGCGCAGCTCGCCGAATACACCTACGACACCTTCATGATGATCCAGCAGCGCAACGGCGCGATCTGATCGGGTGGCCGGCGGGTCTTCCCGGCGGGCCGTTTCTGCGACATGCAAGCCCCGGGCGGAGACGTCCGGGGTTTTTGCGTTTGCGAAGGCGTCCCGCCCGTGGTTGCATTGCACGCGGGCGGGACGCACTCTTGCGGACGCCTCGAATGCGGTGACCCGTCCGTCACCGATGTTCTCGGCACGCCATTCTCGCGCATGGAGCGATCACATGAGGTCCGTCGCCATTCTGGGAGCCGGCATCACCGGCATCACCACCGCCTACAAGCTTCTGGAACGCGGCTTCGACGTGACGGTGTTCGAGCGCCATGACGGGGCCGCTCTCGACACGTCCTTCGCCAATGCCGGACAGCTCTCGGCCTCCAATGCCGAGGTCTGGAACCGTCCCGGCACCTTTCTCAAGGGGCTGAAATGGATGTTCACGCGCGATGCGCCGCTGCTCGTCCATCCCGCGCCCACGCCCCACAAATTGTCCTGGATGCTCCAGTTCGTGCTCGCCGCGCGCTCCTACGAGGAGAACACGATCCGCACCACCGAGATGGCGATCGCCGCTCGCCGTCATCTTCTGGAGATGGCGGACAAGGAAGGGATCGAGTTCGACATCGAGAAACGCGGCATCCTGCACATCTTCGAGGACGAGAAGGAACTCGCCCATGCGCGCGAGGTGAACGCGCTCCTCGATCGCGGCGGCCTTTCCCGCCGATATGTCACGCCGCAGGAGATCGCGGTGATCGAGCCGGCCGTGACGGGGAAGTTCGTCGGCGGCTATTTCACCGAGAGCGATTTCACCGGCGATATCCACACCTTCACGAGGGGCCTTGCCGAGGCCTGCGCGCGGCGCGGTGCAAAGCTCTTCTTCGGCACCGAGGTCGTGGGCACCCGGGCGGACGACGAGCGGGCGGACGTCACCGTGCGCGAGGCGGGCGGCGAGCGGCGGACGCGCACCGAGAGCTTCGACGCCGTCGTCGTCTGCGCCGGCGTGTCCAGCCGGGCGATCGCCAGAGGGCTCGGCGACCGCATCAATATCTATCCGGTCAAGGGCTATTCGATCACCGTTCCCCTGAAGGACGAGCCGAGCCGGACGGCCGCGCCCCATGTCTCGATCCTCGACGACGAGGCGAAGATCGTCGGAACGCGGCTCGGCCAAAGGCTGCGCGTCGCCGGCACGGCGGAGTTCGCGGGCGAGAACCGCACGGTGCGCCAGGAGCGCATCGAGCCGCTTCTCGCCTGGTGCCGCACCCGCTTTCCCGGCGTCTCGCTCGCGGATTACGAATCCTGGGCGGGTCTTCGGCCGATGATGCCGGACATGATGCCGAAGGTCGGCCGAGGCAGGGCGCGCACGGTGTTCTACAATACCGGCCACGGCCATCTCGGCTGGACGCTGGGGGCGATCACCGCCGAAACGGTTGCGGCCGAGGTCGCCGAGGCCTTCGCAGCGGGCCGGAACGCGCCGAAGGCGGCCTGAGACGCGGGCTTGGTCTCCGGTTTCCGGCCGACGCATCGGGTGGTCTTGAAAACCGGGGCCACGGTTCGGTCCGATGCCGGAGCGGGGCCGGACTTGTCCCCACCGATCGCCCATCTTGTCCGCGGGGTCTGCCGCTTCATGCATCCTTCACGTCTCGTTATCGGATGGGACAGGAAGGAGAACGGCATGGCGGTCGACAGACAGGTGATCGAGGGCGCCCGGCGCGTGGGCGCGGAAAGCGGCGTTCGGCCGGCGATTCTCCTCGCGGTGGCGATGGTGGAGACGCGGGCGACCCCCTTCGTCGAGATCGAGGGTGCGGCCCTGCCGCTGATCCGGTTCGAGGGCCATTATTTCGATCGGCATCTCTCCGAGGCCAGGCGCGAGACCGCGCGCGGCGCAGGCCTTGCCCATCCGCGCGCCGGGCGCATCCGCAATCCGGCGACCCAGAGCGCACGCTGGGCCCTGTTCGAACGGGCGGCCGATATCGACCGCGAAGCGGCCTGCGCTTCGGTCTCCTGGGGGCTCTGCCAGGTGATGGGCGCCCATGCGGGCCTCCTCGGCTACGGCACGGCCGAGGCGCTCGCACGGGAGGCGAGGCTGTCGATCGAGGGGCAGTTCACGCTCGCGGCCCGCTTCCTCTCCAGGGGCAATCTCGCCGCCCGTCTCGCCGATGGCGACGTCGCCGGCTTCTCGCGCCGCTATAATGGTCCGGCCTATCGCAGCAATCGCTATGACGAGAAGATCTCGGCGGCGCTGGCGCGGGCCGAAATCCTTCTCGCCGAGGCGCAGGATGGCGACTGGCTCGCCCGGGGTGCGAGAGGCGCGGGCGTCATGCGCCTTCAGATCGCGCTTCGCGGCAGGGGCGCGGTGATCGAGACCGACGGCATTTTCGGGCCGCGCACCGAGGCGGCCCTGTCGCTCTGGCAGGGCGCGAAGGGGCTGCCTGTGACGGGCGCCGCCGATGCCGCGACCCGGCGCGGACTGTCGATCTGACGACCGGGCGGGCGGACCGGCGATCGTGTGAACGGTTGGCGGTCCGCGCCCCGGCACTATGTCGCAAGACAGGATGACCAGACCGACCACACCCCCGCCCATCGATCCCCGGCGCCACGCCGTCTTTCTCGACTTCGACGGCACGCTCGCCCCCCTCGTCGACGACCCGGACGCGGTCGCGCTGCCCGATGGCACGCTGGAGCCCCTGATGGCGCTTCAGGAGGCCTGCGGCGGCGCGCTCGCGATCGTCAGCGGCCGAAAGATTTCCGATCTCGACCGGTTCCTCTCGCCCATGCGGTTCGCCGCCGCCGGCGTCCACGGTCTCGAACGGCGCGGCGCGCCCGGCGGAACGGTCGAGCGGCTGATGACGGCGGACGAACTCGACCCCGTGCGCGAGGGTTTGAAGCCGCTGCTCGACGAGCATCCGCAGCTCGGCTTCGAGGACAAGGGGCTCGCCCTCGTCCTCCATTACCGGACCGTACCTCATCTCGAAGAGGCGGCGCGCGAGGGGATGCGCAAGGCCGTCGGCGACCGGGACGATCTCCTGGTGATGGAGGGCGACATGATCGTCGAGATCCATCCGGCCGGCATGGACAAGGGCCGGGCGCTGGAGGCGATGCTGGGGTCGGCTCCCTTCGAGGGGCGTGTGCCCCTCTATGCGGGCGACGATACGACCGACGAATACGCGCTCAAGGTCGTCAGGGAGCGCGGCGGTGTCGCGGTCAAGGTCGGAGAGAAGGAGAGCGTCGCAGAGTTTCGTCTCTCCGATGTTCGCGCGGTGCACGACTGGATCGCCGCATCTCTAGAGAGTTTCAGGTCGAACGAGGATCATTGATCATGGCTGAGACGCAGTCCCGTCTTGTCGCTGTCTCCAATCGTGTCGGACCCTTGAGCGACGAGGGGCAGGCCGGCGGGCTCGTGGTGGGGCTCTCCGATGCCCTGAAGCGCCATGGCGGTCTCTGGTTCGGCTGGAGCGGCGAGACCTCCGCCGAAGGCACCCAGTCGCGGGAGAAGACCGAGGTTCAGGAGAACGTGGAGATGACCACGATCGACCTGACCGAGGAGGAGCTGAAGGGGTTCTACCTCGATTACGCCAACCGCTCGCTCTGGCCGCTGCTCCACTACCGGCTCGATCTCGCCGAATTCGATCGCGCCTCGGACCGGATCTATCGCAATGTGAACCACCGCTTCGCGGTTCGCCTGATGCCCCATCTGAGGGAGGGCGACCTCGTCTGGGTCCACGACTATCACTTCTTCTACATGGGCTCGGAGCTGCGCCAGGCCGGCTATAAGGGCCGGCTCGGCTACTTCCTGCACATTCCCTTCTGCTCCCCGGAGGTCTTCTCGGCGCTTCCGGCAAGCCACGACATCGTGCGCGCGATGCTCGCCTATGACCTCGTCGGCTTCCAGACCGAGCGGGACCGGCGGAATTTCGTCAATTTCTGCACCGGGGAGCTCGGCGGCGAGGAGCTCGACGAGGAGCGGTTGCGCGTCGGAGACCGGACCGTGATCACCCGCGCCTTTCCGATCGGCATCGATGCGGAGGCCTATGCCCGGTTCGCCGTCTCGCCCGAGGCCGGCGAACACGAGGAAATGCTTCGCGACATCTCCCGCAGAAGGGGCGCGCCCGAGGGCGAGGAGGGCGGCCGCAAGCTGATCGTCGGCGTCGACCGGATGGACTATTCGAAGGGTCTGCTCGAACGCTTCTACGGTTTCGAGCGGCTGCTGGAGGACTATCCCGAAAACCGCGGCAACGCGATCTTCCTTCAGGTCGCCCCGCTCTCGCGCTCGGAAGTCGACGCCTATGCCGATCTGCGCCATCAGCTGGAGCACACCGCCGGCCATCTGAACGGCCGGTTCGCGACCCTCGACTGGACGCCGCTGCAGATGATGACGCGGGGCTTCACCCGCAAGGCGCTGGCCGGCATCTACAGGGCCGCGCGGGTCTGCCTCGTCACCCCCTTGCGGGACGGGATGAACCTCGTCGCCAAGGAATTCGTCGCCGCCCAGGACCCCGACGATCCCGGCGTCCTCGTCCTGTCGCGCTTTGCCGGCGCGCTGGCCGAACTCAAGGGCGGCTGCATCACGGTCAATCCCTACAACACGGACGATGTGGCCGCAGCCCTCCAGAAGGGGCTCACGATGCCGCTGGAAGAGCGCAAGCGGCGCTGGCAGGTGATGCGCGAGGCGGTGTTCACGGGAACCGCCCAGCACTGGTGCCAGACCTTCCTCGACCGGCTGGAGGCGAGCCACGACGAGGCGGGCGGCACCGGGGGTAAGAGCCCGGCCTGAGGCGGCCCACAGCATCGGACCGAAACCCGGGCCCAATTCTCGAATCGGGTCCGAGGCTCGAGGGAGCTTTTCCCATGAACGGGGTCGAGCGCCCGCCCTCGACCTTTGCCGCGTCTTGCGCCACAAGGTGGGCCGGACAAGGCCGCCCGAACGGCGCGGCTCATCAATCGTCAATCAAGGCTGCGGGCACCCATGTCGAAGATTCCTGCCACCGTCGTCACCGGGTTCCTCGGGGCCGGCAAGACGACGATCATCCGCAACATGCTGCAGAACGCGGGCGGGCGGAAGATCGCGCTCATCATCAACGAATTCGGCGATCTCGGCGTCGACGGGGACATCCTCACCGGCTGCGGCATCGAGACCTGCAGCGAGGACGACGTCGTCGAACTGACCAATGGCTGCATCTGCTGCACCGTGGCCGACGACTTCATTCCGACCATGGAAAAGCTGCTCGCGCGCCCCGATGCGCCCGATCACATCGTCATCGAGACGAGCGGCCTCGCGCTGCCCCAGCCGCTCGTCGCAGCCTTCAACTGGCCTGAGATGAAGACGCGGGTCACCGTCGACGGCGTCGTGACCGTGGTGGACGCGGCGGCGGTCTCGGAAGGGCGCTTTGCCGAGGACGAGGACCGGGTCGCCGCCCAGCGTCTCGCCGACGAGAGCCTCGATCACGACAATCCGCTGGAGGAGCTGTTCGAGGACCAGTTGCGCGCCGCCGATCTCGTCGTTCTCAACAAGGCCGATCTGATCGATGCCGAGGCGCTCGCCCGGGTGAAGGACGAAGTCGGTCAGAAGACCGCCCGCAGCGTGCGCACCGTCGTCAGCGAGCTCGGCCGGCTCGCGACCGACGTTCTCCTCGGCATTCGCGCCGGAACCGAGGACCTGATCGCCGACCGCAAGTCCCATCACGAGATGGAACACGAGACCGGCGAGGAGCACGACCACGATCACGACGAGTTCGAGAGCTTCGTCGTGGAAGCCGGCGCGCTCGCCGATCGCGAGGCCTTCGCGGCCGCGCTCCCCGAGCTTCTGTCGCGCTACGACATCCTGCGCCTGAAGGGCTTCGCCGAGGTGCCGGGCAAGACGATGCGCCTCGTCGTCCAGGCCGTCGGCAAGCGGGTCGAGACCTATTTCGACCGGCCCTGGAAGGCGGGCGAGACGCGGGCCTCGCGCCTCGTCGTCATCGGCCTTCACGACGGGCTCGACGAGGCGACTCGGGCGGCGATCGCCGGGGACCTCGCTCAGATGATCGAGACGGGCGCCCGGCAGGCGGCCGAGTAGCCCCGGTTTCATGCATCTTCTTCTCGCCCAGAAGGGGACGATCGACGATGGCGGCGAGGCGGTCGATCTCGGCCAGTCGCCCGCCGATCTGGTCGTCCTGACGGCGGCCGATACGGAGATCGCGAGCCTTGCGGGCGCTGCCCGCAGGCTGGGCGGGGAGGCGCCCGGCCTTCGCCTCGCCAATCTCCTGCGGCTCAAGCATCCGATGTCGGTGGACGCCTATGTGGAGCGGACCGTGCGCCATGCGCGGCTGGTCGTCGTACGGCTGCTGGGCGGGCGTGGTTACTGGCCCTATGGGCTCGATGCGCTGCTCGCCAGCGTCCAGGCCTCGGGCGCGCTTCTCTCAGTCCTGCCGGGAGACGACAAGCCGGATCCGGGCCTTCATCCCTATAACCGCCTCGATGGCGCAACGAGCGAACGGCTCTGGCGCTATCTGATCGAGGGCGGGGCGGAGAACGCGGAGCGCTTTCTTCTCGCCTGCCGGGCGCTTCTCGATGGCGGCGAGATGCCCGACGAGGCGCGCCCGCTTCTCAAGGCCGGACGCCTCAGGCCACGCGCGGGTACGGGCGACGAAGCGGAAGCCGGAAGACCGCGCCCGAGGGCTGCGATCGTCTTCTACCGGGCCCTCGTCGAAAGCGGCCAGACCGGGGCCGTCGAGGCACTGGCGGGGGCGATGGCGGATGCCGGTCTCGAACCCCATCCGATCTACGTCTCCAGTCTCAAGGACCCGGTCTCCGTCGAGACAGTGCGGGCGATCTTCGCCGCCGATCCGCCCGAGGTCGTCGTCAATCTCACGGGATTTGCCGTCTCCTCGCCGGGTGCCGCGCGGGTGCCGACGGTTCTCGAAGAGACGGGCGCGGTGGTTCTCCAGGCGGTTCTTTCGAGCGGCGACGAGACGGCCTGGCAGGCGTCCACCCAGGGATTGTCGGCCCGCGATCTCGCCATGAGCGTCGCCCTGCCGGAGGTGGACGGGCGCGTTCTCTCCCGCGCCATCGCCTTCAAGAGCGCCGGCGAATGGGATGTCCTGACCGAGACCGATATCGTCGCCCACAGGCCGATCGAGGATCGCACGCGCTTCGTCGCCGAACTTACGGCCCGGTGGGCCCGGCTTCGCGCGGCGCCGAACGGCGAGAAGAGCATCGCGCTCGTCCTTGCCAATTATCCCAATCGCGACGGGCGCATCGGCAACGGCGTCGGCCTCGACACGCCCGCCGGCACGATCGAGGTGCTGCGCGCGATGAAGGCCGCCGGCTACGAACTGGGCGCGGTGCCGGATGGCGGCAATGCGCTGGTCGAGTTCCTCATCGCCGGGCCGACCAATGCGGGGCTCGAGGGCCGGACGATCCGCGAGACCCTCGGCCTCGACGACTATCGCGCCTTCTTCGAGACCCTGCCGCAGAGCGTTCGCTCGCAGGTGACCGAACGCTGGGGCGAGGCGGCAGACGACCCGTTCGTGACGCAGGTGAACGGGAGGGCGGCCTTCGCCCTGCCGCTCGCCCGCTTCGGGCGGAGCGTCGTCGGCATCCAGCCGGCGCGGGGCTACAACATCGATCCGAAGGAGACCTATCACGCCCCGGATCTCGTGCCGCCGCACAACTACTTGGCCTTCTACGCCTTCCTGCGCCGGCACGCGGATGTCGATGCCGTGATCCACATGGGCAAGCACGGCAATCTGGAATGGTTGCCCGGCAAGGCGCTGGCCCTGTCTGAGGACTGCTTCCCGGAGGCCGTTCTCGGCCCCGTCCCCCATCTCTATCCCTTCATCGTCAACGATCCGGGCGAGGGCACCCAGGCCAAGCGCCGCACGAGCGCGGTGATCCTCGATCACCTGACGCCGCCGCTGACGCGGGCCGAGACCTATGGAGACCTGAAGGATCTCGAAGCCCTGGTCGACGAATATTACGAGGCGTCGGGCGCAGATCCGCGCCGGCTCGCGCTCCTGAAGCCCCGAATTCTCGATCTCGTGCGCGATATCGGCCTCGACGAGGATGCGGGGATCGATGCGCGCGAGAGCGAGGAGACCGCGCTCGAAAAGCTCGACGCCTATCTCTGCGACCTGAAGGAGATGCAGATCCGCGACGGGCTGCACGTCTTCGGCAAGGCGCCCGAGGGCCGGCTCCTCACCGATCTGACGGTGGCGCTCGCCCGCCTGCCGCGCGGGCGGGGGCCGGGCGAGGCCTCGCTGCACCGGGCGATCGCGGCCGATCTCCTGGGCGAGGCATCGGATTTCGACCCCCTCGATTGCGCCATGGCCGCGCTTTGGAACGGGCCGCGTCCCGACCGGCTCGCAAATCCCACTGATGACGCCTGGCGCAGCCATGGCGATACGGTGGAGCGGATCGAGCTTCTCGCCGCCCGTCTCGTCTCCGGCGAGAGCGGGGCGGAGGACATGCCCCGGACGGCGCTCGTCCTCGACGCGATCCGCGCCGATCTCCTGCCGCGCGTTAAGGCGTGCGGCCCGGCCGAGATCGCCGGGCTTCTTGAGGGGCTCGCCGGACGCTTCGTCGAGCCCGGCCCCTCGGGCGCTCCGACCCGCGGGCGGCCGGACGTCTTGCCGACGGGTCGCAACTTCTTCTCGGTCGATACCCGAGCCGTTCCGACCGAGGCCGCCTACGAACTCGGCGCGAAGTCCGCCGAACGTCTCGTCACGCGGCATATGCAGGACCATGGGGACTATCCCCGCAGCATCGGGCTCACGGCCTGGGGCACGTCCAATATGCGCACCGGCGGCGACGACATCGCCCAGGCCCTCGCGCTGATCGGCGTGAAGCCCGAATGGGACCGCGCCTCGCGCCGGGTGACGGGCTTTCGCATTCTCACCCAGGCCGAACTCGGCCGGCCCCGGGTGGACGTCACCTTGCGCATTTCCGGCTTCTTCCGCGACGCTTTTCCCGAGCAGATCGCGCTCTTCGACCGCGCCGTGCGGGCGGTGGCGGCCCTCGAAGAGGACGCGGACGACAATCCGATCGCCGAGCGCATCGCCCGCGAGACTGCGGAGCTGATGGGAACGGGGCTCGGCGAGGAGGAAGCGAAGCGCCGGGCGGGCTTCCGCGTCTACGGCTCCAGGCCCGGTGCCTACGGCGCCGGTCTTCAGGCACTCATCGACGAGAAGGGCTGGAACCAGGCCTCCGATCTCGCCGAGAGCTATCTGACCTGGGGCGCCTATGCCTACGGGCAGGGCGTCGAGGGCGTCGCCGAACGCGACGGCCTGGAGCGGCGGCTCGAAGGCGTGGAGGCCGTCGTCCAGAACCAGGACAATCGCGAGCACGACCTTCTCGATTCCGACGACTACTACCAGTTCGAGGGCGGCATGACGGCGGCCGTCGAACACCTCTCCGGCCGCCGTCCCGCGATCTATCACAACGACCACTCCCGGCCGGAGCGTCCGGTGATCCGCGCGCTCGACGAGGAGATCGGCCGCGTCGTGCGGGCCCGCGTCGTCAATCCGAAATGGATCGCGGGCGTCATGCGCCACGGCTACAAGGGCGCCTTCGAGATCACAGCGACGGTGGACTACATGTTCGCCTTCGCCGCGACGACCGGGGCGGTGAAGGATCATCACTTCGACGCGGTCTATCGGGCCTTCGTCCTCGACCGGGACGTGCGGGCCTTCATGGAGGAGAACAATCCGGACGCCTTCCGGGAACTCGCCGACCGGCTGGCCGAGGCGATCGGGCGCGGGCTGTGGTCCCCGCGCAGCAATTCGGCACCGGCCGAACTCGGTGCGATCCTGAATGCTGGCGGCGAGACTCCGACCGAAGAGTCGTCTGCCGAAGGAAAGGCCGGCCATGGCTGACACCGCTTCGACCGCCCTTCCGAACGGCATTGTCCGGGTCACCGCGAACAATCCCGGCCCGATGACCTTTCGCGGGACGAACAGCTATGTGGTGGGCGACGAGGAGGCCTGCTTCGTCCTCGATCCCGGTCCCGAGGACGAGGCTCATCTTGAAGCTTTGTCGCGGGCCGTCGCCGGGCGGCGTGTCGAGGCCCTCGTCCTCACCCATCGCCATGGCGACCATAGCGGGCTCGTCGCCCGGGCGAGGACCCTTTTCGATGCTCCGCTTCTCGCGGCCGCCTCGCCGGAGCGGTCCTATCAGGCATCGGTCGATTTCGGCGCCCTCGTTCCGGACGAGACGCTCGCCGACGGACAGAGGCTCGACCTCGCCGGCCACCCGGTCGAGGTCGTCGCAACGCCCGGCCATACCTCAGACCACCTGTCCTTCGCGCTGCCCGAAACCGGCCTCCTGTTTTCCGGCGACCATGTGATGGGCTGGTCGACCACAGTAATCATCCCGCCGGACGGCTCGATGCGTAATTACCGGGCCTCGCTATCGGTGCTGCTCGCCCGCAAGGACGATCTCTACCTGCCGGGCCATGGCGATCCGGTCGCCCAGCCCCACCGCCTCGTGCGCAGCATCCTTGCCCATCGCGCCCAGCGCGAGGCGATGATTCTCGCAGCGCTTAAGGAGGGGCCGGCGCGCCTTCACGATCTCGTCGCGCGCCTCTATCCCAATCTCGAAGGCCCGCTCGCCATCGCCGCGTCCTATTCGGTGAAGGCCCATCTCGCCGAGCTCCACGCGCGCGGCGCGATCAGCGGGCCGGACCCCGTGACGAGCGAGGGTCCGTTCGCCCTCGATTAAAATACGCGAACGGAAACAAGGCTTTGACAGGGTTCCGTGTTCCGGCGGCCACATTGGCCTCGACGGTTTATGTCTTCCTTAAAAACTCTCAGACATTCTCTCCTTCGAACTTCTCCTCGAAGCGGGGCGAGGGCGCATGAAGCGCCGCTTTGCCGCGCGAACGGCATGAAGAGTGTTGCGTATGGAACTTCAGGCTCAGGATGCGGCGCAGCCCCGTCAGGCGAGGCGCAGCTTCGGTGCATCCCGTGCGGGCAGGGCGGCCGACGCCCTGACCGGGGATGGCGCCGCGGCGGCACGCTTTTGCCCGGCAGGCGTCGGTCCGAGAATCGGCGCGCTTCTGTCGGCGGCCCTCCTCGCCTCGGTTGCAACGCCGGTGATGGTCGCCCTCGACATGAGCGGTCCCATCGTCGCCGCCCCGCTCTTCCTCGCGGGCCTCGCGGTCGGTGCGGCCTCCCTGATCAGCCCCTCGGCCAAGCCCCAAGGCGCCGCCATGCCGGTGAGGCCGGTATCCGACGCCGTCTCGGCGAAGCTCGCTCTGCCCGTCGCCGATCTCTTCGACGCCTCGGCCTTCGTGGTCACCCAGGCCGGCCTCGTCACCGATACCAATGCGGCGGGCCGTCTGATGTCCCGCGCTCATGCGGATCCTGCGGAGGTTCAGGTCTTCTTCGATCTTCTCGCGCCGCACAGCCGCGGCGATGCGATGGCCGCGATCCGTTCGCGCAGAAGCGATCCCGTCCTCGTCGATCTGCGCGAGGGCGGCGCTCGGCGCCTGCATATCGTCTGCGAGGGCGAGGGTCAGGCCGTCGTCGCCGTGCTCAGCCATCCGGTGGAGGCCGCCGCCTCGCCGTCTCCCGCCGAGCCCGGATCGCGCAATCTGTCGGAAGCCATGCTGGCGACCGTCAGCCACGAATTGCGCACGCCGCTCAACGCGATCATCGGCTTTTCGGGCATTCTTGAGACGGAGCTCTACGGCAAGCTCGACTCGGATCGCCAGCGCGAATATGTCGGCCTGATCCAGAGCTCGGGCCAGCACCTGCTCTCGGTCGTCAACGACATTCTGGACGTCTCGAAGATCGAGGCGGGGGCCTACAGGCTCCAGTGCGAGCATTTCCTGCTCGACGAGCTCGTCGACGAGGCCTGCACCCTGGTGCGCTGCCAGGCACAGGCCAAGAACCTGGTTCTCAGCGTCGAGGGGCCGGCCGGCGGAACGATGATCCATGGCGATCGCCGCGCGCTGCATCACATGCTCGTCAACCTCCTGTCGAACGCAGTGAAGTTCACCGATGCCGGCACGGTCACCTTGAGCTGGGAGCGCGCGGGGCGCGATCTGAAACTCTGGGTCGCCGATACCGGGATCGGCATCCCGGCAAGCGAGATCGGCAAGCTCGGAATGCCCTTCGTCCAGGCCGAGGCCGCGCTGTCGCGCAAATACGAAGGCACCGGTCTCGGCCTCGCCTATGTCCGTGGCATGAGCGAACTGCATGGCGGGACGATGTCGATCATCAGCCAGGAAGGAACCGGCACCACGATCACCCTCGATTTGCCTCTCGTCCCGCGCCAGGCGGCCAATACCGAAGATCAGAACATCGTAGCGTTGAACCATGCCCGCAAAAGCCAGAACGACGGTCTCTCCCATGCAACGCAGCGCCGGACGGCTTGACGGTCTCGGCCGGCTGGCTGGATCGCTGGCGGTCGGCGGCTCGCGCCTCGCCGCTGGCGCTGCGGCGCAGATGCGCCGCCACCCGGTGGCCTCGGCCGGCTCGGCCGTGTTCGGCGCCTTCTTCGTCTGGGTCGCGGCCAATGCCCTCTACGCCCAGACCGGCCATCATCCGGCCCCACTGGTCGCCACGCGCGGCATGCCCGCGCCGAGCCTCGACGCCGCGGCCGAACCCGATCCGATGGTGCGCGAGCTCCAGATGGCTCTGGCGACCGCCGGCCTCTACACCCGAACCATCGACGGGCGCTTCGGCTCGGGCACGAAGGACGCGATCGAGGCGTTCCAGCGCCAGAACGGTCTCGCCGTGACCGGAACGCCGACGCCCGATCTTCTCGACGCCGTCCGCAAGGTCGCCGTCGCATCGCTTCCCAGCCCCTCGCGCAAGCCGGCGGACTGGACCGATGCCGAGGAGCGCGAACTCCCGGAGACGAACGATGCCGGGCGCGGCGGGCGGGTGGTCGAGACGGCCGATTCGCTCTCCTCGATCATCGCGGGCGACGAAGCCGAGACCCTGCGCCGGGACGAACTCGTGAAGAAGATCCAGACCGGCCTGACGGCGATCAGCGTCGCCGATCTCAGCGCCGACGGCATCGCCGGGGCAAGGACCCGGGCGGCGATCGAGAAGTTCGAGATGCTGGAAGGCATGGACGTGACCGGCGAGCCTCGCCCCGAGCTCCTGGAGCAGCTCATCCGCATCGGCGCTCTGCCGGGGTGAACCCGGATCGATCGGCGCTCCACGGGATCGTGGGCATACCGTCGCCGGGCCCCGAGATCGGGCCCGCCGCGCCTGTCCTTCGGGCGGCGCGGCTGGTATAGGCTCGCCCCATGCGGATCACCTCGGAACTCTTCGTCGCCCAGCTCGTGCGGCGTGTATTCAACGATGGCGGCTTTGCCGCGGTCGAGCGAAAGGGCGCGGCCTCGGCGGGCGCGATCTTCGTGACCTGCCGCGACCGGCAGGGCCGTGTGATCCTCCATGCCCCGGCCATTCAGAGCCTCGTCGAGAACGGCGACGGCCGGGCCTTCATGCGCGAGGAGATCGCCGACGAGGAGGCGCTGCGGACCCGTTTCGAGCGCGAGGCGCGGTTCGATCCCGATTTCTGGCTCGTCGAGATCGAGACCGATGCGCCCGAGACCTATCTGGACATCGTCGAGACCTGAGAGCTTCGTCTCGTCTCGCGCCCCTGCGGCGCGGCGACGGGCGGGACCGTTGGCCGCGGACGCGCGACGGCCTTGTTCATGCCATCTGTCTGCCGCAGAAGGCGGGCCTTAATCGCGGGCGCCCGAACCGGACCGGCATGAGCGGATGTTTCACATGAAACGGGCCGATGCGCGCAAGGACCGGTTTTCGGTTGCTCCGCTGCCTTGTTATAGACCCTCATGGACGAGATCCGTTCTAAAGACCGGGTGATGGACCCGGCGCTCGCCCGCGAACGCGGTTTCGCCACGAGGATGATTCGGCCGTTCCCGGCGGTCAGGCTTTCGCCCGCCCGGGCTTCATTCCGATCGAAGGAGGTTCGATGCGTCCAAGACCCCTGAAACGCCGATGGATCTGGGGGATCGGAAGCCTCGTCGCCCTCGCCGCGCTCATCGTTCTCCTGCCCCGCTTCGTCCTCGCATCCGACGGGGCGCGCGCCGAACTCGTCCAGCGGATCGAGACCTTGACGGGCGAGCCGGCGGCGATCTCGGGTCCGGTCGAATTCGACCTGTTTCCGCGCGCCCGGCTCGTGGCCGACCGCATCGCCATCGGCACGGCCGCCGAGACGCGGATCGAGCGCATCATCGCCGATTTCGATCCGATCGACGCGCTCTTCGGCGAGGCCCGGATCTCGCGCATCGTCCTCGTGCGCCCCGAACGCGACGGCGCGTCCGTCCCGCCCGCCGATCCGGCCGGCACAGGGGCCGTCGCCGGCCCGGAGCGGCGAGCCCGCGATTCGGCGGCCTTCGTCGCCGACCTTGCGGAACTCGCGCGCGGTGCGATCGACCGTCTCGACGATCTGCAGATCCTCGTCATCCGCAACGGCATCTGGCGCTCGAGCGAGGAGACGTTCGGGCCGAACGGGATCAGCAATGCCAATCTGACCATCACCCGCGCCTCCAATCTGAGCGCCTTCCAGATGGTGGGCGACTTCGTGTGGAACGGCGTTCCGGCGACTATGGAGATGAATCTCGCCTCCACCCAGCGCCTGAAGGCCGGGCAGGAGAGCGCCGTCGACTTCGACCTGTCCTCCCCGACCCTCGATCTGAATTTCGAGGGCCAGGTAGCCTTCGATCCCGCGCCGACCCTTCTCGGCAGATTCGAGGCCAGGGGCGATTCCTTTGCGCGCACGGCGGCCTGGCTGTCGGATACGCGCACCGAGATCCCCGATCTCGGTGCGGTGTCGCTCACGGGCAGTCTCGTCCTCGAAGGGCGCATGCTCGCCGTGAACGATGCCGAATTGCGCGTGGCCGGCAGCGCCGGGCGCGGGGCGCTCGAATACGATCTCGATCGCGACCATGTGGACGGAACCCTCGCCTTCTCGACCCTCGACCTGACGCCGATCGCCGAGGCGATCGTGCCGCTCCCGAGCGGGCCGTTCGGCATGATGCGCCCGATCAATGTGGATTTCGCCTCGACGGCCGATCTCGCCCTGCGGCTTTCGGCCGACGAGGCCCGCTTCGGCTCGCTCGCCTTCGCCAATATGGCTGCCGTCCTCACCGTCGGCGGGGGATCGGTCGGTCTCGAACTCGGCGATGCCTCCTTCTATGGCGGACGCGCCTATGGACGCCTGTCGCTTTCGGGCGGCGCCGATCCGGTCCTGTCGGGCGAACTGAACGGCTCGGGCGTCGATCTCGGCGCGGTCTCCAACGCCTTCGGAACGCCGGTGCTCGTCCTTTCGGGCAATGGCCGGGTCGGGGCGAACATTTCGGCGCCGGCCGAGGACTGGCGCACGATCGCAAGGAGCGCCGAGACGCAGCTGACCCTGTCTGCGGCCGATGGCAGCCTGTCGGGATTCGATCCCTCGGTCTTCGCCACCGCCGGCACCCGCTCGATCTATAGCGGCATCACGGGCGGCAGCCTTCCCTTCGAGGAGCTGAAGGCCGATCTGCGGGGCTACGGGACCGAGGTCACCGTGCGCTCCCTCAGCCTCGGCAATGCGAACGACCTCCTGGAAATGAGCGGCAGGGCCGACCCGGTGGAGGGCCGGATCGCCCTCGACGGGCGCTCGCGAAGCCTTCCCCAGACCGCTTCGAGCGGAACGAGGAGCGGCGAGTTCACCGCCCCGAAACCAATTTCGTTCAAGGTGGAGGGAGTTTGGCCCGATCTGCGTGTCGTCACGGACGGGCCGGCGGCCTCGCCCAGCGATGCGTCCGGCATCGCGGCCGGAGGGTCCGCCGCACCCTGATCTCACAAAAGGCTGCCGCGTCATGCCTCGCTCAACGTCCCTCGTCGTCCTCGCCGCCGCCGGGCTGATCCTGCAGGTTTCGACGCAGGCCTCCGCCCGCAACGCCCCGCCCGCCGCCTGCGCCATCGCCTTCCACGATGCGCTGAAGGGCGAGGCGAGGGCGCGCTTCGAGGCGATCGCGCCGATCCGGAAGGCGATCGCGACGGGCAGGTCGGCCCCGGTGCCAGCATCGGCGGCGACGGGCACGGTCTCGCGCTTCGTCTTCGATCCGCCCCGGGTGCGCCGGGACAAGGAGGAGATGCGCGCCCTCAAGACGGCCGGCGATCTTCTGAAGAGCGCGGGGCGGCCGGAATGGTCGGCGAGCGCCAACAGCCGGTGGATCGTCGATCGCGTGATCGCCGATCTCACCGATTTCATGGATCAGGACGTGACGCCCTTCATGTGCGGCGGTGTCGAGACCTATGTCGCGACGCTGGAAGCCTATCTCGATCGCATCGAGGGGCCGCAGCCGGCGGCGTTGGCCGGGCTCGTTTCGGCTCAGAGCGAGCGCGCCGGAAAGAGCCTTGCCGCGGCGAAGGCCGCGATGCGCCCCGTGCCGCTTCCGACCTATGCGCCCGAATACCGCCCGATCGCCGTTCTCGACGGGACGACGACCGAGGGCGCCCCGGTGACGGTGGAACTGAGGCGCGGCATGGGGCCGGAGATCCCTGGCCGCGACCTGACGCGCCCGGCCGCCCCGAGCGCCGCGCAGGAGGTCTTCGGCCCCCCGTTCGACCCGGCCCTGCCGCCCAAGCGTCCCATGGCGCCGCCGCCGCTCGCGAGCGAGCGCGACCGAATCGCGGCGATCAACGCCCTCATGTCGCTGGCTCGGGACGGCGGGTTCCTGCCCGAGCGCTCCTCCATGCTTCAGGGGCCGGCCGCCGGTGTGGCCGGCAGGCCCGTCCTCGCGAGGCTTTCGGCGGCGAAGGGCGCTCTCGACCTGCGCGCGGCCGGCTCGGCTCCCGATCCGGTCGCCTATCGCGGTCTCGTCGAGGCTCTCTCGGATATCGAACTCGTCGATCATCTCGCCCATGCCGAGAGCGAAGGTCCGAGGCAGGACCCCTTGCTCGCATCGGTGCGCGCGACCTTCGAGGCGATCCTCGTCGCCCAGAAGACGGCCGTCCGCTCGGAAATCGAGACCGCGCAATCGCAATAGCGCGATCCGGTCGCGGCAGGGCATCCTCCTCGCGCGCCGGCCGATATCTCTGCCCAGACATCTCGCGCCGTGCCCGGACCGATGGTTCGGGCAGCGGTTCGGCGCGGACACGATCATTCTTCGAGGTCCTTGTATCCGCCTCCTATGATTTCCATTTACCATCCACTTGGATGGATAAAGGAGTTTCAGGATGCCGAGGCGTGCGAAGGACGGGGCGGGTTCCTCGTCCGAAAGCGAGAAGATCACGATCAATCTCGGCCCGGTCGATCTCGGCCGGATCGATCTTCTGGTGGAGGAAGGCTTCTATGCCAACCGCACCGATCTCATCCGCACCGCCATCCGCAACCAGATTGCGCGCCACGAGGATGCGCTGAAGCAGAGCGTCGAGCGCCGCAGCCTCGATCTCGGTCTTCGCCGCTTCACGCGGCGCGATCTCGAAGCCGTCGTCGAGGCCGGCGAACGCCTGCGGATCGAGGTTCTCGGCCTTGCCGTGATCGATCCGGACGTGCCGCCCGAACTTGCAGCGGACGCCATCGCCTCCCTGCGTGTCCTCGGCGCGCTCCAGGCCTCAGCCGGTGTGAAGTCCGCCTTGAAGGACCGCATGGCCTGACGACCGCCATTTGCGCCGGATGCTTGATCCGGTGCCTCAGACATCAGCCAGACATCAGGAAGAACCGCCCATGACCTCGTTTTCCGGCATCGACATGACCGAAGTGACGCGCCTGACGCGCCAGGGACGGCTGAAGGAGGCGATGGCGCTCCTGAAAGGTTCGGCCGCCGCCCCCGAGACGCCCCGGCCGGAAACTCTCCGTCCCGAGGCGCGGCCGGGTGCTGCCGGGCCTTCGACCCGCGAAGAACTGCGGCGGACCGGGACGCGCACCGCCCGGCCGAACCGGGCCGAGCGGGCTGGCGCCGGGTCCGTGGCGCCTGAGCGTTTCGCGGAGCATCAGTTTCGCTGCGAGGCCGGAAGCCGGCCCTACAGGCTCTATGTTCCGGCCTCTCTCGACGAGCGGCATGAACCCGTGCCCCTCCTCGTCATGCTGCATGGCTGCACCCAGTCGCCGGACGATTTCGCGCGCGGCACTCGGATGAACACGCTTGCCGAACGGGACGGTTTCCTCGTCCTCTATCCCGGCCAGACGAAGTCGGCGAACATGTCGAAGTGCTGGAACTGGTTCTCGCCGGCGGACCAGCGGCGCGGCACCGGCGAACCGGCGATCATCGCGGGCATGGTGCGCGAGGTGATGGCGAACCATGCCGTCGACCCGGCCCGCGTCTTCGCCGCCGGGCTCTCGGCTGGTGGTGCGGCGGCGGCGATCCTCGGCCAGAATTATCCCGATCTCTTCGCCGCGATCGGCGTCCATTCGGGCCTTGCCTGCGGAGCGGCGAAGGACATGCCCTCGGCCTTCGCGGCCATGAAGGGGCAGGGGGCGGGCCCGGGCGGGGGACGGGCGATCCCGGCCATCGTCTTCCAGGGCTCGGCCGACACGACCGTCGCGCCGGCCAATGCCGGGCGCGTCGGCGCCCAAGCGCTCGGCGGCGCCAGAACCACGCAGCACACTGAGACCGGACGCTCGCCGGGCGGCGTCTCCTATACCCGGATCGTCCACCAGGCGCCCGAGGTCAGGCGTCCGCTGCTCGAGACCTGGACGATCGTGGGCCTCGGCCATGCCTGGTCGGGCGGCAGTGCGGACGGCACCTATACGGACCCGAAAGGACCCGATGCGAGCGCGGAGATGATCCGCTTCTTCGGCGAAGTCGCGGGGGCGCCGCTCGGTTCGACGCAATGATCCCGGGCTCGCGAAGCGCGTCGAGATCGTCCCCATCGTTGGGCGGCGCCCGTCATCGGTAGAAGAAGCAGCGCCCGACCTTCTGAGGCGGCACACGTCCCGCCTTCAGATCGGCGAGTTGAGGAAGATTGAGCCCCGCGCCACCGGTCACCCGATCAATGACGGCCTTGCTGGCCGGCGTCTCGTAGGCGCTCGTGGAGAGCGAGACATATCCATTCCCCGCTCGAACCATTCCGGGGACCAGGACGCAGAAGTAGCTGTCACGGGTACCTCTCATAATCCAGCCCGCACGCCCGCCACGACTTTTGGTCATCGGACTGATCTGATACCCCTTCGCGGCAAGTTCCGGAAAGGAGGCGGCACTGGCAGTGCCGGGGAGCATCGCGGCGGCAAGGCCGATCGCTGCTGTCAGTCCAAGGCTGGTCGGGATGGCTCGAAACGCATGCATCGGTCGGGTTCTCCGTCGCTTCCGTCAGGACAAGACAAGTCAGGTATCGCTGCGCGAGTTTATGGCAACCCAAGATGTAATTGCCGGCGGAGTCAGGTGCGCTCGAACCGGACCCCACCAACGAACAGGCGGTTTTAAGCGATGAAGATACTGACCCGCGACGAGACGATTTCGGCGCTGCCCTTCGACGGACTGATCCCGGCTCTCGATGCGGGGTTTCGTGACACAATCGAGGCGCCGCTGCGCCATCATCACTCGCTGGCCAACGATGACGCGCCCGACGATACGCTGCTCCTGATGCCGGCCTGGGCGGCGAGCGGCTGGGGCGGCGTGAAGCTCGTCAACGTGCATCCGGGCAATGGGGCGCTCGGGCGTCCGGCCGTCACCGCGACCTATATCCTCTTCGACCGGGAGACCGGCGAGCACGTTCTGATGCTCGACGGGGGCGAACTCACCGCCCGGCGCACCGTCGCGGCCTCTGCCCTTGCCGCCAAGCGCCTGGCGCGGCCGGACAGCCGCCGGCTTCTTCTCGTGGGGGCCGGGCGCATCGGCTCGGCGAGCCCCCATGCCTTCAGGTCCGTGCTGCCGATCGAGACGGTGGAGGTGTGGAACCGGAGCGCCGAGGGCGCCGAGAGGCTGGTCGACCAGCTTCGGGAGGAGGGGTTCGACGCTCGTCCCGCACCCGATCTCGCCGAAGCGGTCGGGCGCGCCGACATCGTCTCCTGCGCGACGCTTGCGAGCGAGCCGATCCTGAAGGGCGAATGGCTGCGGCCGGGCCAGCACGTCGATCTGATCGGCAGCTTCCGGCCGGACATGCGCGAGGCGGACGACGAGGTGATGCGCCGGGCCCGCGTCTTCATCGACACCGACCATGCCCGCAAGGAGTGCGGGGATATCCGCACTCCGATCGAGACCGGCGTCCTCGCCGAGGAGGATATCGCCGGCACGCTGGTCGATCTGTGCCGCGCGGACGCCTATCCGCGCGCCTGCGAAGACGAGATCACCCTGTTCAAGGGCGTGGGATCGGCGATCGAGGACCTGAGCGCGGCGATCCTCGCCGCCCGGGAGGTTCTCTGAACCGCCGGCTCGCCGCCGACGGGGGCGTCAGTCCTCGCGGGGCGTGCCGTCCACGTCCTCGACGAGCTCGGCGCCGCGCTCCTGCTTCTTCAGCTCTTCGAGATCCGGCATCGACATGATGTTGTAGCCCGAATCCACGTAGTGGATCTCTCCGGTCACGCCATTGGAGAGATTGGAGGTGAGATAGACGGCGGCGCCGCCGACCTGGGCGATGGTGGTGTTGCGGCGAAGGGGCGAATTGCGGCGCTGGTAGTTGAACATCAGCCGCGCATCGGAGACGCCGGCACCGGCGAGGGTGCGGACGGGACCGGCGGAGATCGCGTTGACGCGGATGTCGCGCGGGCCGTAATCGGCCGCCAGATAGCGCACGGAGGCCTCGAGCGCGGCTTTCGCGACGCCCATGACGTTGTAGTTCGGCATCACGCGGGTCGAGCCGCCATAGGTCATGGTGATCATCGAGCCGCCATTGTTCATGAGATCGGCGGCGCGGCGGGCGATCTCGGTGAACGAGAAGCAGGAGACGACCATGGTGCGCGTGAAGTTCTCGCGCGAGGTGTCGGCGTAAAGGCCCTTCAGCTCGTTGCGGTCCGAGAAGGCGATGGCGTGGATGATGAAGTCGATGCCGCCCCATTCGCTCTTCAGATCGGAGAAGACCTGGTCGACCGTGGCGATATCCTCGACGTCGCAGGGCAGGATGAGCTTCGAGCCGATCTGGTCGGCGAGCGGCTTGACCCGGCGGCCGAAGGCGTCGCCCTGATAGGTGAGGGCGATCTCCGCGCCCTCGTCGGCAAGCGCCTTGGCCGCGCCCCATGCGATCGAGTTGTGGTTGGCGACGCCCATGACCAGGCCGCGCTTACCCTTCATCAAATCTGCCATCAATCATCCCTCATGACCGGACTCGCGGTGGAGGCGAGGCGATCTCATTGCCTTGTCGAAAACGCCGGACCACTGAGCGAGCCGGGTACGGATCATGCTGCCGGCCGGAGCGCCGCGCATCCGACCGGACATGCAAGGGACGCTCCAACGTCTTGTTTCTACGCATCGTGCCGATCGAAGATCGTCTCCGATCGTCGGGCAGGTGCGCTAGTCGTCGACCCGCTGGAACACGAGGCATGCATTGGTGCCGCCGAACCCGAACGAGTTCGACATCACGCGGTCGAGCCTCACATCGTCCTGCCGCTCGAAGGCGATCGGGAAGCCCTCGAATTCAGGATCGAGTTCGCTGATATGCGCGCTTTTGGCGATGAAGTTCTCGCGCATCATGATGAGCGAATAGATCGCCTCGTGAACGCCGGTCGCGCCCTGGCTGTGGCCGGTGAGCGCCTTGGTCGCGGAGATTGCCGGGATCGTGTCGCCGAACACCTCGCGGATCGCTGCGACCTCCGACCGGTCGCCGACGGGCGTCGCGGTCGCATGCGGGTTGATGTAGTCGATCGGACCCTTGACGCCTTCGAGCGCCATCTTCATGCAGCGCACCGCGCCTTCGCCCGAGGGGGCGACCATGTCGGCACCGTCGGAGGTCAGGCCATAGCCGACGATCTCGCCGAGGATATTGGCGCCGCGCGCCTTCGCGCGTTCGTACTCCTCGAGGACGAGAACGCCCGCGCCGCCCGCGATCACGAAGCCGTCGCGCGCCTTGTCATAGGGGCGGGAGGCATGGGCCGGGTCGTCGTTGAAGTCGGAGGAGAGGGCGCCCATGGCGTCGAAGAGGTTGGAGAGGGACCAGTGCAGGTCCTCGCAGCCGCCCGCGAACATCGTGTCCTGCTTGCCGTAGGCGATCATCTCGTAGGCATTGCCGATGCAGTGGCTCGATGTCGAGCAGGCCGAGGAGATGGAGTAGTTGACACCCTTGATCTTGAACCAGGTGGCGAGCGTCGCGGAGGCGGTGGAGGACATCGCCTTGGGCACCGCCGTCGGTCCGATGCGCTTGGGACCCTTTTCGCGCGTCACGTCGGCGGCCGTCATGATGGTCTCGGTGGACGGGCCGCCCGAACCCATGATGATGCCGGTGCGCTCGTTGGAGACGTCCGAAGCCTCGAGGCCCGCATCCTCGATCGCCTGGTTCATGGCGACGTGGTTCCAGGCGGTGCCGCCGCCGTGGAAGCGCAGGGCGCGCCGGTCGAGGACGTCCGAGGGGTTGAGCTTCGGCTTGCCGTGCACGTGGCTGCGGAAGCCGAGTTCGGCATAGTCCTCGGCGAAGCTGATGCCGGAGCGCGATTCGCGCAGCGAGCGCGTGACCTCCTCCACATTGTCGCCGATCGACGACACGATGCCCATTCCGGTGACGACGACGCGTCTCATGATGTCCTGCCTTTCCTCGTCGAGGATCTCAGAGTCTTCGGTCGAGCGAGACCGGCGATCAGGCCGTTGCCGCGCGGGTCTCGTCGTCGCTGAAGAGACCGACGCGCATGTCGCTCGACCGGTAGATGATCTCGCCGTCCGCCTTCATCCAGCCATTGGCGATGCCGAGCTTGAGCTTGGAGCGCATGACGCGGCGGAAATCGACGCCGTATTCCAGGAGCTTGACCGTGGGCGTCACCTGTCCGGTGAACTTCACTTCGCCGACGCCGAGCGCGCGGCCGCGGCCGGGCTCGCCGAGCCAGCCGAGGAAAAAGCCGGTGAGCTGCCACAGGGCGTCGAGGCCGAGGCAGCCCGGCATCACCGGATCGCCCTTGAAGTGGCACTGGAAGAACCAGAGATCGGGATTGACGTCGAGCTCGGCCTGGATCGTGCCCTTGCCGAACTCCCCGCCATCCTCGCTCACATGGGTGATGCGGTCGAACATCAGCATCGGCGGCAGAGGCAGCTGCGCATTGCCCGAGCCGAACAGTTCGCCCCGTCCGCAGGCCAGCAGCTCGTCGTAGTCGAAGGAAGTCTTGCGCGTCGTCATCTGATGTCGTTTCCGCCTTCTTCGCCGCACTGGAGTGCGAACACATTCGTTTCCGGTCGCATTACCATGGGATGCGCGTTGTGGGAAACAATGCGGACAGGTAGTTTTTCGCCCTGTCGGGCGGCGCGCCGTAGGGCTGAAACCAGGATGAAAAGGGGCATCGTCATGCGGTCTGCGAGGGGGCTTTCGGAGAAGAGGCGAGGATTGCGGCCGGCCGGTTATCCGGTCCTTTGTCTCGCGATGCTTCTCGTTTCCCCGCCCGCCGCGGCCCAGTCCTGGCGCGCCAGCGGGACCACGGCCGGCTACTATGTCGACGGGGTTGCGAACGGGATGTTCCTGCGCTGCGCCGGCTCGAGCCTCACGGTCAATTTCACGGGCTTTCCGGCGCGCTTCGCGGACGGCGCCGCCTACCGGGTCGGCGTCTCCGTCGACGGGCTCGCCCGCATTCTCGACACGCGCGCCCACCGGGTGCGCGGCCGCACCGTCCTCGTCCATGCCGGCGCCCTCGGCGAGCTGCGAGGCCTGATCGAGGATCTGCGCAAGGGCAAGGCCGCCGAGATCTCGACGCCGGCCGGGCGCTACACCCTGCCTCTGACGGGATCGGGCTCGGCCCTCGGCGCCCTGATCGCGGCCTGCACGCCCCAGTAAGCGCGATTTAAACCGCGCGCGCAGGAAGGATTTGAGATCGCGCGCCCTTTATATTATGTCATGGGCTTGAGCCCGGCCGTCGCCCGACGGACGGTGCGGTGTGATTTGAGCGAATGGGGCACGGACGACCATGCACACGACCCAGACACGTGGTCAGGCTTTCTGCGTATTCTCACGCCTGCGGTCCGTCGGACTGCGACCGACCCGGCAACGCGTGGCACTCTGCAATCTGATGTTCGGGCGCGGCGACCGGCATCTGTCGGCCGAGGACCTGCATGCCGAGGCGCAGCAGGCGGGCGAGTCCGTTTCCCTCGCCACCGTCTACAACACGCTCCACCAGTTCACCGATGCAGGTCTCGTCCGCCCGCTCTCGGCCGAAGGCCAGCGCACCTATTTCGATACGAACATCTCCGACCACCACCATTTCTTCATCGAGGAAGACGGCGAGATGGTCGACATCCCGGCCGGATCGCTCGATCTCGGCCAGCTGCCGGAGCCGCCGGCGGGGATGGAAATCGTCAATGTGGACGTGGTCGTCCGCCTGAGGCGCAAGGCCGAGGCCTGAGCCAGGCTCGGCGCTGCCGTTAGAAACGGGCGGCGGACCGTTTTCGCGGAAGACGCGATCTCATGATCAGAACCCCGGTTCGCCGATCCCCGAAGGGTCGGCGAACCGGGGTTTTTTATTGGAGCATCGGGGCGAAAGGCGGCTGCGGTGTTCGGACCGTCCGATGCGTCGGCGGATAAGCGGCGCCTATTCGGCGAGCGCGCCGAGGGCGGTCTGGAGATCGTCGAGACCGGCGCGCTTTTCCGAGGATGTCGCGATGATGCCGGGAAAGGCCGCGGGACGCTTGCGCACGGCCTCTTCCGTCGCCGCGATCAGCTTGGGAACCGCGGTCGGCTTGATCTTGTCGATCTTCGTCAGGACGATCTGGTAGGACATCGCCGACTTGTCGAGGAGCTTCAGCACCTCCTCGTCATTGGCCTTGAGGCCGTGGCGCGAATCGATGAGAACGAAGACGCGCTTGAGGGTGGCTCGACCGCGCAGATAGTCGAAGACGAGATCGGTCCAGGCGTCCACCTTCTCCTTCGGTGCCTTGGCATAGCCGTAGCCCGGCATGTCCACAAGCGCCAGCGGCGGCAGTTCGGTGGTCTCGCCGCCGAACCCGTCCGGCACGAAGAAGTTGAGCTCCTGGGTGCGCCCCGGCGTGTTCGAGGTGCGCGCAAGCCCCTTCTGGCCGAGAAGCGCGTTGATCAGCGACGACTTTCCGACATTGGAGCGGCCCGCGAAGGCGACCTCGGGCGGACCTTCCATGGGCAGGAATTCCATGGCCGGCACGCCGCGCACGAAGACCCAGGGCTGGCCGAAGAGTTTCGGGCCGCGATTGCGGCCGGAATCGGCTGGCGGTTTGGCTTGATCGCTCATGGAGCCTCCGAGGCTTTGGCGAGGGCTCCAAGATCGGCCCCGCGTATGGCGTCGAGATAGCGCGTTATCTTGTCCGCCGGCCAGTCCCACCAGGCGATCTTGCGCAGCGCGGCGATGGTTTCGTCGTCGAAGCGCTGCCGGATGAGCCGTGCGGGGTTGCCGCCGACGATCCCATAGGCGGGCACATCCGCCGTCACCACCGAATGGGCGGCGATCACGGCGCCGTCGCCGATCGTGACACCCGGCATCACGACGGCCTTCTCGCCGATCCAGACGTCGTTGCCGATGACGGTATCGCCCTTGAGGCCGGCGGCGATGGTCGCGAAGTCGAAACCTTTCTCCCAGCCCTTGCCGAAGATGTTGAAGGGATAGGTGGAAAAACCGGTCATCGCATGGTTCGCGCCGTTCATCACGAAGCTGGCGCCCGAGCCGATCGCGCAGAAGCGGCCGATGATCAGCCGGTCGCCGAGAAAATCGTAGAGATGGCCGACACAGGCCTCGACGAAATGCTGCGGGCCCGCCGG
This sequence comes from Fulvimarina endophytica, assembly GCF_003403015.1. Taxonomy (GTDB): domain Bacteria; phylum Pseudomonadota; class Alphaproteobacteria; order Rhizobiales; family Rhizobiaceae; genus Fulvimarina; species Fulvimarina endophytica. The sequence continues at coordinate 101,856 of NZ_QURL01000009.1, forward strand.
GTCGTCGTAATAGGTGTAGTCGCCGATCTCGATCTGCGGGTGATCGACGATCGGCTTCAGGAAGCCGACGCGCGGATGGTCGGGAAGGGGATGGCGGGACGCAGGATCAGGTCCGTGCATGGGGAGGCCTCGCGATGGGTCGGATGATTGGGCTGACGGCTCGGATCGCGCGCGGGCCCGGCTGCTTCGGCCGGTTCCCGATGATGGCGATCGGTTGGGCGTCAGTGGTTCATCGGACGTCGCAGCTCCTCTTTCGGGCCCCCGAATGACATGGCGGGCGGGCGCGGTCCACCCCCTTCGTGTGAGAACCCCGTGAAACAGGTGTCCGCGCGGATCGTTCGAACGGAGCTCAGGCCGGGTCGGGGATCGTCAGTGCGCCCTCGGCATCGAGGCTCCAGAACGGATTGTGGGCAAGTTCCCAGACATGGCCGTCGGGGTCCGCCCAATAGCCGGAATAGCCGCCCCAGAAGACCGCTTCCGGCCGCTTCAGGATGGTCGCGCCGGCCGCGATCGCGGCCTCGAAGGCCGCATCCACCTCGGCGGTGCCCGGAAAATTCTGGGCGAGCGTGACGGCGCCCGTGCCGAGTGACGCACCCGGCCGGCCCTGATCGGCCGCAAGTTCCGAGCGATCGAAGAGCGCGAGCGCCATGCCGTTCATCCGGTAGAACGAGACGTCCGCGTTCTCGCCGGGGACGGGCTGCCAGCCGAGCCGGGCATAGAAGGCGCGGCTCGCCGCGATGTCGGCGACACCGAGGGTGACGAGGGTGATGCGCTGGGGTGTCATCGGCCACTCCGATCCCTGAATTTGTCGTCCGAAACGAAAGAACCGCCCCGGGGGTCCGGGACGGTTCGAAGAGGGTCTCGCGAAGCTAGCCTTGCGATGGTTTTTCCTTGCGTTTGAACATGCCTCGCAAGTTGTCGAAGAGTTCGATCTTCGCGCCGTTGCGCTTCATGATCACGCTCTGCTGGATGATCGACAGGGTGTTGTTCCAGGTCCAGTAGATCACGAGGCCCGCCGGGAAGGCGGCCAGCATGAAGGTGAAGACCACGGGCATCCAGGTGAAGATCATCGCCTGGGTCGGATCCGGCGGGGTCGGGTTGAGGCGCATCTGGACGAACATCGTGATGCCCATCAGGATCGGCCAGACGCCGATCATCAGGATATGCGGCAGTTCGATCGGGATGAGGCCGAACAGGTTGAAGATCGAGGTCGGATCGGGCGCGGCCAGATCCTGGATCCAGCCGAAGAAGGGCGCGTGCCGCATCTCGATCGTGACGTAGAGCACCTTGTAGAGGGCGAAGAAGACGGGGATCTGGATCAGGATCGGCCAGCAGCCGGCGGCCGGATTGATCTTCTCCTCCCGGTAGAGCTTCATCATCTCCTGCTGCTGCTTCTGCCGGTCGTCCTTGAAGCGCTCGCGCAGCTCCATGACCTTCGGCTGGATCGTCTTCATGCGCGCCATCGACTTGTAGGACTTGTTGGCGAGCGGGAAGAAGAGAAGCTTGAGGAAGACGGTGACGATGAGGATCGCGACGCCGAAATTGCCGACCAGCTTGTAGATGTAGTCGAGCGCCGTGAACATCGGCTTGGTGATGAAATAGAACCAGCCCCAGTCGATCAGCTGCCCGAACTGGCGGATGTTCAGCTCTTCCTCATAGGCGTTGATCTTGTCGACTTCCTTGGCGCCGGCAAAGGTGCGGTTGAGGATGTTCGCCGAGGCGCCCGGCGCGACCGAGATCGGATCGGAGACGAATTCGGTCTGGTAGTGCGGCCGCTCGCCGGTGCGGTAGAGGAATTGGGACTGGAAGTCCTGGCCGTCCTGGGGAACGAGCGCCGTCGCCCAGTATTTGTCGGTGATGCCGAGCCATCCGCCGCCCGAGGACTTGGGCTGGGTGAGCCGGCCGTCGTCCTCGATCGTCGAATAGGAGACCTCGTCGAGACCCTCCTCGCCGAACACGCCGAGAAGGCCTTCGAAGAGAACATAGGCGGCGGCATGCTCGGGCTTGGAATAGCGCGCGATGCGGCCATAGGGCGAGACCTCGATCGCCGCATCGCCCGTGTTCTCGACCGTGTCCTCGTAGGTGAACATGAAGTTCGGATCGACCGAGATCTGGCGGCGGACCGTCAGGCCGTTCTCGGTCGTCGCGGTCAGTGTCACCGGGGTATCGGGCGTCAGGGTCGCGCCCGCTTCGGCCTGCCACTGCGTATTGGCGCCGACGAGCTGGCCGCTTCCGGGCTGGATCAGGCCGTATTCGGCGAAATAGCCGTCCGGCAGCTGTTCGGGGGAGAGGAGGACGATGGTCGGCGAGGTGTCGTCGACGGTCTCGTGATAATGCTTGAGGCGCAGATCGTCGAGGCGGGCGCCCTGGAGATTGATGGAGCCTGTGAGCTCGGGCGTGTCGATCGGCACGCGGTTTCCGGCGGCCAGCACCTCGGCGCGGGTCGCACCGGCCGGAAGATTGGGGCTGCCGACGACGCTTTCGCGGCCCGAAGGCGCGGTCAGGCTCTCCTGGCTGGTGCCGGCGGGCGTCTGCGGCGTCTGGAGCGAGCCCTCGGTCTGGGCCGTCTCGGTGCGCACCTGCTGCTCGTCCATGCGCGGACTGATGACGAGATACTGCCACCCGACCAGGATGAGGATCGACAACGCCATGGCGATCAGGAAGTTGCGGTTCATTTCCATCGGGTCAAACCTCTAGACGCCATTGCGCCTCTCACGACGTTGATGGGCATTGGGGGACTGACCCGGATCGAACCGGTCGAACCGTCTGGACAATTCGTCCGTCAGGGTCCCGAACGCCACTTCGAGGACGTCGCGACGCGCGACGATGACATAGTCCACGCCCGGCTTCATGGCCTCGCCGGCCGTCACGCGGATCGCCTCGCGCAGTCTGCGCCGGATCCGGTTTCTGACGACGGCATTGCCAACCTTCTTCGTGACGGTCAACCCGAAACGGGGCGGCGCGTCGTCATCGCGAAGATGGGTTTCGACAAAGAAATAAGGGCCGTTCAGGCGACGGCCCTTGCGTGCGGCGAGGAATTCCGAGCGCTTCGTCAGCCGGCCGGTGCGTTTCGTGCCGCCGGGCATGGCTCCCCTCCGATTGCGATCGACGATGGGGCGCCGGTATGGGGCGGGCCGGGCTCGGCGCTCTTTCGGCTCAGGCCGAAAGACGCTTGCGACCCTTCGAGCGGCGGGACGCGATGACCCGGCGGCCACCGACGGTCGCCATGCGCGAACGGAAGCCGTGGCGGCGCTTGCGGACGAGTTTGGAGGGCTGGTAGGTACGCTTCATGGCTGTTTCCCGCACTTGTGAAACATGCGGGCCTTTCGTGTCGAACAAGGACTAAGAACGGCTGCGGATCGGGCGTTCTCTACGCGCAAGGACACCTCGCGCGTGACGTCGTCCGCTCGTGGCGGCGGTTATAGGAGCGGATGGGCCGAAAAGTCAACGAAGCGGTGCGGGTTTCGTCGGCCGGGGGCCGGTTCGGCTCCATCGTCACGGGTTGCGCCGGTCCGCCGCGAACGGGACTTGAGGAAGGGTCGGGAGCCATGACCAGGCAGGACGCGAAGGGGCCGGACGAGGCCGCCATCCAAGACGGTGGCGGGCAGAACGGGGGCGAGAGGAAAGGCGGCGAGCGCGCTTGGTGGCGCCGGCTCTGGCCCGTCGCCCTCATCCTCGCGCTTCTTTCCCTCGGATACGCCTTCGGGCTCCAGGACTATCTTTCGCTCGAGGTCTTCCTCGACAGCCGGGCGGCGCTGAAGGCCTGGGTGAGCGACAATCTCGCCCTCGCACTGGCCAGCTACGTCCTCGCCTATGCCGCGCTCGTCGCCGTCGCCTTTCCGGCCGCCTCCATCATCACGATCGCGGCAGGCTTCATGTTCGGCTGGTTCGTCGGCGGCATCGCGACGGTCTTCGGCGCGACTTTGGGCGCGGCCGCGATCTTCCTTGCGGCCCGCCACGCCTTCGGCGACCTTCTGCGGCGCAAGGGCGGCAAGGCGATCCGCCGGTTCGCGGACGGCTTTCGCGACGACGCCTTCTCCTATCTCTTCGTCCTGCGACTGACGCCGGTCCTGCCCTTCTTCGCGGTCAATATCGCGCCGGCCTTCGTCGACATCCCGCTGCGGACCTATGTGATCGCGACCTTCTTCGGCATCATGCCGGGCTCCTTCGTCTATACCTTCCTCGGCAGCGGCATCGATCAGGCCGTCGCCAATGTGGATCATGCGGGACCCGTCACCCTCGGCGATCTCGTCACGCCCGAGATGACGGTCGCCCTGTTCGGGCTCGCGGGCCTCGCGATCCTCGGCCTCATCCTCAAGAAGACCTTCCTCAAGGGCCGCAATCCCGAGCGCAGCGGCGCCGGCAACGCTTAAGGAGATCGCGATGAGCGCCAAGACCTCCAAACCCGATATCTGCGTCATCGGCGCGGGCTCCGGCGGCCTCACGGTCGCGGCCGCCGCGGCCGCCTTCGGCGTCCCCGTCACCCTCATCGAGCGCGACCGCATGGGCGGCGACTGCCTGAACTATGGCTGCGTGCCCTCCAAGGCGCTGATCGCGGCTGCAAAGACCGCCGAGACGATGCGCAAGGCGGGCCGCTTCGGCATCGGCGAGAGCGAGCCGAGGATCGATTTTGCGGCCGTCAACGATCACGTGAAGGGCGTCATCGGGGCGATCGCGCCCAATGATTCCGTCGAGCGCTTCGAGGGCCTCGGCGTCGAGGTGATCAAGGGCGATGCCCGCTTCGTGGACGAGAAGACCGTCGAGGTGAACGGACGGCGCATCGAGGCGCGCCGCTTCGTGATCGCCACCGGCTCGCGCCCCTTCGTGCCGCCCATCGACGGGCTGAAGGAGACGCCCTTCCTCACCAACGAGACGCTGTTCGACCTGCGCGATTGTCCCGATCATCTGATCGTCATCGGCGGCGGGCCGATCGGCATGGAGATGGCGCAGGCCCATCGAAGGCTCGGCGCGAAGGTTACCGTTCTCGAAGGCGGAACGCCCCTCGGCAAGGACGATCCGGAGCTTGCCGCCGTCGTCCTGAAACGTCTTGCCACTGAGGGCGTGAGGATCGAGGCCGGGGCGAAGGTCGTCCGGGTGTCCGGCACCCAAGGCGCGATCACGGTGACGGCCGAGCGCGGCACGGAGCGTTTCGAGGTGACCGGCTCCCATTGCCTCGTCGCCGTCGGGCGCCAGCCGAATGTCGACGATCTCGGGCTCGATGCGGCGGGGGTCGCCTTCGATCGCTCGGGGATCACGGTCGGGCGCGACCTTCGCACCTCCAACAAGCGGGTCTATGCGATCGGCGATGTCGCCGGCGGGCCGCAATTTACCCATGTGGCCGGCTATCACGGCGGCCTCGTGCTGCGGCCGCTCCTCTTCCGCCTGCCGGCGAGGGCGAAGCACGAGGAGATCCCGCACGTCACCTATACCGATCCCGAACTCGGCCAGGTGGGGCCGACCGAAAGCGAGGCCCGCGAGAAGGGGCTCGACGTCTCCACCGTGTCCTGGCCCTATGCCGAGAACGACCGGGCCCAGGCGGAACGCGAGACGGAGGGGCTCGTGAAGTTCGTGGTGGGCAAGCGGGGCAAGATCCTCGGCGCGGGCGTTGCCGGCGCGAAGGCGGGCGAGATCACCAATCTCCTGACCCTTGCCGTCGCCAGGGGCATGAAGTTCTCCGACCTCCAGGGCTTCGTCTCGCCCTATCCGACCCTCTCGGAGATCGCCAAGCGCGCGGCGACCTCCTATTATTCGCCCTATACGCGAAAGCCCCTCGTTCGCGGCGTCGTCGCTTTCCTCAGGCGTTTGGGCTAGAGCAGGATGAGGAAGAGTGGGCACCGGTTTTCCGCTCGCATCCTGCGCAATGGATGGTCCGGAGCGCGGCGTTCGACAAGATCGAATGCCGTGGCGCTTCAGGAGCCGTCCGGCGCCGGGTGAGCGTCGCAAGGCCGGGTCGCGGGACAGGATGTGGTCGAAGTAGGACGCATGGCGGAAGCCGATTTGAACGATCCCCGGACGGGCGCGGGGAGGGACGGCGAGCGCGCGGCGAACCGGCCGGCCGGCTCCGTGTTCCGTTCCCTGTCGATGAAGCTCCTCGGGCTGACGATCCTGGCGGTGATGCTGGCCGAGATCCTCATCTTCGTGCCCGTCCTTGCCGGCTTCCGCGACGGCTATCTGCGCGACAAGCTCGACCATGCGGCGGTTGCGGCCCTTGCGACCTCGGGGCCCGGCCAGCCGGGCGCGAGCGGCGCCGGCACGATGCCGCGTGGGCAGCAGCGCGCCCTTCTCGACGCGCTCGGCCTCCGGCTCGTCGCGATCTCGGATGGGGATACGAACCGCCTCATCGCCCGCCATGCGGGGATCGAGACGGTCGATCGATCCGTGTTTCTCGACCAGGAGACGACCTTCGACAGCATCCGCGAGGCGCTCGACGAATTCCTGTTCGGCGGCGAGCGGACCCTGAGGGTCATCGGCAGGGCCGATAACGGCGATTTCCTGACCGAGGTCGTTCTGACCGACGGCGATCTCCGGCGTGCGATGTTCGCCTATGCCAAGCGCATCTTCTTCCTGTCCTCGATCATCGCGATTCTCACCGGACTTCTTCTGTGGGCGGCGATCAACCGGATGATGATCGCGCCGATCCGGCGCATGACCGAGGCCATGGTTCGCTTCGGCGACAAGCCCTCCGATCCCTCGCGCATCATCCGGCCGGCCGGGCGCAGCGACGAACTGGGCATTGCCGAGGCCGAACTCGCCTCCATGCAGGCCAAGCTCGCCGAAGTTCTGAAGGAGCAGCGCCGGCTCGCCAATCTCGGGCTCGCCGTCTCCAAGATCAATCACGACATGCGCAACATCCTCGCCTCTTCGCAGATGATCTCCGACAGCCTCTCGACCCTGCCCGACCCCAAGGTGCAGCGCATGACGCCGATGCTGATCAAGAGCCTCGACCGGGCGCTGCACTACACCCAGACGGTGCTGGCCTATGGACGGGCGGTGGAGCGCACGCCCGAGCGCCGCCAGATCGATCTGCGCGCGACCGTCGCCGATGTCTGCGATCTCCTCGCGCTCGGCGCCGAGGAGACCGCCGTCGAATTCGTCAACGCGGTGCCGGAGAATTTCGAGGTCGTGGCCGATCCCGAACAGCTCCATCGCCTCCTCACCAATCTGTGCCGCAATGCCGTGCAGGCGCTGATGTCGGACGATATGGCGGGGATCGGCGTCGTTCGCCGGCTCACCGTCTCGGCGAACCATCAAAGCCGCGAGCGCACTCTCATCGCCGTCGAGGACACCGGCCCGGGTCTTCCCCAGAAGGCGAGGGACAATCTCTTCCAGGCCTTCCGCGGATCGGCCCGTTCGGGCGGAACGGGCCTCGGCCTTGCGATCGCCATGGAGATCGTCGAGGCCCATGGCGGCGATCTGCGCCTCGCCGAGACCGGTACCACCGGCACGCGCTTCGAGATCGAGCTTCCGCGCCAGTAGCCGGCGGCGGCTCGCAAGCGCCCGCTTGTGCCGTCGCCCGAACGGCCTCTGAAAAACTCTCTCAGCCGGGTGAGAAAACGGCCTTGCATTCACGCGGCGGACGGTCTAGGTACCCCGCATCGAAGCCGATGGCGCTTCGATCGGCACGCGCCCGTAGCTCAGCTGGATAGAGCACCAGACTACGAATCTGGGGGTCAGAGGTTCGAATCCTTTCGGGCGCGCCATTTTTCCATCATTCTCAGAATGCCACGGCGCAGCCTCTGCGTTTGATTCCTCAGCCGGTTTCCGCAAAGACGTTCGCCCTTCATCCGGACTGGCGCGACGTGAATGGTTGAGCCCGATCCTGCGGGGCTCCTAATCGACTCCTTTGATAGGCGGATGACGCTCGCCGCCCACTCGGCCGATCCGCCCACTCGGCCGATCGTTCGGGGGGGCTGGGACGGCGCGCATGGGCGCCTCTGGTTACGCGCGCCTGGCCGCGTCTGGCTTCGGCGCTCGAACGGGTGCGCCTGCGCTATCCCTCGTGCTCCGCGATCACCGAGAGGAAGGCCGGCCCGTAGCGGTCGAGCTTGGCTTCGCCGACGCCGGGAACGTCCGCCATCTGGGTGCGGGAGCGGGGACGGGCGGCGGCGAGTTCGATCAGCGTCCTGTCGTGGAAGATGACGTAAGGCGGCACGTTCTGGAGACGGGCGATCTCCGTGCGCTTCTGGCGAAGCGCCTGGAAGAGGTCGCGGTCGCTCTCCGGCAGGCTCGTCTCGGCGGTTCGGGCCGTGCCCTTGCTCCGTTTGGCGCGCGGGGCTTTGGGCACGCGCAGCATGAGATCGGGCTTGTCGCGCAGGAATTCCCGGCCGGCGGGCGCGATCGACAGGCCGCCATGGCCGGAGACGTCCACGTCGACGAGGCGCAGGGCGATCATCTGGCGCAGGATCGCCCGCCACAGCCTTGCATCGTGCTCCGTGCCGATGCCGAAGGTGGACACCTCGTCATGGCCGAACTGCCGCATCCGGTCGTTGGTCTTTCCGAGAAGCACGTCCACGATATAGGCCTGCCCGAAGCGCTCGCCGGTGCGGTAGATGCAGGACAGGGCCTTCTGGGCGGCGATCGTGCCGTCGAAGAGGTCCGGCGGCTCGATGCAGGTATCGCAATTGCCGCAGGGCTCGCACGCATTGCCGAAATAGGACAGGAGAACCTGCCGCCGGCAGCCGGGCGTCTCGGCCAGCCCCAGGAGCGCGTCGAGCTTGTGGCGTTCGGTGCGCTTGCGCTCGGGCGGCGAATCGCCCTCCTCGATGAAGCGCACCCTGAGCGCGATGTCCTCGTGCCCGTAGAGCATCAGGGTTTCGGAGGGCAGGCCGTCGCGCCCGGCCCGGCCGGTCTCCTGATAGAAGGCCTCCATGCTGCCGGGCAGATCGAGATGGGCGACGAAGCGCACATCCGGCTTGTCGATGCCCATGCCGAAGGCGATGGTGGCGACCATGACCACGGCCTCGCCGTGCTGGAAGCGGATCTGGTTCGCCTCCCGCTCGGCCTTGTCCATGCCGGCATGATAGGCGAGCGCGTCATGGCCCTCGCTTCTCAGCCAGGCCGCCGTCTCCTCCACCTTGCGCTTGGACAGGCAGTAGACGATCCCGCTCGATCCGTCGTGACGGCGCAGGAACGCCTTCAGCTGGGCGCGGGGATTGTCCTTCTCCTCGATCGCATAGCGGATGTTCGGCCGGTCGAAGCCGGCGACGAAGGCGTCGCGCTCGTCGATCGCAAGATGAGCGAGGATCTCGGCCCGCGTCGGCTCGTCGGCCGTCGCCGTCAGCGCCATGCGCGGAATGGTCGGGAAGCGTTCGGAAAGGGCGTCGAGCTGCCGGTAGGAGGGGCGGAAATCATGCCCCCACTGGGACAGGCAATGGGCCTCGTCGATGGCGATCAGCGACAGGCGCGTGCCGGAGAGGCGGTCCATCACCTCGCCGCGAAGCAGCGTTTCGGGCGCCACGTAGAGAAGGTCGATCTCGCCCGCATCCACCGCCGACCAGAGCGCGCGGCGCTCCTCCGGGGGCAGATCGGAATTGAGGGCGGCGGCCCGGACGCCCGCCTGGCGCAGCGCCGCCACCTGATCGGCCATCAGCGCGAGCAGCGGCGAGACCACGAGGCCCATTCCGGGGCGCAGCAGTGCCGGGATCTGGTAGCAGAGCGATTTGCCGCCGCCGGTCGGCATCAGCACGAAGGCGTTGTTGCCGGCGACCGCATGCCCGACGATCTCGGCCTGAAGGCCGCGAAAGGCCTCATAGCCATAGACGGATTTCAGGATGTCGAGGGCATCGCCCGCGATGGCGGCGGGGACGGGGGCGGGCATCGCAGACGGCATCGAAGCTTTCGGCTCGTGATTGTCGGACGGGCCCATGTCCGGCGCGTCCCGCGAAGGGCTCGCACGCCGATCGGGCTGCCGGCGGAGGTTCGAAAGCGATGCTTTCCTCTGTTCGCCGGTATCACGCCCCCGGGAGCACCGTGCACCGGGCCCAGCCTTGAAAAAAGAACGGCCCGGCCACCTGGGCGGCCGGGCGTCGATGGGGCCGGATCCGAAATCCGGCCGGGCACGTTACTTCGCGCTGTCGATCCAGGAGGCGAGCTTCGACTTCGACTGGGCACCCATCAGGGTGTCCACATGCTCGCCGTTCTTGAACATCATCAGGGTGGGGATCGAACGGATGCCGAACTGGACGGCCAGTTCCTGGTTCTCGTCGATATTCACCTTGGCGATCTCGACGCCCTGGTTCTCCTCGGAGATCTCCTCGAGGCTCGGGGCGATCATCTTGCAGGGGCCGCACCACTCGGCCCAGAAATCGACGACGACGGGCTTCGACGCGCCGAGGACTTCGGTCTGGAACGTGTCCTTGGTGACGGTCTTCGTGGCCATGAGCGGCTCCAATTCTAGTAGGTTTCGGCAGAAGAGGTAGACGCGGGGGCGGTGGGATTCAAGCGGAGGCCATGCCCCGTTCGCCGCCCTGTGGAGAATGGTTTGCCAAACCCGCCATCGCCGCATCCATCACCTCGGGCTCCAGCTCGATCAGATGGGGACCTTCGGTAAAGAGAAGCGCCGCGCGCACGCGTTTGTCCGGATAGATCGGGGCGACGAGCGCCCGGTAGATGGCGAGCTGACGGATATAGGCCCTCGGCACCTGTCCCAGCTCTTCGGGCGGCGGCCGGTTGGTCTTGTAGTCGACGATCAGCACCTCGTCCGTCGTCACGGCCAGCCGGTCGATCGTCCCGTTCACCGCATAGTGCGCCGCCCCGATCCGCACGGTGCCGGCGACCGACACCTCGGCCCGGCTCGCTTCGGTGAAGATCGCCGCGAAGCGCGGATCGTCCATCACGGCCGCAACGCTCGAAAGAAGCGCCGCGCGGTGGGCGGGGCTCGCCTCGGGCAGGGAGCGCGCGGCATAGGCGGCGGCGATCGCCGCGCGCTCGTCCGGTGCGACGGTGGGCAGGTGCTGGAGCAGGCGATGGACGAGAAGGCCGCGCCGGATGGCAAAGCCCGGGCTTGCCGATGCACCGAGGACGGGGGATTCGACCATCTCCTCGCCGCCGTCTTCGCCCTCTTCGTCCTCCGGCCCTTCGTCCGCCTCCGCGTCGAAGGCCGCTCCCGCCGAGGACGGGGAGAGGGGACGGGGCGGCAGGTCCTCGGGGGCAAGCTCGGTAAGGTCGAGCCTGCGCGAGGCGGCGCGCGCGGAACCGCCTTCCTCCTTGGCGAGTGCATCCGAGCGGCGCGAGCCGATGCGCCAGCAGGCGATTTCGCCGTCCTCGCCGGGGATCTCCTGCGCCTTCGCCTTCAGCGCCGTTTCGACCCGCTCGCGCCAGGCATCCTCGCTTGGCCCCTTCGGGCCGGCCATGCCGCAGATCACCAGGCGCTCGGCGGCCCGCGTCATGCCCACATAGAGAAGCCGCCGATATTCTTCCTCGGCCTGCCTCTTCTCCCTCTCGCGCAGGTCCGCGACGGCCCGCGTCTCGAGCGCTTTCGAGACGTTCCACAGATAGCCCGGCGCCTCGCCCGCAACGAGGCCGGGCATCCCCTCCCAGCGCACGAGGCGGGCCCCGTGGGAGACGTGATAGGGCGCCGAGCCCGGATCGACGAGAAAGACGACGGGCGCTTCGAGCCCCTTGGAGGCGTGGGTGGTCATGATCCGCACCTCGCCGCGTCCCCCCTCCATCTCGCGCTTGATCTGCGGCGGGGCCGCTTCGAGATCGGCGAGAAAGGCATCGAGGCCCGAGACGCCGGACGCCTCCTCAGAGAGAGCCAGATCGAGAAAGGCGTCGACCACGTCGGCCGTGTCGCGGCCGAGCCTCGCCATCAGCTTCGCGCGTCCGCCCTCCGGTCCCAGAATGCGGGCATAGAAGGCGAAGACCGACTGGAAGCCGGTGCGGCCGCGAAGCTCGTCGAGGCGCGTGATGGCGGCCTTCGCCTTGGTGAGGAGCCGCCGGGAGGCCTCTCCGTCCGCGAACCAGTCCGGAATGCGCGCGGCACCTTCCTCGCCGCCGAGCTTGCGCAGGCCCGCCGACAGATGCTCGTAGCGGGTGCGCGAGAGGGCGAGCGCCATCAGCTCGTCGTCGGTGAAGTCGAAGAGCGGGCTTTTCAGGAGGGCGGCGAGGGAGAGGTCGTCCTCGAAATTCGCCGCGACCTTTCCGAGCGCGATGAGATCCTGGACCGCGATATGATCGGTGAGGGTGATCCGGTCGGCGCCGGCGACCGGAATGTTCCGGTCGCGCAGGGCGGCGGCCATCGCGGGGACGAAGCTCGTGCGCTTGCGCACCAGAACGATGACGTCGCCGGCATGGAGCGGGCGAAGCCGGCCCTTGTGGCTCACGGGATCGCCGATCCAGGCCTCGATCGTCTCGGCGATGCGCCGGGCGAGGCGGTAGGCGGGCGAGGATTTCGGCTCCTCGTCCATCGGCGCCAGCCAGTCCTCGGGCTCTGTCACGCTTTCGGCCCGAATGGTCGGCCAGATCTCGACCAGCCCCTCGCCATCCTGGCGCGCCGAGGTATGCACCGGCTTCTCGCCATCGGTCGAAAGCCCCTCGCGGTTCTGCGGGTCCTCGAAGACGTCGTCCACCGCCTGCAGCACCGCCCCGAGCGTGCGGAAGGACTGGTTCAGTGCGACGCGCTGGAAGTCGAGCCCGGCCTCGGCGGCGCGCGCTTCCACGGCGCGCCGTTCCAGATCGAACATGTGCGGGGAGGCGCCCTGGAAGGAATAGATCGACTGCTTCTCGTCGCCGACCGCGAAGACCGTGCGCGTGCGGTTGTGGCTGGAGCGGCCGACGAAGAACTCGTCGACGAGCTGGCGGATCACCTGCCATTGGCGCGGGCTGGTATCCTGCGCCTCGTCGACGAGGATGTGGTCGATGCCCTGGTCCAGCTTGTAGTGCACCCAGGCCGCCGCTTCCGAGCGGGTGAGGAGATCGGCGGCACGGGCGATGAGGTCGGTGAAGTCGAGCCGGCCCCGACGGCGTTTCAGAAGGGCGTAGTCGCGCTCCAGCGCATCGGCGATCGTCAGCGCCGCGCGGCTCGCCCGGAAGAGCTTCAGGGAGGCGAGGCGGTCGCCGGCCTCGTCCAGATGGTCCTGGGCGAGGGCGAGGCGCTCCTCGAAATCGGGAAGCTTGCCGGTCACCGCCTTGGTTGCCGTGGAGGAGGGCTTGCGGCGGCCGCCGGTCTTGGTGGCGACCATCTCGCGCAGGATGTCGAGCGCCTTCAGGGGATCGGTCTCGATCTCGAAGGCGGCAAGGCGCCCTGCGAGCGCCGTGTCGGTCGACTTGTCGCTCGCCGAGGCGAGTTCGAGAAGGGTCCGGCGATAATTCGCATCGAAACCGGGAACGGGTCCGAGGCCCGCCGCGATGCTCGCCTCGTCGTCCTGCGGATCGACGCCGAGGGCGCGGGCGAGGAAGTCGAGCGCGCCACCCAGGCCGCCGCGCCCGTCGACATGGCGGCGGATGTCGTCGCGCTTCTGGACGATCTCACCGAGAAGGGTGTCGAAGCCGAATTCACCGCCGAGCGAGAGCGCTTCGGCGAAGGCCTCGCGCAGGTCGCCCGCCGCCTCCCGGCCGCCGGCCAGCGCCGCCGCGCCGGTGACGAGGCGGCGCCTGACCTCCGCGAGCATCAGGCTGCTTTCGGCATCGTCCAGCACCTCGAAATGGCCCGCGACGTTCGCCTCCAGCGGGAACTGGTGGAGGAGGGCCTCGCAGAAGGCGTGGATCGTCTGGATCTTGAGGCCGCCCGGCGTCTCCAGCGCGCGGGCGAAGAGCTGGCGGGCCTCGGCGGTGCGGCGCGCATCGGGCGCGCGTCCCTCGAGATCCGAGGTTTCCCCGGCGAGTTCGGCTTCCGGCATGACCGCCCAGGCCGCGAGCCGGTGGAAGACGCGGTTCGCCATCTCGGCGGCCGCGGCCTTCGTGAAGGTGAGGCAGAGGATCTTCGAGGGATCGAAGCCGGCAAGGAGCAGGCGGACCACGCGCTCGGTGAGGACGTGGGTCTTGCCCGCTCCGGCATTGGCCGAGACGAAGACCGAAAGGTTCGGATCGGCCGCGATCGCCTGCTGGCGGGCGGTATGGTCGCTGACGGCAAGCTGGCTCATTCCTCGGATGCTCCCTCGCTCTCGCCCCCTGCCACGGCCCATTCGCGGGACCGTGCCAGATGATCGTAGGGGCCGGTGAAATCACCGGCGAAGGCCGGGCGGAAGCGCGATTTGAAGGGCGTTTCCGGCGTCAGATAATGCACCGCCAGAGCCTCGAAGCGCTGGACCGCGCGCTCCGACAGATCGTTCGGATCGAGCGCGTCGGCGCTCTTCGTCGCCTCCATCGCAAGACTTTCGGCAACGACCTCGCGTTCGCGAAGGCGCACATAGACGAGATCGCCGATCCGATGCCCGGCTCCGCCGATGTCGAAGCCGCCGCGCAGCGCCATCCCGCCTTCCAGCGGCAGCTGCGGCGCGAGAAGCGTCCGCGCCTGCTTGACCGAGGGTCGCGTGCCGGTCTTGAAGTCGATGATCTCCACCGATCCGTCGGTCATCACGTCCACCCGGTCGGCCTTGCCGACGAGTTCGACGTCCGAAAGATCGAAACGGGTTCCGCCGCCGATCTCCACATGGCGGCGCGCCACGCGCGCGTTGCGCCCGCGCTCCCAGGCGAGATAGCCTTCCGCGATCGCCTCCATGCGCGGCCACCAGAAGGCCTCGATCTCCACCGGCAGCCTTGCGGCATCGAAATGGGTGCGGGCGATATCGAGAAGGGCGGCGAACGCGGTCCCGGCCATCGGGTCCTCGCCGGAGGTCGCGAAGTCGGCGAGGATCGCGTGGTAGAGCGAGCCGCGCTCGGCGGCATTCGGCGAGCGCATCAGCGGATCGAGCGGTTCGATCTGCATGATGCGCCTCGCATGGATGGCATAAGGGTCGCGGATCAGCGTCTCGACCTCGGTGACGGAATAGCGCGCCGGCCGAAGCTCGACGGGCGGGCGCGGCTCGGGGCGGGGGGCACGGGCGACGGGGTCGCTCGCCTCGAGGCGCCGGGCGGCGTCGAGATAGACGCGGCCGCTCTCGCCAAGGCTTGCCGCGCGCTTCGGACCGCCGAGCGCGGCGATGCGCTGGACCCAGCGCGCGGCGATCGTCGGCGCGCCGTCGGCCCTTGCGGCACGCGAGAGGATGACCCGGCGCGCGCCCATCGCCATCCAGAAATCGTGCGCGGCAAGGCCGATCCGGCGCTCGGGCGGATCGAGGGCGATTTCGCTGCGCATCATGCGCGACAGGAAGGCGCCGCTCCGTGCTCCCGAGGGCCAGCCTCCCTCGTTAAGGCCGCCGAGGATCACCGTGTCGACGCTCTGGAGGCGCGCCTCCAGCGTGCCCCAGACGAAGGCTCTCGCGGAGAGACCGCCCTTCGGGCGCACGGTGACGCCGGCCATCAGCGCGTCGGTGACGTCTTCCAGCTCGCGCGGCGGGAAGGCGAAGCCGGTTTTGGGCGCGGCGACGAGGGAGGCGAGGAAGTCGGCCATCGCCCGTCCGGGCTCCTCGGCATAGAGTTCGCGCGCATGGCCCTTCTCGTCGCGGCAGAGATCTTCCAGAACAGAGGTCGTGACGCGGGCATAGTCGGCAAGTTCCAGGTCCTCGCTCTCGCGCAGGGCGATGAGCGGCGCGATCGCCTCCACGAAGGATCGGGCATAGCGGCCGGCAAGGGCGCGATCCTCCTTCGAAACGAGACGGGCGGGGCGAGAAAGGCCGCGCCGGATCTCGCTGCCGCCGTCCTCGGCGGGCTCGCTCGCGCCAAGCCGGGCGTCCACGATCTCGGACAGATTGGCGGCATCGGCGAGGTCGACCGTTCCGCGAAGGGCGATGAGTTCGATCGCGCGCGCCGCGCGCCTCGCCTCGGCGGGCGGCATTCCGAGGCACGCGAGGGGATGCTTCAGAAGCGCCAGCAGCGGGATCGGGTCGCCGGGCGCGAAGACAACGGAAAGGAGCGTGAGGGCGAGGGAGCCCGGCGCGGTCGCCTTGAGGGGCCTGCCGGCCGAATCGTTGGCGCGGATGCCGAAGCGTTCCAGTTCGATGACGACGCGCCGGGCGAGATTGCGGTCGGGCGTGACGAGCGCCGTCGTCGCCCCCGCCTGCGAAAGCGCGTCGCGCATGGCGCAGGCGATGGCGAGCGCCTCCTCGCGCGGATCGCTCGCCTCGATCATCTCGATCCCGGCCACCGCGTCCTCGCCGTGCTCCCCGGCGCTCCGGCTCCAGTGATCGGTCGTCTCGGCCGGCCGCAGGGCATCGGACAGGAAGGCTTCGCGCGCGGCGAGCCGCTCGGAGCCCGCGCCGAGGCACGTCACGTCCGCGCGCGAGGCGCCGAGGCCGTCGAGGATCCTGCGCAGCCCGTATTGGGGATGGCCGGGCGCTGCGATCGAGTGGCTGCGGTCGAGGGCCGAGAAGGCCCTGTCGTCGAGATGCATGTCGAGGCCGGGAAGAACCAGCGCGCCCCGTTCGAGGCCCGCGATCGCGGCCATCAGTTCGATCGTATGCGGGGCGGTCGCGGTGGATCCGGCGAGGATCACCGGGCCCTCGGGGGGATGGGCGCGAAGGCGCGCGGCCTCGGCCGCCAGCCACGCGTTCTTCGCATGGGCCTCGCTCGACCGGCCGTCGGCGGCAAGTTCGGCGGGCCAGTATTCGGTGACGATCTTCAGGAAGGTCAGCGTCAGCCGCCACCATTCGGCGAGATCGCCCGGCGCGAGATCCGCCAGCTGGCCGAAGGGCACGCCCTCGGTCTCGATCTCGTCGAGAAGGCTTCCGAGGTCGGAGGCGAGATAGAGCGCGTCGGCGGCCGAGGCCGGCAGGACCGCGTCCTCGTCGCCGAGAAGCGCCCTCAGTTCGGCCTCGCGGGTCGCCGTGCGCCAGGTACGCACCAGCCGGGCGAGGTGGAGGCGGCGTTCGAGCTCGCCCATCACCGGCTCGAAGCTCGTCGCATGATCGACGGACTGGAGAAGCTCGGCCTCCTCGCCCTCGCCGATCGGGCGGATCTGCGGCAGGATCGCCGAGCCGCCGCCGAGCGCCTCCTGGAAAGCGAAGGCGAGGGAGCGCGCCGCGCGCCGCGTGGGCACGTAGATGAGGGTTCCGGCGAGAGCGAGCGGATCGCGACCGGCGCCGAGACCCGGACCCATCCGGCCCGACAGGAGCGCGTCCGCAAGGGTCGGCAGGAAGGGCAGCCGGAGGGGAATCGAAAAGAGATTGAGGCGCATGGGCGGACGGTAGGGCCTGCCCGCCCGTTTGGAAAGCGTGCGCCTGCCGGTTCCGCCCCGCCGAGATCAACGCGATTTGCCGACTGTTCGCGCTCGCAGCGCCCGAAACGGATTCAGGCTCGCCTGAAGCGCGTCGGCATTCGGTGCACCCGAATGCCATGCTCCGGGTTTCCGTCGCGCGGGATGCGGGCGGAAAACCGGTGCCCGCTTTCCCGCGTCCTCGCTAGCGGTGGAAGGCGGTCTTCAGAAGGTTGATCTGCTCGCCGACGGGGTTCTTCGCCCCGTGATCGGTCCCGCGCGAGGGAGCGTCGTAGAGTTCGCGGTCGAGAAGGGCGATGCGGCGTTCGAGAAGCAGCGCCCGCATCAGGAGGTCGCGGAAGGTATCGGGAAGCTTGGCGAAGTGTTCGTCCCGCGAGGGCGTCGCCTCGCCGTTCAGCCGCACCTTCTTCTTTTCCGTCTCCACCTGTTCGCGCGTCATGTCGCCCTCGTTGAGGGCGCGCTGCAGGAGAAGCCAGGAGGCCATCTGCATCAGCCGCGTCGTCAGGCGCATGGATTCGGCCGAATACAGCGTCGAGAGGGTCTTCGGCATCGCCTGGGCCGCAAGGCGCCCGTCGCCGTCGAGATAGTTCGCCGTCTCGTCGACCAGCGTCATGCCCTCGTCGAACATCGGCTGGAAGGCGCGGCTATAGGCCTTGTGCTCGGCAAGGCTCACCGGGGCGGCCGTGCCCTTCATATCGTTCGTGCTCTGGCTCATGAACTTGAAAGGTCGCTCCATTCGCACGGCAATTCGATTCGCAAGCCGGCATCCTGACCGTTGGAAGATGCCGAATCGGCGGCGTGAGGGCAAGAATCCGTCGTCACGAACGGTTAACGAAGCCGCAGGCCTTGCCGTCGAGTTAGCACGTCACGCTGGAATGAAACAGGCGGGAGGCGCCCGGCGCCCGGCGGCGAAACAAAAAAAAGAGCCGTCGGGGACGGCTCTGAAAAGTTTCAACAGGGAGGCGTCAAACGATGCGCCCGAAGGCGCGCCGTCTGTACGATGTCTCGAAGACGATCCGAAATTTCGTACTGTCATCATTAAAGCGCGTAAACCTTGATCGAGAATGAAGGGGACGCCTCCCCGTATCGAACTCCTTCACTACGTTCCGTGTCACGGCCGGCATGCAAAGGAGTTCAGCCATGGGCGAAGACAACGAGATGCGCATCGTCGCGCTGAAGGGGGCCGGCGGCCCCGAGGTGCTGGTGGTCGAGACCCGGACGAAGCCCGAGCCCGGGCCCGGCGAGATCCGGATCGCGGTGGCCGCCGCAGGCGTCAACCGGCCCGACGTCATGCAGCGCGAGGGCGCCTATCCGCCGCCTGAGGGCGCGCCGGACTGGCCGGGACTGGAGGTCGCCGGCATCGTGGAGGCGATCGGCGAGGGTGCCTCGCGCTTTTCCAAGGGCGACCGGGTGATGGCCCTCGTTCCCGGCGGCGGCTATGCGGAAGCGGTCACGGTCCACGAGACGAACGCCATCGCGGTTCCCGGCGGCATCGACCTGACGAAGGCCGCCGCGATCCCCGAGACCTTCTTCACCGTCTGGAGCAATGTCTTCGTGCGCGCCGGGCTGAAGGAGGGCGAGGTCTTTCTCGTCCATGGCGGCACCAGCGGCATCGGAACCACCGCGATCCAGCTCGCCCGCCATTTCGGCGCGCGCGTCTTCGCGACCGCCGGCAGCGACGAGAAGTGCCGGGCGGCCGAAGAGCTCGGCGCCGAGGCCTGTTTCAACTACAAGACCCAGGATTTCGCCGAGGAGATCGCCAAGGCGACGGACGGCCACGGTGCCGACGTCATCCTCGACATGGTCGGCGGCGACTATGCGAACCGCAACCTGACATGCGCCGCGATCGAGGGGCGGATCGTCCAGATCGCCTTCCTGAAGGGGCCGAAGACCGAGATCGATCTCAGCCGGATCATGCTGAAGCGCCTCGTCTTCACGGGCTCGACGCTCAGGGCGCGGAGCGTCGAGTTCAAGGCCTCCATCGCCGAGGATCTCGCCCGGCGCGTCGTGCCGCTCATCGCGGACGGCACGCTCGGCCCGGTGATGGAGCGGACCTATCCGCTCGAGGAGGCGGCGGAGGCCCACCGGCACATGGACGAGGACCATATCGGCAAGATCGTGCTGACGACGGGACTGCCGACATGAGGCGTCTCTCCCCGATGCGCCCTGCTGCCCGATGATCGATTTCGGCGCCTTCGGGCCGACGGTCAACCTCCTCGTCTTTCTCGCCGCTGCGGCCGCGATCGCGTTCGCGGGCGTGAAGCTCTCGGTCATCGCCGACGAACTCGCCGACCGCACCGGGATGGGGGAGGTCGTCGCCGGCGCCCTCTTCGTCGGCGTCTCCACCTCCCTGCCGGGCGCGATCACCTCGATCTCGACGGCGGCCCAGGGCTTTCCGGAACTCGCCATCGGCAACGCGCTCGGGGGGCTCACCGCCCAGACCCTCTTCATCGCCGTCGCCGACGCGGTCTATCGGCGCGCCAATCTCGAACATGCGGCGGCGACGCCGGTGGCGCTCTCCCAGGGCATTCTCTTCATCGCGCTCCTGACCATGGCCCTGTTCGGAACCGTCACCGCCGGTCTCGTCACCTTCGGCCTGCACCCGGTCTCGGTCCTGCTCCCGGTCGCCTATGTCGCGGGCCTCTTCCTGCTCCGCCAGATCCGCAACGAGGGGATGTGGATGGTCAAGCAGACCGACGAGACGCGGGAGGAGGAATCGGACGCCTCTGAGAGCGAGGACGAGCGTTCCGATCGACGGCTCTGGGGTCTCTTCGCCCTCTATGCCGCGATCACGGGCATCGCCGGTTACGGGATCGGCCAGAGCTCGATCGCCCTGATCGGCTTCACGGGCATGTCCCAGACCCTGTTCGGCTCGACCTTCACCGCGATCGCGAACTCCCTGCCCGAGCTCGTCACGGCGGTGGCGGCCGTGCGCATCGGAGCGGTCGGCCTCGCGGTCGGCGACATCATCGGCGGTAACGCCTTCGACGTCCTGTTCCTGTCGGCGGCCGATTTCGTCTCGGACGGCTCGATCTTCCAGGCCGCCAGCAGCAAGGATCAGGCCACCGCGCTGATCGCCATGCTGATGATCGCGCTCATCCTGTTCGGCATGATGAAGCGGGTCAAACGCGGCATCTTCAACATCGGCTTCGAGTCGGTCGGCGTCTTCCTGCTCTACGGGGTATCCATTCTCGTGCTGGTCCTGTGAGCCGGCCGGCCCCGAATCGGCCCGGCCCGAGGCGCCGTGCGGACGCGACCTTATCGAAAGGGGATGTTGCGGGCCGCAGTCCGAGCCCCTATAACAGCCGAGAATTCCCGCACATTGTGGTAACGCCCACGCCCGCCCCCTGAAGGCGCGGCTCAAGAAGGATCGTATCCGTGGCCCAGCAACTCCTGATGCCGAAAGCGACCGCCGTCTGGCTGGTCGACAACACGTCCCTCTCCTTCGATCAGATCGCGGACTTCTGTTCCATGCATCCGCTCGAGATCAAGGCGATCGCCGACGGTGAGGCCGCGCAGGGCATCAAGGGTCTCGATCCGATCTCCAACGGCCAGCTGACGCGCGAGGACATCGAGAAGGCCGAGCAGAACGACAAGCTGCGGCTGAAGCTCGCCCCGCCCAAGGTTCGCGTGGCCGAAAGCAAGCGCAAGGCGCCGCGCTATACGCCGGTCTCCAAGCGCCAGGACCGGCCGAACGCCATCCTGTGGCTGGTGCGCAGCCATCCCGAGCTCGAGAACGCGGCGATCTCCCGTCTCGTCGGAACCACCAAGAACACCATCGAGGCGATCCGCGACCGCTCGCACTGGAACTCGGCCAATCTCGTGCCGATGGACCCGGTGACGCTGGGCCTGTGCACCCAGATCGACCTCGATCTGGAGGTCGAGAAGGCGACGCGCGGCCTGCCGCCCAAGCCCGAGGACCTTGCCGAGGAGGAGCGTCTCCTGTCGGCCTCGCAGACCGAGAACTGGGTTTCGGCCGGCGCGGGCTTCAGCAGCCGGCGCGAGCGCGAGGAGGACGGCGAACTCGACGAGGCGGCGGTCTTCGCCAAGCTGTCCTCCATGAAGGGCCGCAGCGACGACGAGAGCGACGACGAGCGCTGACCCGTCCGGGCCGGGGATCGTTTCGGCGCCTTTCGGGGCCGTGTCCGCACATCGCGGGCACGGCCTTTTTCATGCCCGGGGGTGGGGGAGGCGCACGGCTCGCCTTTTCCTATGGACTTTTGCATGGTTTCCGCGATGCTCCGCCCATTGCGTCGCATCCCCCACAGACGAGCGGGCGGGGCGGGCACCCTAGCTTTTCTTCCCCCGTTCGGGAGAGGGGCGGGCACCCTAGCCCCGATGCGCGGCGCCGAAGATCGACATGCGATGTTCGGGCCGCGCGGTGCGAAACCGAGAGATTGGAGACGAGGCCCGCTTTCCGCACCGGGCCGACGCTCTTTCGAGACAGGAAAGAAGCCGCGCCTTGCCGCTTTTCGATGCCTATGCCGTGGTCGATTGGTCCGCCGCCAATGTTCCCTCCACCGGTGCCAACTCGATCTGGATGAGTTTTTCCGAGCGCGACGGGGAGACGGTGAGGCTCGTCGAGACCGTCAATCTTCCGACGCGGGCGGGCGCCATGGCGCATCTGCGCCAATTCCTGCGCGAGCGCCTGGAGAGGGGCCAGACGGTGTTCGCAGGCTTCGATTTCCCCTTCGGCTATCCGGCGGGCGCGGCCGAGGCGATCACCGGGGAAGCGTCCTGGCAGGCGCTGTGGGGCTATCTCGCCCGCACGATCCAGGACATGGATTCCAACGCCAACAACCGGTTCGAGATCGCCGGCCGCCTCAATCGCGACCGGCTCGCCCATGGTCCGATGTTCTGGGGCCGGCCGGAATTCCAGGACATTCCGGGCCTCTCGCCGAAGAAGCCCGATCCCTATCCCGACATCCTGCCGGAGCGGCGCGCGGCCGAGATGCGCGCCCCGACCGCCCAGCCGGTCTGGAAGATGCACTACACCGGCAGCGTCGGCAGCCAGGCCATGACCGGCATCGCCCAGCTCGAAAAGCTGCGCCAGGACGAGGAGTTCGCGGACAAGATCCAGGTCTGGCCCTTCGAGACCGATTTCGCCGGCGCGATCGACCGGCCGATCGTCCTTGCCGAGATCTATCCGAGCCTGTTCGAGATCCCGAGGACGGGCGGGCGCCCGCTCGACGCCGATCAGGTCGAGACCCTCGCCATGCTCTTTGCCGAGCGCGACCGGGAGAACCGGTTCCAGCCCTTCCTTGCCGCGCCTTCGGACCTGTCCGGCGAGGAGCTGCGCGCCGTCCTCTATGAGGAGGGCTGGGTCGCAGGTCTCAACCAGGTGCGCAGCCGCGCGTCCTCCGGGCCCGATGCGGGCGCGCCGGAGGCGGCCGCTCGCGGGCTCGATTACCTGCGCGATCCGGCGAAGATCTACGAGGAGAGCTTTCGCCAGATCCGCGAGGCGGTCGACCTGTCGCGCTTCGATCCGGCGACCCACGATCTCGTCATCCGCATCGTCCATGCCTGCGGCATGCCGGAGGTCGCGGACGGCCTCAGCGTCTCGGCGGAAGCGGTGGAGGCGGGCATTGCCGCTCTTCGGGCCGGGCGTCCGATCGTCGTCGACGCGGAGATGGTCGCCCACGGGATCATCCGGGCGAACCTTCCCGAGGACAACAAGATCGTCTGCCGCCTGAACCTGCCGAAGGTGCGCGAGATCGCCGAGCGTGACGGGACCACCCGTTCGGCAGCCCAGGTAGACCTTTGGAAGGACGTGATCGAAGGCTCGATCGTCGCCATCGGCAACGCCCCGACCGCGCTCTTCCGGCTTCTGGAAAAGCTCGACGAGGGCGGCGCGAAGCCGGCGCTCATCATCGGCCTGCCCGTCGGCTTCGTGGGGGCGGCCGAATCGAAGGCGGAACTGAAGGGCAATCCGCGCGGCGTACCCTTCGTGACCCTCGACGGGCGTCTGGGCGGCAGCGCCATGGCCGCCGCCGCCGTCAACGCGCTCGCCCGCGGCGCCGGCGAGGAGGCTGGCCATGGGGGGTGAGGCGGTCTGGCTGACCGTGGTCGGGATCGGGGAGGACGGTCTTTCAGCCTTGAGCGACGAGGCTCATATGGCCATCGCCGAGGCCGATATCCTGTTCGGCGGCGAGCGCCATCTGGACATGGTTGGCCCGACGCGCTGCGAGCAGCATGTCTGGACCTCCCCCTTCGAGGCCAATCTCGATGCGATCGAGGAGCGGATGGGCGAGAACGTGGTCGTGCTCGCCTCCGGCGATCCGCTCTGGTACGGCGTCGGCGCGACGCTCGCCCGGCGGTTCGGCGCCGACGCGCTGCGCGTTCTGCCCACGCTTTCGGCCTTCCAGCTCACCGCCGCCCGTCTCGTCTGGACGCTGCAGGACTGCGTCTGCCTCACGGCCCATGGACGGCCCATCGAGGCACTGGTGCGCCATGCCGCGCCCGATGCGCGGCTCATCGTCCTCACCGGCGGCTCGGAGGCACCGCGCGAGATCGCCAAGCTTCTGACGGCGCGCGGCTACGGCCAGAGCCGGCTCGTGGTCTGCGAGAATCTCGGCGGCTACGAGGAGCGGGTGCGCGAGACGCGGGCCGCAGATTTCCATCTCGCCCATGTGGGCGCGCTCAACACCGTCGCCATCGAGTGCAGAGCGGGACTGGCGGCGACGCCGCGGCCTTCGGTTCCGGGCCTGC
This sequence comes from Fulvimarina endophytica, assembly GCF_003403015.1. Taxonomy (GTDB): domain Bacteria; phylum Pseudomonadota; class Alphaproteobacteria; order Rhizobiales; family Rhizobiaceae; genus Fulvimarina; species Fulvimarina endophytica. The sequence continues at coordinate 125,815 of NZ_QURL01000009.1, forward strand.
CGGACGACGCCTTCGTCCACGACGGCAAGATGACGAAGCGGGTGCTGCGCGCACTGGCCATCGCCAGTCTCGCGCCGATGCCCGGCGATCGTCTCTGGGATGTGGGGGCGGGGTGCGGCTCGGTCGGCATCGAATGGCTGCGCGCGGGCCCGTCCCTCAGGGCCTTCGCAATCGAGCCGCGCGCCGATCGCCGTGCGATGATCGCCGAAAACGCGATCACCCTCGGCGTGCCCGATCTCGCGATCGTGGAGGGTCATGCCGCCGAGGTTCTCGACGATCTGCCCGATCCCGACGCGATCTTTCTCGGCGGGGGCCTCAGCGACGGCGTCTTCACCCCTTGCTGGGAGCGGCTGAAGCCCGGCGGGCGGCTCGTCGCCCATGCCGTGACGCTGGAATCGGAAGCGATCCTCATCGCTCTCCATGGCTCTCACGGGGGCGAACTCAGCCGCATCGGCATCGAGACCGCCCAGAAGGTCGGTCCCTATCGCGGCTTCAAGCCGGCGATGTCGGTGATGCACTGGCATGTGACCAAGCCCTGACGGAACTTGGCGAAGCGCTGCCGGCAGCGCCGCCCGTCCGTCCTGGGGCAGAGATTGCCTATGCGGACGAGGGAGTTTCGTTCCGCCTCAGGCGGTTTGTCCACAGTTCTTGCCTGTGGAAACCCCTTGGGCGCTCTCGGGCCGATTCGGTTCGGATGCTACAGGATGGATGTGTCGCTGGCGTGGTTGGCGGACCCCGTATCGGCGTTGTCTTCGATGCGGAACAACGCACTCTTCGGCAAACGTAGTATTGGGCCTTTCCGATCGCTTGATCGGGAGGGCCTGTCGCGTTTCCACAGCTTATCCACCGCTCATCCCGTCGCCTGATCCCAAGAGCATCGGAAAAATGTGGACCCGGTTTTCGGACCGTCCGATGCCTCGGCAGGAAACCTGATCCCCTTACCTGACTCCGGAAATCGGGTCCGTGGCGCCAGGCTTTTCCACCGCTGGCGGAGGGAATTGTGGACGGGCGGGCCGAGACGCCCGCGAGCTTCGACAGGGCGTGCTATAGAGCGCCGGGCCGGCAGCGTGCCCCGTCGGTGGCGCGATTCCCCGCAATGCCATCGAGCCGCCGCACCCGTCCCGTTCGCCGAACCCTCGCCGCTGCCTCAGGAGGCGAGGGGGCAGGCCCCCGCGCATCCGCGCCTTCGTTCGTCCATCAGGGAGCCGATCCGCCCGTGACCGTCGCCGTCGATCTTGGAACGACCCATACCGGAGACCCGGCCGAACTCGATCTGGAGGAACTCCTGTCGACGCGCCTGCTCGTCCAGGGCAATTCGGGATCGGGCAAGTCCCACCTCCTGCGCCGCCTCCTGGAGAAGAGCGCGGGCTGGGTGCAGCAGGCGATCATCGATCCCGAGGGCGATTTCGTCACGCTCGCCGACCGGTTCGGCCATGTGGTGGTGGACGCCAACCGCACGCCCAACGATCTCGCGCGGATCGCGAGCCGCATTCGCCAGCATCGCGCCTCGGTCGTTCTCACCCTCGAGGGCCTCGACGCCGACGTCCAGATGCAGTGCGCGGCGGCCTTCCTCAACGGCCTGTTCGACGCCGATCGCGCCTACTGGTTTCCGATGCTGATCGCCGTCGACGAGGCCCATCTCTTCGCCCCCGCAATGGCCGGCGAGCATTCGGAAGAGGCCCGCCGGGCCTCGCTCGGCGCCATGACCAATCTCATGTGCCGCGGCCGCAAGCGCGGGCTTGCCGGCGTCATCGCGACCCAGCGCCTCGCAAAGCTCGCCAAGAACGTCGCCGCCGAAGCCTCCAACTTCCTGATGGGGCGCACCTTCCTCGACATCGACATGCAGCGCGCCGCCGACCTCATCGGGATCGACAGGCGCGGCGCCGAGCGTTTCCGCGATCTGGAGACCGGCAATTTCGTCGCTCTCGGACCCGCGCTCTTCCGCCGCCCGATCCCGATCCGGATCGGACCGACGGAAACCGCCGCGCGTTCGGGCCGGCCGGTCCTCATGCCGATGCCGGACATCGCCCCGGACGCGCTCGCCGATCTCGTGCTGACGCAATCCGAGGAGGAGAGGGCCGCGGAGGCCCGGCCCGCGCGCCGCATGCTGGCGCGCCGCGAGACGCCGGCCGAGGAGGCCGAGAGCGTGCGCGAGACCGCGAGCCTTGCGACGGGCGAGATCCTCGCAAGGGTCGCCGAGACCCGTGCGGCGAACGACGTCTCGGGTCTCGACGAGACCGACGAGCGCAGCCCCGAGGAGCGCGCGGCGGCCGTCGATGCGATCTTCAACGACATGCTGGAAGATCCCGAGGCCGCCTTCCGCCCGGTGCCGGTGCTCTACCAGGAATTTCTCACCCATTGCCGCCTGAAGCGCCTGCGCGGTGCCGAGACCGACATGGACGCCTTCCGGCGCCGGCTCTCCCTCGCGCGCGCCGGCATTTCGGGCGAGGAGACGGATGGAGAATGGGCCGAGGTCGTCGCCGTCTCGGCCGATCTGCCCCAGGAGATGCAGGGCGTCTTCATGATGCTCGCACGCGCCGCGCGCGAGGAGGCCGAGTGCCCGCCGGACGAGGCGCTGGCGACCGCCTATGGCAGCCATTCGCCCTCGCGCGGCCGCTTCCTTCTCTCCTTCATGGAGGAGCACGGGCTGATCGGCGTTGAGAAGGACTTTCGCGGCAACCGCATCGTCTCGATCCTTGCCACCGGCTGGCGCACCCGGCTTCCCGAAGTCACGCTGGACAGCCTGGACGAGGCGAGGGCCCGCCGCGCCGCGAGGATGGCGCGCAAGGCCTGAGGACGGGCCGGCAAGGCCGGGCAGACGGTTTGCGTCCGTGGCCCTACCGGTTGCGGATGAGGGGCGTGCGCTGCCACCAGCGCGTCCTGCGCCTCTCGCGCGCGAAGGTGAAGAGCCCGGACATCGCGATGATCGCCATGCCCGCATAGGCGAGCGCATCGGGATATTCGAGGAAGAAGACCGCGCCGAGGATCGCGGCCCAGACGATCTGGCTGTATTGCACTGGTGCGACCGTCGCGGCCGAGGCGGCTCTCGTCGCGAAGACCAGACCGGTCTGCCCGAGGCCCTGGCAGATGCCGGCGAGCACCAGAAGCCCGAGATGGGGCAGGGGATTGACGAAATCGGGCAGCATCAGCACGCCGTTGACGAGGACGGCGCCGACGAGAAGCGCGCCGATCAACGTCACCCGCCGCTCGCTCGAGCCGATGAGGCGCAGGGTGATGACCGTGCCCGCCCCGCAGATCGCGCAGGACAGCGCCGCGAAGTGGCCGGGCACGATCGTCTCGAAGCCCGGACGGACGACGAGGATGACGCCGAGGAGACCGGTCGTGACCGCGCTCCAGCGCCTCCATCCGATCGTCTCCTTCAGGAAGACCGCGGAGAAGATCGTCACGAAGAGCGGCAGGAGGAAGATCAGCGCATAGGCCTCGGCAAGCGGCAGGGTCGTGAAGGCGACGACCGCGCTGATCATGCCGGAAACGCCGAAGAGGACGCGCAGGGCGAGAAGCTTCGGCCTGTTGGGCCTGATCACGTTGCGCCAGGTATCCTCGGGCCGCTTGGTGCAGAGCGCCGGAAAGAAGGCGAACAGCGAGACGAAGAAACCGATCTCGAAGACCGGCAGTCCGTCTCCCACCGCCTTCATGGCCGCGTCGCCGAAGGAGAACGCCAGATAGGCGGCGAACGCGAGAAGAATTCCGATCGGCATGAAGAAGGATGTCGCGTCTGATGAGGGATCGCATCGGTCCTATCGGCTTTCCCGATGGCGCGACAGGTCGCCACGCACACGAAACCGAGAAAATCTGAAGGAGGGTCGAGCAGCCGGGAGGGATGTGGCCTCGAACTGGATGCCGGACGCGAAAAAGGACGGCGAGGGGGGAGCCGTCCTTTTTCAACTGCGGGGATTTTGCGATCGAGGGGGATTGATCGCTCGGGATGCTATACGAATGAAAGTGTGGAGATTTGGTTCCGCGCAAGCTCCGGAAAAATTTCGCCGGCTTCGAAAAAATGAGCGAGAACGACCGGCGACCGGCTGTTCGAGACGACCTTCGCATCCTGGCCGGCCGATGGCTCGTTCGCATCTTCGAAACCGCGCCGGATGGCGCCCGGCGCGGATGTCGCACCCGGCCGCTTTCTGTTAAGACTTGGTGCAACCTCAATGGTTCCGGGTGATGCCATGGCGGCTCTGAAGAACGGGAATGCGGCCGAGCGCCTGCTCGTGGACGAAGGCGCGGACGGGCGAGGCGAGGCGAGGGTTGCCGCCGAGATGCTGGTTCGCGGCCAGTCGGAGGCGAGGCGCCTCATCGACGAGATCGCTCCCAGCCACGTTCTCTCGATCATGACGCCCGGGCGCTCCTATCTCGGCCCGCGTGGCTTTGCCCCGGAGCGGCAGCTCTTCATGACATTCGACGAGACTGACGATCCGGCTTCGGCGAACGCACCGGATGTCCGCATGGTCGAGGACATGCTCGCCTTCGCGCGCGGTGTTCCGAAGGAGGGCAGGCTGCTGATCCACGGACTGCTCGGCGTCCGCCGGTCTTCGGCCGTGGCCCTCGGTCTCTTCGCCGACGGCCACCCGCCGGCCGAGGCCGCGCAGATGCTGTCGCGCGCCTGCAGCCAGCCGCCCGATCCCCAGCGCCTCGTGGTGAGGCTCTTCGACAAGGTCCTCGGTCTCGACGGCGCCCTCGTCGAAGCCGCCGCCACGCGCTTCGTTCAGGGGCGAAACGCGATCCGGCGCAGGGCCGCCGAGGTCTGACCCACCCAGCCGGGCCGTCCACGCCCCGGCAACGGGTCGTCTCCCTGTCATCCCCGCGCCCCGTGCCCTATCTGGAGGGAACGAAACGGTGCTTGCGCCTTCGCGGTCCCGTCTTCGGTTTCCGGCCAGCTCACCTGTCGCGCGATCCTCTGCGATCGCCCCGGCGCGCCGGTCCCCGTGCGACGTCTCGCTCTCTGATGGAGGGCGCGATGCCTCGCACGATTATGCGATGAGGAGTACCCAGTGACCCGGATCGTCCCGATCGTTCTCGCGGTCGCCCTGTTCATGGAGACGATGGACGCGACGGTGATCGCGACCTCGCTTCCGGTCATCGCGGCCGATCTCGGAACGAGCCCGATCGCCCTCAAGCTCGCGCTGACCAGCTATTACGTGTCGCTTGCCGTGTTCATTCCGGTATCGGGCCGGCTCGCCGACCGGTTCGGGGCGAAGAACGTCTTCCGCCTCGCCATCGCGGTCTTCATGCTGGGCTCGCTCGCCTGCGCCCTGTCTTCTTCGCTCGAAGCCTTCGTCGCCTCGCGCTTCCTGCAAGGGGTCGGCGGCGCGATGATGACGCCCGTCGGCCGGCTGCTTCTGGTGCGGGCGGTGCCCAAGTCCGATCTCGTCGGCGCCATGGCCTGGTTCACCATTCCCGCTCTCATCGGACCCCTGGTCGGCCCGCCGCTCGGCGGCGCCATCGCGACCTATTCCGACTGGCGCTGGATCTTCCTCATCAACCTGCCGATCGGCGCGATCGGCATTCTCCTCGCCACCCGCTTCCTTCCCTTTGTCGAGCGGGTGCGGACGGTCAGCTTCGACGCGCCCGGCTTCCTCCTGTCGGGCTTTGCCTGCGCCGGGCTCGTCTTCGGCTTCTCGATCATTTCCCTGCCGGCCCTTCCGCCGGTCTTCGGCGTCGGGCTGATTCTCGCGGGGCTTGCGGCGGGCCTTGCCTATATCCGGCATTCGCGGCGCACCGAGACGCCGATCCTGCGGCTCTCGCTGCTTCGGGTGCCGACCCTTCGGGCCAGCATCACGGCGGGCACGCTGTTTCGCGTGGGCACCGGCGCGACGCCCTTCCTCCTGCCGCTGATGCTGCAGATGGGCTATGGCTACACCGCGCTCCAGTCGGGCCTCGTCGCGAGCGCTGCCATGGGCGGCGCGATCGCCATGAAGTTCCTCGCGCGCCCGCTCCTGAAGCGCTTCGGCTTCCGCTCCACCCTGATGGTCTCGACGGTCGTCGGCGGGGCGCTGATCGTCGCGATCGGCTTCGAGACCCTGTGGGGATCGGTGATCGTCCTCGCCGGGCTGCTCCTCGTCGGCGGCTTCTTCCGCTCGCTCTTCTTCACCGGCATCAACACGCTGGGCTTCGCCGATCTTTCGACCGCCCAGGCCGGCGATGCGACGGCGATGATGGCCGCGACCCAGCAGGTCTCGATCGCCATGGGCGTCGCCCTCGCCGGCACGGTGCTGGAGGCGGGCATGGCGATCGCGGGAAGCCAGACCCCGCAGATCGCCGATTTCGCCGCCGCCTTCGCGGTCGCGGGCGTCCTGATGATGTCGGCCGCACTTCCCTTCCTGGCGCTGCCGCGCGAAGCCGGCGACGAAGTGGCGGGGCGGCAGGTTCCCGCCGAGTAGAGCGGGCATCGGTCCCCTCGCGCGCTCCGGCCCTACAGCCTCGGAGCGAAACGTGGCCCCTGTCCTCGGGCCATCCGATGCGTCAGCTAAAAAACAGGAGCCTCGGACCTGATTCTGAAATCGCGTCGGAGGCTCTGAAGGTCAGCCGAGCGGGCCGGCCTCGTCGTCCTCGTCGTTCTCCGCCGGGCCGGCCTCGTCGCGCCGTCCCTTGAAGGTCTTTGCGAGAAGATAGAGTTCGACCGAGCCGTCGCGGCTCGCCGGCGGCTTGACGTGATGGACGGTGCGGAAATTGCGCTTCAGGAGATCGAGCAGATCGCGCTCGGTTCCGCCCTGGAACGTCTTGCAGAGAAAATGCCCGCCGGGCTTCAGGGTGCGCACCGCGAAATCGGCGGCCACCTCGCACAGATGCATGGTGCGCAGATGATCGGTCTGGCGATGGCCGATGGTGGGCGCGGCCATGTCGGACATGACGATGTCGGGCGCGCCGCCCAGCGTCTCGATCAGGCGCTCGGGGGCCTCTTCGGCGAGGAAGTCCATGAGCAGGATTTCAGCCCCGCTAACCGGCCCGACCTCCAGATAGTCGATGCCCACGACGCGGATATCGTCATTGGCCGAGCCCGTGCGCTCCACCGCGACCTGGCACCAGCCGCCGGGCGCCGCGCCGAGATCGACCACGCGCTGGCCGCGCTTGAGAAGCTGGTAGCGGTCGTCGATCTCGATCAGCTTGTAGGCCGCGCGGGATCGATAGCCGTCGGCCTTGGCCTGGCGCACATAGGGATCGTTGAGCTGGCGCTCGATCCATCGCCGCGAGGAGGATTTGAGGCCGCGCTTCTTCTTGACCTTGACGTGCAGGCCCCGCGGATTGTTCTCTTTCGTCATTCCATGCTCCGACGCGGGGACCGGCCGGGCTTTCGCCAGACCTGGTCGGCGACCATCATCTCGATCAGAAGACCTTCCCTGAGGCCGCGATCGGCGACGCGCAAGGCTCTTGCCGGCCAGACCCGGCGGATCGCCTCCAGGATCGCGCAGCCCGCGAGCACGAGATCCGCCCGGTCGCTGCCGATGCAGGGATTGGCGACCCGCTCCTCGAAACTCCAGCCCAGCACCCTGCGCACCAGCCTGTCGGTCTCGTCGCGGGTCAGCCACAACCCGTCCACCTGCCGGCGGTCGTAGCGCTCGAGGTCGAGATGGATGCCGGCGAGCGTCGTCACCGTCCCGGACGTGCCGAGCAGGTGGAAACCGGGGGTGTCGACGAGATCGTCGAGGCTCCGGCAGCCCGGAAAGTCCGTGAGTAGCGCGGTCGCGTCCGCGATCATGGTCTCGAAGAGCTCCTGCGAGACATTGCGCCCGCCATAGCGCTCGGCGAGGGAGACGACGCCGATCGGCAGCGAGGTCCAGCCGACGATCCGGCTCGCGAGCTTGCGCGTGGGGCCGCTGCGAAGATCGAGAAGGGCGATTTCCGAGGAGCCGCCGCCGATATCGAAGAGGACGGCGCCGCGCGTGCCGCTCTCCACGAGCGAGCCGCAGCCCGAAACCGCGAGGCGGGCTTCGGCCTCCCGGCTGACGATCTCCAGCGACAATCCCGTCTCGCGCTCCACCCGCTCGATGAATTCGGCGCCGTTGGCCGCCGCCCGGCAGGCTTCCGTCGCGATGAGGCGCATGCGGGTGACCTCGCGCGCGGCGAGCTTCTGGGCGCAGACAGAGAGCGCGCCGATGGCGCGGTCCATGGCGCCGCTCGACAGGGCGCCGGTGCGTCCGAGGCCTTCGCCGAGGCGCACGATGCGCGAAAAGGCGTCGACCACGCGGAACTGGCCGGGCCGGGTCGGGACCGCCATCAGGAGACGGCAGTTGTTGGTGCCGAGATCGAGGGCCGCGTAGACGGCGGACGGCCGGGCGGCCGCAGCCACGGGAGGACGGCTCGCGGGCCGGGCGTCGCGGACGGGCCCTGCCGCCGCCTCAGCCGTCCCGTTCGGCGCAGGCGCCTTCGCGCCGGGCTGGTCGGCACGGGGCGTGCCGGACTTGGCGCCGGACCTGCCGCGTCCACGGCGCAGCTTCCGCATGCCACGCTGGCGACCTTCGCCGCTCTCTGGCGCTGCCTCCTGCCGATTGTCGGCGGCCGGATCGCGGCCAGGTCTCTCCGGGCGATTGGCCTCGTCGATGCGGGCGGGCGAGCCGTTCGAACTGCCCGATCCCCGGCGACGGCGGCGCTTCTGGCGCTTGGAGAGGCGGGCCTCCTCGCCCTCGGTGCCGTCATTCGGCCCTTTTGCGCGAGCCTTTGCTGGCTGCGAACCCTGCGGCTGGTCGGGGGACGGCGGACGCGATCCTCCCGTCCGCCGGGCGGACCGTTTCCGCGCGCCGTTGCGTCTGTGTTTCGGCTCGAGGGCCTGGCCGGACCGTGTCGCGGCCGATGCGCCTTCGAGATCCGAGCTGGTCCGCCGGTCGGACTCGTTCTGTCGATCCGCAGGCGCGCGACGCTGATCGCGGCCTTGTGCCTGCGTTGGACTCGTATCCGGGCTGAACGACGGTTTCAGGTCCCGTTCCGATTTCTCTCCAGACGAGCGACGTGGGCGGTTCCCTTCGTTCCCACTTGTCAACTCATGTCTCCGGCGCGCATCTCCGATCGATCTCGAAGGGCGCCTTTATTGGTTTGTCACCGGGGAGTGTATCAATCCATGGCTCGGAAACAAGGGCGGGTGGCGCGGTGCGTTCATCGCTGCCTTCGAGGCCCCATCCGTGCGCGCGGGTCGGGTGGAAAGGCTCGGGCACCGAATCGATACGCCCAAGCGGGCCATTCATGACTGGCAGGGCGTGAGGCCGTTCTCGGTCGGGGACATGCCCGCGCCGGACGCGGTCATCCGGCCGGCGCCGGGGCGCGAGGGCTGCGACGGCCCGGGCTGCAACGCCCGCGATGGGGAACGATTGGCGCGATCTTAGCGCAGGTCCGGCCTTTTGATTCGGCCGGCGATTGCCGGCTTCGAACCTCAGCCGGCGAGCGCCTCGGCCTCTTCGATCGGCTCGCAGGTCATGTTCTCGCGCAGGCGGGACAGGAGCCGTTCGACTTCGGCGCATTCCTCGGCCGAAAATCCGCGGGTGATCGACTGGTAGACCTCGAGGGCGATCGGACGCGCATCGGCGAAGATCTGGGCGGCCTTGTCCGTTGTGTGGATGACCTTGGCGCGGCGATCCTTCGGATCGGGAGAGCGCTGCACGAGGTTCCGGGTCTCGAGCCGGTCGAGATAGGCCGAAAGCGTCATCGGCTCGACGCCCATGCGCTCGGCGAGCACCGCTTGACGGCTTCCTTCGTTGCGCGCCACATGGGACAGGGCGCGGATCTCTCCGGGGGTCAGTTCGAGGCCGGCTTCGATCACCGCCTTCTCGAACTTCTGGCGGAACAGCCGGGCGACGTCCGTCAGCAGGAAACCCAGCGAATGACCCGTTTCGAGGTTTGGCATCAGACATCCTGTTGGGCACGATGCGGCTGAACGCCACGACCAAAGATAACAGATGCAATAGCAACTGAGTCTTAAGATGGGAAGCCTTTTTCCTACGTTAGGGTTAGAAATTGTCGGCTCAGCCGCCAAAGGACACGCACAGAAGGGAATTCGAGCCGATATGACCGTTCAGACCGAGGCGTCCCGATCGGACGAAACGCCGACCGCGAGCGACAGTCTCGCCAGCGAACTTCATCTCTGCGCGAGCGGCGATGCGGCCGGTTTCGAGCGCGCGATCAGGCAGGCGATCGAGGCCCATGACGCGGAAATCGCCGCGATCACCGGGTGCGAGGACGCGCCCGATTTCGAGAACACCGTGAAGGCGCTCGAACAGGCCGGCCGGGCGCTTTCCCATTCGGTGCGCAGCTTCTCGGTCGTCGCCGCCACCAGCACGACGGACGAAATCCAGCGGCTGGAGCGCGACCTGTCGCCGGTTCTTTCCCGGCATTTCTCCGCGATCATGCTCGATACGAAGCTCTTTGCCCGGATCGATTCGCTGATGGGCGATCCGGCCGCCGCGAATGCGATGACGGCGCAGGAGCATCGGGCGGGCGAGCGCATGCACGACGCCATGAAGCGGGCCGGCGCGCAGCTGCCCGACGAATCCCGTGCCCGTCTTGCCGAGATCGAGACTCGGTTGTCGGAACTCTTCACCGCCTTCAGCCAGAATATTCTCGCCGACGAGCGCGACTGGACGATGGACCTCTCCGAGGGCGATCTCGGCGGTCTGCCGGACTGGCTCGTCCGGTCCCTTCGGGCCGCCGGCGAGGAGCGCGGACGCGATGTGCCGGTGCTCACCCTGTCGCGCTCCTTCGTCGTCCCCTTCCTCGAACACAGCGATCGGGCCGATCTCAGGCGCAAGGCCTTCGAGGCCTGGACGAGACGCGGCGAGAGCGAAGGGGCGCACGACAACCGTCCGGTGATGGTGGAGATCCTGAATCTGAGGGCCGAGAAGGCGAGGCTCCTCGGCTATCGGACCTATGCCGCCTTCAAGCTCGACGATCAGATGGCGAAGACGCCGGACACGGTCCGCGAGCTTCTGATGCGGGTCTGGGAGCCGGCACGCATGCGGGCCGAGCGCGATGCCGAGGCGCTCGGTGAACTGGCTCGGGCCGACGGGCTGGAGACGGTCGCGCCCTCGGACTGGCGCTATTATGCCGCGCGGCGGCGCAGCCGCGACCTCGATTTCGACGAGGCGGCGCTGAAGCCCTATTTCTCGCTCGACGCCATGATCGAGGCCGCCTTCGACGTGGCGAACCGGCTCTTCGGGGTTCGGTTCGAGGCGATCGAGGGCGTCAAGGCCTGGCATCCGGACGTGCGGGCATGGCGCGTGCTTCGGGCCGACGGGCGCGAGCAGGGCTATTTTCTCGGCGATTACTTCGCCCGGGCCTCCAAGCGGTCCGGCGCCTGGATGAGCGTCCTTCGGCCCCAGCACAGGATGGACGGCGGCCAGACGCCGATCGTCTACAATGTCTGCAATTTCGCAAAGCCTGCGCGCGGCGAGCCGGCCTTGCTCTCGCTGAGCGATGCGACGACCCTCTATCACGAATTCGGCCATGCCCTTCACGGCCTTCTCTCGGATGTCGAATTCCCGAGCCTGTCGGGAACCGCGGTCGCGCGCGACTTCGTGGAACTGCCCTCGCAGCTCTTCGAACACTGGCTGATGGTGCCCGAGATCCTGTCGGTCCATGCCCGCCACGTGGAGACCGGCGATCCGCTCCCCGAGGCGATGGTCGCGCGCATGCGCAAGGCCAAGACCCTCGATGCGGGCTTCGAGACGGTGGAATATCTCGCCTCTGCGATCGTCGATCTCGACCTTCACGACGGCGAGGCGGTGGAGGCCCGCCCGCTGGAGACGGAGCGCGAGACCCTGCGGGGTCTCGGCATGCCGCCGGCGATCGTCATGCGCCACCGCACCCCGCATTTCGCCCATGTCTTCTCGGGCGAAGGCTATTCGGCGGGCTATTACAGCTATCTGTGGTCCGAGGTGCTGGATGCCGACGCCTTCGAGGCCTTCGGCGAGGCGGGCGATCCGTTCCATGCCGAAACCGCCGCAAGATTGCTCACCCACGTCTATTCGGCGGGCAACGGCGCGGATGCGGACATTCTCTATGCCCGCTTCCGGGGACGCGAGCCCGATCCCGCCGCCCTGATGCGCAAGCGCGGCTTTGCAGAAGCCGCCGAAGCCGCCGAGTGAACGAGGCCTAAGGCGGGGGCGGGCGGCACGGAGCCCGCCCGGCCGCTTCCGTCAGACGCCTTCGAGAACGATCACGGTCGGCTGGCGGGGCAGTGTCGCCGGCGAGACGGAGATGCTCCGGCTCGCCGGTCGCTCGACGGCGAAGTCCGGCAGCTTGTCGAGAAAGCGCTCGATCGGTCCGCGAAACCGGTGCATCGGCAGGACGATGGAGGATCTGAGCCGCTCGGCGATCTCGCCCATTCCGGCCTGGCTCATCGTCATCCCGCCATCCACCGGAACCATCACGATGTCGAGTCGGCCGATCGCCGAATAATCCTCCTCGGTGAGGAGATGATGCAGATGGCCGAGATGGCCGATGCACAGGCCCCCGGTCTCGAAGACGAAGATGGAATTGCCGTCCGGCTCCATGCCGTCATAGCCGCGAATGTCCGTGGGCACGTTGCGCACGTAGACGTCGCCCTCGGTCAGCCGATGGCGCGCCGCGCCCCCGGCCGGGTTCCAGCCCGGCAGGACATGGGCGATCGCCGGGTCCGGATAGAGGGTGAAATGGCTCGAATGGGCTTTGTTCATGGTGACGATATCCGGCATGAACTCGCCCGAATAGCCGGCGTAATCGGTTGCGACGGTGACGCCCTCTGGGCTCTCGATCACGAAGGTCGAATGGCCCACATAGGTGATCTCAGTGACGCGCTCGCGCGAGCGGTCCTGGAAGAGACCGCGGCCGGCGTCCTCGCCCTGAACGAAGGTCGCGTGCGGCACGAGGCCCGCAATGGCCCGGCACTGGCTGGGCGGTTCCTCCTCGCCGGCCGCCTGCTGGGCGCGCACGGGCAGGATCGTGAGCGCGAGGCAGGCGAGGATCGCCAGGGACATGCGACTTGGCGCGAAAGCCTTCATCTCGTCACCTCCAGGCAGCCGGAACTGCGCGGCCTGCGCCTTGCCACCTTGTCCGAAGGTGTCGAGGCGAAGCCTTGATCCGGCAAGCTTAACCGATCCGGCTCTGGGCGCGGTTCAAACTCGCGTTATTCTCTCTTGGACGGGATGTCGCAGGTCGCCAGACCGCATGTGCGCCGGCACAGACCGCCGGGATGGGAGGAGTTCGTCATGCCGATCCACCGCATCGCCTATGTCTCGGTGCCCCATCCGGCGCTGACCGGTGGGGATATCGCCGACATTCTGAGGGCCGCGCGAGCCCGCAATGCCAGTCTGAAGCTCTCCGGTATGCTGCTTCACGAATTCGGCCGCTTCATCCAGCTTCTGGAGGGACCCGCCGCCTCGCTCGAAACGGTGCTGGACGCGATCAGCCGCGATACCCGCCATACGAACATGCGGGTCTTTCTCAGCCAGAGCGGGTTCGAGCGCAGCTTCGGGCGCTGGGCGATGTGGTCGCATTTCTCGCGCGGCGAATTGACCGAGGGCGAGACGCACGCCCGCGAAATCCTGCAGCGGGCCGCACTGGAAAATCTCGCCGACATGGAGCGCGAGACCGCGCGCAGATCCATGAGGGCGAGGTGGAGAGCAGACAGGCCCGGCGCCTGAGACGCGGCAGAAACGCGGCGCGGCTCCGTCCGCCCGGTGGTTTTACGCCGCCGGCGCGCCGCCGGCCTCCAGCATCTCGCGCCAGCGCGCCTTGATCGCCGCCGCCTTGTCCTCCGGCTGGCGGGGATAGGAGAGCTCGTTCTCGCTGATCGTCACATGGGGCTGCCGGGACGAGACCCAGATATGGCCCGCCGGAACGAGCCAGGACGTATCGTCGAGGGTGCCGGCCTTGATGTTGAGGCGGCCGGGATCGTTCTCGGAGCGATGCTGGATGCGCACGCCGCAGGAGGGGCAGAAGTCGCCATAGCGCGTGCCGCCGGTCTCGGAGGTGCGCGAGACCGTGCGCATCGCGCCCGTCACCTCGACATGGGCCGGATCGACGCGCAGGCTCATGCCGTAGGCGCTCGACGACTGGCGCTGGCATTCGGTGCAGTGACAGAAATAGAGGGCCTGGGGCACGCCAGAGATCGCATAGCGGACCTTGCCGCAGGCGCATCCGCCGGTCAGCGGCAGTTCGGGCAAGGAGACGGGCGTGACGGGCCGGTCCGGCGTGTTCGCGCTCATCGCGCTCTCCCTCTTCGATGGCCTTTCGTCCCGCTGACGAGGAGGATCGGTCTCCCGGCGACGTTCTGGACCTTTGCGGCGATGTTTTTTATATGACGGAGACTTTCGCACATTCCAGCACGACGGGGTCCCGATGGCCGGCCATTCACAGTTCAAGAACATCATGCACCGCAAGGGGCGCCAGGACGCCGTGCGCTCCAAGATGTTCTCCAAGCTCGCCCGCGAAATCACCGTCGCCGCCAAGTCCGGCCTGCCGGACCCGGAGATGAATCCGCGCCTGCGCCTGGCCGTCAACAACGCCAAGTCCCAGTCCATGCCGAAGGACAATATCGAGCGGGCGATCAAGAAGGCGGCCGGCGGCGATTCGGAGAACTACGAGGAAGTGCGCTACGAGGGCTACGGGCCCGCAGGCGTCGCCGTCATCGTCGAGGCGCTGACGGACAACCGCAACCGCACCGCCTCCAATGTGCGCTCCTATTTCACCAAGTCGGGTGGCTCCCTCGGGGAAACCGGCTCGGTCTCCTTCATGTTCGACCATGTGGGCGAGATCGTCTATCCGGCCTCGGCCGGCGAGCCCGACGCGGTGCTGGAAGCTGCGATCGAGGCGGGCGGCGACGACGTGATCTCCGACGAGGAGACCCACACGATCATCACCGCCTTCGAGGATCTGGGCGAGGTCGCGGCGGCACTCGAGGAGAAGCTCGGCCAGCCGACGCGCGTCAAGGCGATCTGGCGTCCGCAGACCGGCGCGCCGGTGGACGAGGACAAGGCGCAGAGCGTCATGCGCCTCATCGACAATCTCGACGACGACGACGACGTGCAGAACGTCTATGCCAATTACGAGGTCGACGAAGAGACCATGGCCAAGCTCTCGGCCGCCTGAGGCCGGGCCGTTCTCTCCGGCCGCACGGTCGGTTCGTGCCCGGGGCGTGATCGCTTCGGGCATCGGGGTTTTTCGGGCATTCGAGACGAAAGCATCGGATTAACCACGCCTCTCAACCGGTGATTCACCTCGTCATGGCAGCCTGAATGGATGTCGATCCATCTCAGGAGCGCTGCCATGCGTGTTCCTCTCAAGCCCGTCGCCGCGGCGCTGACGCTTCTCGCTCTGTCCGGCTGCGCCTCCTTCCAGAAGCGCATGAGCGCTCAGGAATGCCTCGCCCGCGCCATGTATTTCGAATCCAACCGGACCAGCGAGGAGGGCATGGTGGCGGTCGGGACGGTGGTGATGAACCGGGTCGAGTCCCCGGAATTCCCGAACTCCGTCTGCGCGGTCGTCGGCCAGAAGAACCAGTTCGCCCCGGGCGTTCTGTCCAAGCGGATGGAGAAGGGCCGCGAACTCGCCTTCGCCACCGCCGCCAAGGTTCTGGGCGGCACACGGCATGGCTGGGTGGGCAACCGCGCGATGTTCTTCCACACCGCCGGCTACAGCTTCCCCTACAAGAACATGCATTATGTCGCGATCCTCGGCGGCAACTCGTTCTACGAGAAGCGGCGCGATGCCTGGATGACGCAGGACATGGTGGCCCAGCGGCAGAACGAGGCCCTGCGGCCCCGCAAGGACGGCTTCTTCAGCTTCCTCGATCCGCTCGATCTCTTCTGACCCGCGCGTTCGCGCAAATCGCGTCATTCGACGACGAAAGGGCCGGAGCGCGGATGACCCGCTCTCCGGCTCTTCGTCGTCGCGGCGCATCCGCGTGACGGATGCCTCGGTATGCGGCTGCCCGCGCCCGCAATCTCCAGCGCGTTGCGCACGAAAAAACGCCGTATGCGATCTGCACACGGCGTCGGTCGTCTCGAACGAAGAGAGCTGGAGACTTACGGCAGAACCGCTTGCAACTGGGAGAGTTCGAACGGCTTCTTGACGTGCGGAACCTTGTCGTAGCGTGCGGGCAGCTGGTCGACCGCGCTCGACACGAAGCAGAACGGCACGTCCTTGGAGGACAGGTGGTAGGCGATCGGCAGAGAGGTGTTGCCGTGTCCCTCGAGACGGACATCGAGCAGGGCGAAGTCGATATCGCCCTCGTCCAGGAAGGACTTCGCTTCGGCGACCGTATGGGCGAGGCACACATCGGCACCACAGCTTTCGCGCACGGTATCTTCCATGTCCAGCGCGATCAGCGGCTCGTCTTCCAGAATGAGAATGCGCATCATGTCAGTCTCCCTTCATTCAGAGTAGGAATGGGTGAGGCGGGGGAGAGTTGCCTCGGTATCGAAATATTTTTAGCTAACAGTCTTTTCTTTCGTTCAGGCTTTCCTAACCATAACAGGCCTTCGCAGCAGGGCCTTGCGGCCGTGGGCACCCGGTCGGTTCCTGTCGGGAAGGTCAGTCCTGCCCGGCAGGGTCAGCGCACGGCGTAATAGCGGCCGGCAAGCCTTGCCCTGTCCGTCGCCTCGAGGCCTTCGGCCATTCCCGTGAAACGGAGCCCGAGTTCGTCGCGGACCCGCCAGATGACGGTCGCGGGCCGAAGCGTCTCATCGCTCTCGTCGAAGACGAGAAGCGCCTGAGGGATCAGACGATCGCCGAACCGGCGGATGCGGATGCCGCCCTCGGACAGATCGACGACCGACCCGTCTTCGATGAAGCGCTTGGACTGGCTGACGAGCTTGACCGGCCTCAGGCGAACGCGCCTGCGGTTGTGGTAGCGCTGATCGGAGAACTGGCGGATGGGGGAGGGAACGGTCATGGGGCGAGATTATCGCCATTAAGGTAAAGAGAGTGTGCATGGCCGCCCGGCGCGGCGCGCCCGCCACCATCGTCCCCGGCGCCCCGGTGAGGGGGAGCTCCCCCAAGGCAGGGGGCGGGTATCCGGGCGCTGCTTGAACCCTTCCTTAAAGATGTCGTGAGACCGTCCATTCGCCGAAGGACGAGGCTTGCCGGCCCCATCCGCCGGCGGCTCGCGGCCTTCGACCGGATGGCTCGACGGCGGCCGGGCCGGACCTGTCCCCATTCAACGGGTCGGAGCATCGCGCCCCATGAGGCGGCGGAACGCTCCGCCGTCATCGAGGCGATCATGAGTGCAGACGATTACGCATGGCGCAGGGGAGAGGTTCGCTTCTCCGGCACACCGGCTCGCGCGGACGGCGTATCCGACAGGGTCGTGCGGTTCCTCTCCTGGGGTGTCGTCGTCTTCTCGGTCGGCTTCTTCTCGGTGGTGACGACCATCTCCTATCTGGATCCTGGCTTCTTCGACCGCCTTCTGATCGCCGGTATCGAGGAGCGCCGGATCGATCCGATCATGGTCGGATCGACGAGCTCTCACGACAAGGAGGGGGAGGCGTCCGTCCATGTGGAGCCGATGCCCGCCCCGGTGGTCGTGAGGTCCCGGGAGCTGACGCCGCAGGACTTCTCGATCGTCATGGTGTTCGGAGACGAGGCCCATCTCGCCTCGCCCGGCGAACTCTGGCGCGTGAAGGCCGGCATGATCGTGCCGGGCCTCGGCAAGGTTCTGGCGGTCGAGGAGAACGAGGGCGGCGGCACGATCAAGACCGAGAAGGCGGTTCTGACCGGCGTTCCGCAATAGGAGGCGAGGCTCGACCGCGCCGCGCCTCCGCGCTGCCGGGAACGGACGATGCGAACCCGCCCGGTGCGGCCTACTTCTTCTCGAGCAGGACCTGACCTTCCTTGCGCAGCCGGCCCTTGAGCTTTTCGGCGATCGAAGCGAGGAACATCGGAAGATCTACTTCCACATGGACGTGGTCGTCGAGGATATCGAGACGGCCGGTCACCGACTGGCCCATGACCCTCGCGCGGAAATCGAGATGGTCGTTCGTCCAGGTGTCCTCGAACTTGACCATTCCGCCCATCAGGTCCTGTCGCAGCCGCGCAAACCCCTCGTCGATGCGCTGCCGCGCTGCCGCGCGGCCGAGCTTGTGGGGAATGTCGACCTTGATCGTCTCGGCCATCTGTCTCTCCGTTCCGTTGCTCGGTGCGATATGGATATCCGCGCGGCAAACCGCAATCGATCCGCCTCGCCGGCCATGACGAGCCGCCCGGTCCGGGCCCGCCGAACGGGGGCAGGGCGGCAGGGTTCGCCCCATGAAAAAAGCCGGACCCGAAGGCCCGGCTTTCCGTAATGTCGTCTTTTCCGTCCTCGGCGAACCGAAGATCAGCCCATGGCGGCGGTGCGCTCACCGGGCTTGCGGCTGCGGCGGCGTCCGCCTGCGGGGCGGTTGGCCGAGCGCGGTGCACCGTCGCCGGCGCCCGCGCCGGACTTGGCGCGCTGCGGCTTGGACGAGCGCTCGCCGGGTCCGCTCTTCTCGCTCTTCGGGCGATTGCGGGAGCGGCCGTTGCGCGGCGGCTGGCCGCGATGGCCCCGGCGCGGTGCCTCCTCGGCCTCGGCCGAACCGGATGCGGGTGCCGCATAGTCGGTCGGCTGCGGGTCGAGCGCGAGGCCCGTCAGGCGCTGGATCTGCTTCAGCTTGGCCCGTTCGCTCGGATCGACGAGCGCGATCGCCTCGCCCGAGCGTCCGGCCCGTGCCGTCCGGCCGATCCGGTGCACGTAGCTCTCCGGCTCCTCCGGCAGGTCGAAGTTCACCACATGGCTGATATCGTCCACATGGATGCCGCGCGCGACGATGTCGGTCGCGACGAGAACGTCGATCTCACCGTCCTGGAAGGCGCCGAGCGCCTTCTGGCGGGCCGACTGGCTCTTGTTGCCATGGATCGCGAGCGATTCGATGCCGGCCTTTTCGAGGTCGGCGACGAGCCGGTTCGCACCATGCTTGGTGCGGCTGAAGACCACGATCCGGCCCGCTTCGGTCCGGTTGATGAAGTCGATCAGCCAGAGCTTCTTGGCCTTCTGGGGCACGGCGAAGACGCTTTGTGCGATCTTCTCCACCGTCACCACCTCGGGCGTCACGGACACCTTTTCGGGCCGCGACAGGATCTTCTTCGACAGATCCTCGATCGGCTTGGGCATGGTGGCCGAGAACAGCATGGACTGGCGCTCGCTCGGGCACTGGCCGACGATCTTCATGACGTCGCGCACGAAGCCCATGTCGAGCATGCGGTCGGCCTCGTCGAGAACCAGGAAGCGGGTCTCGCGCAGGTCGATGGCGCGCTGGTTCATCAGGTCGAGGAGACGGCCGGGCGTTGCGACGAGAACGTCGACGCCGCGCGACAGCGCGTGGATCTGCGGGCGGATCGAGACGCCGCCGAAGATCACCGCATGGGAGATCTTGGTGCCTTCGGTGAGGTCGGCGATGGTCTCGCCGATCTGCACCGCGAGTTCGCGCGTCGGCGACAGGATGAGCGCACGCGCCGTGCGGGTGGTCGGCTTGCCGCCGTCGCTCATCAGGTGGTGAAGAAGCGGAAGCGAGAATGCGGCGGTCTTGCCGGTTCCGGTCTGGGCGACGCCGAGGACGTCGCGGCCCTTGAGGGCGTGGGGGAGGGCCTGCGCCTGGATCGGCGTCGGCGTGACGAGTTCGAGGCGCGCCAAAGCGCGCGTCAGCGGTTCGGCGAGGCCGAACGCGTCGAAATTGGTGGAGGTCAATGAATTGCCTTGATGTCGTGCGGCCGAATGGTCCGGGCCGCGATATGCCCGATCCGCCTTCGCGCAGAGAAGGGAAACGGAGGGCCGTGCCGAAAGCCGACACCACCGATCCATACTGAAAGGGGGCAGGTCCTTCGAGGCGCTGGCCGGTGAATGATTCGGACCTTGAGAGGTTCGATGCCGGCGGGCGCTGCGCTTTCACGGCGCGATGGTGCTCATATCGACGTTTCGAAGCGAAAGGTCAAGGCGTTTCGCTCGACTCCCAGGTCAGGTGGCCGGCGATGGACTTCGTAATGCGCGAGAGAAAGCCGGATGCTTCGACGGCGGAGGCAGCCGTCAGGGGAACCTGCCGGACAGTCTCCTCGCCCTGCTTGATCTGCAGCCAGCCGAGGCGCTGGCCTTCGCTGACGGGGGCCTCCACCGGGCCGTTGTCGAGGATCACTCGCCGTGCATCGGCAAGGCTTCCCGTCGGAACGAGGAGGGAGACGGCTTCGCCGGTGCGCAGGCCCACGCTCTCGGCCTCGCCGCCGCGAACCGGCACCGAGGCGACGTCCTCGCCCGCTGCGACCAGCGTCACCTCCTCGAAATCCTGGAGGCCGAACGTCATCAGCCGCTCGGCCTCGCGCGCCCGCTCGCCCGAGGAGCCCATCTTGGAGAGGGCGAGAACGATCCGCCGTTCGCCGTCCTTGGCGGAGGCGACGAGACCGTATCCGGCCGCTTTGGTGTGCCCGGTCTTCAGCCCGTCCGCGCCGAGCGCGAGAAGGGGATTGCGATTGTTCTGCGAGATGTTGTTGAAGGTGTAGGACGTCTCGGAAAAGGTCGGATACTCCTCGGGAAATTCGCGGATCAGATATTCGGCCAGCGTGACGAGGTCGCGCACGGTGACGTGCATGTCCGGATGGGGCAGGCCGGAGGAGTTGCCGAAGCGCGAATGATCGAGGCCGATCTCCTTTGCCAGCGCGTTCATTTTCTCGGCGAAGGCCTCGACCGATCCGGCCATGCCCTCGGCGACGACGATGGTCGCGTCATTGCCCGACTGGATGATGATGCCCTTGATGAGGTCGGCGACGCTGACCTTCGAGCCGAGCGGAAGGAACATGGTGGAGCCGCCGGAATTGGCGCCGCCCGTGCGCCAGGCGTTCTCGGAGACCTCGAAGGTCTGGTCGCGGGTCAGCGTCCCGTCCCGCAGGGCGTCGAAGATCACCGCGACGGTCATCAGCTTGGCCATGGAGGCCGGCTCGATCTCCTCGTCGGCATTCTTCTCGAACAGCACCCGGCCGGTCTTGAAGTCCTTCAGGAAGGCGGTCGGCGCCGTGGTCTCGAAGGCGGATGCCGGAAGCGTCGCGCCGAAGAGGCCGCCGAGAACGAGGGCAAGGGTCTGGACCGTTCGCCTGGACGCGAGCATGGACGAGGCTCCTTTCGACTGACCGAGGCTCTTGCGCGAGCGTCTCTTCGCCCGAGGGCCGGACGCCGTCCGCGCAAAGCCGTTGAAATCGCAGGGACAACTATAGGCGGAACCTTGTTCGCCGCAAAGCGCCGGGCCCGGCTTGTCCGGCGCCTATCGACGCGGCAGGCGCGTCACGGTCCAGCCCTCCTTCCGCAGGCCTTCGACGATCCCCGTTTCGCCCACGAGATGCAGCGCGCCGACGGCGACGAAGCTGTCGCCCTTCTCCAGAAGCGGGATCATCCGCTCGACCATCAACCCGTTGCGCTTGTCGATGAGGGCCGTCTCGACGGCGGCGAACCCCTCGCTGCTGCCGATCACAGCCTCTGCATCGGGAAACAGGGCCTCGAGCGTGGGCATGATGGCGGCGATGGTTTCGTCCCGGTAGAGGCCGATCATCGTCTCCATCATGTCGTTCGTCTCGCCCGCATGCTGAACCGTCGCGACGAGCTGCGCGATCTGCGTCTCCATGGGCAGCGAGGCGAGGGCGTCGAGCTGTTCCTCGACGGTCTCCAGACCGACGACCTCCTGCCCGTCCGCCAATGCGCGGCTTGCGAGGACAGCGTCGAGGGCGGCATCCGGATCGTGTGCGCCGAGCGCGTCGCAATCGGGCATCGAGAGGCTCGTCGAGATGAACCAGGGCTGCATCCGCTCCATCGCGGCCATCGGTATGCCGCGTTCCTCGAGCCCCTTCGAGACGATCGCGTAATCGGCCTCGGACATTACCGATTTCAGCGTTTCGCCGTTCGGCAGAGTGAGGGTGTCGTAAAGGGAGAACATCGCCTGCGCCATTTTCTGCGGGTCGGCGATCTCGGACAATTCGAGCACCGTCCGCTCCGAGCCGTCCTGCGCCTCGGCGACGCTCGCCGGCAGGTCCGCGACGCGCGGATCGGGCAGATGGATGGTGCCGAGGAGATGGGAGGGCGCGACGCCCTCCTTCTCGATCTTCCAGAAGAGGCCCTCGCCGGCGGGTGTTTCCGCCGCCTTCGCCGCGATCTCGGACTTCTGTTCGCCGGTGAGGCGGGAGCGCAGATCCGTGCCGCAGGCCGCGAGTGTGCCCGCCGTGCCGGGGCCGGGCTCCGAGGCGGACGCGGGTGCCGACGAGGACGAGGATGGGGACGAGCGATCCTGCGCCCGCGCCGGCGAAACCAGTGATCCGAGAAGCAGGATCAGGAGGACGAAGAGCGGGAAGGCGAGGGCGATCCGGTAGATGCGTTCGGCGATCTCTTCGGCCTGTTCGATGCTGATCCTCATCCTGTCTCGCCTCTCCTTCGGCCCGTCATCCATCGCCCGCCATCCCCGATCGGGGCGTCGTGGCTCCCGTTCTCCCGCAGGAGGCCTTAAGGTTTGGTTCGAGCCCGCGCGAGCGGCCTCGGATCGGCGGTCAACCCCTGCGGCGGGCCCTCGGATGGGCGGCGTCGTAGACCGACAGGAGCCGCGCCGAATCGATCGCGGTATAGGCCTGGGTCGTCGACAGGCTCGCATGGCCGAGGAGATCCTGGATCGTGCGAAGATCGCCTCCGGCGGCCAGAAGATGCGTCGCGAAGGAATGGCGAAGCGCATGGGGTGTGGCCGAGGAGGGCAGGCCGAGCGCGCCGCGCAGGCGCGCCATGTTGCGCTGGACGATCTGCGGGCGCAGGGGGCCGCCCTTCACCCCGCGAAACAGGGGTTCGCCCTTCGCGAGATGGAAGGGACAGAGCGCCCGGTATGCGCCAAGCGCCTCGTGAACGGCGGGGATCAGCGGTACGAGCCGCGTCTTGCCGCCCTTGCCGGTGATCGTCATCGACCGCGCGTCCGGGTCACCGAGCGCGGACCCGTCGAGGCCGAGCGCCTCGGAAATGCGCAGGCCGCAGCCGTAGAGAAGGGTGAGGACGGCGACGTCGCGAGCCCCGACCCAGGGCTCTGCCGCGAAGGCGTCGGCCTCCTCCGTCACGTCGAGCGCGCCCGCGACCGTCAGGGGCCGGGGGAGGGACTTCGTCTTCTTCGGCGCCCGCATCGCCTTGGCGCCTGCCGAGGAGGCGAGACCCTTGCGCTCCAGATGGCGCAGGAAGGAGCGGATTCCCGACAGTCCGCGCCCGAGACTGGCCGCGCCCGCGCCGTCCCTTCGGCGCGCGGCGAGAAAGGCGCGCAGGTCCACCGGCTTCAGATCGGCGAAATCGGCAAGCTCGCAGGGACGCGCATGATAGCCCGTCATGAAGGTCATGAACTGGCGCAGATCGCGCTCATAGGCCTCGATCGTCTCGCCGCTCGCCTGGCGTTCGTCGGCAAGGGCACGCAGCCAGGCCTCGATCTCGTCGAGGACCGGCTTCGTCGAGAAGATGAGGATCGCGGACATCGAGAAGCTCCGTCAGAAGGGGGCGGTGGGCTGGCGTTCCCCGATATCATCCGTCGTCGGCCCATCCGGCACCGGTTTCATCCGCCATTGGTCCGAACCCTCGATCGGGAGCCGCCCGTTCCGCTCCATCATAGCACCCCTTCCTGAATGCTTCCTTGGCACTCTGCCCTTCCGCTCTTCTCGGGCACCCGCTCCTCTGGGGCGCCCTTGGAACTTGTTCACGTCTGATCTATTTACCCGCACGAGAACCCGCCGCGTGTCCGATCGCGCGGCACAAGAACACCGCGCTTTGAGGTGCGGTGAGAACCGACGAGAAGGAGACAGCCGATGAAACGCCATGCGACCGCTATCTGGAAGGGCGCTCTTGCCGACGGAACGGGCCATATCACGACCCAGTCGGGTGCGCTCTCCGACCACGGCTATTCGTTCAAGTCCCGCTTCGAGGACGAGAGCGGCAAGGCCGGCACCAATCCCGAAGAGCTGATCGCGGCGGCCCATGCCGGCTGCTTCGCCATGCAGCTGTCCCACATGCTGGCCGAGAGCGGTTCGCCCGCCGAAGAGCTCGACGCGAAGGCCGTGGTCGACGTGCAGCAGGTCGAGGGCGGTTTCGCCATCAAGACCAGCACGATCACGCTGAAGGCGCGCGTTCCCGGCATCGACGAGGCGAAGTTCCAGGAGATCGCCAAAAAGGCCAAGGAAGGCTGCCCGGTCTCCAAGGCGCTCGCCGGCGTCGACATCAAGCTGGACGCGACGCTCGCCTGAGCGGGCGTTTCCCGATCGCCTGTAAGGGCGGTGTGAGTTCGTGGCCCGGCCCTTCTATGAGGGGCCGGGTTTTTCTTTGGAATGCCGGGAAAAGCCGGTATCTGCGCGGTGCCTTTCCTTCCAGGGTCGGCCGCCGAGTGCAACGAGTGAGTGAACCCGGTCCCGCATCGGGCGCTCCGGTCTTGAAGGGGACGGACCCATGGGGGAGCCGGCGCGAAAGCTCGATTTTTCGTCTGCCGGCAGCTCCATGCCCGAATCGCACCGGTCGATCCGCGTGGGACACCGCTCGGCGGGGCGCCGTTTCCTCGCCTTTCTCGGCCCGGGCTTCCTCGTCGCGGTCGGCTATATGGACCCGGGCAACTGGGCGACCTCGATCGCCGGCGGCTCGCGCTTCGGCTATACGCTGCTGGCCGCCGTCCTCCTTTCCTCCCTGATGGCGATGCTGCTGCAGGCGCTGTGCGCGCGGTTCGCCATCGCGACCGGCGAGGATCTCGCTGAGGCCTGCCGCAACCGCTTTTCGAGGCCCGTGTCCTTCGTCCTCTGGCTCTTGGCCGAGCTCGCCATCATCGCGACCGATCTCGCCGAGGTCATCGGCACGGCGATCGGGCTGAAGCTCCTCTTCGGCCTGCCGCTCATCTGGGGCGTCGTCGTCACCGCCCTCGACGTCTTCCTCATCCTGTTCCTGCAATCGCGCGGCTTCCGCTATCTCGAAGCCTTCGTCGCCACGATGATCCTGATCATCGCCGGCTGTTTTCTCGGCGAGATGATCCTCGTCCAGCCGGCGATCGCCGAGATCGTTTCGGGGCTTGTTCCCTCGCCACAGATCGTCTCGGATCCCCAGATGCTCTATCTCGCCCTCGGCATCGTCGGGGCGACGGTCATGCCCCACAACCTCTATCTCCATACGGGGATCGTCCATACGAGGGCCTACGACCTCGATCCGGCGGGCAAGCGGCAGGCGATCCGCTATGCGACGCTCGACTCGACCCTGGCGCTGACCCTTGCCTTCTTCGTCAACGGCGCGATCCTCGTTCTTGCGGCCGGGGCCTTTCAGACGAGGGGGACCGGGGCGGTCGAGGATCTCACGGATGCCTATTCGCTGCTCTCGCCCCTTCTCGGCTCCGATCTCGCACCGCTTCTCTTCGCCGTGGCGCTTCTCGCCTCGGGCCTCTCCTCGACGGTGACCGCCACCCTTGCCGGGCAGATCGTCATGCAGGGCTTCCTGCATCTTCAGATCTCGCCGGTCCTGCGCCGGCTGGTGACGCGCGCGATCGCGATCCTTCCGGCGGCGGCCATGATCCTCGCCTATGGAGAGGCTGGGGCGGGCCGTCTTCTCGTCCTCAGCCAGGTGGTCCTGTCGCTCCAGCTGCCCTTCGCCATGGTTCCGCTCGTCCTCTTCTCCATGCGCCGGCGGGACATGGGAGAGTTTCGGGCCTCACCTCTCGTGCTCGGCCTTGCCGTCCTCATCGCGGTGCTGATCGTCGGCCTCAACATCCAGCTCCTCTCCGACGTCGTGACGGGGACGGCCTTCTCGTCCTGATGACGCCCTTTGATGGGACGTCGCCATGACGGGTCGTCGGGAAGACGTGACATCGGCGTGACGGGGCGATGACGCGGACCATGTCATCTGCGTGTCGTTACACTTGATTGTTTTTCAACCACTTGTCTTGGTTTGCGGTAATTTTGGGCTCTATGTTTTTTCTTCGATTTTGCGGTTGACGGCTTTGGTTGGTTCCGCCTATAAGCCGCTCATCGACGGAGCAGGCGCCGCCGGCGAGTTCTTCAACTCGCTCTGGTGCCGGCTTCGAGGCTTCCCCGGGGTTCCGGGGCGTTCGGGTTCCTTGGGGGTCTGGACGGGTGGTTCGGATGATTTCGAGCGGACGGGTCTTGAAGCTTTTGTGACGTTTATCTACATAGGCGAAGCTGTTCGCCAGTCCGGTTCACGCCGGGTTGGGCCGGACGGTTTTTCCATCGGATGGGTGAGGGGCTTCGGTCCTGATCTGATATCCGGCGCAGGAGTTTC